>NZ_UAVD01000046.1:2500-15391 GCF_900460065.1 Streptomyces griseus | reverse complement strand
GCGCGAGCAGGTCGAGCCGGCCGAAGGCCCCGGTCACCAGCATCTCGACCAGGTCGCCCACCGGCCCCTGGAGGTTGGACCAGGTGCCCGCGGCGACGATCAGCGCCAGGCCGAGCAGCAGCAGGGCGAGCCCGTCCTTGCGGTGGGCGGGGTCAAGTCCCTTGGCGCCGCGTCCTATCGAGCGGAACATCGCGCCGACGCCGTGCGCCGCCCCGAGCCAGACCGCGCGCACCAGCCGGTAGACGCCTCCGGTGGGTGAGGGTGCCGGTTTGGGCGCGGGCTTCCTGGCCGCCGCCTTCTTGGCGGGGGCCCTCTTCGCGGGAGCAGCCGACTTCCTGGGCGCGGTCTTCTTGGCGGGCGCGGCTTTCTTCGCCGGGCCCGGGGTACGGCCGACGCGCTTCGCGGCGCCCGCCGCGCCCTGGGAACCCTTGCCGGACGTACGTGAGGCCATGGTGCCGAGGTTACCGCTGTCGTCGCCCGTGAATACGTTCGCCTACTGGTTCACCCGACCGTGTCGTCTGCGGGGGGCCGGGAACTGACGCGGCTTCATGGCAGGGGTCGGCGCACGCCGGGCCGGAGGGGCCGGAGGTGCCGGATTGCGTCAGCTCGGCGCGGGCAGCACGCCGGTGCCTCCGCCGGTGCCCGGCTCCAGCGCGTCGAGCGCGCGGCGCAGGCCGGTCAGCTTGCGTTCGAGGTGGGCGGCGGTGGCGACCGCGGCGGCGTCCGCGGATTCGTCGTCGAGCTGCTTGGAGAGTGCTTCGGCCTGCTCCTCGACCGCCGCGAGCCGCGCGGAGAGTTCGGCCAGCAGCCCGGCCGGCTCCTTCTCGTGCTCGCCGCCCGTGTGGCCGTCGCCCTCCAACTGGAGCCGCAGCAGTGCCGCCTGCTCCCGGAGCTTGCAGTTCTTCATGTACAGCTCGACGAAGACCGAGACCTTGGCCCGCAGGACCCAGGGGTCGAACGGCTTGGAGATGTAGTCCACCGCACCGGCCGCGTAGCCGCGGAAGGTGTGGTGCGGACCGTGGTTGATCGCGGTGAGGAAGATGATCGGGATGTCCCGGGTCCGCTCCCGCCGCTTGATATGCGCGGCTGTCTCGAAACCGTCCATGCCCGGCATCTGGACGTCCAGCAGAATGACCGCGAAGTCGTCCGTGAGCAGCGCTTTGAGCGCCTCCTCCCCTGACGATGCCCGGACCAGTGTCTGATCGAGCGCAGAGAGGATGGCCTCCAGCGCCAGCAGATTCTCCGGCCGGTCATCGACCAGGAGGATCTTGGCCTTCTGCACCATGGCCCGTCCTCCTCGCCCCGGAAATGCACCGGGTGCCGCCCCAGGGGACGACTCCCTTACGCCGTCCGTCCTTGTGCCGGTCATGGTAGCCGCACCCCGCCCGTCACCACACCCTGTCACCGCGATGTCACTGTGCACATACCGCAAACGCGGTTTGAGACCAGAAGGTTCCCCGAATACGGCGAGTTCACACCCGTCCGAGCACAGTCGGTCAACAACTGACGCTCATTTGTTCCAATCCCCGTCACTCTCCGTGCATCCACTGCTCCATCACCGCAAGCAAGTGATCAGGATCGACCGGCTTCGTCACATAGTCGGAAGCCCCGCAATCGATGGCCTTCTCCCGGTCGCCCTTCATCGCCTTCGCGGTGAGCGCGACGATCGGCAACCCGGCGAACTGCGGCATCCGACGGATCGCGGTCGTCGTCGCGTAACCGTCCATCTCCGGCATCATGATGTCCATCAGTACGACCGTCACATCGTCGTGCTGCTCCAGGACTTCGATGCCCTCACGGCCGTTCTCCGCGTACAGCACCGCCAGTCCGTGCTGCTCCAGCACGCTGGTGAGCGCGAAGACGTTGCGGATGTCGTCGTCGACGATGAGGACCTTCTCGCCACGGAAGCGGAATGTACGCCGGGGAGCCCGCTCCTCCGCCGCCGGCGGGCCCTGCACCTGGCTCTCGCCCTGACTCCCCTGCGCCTGTACCCACTCCTCCTGCTGCGGGGAGCTCTCCGGCGCGGTCCGGCCGGTCGGCAGGGCGGGCCTGCGGGCCCCGTCCCCCAGGGCCTTGCGGCGCCGCCGGAACACGCCCGCCGAGTTGGCCGGGTCGCCCAACGGGGCCGACTGCCCCTGCGGGGCCTGCGCGTGACCCATCTCGCCCGCGCCTCCCAGCACCTCCGCGGAACCGGAACCCACCGCGGGGTACCCCTGGGGCGGCAGTTCGGCCCGGTGCAGCGGCAGGTACAGGGTGAAGGTGGAACCGCGCCCCGGTTCGCTCGCCGCGTGGATCTCACCGCCGAGCAGCCGTGCGATCTCCCGGCTGATCGACAGACCGAGGCCGGTACCGCCGTACTTGCGGCTCGTCGTGCCGTCCGCCTGCTTGAACGCCTCGAAGATCACCAGCATCTTGCTGGACGCGATCCCGATCCCGGTGTCGGTGACCGAGAAGGCGATCAGATCGGCGTCCGCGTCCCGCAGCGAACCGGCCTCCAGCAGGTGCTCCCGGATCGCGTTGGGCACATCGGCCCCGGCCGGCCGGATCACCAGCTCCACCGCACCGGTGTCGGTGAACTTCACCGCGTTGGACAGCAGGTTGCGCAGCACCTGGAGCAGCCGCTGCTCGTCGGTGTGCAGCGTCGCGGGAAGCTCCGGCGACACCCGTACGGAGAAGTCGAGCCCCTTCTCCGCGGTGAGCGGGCGGAAGGTCGCCTCCACGTAGTCGACCAGCTGGACCAGCGCGATCCTGGTCGGGCTGACGTCCATCTTGCCGGCCTCGACCTTGGAGAGGTCGAGGATGTCGTTGATCAGCTGGAGCAGGTCGGAACCGGCCCCGTGGATCGTCTCGGCGAACTCCACCTGCTTCGGCGAGAGGTTGCCCTCGGCGTTGTCCGCCAGCAGCTTGGCGAGGATCAGCAGCGAGTTCAGCGGGGTGCGCAGCTCGTGCGACATGTTCGCCAGGAACTCGGACTTGTAGCGCATCGAGACCGCGAGCTGCTCGGCCCGCTCCTCCAGCACCTGCCGCGCCTCCTCGATCTCGGTGTTCTTCACCTCGATGTCGCGGTTCTGCTGGGCCAGCAGCTCGGCCTTCTCCTCCAGTTCGGCGTTGGACGCCTGGAGGGCCTTCTGCCGGTTCTCCAACTCCTGCGAACGGTCGCGCAGTTGCTCGGTCAGCTCCTGCGACTGCTCCAGCAGCTTCTCGGTCTTGGTGTTGACGCTGATCGTGTTGACGCTCGTCGCGATCATCTCGGCGAGCTGGTTGAGGAAGTCCCGCTGGATATGCGTGAACGGCTGGAAGGAGGCCAGCTCGATCACCCCGAGGACCTTGCCCTCGAAGAGGACCGGCAGCACGATCACATGCGCCGGCGGGGCCTCTCCCAGCCCGGAGGAGATCTTCAGATAGCCCGGCGGCACGTTGTCCACCTGGATCGTCCGCTTCTCCTCGGCCGCCGTCCCGATGAGCGTCTCACCGGGCCGGAACGAGGTCGGCATCGAACCCGCCGAGTAGCCGTAACTCCCGCGCATCCGCAGCTCGTACGAGCTGGCCGCACCGTCGTCCGGACCCACCTCGTCCGAGTCGCCCGCGGTCATCGCCAGGAAGAACGCGCCGTGCTGCGCCGAGACCACCGGCGTCAGCTCGCTCATGATCAGCGAGGCCACGTCGTCCAGATCGCGGCGGCCCTGCATCAGACCGGAGATCCGGGCCAGGTTGCCCTTCAGCCAGTCCTGCTCCTTGTTGGCGAGGGTGGTGTCACGCAGGTTCGCGATCATCGTGTTGATGTTGTCCTGGAGCACCTGGATCTCGCCCGCCGCGTCCACGTCGATCTTCAGGTTCAGATCGCCGCGGGTCACCGCGGTGGCGACGGCGGCGATGGCGCGGACCTGACGGGTCAGGTTCCCGGCCATCTCGTTCACCGACTCGGTGAGGTCGCGCCAGGTGCCGTCGACGTCCCGGACCCGCGCCTGGCCGCCCAGCTGCCCCTCGGTGCCCACCTCGCGGGCCACCCGGGTCACCTGCTCGGCGAACGAGGACAGCTGGTCGACCATCGTGTTGATGGTGTTCTTGAGCTCCTGGATCTCACCGCGCGCGTCGATGTCGATCTTCTTGGTCAGGTCGCCCTTGGCGATGGCCGTGGTGACCGTGGCGATCTGCCGGACCTGGCCGGTCAGGTTGGAGGCCATCGAGTTCACCGACTCGGTGAGGTCCTTCCACGTACCGGCGACTCCCGGCACCCGGGCCTGGCCGCCCAGCTCGCCCTCCGTGCCCACCTCACGGGCCACCCGCGTGACCTCGTCCGCGAACGAGGACAGCGTCGTCACCATCGTGTTGACCGTGTCGGCCAGCTCCGCGACCTCGCCGCGCGCCTCCACGGTGACCTTCTTCGTCAGATCGCCGTTGGCGACCGCCGAGGAGACCCGGGAGATGTTGCGCACCTGGCTGGTCAGGTTGTTGGCCATCAGGTTGACGTTCTCGCTGAGGTCCTTCCAGATGCCCGTCGCCCCGCGCACCCGCGCCTGGCCGCCGAGAATGCCCTCGGTACCCACCTCGCGGGCCACGCGCGAGACCTCGTCCGCGAAGTTCAGCAGCTGGTCGACCATGGTGTTGACGGTCGTGACCAGTTCGAGGATCTCGCCCTTGGCGTCGACGGTGATCTTCTTGGAGAGATCGCCCTTGGCGACCGCGGTGGTGACCTCGGCGATGTTGCGGACCTGGAGGGTCAGGTTGTTCGCCATGCCGTTGACGGACTGCGTGAGGTCCTTCCACGTGCCCGAAACGCCCTGCACCTCGGCCTGGCCGCCGAGGATGCCCTCCGTACCCACCTCGCGGGCGACGCGCGTCACCTGCTCGGCGAAGTTGGACAGCTGGTCCACCATCGTGTTGAGGGTGTTCTTCAGCTCCAGGATCTCGCCCCGGGCGTCCACATCGATCTTCTGCGACAGGTCACCGCGCGCCACCGCCGTGGCGACCTGCGCGATGTTGCGGACCTGGGCGGTGAGGTTCCCCGCCATGCCGTTCACCGAATCGGTGAGATCGCGCCACACTCCGGCCACGCCGGGCACCTGCGCCTGGCCGCCCAGCCGTCCGTCCGTACCCACCTCGCGGGCCACCCGGGTGACCTGGTCGGCGAAGGCGGAGAGCTGGTCGACCATGGTGTTGATCGTGTTCTTCAGCTCCAGGATCTCGCCCCGGGCGTCCACGTCGATCTTCTGCGACAGGTCGCCCCGCGCCACCGCCGTCGTCACCTGGGCGATCTGCCTCACCTGGGAGGTGAGGTTGCCGGCCATGAAGTTGACGGAGTCCGTCAGCTCCTTCCACGTACCCGACACACCGTCCACGCGCGCCTGACCGCCGAGGCGGCCCTCGGTGCCCACGTCCCGGGCCATCCGCGTCACCTGGTCGGCGAAGCTGGAGAGCTGCGCCACCATCGTGTTGACGGTGTTCTTCAGCTCCAGCATCTCTCCGGCCACGTCCACGGTGACCTTCTGCGACAGGTCTCCGTTGGCGACCGCCGTGGTGACCTGCGCGATGTCCCGGACCTGACCGGTCAGGTTGCGGAACGCGGTGTTCACCGAGTCGGTGAGGTCCTTCCACGTCCCCGCGGCTCCCGGCACCTCGGCCTGGCCCCCGAGCCGGCCCTCGACGCCGACCTCCCGGGCCACGCGGGTCACCTCGGAACCGAACGACTGGAGCTGGTCCACCATCGTGTTGACGGTGTTCTTCAACTCCAGCATCTCGCCGGCCACGTCGACCGTGACCTTCTGCGACATGTCGCCGCTGGCCACCGCTGTCGTCACCTGCGCGATGTCGCGCACCTGCGTCGTCAGATTGCGGAAGACCGTGTTCACCGAGTCGGTGAGGTCCTTCCACGTCCCGGCGGCCCCGGGCACCTGCGCCTGACCGCCGAGGAGCCCCTCGCCACCGACCTCGCTCGCCACCCGCGTCACTTCGTCCGCGAAGGTCCGCAGCGTCTCGGTCATCTGGTTGATCGTCTCGGCGAGCTGGGCGACCTCGCCGCGTGCGCTCACCGTGACCTTCTGCGTCAGATCACCGCTGGCGACCGCCGTCGTCACCTCCGCGATCCCGCGCACCTGGGAGGTGAGGTTGCCCGCCATCGTGTTGACGGAGTCGGTGAGGTCCTTCCACACACCGGCCACACCCGGCACGGTCGCCTGACCGCCCAGCTCGCCCTCCGTACCCACCTCACGGGCGACGCGCGTCACCTCGGAGGAGAACGAGGACAGCTGGTCGACCATCGTGTTGACGGTGTTCTTCAGCTGGAGCATCTCACCGGCCACATGGACGGTGACCTTCCGCGACAGATCGCCCTTGGCGACCGCCGTCGTCACCAGCGCGATGTCCCGCACCTGGGCCGTCAGCCGGTACGCCATGGTGTTCACGGAGTCCGTGAGGTCCTTCCAGGACCCGGACATCCCCCGCACCTGCGCCTGGCCCCCGAGCTTGCCCTCGGTGCCCACCTCGACGGCGACCCGGGTCACCTGCTCGGTGAAGACCGACAGCTGGTCGACCAGGTTGTTGACCGTACGGGCGACCTTCAGGAACTCGCCGCGCAACGGCCGGACCGTCTCGTCCTGCGTGTGCGAGCGCAGCTCCATCCGCTGCTCCAGATCACCGTCGGCGACCGCCGACAGCACCCGGCCCACCTCGGAGACCGGTCGAGCGAGATCGTCGACGAGTTCGTTGGAGGCGTCGATCGCGGCGGCCCAGGAGCCCTCGCAGGCGCCCGTCTCCAGCCGCTCGGTGAGCTTGCCCTCACGGCCGACCACGCGCCGCACCCGGGCCAGCTCACCGGTGAGATGAAGATTGCGGTCGGCGACCTCGTTGAAGACGGCGGAGATCTCCGTCATCACCCCGTCGCCGGAGACGGTGAGCCGCCGGCGGAAGTTGCCGTCGCGCATCGCCACGAGTCCCGCGAGCAGCCTGTTCAGAGCTGCCGCGTCGACCTCGACGGTGCCATTGCGCTGCTTTTTCACGGACTGTCCGCCTTTTGTACGCGCCTGAGAACCCTGCGCCGCCACGCCAGACTCCACCGTGTCCCTCCCGCAGGGGTTGACCGTTTCACTCGGGCCTATCAGGAAGCTTGCCCAGTTCCACTTTGGCTCACCGCCACAGCACACCGTCAACGGGCGACCGGGCGGACGTCAAATCGTTGCAACGTACCAGGCCGGAACGGGTCGGCGGGCAACCTGTCCCGGTTGCCCCCCATCCCTTGCACCGGGAGTCCATACTTGTGCGCCCGCGCACCACCACATGACCGTCCTGTCCCGAACTCGGCCCTCGTGTAACCGGCACCCTCGCCGAACGTCTAGCCTGGCAAGCGAATCGAAGCGGCGATAAACGGGCACAGGACTCGGGGAAGCGACGAGACACCATATGGGGAGTGCTGTGATCACCGCGCGAGCGGCCGCCACCTTCGAACCGGTCGGGCGCTCCGTCGCGACCGCCCGCGCCTTCGTCCGGGACACGCTCCAGGGGTGGGGCTACAACGACGTCGTCGACGACGCCGTCGTCCTCACCAGTGAGCTCGTGACCAACGCCGTCGTGCACGCGGGGACGGCCGCCGACGTGCTGTGCCTGCGCAGCGGGGACGGCGTACGTGTCGAGGTCGCCGACCACTATCCCGAACGCGAGGTCCCCCTCCAGAGCAACGGCGTCGACTTCGGCAGCCCCGACCGCGAGAACGGCCGCGGCCTGCTGCTCTGCGCCGCACTGGCCTCCCGCTGGGGTGTGGAGTACTCCCCCACGCGCAAGCACGTGTGGTTCCAGCTGGACCTGCCCGACCGGCCCGTGGGCATCCGCTCCGCCGGTCCGGTCCTGCCCACGTCGCTGCTCCCCGTCACCGACCAGCGCGTGCGGGTCGCCGTCGTCCAGATCGACAGCACCGGTGCGATCAGCGCGTGGAACGACGACGCCGCGTACGTCTTCGGGCACACCGCGGAACAGGTCATCGGCAAGCAGTTCACCGACTTCGTGGCCTGGCCGCACACTCCGGGGACCAACACCGGCATCGCCGACGCCCTCCAGCTCTCGCGCTGGGAGGGCAGCTACGGAATCCGCGGCGCGGACGGCCGGACCATCGCCGTCTACTCCTCGCACCTGCGGGTCCGCGACACCGACGGCGAACCCTCCACGGTCTGTCTCCTCGTCCGCGACGACGAGCGCGCCGTTCTCCAGTCCCCGGTCCGCGCCCCGGTCTCCGACACCTCGGCCGACCACCGTACGGCGGACCCCTTCGAGGTGTTCATCGGCTCCCCGGCCCCCGACGACCTCGACGGCCTGCTCCAGCGGACGGTCGAGCGGGCCCGCGACATGCTCGACGCCGACGCGGCGTTCCTGCTGCTCGCCACGGACGACGAGACGGAGCTGGAGGTGCGCGCCACAACCGGCCTCCCCTCGGCCCGGCAGCGCTTCGCCCGGGTTCCCGTGGAAGCCGGGACGGGACGTTACGGCTCCGCCCGGATGCCCGCCGTCCACGAGGACCTCACCGCCGTCCCGGGGGCCGTGCCCCTGCTCACCGACACCGGGATGCGCTCGGTCGTCACGGTCCCGCTGAAGGTCGAGGGCCGCCTCACCGGCTCGCTCGGCGTCGCGGCGGAGGCGGCCGGCCGCTACACCAACGAGGAGGCCCTGCGCCTCCAGTTCGCGGCGGACCGCATCGCGCTGGCCGTGGAGTCCGCCCGCCTCGGCGAGCTGGAACGGCTTCGCCGCGGCTCCCTGTCCTTCCTGGTCGAGGCCTCCGACCTGCTGGCCGGCACGCTCGACCGGGACCAGACCCTCGCGCTCATGGCGCAGATGACGGTTCCGACGCTGGCCACCTGGTGCGCCGTCTACACGATCGCGGACCAGTCCTCGGAGCCGTACCTCTCCTATGTGCTCCACGAGGACGAGGACCTCATCGACGGGCTGAAGGCCCTGCTCTCCAAGGTCGCCCCGCCGGATCCGGTCCCGACTCCGGGCGCCCGTGTCTGGGCCGCGCCCTCGGAGGCCGGTCACCGTGCCGCGCTGAGCACGTCGACCCGCAGCCTTCAGCACGACGCGCCACTGAGCATGAGCACGGCCACCCGTACGATCCTCGCCACGGCCCAGGCCGTGGGCGGCGAGACGGTGGTCCTTCCGCTGGTCGCCCGCAACCGCGTGATCGGCATGCTGACGCTCGGGAAGCCCTCGGACGATCATTTCCGCCAGGAGATCCTGGAACTGGCCGAGGACCTCTCCCGCAGAGCCGCCCTGGCCCTGGACAACGCCCGCCTGTACTCGGAGCGCATGGCGATCAGCCAGTCCCTCCAGCGCAGCCTGCTGCCCCCGGGCCTCCCCGACGTGCCGAACGTCGAGATCGAGGTCATCTACCGCGCCGCGGGCGAGGGCAACGAGGTCGGCGGAGACTTCTACGACGTCTTCCCGATCAGCGACGGCGCGTACGGCTTCGCCATCGGCGACGTCTGCGGCACGGGGCCCGAGGCAGCCGCCGTGACGGGCCTCGCCCGCCACGCGCTGCGTCTGCTGGCCCGCGAGGGCTTCGGCGGTCCGGCGGTCCTGGAGCGTCTCAACGCGGCGATCCTCGACGAGGGCGCCCGCAGCCGCTTCCTGACCCTTCTGTACGGCGAGCTGCGGCCCCAGGAGGACGGCAGCGCCCTCCTGAAGGTCGTCTGCGCCGGCCACCCGCTGCCGCTGCGCCTGCGCCAGGACGGCTCCGTGGAGTCCGCCGCGGAGCCGCAGCCCCTGCTCGGTGTCATCGAGGACCTCGACCTGTACGAGGAGGAGGTCGTCCTCGACCCGGGTGACGTCCTGCTGTGCGTCACGGACGGTGTCACCGAACGTCGCGAGGGAACCCGCATGCTGGGCGACGACGGCCTCGCGGACGTCCTGTCGACCTGTACGGGCCTGACGGCCGGAGCGGTCGCCGCACGCATTCTGCGGGCCGTGGAACGCTTCGCGGCGGAGCCGGCCTCGGACGACATGGCGATCCTGGCCATGCGCGTCCCGGAACCGCCCCGCGCCTGATACTCAACGCGAAAGGCCCCCGCCAGTGGCGGGGGCCTTTCGCTTTTCTCTGAGCCCCAATGCGGAATCGAACCGCAGACCTTCTCCTTACCATGGAGACGCTCTACCGACTGAGCTATTGGGGCCTCGCTGCGCTGTGGCAACGAGGTAAACCATACACGGAATCCGGGGATGGTCATAATCCCGGCCGGCCGGCGTCCCGGCGTACGAGCACCCTCCGTTCGCACGAGCACCGCAGGCCGGACCAAGGGGCCCAGCCGGCGCTCGCCGCGGCTCCACGACGGGACACCGGGCAGCCAGGGCGACTGGCCGGGGGGACCGGACGGAGGCCCCGGCCCTGGAACGCAGAAAAGCCCCGCACCATACGGTGCGGGGCTTTCCCGGAAAAATTGTTCGGCGGCGTCCTACTCTCCCACAGGGTCCCCCCTGCAGTACCATCGGCGCTGAAAGGCTTAGCTTCCGGGTTCGGAATGTAACCGGGCGTTTCCCTAACGCAATGACCACCGAAACACTATGAAATTAACCAACACCGGACAACAACACGGCCGTTCGTTATTTCAGAACTAACACAGTGGACGCGAGCAACTGAGGACAAGCCCTCGGCCTATTAGTACCAGTCAGCTCCACCCGTTACCGGGCTTCCACATCTGGCCTATCAACCCAGTCGTCTACTGGGAGCCTTAACCCTTCAAGAGGGTGGGAATACTCATCTCGAAGCAGGCTTCCCGCTTAGATGCTTTCAGCGGTTATCCTTTCCGAACGTAGCCAACCAGCCATGCCCTTGGCAGGACAACTGGCACACCAGAGGTTCGTCCGTCCCGGTCCTCTCGTACTAGGGACAGCCCTTCTCAATATTCCTACGCGCACAGCGGATAGGGACCGAACTGTCTCACGACGTTCTAAACCCAGCTCGCGTACCGCTTTAATGGGCGAACAGCCCAACCCTTGGGACCGACTCCAGCCCCAGGATGCGACGAGCCGACATCGAGGTGCCAAACCATCCCGTCGATATGGACTCTTGGGGAAGATCAGCCTGTTATCCCCGGGGTACCTTTTATCCGTTGAGCGACAGCGCTTCCACAAGCCACTGCCGGATCACTAGTCCCGACTTTCGTCCCTGCTCGACCCGTCGGTCTCACAGTCAAGCTCCCTTGTGCACTTACACTCAACACCTGATTGCCAACCAGGCTGAGGGAACCTTTGGGCGCCTCCGTTACTCTTTAGGAGGCAACCGCCCCAGTTAAACTACCCATCAGACACTGTCCCTGATCCGGATCACGGACCCAGGTTAGACATCCAGCACGACCAGAGTGGTATTTCAACGACGACTCCACAACCACTGGCGTGGCCGCTTCAAAGTCTCCCACCTATCCTACACAAGCCGAACCGAACACCAATATCAAACTATAGTAAAGGTCCCGGGGTCTTTCCGTCCTGCTGCGCGAAACGAGCATCTTTACTCGTAGTGCAATTTCACCGGGCCTATGGTTGAGACAGTCGAGAAGTCGTTACGCCATTCGTGCAGGTCGGAACTTACCCGACAAGGAATTTCGCTACCTTAGGATGGTTATAGTTACCACCGCCGTTTACTGGCGCTTAAGTTCTCAGCTTCGCCGACCCGAAAGTCAGCTAACCGGTCCCCTTAACGTTCCAGCACCGGGCAGGCGTCAGTCCGTATACATCGCCTTACGGCTTCGCACGGACCTGTGTTTTTAGTAAACAGTCGCTTCTCGCTGGTCTCTGCGGCCACCCCCAGCTCAAGCAGCAAGTGCTATCACCAGTGATGGCCCCCCTTCTCCCGAAGTTACGGGGGCATTTTGCCGAGTTCCTTAACCATAGTTCACCCGAACGCCTCGGTATTCTCTACCTGACCACCTGAGTCGGTTTAGGGTACGGGCCGCCATGAAACTCGCTAGAGGCTTTTCTCGACAGCATAGGATCATCCACTTCACCACAATCGGCTCGGCATCAGGTCTCAGACTTATATGCACGACGGATTTGCCTACCGTGCGTCCTACACCCTTACCCCGGGACAACCACCGCCCGGGCTGGACTACCTTCCTGCGTCACCCCATCGCTTACCTACTACAAGTCTGGTTCATCGGCTCCACCACTACCCTCAACTCCGAAGAGATCGGGCCGGCTTCACGGACTTAGCATCGCCTGATTCAGTACTGGGCGTTTCAAAGCGGGTACCGGAATATCAACCGGTTGTCCATCGACTACGCCTGTCGGCCTCGCCTTAGGTCCCGACTTACCCTGGGCAGATCAGCTTGACCCAGGAACCCTTAGTCAATCGGCGCACACGTTTCTCACGTGTGTATCGCTACTCATGCCTGCATTCTCACTCGTGAACCGTCCACAACTCGCTTCCGCGGCTGCTTCACCCGGCACACGACGCTCCCCTACCCATCCGTACTCCCGTTGGGGATACATGTACGAATGACACGACTTCGGCGGTACGCTTGAGCCCCGCTACATTGTCGGCGCGGAATCACTTGACCAGTGAGCTATTACGCACTCTTTCAAGGGTGGCTGCTTCTAAGCCAACCTCCTGGTTGTCTCTGCGACTCCACATCCTTTCCCACTTAGCGTACGCTTAGGGGCCTTAGTCGATGCTCTGGGCTGTTTCCCTCTCGACCATGGAGCTTATCCCCCACAGTCTCACTGCCGTGCTCTCACTTACCGGCATTCGGAGTTTGGCTAAGGTCAGTAACCCGGTAGGGCCCATCGCCTATCCAGTGCTCTACCTCCGGCAAGAAACACACGACGCTGCACCTAAATGCATTTCGGGGAGAACCAGCTATCACGGAGTTTGATTGGCCTTTCACCCCTAACCACAGGTCATCCCCCAGGTTTTCAACCCTG
>NZ_UAVD01000043.1 GCF_900460065.1 Streptomyces griseus | reverse complement strand
GTTCGGCGGCGGCGATGCCGGCGACCGCTATGCCCATGCGCTCCTGGGCCAGGTTGGTCATCAGGTGGAGGAACGCGCCGTCGCGCGTCCCGAGGAGGTTCTCCTTGGGGACGCGGACGTCGTTGAAGAAGAGTTCCGCGGTGTCCTGGGCCTTCTGGCCGATCTTGTCGAGGTTGCGGCCCCGCTCGAAGCCCTCGGCGCCGCGCTCGACGACGATGAGGGAGAGTCCCTTGGCCCCGCCCTCCGCGGTGGTCTTCGCGACCACGACGACCAGGTCGGCGATGATGCCGTTGGAGATGAAGGTCTTGGAGCCGTTCAGCAGCCAGTGGTCGCCCCTGTCCTCGGCGGTGGTGCGGATGCCCTGGAGGTCGGAGCCCGCGCCCGGCTCGGTCATGGCGATGGCGGTGACGGTCTCGCCGGAGCAGAAGCCGGGGAGCCAGCGCCGCTTCTGCTCGTCGGTGGCCAGCCCGGTGAGGTAGGGGCCGATGATGTCGTTGTGCAGGCCGATGGCGAGGCCGGGGGCCCCGGCCCGGGTGAACTCCTCGGCGAGGACGGCGCTGTAACGGAAGTCGTCGCTGCCGCCGCCTCCGTACTCCTGCGGGACCGCGAGGCCCAGCAGTCCCGCGCGGCCGGCGGCGAGCCAGGCGTCGCGGGAGACGATGCCGTCCTGCTCCCACTGCTCGTAGTGCGGGAGGACCTCCTTGGCCAGGAAGGCCCGGACGGTCTCGCGGAACGCGTCGTGTTCCTCGGTGAAGATCTGCCGTTGCACGGGTTCTCCTAGTCGTGAGGCGTGGGCCGGAGCCCCGGTACGTCCCAGTCGGCGGCGACGGCGGCCGTGTCCGCGCCGGGCAGGGCGGGCCCGCCGCGCACGGAGACGGGGGTGGCCGAGAAGCGCGGGGCGGGGGCGGGCTGGGTGAGGCCGCCGTGCTCGACGAAGGTGGAGCGGGCGGCGAGGTGCGGGTGGTGCGGCGCCTCGGTGAGCGAGAGCACGGGGGCCACGCAGGCGTCGGTGCCGTCGAACACCTCGGTCCACTCGGCGCGCGTACGGGTCGAGAAGCGCTCGGCGACGGCGGCGCGCAGTTCGTCCCAGCGGGCGACGTCCCACCGGTCGGGGAAGGCGTCCGCGATGCCGAGGAGAGCGGCGAACTCCGCGTAGAACTTCTCCTCCAGCGGACCGACCGCCATGTGGCCGCCGTCGGACGTGGCGTAGGTGCCGTAGAAGGGGCAGCCGCCGTCGAGGAGGTTCGCCCCGCGCCGGTCCTGCCAGCTCCCGGCGGCCAGCATGCCGTGGATCATCGTGGCGAGGTGGGCGGCGCCGTCCACGATGGCGGCGTCGACGACCTGCCCCTCACCGTGGCCGCGGGCGTGCTGGAGGGCGGCGAGGACGCCGACGACGAGGTAGAGCGAGCCGCCCGCGTAGTCGCCGACCAGGTTGGCGGGGACCACGGGCGGCTCGTCCGGCTTGCCGATCATGGACAGGGTGCCGCTGAGCGCGAGGTAGGCGATGTCGTGTCCGGCGCGCTCGGCGAGCGGCCCGTCCTGGCCCCAGCCGGTCATCCGGCCGTAGACGAGCCGCGGGTTGCGGGCGAGGCAGGCGTCGGGTCCGACGCCGAGGCGTTCGGCCACGCCGGGGCGGTAGCCCTCGATGAGGATGTCGGCGCGTTCGACGAGGTCCAGGACGCGGGCCGGCCCTTCGTCGCCCTTGAGGTCCAGGAGGACGGAGCGCTTGTTGCGGTTGGTGAGGTCGGACGCGGGAGCGATGCCGATCCCCGCGCCGCCGGGACGGTCGACGCGCACGACGTCGGCCCCGAGGTCCGCCAGCAGCATCGCCGCGAACGGTCCGGGTCCGATGCCCGCGAGCTCGACGACCCTGACACCGGTCAGCGGACCGTGCACGGGCCTTGGGCCGTTCGCCATCTGTGAGCCCCCAGAGGTGTGACACAACCGATGTAACATCAGTGATGCTAAGAACGTGCCCCGCTCCGCACAACCCCTCGGGCCGAGCAAGCGCTTAGGGCGTGCTGCGAGAGTCCCGCGTCCGGCCCGCCCTGCGGGGCGCCGCCCCGTCGCTCTCCGCTACCCTCTGCCTGCCACGTCGGCACCGGCTCGCAACGGAGGTACTCGTGAACAGGCAGCACGACGCGACCCGCCCCTTGGACGTCGTCCTCTTCGGAGCCACCGGCTTCGTGGGTACGCTCACGGCCGAGTACCTCGCGGCCCACGCCCCGGCCGGCCTGCGCTGGGCACTGGCCGGCCGCAGCCGGGCCAAGCTGGAGGGGTTGCGCGAGCGGCTCACCGCGATCGCGCCCGGCTGCGCGGAACTGCCGCTGCTGGAGACCGACGCGGACGACGCGGAGGCCCTGGCCGAGATGGCCGCCTCCACCCGGGTGGTGGCCACGACGGTGGGCCCGTACATCCGTTACGGCGAGAAGCTCGTCGCCGCCTGCGCGGAGGCCGGGACGGACTACGCGGACCTCACGGGGGAGGCGGAGTTCATCGACCGGATGTATCTGGAGCACGACGCGCGGGCCCGGGAGACGGGGGCGCGCATCGTGCACGCCTGCGGCTTCGACTCCGTCCCCCACGACCTGGGGGCGTACTTCACCGTCAAGCAGCTGCCCGAGGACGTCCCCCTGACCGTCGACGGCTTCGTCCGCACCGACGCGGTGTTCTCCGGCGGGACGTTCGCCTCGGCGCTGACGGCGATGGGCCGGGGCCCGCAGCTGCTGGCCGCCGCCCGGGAGCGCCGGCTCCACGAGCCGCGCCTGGTGGGCCGACGGGTCCGCACCCCGGCGGGCTCCCCGCACTTCAACGGCTCCGTCGGCACCTGGGCGCTGCCGCTGCCGACGGTGGACCCGACGATCGTGGGCCGCTCCGCACGGGCCCTGGAGCGGTATGGTCCCGACTTCCGCTACCGGCACTTCGCCTCGGTCAAGACCCTGCCGATGGCCCTCGGCGCCCCGGTGGCGATCGGCGCGCTGGTGGCCGCCGCGCAGGTGGAGGGTGCCCGGGAGTGGCTGATGGGGCGTTACGAGCCGGGGCGGGGACCGGACGAGGCACGCCGCGAGCGGAGCTGGTTCACCATCCGCTTCGTCGGCGAGGGCGGCGGGCGGCGCGTCTTCACCGAGGTGTCCGGCGGCGACCCGGGTTACGGCGAGACGGCGAAGATCCTCGCCGAGTCGGCGGTGTGCCTGGCAGTGGACGAGCTGCCGGAGACCTCCGGGCAGGTCACCACGGCGGTGGCCATGGGCGACGCGCTCCTTCACCGGCTGACGGCCGCGGGCCTGCGGTTCCGGGTGGCGGCGGTGCGGTAGCCGGCCCCGGGAGCCGGGCGGGCGGGAGCCTAGAAGATCCAGCCCGCCAGCGTGTAGAGCATCGCGCCCAGCCAGACGAGCCCGGCGGCGCTCCCGAGGAGCATGCCGAGGGCCATGCGGCGCTGAGCGGGGTCGAAGGGCGCGGTGCGGACGGCTGCGCGAGAGGCGTTCATGCGTTCTAGCCTGCCCAGCTGTACAGATCTACGCCATCCGTACGGGTACTCAGTTGCGGGACTGTTCCACGCCCGGGACCGTCACGTGGTCGGTGGCCGCCGTTCGCGTATCCACGAAGGGTCCGGGTCGGTGTGCGGCCGGCCCGCCGCGCAGGCGGTCGGCACGGTCTCGCCGCCGGCCGCCCGCGCCGCCGTCGGCGAACGCGGCGGGCCGCCCGCCCGGGGCCGCGGGGCCCGCGTCAGGCGGTCGCCTCCCGCAGGGTCTGCCGGCACAGGGCGTCCGCCCGGCGGGTGCTCTCCGGCTGGCGGAACCGGCCGGCGAGGCGCAGCGTGTGGGCGCAGGCGTTGTCCAGGCTGATGCGGTGGCCCACCGAGACGAACACCGGGTTGGTGTTCTCCTGGGTGCGCAGCGCCCGGCCGACCACCTCCTCGCCGTCCAGCAGGGGCGAGAAGTCGCCGCGCCGGGGGCCGGGGGCCTCGTAGGTGAACGTGAACGGGTTCTTGCCGACGCCGATCACCGGGAGACCGGTCAGCACCCCCAGGTGGCTGGCGAGTCCGAAGCGGCGCGGGTGGGCCAGACCGTAGCCGTCGCAGATGACGAGGCCCGGGTCGACGCTCAGTCCTTCCAGCGCCTCCAGCGCCGTCGGGATCTCCCGGAAGGCCAGCAGCCCGGGGACGTACGGGAAGGTGATCCGGCCGACGGCCGTGGCCTCGTCGACCGTCTCCAGGGTCACGGCGTCCAGGACCACGGCTGCCGCGACGACGACGTCCTTCACATCGTCGTAGGCCACGTCCACCCCGGTGACCAGCCCGGTTCCGGCCTCCGGTCCCGCCTCGTCCAGGATCACCCGGCCGCGCAGCCGGTCCTGGACGGCCCGGCCCTCGGCTTCGTCGGCGGGGGTCTCGTGGGCGGGGAGGGGGGAGGTCGTCATGTCCGGAAGCTTATGCGGTGCTGTGCGGGCGCCCGTTGCGCGGTGTGCGGCGGGCCCCGGGGCGGGCGGCCGGAATCCCGTAGCCTGACGATCATGTTCGTACTCGAATTGACCTACACGGCCCCGGTCGAACGCGCCGACGCCCTGATGCGGGAGCACCTGGCCTGGATCGACGAGCAGTACGCGGCGGGCGTCTTCATCGCCTCGGGCCGCAAGAACCCCCGGGACGGCGGAGTGGTGCTGGCCGTCGGGGAGGACCGGGCGGAGATCGAGAGGATCGCGGCGGGCGACCCGTTCGCCGAGCACGGTGTGTGCGCGTACCGGATCACCGAGTTCATCGCCACCAGGACGGCGCCCGGACTCGCCGCGTACCAGCAGCGGTTGCCGTAGCGGACGGCCGGGGCCGGCCGGTTTCCGGTCCGGGCGCGGCCGATGAGTTTCCGGGGCGGGGCCGGTCTGCACGGGTATGGAAACGTACACACGCGAAACCGTCGGCGCCGATCTCGTCCACGACGTTCGCGGACCCCTGCCCACGGCTGACGGCCGCCCGCCGCTGTTCATGATCGGCCAGCCCATGGACGCCTCCGGATTCGTCGCGCTCGCGGCCCGCTTCCCCGAGCGGACCGTGGTCACCTACGACCCCCGGGGGCTCGGCCGCAGCGTCCGCAGGGACGGGCGGACCGACCACACGCCGGAGGTCCAGGCCGACGACGTGCACGCCGTCATCGAGGCGCTCGGGGCCGGGCCGGTCGAGATGTTCGCCAGCAGCGGCGGGGCGGTCACCGCTCTCGCCCTCGTGGCCCGTCACCCCGGTGACGTGACCACCCTCGTGGCGCACGAGCCGCCGCTCATCACGCTCACCCCCGACGGTCCGGCGGCGGTCCGGGCGCGGGCCGAGGTCCGGGAGGCCTACGAGCAGCGCGGGTGGGGGGCCGGGATGGCCGCGTTCGTGGCGATGACCTCGTGGGAGGGCGAGTTCACCGACGCGTACTTCGCGCGGCCCGCGCCCGATCCCGCCGCGTTCGGCATGCCCGCCGAGGACGACGGGTCACGTGACGACCCGCTGCTGTCCGACCGGTCCTGGGCGATCAGCGACTACCGGCCGGACGTCGACGCCCTCGCCGCGGCTGCCACCCGTGTGGTGATCGCCGTGGGCGAGGAGTCCCGAGCCGTGCAGACCGGGCGGACGTCCGCCGCGACCGCCGAACTGCTCGGGCATCCGGTGGCCGTCTTCCCGAGCCATCACGGCGGCTTCCTCGACGGGGAGTTCGGCTATCCGGGGAAGCCGGACGAGTTCGGGCAGCGGCTGCGGGAGGTGCTCGACGGCGCCTCCTGAGGGCTGTCCCGCGGCGAGGCGCCGTGGCTGTCGCCGTGCGCCCGCCGGGAACTGCGGGACAGCCCTGGGGACCGCCGGGGACTCGGGCCGGGCGCCCGGCCGGGCCCGCCCGCCGCCACGGCCGGGGCGGCGGGCGGGCCCGGTGGCGGCGGCGGCGTCCGCCCACCTCCGGGGCGCTCCCCCCGGCACCGGCCGGTGGCCCCGCCGGGGGCCACGAGGCGGCCGGACCGGAGTCGGACCCCCGGCGCCCCCGCTTCGCGGGAAAGCACCCGTCCGGACGCCCCGGGCAAGCGCTCGTCCGTGGTCGGCGGCCAGGATGGAGAGCGTTTCCCACGGACGAGGGAGAGGCATGACCGAGAACGGCTCGGACGACATCCGGCACGGCCGGCCCCCGGAGCGTCGCGATCAGCACGCCGGCCTCCCCGACCTGCGGCGGGTAGGGGCGAATCCGGACTTCTGGTACCCCGTGGCACTGTCCCGGAGCGTGCGCGCCGGGCGGGTGGCCGCGGCCGCCTTCGCCGGGGAGCGCATCGCGGTCTTCCGCGCCCGGAGCGGTGCCGTGCACGCCCTGGAGGACCGGTGCGCCCACCGGCAGGTGCCCCTGAGCATGGGTGTCGTGGACGGCGAGACGCTGCGCTGCTGCTACCACGCCTGGGCCTACCGCGGCGACGGCCGCATCTCGCAGATCCCGTACCTGTCCAAGGGCGACCGCCGGCCGCCGCGCGGCGTGCGCGGCTACCCGGTCCGCGAGGCGTACGGCCTGGTGTTCGTCTTCCCGGGCGACCCGGAGAAGGCGGCGGCCACCCCGCTGCCCGAGGTCCCCGGCTACGCCTCCCCGACGTACCGGACCATGACGTTCTCCCGGACCGTGCGCTGCCACTACTCGTTCATGCACGAGAACCTGCTCGACATGAACCACCAGTTCCTCCACCGGGGCGTCGTCGGCAGGCTCCAGCCGGAACTGCTGGGGTACGAGAGCGGCCCGGCCTCGGTGGAGGCCCGCTACCTGTTCACCCACACCGGGGGCAAACGCAACCGGAGCGCCGGCCTGCTCGCCGCCGAGGGCATCGGCGGCCAGGCCACCAGCGACGTCATGACCATCCGCACCGAGTACCCGTACCAGACCCTCGATCTGGTCCCCGAGAAGGCCGACCGCCCGGTCCTGCGGCTCTGGGCCGTGTACGTGCCCGAGGACGCGGAGCAGCGCAGGTGCCACGCCTACGGACTCCTCATGATCGAGAAGCCCAGGCTGTCCGCCGCGCTGCACGTGGCCTGGCCGTTCATCCGGCGTTTCACCGAACGGGTCTTCGCGGAGGACCGGATGGCCGTCGAGGCCGAGCAGCGGGCCTGGGACGAGCAGGGCGAGGACCGCAACCACGAGGTCTTCCCGCTGATCCTGGACGTCCGCGACGTGCTGCGCGCCAACGGCGTCCCGCTCCGTCCCCGCGCCGCCGCCGGCGCCCCGGCGTGCGACGCCCGGGTCTGCGACGACCTGGCGCCCGGGGCCGGGCCGGCCGCCCTGGCGCCGAACGCTCCGGCCGGCCCGGAGTCCCCCGCCCCGCCGCGAAGGTGACCCCGGGCCGGAAACGCGCCCGCGGCCGGGGGATCCGCGGCAGCCCCGGCCTCCGCCGGTGCCGCCGAAGCGTCGGTGGCTCCGGGCCGGATATCACCCCCGCTGCGCCGGCCGCCCCTAGGCTGGGGCTTCCGCACCTCTGGGAACGGCACAGCGATGGAGGGAACGTCATGGACGACACCGTGACCGGTAACACAGGAAGACGCACCGTGCTCGCCTTCGACGGTGACTGCGGCTTCTGCCAGACCGCCGTCCGGCAGATCCAGCGGCGGGCCCATCCCCGCACCGAGGCCGTGGCCTGGCAGACCCTCCCGCCGGAGCTCACCGAACCTCACCTGGAGCGTCTGGACCGGGAGATTCTCCTCTTCGACGGAGACCGGGTACGCGCCGGCGGGGTCGCCGCCCTGGCCGGTCTCCTCGAATCCTCCCCGGCACGCCCCTACCGGGGCCTCGGACGGTTCCTCCGGCTGCCCCTGGTCCGCCCGGCGGCGAATCTGGTCTACCGCTGGGTCGCCAGGAACCGCCAGCGCATGCCGGGCGGTACAGCGGCCTGCGCGGTGCCCCGCCCCCACGGCTGAGAACGGACGTCGGCTCCCGCTCCACAGCTCCGGCTCCCGCTCCACAGCTCCGGCTCCGGCTCCGGGACAGTGCGGCGGGACCCGCAACCCGGCGGGAGTCCCCTCGTTGCGCGGGTATGGCACGCAGACAAGCAGACCCGGCTGCCCGACGGGCACATGAGGTGGCCCGCCGCGCGACGGCCGCCCAGCGCATCGGACCCCGCCCGACCGGAACACCGCGCCCGCGTCGGCGGAAGCCCCTGTTCGACCTCGAACCGCCCGGGGCGTTCTCCACCGACTGGGACAGCCCCGTCGGCACGGACACCGGGGTCATGGCCCGGGTGACCGCCCGGTTCGGGGCCGGCTCCACCGAGGCCGCCATCATGCGGGTCCTGCCGCACTTCCGCGGCGTCTACGGTCCGAACCTCCCGCTGGGCGCGATCGGGCAGCTGGAACTCCTGCCGGCCGGGACCGGTCTGCTGTCGCGGCTCTCCCCCGGCGTCGACGTCAGCTCCGACGACGCCCGGGACTCGGTGCACTCGCTGCACGCCCGCGGCATGATCCTCGTCGCCGACGACGGTTCCGTGTGGACGACGGTCCCTCCGGGAACCCCGCACTCCGCGCCGGACGGCGGGTGGACGTTCGTGGAACAGGTCCGGGCACCGGCGGAGCGCATCGCCGCGACGTCCTGACCTCCCCCGGACCGGCTCCGCGGTATGGGCCGTCCGCCGAGGTGATCACGGGCGGGCCCGGACCACGGGTCCGGCCCGTCCGGGGTGTGTCGCCGCCGAACGGGCAGGAGAGCCGGGGTGTGCGGGGTCCGGGCCGGACCTCCGGGGGCGGTGACGCAGCTCACGCCGCGCGCCGGTGCACGAAACGAGGAGTTCCGTCGTCTACTCCAATGCCGGGAACCGTTCACCCGGCCGCGCGAGAGGGAGCAGGTCTTGTCCAGCGTTATCGAGCAGTCCGTGCAGGCCCGCATGGTCGCGTCCGCACCCCGGATGGAGACCCTGCCAGCCACCCTTCAGTACGACCGCCAGTACCCCTTCGCCGTACGCATGGCGTTCCCGGCCCCGGCGACCCTGGAAGGCACCGAGGTGTCCTGGGAGTTCTCCCGCGAGCTGCTGACCACCGGGGTGGACTCCCCCGCAGGGCAGGGCGATGTGCGCGTACGGCCGTTCGGATACGAGAGGACCGTGCTGGAGTTCCACGCCCCCGAGGGCATCGCCATGGTCCACGTGCGCACCGACGAGCTGCGGCGTTTCCTCCAGCGGGCGCAGGAGCTCGTTCCGATGGGCGACGAGCACCGGTATCTGGACCTGGACCGGGGTCTGACCGATCTCCTCGGCGGTCCTCGCTGACCGCGGAGAAAATCCGGTTGCCGGGCCCGCGCCCCGGCCCTACCTTCGTGACGGTTCCTGTTGTCGTCGATCGGAGTGGGACGTTGCTGATCTGAGGTCCTGTGCACACCGTGCAGCGCCCGCCGCGCCTCGCCGCGGCCCGGAGCGCCCGTGTGCGATCTCAGCTTCCGCCCGCCGTCCCTGTCGTTCCCGACGTACAACGGGAGATCCTCGTGTCCGCTGCCGACACCCACATCAGCTGTACTTCCCTCGCCTTCTCCTGGCCCGACGGAGAAGAGGTCTTCACCGGTCTCGATCTGACCGTGGGACCCGGCCGCACCGGTCTCGTCGGCCTCAACGGCTGTGGCAAATCCACCCTGTTGCGCCTCATCGCCGGTGATCTCACCCCGCAGGCGGGTGCGGTCAGGACCCGTGGCGGACTCGGCCACCTGCCCCAGAACCTCACCCTGGACACCGCGCTGCGGGTCGACGAGGTGCTCGGCGTCGCCGGCCGCCGCACGGCACTCGACGCGGTCGAGTCGGGCGACGCCCGGCCCGAGCACTTCGCGGTGATCGGCGACGACTGGGACATCGAGGAACGCTCCCTCGCCACCCTGGACGGCCTCGGCCTCGGGCACATCGGCCTCGACCGCACCGTCGGGGAGGTGTCCGGCGGCGAGTGCGTGCTGCTGCGCCTGGCCGCGCTGCTGCTGGAACGGCCCGGGGTGCTGCTGCTGGACGAGCCGACGAACGACCTGGACGCGTACGCCCGGCGGCGGCTCTACGACGCGGTCGACGCCTGGACCGGCGCGCTGCTCGTCGTCAGCCACGACCGGGAGCTGCTGGAGCGGGTGGACCGGATCGCGGACCTGCGCGAGGGTTCGGTCACCTGGTACGGCGGGAACCTGTCGGCGTACGAGGAGGCGCTCGCCGTCGAGCAGGAGGCGGCACGGCGCACGGTGCGGGCCGCCGAGTCCGACGTACAGCGGCGGAAACGCGAACTGTCCGCTGCACACGTCACGTTGGCCCGCCGTCAACGGTACGGGCAGAAGATGTGGGACACCAAGCGGGAGCCCAAGGTCATCATGGGGCAGCGCAAGCGCGCCGCCCAGGTGTCCGCGGGCAAGCACCGCGTCCTGCACACGGAGCGGCTGGCCGCGGCCAGGGAGCGGCTCGACGAGGCGGAACTGGCGGTGCGGGAGGACGAGGAGATCCGGGTCGAGCTGCCGGGGACCCGGGTCCGTCCGGGCAGCGAGGTGCTGCTGCTGCGTGATCCGGTGCCGCCCTACGGCCCGCCGCTGCGGGGCGCGTTGATGGTGCGGGGTCCCGAGCGGATCGCGCTGACCGGTCGCAACGGGGCGGGCAAGACCGCCCTGCTCCGGTTGATCGCCGGGCAGTTGGCGCCCGTCTCGGGCGAGGCCACCCCGTTGGTCGCGACCGGGTTCCTGCCGCAGCGGCTGGACGTGCTGGACGACGCCTCGTCGGTGGTGCTGAACGTGGCACGGTCGGCCCCCGACCGCACGGACAACGCCGTACGGGCGCGGCTGGCCCGCTTCCTGCTCAAGGGAGCCGCGGCGGACCGCCCGGCGGGGACCCTGTCGGGCGGGGAGAGGTTCCGGGCGGCGCTGGCGATGGTGCTCCTGGCCGATCCGCCGCCCCGGCTGCTCCTGCTCGACGAGCCGACGAACAGCCTCGATCTGGCGAGCGTGCGGCGGCTGACCGAGGCGCTGGAGGCCTACGAGGGGGCGCTGATCGTGGTGAGCCACGACGTGCCGTTCCTGGAGTCGATCGGGATCACCCGCTGGCTCCGGCTCGACGGCGGACTGTCGGAGACCACGGCCCGGGCGGTGCGCGAGGGCCGCTGAGACGGTGTGCGGCCCGGCCGGGCCCGGGCCCCGGACGGGCCCGGCCGGGGTGGCCGCCCGCAGGGTCAGCGGACCGTCGCCATGAAGCGCAGCAGCACGTCGGCGGTCTCCCGCGGTGCTTCGAGCATGGGGAAGTGCCCGACCCCGGGCAGTCGCTCGACCCGCGTGTCGGGTGCCGCTTCGTAGCGGTGGGCCGCGTCCGGATCCCAGCGGGGGTCCTCGGCGCCGAAGACCACGAGGGCCGGGACGCCGAGTGCGCGCAGACGCGTGGGCACGCTCCGGTCGGCGATGTACGCGCTGTTGCGGCGCAGCACCGTCCTGAAGGTGCGGTAGCCGATGTTCCGTACGTCGGCGATCAGGTCGTCCGGGACGCTCACCGGGCGCCGGCACACCGCGGTCACCCCCCGGCGGAGCATCGCGTCGGACCGGACGCGCCACAGCAGCGGGCCGAGCGGCGGGGCGATGAGGGCCCGGAGGGGGGCGGGCTGCGGGAGGAGCGCGTCGGGGCTCGGGCCGCTGCTGATCAGCGCGAGGGACGGCGCCAGGTCCGGGCGCTGCTCGGCGAGGGCGGTCGCGATGTATCCGCCGCTGGAGTGTCCGGCCACGGTCACGGGGCGCAGCCCGAGTCCGTCGAGCGTCGCGGCCAGGCCCGCCGCCTGCTCGGGCACGTCGTAGGAGGCCGCGGGCGGCGACTGGCCGTGGCCCGGCAGGTCGACGCGGACGACGTGGTACCGGCGGGCCAGGGCCGGCACCACCGGGCCCCAGGAGCTGCCGGAGGCGCCCGATCCGTGGATGAGCAGGAGCGGTGGCGCGTCCCGCGGGCCGTCGTGGACCACGTGCGGTCCGTGCGCGTCAGTGCTGTCGTGGAGATCCATGCGGGCGAGGATGGCGGGGCCGGCGCTCCTGCGTCTTGTACGAATGGGCACCTCCTCGGACACGCATGGCACCTCCTTGGACGAGTGGCGCCTTCGGCCCGGCGCCGGTACCCGGTACGCGTGCTCGGACACCGTCCGGGCGCTTCCCCTGATCCCCCGGGAAAAGGGGACAGAAGCTGTCGGGTATCCCGCCTAGCGTCGCGCTCATGGATCGCTTCCCCGAGCGCGGCGCGGAGCCGTGCACCCCTGGCTCCGCACACCGCGACATCGTCATCACCGGCGCGCGCGAGAACAATCTGCGCGACGTCTCCCTCAGGATCCCCAAGGGCCGGATCACCGTCTTCACCGGCGTGTCCGGTTCGGGCAAGTCGTCGGTCGTCTTCGACACGATCGCCGTGGAGTCGCAGCGGCAGCTGAACGAGACCTTCACCTCGTTCCTGCGCAACCGGCTGCCGAAGTACGAGCGGCCGCAGGTCGAAACCGTCGAGGACCTCTCGGTGGCCATCGTGATCGACCAGAAGCCGCTGGGCGGGAATGTCCGCTCCACCGTGGGCACGGCGACCGACATCTGGTCGGTGCTCCGCGTGCTGTTCTCCCGGTGCGGTACCCCGAGCGCGGGCGGGGCGACGGCGTACTCGTTCAACGATCCCGCCGGGATGTGCCCGGAGTGCGACGGGGTGGGACGCACGGTCCAGCTGGATATCGACCGGGCGATCGACTGGTCGAAGTCGCTGAACGAGGGTGCGCTGCTGCTGCCCGGTCTGTCGGTGGGCAGTTGGGAGTGGAACCTGTACGGCGGGTCGGGGCGGTTCGACAACGACCTGCCGCTGGCCGAGTTCGGCGAGGAGGAGCGCCGGCTCCTGCTGCGCGGTTCGGGGTTCTCCGTCCGCCTCGACCTGCGCACGGGGTCGGCCGACATGAAGTTCGAAGGGGTCGTGACCCGCTTCGAGCGCCTGTACCTCAAGCGTGACACCGCCTCGCTCTCGGAGAAGCGGCGCGAGGCGGCGGCCCGGTTCACCGTGGAGCGGGTCTGCGGGGCCTGCGGCGGGGCACGGCTGAACGCGGCGGCGCTCGCCACCCGGATCGGCGGGCTCTCGCCCGCCGACTACGGCCGGATGGAAGTCTCCGATCTCGTCGGCGTCCTGGCGCGGATCGACGATCCGGTGGGCGGGCCGATCGCCGCCGCGGCCCGGGAGCGGCTGGAGCGGCTGGTCGGCATCGGGCTCGGATATCTGAGTCTGGACCGGGAGACCACGACCCTGTCGGGGGGCGAGGGGCAGCGCCTCAAGATGGTGCGTCACCTGGGCAGTTCGCTCACCGGGCTGACGTTCGTCTTCGACGAGCCCAGCGTCGGCCTGCATCCGCGCGACGTCGGACGGCTGGGCGACCTGCTGGTGCGGCTGCGCGACAAGGGCAACACGGTGCTGGTCGTCGAGCACGACCCCGATGTGATGGCCGTGGCCGACCACGTCGTCGACATGGGGCCGCGGGCCGGGGCGGACGGGGGTCACGTCGTCTTCGAGGGGCCCTTCGAGCGGCTGCGCGATGCCGACACGCTCACCGGCCGGTCGTTGCGCGCCCGTACCCCGCTCAAGGAGACGGTCCGCTCCCCCACCGGCCGGCTCCCGGTGTACGGGGCCGACCTGCACAACCTCAAGGGCCTGGACGTGTCGTTCCCCACCGGGGTGCTGACCGCGGTGACGGGGGTGGCGGGTTCCGGTAAGTCGACCCTGGTGTCGCGGGTGTTCACGGCGGCGTACCCGGAGGCGGTGGTGATCGACCAGAGCGCGATCACGGCCTCGTCCCGCTCCACCCCCGCCTCGTACATCGGCGCGCTGGACGCCATCCGCAGGGTGTTCGCCCGGGAGAACGGCGTGGACGCGGGCCTGTTCAGTTTCAACTCGGCCGGGGCCTGCGCTGGTTGCGCGGGGCGCGGAGAGATCTCGACCGACCTGGCGTTCATGGATCCGGTCACCACGACCTGCCCGGAGTGCGAGGGCCGCCGGTTCCACGACGACGTGCTGAAGCACCGGGTCTCCGGGCGGTCGATCGTGGACGTCCTGGGCATGACGGCGGCGCGGGCGGCCGGACTGTTCGAGGACCCGGTGCTGCTGCGGAAGCTGCGGACCCTCGACGCGGTCGGCCTGACCTATCTCGCCCTGGGGCAGCCGCTCTCCTCCCTGTCGGGCGGCGAGCGTCAGCGGATCAAGCTCGCCACACAACTGCACCGCACCTCCAGCGTGTACGTGCTGGACGAGCCGACGACCGGGCTGCACCTGGCGGACACGGGCACCTTGGTGGACCTGCTGGACCGGCTGGTCGACGCGGGGAACACGGTGATCTGTGTGGAGCACAACCTGGATGTCGTCAAGCGGGCGGACTGGGTGATCGACCTCGGTCCGGACGGCGGCAAGGGCGGCGGCGAGGTGGTCTTCGAGGGGACGCCCGCCGAGCTGCTGGCCCATCCGACGTCGGTCACCGGCCACTATCTGCGCCGGGACCCGGGGGTGGAGCGACCGCTGCCGGAGCGGTGAGGCCGGGCCGGCGAAGGGTCCGCGAAGGGCCAAGGTGTCCCCGAGAGGCCCCGGGAGGGTCCTTCGCATGCACCCTCACCTGGGCGGATGACTCTCCGTGTCCGCCCGTTCCCGGGGACGGGCTTGGCTTTGGCCTTACCGCCGCCTTAACCTACGGTCACGTAACCTACGAAGCCGTAGGTAATTCTCCCGTCCCCAGGAGCTCCCCGTGACGATCACCTCTCCCCACCTCGGCAGTTCGAAGGCGTGGACCGACGCCCAACTGCTGTACGCGCTGGAAGAGGTGGTGGAGAAGGAACTCAACCGCCATCTCAAGGTCGCCAAGGACTGGATGCCCCACGAGTACGTCCCGTTCTCCGACGGCCGGAACTTCCCCGGCATCTTCGAGGACGGCGAGGCGTGGGCGGCCGACCAGTCCAAGGTCACCGACATCGGCAAGGTCGCGCTCGTGGTGAACCTCCTCACCGAGGACAACCTCCCCAGCTACCACCACGAGATCGCCTCCCTCTTCGGCCGCGACGGCGCGTGGGGCACCTGGGTGCACCGGTGGACCGCCGAGGAGGGCCGCCACGGCATCGTGATGCGCGACTACCTCCTCACCTCGCGCGCCGTGGACCCGGACAAGCTGGAGCAGTTCCGGATGGCGCACATGGCGGAGGGCTTCGAGTCGGACAACCGGCACTCGATGCTGCACTCCGTCGCGTACGTCGCCTTCCAGGAGCTGGCCACCCGCGTCTCGCACCGCAACACCGGCCACCAGTCCGGCGACCCGGTCTGCGACCGGATGCTGGCCCGGATCGCGACCGACGAGAACCTCCACATGGTCTTCTACCGCAACCTCCTGGGCGCCGCCTTCGAGCTGGCCCCGGACCTGACCATGCAGGCCGTGCGCGACGTCGTCGTCAACTTCCGGATGCCCGGACACGGGATGCCCGGCTTCGAGCGGGCCGCCGCGCAGATGGCGATCGGCGAGATCTACAACATGCGCATCCACCACGACGACGTGATCCAGCCGGTGCTGCGCTTCCTGAAGGTCATGGACATCGACGGGCTCGGCCCGGAGGGCGCGAAGGCCCAGGAGGAGCTCGGTCTCTACATGGGCGGGCTGGACAGCGAGGCGTCGAAGTTCGACGAGAAGCTCGCCGCGCGCAAGGCGCGGATGGCGGCGCGCGGGCGCGCCTGATCCCCGTCCCCGCCCCGTTCCGTCCACCGTCCCGGCCCCACCGGGTCCGGGACGTCACCCCTCCTCGGCGGTGGCCCCGGCGTACGCCGCCTCCCGCATCTCGTCCGGGGGCCGGCGGAGCATCGCGGCCGGGTGCGCCGCGGCCCGTCCCACCCGTGGGCGGTCCGCCGCGGTCCCGGCGGCGCGTGCGGGGCGGCCGGTGCGGGGCCGTCGAGGACGAGGGGCGGTGCGCGTCGGTCGTCGCCCGATGGCGGCGGGCCCGGTCCGAACACCCGGAGACGTGCTGGGTGGCAGCTGTGAGCGGGCGCGTTCAGCCCCGGTCGCGGCCTTCTCTGCGCAGCCGCTCGCGCTCCTTCTCCGACAGCCCGCCCCAGACGCCGAACCGCTCGTCGTTGGCGAGGGCGTACTCCAGGCAGGCCACGCGGCCTTCGCAGGCGTTGCACAACTGCTTGGCCTCGCGGGTCGAACTGCCCGGGGCCGGGAAGAAGAACTCGGGCCCGGCCTGCGCGCACAACGCGGACTCCTGCCAGGCGAGCGCGTCGTCGGTCACGGTGTTGATCAGCATGGTGCACACGGTGCCCGGTGGCGATAAACGACTGATCAACGATTCATCAATAGGGGGCGAGGACGGTCACGGGGGTGCTCGCCGGAGCCGGCGGCGGCCCCGCCCGCGGCTACTGCCTCGGCTCGGGCCGCATCACCGCGAAGACCGCCCCGTACGGGTCGGCCACGTTGGCCATCTTGCCGACGCCGGGCACGTCCGTGGCGGCGAGGGTCTCCGTGCCGCCGAGCCGCTTCGCCTCCGCCACCGTGGCGTCGACGTCCGCCACGGCGAAGTAGGGCAGCCAGTGCGGGCCACGGGCGGCCTCGGACGGGACGTCGCCCATCCTGACCAGGCCGCCGAACGAGGCGTCCGGGCCGGCGCCGGCGGGGTGGACCGTGGTGTAGGTGTAGTCGGTGCCCTCCACCTTCATCCGGTCGGTCCCCCAGCCGAAGACGGTGCCGAAGAACGCGGCCGCCGCCGGGACGTCGGAGGTGTACAGCTCGGCCCAGAGGAACGAGCCGGGCTCCTGGACGACGCCGAAGCCGGGGTGCTCCTTCGGCTGCCAGGCGCCGAAGTACGCACCGGCCGGATCCGTGAATCCGCCCATGCTGCCGAAGTCCAGGACGTCCATCGGCTCGAACGCGGCGGCGCCCCCGGCCCGCTCCACCGCCGCGGCGGTGGCGGCGATGTCGGGCGACTGGAAGGAGACCGACCAGGCGCTCGGCGCATCCTCCTGCGACACCGTCATCACCCCGCCGACGTACCGGCCGTCCAGGGTGAGCATCCCGTAGCCGCCGACCTCGGGGCCGCCGGGGACCAGGCCCCAGCCGAACAGTCCCCGGTAGAAGGCGGCGGCCCCGTCGAGGTCGGGGGTGCCCAGATCGACCCAGTTGGGCGCTCCGTCGAAGAAGGTGGGGCTGATCATGGCGCGCTCCTCAGTCGGTCCGGGCGGTCCTGCTCGTCGTGTGCCGCCGCGTGGTACCTCTCGTTCCGAGTCTCGCACCGGGCGCCGACGAGCGCAGTCCGCGCGGGGCCGACCGGGGTGCGACGCACCGAAGGGGCCGTGGGGCTCCCGGCTCCGGGCGGTCCGGTGGGGGCCGGGGCCGGCGGTGGTCGCTGCTGTCACGCGGCTCAGCGTAGACAGCTCCGGTGGCCGGGGCGAAGCGTTGGACCGGCGCGTCGGCCCCGGCCGTCGGGCGGTGGTCGTTCAGCGCCGTACGCCGAGGGAGGGGAGCACGGTCTCGGCGACGCGGTAGGCCTCCTCCAGCAGGGGGTTGCCGGACAGGATGAAGGTGTCGACGCCCAGGTCCTGGAACTCCCGCAGGCGTTCGACGACCTGCGCCGTGGAGCCGACGACCGCCGTGCCGGGACCGGGCCGGAAGAGGCTCATGCCCGGCCACATGTTGGGGTGGACCTCCAGCTCCCGTGCGCGGGCGGGGACCCTGCCGCCGTGCTGGCGGAACTGCCGCTGCCAGCCGACGCCGTCCTCGCCCGCCCGGTCGCCGAGCTGCCGGGCGTACGTGGCCTCGCTGGTGACGTCCAGCAGCCGGTCGGCCGCCGCCCAGGCCGCGTCCTCGGTGTCCCGGACGATGAGGTGCAGCCGCAGACCGATGCGCAGGGTGCGCCCGTGGGCGGCGGCCCGGGCCCTGACCCGCTCCAGCTTCTCCTTCAGCAGGTGCGGGGGCTCGCCCCAGGTGAGGAAGACGTCGACGTGTTCGGCGGCCATCTCGATGCCGGGGTCGGAGGAGCCGCCGAACCAGAGCGGGATGTGCGGGTCCTGGACGGGCTTCAGCTCGCGGAAGGACGCGCCCGCGTCCCTCAGGTCGTAGAAGCGGCCCCGGTGGTCGAACACCTCGCCGGCGGTGAGCCGCTTCACGATCGACCAGTACTCGGCGCTCAGCTCGTACCGTTCGTCGTGCTCCACGTGGAGCCCGTACTCCTGGAGGGACTTGGTGGAGCCGTTGACGACGTTGAAGCGCAGCCGGCCGCCGAAGAGGGTGTCGAAGCTGAGGGCCATCTTGGCGAGCAGGGTCGGTGAGATCAGCCCCGGGTGGACGGCGAGCAGCGGCTTGAACCGGGTGCTGGTGGAGGCGGCCAGCGCACTGCCGAGCGGCCAGACGTCGTAGAGGTCGGTGGCGAGCAACGCACCGCTGTAGCCGAGCTGTTCGACCGTTCCGGCGAGCCTGCTGAGATAGCCGAGGTCGACGGGGCGCCGCCCCGACGGTTCCCACGGATAGGCGCCCTCGCGGGGGATGATGTACCAGAGGACTTCGGTGGCCATCTCCCTCAACTCGCCTTCGCCGGGCGGCCGGCCGTACGGGCGACGGCGTCCGCCACGGTGACCGGGCGCTCGATGAAGCCGGTGCGGTGGAAGATGTCGGCGGCCTCCTGCTGTTCGGCCAGGAACGCGTCGCCGACCGCCTCGATCCGCCACGGCAGTGCGGTCAGGGCGCTCTCCCAGTCGTCGACCGTGCCGCCGAGGTCGGCGGAGGCGATCCGCGCGGCGTCGCGTGGGTGGGCTGCCGCCCAGTCGTCGGCCCGCCGGAGCGCGCGGGTGAGGGCCTCGATGATCTCGGGCCGTTCCTCGGCGAGCGCGCGCCGGGTGAAGAACACCGAGCGGTCGGTGATGACGTCGCCGGTACGGATCAGGGTGCGCAGCCCGCCGGTGCGTCGGGCCGCGGCGAGCTGCGGTCCCTGCGCGACCCAGGCGGCGACGGCTCCGGTGCGCAGGAGCTGTTCGCTGTCGGCGGTGGAGCGTTCGGCGGTGATGTCGTCGGCGTAGGAGAGTCCCGCGTCGTCGAGCGCCTTGGCGACCAGGTGGGTCTGCCAGGAGCCGATCGCCAGGTGGACGGTGGCGCCCTTGAGGTCGGCGGCCGTCCGCAGGGGGCTGTCCTCGGGGACCAGCAGGGCGCCGTGTTCGGGGCGCGGGGCGGAGACCGCCGTGTAGACGAGGTCGTGGCCCGCCGCCTGGGCGGTCACGGGCGGGGTGGAGCCGGTGCCGCCGAAGTCGATGACCCCCCGGCTGAGCAGCTCGCCCGTGCGGACGCCGTTGCTGTACGGGTGGAAGGCGACGCTCTCGCCGAGCGGCTCCAGTTCCCGCTGGGCGAAGCCGTGCCGGGTCAGGTGGTAGAGGTGGTAGAGGGACGGATTGCTGGCGTGGACACCGATGGTGATGGTCATTCAGATCACTCCTACGGAGAGTGGGGCGGGCGTGGGGGCGGGCCCGGTGGCGGGCGTGGGGGCGGCTCCCGGCGCGGCGGGGACACCGAGATCGTCCAGGAGGCGTCGGCGCAGTGCGGCGAAGGCCGGGTCTCCGGGGTCGCGGGGGCGGTCGACGGCGACGGGCTCGTCGGTGACGAGCCGCCCGTCGCGCAGGACGGCCACCCGGTCCGCGAGCCGCACGGCCTCGTCGACGTCATGGGTGACCAGGAGCACGGCGGGGCGGTGCCTGCGGCACAGCTCATCGACCAGGTGGTGCATCTTCAGCCGGGTGAGCGCGTCCAGGGCGGCGAACGGCTCGTCCAGCAGCAGCAGTTCCGGCTCCCTCACCAGGGCGCGGGCGAGGGCGACCCGCTGGGCCTCGCCCCCGGAGAGGGTGGCCGGCCAGGCCTCGGCGTGATCTTCCAGGCCCACTTCGGCGAGCGCCCTCAGCCCGTCCGGCGTCCGGGACCCGGGCAGGGCGACGGTCACGTTGGCGAGGACCTTCTTGGACGGTACGAGGCGGGGTTCCTGGAAGACGATCGTGCGGCTCTCGGGCACCAGCACCTCTCCCCCGTCGGCCCCGTCCAGCGCTCCGAGGATGCGCAGGAGCGTCGTCTTGCCGCTGCCGCTGGCACCGAGGAGGGCGACGAACTCCCCCCGGGCGATGTCGAGTTCGAGACCGTCGAGTACGGCGCGGGTGCCGAAGGCCCGGCGCAGCCCCCGCACCCGTACGGCGGTGGTCCGTTCTCCGGTTCCGGTCATCGGCGGGCTCCCTGCGGGGTGCGCCACGGCATCAGGACGCGTTCCAGGAGCCGGACGAGGACGTCGGCGGTGAGGCCGAGGAGTCCGTACACGAGGATGCAGACGGCGAGGATGTCGGTGCGGGCGTAGCTCTGTGCCTGGGACATCAGATAGCCGATGCCCGCGGTGGCGTTGATCTCCTCGGCGGCGATGAGGGCGATGACGCTGAGCGTCATGGAGAGCCGCAGTCCGGCGAGGAGCGAGGGCAGCGCGCCGGGCAGGACGACTTGGCGGACGATGCCGAGCCGGCTCATCCCGAAGGCGCGCATCGCCTCGATCAGCTTCGGGTCGGTGGTGCGGACCCCGCTGGAGGTGGAGACGTACATGGGGAAGGTGGTGGCGACGGCGATGAGGAGGATCTTCGCGGTCTCGTTGATGCCGAACCAGACCATGAACAGCGGGACGAGGGAGAGGAAGGGGATGGTGCGCAGGGTCTGGAGGGAGGAGTCGAGGAGTTCGTCCCCGAGCCGGGTGAATCCCGTGACGATGCCGAGGGCGAGTCCGGCGGCGAGGCCGATGACCAGGCCGAGGCCGGACCGGGTCAGCGAGGTGGTCAGGGCGTCGGGCAGTTGTCCGTTGCCCCAGAGCTCCCCCACGGCGCGGAACACCTCCGCCGGTGAGGCGAGGACGTCGGCGGTCAGCAGCCCGGTCGCGGAGGCCGCCCACCACAGGGCGAGCAGGACCACCGGGCCGAGCGCCCGGACCGTGAGGGCGTAGGGACGGCTGCGGGGGCTGCGCAGGTGCGGGCGCGGGGTGACGAGCCCGGAGGGCGGCGGGTTCTCGGAGGTCTCCGCAGCTGGAGGAACCTTCGTCCCGGCGGCGGGGGACTCGCTCATGTCAGCTTCTCCACGTCGAGGAGGTGGGCCGCCACGTCGACCTTCTGCCGGGTGACCTTCTGCTCGGCGTAGAAGGCGGCGACCGCCTCGAAGCGGGCGATGTCCTCGGGGCCGATCGGGTCGACGGTGCCGCCCTGGGCGGTGATCTCGGTCTGGACCTGCTTGGCCCTGCCGGTGACGGCGGTCGGACCGACGTCCGTGAAGACGTTGAGGTAGGCGGCCGGGTCCTTCCTCTCCTTGGCGCTGGCTTCGTGGAGGTAGTCGTAGAGCGCCCGGACGACCTCGGGATGCTCCTCGGCGAAGCCCGTACGCACGGCGTTGAGGCTGTAGTTGTCGGAGCCGATGGCCGCGCCGTCGGCGACGAAGTGCGCCTTGCCGCTGCCGATCTCGGCGACCGCGTAGGTGGCCCAGACGGCCCAGGCGTCGACCTGTCCGGCGTTGAGGACGGCGGCGGTCTGGTCGGGCCGGAGGTAGACCCGTTCCACCTTCCCGGCCGGGATCTTCGCCTTGGCCAACGCCTTGAGCAGCAGGTACTCGCCGGTGCCGCCCTGGTTGACGGCGACCTTCTTCCCCACGAGGTCGGCGACGGACTCGATGCCGGAGCCGTCGCGGACGAGGATGCCCTCGCCCGCGGCGTCCGGGTCGACGGCGGTGAAGAAGCGGAAGCCGGGGCGCTGCGCGAGAGAGGTGATGCCGGAGGTGATGGAGCCGGTGGCGATGTCCAGCTGGTCGGCGTTCATCGCCTGGGCCGCGGGGGCGAAGGGCCCCGCGCTGCCGGTCCACTTCACCTTCGCGCCGACCTTGCCCAGCGCCTTGTCCAGGCTGCCGTCCTTCTTGCCGAGGGCGAGGACGCCGGAGTTGCCGGGGTCCGGGATGCGCACCTCGACGGTCTGTCCGGAACCGGAACCTCGGGAGCCGGTGCTGTCCGCCTCGGAGGTGCCGCAGGCGGACAGCGCGAGGAGTGCGGTGGCCGTGAGCAGGGCGGCGGGAGCGGTGGTACGGAGTGGTCGCGTGACATGCATGACGGAGGTCCTCGGGGTCAGGGGGTGACGGGTGGCGGGAGTGCGGGCGTGCCGTTCAGCGCGGCGGCCCGGCGGAGCGGTGCGGGGTCGGCCCAGGAGTCGATGTCGACGGCCTCGGGGAGGAAGCCGTGGGCGCGCAGGGCCTTCTCCTGGGCGGCGAGCAGGGTGAGGCGGTGCGCCGAGAGGTCGGGGTGCAGGGTGCGGTGGGTGCCGGGGAGGTAGGCGCCGGCGACCCCCTCGGCCCCGGCCCCGGTCTCGGCGCCGAGGATCCGGTCGACCTCGTCCGGCCGGCCTGCGGCCCAGTCGGCGGCCCGGAGCAGGACGGCCAGGAAGCGGTCGACGAGCCCGGGGTGTTCGTCCAGGAGGTCCTGGTGGACGGTGATGGGCCGGGGGGTGCCGTTGTTGACCCGGAAGGCGGGGTCGGGCAGGCCGTCGAGGTCGACGGCCACCTCCGCGCCGGTCCGGCGGGCCGCTTCGACGGCGAGGGCGCCCTTGACGTACACCGCGTCGACGTCGCCCCGGCGCAGAGCGGCCAGCTCGGCCGACCACTGCCCACGGGAACCGTCGGCCGGTACGTCGACCGGGACGGCGTCCGCGAGGCCGAGGCCCGCGGAGGCGAGGGCCCCCTCGAAGCCGCGCAGGGCCATGGCCCGCCAGAAGTCGATGGCGATGGAGTGGACCGGGAGGGCGATCCTCGATCCGCGCAGCGCGGCGGCTCCGCGCAGGCCGGAGCCGGGGGCGACCAGGATGCTCTGGCGCTCCTCGATCCAGGTGAGACCGACGAGCCGGGTCCGCTCGCCGCGCGAACGGGCCCAGAGGGCGGGGACGTTGCCCCCTTCGCGGAAGAGGCCGGGCAGGGCGTGGGTGTAGTGCGCGGCGGGATCGGCGTCGGGTTCGGCGTCCTGGAGGGAGCGGACCTCGATGCCGTCCCGGGCGAACTCCTCGGTGAGCCACCGCCGGTCGGCGGCGATGCCGGTGGCCGTGGGCACGGGACAGCGGGTGAACCAGAGGGTGCGGGGCAGGACGGCGGCGGCATGCGTCATGGAGGTGTCTTTCCGGGAGGCTCGGCTGAGCGGGCGGAGGCCGGCGGACGGCGAGGAGGGTGATGCGGTGCGCGGCTGCCGTACGGACCGTGTTCGGCCCCGTGCGCCCCGGCACGCCGGGGAGACGGGACGCGGGGTGCCGCGCGGCGAGGGACGGGGCGCGTGGGCGCGGCGGGCGGAGCCTGCCGCGGCTCGGCCGGACTAACGGCCCCTGGGACGGAACCGGACCGTGGAACGGGGCCGGAGCAGGGGCCGGGCCGTCCGGCCGAACCGGGCCGGAGGCCGGGTGCGCGACGCGCGGTGTACGGCGGCGGTCAGCGACAGGCGGCGCTGGAGACGCGGGCCAGATCGATGTGGCGGCGCGCGGTGAGAGCGAGCGGCACCGGGAAGCCGGGTGCGGAGGCTGACGGTACGAGGGTGCGTCCGGACATGGTCCACGGCTCCTTTCCGCTCGTCGGTGGGGACGGCCGAAGCCTGCCACGGATCCGGACGGGCCGACAACTCGCTTCCCATGATGTGGGATTCCATGTGAACAGCGTGTTTCTCATCAGGGATGAGCCCCTCCTCCGCTCCCGCAATGTGGCAACGATGGAGCATCCTTCCCCCGTCACGAGCGGAGAGTGAACCGAGATGACCGAGACCGCGGCAGTACGCGCCCCGGGCGGCGCCCAGGCGGTCCGGAGGGCCCTCGACGTCCTGCACTGTTTCCACGACAACGGGCCCGACCTCAGCGCGTCGGACCTGGCCCGTCGCCTCGGACTCCCGGTGTCCACCGCCCACCGGCTCGCCCGCACGCTGCTCGCCGCCGGCTTCCTGGAGCAGGATCCGCGCACGTCGCGCTACCGGCTCGGCCCCTCCGTGACCGAGCTGGGCCGGCTGTCGTACCACCAGCGCGGGCTGCATCTGGCCGCGCCCGAGCTGGCCGACCTGGCGGAGCGGACCGGCGCGACGGCCGACCTCGCGCTGCGCGGCGGGCCGCACGCGGTGATCGTGGCCGGCGGTTCCGTGACCCCGAAGGTGGGGCTGCGCAGGCCGCTGCACTCCACCGCGCTGGGCAAGGTGCTGCTGGCCTGGGCCCGGCCGGGCGAGGGCGGCCCCGGCTCGCTGCCGCCGCTGCCCGCGTTCACCGACCGCACCATCGTCGACCCCGTCGCGCTGGAGCGGGAGCTGGCACGCGTGCGCGCCGACGCGTACGCCCTGAACGACGGTGAGTCGGCGCTCGGGGTGCGCACCCTCGCCGTGCCGGTGCTCGACGGCGCGGGGCACGCCCGCTTCGCCCTCGCGGTCCGGGCCACGCCGGAGGTGATCACTGCGGAACGTACCGAGTGGCTGCTGGCCGAGGCCCGCTCCTGCGCCCGGGCCCTGGAGGTGCTGCTGCTCTCCCCCGCCGAACGCCGCCCGCCCGCGGGACCGTAGCGCCCCGACGCCCGGCGGGGACCGGGGGCTGCGTCGCGGGGCGCGGGCCTGTCGCCGGTGCGTGGCACGATGGCGGGAGAGCCGGCGGAGCGGGTCCCCGGGCGGTGACACACCGGCACCGGGGCGGTGGGACACCCGCTCCGGGAACAGAGGGACGTACATGAGGCAGAGCGGGGCGGCGGGCGGCAGCACGGCCGTCGGGACACGCGCGCACGGGGCCGCCGCGAGCCGGGTCCCGACGGGCGGCGCGGTCCGGGAACTCCTCGCACGGGCGGAGCGGCTCCTGGAGAGCGCCCGTGCCGTGCCGGCGGACCGGGGGAACGCCGTGGACGCCGTGCGCTCCGTGCTCGATCCGGTGCTCGACTCCCTGGTGAACCGGGAGCTGGCCGCCATCCCCGTGTCCCGGCTCAAGGACGTCACCGAGGGGCGGCTGCGGCTCGGGGCGTTGGAGCAGGCCGGGTTCGGCACCGTCGGGCAGGTCCACGGCACCGGCCGTTACGAACTCCGGCAGATTCCCGGCGTCGGCGCGCACACGGCCGATCAGGCGCTGGCGGCAGCCGGGCAGATCGCCCACGCCGTGCGGGACACCGTATCGGTGCGGATCGACGTGGACGCTCCCGACGACACGAGCACCGCGCTGGTCGTCGCGCTGCACCGGCTGGTGGAGGCCGGTGCGGACGTGCGGCGTGCGGTGGACGCGGCGCGGCGGCTCAGCGAGCGGCTCGACCCCCTGGTGGCGGCGGCCGGACCGGCCGGGAGCCGGCTGCGGATGCTGTTCACGGGGCGGGAGGCGCGGGCGCGGGCGCGGGAGGCCGTCGACGGGGTGCGGGCGGCCGTGGCGGAGGCCGTGGAACGGGAGCTGCCGGTGCTTTTCGCCCAGGTGTCGGCAGACCTGCTGCGGGCGCCGGCGTCGTCCGCCGAGGCCTGGGTGGACTTCGAGCTGCGGTCCGCCGAGTACTACAGCCTGCTCGCCGAGTTGTCCGGCAGCGGTCCGGACCGGGACGCCGCCGAGGGGTTCCTGCCCGCCGGGATCGCGGACCGGGTGCGCGCGCTGCGCCTGGACGACACGTGTCTGCGGGTGTCCCTGCGCGGCTACCAGGCGTTCGGGGCGCGCTTCGCGCTGGCGCAGAAGCGGGTGGTCATCGGGGACGAGATGGGGCTCGGCAAGACCGTGCAGGCCATCGCGGCGCTCGCCCATCTCGCCGCACACGGCGAAAGCCACTTCCTCGTGGTCTGCCCGGCGAGCGTGCTGATCAACTGGACCCGCGAGATCCGGGCCCGCTCCACCCTGCGCGCGGTGCCGGTGCACGGTGCGGAGCGGACCGGGGCGTTCGCGGACTGGCGGGAGAACGGCGGGGTCGCGGTGACCACGTTCGACGCGCTGCACCTGCTGCCCGGGGCGGCGGACTCGGTGCGGCCCGGGATGCTGGTCGTGGACGAGGCCCACTTCGTGAAGAACCCCGCGGCCCGCCGTTCGCGGGCGGTGGCCGGCTGGGCCGAGCGGGTGGAGCGGGTGCTGTTCCTCACGGGCACCCCGATGGAGAACCGGGTCGAGGAGTTCCGCAGCCTGGTGCGCCAGCTCCGCCCGGAGCTCGCGCCGTCGGTCAGCGGCACCCATGGCGCGGCCGGTTCACGGGCCTTCCGCCGGGCCGTCGCCCCGGCCTATCTGCGCCGCAACCAGGCCGACGTGCTGGCCGAGCTCCCGGCGCTGGTACAGGTGGACGAGTGGGAGGAGCTGGGCGCCGAGGACCGGGAGGCCTACCGCGAGGCGGTCGCCTCGGGGCGGTTCCAGCGGATGCGCCGGGCCGCGTACGCCGTGCCGGAGGCGTCCGCCAAGCTGGGGCGGCTGCGCGAACTGGTCGACGAGGCGAGCGAGTCCGGCCTGAAGGTGGTCGTCTTCTCCTACTTCCGCGAGGTCCTCGCGACGGTCGGCGAAGCCCTGGGCCCGGACGCCTTCGGACCGCTCTCCGGGAGCGTCGCGCCGGCCCGGCGGCAGGAGCTCGTCGACGCCTTCTCCGCCGTGGACGGGCACGCGGTGCTGCTGAGCCAGATCCAGGCCGGGGGCACCGGGCTGAACATGCAGGCCGCCTCCGTGGTCATCCTGTGCGAACCGCAGATCAAGCCGACGCTGGAGCACCAGGCCGTCGCCCGGGCGCACCGGATGGGGCAGGTGCGCCCGGTCCAGGTGCACCGGCTGCTGGCCACGGACAGCGTCGACCAGCGGCTGGTGGAACTGCTGGCCCGCAAGGACCGGCTGTTCGACGCGTACGCCCGGCGCAGCGATCTCGCGGAGACCACCCCGGACGCGGTGGACGTCTCCGACGCCGAGCTGGCCCGGGCGATCGTCGAGGAGGAGCAACGGCGACTCGCGGACGACGCCGGCCGCCCGTGACCGGGGCCGCGCCGGGCCGGGCCGGGGCCGTCCTCGGCCGGGGCAAGCCCGTGGCCGGGGCGGGTGGCCCTTCGCCCGTGGTCCGTGGCCCGTGGCCCGTGGCCCGTGACGAGCGACGTCCTCGACCGGGCGGGCTTTCGCCCGTGACCGGGCCCGCCCCCTCCGCGGGCCCCGTGACGGACGGGGACACGGCCGGGGTCAGTGCTGGTGCTCCGCGGCGCCCTTCGCGGCCTTGTCCGCGTTCGCGCCGGCGCCCTTCGCCCCGGCCTTCTTCTCCGTGCCGCCCGCCGCGTGATGCGGTTCGTAGCCCGGGATGGTGCCGTCGGCCTTCTTGATCAGCAGCAGCCCGGCCATCCCCATGTCGGAGTGGCTCTGCACGTGACAGTGGTACATCCAGGCGCCCGCGCCCACGCGTTCGCCCGCGATGATCTGGAGGCCGAAGGAGTCCGCGGGGCCGCAGATCTTGTTGTCGATGACCCGGCTCGGGTCGTCGGGGCCGGTGAGGATGCCCGTCCGGTTGTCCGCCCAGCGGTGACCGTGGATGTGGAAGGTGTGGTAGAACTCACCGTGCGTGATCATGACGAATTCGAGCCGATCACCCACCGTGGCCTCGAAGTTGACGCTGTTGTGGGCCGTCTTGTTGTTGATCATCATGTCGTTGAAGACGACCGTGCAGGTCTGGTCGGGCAGGATGTCGCCCTTGCGGCGCACGACGACCGGCCCGTACAGCCCCTTGCGGATGCCGCCGGTGCCGTGGTCCGTGCCGACGACGTGGTCGTGGTAGTGCCAGTAGCCCGCGCTGCCCGGCTCGTAGGTGCCGTCCTTGCGGCGGCCCGGGGCGTGGGTGCGCCAGGTGTACGTCCGGGTGCCGCCGGGCTCGACGTGGCTCTTGTTCATCCGGGTGCCGTCGTTGGCGATGTCGTAGTCGACCCCGTGGACGTGGAGGCTGGCGTCGACGTCGGTGAGGTTCTCGAACTCGATGTGGACCGTGTCGCCCTCGTTCAGCTCGATGAGGGGGCCGGGGATCGAGGCCTTGCCCTTCTCGAAGCCGTAGCCCAGCTCGCCGTTCGGCAGCTTCTCGGCGTACATCTTCAGTCGGCGCACCACCCCGCCGGCCGGGGCCGTACGCGGCGGATTCTCGGCCGAGCTCGCCTCCACCGCCCCGAGCGACAACGATGTCACCCCGGTCGCGGCCGCGGCTGCGCCACCGACCAGCATCCGCCGGCTGAAGGTCCTTCGGTCCATGTCGAACTCCCATCTGCGATACAGAGACTGACGATGCCGCCGCGACGGGACGGCGCTCACGGGATCCCGGAACGGGCCACACCGTAGCCGGGGCACCCCCGTTTATCCACACCCAGGACAAAGTTCACACGATTGCTGCCATACCTATTGGCGGACCGCGAAAAGAGGTCTAGCTTCGTGCGCTGTCGCAGTGAATCAAGAGGCTGCGGACCACGAGGCAGTGGACCAAGAGGTAGTGGATCAACAGCTACTGACGAAGAGTGAGCAAGCCACAGTCACCGAGAGGTGCAGTGACCACAGAGGGGTGGGTGACCACATGCAGCGCGCATCACATCACCGGTCCAGATCACGACGCGGCCTCGCGGCGGCCGTGGCGGCCGGCGCACTGACCGTGTCCCTGCTGGGCGGCGGCGGCCCGGCCAGCGCGGATCCTTCGCCGGACCGGGCTCTGGTGGAGAAGATGGCGACAACGTTGTCCCTGCCGTCGCCGCCGGGGGCGAGGAACCAGGTCAAGGTCCTGGTCTTCCACGCGTCGGCCGGCGACGAGGCGCCGTACACGGACGCCGGGATCGCGGCGATCGAGAAGATCGGGCTGAGCGGCCCGGAGGCCGGCCGGTTCACCACGGTGGCCACGGCCGACCCGAAGGTCTTCACCAACGGCAAGCGGCTGGGCTCGTTCCACGCCGTCGTCTTCCTGACCGGCGGGGGCGACGTCCTCGACCCGGAGCAGGAAGCGGGGCTGGAGGCCTACATGGAGGCGGGCGGCGGATTCCTCGGCATCCATGACGCGGCGCGCACCGAGCCGTACTCCGATTGGTTCACCGGGCTGGTCGGAGCCCGTCCCGCGGCGAACAGCCCCGCTTCCACGCAGCGGGCGACCGTGGAGATCGGTGACCGGGTCCACCCGGCCACCAAGAACCTGCCGTTGGAGTGGAAGCGACCCGACAAGTGGCTGAACTGGACGAAGAACCCGTCCGGTGAGGTGCACACGGTGGCGCGCGTGCGGGAGTTGACGTACAAGCCGGGCGCGAGCGCCAACGGCTGGGACCACCCGGTCTCCTGGTGCCGCGACTACGACGGCGGCCGGTCCTTCTACACGGCCATGGGCGGTACGGCGGACAGCTTCGCGGAGACCGACTTCCGCGACCATCTGCGGGGCGCCCTCGCCTGGACGAACCGGACCTCGCAGGCCGACTGCAAGGCGACGATCACCTCGAACTACACCGCCGAGCGGGTCACCCAGCCCAACCAGCCGGGCCAGAACGACCAGATCGGCGAGCCGCACGGCATGGTGACCGCGCCGGACGGGCGGGTCTTCTACATCGGGCGCGGCGGGGCCGACAGCTCCCGGCCGGTCGTCATCGACTGGAACGACCCGAACATCGGCAAGGGCAAGGGCGAGATCCACGTCTACGACCCGAAGACCGAGAAGGTCACCCTCGCGGGTGCGCTGGACGTCTTTGGCAACAAGGGCGGCGGCGACGAACTGGTCAAGAACGAGGAGGGGTTGCTCGGCATCGAGCTGGACCCCGACTTCGCGTCCAACGGCTGGGTCTACCTGCACTACACGCCGCACGCGAAGATCGACCGCGACAAACGCATGGCGACCCGTCAGGTCTCGCGCTTCACCTTCGACTCCGCGACCAACAAGCTGGACACGGCGTCGGAGAAGGTGCTGCTGGGCTGGCCGGTGCAGATCAACAGCTGCTGCCACGCGGGCGGCGGCATGGCGTGGGACTCGAAGGACAACCTGTACATCGCGACCGGTGACAACAACTCCTCCGGTTTCAGCGACGGTTACTCCGGCAACAACCCGCAGCCGAACTACAAGGGCGTCTCCTTCGCCGACGCCCGGCGCACCGCGGGCAACACCAACAACCTCAACGGGAAGATCCTGCGGATCCACCCGGAGGACGACGGCACGTACACCCTGCCCTCCGGCAACCTCTTCACCGGCAAGGAGCCGGACGAGGGCGGCGGCAAGACCCGCGGCGAGATCTACGTGATGGGCGTGCGCAACCCGGCGCGCATCTCGATCGACCCGTCGACGGACACCCTGTACGCGGGCTGGGTCGGACCCGACGCGGGCTCCCCGTCGACCACCTGGGGTCCGGCGAAGTACGACACGTTCGCCGCGATCACCACGGCGGGCAACCACGGCTGGCCGTACTGCATGGGCAACAACCAGCCCTACCGGGACCGCAATCTGCCCGACCCGACCAAGCCGCTGGGCTGGTACGACTGCAAGGCCCCGAAGAACGAGTCGCCGAACAACGACGGCCTGGTCAAGCTGCCGCCGGTGACCCCGAACACCATCTGGTACTCCCCGCAGGGCGGCGGGGTCGACTACCCGCGCGACGCCAACGGCGTACCGAGCTACAAGCCGGAGGAGGGCAAGCAGCTGCTCCCCTGGCTCAAGGGCGGCGGACAGGCCACGATGAACGGCCCGGTCTACCGTTACGACGCGCAGAGCGAGTCCACCGCCAAGTGGCCGGCCTACTGGGACGGCAAGTGGTTCGTCGGTGACTTCTACGACGACACCCAGCCCCGGCACGCCGTGCTCACCGACCCGAAGACGGTCGGCAAGGGCGGACTGCCCACGCACGCCGAGTCGTTGAAGAAGATCATCCCGGTCGGGGCGGACGGCATCCGCAACCTGATGGACTGGAAGTTCGCGCCGGACGGTTCGCTGTACGTCCTGGACTACGGGCGCGGGTTCTTCACCTCCGACTCCAAGTCGGCGCTGTGGCGCGTGTCGTACAAGGGCGGCGGCGCGACGCCGGCCGCCGCGGATCTCGTCGGAAAGGCGGCGGCGAAGTGAGACACCACTCGCTCCCCACGCGCGGGCGGCACCGTCCGCCGAGTTTCTGGGTGGCCCTGCTGGCCTCCCTCCTGATGGTCCTCGGACTGACCTCGACCGCCGCGTACGGCAAGGGCGGCGACACCCCCGGGGCCCGGGCCGCCGACCAGGTGCTGACCTGGACCGCGGGCGATCCGATCGACCGCTATCTGTCCGCTCCGAAGACGGCGGTGGCCGGCAAGGCGACCATCGTCTTCGAGAACAGCGCGGCCACCGGGAACACGACGAGCATGCCGCACACGCTGACGTTCAGCGTGTCGGACCCGGAGTTCAACAACGACGTCCAGCTGAACATCCTGGCCAACCCGGGCGACTCCGAGGGCGGCAAGCACAGCGTGGAGGTCACGCTGTCGCCCGGCCGGTACTTCTACCACTGCACGATCCCCGGCCACGGCATGATGCAGGGCATCCTGACCGTCACCGAGGGCGGCGGCGAGGACACCGAGGCCCCCGCGACCTCGGCGAAGGTCGACGGCGACCAGAACGGCGACGGCGCGTACATCGGCCAGGCCACGGTCGGCATCGAGGCCACCGACGAGGGCTCCGGCGTCGACACCGTCGAGTTCGCCCTCGGCGCGGACGGCGAGTGGCAGCCCTACACCGCGCCCGTCGTGGTGAACGAGGTCGGCGACCACACGGTCCGCTACCGGGCCACCGACAAGGCCGGCAACGTGGCGGCGGAGAAGTCCGTCGACTTCTCGGTCGCCGCGCCGCCGACCGACGACGAGACGCCGCCGGAGACCTCGGCGACCGTCTCGGGCGAGAAGGACGAAGCGGGCGCGTACCTGGGAATGGCCACGGTCACCGTGACCGCGTCCGACACCGGGTCCGGCGTCAACACCATCGAGTACGCGCTCGGTGCGGACGGCGAGTGGAAGCCGTACACCGCACCGGTGATGGTCCACGATCTGGGCGAGCACACCGTCCGCTACCGGGCCACCGACCGGTCGGGGAATGTCGCGGACGCGAAGTCCGTCGAGTTCATCGTGGTGGAGCCGCCGTCGCAGGACGGGACGGCTCCGGAGACCTCGGTGAAGGTCGAGGGCGACAAGAACAGCGACGGCGCGTTCATCACCAGCGCCAGGGCGACGGTCACCGCGACCGACGACGACTCGGGCGTGGACAAGGTCGAGTACAGCCTCGACGGCGGACCGTACCTCGCGTACACCGCTCCGGTGATCGTCGACCGGGTCGGCCACCACACGATCGCCCACCGGGCGACGGACAAGGCGGGCAACACCTCCGAGGCGAAGAAGGCGTCGTTCACCATCGCCCGGGGCGGCGGCGTTCCCGCGCCGAACTGCGCGGAGTTCGACGAGCGGCACACCGTCTTCGTCGGCACGGTCGACACGGGCGTCCCGAACCGGATCACCCGTAACCGCTGCACGATCAACGAGCTGATCGAGGACGAGAAGGACTGGTCCTCCCACGCGCTGTTCCTCAAGCACGTGACGGCGGTCCTCGACAGGCTGAAGACCGACGGCGTCATCGACCAGCGCGAGCGCAGGGCGATCAACCAGGCCGCCAAGCAGTCCGGCATCGGCAAGCCGGGCCAGTCCGAGGGCTACACCAAGCTGTTCGACGGCACGGCGGCCTCGCTCGCCAAGTGGGAGCACGTGGGCGGCGGCAAGTTCGAGCTGAACGAGGAGGAGGGCTCCATCACCAGCTCCACCACGGTGGACGGGATGGGCATGCTGTGGCTGCCGAACCGGGCCTTCGGCGACTACTCGCTCAAGCTCCAGTGGCGGGACGACGCCCCGGGCTCGGGCCATGCCAACGGCGGGGTCTTCGTCCGCTTCCCGAAGGTCCACGACCACCCGGAGGAATCGCGTCCGGAGTGGGTCGCCATCAAGTACGGCCATGAGATCCAGGTCAACGACCGGCCGGACGGCGACATGTACAAGACCGGTTCGGTGTACGGCTTCGACCGGGTGGGGCTCGGCGGCGCCGGGGTCACGCCCAAGGGCACCTGGAACGACTACGAGATCAAGGTCGTCGACCAGCACTACGAGATCTACCGCAACGGTGTCCTGATCAACGAGTTCGACAACACCGGTGGTCAGCTCTTCGAGCCGCCCCGGGGCGACGACCCGGGCACCGACGGCCGGCGGTTCGCCTCCGGCCACATCGGGCTCCAGGTGCACGGCGTCACCGACGTCATCTCCTACCGCGACATCCGCATCAAGGAGCTGTAAGCCGTGCTGTGACCCGTGAGGGGAAGGTCTCAGGTGGCCGCGTCCGCATGCTCCGGCGTGCGGGCGCGGCCACCGGGGTGCCGGTGGCGCCACACCCAGAACACCGTGCAGGAGACCAGCGCCCAGGCCGCGAGCACCAGATACGGGAAGAGGAACTGGTGCCCCTGGTAGTACACGGCGGTGTGCTGGGCGTTGACGGACGCGCCGGGCGGCAGCCAGCGGCCGATGTGCCCGAGCGCCGAGGGCAGCAGCGGCCAGGAGACGGCCCCACCGGACGACGGGTTGCCGAGCAGCACCATGACGCCCCAGGTGGGGATCATCGCCCAGCGTCCCATCAGCGTGTTGAACATGGTGAAGACCATGCCGGAGGTGAACATCGTGAACGCCAGGATCAGCCAGGACTGGACGAACGGCAGGTCCACCGCCCCGAGCCACCAGTCCACGGTCGCCGCGATGGCGAAGCCGCCGAGCAGGGCGTAGGCGACGGTGAAGGCGATGCGCTCGGCCGGATTCAGCCCGGCGGCGTGCACGCTGAGCTGGATCGCGCCGAGGAAGCCGATGATCACGGCGGCCAGGGAGATGTAGAACAGCGCCAGGCCCCGGGGGTCGCCCCGCTGGAGCGGTTTGACGTCCCGGACGGTGACCTCGACCCCGGTGGCGTCGCCCACCTTGAGCGCCGCCTCGCCGAGCAGTTCGGCGACCGTCGCCCCCGACGCGGCGGCGACGTCGAGTTCCATGCCGCCGCCGGAGGCCCGCAGGACGGCGAAGACCTTCTGTTCCTCCAGGGCGCGGCGGGCATCGGCGACGTCGGGGTAGTCGTGGAGTTCGAGGGAGGCGTCGAGCGCCTTCTCCAGGCCGGCGAGGAACACCTCGCCCCGCGCCGCCTCCGGCCGGGTGACCAGCGCAGCCGGGATGCGGTGCGGAGTGGGGTCGGCCATCGCGTACGTGTAGGAGCCGGCGAAGAGGCCGGCCGCCGCGGAGACGATCAGGACGAGGACGGTCGCGGGCAGGAACGGGCTGTGCTTGAACGCCTCCCAGCGCTCGCGGAAGGCAGGGGTCCGGCGGTGCGCACCGTGCTGTTCACCGCTCCCGCTCACGCCGCTCCGCCGTCACCGTCGTCGTTCTCGTCGTGGCGGGCCCGGCTGGGCTGGACGCGCTTGGGCTCACCGGGCATCTTCGGATACTCCGGCGGATAGGGCATGTCGCCGAGCCCGCGCTCCCGCTCGTCCCGGTCGGCCGACTCCAGCAGGGCGTCGAGCCGGAACGCCTCCTGGTCCATGTCGGCGTGCACGTCGCCGAGTTCGGCGTAACGCACCGGGAGGGTCCGGATGTCGAAGTCGCGCGGTTCGGCGTCGTCGATCTCCTCCCAGCGCAGCGGCGCGGAGACCGGGGCGTGCGGGAAGGGGCGTACGGAGTAGGCGGAGGCGATGGTGCGGTCGCGGGCGGTCTGGTTGAAGTCCACGAAGATCCGCTCGCCACGCTCCTCCTTCCACCAGGCGGTCGTCACCCGCTCGGGCATCCGCCGCTCCAGCTCGCGCCCGGCGGCGATGGCCGCGCGCCGCACCTCGACGAAGGTCCAGGCGGGCTCGATGGGCACGAAGACGTGCATCCCGCGCCCGCCGGAGGTCTTGGGCCAGCCGCGTACGCCGTGGTCCTCCAGGACGGAGCGCAGCTCGTGGGCGGCGGTGACGGCGTCGGCATAGTCGGTGCCGGGCTGCGGATCCAGGTCGATGCGCAGTTCGTCCGGGTGGTCGGTGTCCCCGGCCCGCACCGGCCAGGGGTGGAACGTGAGGGTGCCGAGGTTGGCGGCCCAGATCACGGCGGCGAGTTCGGTCGGGCAGATCTCGTCGGCCGGGCGGCCGCTGGGGAAGGCGATCCGGGCGGTGGGGATCCACTCGGGGAGGTTCTTCGGAGCGCGCTTCTGGTAGAAGAAGTCGCCCTCGACCCCGTCCACGAAGCGCTGGAGCGTGGTCGGCCGGTGGTTCAGGGCCCGGGTGATCCCCGGCCCCACCGCCAGGAAGTACTCGGCCACATCCCTCTTGGTGTAGCCCTTCTGCGGAAAGTACACCTTGTCCGGGTTGGACAGCCTCACGGCCCGTCCGCCCGCGTCCAGCTCCACCGCTGCTCCCATGTCGGCCACCGTAGGCCGGTCGCACATATGCCGCACATCGGGCGACATACGTGGGGGCGGGGTCCAGAATCGGGCCATGGACCTGCCGGTGATGCCGCCCGTGAAGCCGATGCTCGCCAAGTCGGTGTCCAGGATCCCGCCGGGCATGAGCTACGAGGCGAAGTGGGACGGTTTCCGGGCGATCGTGTACCGGGACGGCGACGAGGTGGAGATCGGCAGCCGCACGGGCAAGTCGCTGACGCGCTACTTCCCCGACCTGGTCGACGTCGTCCGCGACAGACTCCCGCCGCGCTGTGTGATCGACGGGGAGATCGTCATCGCCCACGAGGGGCGGCTCGACTTCGAGCGGCTCGGGGAGCGCATCCATCCGGCGGACTCCCGGGTGCGGCTGCTCGCCGAGCAGACCCCGGCGAGCCTGATCGCCTTCGACGTCCTCGCCGTCGACGACACCTCCCTGCTCTCCACCCGGCAGGCGGACCGGCGGGAGGTGCTGCGGGCCGCGCTCGCGGACGCGTCCGCGCCCGTGTTCCTCGCCCCGGCCACCACGGACATCGAGGTCGCCCGGGAGTGGTTCGACCGGTACGAGGGGGCCGGGCTCGACGGGATCGTCGCCAAACCGCTCGATCTCCCCTACCGGCCGGACGCCCGGGCGATGTACAAGATCAAGCACGAGCGGACCGCCGACGTCGTGGTGGCGGGGTACCGCGAGCACAAGAGCGGCCCGGTCGTCGGCTCGCTCCTGCTCGGCCTGTACGACTCCGACGGCGTGCTCCAGCACGTCGGGGTCTGCGCGGCCTTCCCGATGAAGCGGCGCGCCGAGCTGGCCGAGGAACTGGCGCCGCTGCGCATCGAGTTCGCCGAGCACCCCTGGGCCGCCTGGGCCGAGGCGGCGGCGCACGAGCGGTCCCGGCTGCCGGGGACGCAGAACCGCTGGTCGGGCAAGAAGGACCAGTCGTGGGTGCCGCTGCGCCCGGAGCGGGTGTGCGAGGTGGCCTACGACCACATGGAGGGCGACCGGTTCCGGCACACCACCCAGTTCCGTCGGTGGCGGCCGGACCGGTCCCCCGCCGGCTGTACGTACGCGCAGCTGGAGGAGGTCGTCTCCTACGACCTGTCCGAGGTGCTGTCGGGCGGCTGACCCCGGCTCGCCGCCCCCTCCCGGACATGCCCGGCGGCTCTCGGGGAACATGGTCGTGCGGGAGAGGACTCATCCGCGGCGGGTGGGTCCTCTCCCGCCGCACACAGGACCAGGCGAAGCGAACGGGGACACGACCATGACCGACGACGGCCCGAGCACCGGCCCGGCAAAACTGCTGAAGGGGCTGACCGTGGACGGCCGGCGTCCTGAGCAGCCCGTGCTGCTCGACGAGCTGGGGCGTCCGCTCGAAACCTGGCGGGAGAACCATCCGTACGACCGGCGGGTGCGCCGTAAGGAGTACGAGCGGGAGAAACGATTCCTCCAGATAGAGCTGCTGAAGCTCCAGCGGTGGGTCCGCGAGAGCGGACAGCGGCTGGTGGTCCTGTGCGAGGGCCGTGACGCGGCGGGCAAGGGCGGAACGATTCAGCGGTTCACCGAGCGGCTCAACCCCCGCGGAGCGCGGGTGGTCGCCCTGGAGAAGCCCACCGAGCGCGAGAGCGGGCAGTGGTACTTCCAGCGCTACGTGGCCGAGCTGCCCACCGCCGGGGAGATCGTCTTCTTCGACCGCTCCTGGTACAACCGGGCCGGGGTGGAGCGGGTGATGGACTTCTGCACCACCGAGCAGTACGAGCACTTCCTCCGACAGGCCCCGCAGTTCGAGCGGATGCTCGTCGAGGACGGTGTGCTGCTGGTGAAGTTGTGGTTCTCGGTCTCGCGCGGCGAGCAGCGGACCCGGTTCGCCATCCGGCAGGTCGACCCGGTCCGCCAGTGGAAGCTGTCGCCGACCGACCTGGCCTCGCTGGACCTGTGGGACGAGTACACGGCCGCGAAGGTCGCGATGTTCCGGGCCACGGACACCGAGCACGCGCCCTGGACGGTGGTCAAGAACAACGACAAGAAGCGCGGCCGGCTGGAGGCGATGCGCAGCCTCCTGTGGCGTTTCGACTACGACAGCAAGGACGAGAAGGCCGTCGGAAGACCCGATCCGCTGATCGTGGGCCCCGCGGACACCTTGCTGGAGCCGGGCGAGGAGCAGGCGGATCTCTCACCCACTGTGCTCACCGGCCGGGCCCACGGGCCGGGCAACCATCCCGACGAGGCGTGAGGGCGGCATTTCCCGGCGACGGCTCCTGCTTTCTCCACCGGTCAGGCGGAGAAAGCAGGAGCCGCTGGAAAAGAAGAATCGCACGTAAGAAAATCCCGCGCCGCGGTGCGGACCAGGCGTCACACGGTGATCTCCTTCGGGTCGACCACCTCGTCGGCGGCGGGCTTCCGAGCGTCGACCTTCTTGTTGAAATCGCTCAGCACGACCTCGCCCGGCGCATCCCCGCCCTCCGTCACCGTCTTGAGGACATAGGGCTTGCCCTCGGTGGCAACGTACATGGTGATCTTCTCACCGTTGGCCTGCTTCTTCTCAAGAATCAGCGCAGGCTGCCCGTCCACCTCCGTCGTGTCCCCCTTCTTCATTCCCTTTCGCTCGGACTTGTCACTGTCCATCGCGGCCAGGAAGGCCTGCTTGTCGCACATCCCCTCCATCCCCGACTTCCCCTGCTCGGACTGCACCCACTTGCCCTGCACCTGCTTGACCACGGCATCCGTGCCGGGCTTGCCCTTCAGGCTGTTCTGCCAGAACTTCTCGTCACCCCGCACATAGACGCTCTGTTCGACCTGGAGGACATCCGCTTTCGCCCCCTGGCCGGTCATCGTCCCCTTGCACCGGTCCTGCTCATCGACATGGAAGTCGAGACCGATCTCATTTCCACCCGGCTGACGCGCGGTGCCCGCGATCCGCACGGACTCGGCGTCCCGCGTCGCCTTCACCGCGTCCGCCGCAATAGTGTCCGCACTCTTTCCATCGAACGCATCATCGGAGCCCCCATTACCACCGCACCCCGCCAGAGCCACCGCACCCAAAGAAACCGACACCGCGACCAGCACGACCTTCTTCATCGCTTTTCCTCCCTGAAACGAGAAGGTCCCTCTCCGGGCCCTCTGGAGCCCGGCTACCCGGCAAAAGCGGAATATCACTCACTTACTTTTCGGCGGCTGCCGAAACGGATCCGACGGCTTCGGGGAGTTTTCTCCGGACATGAACCCGGGAGTTCCGGGCACGCTGACAGCCCCGCGGTCGGACCCTGCGGCACGCTTCGCGCGGACGGCGTTCCCAGCAGGATCGGCGGGTCGGACAAATGATCACTGTGCGAAAGGAGGTACGGGCATGAGCAACGCGACTCCCGTGCGTCGCACCGCGTCCGCGTCGGTCCCCCCCGGTGCGGGAGCGCCGACGCCCGCCAGCGCGGCCGAGGCACGAGACGCCGTCGCGCACCTGCTGGCAACCGAGTTCTGCTCGTTCGACGAGGAGTCCCGGTCGGACGTGGTGGTGGCGGACGCCCTGCTGATCACCTCGGAGCTGGTGACCAACGCCATCCGGCACGGCGGCGGTGTCGCCGGCTTCTCGGCGCGGATCACCGAGGAGGGGCTCCGCATCACGGTCGACGACTCCGTGCCGGACTTCCCCGTGCTGCGGGAACAGACCGGGGCCCAGCTCGGCGAGGGCGGCTACGGCTGGCAGCTCGTCCGCCGGTTGGCCTCCGAGGTGTCCGTCACCGCGCACGGGGAGGGCAAGCGCGTCGTGGTCGTCGTGGCACTGTTCTGACCGGCCGCCCACCGGGGACACCGGCCGCCCGGGGGCGGCCGGCGCGTCGGTCTCAGCCCGTGGTTCCCTCGCCCGGGACGCAGGGGTCGCCGGGCTCGTCCTGGACGCCCGTCGCCGCCTCGGCCGGTTCCGTCGCCGACGGCGAGGAGGTCGGGCTGTCGCCGGGGTCGGGGCAGCCCGGGCCGGTCTCGCCGGGATCGGGCGACGGGGTGGGGCCGGGGTCCGTCGGGTCGGGGCTGGGGCTCGGGCCCGGATCGGTGGGACCCGGATCGGTCGGCCCGGTCGGGTCGGGGCTCGGGCCCGGGTCAGTGGGGCCGGGGTCCGTCGGGTCGGGGCTCGGGCTCGGTGAGCCGGGGCCCGTGGGACGGGGTGTGGGCGTCGGGCTCGGCGGCCGGGTGGGCTGCGGGCCGACGACGACGCCTCCGTCGCCCTTGCCGGGACGTCCCGGCGCACCGGGTCCGCCCACCGGCGCCTTGGGCGGGGTCTTCCCTCCCGGGCCGGGGCTGGCCGGCAGGACTCCCCGGCCGTCGGCGACCGGATGGCTTCCACTGCGGTAGAACTCCAGCCAGGACAGCACGGTCGCCAGGTACGTCTCGGACCGGTTGTAGCTGAGGATCGCCCGGTCCAGGTCGGCGCGGCGGGTCAGATCGCGGCTTCCCGCACAGAGGTAGCGCCCGGCGGCGAGCGCCGCGTCAAAGATGTTGTTCGGGTCCCGGCGTCCGTCGCCGTTGCCGTCCGCGCCCCAGGCCGCCCAGGTCGAGGGGATGAACTGCATCGGCCCGACGGCCCGGTCGTAGGCGCGGTCGCCGTCGTACGCCCCGCCGTCGGTGTCCCGGATCAGGGCGAAGCCGTTGCCGTCGAGCGCGGGACCGAGGATCGGGGTGAGCGTCGTCCCACGGGCGTCGACCCGCCCGCCGGAGGCCTGGCCCGACTCCACCTTGCCGATCGCCGCCAGCAGTTGCCACGGCAGCCCGCAGCCCGGGTCGCCCCGGCGCACCGTGCCCTCCGCCTTGCGGTAGGCGGCCAGCACGGTCGCCGGGATGCCGGCCTCGGACCAGGCGCGGGCCGCGACCGGATCGGCCTTCGCCCCGGGCTTCGGGGGTGCGGGCGGCTTCGGGGACCGCAGCGGAGGCAGTTCGGTGTGGTAGACGTCGTCCCCCGGCACCTCGCTCCACACCACGTCGTCCGAGGCTGCCGTCTTCGCCTGCCGGGGAGCGGGCAGCGTGATCCCCGGGGCCTGGGAGGCGGTGAGGGCGGTCATCGCGGCGACGGCGGTGGCCGTGGTGCCGAGTCGGCGGCGCACCGTGCGGTTGAAGCTCATCTGGACTCCTCTCCCCTCTCCGGGGCTCAGCGGGTGAACGTGTCGATGGCGGCGATCAGCCAGGTGTCCCCGCGGCGGACGGCGTCCACGGCGAACATGGCCGCCGCGTACGTCGTCTCCTCGTCCTTGCCGGTACGGGTGTTGCTCTGGTCGGCGAAGATCAGCAGCCGGGCGCGGTCCCCGTCGAGGAACTCGACGCCGCTCTCGGTCACGGTGGTGGTCAGGACGAGCTTCTGCTTCGGGGCCTGTGCCCGTACGTCGGCGAGCATGTCCTGGTGCTGCCGCACGGCCCGGCCGGTCAGATAGGTGCGGGCTGCGCGGTCGGACCGGGCGGGCGAGGCGTAGTCGTAACTGAACACCGCGCCGACCGCCTCACTGATCCGGCCCTTCACCTCGCTGGTCCGGCCGATGTCGGTGAGCGCGGTGTTCTGCCGGGCCGGCTCCTCGCGGAGGGTGTCGGCCGAGGCGAACGCCCAGACGGCGAAGGCCCCGAGGAGAACGGTGAGGGCGCACAGCACGGCGGGGAGTCCGACGCGCGGGCGGGACGCCCCGGCCCGGGGGGCGGCGTCCGCCGGGGTGTCGGGGGCGGCGTCGGGACCGGCGGTGGCCGCGGTGTCTCCCGCTGACCGCGGTTCGGCGTCGGTGGCGGGGGCCGTGGCCTGCTCGAAGGCCGGACCGGTCTCGGCCCCCGGGGTGCGCGGTGGCGTGGTGGCCAGCCGGCGGCGGCGGTTCACGAGGTGGCGGGTCGTCGACATGGGCGGGGTCCTCTCGGGGCGTGCTGGGCAGACGGGGGCGGGCGGGGGGCGGCGACCGGGGTCAGCCGCCCGTGCCGCCGACGGGCGCCTGGCCGAGCGCGCTGAGCTTCCACCCCTCGGCGGTCCGGGTGAGGCTCCCGAGCAACCGGCTCTCCTTCACCGCAGGTTCACCCTTCGGAGCGGTCACGGTGACCCGCAGTGCCACCATCACCCCCGCCCGGCCCGCGCGTTGGTCCAGCTCGGTCACCGCACCGGAGAGCACCTTCGCGGTGCTCACCGTCTTGGCGGCGGCGATCTGATCGGCGAACGCGTCCCGCCCGTCGACGAGTTGGCTGTGCAGCTCCCCGGTGGTGGACTGCTCCCAGCTGTCGAGCCCCTTCTCCAGGGAGCGGTGGTCCAGGGTGTTCATGTTCTGCACCGCCTGCTCACCGGCGGCCAGCGCGTCGTCCCGCGCCCGCGCGAAGGACGCCGCGTCGTCGTGGGAGGCCTCGTAGCGCAGCCAGCCGCCCCAGCCCGCCGCTCCGGCCGCGCAGACCGCCAGCGCCAGCGCGGCGATGACCAGCGGGTTCCTCCTCCTCGCCCGTACGGTCCCGGCCGGCGCGGTGCCCGCCCGCGCCGTCTCCCGTTCTGCCGTTTCCGGCCCTGCCGTCTCCCGTTCTGCCGTTTCCGGCCCCGCCGGGTCCTGCTCTGCCGGGTCCTGCTCTGCCGTCCGCTGCCGTGCCATGTGCTGCCTCTCCGCTGCCTGCCGAACCGGACCGGTGTGCCCTCGCCTCCGGCCCGCCGTCATGTGGTGCCGATCTCGACGATCCACCAGCGTCCGTCGCGCAGTTCCGCGGTCACGGTGAGCTGCGCGGACGCGGTGGTGGGGGCGCGCCCCCGCCGCTCGTAGACCTGGTCGAGGAAGACCAGGAGGTGGGCGCCGCGGCCGGTCAGCCGGGTGACCCCGGCCCGGACGACCTCGGTGGTGAGCGTCAGCTTCTGGTCGGCGGACTGCCGTTCCACCTGGCCGAACAGCGCCGCGTACTGCTGGAGCGCCTTGCCCGCCAGGACCTCTTTCGCCGCCGCCCGGGTCGCCGCGGTGGACCCGGGACCGTACGAGAAGATCTTCCCGAGCGCGCTGCTGACGTCGCCGGTGACGCGGGCGGTCGCCTCGGCGTCGGTGAGCGCGAGGTTCGCCGTGGCCGGGGTGTCCCGCAGCTGGCGTCCCTCGGCGTACAGGGCGCCGCCCGCGGCGATCAGCGCCACGGCGAGAAGGGCGCCGAGGACGCGCGGCCACCGGCGACGGGACGCGTCCACCGCGTCCGCCGCGTCCACCGTGCCTGTCCGGCCGGTTCCGTCCGCCGTGCCCGCCGTGCCCGCGTTGTCCGCCTGACCCGTTCCGTCCGTCGCGGCCGTCACCGCCGTGGTGTCCGTCGGTGTGTCCGTCGGGGCCGCCACGTCCTCCGCGTCCGTCGTGTCCGTCGTGTCCGTGCCCGTGCTGTTCACCGTGGCCGTTCCTCCTCGCGGTCTCATCGGCCGCCGCCCGTTCCGATCGCCGTGAGCGCTTTGACCTTCCAGCCGTCGGCCGTCCGGGCGAGGGTCGCTCCGAACCGCTTGCGCTGGGTGCCGGCCGCGCCGGAGCGCGGGGTGACGTCGACGTCCACGGTGGCGATCAGCTCCGCCGTACCCGTCCGCTCGTCCAGCGCGGTCAGCGCCGCCGAGGTGACCTTGCCCCGGGCGGTGTCGCCCGCGGCCGTCAGGGACTTCGCGTCGGCTTTCCGGGTCCGTTCCAGCTGGTCGTGCAGCGGCCCCGTGGAGGAGTCGAGCCAGGCGCGCAACCCGTCGTCGACCCGCTTCGCGTCCCCGCCGTCCAGGCTGTTCAGCGTCGCCAGATGCCGTCTGCCCTCGGCCAGGGCCGTGTCGCGGGCCTTCGCGTAGGACAGGGAGCGGTCGCCGCGCGCCTGGCCGTACGACCAGGCCCCCAGTCCGCAGAGCAGGGCGGCGACGAGCAGGACGGCCCAGCCGGCCCGACGTCCGGCGCGGGGGCTCACGAGCCGTCTCCCAGACCCAGCAGTCCGGCCATGCCCCCGGCCGGCGGCTGTGCGGTCGCGGACCCGCCCTTCGCCGTTCCGGGCAGCTTCATCGAGCCCGGAACCGCCGGTTTCGGCACCGGTCCGCCCTGGGGGGCGTTGGCGCTGCCCCGGACGTTGACGCCGGTGCCGGGTGAGGACGTGCAGCGGGCGGCGGTGTTCACGGCGGGCCCGTCCGAGGTGTCGAGTCCGTTGCGGTAGACCGTGCCGCCGTAGCCGGCGGTGCAGGGCAGCGGCTCGAAGAAGGTGACGGACATCCCGAACCGGGCGCCGTCGTCGTCGACGGCGCTCGCCCCGGCGGCGGCCACGGCGGGCAGCTTCACGAGGAGCTCCTCCAGGCCTCGTTGGCGGGTGACGGCGACCTCCGAGGTGGTGAGCAGGTTGGCGACGACGACGCCGAAGGCGGGGTCGAGGTCGCGCAGCAGGCCGCTGATCTGGACGGCGGCGTCCGGGGTGGTCGCGATGAGCCGGCGCAGGTCCGCGTCGGATCCCTTCAGCTCGGCGGCCAGTTCCTTGGCCCCCGAGGCGAATCCCTTGAGCGCCCGGCCCTGTTCGGCCTGGGTGCGCAGGACGCGCTCGCCGTCGGTCATCAGCCGGGTGGTGACCGGCAGGGACCGATCGGCGGCCTCGATGAAGTCGCCGCTGGTGTCCAGCAGGACCTGGAGGTCGTCGCCGCGCCCCTCGAAGGCGGCCCCGAACTCCTCGACGACGGTGCGCAGGCTCTCCAGGTCGACGGAGCTCGCCAGGTCGTCGACGCTGGTGAGGACGGAGGTGGGGGGCGCGGGGATGGTGGTGTCGGCCTCGTCGATGACGGAGCCGTTGCCCAGGAAGGGCCCTTCCTCGCGGGTGGGCCGCAGATCGACGTACTGCTCGCCGACCGCCGACAGGTTCGCGACGACGGCGGTGAGGCTGTCCGGGATCGGCGGCGCGTCCTTCTCGATCCTCAACTGGGCCTCGACACCGTTCTCGGTCAGCTCGATGGGGCCGACGCGGCCCACGGAGACGCCCCGGTAGGAGACGTTGGAGTGGGTGTACAGACCGCCCGTCTGCGGGAGTTGGACCGTGACGGTGTAGTAGCTGCGCAGTCCGACGTAGTGGCCGAGATCGGCGTACCGCACCCCGAGGTAGCCGAGGGCCAGCGCGGCGATGACGAGGAAGGCGAGGTTCTTCAGCCGGATGGCGAGGGTGATCACGGGGTCGCCCCCTTCGCGGGGTTCGAGGCCCCGGGCCCGGCCGGTTCGAAGGATCCGGAGGAGCCGGGCTCCGGCGTTCCGGACGCGCCGGTCCTCGGTGTTCCCGACACGACGGGGAGCGGCAGGGGCAGCGCGCCCCGGGCCGCCGCGCCCTCGCCCTCGGCCGGGGGCAGCGGCGGGATTCCGGGGGGATCCGGGGTGAGCGCCGGGATGATCTGCGTACCGGGCACGGCCGTCACGTCCAGGTAGACGTTGAGGTAGTCGCCCTTCACACCGCGCAGCACCTCGTCCGTGAAGGGGTAGGTCAGCAGCACCTGGAGGGAGTCGGGAAGGTCCTGGCCGGAGTCGGCGAGCGCCTTGAGGGTCGGGGCGAGCGCCTTGAGGTCGGCGATCATGTCGGCTTTGCTCCGGTTGATCGTGTCGACGGCCACGGTGGAGAGGGTGTCGAGGGAGCGCAGCATGGTCAGCAGTGAACCGCGCTGCTTCTCCAGGACCTTGAGTCCGGGGCTGAGCCCGGTGAGGACCGTGCCGACGTCCTGTTTCCGGGTGGCGAGGGTGGCGGCGAGGCGGTTGACGCCGTCCAGGGCCCTGGTGATGTCGCCCTTGTTCTCGTCCAGGTTGGTCACGAGGGTGTCGACCCGGTTGAGCAGGGAGCGGATCTGCGGTTCCTGCCCGGCGAGCGCCTTGTTGAGTTCGGTGGTGATGGTCTTGAGCTGGTTGACGCCACCCCCGTTGAGCAGCAGGGACAGCGCCCCGAAGACCTCTTCCACCTCCGGGTTCCGGTTGGTGCGGGAGTGCGGGATGCGGCCGCCGGAGGCCAGCGACCCGCGTGCGGTTCCCTCGGGGGGCGGGGCGAGCTGGATGTACTTCTCGCCGAGCAGGCTGGACTGTTCGAGGCGGGCGTAGGAGTTGGCGGGGAGCTTGATCTTCCCGTTGACCCGCATGGTGACCCGGGCCCGCCAGCCGTCCGGGGCCAGCGCGATCCTCGTGACGCGTCCCACGGCGACGTCGTTGACCTTGACCGAGGACTGCGGCGCGAGGCTGAGGACGTCGCCGAACTCGGCGGTGACCTCGTACGGCCGGTCGCCGAGGTCCGCGCCGCCGGGCAGCGGGATCTGTTCGATGCCGGTGAAGGAGGGGCTCTCGGGGCGGACCACGACCAGGGCGATCAGCGCGCCGGTGGCGAGGAGGGCCACGGCTCCGACGGCGGCCCGTACGACGGGTCTGCGCCGGTCGTCGTCGTTCATCGTCGCGCCCCCTTCTGCTTGCCGGGCTGTTGTCCCGGTTGTTTCTCGGGGGTGCCGTAGACCGTGCCGACCTCCGGGAGCGGCAGGGCGGGCAGGGCCTTGCGGCGGGTCGCGTCGACGGGGGCGAGGCCGGTGAGCCGGCCGGCGGCGGAGGCGGCCCCGGGATCGACGAGGGGTCCCCCCATGGACAGTTCGTTGAGGTTGGTGCGCCCGTTGAGGGTGCGGTTGGCGGGGTCGTAGGCGTTGAGGACGTTGCCGGCGGCGAGCGGGAGGGTGTCCATCGCCTCGGCGAGCGAGGCGCGCTGGTCGACGAGCGCCTGGGTGACGGGCACCAGGGCCTCGACGTTCTTCTTGAGCGCGCCGCGGTTCTTGGCGATGAAGGCCTTGACCTGGCCGAGGGCGGTGCCGAGTTCCTTGAGGGCGGCGCTGAGGTTCTTCTTGTCGTCGGCGAGGAAGGTGGTGACCGTGTTCAGCTGCTGCTCGGCGCTGCGGACGTCGCCGTCGTTCTCCTTGAGCATGGTGGTGAAGGACTGGAGGTGGGCCAGGGTGTCGAAGAGGTCGCCGCTGGACTCGTCGAGCGTCTTGGTGGCCTTGCCGAACTGCTCGATGGAGTCGCCGATGGCCTTGCCGTTGCCGTCGAGGTTCTTCGCCCCGGTGTCCAGGAGCCGGGCGAGCGCCCCGTCGGCGTTGGCGCCGTCGGGGCCGAGGGCGGTGGAGAGTTCGGTGATGGAGGCGTACAGCTCGTCGACCTCGACGGGGGTGGCGTTGCGGGCGGCGGGCAGGACGGCGCCGGCGGCGAGCCGGGGGCCGCCGTCGTAGGCGGGGGCGAGTTGGACGTAGCGGTCGGCGACGAGGCTGGGGGCGACGACGACGGCGTGGGCGTCCCGGGGGACGTCGATGCCGCGGTCGAGGCGCAGCACGACCTTCACCTCCTCGCCCCGGGGCTCGACGGAGGCGACGGTGCCGACCTTGACGCCGAGGATCCGCAGGTCGGATCCGGCGTAGACGCCGGTGGCGCGTTCGAAGTAGGCGGTGACGGTGGTCTTCCCGTCCTCTTCCAGGGCACTCACCCCGGTGGCCGCGGCGACGGCCACGAGGGCGAGTCCGGCGGTGATGCCGGTGATGCGGGTGCGTCTCATGTCAGCGGCCCCCTTGCTGCCGGGGTGGCATGCAGCCGGTCGCCGGGGGTGTGCCGGCGGGGAGGTAGTTCTTGGGCACGACCCCGCAGACGTAGTTGTCGAACCAGCGCCCGTTGCCGAGGGTGTTGCCGACGAGCCTGCTGTAGGAGCCGGTCATGGCGAGGACCTTGTCGAGGCTCTTGCGGTTCTTGACCAGGACGGCGGTGACCCGGCCGAGGGACGCCAGGGTCGGCCCGAGCTGCTTGTCGTTGTCCCGGACGAGTCCGGTGAGCTGGGTGCCGAGGTCACGGGTGCCGGTGAGCAGCAGGTGGATGGAGTCGCGGCGGGCCCGGATCTCGCCGAGCAGCAGGTTCCCGTCCTTCAGGAGCGTCTCGAAGCTGCTGTTCTTCCCGGCGAGGGTCTTGGTGAGCTTCTTGCTGTCGCGGAGCAGCGTGGCGAGTTGGGCGTCGCGTTCGGAGACCGTACGGGAGAGGGCGGAGAGCCCGTCCGCGGCGCTGCGGACGTGCGGCGGGGAGTCCTTGAAGGTGGTGGAGATCGCCTCGAAGCTCTTGGCGAGCTGCGCGGTGTCGATCTCCCCGATGGTCTCGCCGAGGCCGTTGAACGCCTGGGTGACGTCGTACGGGGAGGTGGTGCGGCTCGCGGTGATGCGGGAGCCGGGGTCCTGCGGGGCGTCGCCGAGGGGGTCGACGGCGAGGTACTTCTCGCCGAGCAGGGTCTTGACGGCGATGCCGACGGTGGAGGAGTCGCCGATCCAGGCGTTCTCGACCCGGAAGTCGACGCGGACCTTCGCGCCGTCGAGAGAGACGCCGGTGACCTCGCCGACCTTCACTCCGGCGATCCTCACCTCGTCGCCGTCGGTGAGTCCGGCGGATTCCGTGAAGTCGGCGCTGTAGGAGGTGCCGCCCCCGACGAAGGGCAGGGAGTCGGCGCGCCAGGCGGCGAGCCCGAGCAGGGTCAGGACGAGGAGTCCGACGACGGCGACGGCGACCGGGTTGCGTTCCCGGATGGGGGTCATTCTCATGCCAGGCACCTCGGTTGGGTGATCGCGATGCCGGTGGGCGGCTTGCTGCCGTCGTCGTGGGTGACGCCGCTGACCTTCGCTTCGCAGAGGTAGAGGTTGAGCCACGATCCGTACGACGTCAGCCGGCTGATGGCCGACATCTTGGCCGGGGTCTTCTGGAGGAAGTTCTCGATCTGCGGGGTGCCCTTCTCCAACTGACCGCTGAGTCGTCCGAGTTGACGGATGTCGTCCTTGAGCGGCTTCCTGCCGTCCTGGAAGAGGTCGGCGGTGACGGTGGTGAGCGCGCCCATCGCGGTGATGGCCTCGCCGAGCGGTTCGCGGTCGCCGGAGAAGCCGGTGACGAGCTTCTGCAGGGTGACGACGAGGTCGTCGAAGCCGGCCTCCCGGTCGTTGACCGTCTTGAGGACCGTGTTGAGGTTCTTGATCACCTCGCCGATCACCTTGTCCTTCGCGGCGACGGTGGTGGTGAGCGAGCCGACGTGTCGCAGGATGCTGTCGACGGTGCCGCCCTCGCCCTGGAGGACCTGGACGATGGAGCCGGCGAGCTGGTTGACGTCGGGCGGCGACAACCCTTCGAAGAGGGGCTGGAAGCCGTTGAACAGCTCGGTGAGGTCGAGTGCCGGGGTGGTGCGGGAGAGCGGGATGGTGTCGCCGGGCGCGAAGGCCCGGCCGACGGGTCCGGGGCCCCGGTCGAGGTCGACGTACCGCTGACCGACCATGTTGAGGTACTTGATGGACGCCGTCACCGAGGCGGGGAGGCTGCGCCCCTTGCGTACGGCGAAGGCGACCTCGGCGACCCGCCGGTCGGCGACCTTCACGGATTCGACCTGGCCGACCTTGACCCCGGCGATCCGGACGCTGTCGCCGGGGATGAGGCCGGTGGCGTCGGTGAAGCGGGCCTTGTACGTGGTGGTGTCGCCGACGCCCGTGTTGGCGATGGACAGCCCGAGCACGGTGGTGGCCAGCACGGTGACGACGATGAAGACGAGGGACTTGGTGACCGGTCCCGCCAGTGAGCGGCGTTTCACTTGAGCTTCACCTCCGCACCGCGGAAGGCCGGGCCGATGAGCACGCTGCTCCAGTCGGCGAGGTCTCCGGGCCGGGCCTTCAGCGAGGGCGCGACCAGTTCGTTGACGAGCCGGGACTCCTGCGGCGAGTTGGGCAGCCCGAGCCCGCCGTCGGCGCCGTCGCCCGGGGGCGCGGTGACGTCGGTGGCCCGGCGGGTGTCGGCGGTCGGGGCGTGCTTGCCGACGTACGGCACCGAGTAGCAGGCGGGTCCGCCGCGCGCGCTGTAGACCGGGGTGTCCTTGCCGGGGACGTATCTGCCCTTGGAGGGAACGGATGTGACCGACACGTGCAGCCCCGGTTGGTCGGTTCCCTTGCCCAGCGCCTTGTCCATGGCGGGTACGAAGCCGGCCATGGTGCGCAGGGTGCACGGGAACGCATCGGAGTATTGGGCGAGGAGTTCGAGGGAGGGGCGGCCGGCGGCGGAGAGCCGGATGAGGTTGTCCTTGTTCTCCCGCAGGAAGGAGGTGACGTCCTGCGCGGCGGCCGTGGTGGTGCCGTAGAGCCCGGCGAGCCGCGCTTCCTGGTCGGCGAGGGTGGAGCTGGTGACCGTGGCGTCGGTCAGCGCGTCGAGGACGTCCGGCGCGGCGTCCGCGTACAGCGTGCTCACCTTGACGAGTTCCTTGATGTCGGCGTTGAGGGTGGGAAGTTGGGGGTTGAACTTCTTCAGGTGGCCGTCCAGCGTGGTCAGCGTCTCGCCGAGGCGTTCACCGCGTCCTGCCAGCGCCTGGGAGACGGCGTTGAGGGTGGCGGAGAGCTTCTCGGGCTTCACGGCGGTCAGCAGCGGCAGGAGGTTGTCCAGGACCTGTTCCAGCTCGATGGCGTTGCTGGAGCGGTCCTGCGGGATGACGGCCCCGGCCCGCAGGGTGGTGCCCGTGGGGATGCGGGGCGGGACGAGCGCGACGAACCTCGCGCCGAAGAGGGTGGTGGGCAGCATCTGGGCGGTGACGTCGGCGGGGACCTGGTCGAGCTTGTCCCGGTCGATGGCCAGCGTGAGGCGGGCTCCGTCGCCGTCGGTGGCGATGGAGCGGACCTGTCCGATGACGACGCCGCGCAGCTTCACGTCGGCGTTGTCGTGCATCTCGTTGCCGACCGCTCCGGTGCGGACCGTGACGGTGGCGTCGTCGGTGAAGTCCTTCTCGTACACGGAGACCGAGACCCACACCAGGACGGCGGGCACCACCAGGAAGGTGACTCCGGCCAGCCGTCGGCGGACCGTGCGGGTGCTGGAGGTGCGCATCAGCCGGCCACCTTCACCGTCGTCGTGGCGCCCCAGATGGCGAGCGAGAGGAAGAAGTCGGTGACGCTGATGAGGACGATGGCGTTGCGCACCGAGCGGCCGACCGCCACGCCCACGCCGGCCGGTCCCCCGGTGGCGTGGAAGCCGTAGTAGCAGTGGGCGAGGATCACCAGCACGCTGAAGATCAGCACCTTGAGGACCGACAGCAGCACGTCCTGCGGGGAGAGGAAGAGGTTGAAGTAGTGGTCGTAGGTGCCCGCCGACTGCCCGTTGAAGAAGATGGTGATCCAGCGGGAGGCGACGTACGAGGAGAGCAGCCCGATCGCGTACAGCGGGATGATCGCGACGACTCCGGCGATGATCCTGGTGGTGACGAGGTAGGGCATGGAGCGGATGCCCATCGCCTCCAGGGCGTCGACCTCCTCGTTGATCCGCATCGCGCCGAGCTGGGCGGTGAAGCCCGCGCCGACGGTGGCGGAGAGGGCGAGGCCGGCGACCAGCGGGGCGATCTCCCGGGTGTTGAAGTAGGCGGAGATGAACCCGGTGAACGCCGAGGTGCCGATCTGGTTGAGGGCCGCGTACCCCTGGAGTCCGACGACCGTGCCGGTGAACAGGGTCATGGCGACCATCACGCCGATGGTGCCGCCGATGACGCCGAGTCCGCCGCTGCCGAAGGCGACCTCGGCCAGCAGTCGTTGCACCTCGCGCAGATAGCGGCGCAGTGTGCGCGGGATCCAGACGAGTGCCTTGACGTAGAAGGTGAGTTGGTCGCCCGATCGGTCGAGCCAGCTGAGCATCGCCATGGGTCAGCTCCCCTTCGCGGGGACGATCTGGAGGTAGATCGCCGTGAGGACCATGTTCACGAAGAACAGCAGCATGAAGGTGATGACGACGGACTGGTTGACCGCGTCGCCGACGCCCTTGGGGCCGCCGCGCGGGTTGAGGCCCCGGTAGGCGGCGACGATGCCCGCGATGAAGCCGAAGATCAGGGCCTTGAACTCGCTGATGTAGAGGTCGGGCAGCTGGGCGAGGGCGGAGAAGCTCGCGAGGTACGCGCCCGGGGTGCCGTCCTGCATGATCACGTTGAAGAAGTAGCCGCCGAGGGTGCCGACCACCGAGATCAGGCCGTTGAGCAGGACGGCGACGAGCATGGTGGCGAGCACTCGGGGGACGACGAGGCGCTGGATGGGCGAGACGCCCATGACCTCCATCGCGTCGAGTTCCTCACGGATCTTGCGGGAGCCGAGGTCCGCGCAGATCGCGGATCCGGCGGCTCCGGAGATCAGGAGCGCCACGATGATCGGGCTGGCCTGCTGGATCACCGCCAGCACGCTGGCGCCGCCGGTGAAGGACTGGGCGCCGAGCTGCTGGGTGAGGGAGCCGACCTGGAGGGCGATGACCGCGCCGAAGGGGATGGAGACGAGGGCGGCGGGCAGGATCGTGACGCTCGCGACGAACCAGAACTGCTCGATGAACTCGCGCACCTGGAAGGGCCTGCGGAAGATCGCCCGGGCCACCGCGACGGCGAGCGCGAACAGCTTCCCGGTCTCGCGGAGCGGGGCGAGCAACCGGGAGGGCCGGCGCTGCTCGGGCGCGGACGGGGTGGTCGCCCCGGGCCCGGGGGGCGGCGGGAGCTTCTCGGGCGGCTCGGGCGGCCGCACCGGCATCGGGGCGGTCACGTGCGCGCACCTCCCGCGGCCGGGGCGTAGCTGTCCAGGATCGCCGTACGGGCGGCCTCCGGCAGCTGGCCCATCATCGCCATGACCCGCTCCCGGCGGCGCAGCGCACCCTGGCGTACGGGCATCCCGGGCGAGGGCTCCAGCTGCGGGACGACGGTGCGCGGTCCGGTGCGCGGCGGAACGGTGTCGGCCAGCTGCTCGGCGGCGAGGGTGGCGGCGTCCTTCTCCTCGGACATGCCGATGGGGCCTTCGCGGCGGCCGGCGAGGAACTGGGAGACCACCGGGGTGTCGCTGGTGAGCAGCACCTCGCGCGGGCCGAAGGTGACGAGGTTGCGGCAGAACAGCATGCCCATGTTGTCGGGGACGGTCGCCGCGATGTCGAGGTTGTGGGTGACGATGAGCATCGTCGCGTCGATCTGCGCGTTGAGGTCGATGAGGAGCTGCGACAGATAGGCGGTGCGGACCGGGTCGAGTCCGGAGTCCGGTTCGTCGCAGAGGATGATCTGCGGGTCCAGGACCAGGGCGCGGGCGAGGCCGGCGCGTTTGCGCATGCCGCCGGATATCTCGCCCGGCAGCTTTCCCTCGGAGCCGAGGAGCCCGACGATGTCGATGCGCTCCATGACGATGCGCCGGATCTCGGATTCCTTCTTGCGGGTGTGCTCGCGCAGCGGGAAGGCGATGTTGTCGAAGAGTGACATCGAGCCGAAAAGGGCCCCGTCCTGGAACATGAGGCCGAAAAGCTTCCGGGTCTCCATGATGTCGCGCTCGGAGCTGTTCACCATGTCGACGCCGTTGATGAGGACGCGCCCCTGTTCGGGCTTGAGCAGCCCGATGATGGACTTGAGGAAAACGGTTTTTCCGGTTCCGGAAGGACCGAGCATGACGCTCACTTCACCGGCGGGCAGGGTGAGGCTGACGTCCTGCCAGATGTTCTGCTTGCCGAAGGACTTCGTCAGGCCCTCGACGACTACTTCGATTCCCATCGGCCCTCCCTCGAAGTGGCGGTGAACGTGTTCATCGTTGGGCGCTCCGGCTCTGAGAAAAGCGATGGCGGCTCGTCACACATGCACCAGGGGGCGCACGTTATGTCCGCCGAAACCGCCAGGGCAAGCCGTTGAACAGCGGAGATCGACGAACGCGGGACCGGGAATGGATCACTTGTCATTCGGTGACAAGGCCGGCCCCCGTCCTTGTCCGAATCTGCGCAAGCAGTGGGCGTTCTCTCCGGGCGCCGCTGGACCGGGGCGGAGCGAACCGGACCCGGGCGTGCCCGCCGAGCAGGCACGCAGGCGATTTTCCTCGGCACGTCTGGGACGCTACGGGCCGGTAACCTGACTTCGCAATACTGGGTACAGACTTTCCTCGGCGAGAATTCACGCGGGGCGGAGGATTGTTCACGGGTGAGTAATCCGCGAGCCAAACCTGTCGGATGATGAGGAATCACAGGACGGCGGGCGGGCAGGAAAGAGCCCTTCCGGTACGGGACCGGAAGGGCTCGGGGACGTTCGGGACGGCCGCTCGGGGAGGTACGGGAGAACCGCTCGGGAGTGTCCGGGGCGGAGTTCGGAGGCGTGCGGGTCGGTGCTCGGGCGGCGGCCGGGTCAGCGCTCGGGGTCGGGCACCCGCGGCGGGCAGTCCGGCCCTTCCGGGTTCGTGGCCACGCACAGGGGCGCCTGGGTCATCTTGGTGTAGTTGTCGGCCTTCTTGCCGGGGCTGGAGATGGCCGAGGTGAAGATCGGGTCGAGGTCCTCCCCCACACCGCAGCCCTCGAACGGCGGGATGTGGGCGTAGCCGGTCAGGGTGCCGCCGTACGCCACGAGGTAGCCGGCCGGCGGATAACTCTGGCCGTACCCCCTCAGCACCTGCTCGAAGGGGCGTTCCGTGCGGCAGTCGGGGCCCACGTCCAGGGGGACGCCGTTCACCTCGACGTCGGAGAGCCGCATCACGAGCTGGGCCGTGACCGTCGTCTCCTCCGGGTAGGTGGGCGTGTTGGTGACCGTGTGGGTGTGGATCGCGGCCGGGGGGCCGACCTGCTCCAGCGTCATGGTCGCGGTCGTCGGCATGAATCCGTAGCTGAGGAACGTGGCCTTCGTCGGGGGGAGTTGCCGGCGTCCCCGGTAGTCGAAGTTCACCTCCGAGCTGACGTCGACGGTCGAGGCGCAGGAGTCGTTGATGTAGCGCTTGTTGAGCACCACCTTCATGAACGCGGGCCCCAGCGCCGCCGCGCCGTCCAGCTTGGCGGCGTTGGCGTAGCCGGCCGCGTACGTCTCGGCGGTGGTCATCACCCACTCGGGCGGGATCTCGATCGGGCAGCTGCCGGGGTCCTCGCCTTCGAGGGCTTCGAGCCGCTCGTCGGTGAGGGCCTCGATCTTCTCCCGGGCGCCGGGCGACAGGCCCTCGGCCGGGCGGGTGGGCGCCGGGTCCGGTGCCGGGTCGCTCGTTGACGGTTGTGGAGCCGGGGCCGTGGGGTCGCCGTCGCCGCGGACGGTGATCGCGGCGAGTTCGGGCTCCTGGCCCGGGGCCGGTTCGCAGACGACGTCGAGCCCGGGGGGCGTGGTCGGCTCGCCGGCTCCGGTGAGCGAGGACAGCGAGAGGGCGAGCTCGGCGGGGGCCAGCGTCGCACGTCCGGGGCTCCCGAAGGAGACCGTCGGCACGTCACCGGTCGCGGTCAGGGTCAGGGAGCCCCCTTCGGGGCCGGGCAGGGCGACGGGGGGTGCGGTCAGGTCCTGCCAGGAGGCGTCGGCGGACTTGTCGCCGACGGTGTTGCGGACGGTGAGCCGGGCGACGGCCGACAGGGTGGCGGCGTCCAGCTCCGCGAACCGGGCGAGCGCGGTGGGCTCCAGGTCGACCTCGACGGCGACCTGCGACGGGCGGACCTCCTCGCCCGTACGCACCGAGGTGGGGAGGACCGCCGAGACGACGACGTCCACTTCCTCGGGCCCGGAGGGGAACGGGCAGGCGTAGCGGAGGGCGACCTCCGAGGTCTGCTCGGCGGCGGCCGACTCGGCGCTGGGGACGAGCGCGGTGGCGACGACGAGCGCCCCGCCCACGGCCCAGTGGATCGGTCGTCTCGCTGCGGCGCGTGCATCGACGGTCATACGGATGGGTCCTTCCGGCGCGCGTGGGCCCAGGGATGGCTGCGGAAAGCGGGTCCACTTCTCGGCGACGGCCCCTGCGGGCGGACGTCGAGCGGACTTCGAACGGACGTCGGGCGGGCTGCGGCGGTACGTCGGCCGGCCTCGGCCGAAGGTCGGCCGGGACGGGAGCACGGCCCCTACCGACGGGTACGGTACGCACGCCGACGGGGCCTGGGAAGGGCCGGGTTTCCGTTCGGATCACGGGTGCCCGGACTTTGGCAGCCGGTGACAATCCGCTGCCGCGCCCTTGTCGGCGGGTGCGCGAAAACGGGGCGCTTCCGGCCGGTGCGGTGGAGCGGCTCGCGCGGCTCCGGCCGGCGCCGGTGGAGCGCCCCGCTCGTCGTCGTGCCCGGCCGCCGGGTGCGCACGGCCGGGCACGACGCTCAGGTGCGGGACGTCATCGGCGGTGGGTCACCCGCTGATGACCGGGGACTTGCCCGACGCCGCGTTCACGATGGTGTACAGCCCCTGGAAGCTGGCGGTGGTGCCGACGATGCCGCAACCGCCGCCGACCTTGTTGGCGATGGAGAGGGTGAGGCCGCCGCCCGCGGTGTTCAGCGTGCCGTTGCTCCCGTTCAGGGTCGGGTTGTTGTACTTGGCCGCGACCTTGCCGGTCACGTCGAAGGTGCACGGGCCGAGGACGCTGCTCCCGGACACCTTCGCCTTGATCGCTCTGATCTCACCGGTCACCTGGCCCGTGGAGTTGGTGCCGGCGCCCGCCGCGTAGTCCAGGCCCCAGATCTCCCACGGCGGCGTGGTGGTCACCGTCCACGTCGAGCTGAACGGCCCGGTGCACGGCGAGTTGAACGAGATCGCCGAGATGGACGCGAGCTTGGCCGGGCTCCCCGCGACCGGGGAGGTCGGCGCCGAGCCCGAGGCGGCGGAGGTGGCGCACTGGATCTTGTTGCCGTTGTTGTCGGTGAGGACGGTCACCCCGGCGCTGCCGTTGAAGGCGCCGGTGGGGCTGATCGTCCAGCTGGTCGGCGCGGCGACGGCCGACGGGGCGGCCAGGACGACGGATGCCGCGGCGGCACCGATCGCGGTCAGGACACCGGTTCGCTTGAACATGGGGGTACTCCCTTTTCTCGTTCCGTTGGGGATTCGGCTGAACGTGACTGGAGAGGCGCTTGCTCGGTTGTTCGCCGTGCCGGACGGTGCGGCACTCGGCGGGTCCACGACACCGGCTCGTATCGAGGTGTGCGGACGAGGGGGTCGGGGGCGGGTCGCGCATCACCTCCTCGCTTGCGGGGCCAGGGGCGGGTCCGGCGGACCCGACCGGGGCCTACCGCTTCGCGGAGTGCCAGAACTCGGACAGCTTCCTGCCCTCGTTCGGCGCGAGGCCGACGGGGTCGTAGGGGCTGCCGAAGTACGTCGTGGTGGCGTCGAGCGTCACGCTGTTCTTTCCGGCGGCGGACGGGAGACCGGTCTTGAGGTTCACCGCCCAGTCCAGGAGCCCGGCACCGCAGCCGCTGGCCCCGGGAACGGCGAAGGTGGCGTCACCCTGGTCGGCGCCGTCGAAGGTGTAGCGCCCCATCTCGCCCTCGTCGTCGTTCGGAGTCCCGTCGGCCGAGAACCTTTGCAGTGAGAGGCTCGGCGCCGTCACGTTCTGCGGCTTCAGGAGCACCGGGTCGGACGTGGTCCCGATGTAGCACTTGTCACCGAGGAACGGATTCTTGAGGTGGATGCGGACCGGAATGGTGAGAATGGGCTCACCGGTGGAGAATGCCGCACTCATATGGAAGTCGCGCGGCGCTCCGGCCGGTTCGATGGTGGCCGTCACCCGGTTGAGATTGTTGTCCGTCAACTGGCGGCAGATTCCTGATACGAGCGGAATTCCGCTGGGACACATGAGCCCGATCAGCCCGCCGGGGATCTCCGCCGGGTCCGCGGTCAGCGCCCCCTCCGGCGGGGCCACCAGGGAGGCGGTGCCGTCGGGGCGCTGGATGACTCCGAGCTGCAGGTCGGTGTCGCCGGTGGAGACCTTCGTCTTGCCCAGCGTGATGGTTCCGGTGGCCGAGCTCGACGCTATGCAGGTCGCGATGGTGTTGATGCCGTCCGCGGCCAGCATGGCGGGCGCGTCGACCGGGCAGCGGTCGAAGGGCGCCCAGTCGCCGTTGAGCTGGGTGGCTGCGGTGGCCGAGCCGGTGGAGAGCAGAGCACTGAATGCCGTGAACGCCGCGAGCAGACCTACGCGGGTTCGATTGGAAACGGATCTCATGTCGTCCCCTCTGTCGGCCGCCGTGGCGCGGCCTCCTGCACGAAGTTGAGCGGTTCTGCAATGCGAGCCCGCACCGCGACGACTTCTCGGCGGTGTTGGAGCCTCGGGGGCCCGGGGGCGGAGGATCGGAGCATCAAATTTCGGGCAGATTTCGTGACCGAATTGATCGAGGCGTGATGTTACTCGCGGGAAACCGGGCGACACAATCCGTCCGTCTAAGATTCTTTGCACCGCACGCTTTTTGATCCGGAAATGAGCATCGGGGCACCGCTCCCTTGTCAAGGAATGCGCACCCGGGGGCGGGGAATTGCCCGCCGGCGACCGGAACCCCGTGTGCCGTGCGTACACGGCCCCCGGGGGGGCGGGGGCCGCGGAAGCGGGGCCTCCACTCCGCCGCCGATAGCGCGAGAATCAGCCACTCGGCCGAAAATGCCCAGAGGGGAGCGACCGCCCCTCCGCATTCGCCGTGGTGAGCCGCCCGTGCGCCCGTTTCTCCCGAGGGGCGACCGGGGCCGCGCGCAACGCCGCGGGAACGCCCCAGGAGAGCGGAACGGCTTTGTTGTCACCTCCGGAGCACGCGGCCGAAATTCATTGTCCGAAAGCGCGCAGTACCGCCCGACCTGCACGGAAGTCGCACAGTGCGGCCGGGATGTGTGCCCCCTGCACTTCGATCTTGTCCAAGTGGTGTGCACTGCCTGTTCGTTGGTCTATCTTCGTCGCGAACTTGGTACGCACCTGTCGGTTCGTGGGAGCGCTTTCCCCCCACCGTCTCACCCCACCACCGGGCGCCGAGAGCAAGGGGACTTGTCATGGCACATCTCATACAGCCGCTGGATACGGAAGACCCGCTGGGGCCGCTCCCCCAGGAATTCGCCGCGATCATGCGGCCCGAACTGCCCAGCCTCATCAAGGAAATCGGTGTCGAGGTCACCCGGGCCTATCCGGAATACGCCCGGCTGCTCGACGGGCCGAACGGACAGGCCATCCGGGTGGGCGTCGAGCAGAGCCTCGCCTCCTTCGTCGACCTGGTGGCCGAGCCCTCCTCGCCCACCACGCTCCGCGACGACATGTGCCGGCGCTTCGGACGGTTCGAGGCGTACGAGGGCCGGAGCATGGACACCCTCCAGGGGGCCTATCGACTGGGCGCACGGGTGGCCCTGCGGCGGGCGAAGAAGGTCGGGCAGAGCTACCACCTGTCCCCCACCCTGATGCTGAGCTTCGCCGACGCGCTGTTCGCCTACGTCGACGAACTGGAATCGCTTTCCCGGGAGGGGTTCCAGGAGGTGCAGTCCCAGTCGGGCGAGCACAACGAGGCCCTGCGCCGCCGCCTGCTCCACCTGATCCTCGCCGGGCGCCCGGCCCCCGGCAGCGCCATCGCCGATCTGTGCGAGCAGGTCGGGTGGACGCTGCCGGAGGAGGTCACGCTGATCGCCGTCCGCGCCCCGGCGGAGCTGGACCGGCTCAGCGCGGACCGCGACCTCCTCGTCGACCTCAGCGCCCCGCAGCCCCATCTGCTCATCCCCGGAGCACTGGACGACGCGCGAAGATCCATGCTGGCGCAGGCCCTTCCGGCCGGCCGCGCGGCGATCGGACTGACCGTGCCCACCGCGCTGGCCTGCGAGTCGATCCGCTGGGCCCGCCGGGTCCTGGAGCTCGTCGACTCCGGTGTGATCGACGACGCGCCGCTGATCCGCTGCGAGGACCACCTCACCACCCTGTGGCTGCTGTCGGACCCCGCACTGCTGGACCAGCTCGCCCGGCGGGAGCTGGCCGCCGTGGCGGGGATCAGCCCCACCCGCCGCGACCGGCTGGTCGAGACGCTGCGGATCTGGCTCGACACCCGGGGCACCGCGGCGCAGATGGGCGCGCTGCTGGACGTCCACCCGCAGACCGTGCGCTACCGCATGCGGAGCCTGGAGACCATCTTCGGTGACCAACTCGTCGACCCCGAGAGCCGTTTCGCCACCGAGGCGGTACTGCGCGCACTGCGGCTGCGCTCGCGCGCCACGGGCACGTCCCCCTGATCCGGATCACCTGCCACCGGATCCGGATCACGTTCGGCCCGGCGGGTCAACTTACCGGCGCGTAAGGCGAAATAGACGGTCAGTCCCAAACGGTTGCGACACGGAGACGTATCCGACGAGAAACCCGGAACCGCGTCCCGTACACAGGAAGGAACCTGCCGCCCATCAGGCGACAGGCCCCGTGCACCGCCTCCTGGCCAACCATCCGAGAGGGAAAGCCCCATGACCGCCTCGCACCTCCTCGTCCCCGTGCCGATCCCGGACCGGGTCGCCGCGCTGATCGGCTCGTGCATTCCGCCGCACATCCTCCAGGCGGAGTTCGACGCCGACTGCGCGGCCCGCGAGGTACGCAGGTTCCGCGGCCCCCGGCTCGGCGTCGAGGACCAGGCGGACCGCGAACAGGCCCTGTCCGAACTGGCCCGCGCCAACAAGACACTGGCCGCGCACCACCCCGGACTCGCGGTGCTGCCCGGCTCGCCCTTCTGACCGCCCCCACCCCTCGGCCGGCGCCCGCACCCCCTCACCACCATCGGCCGCGGACCGGCCTTGCGGGGCGTCGCCGCTCCCTTTACCTTACTCAAAAGTAAGTTTACTTTGGAGTAAGGAACTGGCGTGGACGGAACCAGCAGCGGCAACCTCACCGACGACCTGGCCGGGCTCGACTTCGCGGCGGTCGCGCCCGAGGAGTTCGCCCGCATCGTCAAGAGCCTGTCCGCCAAGCAGCTCACCGAGGTCATGCGGGGCGAGCTGCGCACCCGGATACTCGGCGAGGTCTTCGGCCGGATGAAGCAGCAGTTCCGGCCCGAGGCGGCCGGCGGCCTCACCGCGCTGATCCGCTGGAAGATCACCGGTGAGAGCGACGCCGTCTACGAGACGGCGATAGCCGCCGGAGCCTGCCGGGTCACTCCCGGCCGCTCGGACGCCGAGCCCCGCACCACGCTGGTGATGGGCGACGCGGAGTTCCTCAAGCTCGTCTCCGGCAACGGCAATCCCGTCACCATGTTCATGACGCGCAAGCTCAAGGTCGCCGGTGACGTCGGCCTCGCCTCCGGCCTGACCCGCTACTTCGACATCCCGAAGGCGTGAGCGCGTGAGCTTCTTCTCCCTCGCCCTGACCGAGGAACAGCAGGACCTGCGCACCTGGGTGCACGGCTTCGCCGCCCGGGTGGTCCGCCCGGCCGCCGCCGAGTGGGACGCCCGGGAGGAAACCCCCTGGCCCGTCATCCAGGAGGCCGCCCGGATCGGCCTGTACGGCTTCGAGTCACTCGCCGACCTGTACGGGGACCCCACGGGGCTCTCCCTCCAGATCGCCAACGAGGAGCTGTTCTGGGGCGACGCGGGCATCGGGATGGCTCTGTTCGGCACCTCGCTCGCGGTCGCCGGGATCTTCGCCTCCGGCACCCCGGACCAACTCGCCGAGTGGGTCCCGCAGTGCTACGGGGACGAGGACGACCCGAAGGTCGCCGCGTTCTGCGTGTCCGAACCGGGGGCCGGCTCCGACGTCTCGGCGATGACGACCAAGGCCCGCTACATCGAGGCGAGCGACTCCTGGGTGATCTCCGGTCAGAAGGCGTGGATCACCAACGGCGGCATCGCCGAGGTGCACGTCGTCGTCGCCTCGGTCGATCCGGCGCTCGGGGCCCGCGGACAGGCCGCGTTCATCGTCCCGCCCGGCACGAAGGGCCTCACGGCCGGCCGTACGGTCAAGAAACTGGGGCTGCGAGCCTCGCACACCGCGGACCTCTTCCTCGACGAGGTGACCGTGCCGGGGCACTGCCTGCTGGGCGGAAAGGAGAAGCTGGACGCCCGCCTCGCCAGGGCCCGCGAGGGCTCCACCGCCAAGGGCCAGGCGGCGATGGCCACGTTCGAGGTCAGCCGCCCGACCGTGGCGGCGCAGGCGCTCGGCATCGCCCGGGCGGCCTACGAGTACGCCCTGGAATACGCCGGTGAGCGCGAGGCGTTCGGCAGGCCCATCATCGAGAACCAGTCGATCGCCTTCGCCCTGGCCGATATCCGCACCGAGATCGAAGCCGTACGCCTGCTGATCTGGCAGGCCGCCTGGATGGCCCGGAACGACCGGACCTTCGACGCGGGCCAGGGCTCCATGTCGAAACTGCGGGCCGGTGAACTCGCGGTCGCGGCAACGGAGAAGGCGGTCCAGATCCTCGGCGGCGCGGGCTACAGCCGGGAGCATCCGGTGGAACGGATGTACCGCGACGCCAAGATCTACACCATCTTCGAGGGCACCAGCGAGATCCAGCGCCTCGTCATCGCGCGGGCCATCTCGGGCCGGCACATCCGCTGAGGCGGTGCCGGCGGGTTCCTGGATCCGGGGCTCCGAGTCGTCCCGTGCCGGCGCGGCGGCTCGGGCCACGACCCCGGGTGTCGAGGGAGAGGACCCCCGCCAGAGCCGTCCGCGCGATGCCCGACGCCCAGGTGTCCGGCGTGCTCGACACGTTGCGCGGGTCGGGCCTCGGGCCGTGGGCGGCGGAGGGTCGGGGGCGCCGTCGCGGCGGCCGGTCGGCGGAGGGACCGGGCCGCCCCACCGGGCGGTCCGCCACCCGCCGACGCGTCCGCCCACGCCGCCGCATCCGACCGGATCCGGCCCCGCCGCTGGCCCGATCCGGCCCTGATCCGCCTCGAATCCGTGTGATCCTCGTCGCCCCGAACGCACGGGCCGGCAGGGAACGGAGCCGCGGAAATGTCCGTCGGGCCGGGCCGGGCGGAGGTCGTCACCGAGCGCGTCGGGGCGTGTACGCGACCGCGCCGAGGCCCCGCCCCACACCGCCGACGTGCGGCAACGGGGTTCCGAGCGCTCGTTCGTGACCATCGGTGACGACGGCGTGGAGAGCGTCGCGACACGGAACGACAGCGTGCCGGCGCCGCGTCCGGGGCGACGGCGAACGCCGCCCGTGGTGGGCCCCACATGTTTGACCGGTGCCCCTTCGGCCTCCCTGCCACTAGCCTCTTCACATGACCTCCACTTCGACCCAGCCGACGCCTGCCCGCCCGATGGTTGAGCTGAACGCGGAGATCCGCGCCCTGGTCGCCGATGGCGGTGTGGTGTCGCCCGAGGGCCGCCGGGAGTACGAGCGGCTGCTCGTCGAGTGGGTGGCTGCCGTACGGGGCGGATCCACGGAAGCCGGCTGACCGACCGCGGGGCCGCGGACCGCCGCCGCGAGCGGTGGGGGATCCGGGCGCGCGAGATCCGGGCGCGGAGGGACTCCGAGCACGGGAGAGCCACCCGCTCCGCGGGGTCGGCCGGGCGTCGGCGATAGTGATCGTCCGTCCGCGCCCCGACCCCGGGAGTACCCCATGACCACCGTGTCACCCGCCGGCGCACGCCGCCCGTCCCTCCTGCTCGTCACCGATCTCACCTACGAGGCCCGTGGCCGCCGCTACTGCGACGAGGACATCTACCTCGGCTCCCGGCTGCGCGAGTCGTTCGACGTGGCGCTGTGCCCTCCACGGGACGCGGCCGCGCTGCTGGACCGCTTCGACCTCGCCCTCGTACGCAACAGCGGGCCGGTGCTGCACTACCGGGAGGCGTACGACGCGTTCCGCGCCCGGGCCGGGGAGCTGGGGACGCCGGTCTACAACCCGCTGGGCGGGCGCGGCGACATGGCGGGCAAGGAGTACCTGGTCGAGATGGGCCGGGCCGGTCTGCCGGTCATCCCCACGGTGGACCGGGCGGCGGATCTGCCGGAGCTGCCCGACGCCTCCGCCTATGTGGTCAAGCCGAAGCTGGGGGCCGACTCGGTCGGGCTGCGCTTCGTCACGGCGGCGGAGGCGGCCACCGAGCTGGAGCGGGCTGCCGAGGGGTCGCTCCTCGTCCAGCCGCGCGTCGACTTCCGCCACGAGGTGTCCTTCTACTTCGTCGACGACGACTTCCAGTACGCGCTGTACGCGCCGGACCCGGAGCGGCGCTGGGAGCTGGAGCCGTACGCGGCGAGCGCCGAGGACCGGGAGTTCGCCCGGCGCTTCATCGCCTGGAACTCCCTCGACCACGGGATCCAGCGGGTCGACGCCTGCCGGACGGCGGACGGCGCGCTGCTGCTCGTCGAACTGGAGGACCTCAATCCGTATCTCTCGCTCGACCGGGTCGACGACAGCACCCGTGAGGCGTTCGTGGCGCGGCTGAGGACCTCGATCGCCTCGCTGCCCCGCTGAGCCCCTCGCGCCGCTCCCCGCGGGCCGCGGATCGTGGGACAGCCCTCGGCCCTCGCCCTCGGACCGTGCCGGGGCTCCGTGCGACCCCCGTCCGGCCCGCCCCCGCATGCGGGGGCGTGGGGCCGGTGTGAGGGTGCAGGGGTGACCACTGCCCGCGAGCAAGCTCCCGCCGCGCAGAGTGCCGCCGCGCCGCCGCCCGTCCTCGACCGGCGGCGGCGGAACATCGTCTTCGCGACGATCGTGCTGGGCATGCTGCTCGCGGCGCTGGACCAGACGATCGTGGGCACGGCACTGCCGACGATCGTCTCGGATCTGGGCGGGGCCGCGCACATGTCGTGGGTGGTCACCGCCTATCTGCTGGCCGAGACGGTGGCCACCGTGCTGGTCGGCAAGTTCGGCGACCTGTTCGGGCGGAAGCTGGTCTTCCAGGTCTCGGCGATCATCTTCATCACCGGGTCGTTCCTGTGCGGCCTCGCGTCGGACATGCTGCTGCTGATCATCTGGCGCGGTATGCAGGGCATCGGCGCGGGCGGTCTCATGGTCACGTCGATGGCGCTGATCGCGGATGTGATCCCGCTGCGCGAACGGGGCAAGTACCAGGGCGCGATCGGGGCGGTCTTCGGCATCTCCACCGTGATCGGGCCGCTGCTCGGCGGGCTGTTCACCGACCATCTGACCTGGCGCTGGGCGTTCTACGTCAATGTGCCGATCGCGATCGCGGTGGTCATCGCCGCCGCCCGGAACATCCCGTCGGTGAAGGCCGCGGGGCGGCCGGTCATCGACTACCGGGGCATCGCGCTGGTCACCGTCGGGGCGAGCGCGCTGATCCTGGCGACGAGCTGGGGCGGGAACGAGTACGCCTGGGGCTCGGCGGTGATCATCGGCCTCTTCGTCGGCGGTCTGATCGCGCTCGCCCTGTTCTGCGTGGTGGAGACGCGGGCGCAGGAACCGATGCTGCCGATGCGGCTGTTCCGCAATCCGGTGTTCACCGTCTGCTCGATCCTCAGCTTCATCGTGGGCTTCGCGATGCTCGGCTCGATGATCTTCCTGCCGACCTACCTCCAGTACGTGGACGGGGACTCGGCGACGCTCTCGGGGGTGCGGACGCTGCCCCTGGTCGCCGGTCTGCTGGCCGCCTCGATCTTCAGCGGCAACGTGGTGAGCAAGACGGGCCGCTACCGGGTCTTCCCGATCGTGGGGACGCTGGTCATGGCGGCCGGGCTGTTCCTGCTGTCCCGGATGGGGCCGGGGACCGGCGTCTGGCTGGAGTCGCTGTACATGGTGGTGCTGGGCATCGGCATCGGCCTGGCCATGCAGGTGCTGACGATCGCCGTGCAGAACACCGTCGACTACGAGGACCTGGGCACGGCCACCTCGGGCGTGACGTTCTTCCGCACCCTGGGCAGCGCCTTCGGCACCGCGGTGTTCGGCACGATCTACGCCAACGCGTTGAAGCCGAACCTCGGCGACGGCGTCGCGCGGGCGGTGGCGGCGGGCGGTGACCCGGCGGTCCTGGCCCGCGCCTCGCAGAGCCCGCAGGCGTTGCACGCGCTGCCCGCCGCCCAGTCGGAACCGCTGGCCCAGGCCTATGCGGACACCCTGCACACCGTGTTCCTGTGGACGGTGCCCGTCGCGCTGATCGGCTTCGTGGTCGCGCTGTTCCTGAAGGAGGTGAAGCTGCGGGACTCGGCCCGGCTCGGGTCGACGGACATGGGCGAGGGCTTCGCCCAGCCGGGCAGCGGGGACTCGGCGAAGGTCCTGGAGTACTCCGTCGCCACGATCCTGCACGGCGCGGGTCCGGAGACCGCGCGGCGGATCACCGCCGAGTCCGACACCCGGCTCGACATGGCGGGCGCCTGGGCGGTGATGCAGGTGGACCTGTTCACCCGGATGGTCGGCCACGCGGGCCTCGGGCTGATCGCGGCCCGGCACCGTATCCCGCCGGAAGTGCTGGTGCCCGTCTTCGACCGGATGATCGAGGAGGGCTATCTCACGGGCGACGGCCGGATCTTCTCGCACACGGCGGCGGGCCGGCGCGAGGCGGCGGTGATCTCCGACGCCTGGGGCCGCTGGCTCAACGACCGCCTGGCCGAGGACGGCGCCCGTCCCGACGACCGTCAGCTCCGGGCCACCGTTGACGTGATCGCCAAGCGGCTGCTCGCGGAGGACCTGGCCCAGGAGCTGTCCCCGGCGGCCGGTCCCGGGGGGTCGAGACGGGTGGGGGCCCCGGTCTGAGGCAGCCGGCGGTGGCCGTGGCCCGGGGTGTGGCCCCGGCCACCGCCGTACCGGCGGACTCAGTCGGCGAAGACCGCCGTCGTGTAGACCCAGGCGCCCTCGTGCCGTACGAAGCGGCTCTGCTCGTGGAGGGAGTCGGGGCGCCCGTCGTCGGTGTAGTGGGCGCGGAAGGTGACCGTTCCGGTGGAGTGGAAGGCACTGCCCTCGGTGGTGTCCAGGATGTCCAGTCCCGTCCAGCGCGTCCCGGGGTCGAAGTCGACGCCGGGCGGCCGGGTCCCGGGGTGCCAGGTGCGCAGCAGGTACGCCGCGTCCCGGGCGGCGAAGGCCGCGTACCGGGAGCGCATCAGGGCCTCGCAGGTCGGCGCGGCGGCGCTGCCGGAGTGGAAGCGGCCGCAGCACTCCCCGTAGGCGGCGGGCAGGCCGCAGGGGCACGGGGAGGCGGGGGTGATCCGCGCGGCGGCGGGCCCGCGCGGCCGGGAGGTGCGTCGTGACATGGCTCCATTGTGACGCGTGGGACCGGGCTCAGGGTTTGCGGGCCACTCCCGCGTATCCGGGGATCGGCTCGTCGCCCGGGACGTCGATGACCTCCCCGAGCTCCGGATGCCAGTCGGCGGAGAGCGTGACACCCGGCTCGACCAGTTCGAGGCCGTCGAAGAACGCCGTGAGCTCGGCGCGGCTGCGGGGCCGCAGGGTCATCCCGCGCGCCTTGTACATGGCCCGGGCCTGCGCGGCGCCCTCCGGGTTGAAGTCGCCGGTGGTGTGCGAGAGCACCAGGTAGCTGCCGGAGGGAAGCTGCTCGACCAGCTTCCCCACCAGCTCGCCCGCGCCGTCCTCGTCGTCGATGAAGTGCAGCAGGGCCAGCATCGACAGGGCGATCGGCTCGTCGAAGTCCAGGACCTTTCCGGCCTCCGCCAGGATGGTCTCCGGTCTGCGGGCGTCGGCCTGGATGTACTCGGTGGCGCCCTCGGGCGTCGAGCGGAGCAGCGCCGCCGCGTGGGCGAGCACGATCGGGTCGTTGTCGCAGTAGACGACGCGTGCGTCCCGGGCGGCCCGCTGGGCGATCTGGTGGAGGTTCGGCTCCGTGGGTATGCCGGTGCCGATGTCCAGGAACTGGCGCACCCCGCTCTCCGCGAGCCAGCGGGTGGCCCGGTGCATGAACGCCCGGTTGACTCGTGCCATGTCGCGGCCCCGCGTGTCCAGGGAGAGCAGCTGGCGCGCCATCTGCTCGTCGACCGGGTAGTTGTCCTTGCCGCCGAGGAACCAGTCGTACATCCGGGCCGGATGCGGCGTGCTGGTGTCGATCTCGATGGAGTGGGGTTCTTGCCCGGTCATGGCGCGCTCCGTGGTCGGATGCCCCTGCAGAGGAGGGGTGCGGGTCAGGTGAGGAGGAAGTCGGCCTGGCCGGCCTTGGCTCCCTGGATGAACGCGGCGATCTCGCCGTTGGAGTAGATGAGCGCGGGGCCGTCGGGGTCGGCGGACTGGCGTACGGCGACCCGCCCGTCGGAGAGCTTCATGGCCTCGACGCAGTTGCCGCCGTTCCCGCCGCTCCAAGGCTTGTACCAGCCTTCGGAGCCGAGGTCACCGGCGGGCATGCCGTTGTATATGTGGTCCATCACAGCTCCTTGCGGAAGTCCCGGAGGATTTCCTTCGTGCGTTGTGCAGTCGCGGCCTGAGCCGCCATGCGGTCCATGACTTCGAGATAGGAGGCCACCTCGGGTCGGGCGTCGAAGTAGACGGCTCCGGTCAGGTACTCGCTGTAGACCATGTCGGGGAGTTCGGGGACGGCGAAGCGGAAGAGGACGAACGGCCCGTAGGTTCCCGGGTGGTGGCCGGTGGCGAACTCCGCGATCTGAAGCGTGACGTGGGGAAGCTCCGTGGCTTCGAGCAGCTTGTCGATCTGGCCGCGCATCGCCTGCGCGCTGCCGACGGGACGCCGCAGGACGGTCTCGTCCATGATCACCCACAGCCTGGGGGCGTCGTCCCTGGCCAGCAGGGACTGGCGCTCCATCCGCAGCGCCACATGGCGCTCGATGTCCTCGGGCCGGGTCTGGCCGACCGCGCCGGTCCGCATCACGGAACGGGCGTAGTCCTCGGTCTGGAGGAGTCCGGGCACGAAGTGCGGCTCGTACATGCGCAGCAGGCTCGCCGCGCCCTCGAGGCTGACGTACATGCTGAACCAGTCGGGCAGGACGTCGTGGAAACGCTGCCACCAGCCCGGCTTGTTCGCCTCCTCGGCCAGGTCGACGAAGGCGTCGGCCTCCTGGTCGGCGACGCCGTAGGCCTTCAGCAGCAGCTGGACATAGGGGATCTTCAGCCCGACCTCGGCCGTCTCCATTCTGCGTATCGTCGCCGGGGCGACCCGGAGCACCTTCGCCGCCTGGTCACGGGTCAGGCCGACGCGCTCGCGCAGATCCTGCAGGCGCTTACCGAGAACGACCTGGCCCACGGTCGGGGCGGACCGCGGTTCGCTCACTTCAGACCTCCCCATGCGCTGTTTTGCGAGCAGTGTGTCATGCGTGCGCCCCCAACGACACAGTCACTCTGGAAATTTCAGAGTGCCCCTTGCCAAGTGTCATCGTCAGGGGGAGAGTTGACTCCCGAACCAGTTCGCTCAGTCGCGCCCGCCCCCGGCCAGCCGGGGAACGAAGCGTGACGCAGCCCCCACTGTGAGGAATCGGTCGTGGCACCTGGCAGTGCGCTCATCCCCCGGCTCATGGACCTCAGCCCCGGGACGGAGGCGCTCCGTTACTGCTTCGCGCTCCCGGCGCACCCCGAGTCGGTGGCCGGTGCGCGCGAGCTGACGCGAGCCCGGACGGACGCCTGGAAGCTGGACCGTGACACCCGTGACGCGGCCGTCCTCATCGTCTCCGAGCTGGTGACCAACGCCGTCGTGCACACCGCGAGCACCCGGGTGGTGTGCGAGCTGAGCCGGCTCGCCGGACGGTTGCGGATAGCCGTGCAGGACCAGGGACACCAGCCCGGCGGCCCAAGGCTGCGCCGCTCCTCCGACGACGAGCACGGCCGCGGTCTGCTCCTGGTCGACGCGATGAGCAGCGCCTGGGGTTCGCACGACGCCGGTTACGCCTCCGGACGCATCGTCTGGGCGGAGCTGGCGGCCGACGCGGAGCAGCCGCCCGGCGCGGAGCGGCCATGCTGAGGAACGCGCTGGCCCGGCTGCGCGCGGCGCGGGGGGCCCGGACGCCCGAGCAGGCCCGCGGCGGCGGGATGCGACTGGTCCTGCCGGCCTCGATGTCGGCCACCCTGGGCTGTGACGCGGTCGGGGTGCCCGCCCGGCACGGCTTCCGCCTGATGTCCCATCTGCCGCGTACCGGATGCGTCTTCGCCGACGCGGACCGCTGGTGGTGGATCGTTCCGGCCGGCTCCGACCTGGATCTCGACTGGCCCGAGCAGGTGACGTACGCGCGTGACGCGGAGGTGCCCGCCGGGCGGCCCCGGCTGATCCACTCGCCGGACGGTCTCACCCCGTACACCCCGCCCATTCCGCTTTTCCTGATGGTCTGCCAGGTGACCGGGGTGGCGCCCAGTTGGGCCACGACCGGCAGGGCGAGCGTCGTGTCCGCGCCATAGCCCCCCGGCGACCGGGCGGGGCCCGCGTCGGAACGAGCCGGGCCCGGTCAGGTCGGGCCCGTATCGTTCCGACGCGGGCCCCACGGGGTCAGGGCCGGCCGAGGTAGGCGAGCCCCGGGTGGACCTCGGCGTACCGGTCGAGCAGCCGCCGGGCCACGGCCACGGAGTCGACCAGCGGGTGCAGCGCGAACGCCTGGACGGCCGCCGCGCCCGATCCGCTCTCCGCCGCCTCCAGCACCGCCCGCTCCACGGCCTTCACCGCGGTGACGAGGCCGACCGCGTGGTCCGGGAGGGGGGAGACGGCCACCGGGTGGGCCCCGTTGGCGTCGACGAGGCAGGGCACCTCGACGACGGCGTCCGCGTCCAGGGCCGACAGGGCGGTGCGGTTGCGGACGTTGAGGATCAGGGAGGTGCGTTCGTTGCGGGCGACGGCTCGCATCAGGGCGAGCGCGACCTGTTCGTAGCCCCCGGACTCCAGGTCGCTCTCCTCCCGCTCCCCCGCCCCGGCGACGTCGCGGTTCTCCGCCATGTACGTCGCCTCGCGTTCGGCGCGGGTGCGCTCCCAGGTGGCCAGGGGCGGGGTGCCGGGCTCCCGCATACGGGCGTAGAAGCCCTCCTGCTGGTCCTGGAGGAAGGCGCCCCGGGTCCGTTCGGCCTCCTGGTAGGCGCGCACCGCTTCCCGGTTGAAGTAGTAGTAGTGCAGGTATTCGTTGGGGATCGCGCCCAGCGACCTGAGCAGGTCCGCGCCGAAGAGGCGGCCCTCCTCGAAGGATGCGAGGAGCCGCGGATCGGCGAGCAGCCGCGGCAGTTCGTCCCGCCCGTCCACGTACAGCCCGCGTACCCACCCGAGGTGGTTGAGTCCGGCGTAGTCGATCCAGGCCCGGTCCGGATCGGCGCCCAGGACGCGCGCGACGCGCCGCCCCAGGCCGACCGGCGAGTCGCAGATCCCGATGACCCGGTCGCCCAGGTGCCGGGACATGGCCTCGGTGACGAGGCCCGCCGGGTTGGTGAAGTTGATGACCCAGGCGTGCGGGGCGAGCCGGGCGATGCGGCGGGCGAGGTCGAGGGCGACGGGAACGGTGCGCAGCCCGTACGCGATGCCGCCGGCGCCCACGGTCTCCTGGCCGAGGACGCCCTCGTCGAGGGCCACCCGTTCGTCGGCGGCGCGTCCGGCAAGCCCGCCGACCCGGATGGCGGAGAACACGAAGTCGGCGCCGCGCAGTGCCTCGTCGAGCTCCGTGGTGGCGACGACGGCGGGGGCGTCGGCGACGTCCCGCCCCTGTTCCGCGAGGACGCGGGCGACGGCCGTGAGCCGGTCGGCGTCGGTGTCGTAGAGCGTGACCCGGGAGACGCGGCCCTGGGCGTGATCGCCGAGCAGGGCCCCGTACACGAGGGGCACCCGGAATCCGCCGCCGCCAAGAATGGTGAGCTTCACGCTGCTCGATGGTACGGGCAGGTCCGGGCTGTCCGGCGCTGCCCGCGCCCCGCCCCGGGTCGGGGCGCGGCGGCCCCGGGCCCGTGGGCGTGGTCCGGGGCCGCCGCGGCCGGACGGGGTCGGCGGCGTGTCAGTAGCCGCTCCACCAGCGCGTGACCGCCTGCCAGAACCGGGCGGGGGCGGCCGGCCGGCGCTGCTGCGGGATCGTCGCCACCGGAGCGGGCTCGGGGGCGGCGGCCGGTTCCGGCGCGGGGGGCGCCGCCGGGGCGGGGTCGGGCTCGGCCGTGGGTGCGGCGCCGGGGGCATGGGCGGGCTGCGCCACGACCGCCTCGTGGCGGGGCTCGGGGACCTGCCTGGCCGGGGAGGAGATCTCCCAGGCGTCGGCGGGGCGAGGAGCCCGGGCCATCACCGTGAGCGGGTCGGCGTCCAGCTTCTGCTGGGGGCCGGGGGCGAACTTCACCGGCAGCTCGACCAAGTGGCGGGACATGATGTTGCCGACCCAGTGCAGCTCGCTCTCCCCGACACCGAGCTCCAGGTCCGGCAGGCGCATCAGGAGGGCGTCGACCCCGACGTCGGCGATGGCCCGGCCGATGTCCTGTCCCGGGCACTCGTGGGGGCCGCCGCTGAAGGCCAGGTGGGCGCGGTTGCCGCCCATGTCGGCGCCCAGGTCCGGGCGGACGGTGGGGTCGGTGTTGGCCGGGGCGATCCCGACGAGGAGGGCGTCGCCCGCCTTGATCTGCTGGCCGCCCAGTTCGGTGTCGCCGACCGCCCAGCGGCCGAAGACGGCGGTGAACGGCGGCTCGTCCCACAGGGTCTGCTCGACCGCCTCGGGGACGGTCATGTGCCCGCCGCTGAGCCGGGCGCGGAAGCGCGGGTCGATCAGGACCATGCGCAGCACGTTGGCGATGAGGTTGGCGGTGGACTCGTAGGCGGCGATCATGATCAGGCGCAGATGCTCGATGACCTCGGTGTCGGTCATCGTCGCGGGGTGCTCGACGAGCCAGGAGGCCAGGTCCGGCGAGGGTTCGGCGCGGCGCCGCTCGACCAGGCGCGTGAGCACGGACACGATGTGGGCGTTGCTGGCCACGGCGGTCTCGGTGCCGCGGGTCATGTCCCGGGCGGCCTGGACGAGCCGCTCGTCGTACTCCTCCGGCATGCCGAAGATCGCGCACACCACCATCATCGGCAGATGCTCCGCGAACTGGCCGACCAGGTCGGCGGTGCCCTTCTCGCAGAAGTCGTTGACGAGCCGGTTGCTGAAGCGGTTGATGTGGCGGCGCACCCCGCGGGTGTCGATGCGCTCCATGCTGTCGGTGACCGCGCCGCGCTGCCGTTCGTGCTTGGCGCCGTCGGCGAACACGCAGATGGGCTGCCAGGTGAAGATCGGGGCGAGCGGGTGGTCCGGGGCGACGCTGCCGTCCTGGAGGGCCCGCCAGCGCCGTGAGTCCCGGGAGAACTGGGAGGGCGTACGGGTGACGTGGAGGTTCTCGCTGTGGCCGAGCACGAGCCAGGCGGGGACGTCGCCGTGGAGCAGGATCGGGGCCACCGTGCCGTGTTCGGCGCGGAGCTTGTCGTAGAGGCCCGCCGGGTTGTTCTCCGCCTCGGGACCGTGGAGCCGGCGCAGTCCGCCGGGGCCGATGTCGAGGTTGTGGGCCGGGCACTGGGGCGGGGGCACGGTGCCGGGTTCGTGGTGGAAGGGGGTTGTCACAGGGGCTCCAGGGATCAGGATTCCAGGGCTGGTGCACGGGCGGGCGGGACGGGCCCGCGGGCCGGGCCGGGGGCAGGCGCCGCGGGATGGCGCGCGCCCCCGGTCGTGGATCCGGTCAGGGATCCGGTCACGGATCCGGGCGGACCGGGCGGGCCCGCAGGAGGTTCGCCGTCAGGCGAGGGGGACGGCCAGGCTGTGCAGATAGCGCATCAGGGTCATCAGCACATCGCGGCTGGAGGCCCGCAGCCGGGCGTCGCAGTCGATCATCGGGACCTCGTCCGGCAGGTCGAGGGCTCTGCGCAGGGCCTCGACCGGGTGGTGCGGAGCGTCGGGGAAGGTGTTCACGGCCACCACGAAGGGCACTCCGCGCTCCTCCAGACGGCCGATGACGTCGAAGCTCACTTCGAGCCGCCTCGTGTCGATGAGGACGACCGCGCCGAGGGCGCCCTCGAAGAGGCCGTTCCACAGGAACCAGAAGCGTTCCTGACCGGGGGTGCCGAAGAGGTAGAGGATCAGTTCCTCGCTGAGGCTGATCCGTCCGAAGTCCATGGCGACGGTGGTGGCGGTCTTCGTCTCCACCCCGGCGTTGTCGTCCACGCCGACGCCGGCCTGGGTCATGGTCTCTTCGGTCGTCAGCGGCCGGATCTCGCTCACCGAGCCGACCATGGTGGTCTTGCCGACGCCGAACCCTCCGACGATCACGACCTTCACCGCGGCGGTGGCCGTGGTGGGAAGGACGTCCTCGCTGCGGGGTCCGGTGATCGTGTCAGAGCTTCTGAAGTCCATGCATCACCGCTTCGAGAAGGGACCTGTCGGGGAGCGTGGCGCGGACGATCGGCGCGCGCGACTCGATGAGTTCGGTCGCGAGGAGATCGCTGAGGAGCGAGGTGACCACGCTGAACGGCAGGCTGAGGTAGGCCGAGATCTCCGCGACGGACAACGGGGCCTGGCAGAGCCGCAGGATGGCCGCCTGCTCGGGCTGGAAGGTCGGCGAGGGCTCCGCCTGCGCGACGACCATGGTGACCAGGTCGAGCGCGGACCGTTCACTGTCGTCGAGGTCGCCGGTGATCACGTACAGCCGCTCCGGGTCGTGCAGGTCCGGATCGGCCTTGCGGCGTTCTCGTCGAGGACCACTCATCCGGACTGCCCGCCGTGGCGGGGCGGGCTGGTCAGATGGGCTCCGATCCGCACGACCATGTCCCGCATCCGGGCCCCGACGAGTCCGGCGTCGACGGTCTCGCCGGCCAGGACCGCGAGATAGGCGCCCGTTCCGGCCGCCATCAGGTAGAAGAACCCGCCCGTCACCTCGATGACCACGAGTTTCATCAGGCCGTCGCTGTACGGGATCTCGGTGGCCACCGCGGCGGCCAGGCTCTGCAGTCCGGCGCAGGCGGCCGCGAGCCGGTCGGCGACGTCGGGGTCGCCGCCGTGCATCGCGATGCGCAGGCCGTCCGACGAGAGCACCACGATCTGGTGAATGCTCGGTACGTCCTCGGCCAGTTCCTTGAGCATCCAGTCCATGTTTCCCCGCTGCTGGATCACTTCAGGTCTCCCTTGTCCCACGCGTCATCGGAGTCTTCGCCGTGCTTTCGTTCCTGCGGTACGCCGTTGACGGCCTTGGTGAAGGCCTCCAGCCACAGGCCGGGGGGCTTCTCCTCGCCGCGTCCGTCGTCCGCGCCCTCGTCCGCGCCGGGCCGGAACCCGTTGGCGGGGGCGGGGGTTGGTGGGGGCTGCTGCGGGAGGTTGTGCGAGCCGAGCGGGGCGCGGCCCCGGCTGCGGCGCTGCGGCAGCCCGTTCTCGGTCCACTCGGTGACCACGGGAAGGTCGTCCTCCATGGCCGCTGCGGAAGGGGCCGCGTGCGAGGTGGCCGCGGCGGCTCCGGTGGCGGCCGGTGCGGCCACGGACGGCACGGGGCCGGTGGCGGCGGGCTTGGGCTTGCGCTTGCCGGGCGGCGGCACCACGTGCTGGAGCTGCGACATGTCCAGCGAGCTGGTGGGCCGCGAGGTGGCGCCGATGCCGTGGGCGATGCCCGGGGCGGGCCCGGTGGTGATCATGTCGCGCGGCACGATGAGGACGGCGCGAACGCCGCCGTACGCCGACTGACGCAGCGACACCTGGAGCTGGTACATCCGGGAGAGCCGGCCGACGACGGCCATGCCGAGGCGCGGGGACTCCCCGAGGTCGTTCATGTTGATGCCGGCCTGTGCCTGGGCGAGCATGTCCTCGGCGCGGGCGCGGGCCTCCTCGCTGAGGCTGACGCCGCCGTCCTCGATCTCGATGGCGATGCCGGTCTGCACCTCGACCGCGGTGACGTGCACCCGGGTCTGGGGCGGTGAGTAGCGGGTCGCGTTGTCGAGGAGTTCGGCGCACGCGTGGATGAGCGGTTCGACCGAGGTGCCGACGATGGCGACCTTGGCGATCGAGTGCAGATCGACGCGCTGGTACTCCAGGATGCGGGACATCGCGCCGCGCAGCACGCTGAACAGCGGTACGGGCTTGGGCCACTGGCGGCTCGGGCGGGCGCCGCCGAGCACGGCGATGGAGTCGGCGAGGCGGCCGATCAGCGCGGTGCCGTGGTCGATGCGCAGCAGGTCGTCGAAGACGTCGGGGTTGCGCCCGTAGTGGTCCTCCATCTCCCGCAGTTCGCTGGCCTGGCGGTTCACGATCGCCTGGACGCGGCGGGCGACGCTGACGAAGGCGCGCTGAGCGGAGTCACGCCGCGCCTCCTCGTTGTCGATGACTTCGAGGACCTGGTGGATCTGCTCGCGCAGCGCTTTCGGCAGGTGGCGGTTGGCCGCGTCCGCGTCGACGATGTCGCGCATCACCTCTTCGGGCGAATTGCCCACGCGCAGCCGTCGGATGGCGGCGGGCATGACTTCCTTGGTGAGCCGCACCGTCTCGGCGTCGTGCGAGAGGATCCGGTGCTCCAGGTAGGCGATGCGCTGTTCGTACTCCGCGCGCTGGGCGCGCATGGCGCGCCGACGGCGGTGCAGCGCCACGGAGAGTACGGCGACCACGAGCGTGGCGATCGCGCCGCACACGGCGACTGGTATCCGCGCGGCCGGTGCGACCAGGGCCGAGCCGGCGCCGGTGGCGCCGAGGAGCAGGGCCACGGGCGGCAGGACTACGCGGACGACGGGAATTTCTCTGTCGGTCGGCGGTGATTCAGCACGGACCATCTAAAACCCTCTGGCGGTTGATTCCGGGATGTATGCGCACGTGAGCGGAGACTCAGGAACAAGTGCTCGAATTCATCTCAACTCGACTTCACTGCGCGTGAGCTTAGCCAGATCAGAACAGTGCTTCGGCATATTCACCCAACCCCCTGCGGAAGCCCTCCGAGAGGAATACACTCGCCAGTTTTTGCACGCTGCGCTGCGGAGCGTGCGCGGTGAGTAAGCATGGCTGAAATTGATTCACCAGGAGCGCCACACGGCCCGAAAGGAGAAGCAGTCGAGGTCGGCAAACGTCCCTCATGCGGGCAAATCGGCCTCGCACGGGCGCCCTTCACCGAGCACAACAGGACAACGGCACAGGTGAGCGAACCGGATCGAAAGGTGCAGATTCGTGACCGGCGGGCGAGTGACACGCGAAAACGCCGCACTGACGTGACTGCCGCGGCCCGGGCCGGGCCGCCCGGTCAGCGCCGGGCTCCGCCGAGCCGCCCCTCCAGCTGCACGAGCAACTCGCCCAGTCTGGAGCCCAGTTCGTCTCGCGCGTCGCCGTCCAGACCGGCGAGCACCGCGCGTTCGTAGGCGAGCTGTTCGGGCAGCAGCCGGTCGACCAGGGCCCGGCCCTCGTCGGTGAGCCGGACATGGGCGACCCGACGGTCCCGGGCGTCGCCCCGGCGCTCGACCAGGGCGCGGTCCTGGAGGGAGCGGAGCCGCTTGGTGACGGCGGCCCCGGAGGAGAAGGTCTCGCGGGCCAGTTCACCGGGGGTCAGTTCCCGGTCCGTCCTGCGTACGGCGCCGAGGAGGTCGAATTCCGCGCGGGTCAGTCCGGCGGAACGCAACGGGGCGTCCTCCGCCTGCTGGAGCAGGGCGGCGCAGCGGTTGATCCGGCCGATGATCTCCATCGGTCCGGTGTCGAGCCCGGGGTTGACGGTCTGCCACTGCCGGACCACCGAGGCAACGATGTCGTCGGTCACTCCGCTCCGATCGAAGGGGCGTGGGCCGCGGGAGGCGCTTCGCGCCCGGGCCCCCGCCGTTCTGCTGTCGCGGCGAGCGTACGGTGTCCGGCCTGCTCGGCCGCGAGAAGGCGCTGCTCGGGCAGGGCACGCTGCCACCATTCGCCCGCGGCGGTGTCCCCGGCCTCGCGCAGTTCGACCAGGCTCGCGGTGAGGGCCCGGCGCGCCCGGTCCCGTGCCGCGGGCGCCGCCCCGGGGTCGGCCCCGGCCCGTTCGGCGTCGGCGACGGCCCGGCCGAGGGCGTCGAGCGCCCGCTCGACGCGCCCCGCCGCCCGCCGGTTGGTGACCAGCGTCGCGGCCAGGAAGCCGACGACCGCCCCGAGGACGGTGTCCAGGACCCGGTCGCCGATGAGTTCCCCGGCCGGATGGGCGCCGCCGAACTCCAGGATCAGCAGGGCCATCGGGGTCACCGCGACGGAGCCGAGCCAGTAGTTGCGGGTGATGAGGGCTTCGGCGGCGAAGCCGAAGAAGAGGCAGCAGCAGACGAGGGCGAGCGGGCTGATCCGGGACACGGGGAGAGCGGCGGCGAAGACGAGTACGCCCAGGAGGTTGCCGAGGGTGCGCTGGAGGGTGCGGTTCCACGACAGGGTGATGTTGGCCTGGTAGAGGGAGGCGGCCGTGACGATCGCCCAGTAGGGGCGGCCGACGCCGAGCGCGGCGCAGAGGTATCCGGCGAGCGCGCAGCCGATCAGGGTGCGGACGGCGACCGGCAGCAGCGGGGATCCGGGGCCGAGGCGGTGGAGCAGGGCGCGACGGGCCGCGCGGCGGCCTTCGGGGGCCCGCAGGGCGGCGCGTTCCGCGTCGATGCCGTAGAGCTCGTCGGCGGTGCCGGGGGCCGGCGGCGGCGTGGGCACGGGCCCCCGGGCCCGGGCCTGGACGGCCCAGGCGCGCAGCCGGTCCGGATCCACGGTTCCGCCCCCGGGGCGCGGAGTCGCGAAGGCCGCTTCGGCGTGCACCACCAGGCGCTCCAACGCCCGGCGCACGGGGGTGGGGCGGCCGGAGGCGAGCAGGCACTGCCAGGCGGCGTGGACGGCGGCGGCCGCGGCGTTGCGGGTCCGGGGGCCGGGGTCGGCGGCGCACGCGGCCGCGGCTTCCAGGGCGCGGGCGACGGCCCGGCGTTCGGGCCCCTCGCGACGGACCAGGGCGGGGGCGACGGCGACCAGCCAGGCGAACCCGCCCGCGCAGAGGGTCAGCGCGAGGTGGCCGGGGATCTGCTCCGGGCGCTGCGGGGCGAAGAGGGCGGCGGAGCTGACGAAGGTGAAGATCACATGACCGGGCGGCCCGATCCGGGTGGCGTCGCACAGCACCTTCTGGGCGGCGGCGAGCAGCGCCCCGACGGCGATGAGCACGGCGGTCGACGCGGTGAGCGACGCGGCGACCAGGGAGACGGCGAGCGAGGCCGTCATGCCGAGGACGACGCCCGCGACGGCCCCGGCCCGTCGGGCGTACGGGAGACCGTGACCGTAGAGCGCGCAGAGCGAACCGGCCATCGTGTACATCACGAGGTCCAGCCTGCCGAGGGCCAGAAGCGTCAGCTGGGGCGCGGCGGAGGCGGCGACCACGCTGAGGGCGGGCTTGAACCAGGTGTCCGACGGTTGTGCGAGCCGGAGGGCCGGGGCCAGCGGGAGGGCCCGGGCCGGGCGTCGCCCCGAGCGAATAGGTGTATCGGTCACCCATATACGTTAACAGGTATTACACCTGTAAATCATTTGGACTCTGTTCGAGCGGCGGCGACTCGGGCACACTGTGCCGCGGACAGCGCGACCCATATTCTTTGAATCTTCATGCACCCACTACGATGACGGGCGATGACCAGGGTGAGCACGCGGACGGACCGGCAGCGGCACCGCTCCCGCACGCCCGTCGCCCTGGGCTGGGTGTTCTTCCTCCTCGCCATGCTCTTCTGCTGCTCGGTCACCACCTCGCCCGCCGTCGCGGCGGGTCCGGTGGGCCCGGCAGGGGGGAGCACCGTCCGTGCCTTCACCCCGACGCCCGACGCCGCGTTCGAACCGGTCGTCCTGGCCTCCCCCGCGGACCGCGGGCTCGGGACGTCGTGCCACGGCGGCTCGACGCACACGGCGGCCGTCGTGCTTCCGGCGCCGTCCGCCCCCGTCGCCGTTCCCTCGCCCGTGACCTTCGTCCCCGCCGCTCCGCTCACCGGCGCGGCGGCCATCCGGGGTCCCGCGCACGACGGGGTGCGTTCCGTCGATCAACTACGCCTTCAGGTCCAGCGGATCTAGAGGCCGGTCCCGCTCTCCCGCCGCGCCCCGGCGCCGGTTCACCGGGAGCGGTTTTCCGCCTGCCCGCACCCCTTCCCCCACCGTGCATCGCCTGAATGCACCGGTTGAACGACGAGGACATCCCATGGCTTCCGCCAAGAACCAGAACAACCCGGCCTCGGCGCGTCGCGCCAAGCTCGAGGAGGCGCGCCGCAAGGAGCGCGCCCGTGAGCGGCGGGTCCGCATCATCACCATCAGCGCGTCGGTGGCCGTGGTCGCCGCCCTGGTCGCCGGGGGCGGCTATCTGATGTCGCAGGCGAACGAGAAGGAAGAGAAGGAGAACCAGGCCCGAACCTCGCCGGTCACCGGCGAGCGCAGTTGGGACGACCTGGGGCGGGAGCACGTGACGACCAAGGTCGACTACCCGATGAACCCGCCCGTCGGCGGCGACCACAACCAGGTCTGGATGAACTGCAACGCGGACGTCTACACCGACGAGATAGCGAAGGAGAACGCCGTGCACTCGCTGGAGCACGGCGCGGTCTGGGTGACGTACAACGACAAGGCCTCGGACGCCGACGTCGAGGCGCTGACCAAGAAGGTCAAGTCGACTCCGTACTCCCTGATGAGCCCGGTCAAGGACCAGAAGGACCCGTTGGTGCTCAGCGCGTGGGGCAAGCAGGTGACGGTCAAGAGCGCCACCGACGACCGGGTGGCCCAGTTCTTCACCAAGTACGTGCAGGGCCCGCAGACCCCTGAGCCGGGGGCCGCCTGCACCGGTGGGCTGGACAAGTGACCGCCCTGACGTCCTCCGGCTCCACCCGCCGGATGGTCCTCGCGGGGGCCGCCGTACTGCTCCTGGCGCTGGGGCTGGTGGCGCTGATGGTCGTACGCCCCTCCGCGGCCTCCCCGTCCGGGGCGTCCGCGGCGGCGCGGTCCGCCCCCGCGGAGGACTCGGTGGACGCGGGCTTCGCCCGGGACATGGCGATCCACCACCAGCAGGCGGTCGAGATGTCGTTCATCGTGCGGGACCGCACCGACGACGAGGACGTGCGCCGCCTCGCGTACGACATCATCAACACCCAGGCCAACCAGCGCGGCATGATGCTGGGCTGGCTGGAGCTGTGGGGGCTGCCCAAGAGCGCCGCCGGACCGCCGATGGAGTGGATGGGGCACGCCCTCACCCCGACCTACGACGGTTCGCTGATGCCGGGCATGGCCACCGACGCGGAGCTGGCGGCCCTCTCGGCCGCGAAGGGCGAGAAGGCCGAGGTGCTGTTCCTGCGGCTGATGACCGTGCACCACCGCGCCGGCGCGGACATGGCGCAGGCGGCGGCCGGCGCGGCGAAGACGGACGCCATCCGGGATCTGGCGGCGGGCATGGTCCTCGGCCAGGAGTCGGAGATCGGCCTGATGGCCGGCATGCTGAAGGACCGGGGCGCGAAGCCCTGAGCCGAGCACGACCGAGGGGGTGGTCCGGGCCGGACGGCCCGGACCGCCCCTCCGTGACGGTCCCCGCCTCTTCCGCGCTACGACGCGTTCCCGCCGCCCCACCGGGAGCCCCGCATCGCATAGGCTCGGCGACGATATGAAGAGCATCCTCACTCCGCTGGGGCCCAAGGCCGACAAGGACACCGTGCGACGGCACAATCTGAGCCTGGTACTCCGCGCCGTACGGGACGAGGGCGAGCGGGGCGAGGCGACCCGGGCCGGAGTCGCCGCCCGGGTCGGGCTGACCCGGGCCGCGGTGTCCTCGCTCGTCGAGCAGCTGATGGACAGCGGATTCCTCACCGAGTCGGGCAAGACGTTCAGCGGTCAGGCCGGCCGCCCCGGCACCGCGCTCAAGGTGGCCAGGACCGGACCGGCCGGGCTCGGCGTGGAGATCAACATCGATTACGTCTCGGTGTGCGTGGTCGACCTGGCGGGCACCGGCCGGGTCCGGCAGACCGAGCACCTCGACAACCGGGGCACGCCCGCCGGGGAGGCCCTGGCCCGGGCGGCCCGGATCGCCGCGCGGACCCTGGAGTCGGCGTACGAGCAGGAGTTGCGTCCGGTGGGCGCGGCCCTGGCGCTGCCGGGTCTCGTCTCCGGCGGGTCGGTGCGGCAGGCCCCCAACCTCGGCTGGAACGAGGTCCCGGCGCAGCGGCTGTTCGCCGAGGCGCTGGCCGCCCTGCGCCCCGGCCACCCGGTGCTGCCGGTCGCCTCGGAGAACGAGGCGAATCTCGCGGCGCTGGCCGAGCTGTGGTTCGGCGGTCTGGGGGATGTGCGCAGCTTCCTCTATCTGACCGGGGAGATCGGGGTCGGCGGCGCGCTCGTCCTGGGCGGCGAACTGCTGCGCGGTGCGCACGGTTTCGCCGGGGAGATCGGGCATGTGGTGGTGGATCCCGAGGGACCGGAGTGCCGGTGCGGTTCGCGGGGGTGCCTGGAGCAGTACGCCGGCCAGGCGGCGCTGCTGCGGGCGGCCGGGATCGAGGGGATCGGCGGCGCCTCGGGGGTGCTGGAGCTGGAGCGGCGCGCGGACGCCGGGGACCCGCGCGCGGTGGCCGCGGTCGGTGAGGCGGGCCGGATGCTGGGCCGGGTGCTGTCGGGCGCGGTGAACCTGATCGACCCGGACGCGGTGGTGCTCGGCGGGATCTACCGGGGGCTGATGCCGTGGCTGGCGCCGCCCGCCGACGCGGAGCTGACCGGCCGGGTCGTGTCGGGGCTCTGGTCCCCGGGCGGCGGGCGGCTCAGGGCGTCCTCGGTGGCGGGCGACGCGGCGCGGGGCGCGGCGGCGCTCGTGGTGCAGGACGTGCTGGACGATCCGGTGGCGTACGCGGAGCCGTCCGGCGGCTGAGCGGGGCCGCCCGGCCGGGGTCGGCTCAGCCGGCGGGCGGGCCCGGTGCTCCGGACCGGGCGGAACGAGTGGGTCGGCCGGACCCGGCGGGCCCGGCACGGTGGCCGAACCATCGGAACGAGCCCGGTGGGCCTGCCCGATGGCAGCCGGGCAGGCCTGAGCCGGTGGAACGACCTGGGCGGGCGGGGCCCGGCGGAACGAGCGGCCCGGAGCCGGTGGGCCGGACCCGGTGCGGGTCCGGCCCGGTACGGGTCAGCGCACGGCGAGCAGGTGGTCCATGGCGAGCTGGTCCAGCGCCTCGAAGGCCATGCCGCGTTCCGCGGCGGCGTCCACGTCGAAGTCCTCGTAGGCGTTGCGGTCGGCGAGCAGGCCCGCCAGCCCGTCGCCTGCGGTGGGGCGGGCCAGTTCGTCCAGGCGGGACGCGCGAAGGGCAGCCCGCACCTCGGGGTCGGCGCGGAAGGCTGCGGCGCGCTCCTTGAGGATGAGGTAGTTGCGCATGCAGCCCGCCGCCGAGGCCCAGACACCGTCGTGGTCCTCGGTGCGCGGGGGCTTGAAGTCGAAGTGGCGGGGGCCTTCGTAGCCGCTCTCCAACAGGTCGACGAGCCAGAACGCCTGCCGCAGATCGCCCGCGCCGAAGCGCAGGTCCTGGTCGTACTTGATGCCGGACTGGCCGTTGAGGTCGATGTGGAAGAGCTTGTCCGCCCACATGGCCTGGGCGATGCCGTGCGGGAAGTTGAGCCCGGCCATCTGCTCGTGGCCGGTCTCCGGGTTGACGCCGACCAGCTCGGGACGCTCCAGGCGCTCGATGAAGGCCAGGGCGTGGCCGATGGTCGGCAGCAGGATGTCGCCGCGCGGCTCGTTCGGCTTGGGCTCGACGGCGAAACGGAGGTCGTAGCCCTGCTCGACGACGTACTCGCCCAGCAGGTCGAAGGCCTCCTTCATCCGGTGGAGGGCGAGGCGGACGTCCTTCGCCCCGCCGGACTCGGCCCCCTCGCGGCCGCCCCACGCCACGAAGGTCGTCGCCCCCAGCTCGACGGCGAGGTCGATGTTGCGCAGGGTCTTGCGGAGTGCGTACCGGCGCACCCCCCGGTCGTTGGCGGTGAATCCGCCGTCCTTGAAGACGGGGTGGGTGAAGAGGTTCGTCGTCACCATGGGCACGACGAGACCGCTGTCGTCGACCGCCTTGCGGAAGCGCTTGACGATCCTCTCGCGCTCGGCCTCCGGCGCCCCGAAGGGGATCAGGTCGTCGTCGTGGAAGGTCACCCCCCAGGCTCCCAGCTCAGCGAGCCGCCGCACCGACTCCACGGGGTCGATGGCCGCGCGGGTGGCGTCCCCGAAGGGATCCCGGCCCTGCCAGCCCACGGTCCACAGGCCGAAGCTGAACTTGTCCTCGGGAGTGGGGGTGAAGCGTTCCGTCATCGTCGTCCGACCGCCTTCGCCTACCGTCGGGGCTCCCGGCCGCCGGCCCGGCACCCCTATTTGTTCAGTGTCATGACTAATCAAGCACACCACAGCTCGACCAGGGAACCCCCCTGACGCGCGAAGCCTCCCCCGCCCCCTGTGCAGGGCGGCGGCCATCCCGTAATTTGTTCGTGCCCCAGCCAAATGATCAGGCCGTCCCGTGCGAAAGAGGCTCCCCATGCCGTCACCCGCCGTCGTCATCGGCGTGGACAGCTCGACGCAGTCCACCAAGGCCGCCTTCATCGACGCGGCGACCGGCGAACAGCTCGCCGTGGGCCGCGCGCCCCATGTGGTCACCGGCGAGGCCGGGGCCCGGGAGAGCGATCCGGAGATCTGGTGGCGGGCCCTGTGCGAGGCCGTGGCCGACGGACTGAAGGCGTCCGGCCTCCCCGCTCGCGCGGTCACCGGCATCGCGGTCGCCGGGCAGCAGCACGGGCTCGTCGTGCTGGACGGCGCGGGCCGGCCGCTGCGCCCCGCGCTGCTGTGGAACGACACCCGCTCCGCGCCGCAGGCCGCCGCTCTCACCGACGCGCTCGGCGGGCCCGGGGCCTGGACGGAGCGGACCGGGTCCGTGCCGGTCGCCTCGATCACCGCCTCCAAGTGGCAGTGGCTGCGCGAGAACGACCCGGCGAGCGCGGCGGACGCGGCGGGCGTCCGCCTCCCCCACGACTTCCTCACCGAGCGCCTCGCGGGCGTCGCCGTCACCGACCCCGGGGACGCCTCGGGCAGCGGCTGGTACTCCACCGCCACCGGCGCCTACGATCCCGAGCTGCTGGAGCTGCTCGGCCTGGACGCGGCGCTGCTCCGGA
>NZ_UAVD01000042.1 GCF_900460065.1 Streptomyces griseus | reverse complement strand
TGGCCGCCGTCGTGCCCGCGGCCCTGGTGGGGCTCCTGTGGTACCTGTCCAACCGGACCTGGAGCGCGTACGAGTCCCAACGCCCGCTGGGCGAAGGGGACATCGACGCCCACGACCCCGAAGGGGCGTACGAGGCCCACGACCTGGAGGCACCCGAACCGGACGCCGACGGAGCCCCGCGCCCGCCCGCCCCCGTCCGGCCCGCGCTCGGCAGGCCCGGCTTCTGGTACGGCCGCCGCATCGTCGCCCGGCTCCGTGCCGCCCACACCGCCGCCGGTTTCCTGACCGTCGCCGCGGCCGTGGCCGGCGCCGCCGCCCGGCACGACCGGAGCGTGGACGGCCCGGTGCCGTCGTTCCTCGGCGCGGCCGTCGAGGGCGGCATCGTCCTGTGCGCGCTCGTCGTCGTCCGGGTCGTCTGCAGCCGGGGCCGCAGCGAACGGACCCGCGACACCAAGCTCGACGCCGCCCTCATCACCTATCTGCCCGGCTCCGCGCTCGCCCTGCTCGTCCTCGCCGTCGGGTACGCCTCCTGGTCGCGCCCGGCGTGGGAGTCCTCGGGGAGCCTGCCCGGCGAGGCCGCCTTCCGCCTCCTCACCCTCGGCCAGAGCGTCCTCGTCGTCGCCCTCGCCCTGGTCGCCCAGGGGCTCCACCGACGCATCCCCGAACCGCGCACCGTCCTGCACGGACTCGGCGGCCCCGCGGTCGCCATGCTCGCCTGCGCCCTCGGCGGCGTGATGACCGGCGGAGTGGCCCAGCGCGTCGCCGACTGGCTCGACGGGCCGGGGAGCCCGGGCATGGGCCACGGCACCGGCATCGCCGGACCGCCGGTCCTGCTGAGCTGGCAGGCCTCCGTGATCCCGGTGCTCCTGCTGCTCCTCGTCGTCCCGGTCCTGGTGCTGATCGTCCGCACCACGCGCGCCGCCCGCCGGCTGGGCCCGCTCATCGAGGCGGAGTACGCCCCCGAACCGCCCGACGAGGGCCGCACCCGCCGCATCGCCCGGATCCGCGCGACCGCCGCCCTCACCGACTCGGCGCCCTGGATCGTGGGCGTGGTCTCCGGAGCCACCCTGCTGCTCGGGGCGGGCGCGATCGTCGGCTCCTGGCGCAGCGACGAGGTGCCGGGCCGGGCCGCCGACGGAAGCTGGCCGCTCGTCGAATCGTTCGCCGAGGCCGCGCAGTCGACCGGCTCCTGGCTGATCGGCCTGGGCTTCGTCCTGTTCGTCGCCGGTGGCCGCCGCGCCTACAAGGACGCCTCGGCCCGCCGCACCATCGGCATCCTCTGGGACGTGGGCACCTTCTGGCCGCGCGCCGCCCACCCCTTCGCGCCCCCGTGCTACGCCGAGCGCGCCGTTCCCGACCTCGCCTCCCGGATGTCCGCCTGGACCACGACCACGCCCCGGGGCCGCCTCGTCATCTCCGGCCACTCGCAGGGCAGCGTGCTCGCCGCGTCCGCCGTCTGGCAACTGCCCGACGAGACCCGCCGCCGGGTCGCGCTGCTCACCTACGGCTCGCCCCTGGAACGGCTGTACGGGCGGTGGTTCCCCGCCTACTTCGGCCCCGAACCGCTGCTCGGGCTGCACCGCTCGGTGCACTGCTGGCGCAATCTGTGGCGGGCCACCGACCCGATCGGCGGCCCCGTCCGGATCTGCGCCGACCCCGACCCGGGCGTCGACCGGGGCCCCTTGAAGGACCCGCTGGCCTACGGGCGGACCACGAAGCTCCCGCTGCCCGAACCGATCCTCGGGCACTCCGACTACCAGGCCGACCCGGTCTTCGCCGAGGCACGGGCCGCCCTCCTCGACGAACTGCGTCCGCTGGTGCCCCGGCAGCAGCCGGAAGGGGGCCTTCAGCAGGGCAGTCCGGGGAGGTCCTCCGGGTAGAGCAGGGTCAGGTCGTCCGTGTTCGCCTCGGCGAGCTGGGCGACCCGGCCCGCGTGCCGCTCCACCATCGACTCGAAGGTCTGGCGGGCGGTACGGCCGTTGCCGAAGGCGGGGCCCTTGGGCAGCTCCGCGAAGTACTTCAGCAGGGCCTCCCCGGTGCCCTCCGCGAGGCTGTACTCGTGCTCCTCGGCCTGCTGCCCGACGATCCGCAGCAGCTCCTCGGGGAGGTAGTCGTTGAAGGTGATGGTCCGTGAGAACCGCGAGGCCACCCCGGGGTTGACGGTGAGGAACCGCTCCATCTCGTGGGTGTAGCCCGCGACGATCACGACCACCGCGTCCCGGTGGTCCTCCATCAGCTTCACCAGCGTGTCGATGGCCTCCCGCCCGAAGTCCCGGCCGGAGTCCTCGGGCGAGAGGGCGTACGCCTCGTCGACGAACAGCACCCCGCCGCGCGCCCGGTCGAACGCCTCCTGGGTCCGGATCGCCGTCGAGCCGATGTGCTCGCCGACCAGGTCCACCCGGGACACCTCGACCAGATGACCGCGCTCCAGCACCCCCAGCGAGGCCAGGATCTCCCCGTACAGCCGGGCGACGGTGGTCTTGCCCGTACCGGGGGAGCCGGTGAAGACGAGGTGCCGGCGGACCGACGCGGCCTTGAGACCGGCCTCCTGGCGGCGGCGGCCCACCTCGATCATGTCGGTCAGCGCCCGCACCTCGCGCTTGACGCTGTCCAGGCCCACCAGCGCGTCCAGCTCGCCGAGGACCGCCGAGGAGTCCCGGGCGGGCCCGGCCGGGACGGCCGGCTCGGGCGCGGGCTCGACCGCTCGCTGCCCGGGCAGCGAGCCCAGCAGGCCGGGCGTCGACCGGGTCTCCGTCAGCACCGCGGGCGGCGGCGGGGCCGAAGCCTTGAGCAGACCGCTCTCGTCGCTCGTGCAGTCCTTCGCCACCGGGCCGGTCGCCCCGGCGTCACCCTCGGGGAACTCGTAACCGCCCCGGGCGCACCGCTCGGTGCGGCAGCGGGTGAGCGTGGTGCGGCAGCCGTCCATGACGTGGAAGCCGTAGCCCTCGCTGCCCGTCACCCGGCAGCTGTCGAAGGTGCCCCGGCCCTCGGCCGAGACGTAGAACCCCGCCTCGGCCGGCGAGGTGACCGTGCAGCGCTCGATGGTGGGGTCCGCGCCCTTGGTGACGATGACCCCGGTCTGCGCCGCGTCGATGGTGCAGTTGTTCAGCGTGCCGCCGCTGCCGTGGTCGCGGAACCAGGCGCCCGTGGACGCCTCCCGGATCCGGCAGTCGTCCAGCTGGGCGGTGGCCCCGTCGCTCACGGAGACGGCGGTGTTGCGGATCTGGGAGAGGTCGCTGTCCACGACGTCGGCGCGCGACCCCCGATCGAGGACGAAGAGGGCGTCGGGCACGTCGTGCACCCGGCAGGCGTCCAGTATCACCGTCGCGCCGTCACTGACCCAGACCGCCGGATAGTCGCCCGTGCTGTCGTGGATCTCGCACTGGTTGGCGTCGACCCGCGTCCCCGGGTCCCAGACGGAGAGCCCGTTGCGGCCGAAGCGGCGGACGGTGGAGCGGGTCAGTGTCAGCACCGAACGCGACCGCAGGTCGACGGCGTTCTCCGGGATGTCGTGGATGTCGCAGTCGGCCAGGGTGAGCACCGCGTCGGTGTCCAGCGTGACGCCGTCGGCCGAGGTGCGGTGCACGGTGCAGTCGGTCAGGTGGGCCGACCCGCGGGCGGTGACCTGGATGCCGCTGCCCTTGATCTCGTACACCTCGCAGCCGAACGCCTCCAGGCCGCTGCCCTCGCCGGTGACGCCGATGCCCGCCCCGGACGCGTGGTGGATCCGGCAGCGGTCCAGACGCGGATGCCCGCCGTCGCGGACCGAGACCCCGGACTGGCCGGCCGAGACGACCTCGCACTCCTCGAACACGCCGCCCGCGCCGTCCAGCACGGCGATGCCGACCCCGGCCGGATTGTCGACCGTGCAGCGCCGCACCGTGGGCCGGCCCGCGCCGCGCACCTCGATGCCCGCGGCGGACCGCGTCACGATCCGCAGGTCCGTCAGCTCCGCCGTGCCGTCCTCGACCAGCAGCGCCGGGGCCGTCGAGTCCTGCCCCTCGACATGGAGGTCCTGGATGACCGCGGAGGCGCGCACGGTCAGCGGTACGCCGTCGACCGGCGCGATCCGCACGGAACCCACCGCCCCGTCCGGGCCGCGCAGCGTCACCGCGCGACGGACGACGAGGTTCTCCCGATAGGTCCCGGGTGCGACGGTGAGGACGTCGCCGTCGGCCGCCGCCTCCAGGGCCGCGGAGAGGGAGGCGTACTCGCCCGTGCGGCGGCGCCATCGCGATGTGCCGGTGTGCGTCACCTGGACCGTGCCCTGTGCCATGGCGTTGCTCTGCCCTCACCTTGTGCCGTGCGATGCCTCGGGTCCGTCCGTCGCCGGGGTGGCGGACGGGGTCGGACCACCGTAGCGCGCGTGCGGGGCCGGAGTTGACGGGTACACCCCGCTGAGCGATGTCTCCCCCCGTCCGTTCCCGGCCGGGGAGGCCGTGGTCAGCCGCCCTTTCCGGCTCTGCCCCAGTCGGGACCGACCGCGGCCCACTCCCGGTCCAGCCGTGCGTACCGCCGCCGCACCATGCACCCCACGGCCAGTCGGCGACCCGCCTCCACGCAGGCGGCGGCGAGCAGGAACGTGCCGACGCCGCCCAGCACCGCGTGGGTCCGGGCGGTGCGCCCGTCCATCGGCGGCGGCACCGGGTGGCCCGCCGCGTCCGTCCAGATCCGCACCGGGGACCCGGTGCCGCCCGGCCGCGACGCGGCGGCCACCTCTCCGGTGCGCGGAGTGCCGTCCGGGGCCTCCCAGGACGCCACCACCCGGGTCCGCGCGCCCCGTTCGACGCCGCCCCCGGGATCACCGGCGGACCGTTCCCGCCCCGCCGGGCCCACCACGACCGCGTCGACGGGGTGACGCTCCTCGTGCTGGGCCCGCACCGACCGCTGGAGGGCGGCGTCGGCGGCCGTCCCGCCGGCCCAGCCCGCGGCCGGGGCGCCGAACACGAGGAGCAGCAGGGCCGCGAGCGCCACCCGGGCCTCACGGCGGTCGGTGGCACGGCGCAGCGGACTGCCCCGCCCGCGCAGCAGTGCCCACAGCACCCACACGCCCGTCCCCCCGCCCTGCCGTCGATCCGGTCGACCGACCGGCTGTCCGTTCCTCCGCTGCCCCGCTATCCGTCGAGGAGGTCGAGGATCCGGACCGGGTCCCCGACCCTGATGACTCCCGTCCCCTCGGGGATCAGATTCTGGCCGAAGACCAACTGCTTGCCGAACCGCCGGTGGCGGGCCAGCGTCAGCAGCGGTTCCCTGCCCCGCTCGGCGGTGCGCTGGTCGGTCGTCGTGATCACGCAGCGGCCGCAGGGCTTGGCCACCGTGAAGGCCACCGCGCCGATGGCGATCCGCCGCCAGCGGTCCTCCGCCCACGCCTCGGTCCCCCCGATCACCACGTTGGGCCGGAAACGGTCCATCGGCAGCGGGCCCTCCCCGGGCCGGTCGCCCGCCGCGATCAGGGTGTTGAGCGCGTCGAGCGACGCCGCGGTGGTCGCCAGCAGCGGGAAGCCGTCGGCGAGGGAGACCGTGTCCCCGGGGCGGGCGAAGGCCGGGTCGACGGGCCTGCGGTGCGACGGACCGTCGAGATGCACGAGCCGGACCTCCGTGCCGAGGACCGCGCTCAGCCAGTCATGGGCGCCGGCCGCCGCCTCCTCCACCACCACGGTGTCCCGGTGCAGCTCCGCGCTGACCATGCGCCCGGGTTCCGGCCCCTCGACGCGCAGGGGCGCGAATCCCGGCGCGGACAGGAGCACGCCGCCGCCCGGCAGCGGCTCGGCCGAGATCCGCGCCATGGACGGCTGCTGACGCTGTGTGACGGCCCTGGCGGCCTTGTCGACCAGCATCCAGCGGCGGTCGCCGTCGAGTCCCCATGGCTCGACGACGACCTGGTCGCAGGCGCGGGCGGCGAGCGACTTGACCGGATGGATGTGGGCCGAACGGAGCACGGGAAAGCTCATGCGCCCATCCTGCCAGCAACCTCTGACCCCATACGCGCGGATTCGCGGGCACCGACCGACACCCCGATGTCCCGGATGCGGCTGATGCCCGGTGCGTCCCCCGGCGCACCTCGTCGCGCGGAGTCGCGGGTTCAGTACCCCCGGCTCTGGTACGGGCGGTTGTACGGGTCCTCGTACGGCGACTGCGCCGGCGCGGGCCGCGGCGAGGCGGGGCGCATCGACTCGTACCCGGTGGCGGGCGCGGGCCGCGGCGGCTGCGGCTGCTGCGGGTAACCGCGGACCGCCGAGGGCTGCTGCGGGATGTACGGCGCCGGCGCGTGCTGCAGTTGGGCGGGCTGCATCGGCGCAGGCTGCGCCGGAGCCTGCTGGTGCGGCATCGGCTGCTGCTGCGGGTAGCCGTAGCCGCTCTGCTGCGACGGGGCCGTGGGCAGGGCGGGCAGCGCCGAGGGCAGCGCCGGCAGGTAGCTGTTGCCGGTGTCATAGGCGGCCGGAACCCGGATGGGTGCGATCTGAGGGGTTCCCCGCTCCGCGACCAAGGAGTCGTAGATCGGAGTGTCGGGGAACGACGCGGCGTAGTAGCCGCCGCCGAAGGTGGAGCGGGGGGACGTCATGCCACCTAAGTTAAGCCCACGATGTGCTGTATGGGGAGCCCCAATCTTCTGGTTATCCGTTTTACGCTGGTTCCGTGCGCCCGGCCCGTCAAAACGCGGTTAAAGATTTCGTTAACGGCGGGGACCTTTCCGCTGGTGGGCGAGGGCTTGGGCCCGCGCTCCCGACCGTGATCGGGAACGGCGTCGAAGCATCCCGGAGCCAAGCGAAAAGCGTTTGGGCAAAGCGCGATGCGCCCGGTTCGACGTCATGGAGATCGTCCGCGGGCCCGAAAGGGCCCGCTGTCTTCCCCGGCCCCGTAAGGCTATTGCCGCCGCCCTCACCCGCCGGGCCCGGTGCTGCCGACCGTGCGCGGTGCGCGACCCGGTGACCGGCCGGCCACCGGCAGCGTCAACAGGGCCGCGAGCCCGCCCGCCAGGGCCAGTGCCGGGTACCCGGCCAGCCCGACGACCAGGCCGGACGCCAGACTTCCGGCCGCCCCGGCTGCCGCGAGCCCCACGTCCACCAGCCCCTGGGTCGTGGCGCGCCGGTCCGGAGGCAGGGCGCCGGTGACGATCGCGGTACCGCTGATCAGCCCGAAGTTCCAGCCCAGGCCGAGGAGTACGAGAGCGGCGCCGAGCGCGGGCGCCGAGCCCGCGGGCGACAGGGCGGCCACTGCCCCGGCGGCCAGCAGCAGCGGTCCGGACGCGCCGGCGACCCGTCGTCCGCCGATCCGGTCGACGAGCAGCCCGGTGAGCGGGGAGGGCAGGAACATCGCTCCGACGTGCAGGGAGATCACGAGCCCCGCGGCCTGGGCGGTGTGACCGTGCGCCAGCATGTGCACCGGCGTCATCGTCATGATCCCGATCATCACGACCTGGGTCAGGACCATCACGGTGGTGCCGACGGCGACGTCGTGACGCCCGGCAGGCGGTACGGTCCCGGCCCTGGGCGCGCTCGTTCCCCCGTCGCTCTCCTTCCCGGTGCTGGTGTCCGCGCCCCCGTCCGGGGCGCCCGCCGCCCGGACGGCCCGCTCCTGGGCGAGCCGGAGCGGATCGGGCCGCAGGAGGCAGGCGATGACGACCGCGGTGGCGGCGAACGCGGCGGCCGCGAGCAGGAAGGGCCCGGCGAGACGCGGCACGCCCCAGGAGTGCGCGACCTCGCCGGCCGGCGTCACCAGCACGGGCCCGGTCACCGCGCCCAGGGTGGTGGCGAAGAGCACCGCGCTCACGGCCCGTCCGCGCCGGGCGGGTGAGGCCAGGTCCGCGCCGGCGTAGCGCGCCATGAGGCCGGTCGCCGTACCCATCCCGTACACCACGAGGGCCGGGAGGAGCAGCGCCACGCTCCCCGTGGCGGCGGCCACCACGACGCCGACGCTGCCGAACGCCCCGGTCGCGTAGCCCAGCGCCAGCCCGGGGCGGCGGCCCCAACGGGTGCAGAGCCGGCCGATGCCGAGCGCGCCGAGTGCGGCGCCCGAGGTGAACAGCGCGCTGGGCACCCCCGCCAGGCCGGTGGAGCCGAGCATTTCCTCGGCGAGCAGCGCCCCGACGGTGATCCCCGCGGTGAGACCGGCGCCGCTCATGATCTGGGCCAGTACCAGCACGGCCAGAACGCGCCGCTGCTCCGGAATCGCACCCGTGGCGACCGGATGTCTGTTGCGAGTCGGCAAGGGAGAGGGTCCGATCGTCGGTCGGGCGAGGGGGATCTCCGTCAGGCAACGGCCATCGGTTTCAGCTCCGCGATCTCCGAGAGGGGAATGCCCAACTGCTCATGGAGGAACCGGACCATGGTCCAGTGCGGCAGTGCGCCTTCGTCGAACGGTCCGAATTCCTGGCAGTAGAGGGGGATCCAGCGCAATGCCTCTTCCAGTGCCCGTTCGCGTCCCGGTTCTTCCTGGTATTCCTCGTAGGCGATGCTGCGGTGGTTGATGAAGAACCGCCCGGGGAGGCGTTCCTCGCACAGTGAGCGGTATTCGCGGGTCTGGAGGATGAGGTAGTGCCATATCTCGTCGATGCTCTGTTCGACGGGCAGGAAAAGTCCGGCGAGCTGGTCCCGGTGGGCGGAGACGAGGTAGAGGTACCGCAGGCATTCGGTGACCTGACGCTCCACGAAGTCCTGGGGCGTGTCCGGCGCCTTGTCGTGGAAATGCCGTGTCACTTCGGTGTGCAGGGCGTCCCCGAGAAGACGCTTCAGGTCGTCGGCGGAGAGTGTCCGTCGGATTGTCATGGCACTCCGTTTCCTTCGAGGGGGGACGGCGGCGCGTCAGGTGCCGGCGCTGACGAGCCAGATGTACTTGCCGGAACGCCCGATGGGGATATGGGTGCGGTGTTCGATCCGGCAGTTCCGTCCGGTCAGTTCGGTGATGCTCTGCCGCAACGCGACGGCCTCCGCGGCCCCGAGGGGTTCGTCGGTGAACGTCGTGTACGACAGGGTGGCGTCGGCGTCGCCTTGGAGCCGCAGTTGGTGCAGGAAGATCCGGGGGGAAGCGTCCGCGATATGCCGGTCGAGGTCGCCCTGGGCGACCGGGCCGTTCGGTGTGCCGAGCAATTCCTTCTGACGGCCGCAGAATTGGGTGATCGCCGCGGGGTCGGGCGAGCCGTCCCGGGTGCGCACACAATCGCCCGACCGGTAGCGGACGAGCGGCATGTAGGGATTGCGCACACTGGTGACGATCAGCTGGTGGATCGTGCTTCCGGGGGTGACCGGCAGGAGTTCGACGCTCATCCCGTCCAGGTGGGGCCAGTACCGGCCCTCCCGGTCGCTGTAGTAGAGGTAGCCCAGCTCCGTGCTGCCGAACAGGTCGATGACCGGGCAGGCGAAGCGCCGGCGCAGGAACCGGCGTACGTTCACCGGGGTGTACTCGTAGGCGTGGATGATGCTGGCGGGGGCGGGGAACGCGTCCAACAGGCCCCAGGCCTCCGCCTTTCGGACCAGATGCGCCAGATGGTAGGCGGAGCAGTCGAGGTGGTAGCGCCCCTGGGGGTGCGTGCTCCGTGCCAGGTCGATCTCCCGGAGCATGCGCAGGACGTCCTTGCGGACCCACTGCGCCGGATCCAGCCGCAGGTTGACGTAGCAGGTGCGCTCGTCGAGCCAGCGGTCGGCCAGGATGGGTATCCCCTTGTGCTCCACGCCGCGCCGGGCGGCGTTGACCCGCGCCACGTGTTCCGTCGCGAGCACCGTGGTGAGCGAGACCCGGCGGCAGCCCGACTCCCACGTCTCGCCGATGTCGGGGTGGTTGCGCCACAGCTCGTAGTAGGAGCGGAGCAGGAAGTACGGGGGCCGGATGATCTGCATCCTGGCGTGGTTGGTGCCCGTGGACAGGACGAACTCGGCCTCGCCGGTCTCCAGCGCCGCCGCCAGCCGCGGCGTCATCCAGTTGTCGGGGAACCCGCGGGCGATCTCCGGCTTGTCGAGCAGCGGGAAGTGGCCCTTCGCCAGGGACTCCTGGTAGATCGGTATGTCGCGAATATGCTCGATGACGTCGCTGGTCGGCTGGCCCTTCATTAATTCCTTCTCATGTTTCGCATAGTTGAAGAAATATGGGCTACGAAGGAGACGGAGTCGGGGACGCCCGGGAACGTGCTGTGGTGGGGGAGAGGGCTCTCACAGAGCTGGACCCGGGCGTCCCCGGCCGTTCAGGAGATGCAGCCGGCCTTCGGCGCGGCGCTGATACATCCGTTCTTGGGCGCCGCGCTGATGCAGCCGTTCTTGGTGGCCTCCTGGGCCGAGTTGGCGGCCAGCCAATTCTGCCAGACGTCGTCCTGGGCCATCTTCTGGATCAGGTGTTCCATGAGGTCCTCCGATGATAGTGCGGAAGGTGCTCCCTGCGACGGGCCGACGGTGAATGAATTTCTCCGCGGCCTGCCCGCTGAATGTAAAAGCGTGGTTGAGCGACTGTCAATGAATGGCAATGCCCAACCCATGGAAAGCAGCCCTGTTCAGGACTGGTTTGGCGTGATTCCGCTCTGCGGGTGGCGCGTCGGCGCCGGTTCGGGTCACGATTCGCGCAGCCGGCCGCGCCATCCGCCGAGCCCCTGGTGGGAGGGGGTCGCCCGGCTTGCTCGGGGGACACCGGTGAGGTGACGGACACGGCGACGGTCACCGAAGATGAGAATGTTTTCCTCATGTCCGTCCCCGGGACCCCGCGAAGGCAGACTGGTCCGATGCTGTGGCGTGGGGTGGGGTCGGTACTGGCAGGATGTGGAGCAGGGACACTGGTGTTACTGGTCGTATGGATATGGCCCGGGCAGAATGTGCCGCCCTCCATGGGGCCCGCGGTCGTCGTGCCCTTCCTGCACGGCCCGACGCCTCAGGCCACCGCACCGTCCGGCCCCGGCCGTGCCGCCGCGTCACCGACACCGTCCCCCGCCACGCCTGCCCCGTCCGGCGCCTGCCCGGGCGGCCGGGCCGTGTCGCCCCCGCCGCCGCCCGAGTCCGACGACCGGAGAACCGCCCCCCACGGGCTCCCCGGAAGCGCCGGGGCCGGGGGAGTGGCACGGACCACCGGTGACGACGAGAAGGCCTCACGCGTTCCCCGGGGCGACGTGGACGGCACGGACGGCACGGGCGGCGCGGCCGGCGCGGACGAGGAGGAGGACGAGTCCGACGACGGGGACGAGGAAGCCTCGCACGGCAATCGGGGGGATGCGGACGACGAGTGGGACGACTGATGCTCCGGCGCTCGACCAGCGCCAGGTCCCGGATCGTCGGCTGGATGCTCATGCTCCTCAGCGCGGCCCTGGCCGTGCCCACCTTCGGGATCACGATCGTCTGGCAGGCGGAGCTCGACCGGCAGGTCGACGCGCAACTCCTGTCCGAGGCCGACAAGCTACGCGCGTTCGCCCGCACCTCGCGCGACCCGTACAGCGGTGACCGCTTCACCACGGGAGCCTCGCTGCTGACGGCGTTCATGGCGGTTCACCGGCCCGAGCACAACGCCGCCTTCTTCAGCGTCGTGAACGGGCGGGCCGACCGGCGCAGCCCCGGCCCGGTCCCGGTCCGTCTGGACCGGGACCCCGAGGTCGTGGCCCTGATGGCGCGGACGGCCGACACCCGTATCCGGTCGCTGGACTCGCGGGCCGGCACGGTTCGCTACGGTGTCGTCCCGGTGCAGATGGCGGGCGACCACGTCGACACCCGGCTCGTCCTGGTCTCCTTCCGGGACCGGGAACTGCGGCAGGAGCGCCACATGGCACGGCTGCTGCTGGCCTCGGGGAGCTTCGCCCTGGTGGTCGCGGGACTGGCCAGCTGGCTGGTCGCGGGCCGGGTGCTGGCTCCGATCCGGCTGGTCAGGCAGACCGCCGAGCGGATCAGTGAGACGGACCTGACCCAGCGGCTGCCGGTGCGGGGCAACGACGACGTGGCGGAACTGGCCGAGACGTTCAACCACATGCTCGACCGCCTGTCCGGCGCCTTCACCGCGCAACGCCAGTTCCTGGACGAGGTGGCGCACGAACTGCGGACCCCCATCACGGTGCTGCGCGGACATCTGGAGCTGATGGACGAGGACCCCGACAGCCGGCACGGCCAGACCCGCGCCCTGCTCTTCGACGAGCTCGACCGGATGCGGCGGATCGTGGACGACCTGCTGCTCCTGGCCCGGGCCGAGCGCCCCGACTTCCTCACCCTCGGCCAGACCAGCCTGACCGACCTGGTGGTCGACACGGCCGCCAAGGCCCAGGCGCTGGGGCGCAGGCACTGGACGGTGGCCGAGGTCGCCGACGTCAGCGTGCACCTGGACGAACAGCGGGTCACCCAGGCCCTGATGCAACTCGCCGTCAACGCGGTCAGCCACACCGGGGAAGGGGACGCCATCGAGATCGGCTCGCGCCTGTGGCGGGGCAGAGTGGTGCTGTGGGTCGCGGACACCGGGCCCGGTGTGGCCCCGGAGGACCGGGAACGGATCTTCCAGTGCTTCTATCAGGGAGGCACCGCGGTCCCGGGCCGGGCCGCCCCCGGCATCGGGCTCGGCCTCGCGCTGGTCCGCGAGATCGCCCAGGCACACGACGGTGTCGCTCACGTCGAGGAGGCACCCGGGGGCGGCGCGAGATTCGTCATCGACCTTCCCGCACTGCACCCCACGACGGAAGGAACCTTCTGTGAGCAGGATCTTGATAGCGGAGGACGAGGAAAGAATCGCCGCCTTCGTCGAAAAAGGCCTGCGTCGTAGCGGGTACGTCACCCGGGTCGTCGCCGATGGTCTCTCCGCCTACGAGCACGCCCGCGGGCGCGACTTCGACCTCCTGATCCTCGATCTCGGCCTGCCCGGCGACGACGGGCTGACGGTGCTGCGCAAACTGCGCAAGGCGCGCATCTCCCTGCCCGTCGTCATCCTCACCGCGCGCGACAGCGTGAGCGACATCGTGGCCGGGCTGGAGAGCGGCGCCGACGACTACATGGTCAAACCCTTCGCCTTCGACGAGTTACTGGCCCGCGTACGCCTGCGCCTGCGCCGTGAGGAGCCCGCGGAGAACTTCCTGCTGCGGGTGGGCGATCTGATCCTCGACCTGCGCACCCGACGGGCCCAGGTGGGCGACCGGGTCTCCGACCTGTCCGCCCGCGAGTTCGCCCTCGCCGAGATCCTCATGCGCAACCCCGACCGGGTGCTGTCACGGGAGCAACTGCTGAGCCAGGTATGGGGGTTCGACTACGACCCCGGTTCGAACATCGTCGACGTCTACATCCGCTATCTGCGGCGCAAGATCGGCGCCGACCGGGTCCAGACCGTGCGGGGCGTCGGCTACCGCCTCCGGGCCTGACCGCCGGGGCGGCGGCCTTCGCCCGGCGGCGCACACGCCCGCCGGGACCCCATGAGAACAGTCTCACCGCCGTCTCACCGCCACCTCATGGCCCGGCCCGAGACTCCTCGTTACGGGTCATCGGTGACGCGAGGCCCGTGAGCGGCGCAGTCGGTCGCCGCGGCCCCGCCCGGGAACAGGGCGCCGCCGCCACACCGGACCAGCAGACACGGAGGCGAACCCCCCGCCTGCCCTGCGACGCGAGCACCCGCACCTGTTCCCCGTGGTACCCGGGCCACCCCTGTGCCACGAAGGCCCGGTTGCGGGCGGGGTGACAGCCCGCCCCGCGTGAGGGCCACACACCACTTCCGTATGGAGGACACTCCCGTGCGACAACTCATCGACCACGCACGCACCTTCTCGTCCCGCTGCGACGTCGCGGGCCGGGAGCTCAAGGAATTCGAGGCCGGCCAGCGGCCCTCCACCATGTTCATCACCTGCTCCGACTCCCGGGTGGTCCCCACCCTGCTGACCGACTCCGGGCCCGGCGAACTCTTCGAGATGCGTACGGCAGGAAACATCGTCCCGCCCTACGACCCGGACGCGCCCACGAGCGAGATGGCGACGATCGAGTACGCCGTCTGCGTGCTGGAGGTGTCCGACATCATCCTCTGCGGCCACTCCCACTGCGGCGCCGTCGGAGCCCTGGCCCGGGGCGAGGACCTGCGGAGCCTGCCGGCGGTTCGCGGCTGGCTCGGCAGATGCGCCCCCACGGCCGGACCTCACGGCCCCGAGGAGTTCGGCCCCGACTGCGAACAGCCCGTACAGCGCCACGTGGTGGCGCAACTGGACGCGTTGCGCGACTACCCGTGCGTGAGCCGCGCCGTGCGCGAGGGCCGGCTCGGTCTGCACGCCTGGTACTACGAGGTCCACACCGGCGCCGTGCAGGCCCACCGAGCCTCCACCGGAACCTTCTCCTCCCTGTGACAGCGACCCACCGGTGAACGGGCGGGCCGCTCCCGCCGTCACCTGCTGCCTCCCCCCACTCCCCTAGGAGCTGAAGCTCTCATGTCGTCTCCACAACTCCGGTTACGCCCGGACGCCCTGTCCCGCGACATCCTCGCCTCGATCGTGGTGTTCCTCGTCGCCGTGCCCCTGTGCGTCGGCATCGCGGTCGCCTCGGGCGTCCCCGCCGAACTGGGCCTGGTCACCGGCATCGTCGGCGGGCTGATCGCCGGCGCGATGCCGGGCAGCTCGCTCCAGGTCAGCGGCCCCGCCGCCGGCCTCACCGTCCTCGTGTACGAGGCGGTCACCACCCACGGCGTCGCGGCGCTGGGCATCCTCGTCCTGGCCACGGGCGTCCTCCAGGTCGGACTCGGCCTCATCGGCTTCGGACGGTGGTTCCGCGCCATCTCCACGGCCGTCGTCCACGGCATGCTCGCCGGCATCGGGCTCGTCCTGATCGGCAGCCAGCTCTACGCCATGGCCGGGGCCACCGCCCCGGGCAACGGTGTCGACAACCTGGCAGGGCTGCCGGAGCTGTTCACGCAGATCACGGGAGCCGCGGCGATCTCCTCCACCGCGATCGGCGTCGGCACCATCGTCGTACTGGTCCTCTGGAAGCGGCTGCCCGGGCGTCTGCCCCAGGTGCTCCCCGGCCCGCTGGTGGCCGTGGGTCTGGCCACCGCCGCGGTGGCCGCGTTCGACCTGCCCGTCGCCCCGATCAAGGTCCAGGGGCTGATCGACTCGCTGCGGCTGACGAGCCTGGACGACTTCGGCCTGCTGGCCGACGTCAGCCTCCTGGGCGTCATCCTCGCCTTCACGCTCATCGCCTCGGCCGAATCCCTCTTCAGCGCCGCCGCCGTGGACCGGATGCACGACGGCCCGCGCACGCAGTACAACAAGGAACTCATCGCCCAGGGGACGGGCAACACCATCTGCGGCCTCGTCGGCGCGCTGCCCATGACCGCCGTCATCGTGCGCAGTGCGGCCAACGTGCAGGCAGGTGCGCGCACCAAGGCCTCCCGGATCATGCACGGCGCGTGGCTGCTGCTGTTCGCGGCCCTGTTCCCCGCCGTGCTCGGTCTGATCCCCGTGGCCGCTCTCGCCGGCATCCTCGTCCACGCCGGCGCGAAGCTCATCCCCGTCGCGACCTTCCGGCCGCTCTGGCGCGAACACCGGGGCGAGGCCGTGGTCCTGATGGTGACCGCGCTGGCGATCGTCCTCACGGACATGTTCATGGGCGTGCTGCTCGGCATCGGACTGGCCGTGATCAAGACGGCCTGGGAGACCTCCGCCGTCCGCCTCGACATCGACGAGCAGGACGAGCGCACCACGGTCTCCCTCAGCGGCAGCGCCACCTTCCTGCGCCTGCCGCTGATCCTCGACACCCTGGAGGCCCTGCCGAAGGACCGGCCGGTGGAGCTCGACCTCTCGCGGCTCCGCCACCTGGACCACGCCTGCCGCACCGCCCTGGAGGCGTGGACCGCCCACAGCGGCGCCGTGCGGGGCGCCGAAGCGGCCACGGACGACACACCGCGCGAGGCCGCCCTCGCGGGCGTCGCTCCGGAGGGTGAGGGCCCTCCGGGCACCCGGAGCCGCCGGCGCTGATCGCCGGCCCCGAGGGCGTGTCCGACGGATCCCGACCGGGTCCGCCGGACACGCCCTCGTCCGCCCCGGTCCCGGCGCCCGCGAGCTCGACCTCCACCGGCCGTTAGGTTGTGGGGGCAAAGCCTGCGGGCAGCCGGATTCGTGATGGGGGCGAGCATGACCATGCAAAAAGGAAGCAACGTCGCGGTGCCGGCCGGGACGGTGCGCGTCGAACTGGGACGCCACGCCGCGGCGGGCGCCCCGGACGTCGACGCCTCCGCTCTCCTCCTGGTGGCGGGCAAGGTCCGCGACGACGCGGACTTCGTCTTCTACAACCAGCCGGCCCACGCGTCCGGCGCGGTCCGGCACGAGGGCAAGCGGACCGCTCCCGACCACGTCACCGACACCCTGTTCGTCGACTTCGGCAAGGTCGAGCCCGCCATCGACCGCATCGTCGTCGCCGCCTCGGCGGACGGCGGGACCTTCGGCCGGGTGAGCGGGCTGTACGTGCGGGTCACCGACGCGGCGAGCGGCGCGGAACTGGCCCGCTTCGACAGCACGGACGCCACGATCGAGACCGCCTTCATCCTCGGCGAGCTCTACCTGCGCCAGGGAGCCTGGAAGTTCCGCGCGGTCGGGCAGGGCTACAGCACCGGGCTCGAAGGCCTGGCGACGGACTTCGGCATCTCCGTGGACGAACCGCAACAGACCCCGCAGGCCCCGGCGGCACCCGCGCCCCCGTCGCCGCCCCGGCCCGCCGCCGTGGCCCCGGCTCCCGCTCTTGCTCCCGCGCCGGCCCCGGCTTCCGCCCCGGTCACCGCGCCCGTCCCGCCGCCCCCGCCGCCCGCAGCCCCCGTGGCCCCGCCCGCCGCGACGCCCGTACGGCTGACCAAGATCACGCTGACGAAGGGCACCCCTGCCGTCTCGCTCGCCAAACAGGGCGGCACCTCCGGCGCGCTGCGCGTCAACCTCAACTGGGAAGTGCGCAAACAGTTCAAGGGGTGGGGGGCGAAGCTCGGCCGGGCCGTCGCCATGCACGCCGATCTCGATCTCGACCTCTGCGCCCTGTACGAACTCGCCGACGGCCGCAAGGGGGTCGTCCAGTCCCTCGGGAACGCGTTCGGCTCGCTGAACAGGCCGCCCTACATCCACCTCGACGGCGACGACCGCACCGGCGCCCTCTCCAGCGGCGAGAACATGACCATCAACCTCGACCACAAGGACCTGCTGCGGCGCGTACTGATCTTCGTCACCATCTACGAAGGCGCCCGGAGCTTCGCCGACCTCCACGCCACGGTCACCCTCCAGCCGCAGCACGGCGCGGCCATCGACTTCTCCCTCGACGAGTGCACCGTGCCCTCCACCGTCTGCGCCCTGGCCCTGATCACCAACAACGGCGGCGACCTCACGGTGCAGCGCGAGGCCCGCTACCTGGTCCCGGACCGGGGAGTGAGCCCGCAGCGCACCATCGACGCCGCCTACGGCTGGGGCATGAACTGGACGCCCGGCCGCAAGTGACCCGCCGCGCCCGCCCGGACCGCCCGTACACCTCCGCGCGGCGTCACCGGTCGGGCGCGGCCTCCGGGCGCGCGTAGGTGCGGCCCTTCCAGGCCGCGCCCCGCCCCCGGTAGTGCTGAACCGCCGAGTCGACCGTCATCAGCAGGTACAGCACCGCCGTCAGCGGCAGCAGCGGCCCCAGCCACGGCGACTGGCGGTAGTAGGCGAGCATCGGCAGATACGTCGCCGTCATCACCGCCCACGCCGCGCCACCCGCCCAGGCCGCCGCCCCGTCCCCCGTCAGCAGCCCCGCCGTCAGCGTCGCGGGCGGCGCCACGTAGACGAGCAGCAGCCCCGGGACCGTCGCCGCCAGCAGCAGCGGACTGTGCCGCAGCTGGGCGTACGCGCTGCGTGCGACCATCCGCCACAGATCCGCCAGCCGCGGATAGGGCCGCACGCTGTCCACCCGATCCGCGAGCCCCAGCCAGATCCGGCCCCCGCCGCGCCGCACCTCCCGCGCCAGCGACACGTCGTCGATCACCGCCTGCCGGATCGAGTCCGGGATCCGGGCCCGCTCGGCGGCCCCCGTGCGCAGCAGCACGCAGCCCCCCGCGGCCGCCGCCGTCCGCGACCGGGCCCGGTTCACCCGGCGGAACGGATAGAGCTGTCCGAAGAAGTAGACGAACGCCGGCACCACCAGCCGTTCCCAGACGCTCTCCACCCGCAGCCGCGCCATCTGCGACACCAGGTCGAAGCCGCCCTCGCCCCCGGAGCCGGCCGCGGCCACCAGATCGCGCAGGCTGTCCGGCTCGTGCGCGATGTCGGCGTCGGTCAGCAGCAGGAAGTCCGGCTTCTCCCGCCGGGCCACCGCGATCCCGTGCCGCACCGCCCAGAGCTTGCCCGTCCAGCCCGGCTCCGGCTCTCCGGGCGTCACCACGGCCAGCGGGAACCCGCCGTGCCGGGCGGCCAGGTCCCGGGCAAGCTGCCCGGTGCCGTCGCCGCTGCAGTCGTCGACGAGGACGATCCGGACGTCCCCCGGATAGTCCTGGAGCAGCAGCGACGGCAGGCTCATCGGCAGCATCTCCGCCTCGTCGCGGGCCGGCACCACCACCGCCACCGACGGCCAGCGCGCCGGGTCGGTGCGCCGGGGGAGCCGCTGGTCCGTCCGCCAGTAGAAGCCCTGCCCCAGCAGCAGCCACACCCACGCGATCAGTGAACCCACGGCGATCCAGGCAACGGCGCTCATCCGCCGAAGTCTGCCCCACCGAGCCCGGTCCGCAAGGGCTGTCGGCTAGGGTGACCGGGTGAAGATCGCGCTCATGGACTCCGGAATCGGCCTGCTGGCGGCAGCGGCCGCTGTGCGCCGGCTGCGGCCCGACGCCGAACTCGTCCTCTCCTCGGACCCCGGTTCCATGCCCTGGGGCCCCCGCACCCCCGAGGACATCACCGCGCTCGCCCTCGACGTCGCCCGCGCCGCCGCGGCCCACCGGCCGGACGCGCTGATCGTCGCCTGCAACACCGCCTCCGTACACGCCCTGCCGGCGCTGCGCGCCGAGCTGGAGCCCGCGCTGCCGGTCATCGGCACGGTCCCCGCGATCAAGCCGGCCGCGGCGGGCGGCGGCTCCGTCGCCATCTGGGCCACCCCCGCCACCACCGGCAGCCCCTATCAGCGCGGGCTGATCGGTGACTTCGGCGGGACCGCGGAGGTCACCGAGGTCCCGTGCCCCGGGCTCGCCGACGCCCTGGAGCACGGCGACGAGGCCGGGATCGACCGTGCCGTGGCGGCGGCAGCCGCCCTCACCCCGCGCGACGTGCGGGCCGTCGTCCTCGGCTGCACCCACTACGAGCTGGTCGCCGCCCGGATCCGCGACGCCGTGCAGCGGCCCGACGGCCCGCCGCTCGCCCTGCACGGGTCCGCCGGAGCGGTCGCCGCCCAGGCGCTGCGCCGGATCGGAGCGGACCCCGCCCCGGGCGCGGAGCCCTCCGCCGGTCTCACCGTGCTCCAGGCCGGCCGCCCCGCCGCCCTCCCGGGGGCCGCCCTGACGTACGCCGAGGGCCGGCTGCTGGCCGCCGCGGTCCCCACCCGCTGACCGGAACCGGGTGGCCGCCGGGGAGCCTCCGGCGGATCGAGGGGGTAGCCCGATCGGCCCCCGCGGCCCCGGCCGGAAACCCGGAACGCGGCTACGCTGCTGAACATGACGGACCTCCCCGAGAGTGCGAGGCACGGGTCGAGCCCGGCGCCGCCCACGGAGTGGAACGGCCGGGCCACCAACCGCGTCCAGTGGCTGCTGGCCCTCGCCGGTGCGGGCTGTGTGGCCCTCGGCATCGAACTGGCCGTCGACGGCGCCTGGACCTCGGGCATCGCCCCGCTGCTCATGTCGGTGGTCGGCTGCCTCGCCGCCGGACTGCTGATCCTCTTCGGCACCCTCGCCTTCGTCCATGTGGCCGTCAAGGTCGACGGGGACAGCCTGGAGGTGCGCTGCGGCCACGCGGGCCTGCCGCGCCGCCGGATCCTGCTCAGCCATGTGACGGGCGCGGACTTCGTCCCCCGGATCAACCCGCGCCAGTGGGGCGGCTGGGGCTACCGCTGGCGTCCCGAGCAGGGCACCGCCGTCGTGGTCCGCAAGGGCGAGGGCATGGTCCTGCGCCTCGGCGACGGCCGCACCTTCACCGTCACGGTCGACGACGCGGAGGCCGCCGTACGGTTCATCCGGCAACGCCTGCACCTGCCGGCCTCCGGCAAACGACCGGGCGACTGACCGGGGGCGGCCGGCCTCCGGTCGCCGGGCTGCGGCCGCCCTCCCGGCGACCGGCCGACCGGGCCGCCCTCCGTCGGCCGCCCCGGGGCCGCCAGGCGTCCCCGCACCACCCAGGTCAACGCCGCCGTTCACAGCCGCCCACCGTAGAATCCGGCGGGTGAGCGCCACCATGACTCCCGTCGACGACCCGCCACCCGCCACAGCCTCCCCGGCCGCCGGACCGCTGTCGCGGCTCCTGCGCCCGGCCGCCGCCGTGGTGTCCGGACTGCTGCTCTACGCGAGCTTCCCGCCCCGGCCCCTGTGGTGGCTCGTGCTGCCCGGATTCGCCCTGCTGGGATGGGTGCTGCACGGGCGCCGACTCCGGTCCGGCTTCGGCCTCGGGCTTCTCGCGGGCCTCGGCTTCATGCTTCCGCTGCTCCACTGGACCGGTGAGGACGTCGGCCCTGTGCCGTGGCTGGCCCTGGCCGCCGCGGAGGCCCTCTTCATCGCGGTGGGGTGTCTCGGTATCGCCGCGGTGACCCGGCTCGCGTACTGGCCCGTCTGGGCGGCCGCGGTCTGGACGCTGGACGAGGCGGTCCGCGCCCGGATCCCGTTCGGCGGCTTCCCCTGGGGCAAGATCGCCTTCGGCCAGTCCGAGAGCGCCTTCCTGCCGCTCGCCGCGCTCGGCGGCACCCCGCTGCTCTCCTTCGCCGTCGTCCTGTGCGGCTTCGGGCTCTACGAGGCCGTGCGACAGTTCGTCGCGTACCGCAGGACCGGCGGGGTTCCGCGCGCGGCCGTCGCCGGCGCCGCCGTGAGCGTCCTCGTGCCGGTCGCCGGGGCCCTCGCCGCACTGCCCCTGGTCGACGACTCGGCGGAGAATGGCACGGCCACCGTCGCCGCGATCCAGGGCAACGTGCCGCGCCTCGGCCTCGACTTCAACGCCCAGCGCCGCGCCGTCCTCGACAACCACGCCCGGCGCACCGCGCAACTGGCCGAGGACGTGAAGGCGGGCAAGGAGGCGCAGCCCGACTTCGTGCTGTGGCCGGAGAACTCCTCCGACCTCGACCCCTACCTGAATGCGGACGCCCGCCAGGTCATCGACGACGCGGTCAAGGCGATCGGCGCCCCCACGGTCGTCGGCTCGGTGGTCGAGAAGGGCTCCGACAGCCTCCGCAACACCCTGATCGAGTGGGACCCCGACCGGGGCCCCGTCGCCACCTACGACAAGCGGCACATCCAGCCGTTCGGCGAGTACATGCCGATGCGCACCGTCGCCCGCTTCTTCAGCGAGGACGTCGACCGGGTGCAGCGCGAGTTCGTCCCCGGCACCGAGGTCGGCGTCTTCGACCTCGCGGGGACGAAGGTGGGGCTCGTGACCTGTTACGAGGCCGCGTTCGACGACGCCGTGCGCGACACCGTCACCCACGGCGGCCAGATGATCGCCGTGCCGAGCAACAACGCGACGTTCGGCCGCAGCGAGATGACCTACCAGCAACTGGCCATGTCCCAGGTGCGGGCCGTCGAGCACGGCCGGGCCGTCGTCGTCCCCGTCACCAGCGGGGTCAGCGCGGTGATCCGTCCGGACGGCACGATCGTCGAGAAAAGCGGGATGTTCACCCCCGACGCCCTCGTCGACGAGGTCCCGCTGCGCTCCTCGCTCACCCCCGCCACCCGGATGGGCCCCCTGCCGGAGGCCGTCATCGCGCTGCTTGCCCTGGCCGGTCTGGGCTGGGCGGGCGTCGCGGCTCTCCGGGCCCGCCGGAGCTGAGGGCCTCCGCGAGGTCGCGTCCAGGGTGCGTCCGGCGGGCGGTGGACGACACTTTGCGGCCAGTCGACGGGACCGGTCAGTAGCACCCGACCCGGCCACGTAGGCTCGGTTCCATGGCTACTCCCGACTTCATCCGTGAACTCCGTGCCACCGCCGGGCACCAGCTGCTCCTGTTGCCCGGGGTGACGGCCGTCGTCCTCGACGACGAGGGCCGTGTACTGCTCGGGCGGCGCGCCGACACCGGCAAGTGGTCGGTGATCGGCGGGATCTCCGAACCGGGGGAGGAGCCGGCGGCGACGGCGGAGCGCGAGGTGCTGGAGGAGACCGGCGTGCACTGCGTGGCCGAGCGGGTGGTGCTCACCCAGGCGCTGGACCCGGTGCAGTACGCGAACGGCGACCGCTGCCAGTACCTGGACGTCACCTTCCGCTGCCGGGCGACCGGCGGTGAGGCGCGGGTCAACGACGACGAGTCGCTGGAGGTGGGCTGGTTCCCGCTGGACGGCCTCCCGCCCCTCGGCGAGTTCGCCCTGTTCCGGATCAAGCAGGCCCTCACCGAGGGCCCCGCCTGGTTCCAGCCCACCCCGCGCACGACCTGAGCCCCCGCGGCCGTCGTCCGGATCGTGCCGGGCTCGGGCCGATCCGGGCGAGAGCCCTACCGCACGGTGAAGCCGCCCGTCGTCCCGGTGAACGACGTGATCTTCCCGAGCAGGCTCTTGGCGTCCCCGTGGTGCACGATCCGGTAGGTGCCGGGGTCCGTGTCCGCCGCGATGTCCCAGGTGATCGTGGCCTTCGAGGTGCCGGTCAGATCGTTGAGCCGGGTCCAGCGGTAGGTGGTTCCCCAGTCGCCGTCGTCCAGCACCCGCTGCCAGGAGCCGTTCACCAGCCGCTGCACCTCCAGGAAGGTGGAGCCCCGGCGGAGGTTGTTCTTCGGGTGTCCGGTGGCGAACTCGACGGTCGCGGTGGAGCCGCGCGCGTATGAGGGCTCCGGGGCCTTGAGGACCCCGCCGAACGCCTTGCCCGAGGGCGGGTTGTCGTACACCACCCCGGTCTGGAAGGTGAACTGCCGCCCCGACTCGTCCGCCGGCATCGTGCCCCGATCCAGCGTCGTGCCCTCGCGCAGGGACTTCGCGATCCGGTCGTACTCCTGCTGGTACGCGGGCAGGGTGTAACGGCCGTACAGCGTGGAGCCGCCCTCGTAGTTCTGGGTGTCGTACTCCTCCGGTGTCGTCACGTACTGGCTGTAGGCGTTGGCGTACCCCTGGAGCAGGACGCGGTCCAGCGGCACGCCGAGCTGCCGGGCCACCGTGCGGCGTACGCGCAGGCCCGAGGCGATCGTGAACTCGCCGGGTGCGGCCACCAGGTGCAGCTCGCCGATCTTCATGATCTGGAGCGGGAGGCGCTTCGGGGTGACCGGGTGGACGTTGCTCAGCAGCCCCGTGGGGACGAGGCTCGCCTTGGGGTACTGGCAGGTCGCGAGCCAGGACGGGGTGTCGACGCGCAGCGCTTCGAGGATGGGGGCGATCGGCGTGCGCATGCCCTCCTCGAAGAGGGGGATGGCCGGGCCGTCCTCGACGCTGCCCGCGAGCGTGGACGCGCCCACGACGGCGGGGCAGGTCCGGTGCTCCTTGCCGTCCGGGGCGTACTCCGGGCGTACGGTCACGTTCTCCATGTCGACGTAGGCGAGCCGGGAGTCGACCCCTCCGGAGACGGGCCGGGTGCCGTCGTAGATCTCGCGGGCCTTGTCGAGCTGGCGCTCGCCGATGACGCGCGCGTTCTCGAACTCGTCCTCGGTGGGCCCGGATCCCGGCTTCAGGTTGAGGTTCGGCGACATGTCGCCCGCGTTGGTGTTGGGGAAGGCCGCGACGAACCCGGGGGTGTCGTCGAGGTAGCGGACGCCTTCGTGGTCGTGCTCCCAGGCGTAGGCGGCGTAGCCCTTGTTGTCGGGGCTGATGAGCGTGTTCTTGTTGGTGATCGAGGTGTTGTGGGTGGCGAACCAGCTGATCGCGCCCGCGTCCCGCTCGCCCTGCTTGAAGCGCAGCACGGTCATCGCCGGGTCGATCGCGTCCGGGAAGGCGGCCCGGTCGGCCGCCGGGTTGCGGTCGAAGGCCTCGCGCGAGCGGTTGACGCTGGCGTTGGTCAGGGTCCCCGTGCCGAGGCTCATCGTGCCGGGCTTCAGGTCCTCGTGGGCCTTGGCGACGGACTCCGTTATGCCGTCGACGATCGCCCGGTAGGTCTCCTTCTGGAAGCCGAGGACGGAGAGGTTGTAGGCGACGTTGTGGGAGTAGCCGCCGGGTCCCGAGTGGGTGTGGGTGGCCGACAGGAGGACGTTCTCCTCGCCGTACAGGCTGCCGTAACGCTCCTTCAGCCGGGCCATGACGCCCTGCCGGACCGACTGGAAGATCATGGCGAGGTCGGCGTTGACGTACACCACGCGCTTGCCGCTCGCCCGGTCGACGACGACGAAGGCCCGTGACCGCTGCCGCTGATGGATGCCCGAGGTCTTCTGGTCGAAGCTGGAGTAGCCCATCATCCCGGTCTCGGCGGCCTCGCCCGTGACGTCGGAGATGCCTCGCCCGACGAGGTAGTCGCCGCCGTCGGCGGTGTTCGACGCCGACGCGGGGGAAGGGGCGCCGAGGGTGGCCGCGCCGAGGGCGGCGGCGAGCACCGCGACGGGGAGCCTGCGGCGGGAGCGGCGGGCGGTGGGGGGTGGCATGGAACCTCCTGGGGCGGGAGACGGGGATGCCCGGGCCCGGTCGGCGGCCCGCCGATGTGGAGGGGCCGGGGCAGTGCCCCGACCGTAGAGCAGTGTGACCTGGGTCGCATAGATGCCTACCGGCCAGTAAAGCGGTGCGCCCCGCTCGGCTCGTTGACATGGGCATGTCGCATTGTTCTACTGAGTGGCGGATCAATTGGCCAGTACGGGAGGAGGATATTCATGCAGGCAGTTGAGGAAAAGGTCCAGGGCGGAACGGACCGGAACGCCGATGATGTATTCGATCTGGTGATCGGCGATCTGGAACAAGAAATTCCGCCGCTCGCCTCACCGACGAACTCGGGCAGCGGCACCGCCTGTGGTTCGTGCGCGTCCATCTACTGCTGTTGACGCGCGCCGGGTGGTGTCGCCGCGTCGGCGCCACCCGGGTGCGCCGCGCATCCCCTCCCCGTGACGAGCCGAAGGGCCGCCGTGCCGGACGCACCGGATTCACCCATGGACGTCGAACCCCTCTGGGACATGCGTGACCCCGGTGGAGAGCTCGGCGGATCCTCCGGCGGCGACGCGCGCCGCCGGGCCCGCCCGGGTGCCGACCAGGATGGATCGCCCCAACTCCCCCTGGCCGCCCGACGGGTGATCGACGCCGTCCGCAAGGGCGGGGCCGGCGGAATGTTCCCGCCCGTCGTCAGGGCGGGACCGGAAGGGACGGTCGCGATCGACCGCCTGCTCGGCGGCGAGACGGACGCGCGGATGATCGAGAACGCGCTCCACGACCGGCGGTTCGCTCCGCTGCTGGACCTGTGGGACCGGCTGGACGCCTGGTGCGCAGGGGCCGGGCCCCGCTATTCGGACGTTGTTTCCGAAGGAATTCTGGATATCACCAACGCCGATATCTTTGGCCCCGTGGTATCCGAGGCATTCGTGGCCTGTGCTGCCGGAAGACCGCACTACGCCCGCGACCGGGTGGCCGAGTGGGCCGTGCGCTGCGAGGAATTCCTGACGCTTTTCCTCGACCGATTGCTCCGTGACATGAACGCCTGCTGGCCCGAGCAGCCGGCCTTCCGGGGGCCGGTCGTCGGACTGTGGGCCCACGGCGAGGAGACCCACAACGGACGCCAGCGCGTCCTGCGCCTCGACTGCGCCGGTGGCGGCCGGGTCGCCTACAAACCACGGCCGGCCTCCGGCGAGCTGCTGTTCACCGCGTCTCCCGCGTCTCCCGCGTCCCCCGGGGCGGCCCCGCCCGCCGCCCGCCCCGGATCCGTCCCGCCCGCCTCCCTGTTCGATCTGCTCAACCACGCGCCCACGGCCTCCGGCGAGGTCCGGCTGCCCGTGCTGGCCTGCTGGCCCGGAGCCGAGCCCGGCTACCTGTGGCAGGAGTGGATCGAGCCGCCCGCGCAATGGGGGCCGATCCGGGCCTCCGGACCGTGGGAGCTGACCGGCACCCGGCTCACCCCGGGGGAGTCGGGGCGGTTCTGGCGCCGCGCCGGCTCGCTGACCGCCGCGATGTTCGCCTTCGGGATCACCGACATGATCGGCGGCAACGTGGTCACCGGCAGCAGACCCGGCGACCCCGAGCCCCTGCTCTACCCGATCGACCTGGAGATCTTCTTCTGCCGGGTCCCGCGCCTCTACGACACCGGCCTCCTGCACGACGCGACCGCCGAGATCGACCAGCACCACGTCGGCCTGGAGCGCACCGCCCGCTGGTGCGACGCCGAGGGCCCGCCGGTGTGCTGGACCGAGCGGCCGACGGGTGAACTGCGCCTGCACCGCCGCCGCGCCTCCCTCACCCGGGAGGCGACCAGGAACGTCGTCGCCGACACCGGCGGGCGGACCGGTTACGGCCCCTACCTCCCGGCCATGCTGCGCGGCATGTTCGACGCCTGGACCCTCATGTGCCGCCAACGGCCCGCCATCGGCGCGTTCCTGTCGACCGCCACCGCCGGCCACCACGTACGCGTCCTGCGACAGCCCACGTTCCGGTACTTCGACGCGCTCGTGCCCCGCTGGCTGTCCGGCGGCGGCGCCGCCCCTCACCCCACCGATCCCGACGTCCACTTCGACCGGCCCGAACGCGACCAGCTGCGCCGTCTCGACGTGCCCTACTTCGTCCGCTCCCTGGCGGGCGGACCGGTGCTGAGCGTCGAACCGCCGCCCGTGCCGTTCGGCACGGCCCGGGTCGCCGCCCGTCCGGAGCCCGAGGGCGGCTGGCCCCCGCTGCGGGAGCTGCTGGAGGGCGAGAACCTCACCCTCGCCGGTCTCGGCGTGGCCCTCCGGGACGCCGTGGAGCACGTGTTCGACGACGTGACGGACCACGTCGTCACGGACGCTCTCCTGGGCGTCCGCCTCCACCTCCAGAGCCCCGCCGAAGGACAGGTCGCCTTCGACTGGCCGGAGGCCGGCCGACGGATCACCTACCTCTGGGACCGGCAGAAGGTGCGGCTGCGCATCGACCCGGCCGACGCGCCCGAAGCCCCGGTCGAGCCCGCGCCCGCCGGGGAGATCCGGCGCAGGCTGCTGCGGCTCGACCGGCTCGACGGCGCCGTCCGGACGCCGTGGGCCGACGGCGGCATGAGCGACACGACCGCCGAGCGCCGCCTGCGCGACCTGACCGACGCCGGCATCGCCTGGCTCACCACGGTCGTGGCCGACCACGGCTGGCCCGGGCGCGCCCTGGTCGGCGCCGAGGCGGCCACCGCCGCGAGCCGCCTCGTCCAGCACGCCCGGGAGCACCTGGACTTCCGCCGCCACTGCCTGGAGCTGATGCGGGACGCCGCGGAGCGCGGCGATCTACCGTGGCGGGAAATCGCCTATCTCACCGACGAGTTACGGGTGACCGACGGACTCCCGCAGGTGTACGGAACGAAGTTCGAGCCCGTCGACGGAGTGCTGGTCCCCTGGCCGGTGGAGGATCCGCAGGACGTGGACCGCCGCCGGGCCGCCCTCGGCATGGAACCGCTCGCCGAGCACACGGACCGGATACGGCGCCGGTTCCCCCTGACCGGAAGGGAAGCATCATGAGCACGCTGGCCCCCGAGGCGCGGCGGACGCCGGACGGCGTCGACTGGGAGCTGTTCGCACAGCGCCACTGGGACCGGCGGCCCGTGCGACTGCGCGCCCGCCCGCCGTTCGGCCTCGAAGCGGTCCACCCGCTGAACGTGGTCTCCTGCGCACCGTTCCGCGCGGGCACCCGCTTCTGGGTGATGCCCGACGTCCGGTTCCTTCTCGGCGACGGCTGGCTGCGCGCCCCCGGAACCCTGCTGCCGGACACCGCGGACCCGACCCTGGACGACTACCTCGACCGGCTCGAAGCCGAAGTCCCCGGACAGGGCTACCTGCTGACCGTACGACAGCCGCTCCTCCTGGACCACGCCCTGTGGTCCGCCGTACGGGACACGGTCAGCGGGCTCTGGCGACACGTCGGCTGGCCCAACCTCCCCCTCACCGCCGAAGTGCTCACCGGCGACCGGTTCGTCCAGCACGCCGGAGCGGTCGAGGCCCCGACGCACGCGGCGCTGACCTGGGTGCTGCGCGGGCGCATGGACGTGACCCTGTGGGACGAGCGCGGCGGGCCCCCGCCGGCGGACATCGCCGAGCCGGACCGGTACGTGCCCGGTGCGCGCGGCCTCAGCGCCGGGGCCGGGGAACTGCTGTACTGGCCCGGCGGCCGGCGGCACGTGGACACCTACCGCGAACGGTGCGTCGCCCTGCGCCTGCGGATCCCGGTCGACCGGGGGCTGCCGTTCACCGCGCTGCGTGACCTGCTCGCCGACCTGGTGCACGCGGGCCGGGACCGCGACGAGACCGTGCCCTACTTCCCGTTCGGCTCCGGAACCGGTATCGGCGACCCCGGCGGGGTGCTGCCCCGGCTGACCGCGCTCGGCGACGAACTGCGCGGAGCCGTGGAGAGCGAACGGCTGCGCAGGACGCTGCGGGTCCGCTGGGCCGCGTTGCGCTCGGCGGCCGGGCTCGAACCGATTCCGGTGCCCCGCGACGGCGTGTCCATCACCCGGGACACCCGCTTCCGCCGCACCGGCGAGATCGTCCGGATGGCCGACGGGCCCGCGCACGAGGTCTGGGCGGTCGACGGGAACGTCTTCACCCTGCCCGGGGCCGCGGGCGACCGCGTGTACGCCGCCCTCGGCGACGGCGCGGAGACCGGCGCCGACGACGTCTGCCGCGCTCTCGCCGCGGGCGACGACGACAGCAACGATCCGACGGTGCTCGCGCTGCTCGACAGGCTCTACCGACTGCGCGGCATCGACCTGGTCGAGGAGGGGACGCGATGACCCTGACCGTCGAGAAGTCCTTCGACTGGGACACCTTCGCCGACCGCTTCTGGGACCGGGCGCCCGTCCTGTACAAGGGCCTCGACACGGCACCGTTCGACGAGCACGAGGTGTTTCGGGCCGCCGTGTCCGGCAGCCGGCCGCCCCATCCGCTCGCCGTCCCGGGCAACCTCCAGTTCCTCGTGCGGCGGCGGCAGCAGACCCGGCCCCACGACTATCTGCCCGAGGCGGGCGACGGCTCGCTCGACGGCTACGAGCGGCGCATGGCCGACCGGCTGGAGGGCCGGCGCTACGCCCTGGTCGTCCACCGCTTCCACTCCTTCTCCCACCCGCTGTGGGACCGCGCGCAGCGGTTCTACGCCGGGCTGTGGGAGCGGGTCGGCCAGCCCACGCACACCGCCGGTTCCACGATGTTCCACGGCTCCTACGAGCACAGCCCGGTCGGCGTCCACCAGGACCGCTTCGCCACCTTCATGTTCTGCGTACGCGGCACCAAACGGATGCGGTTCTGGGCCGACCGGCCGTGGTCGGACCCGGTGCACACGGTGCTGGACTACCAGTCCTACCTGGCGTCCTCGTTCGTCGCCGAGGTCGAACCGGGCGACCTGCTCTACTGGCCCGCCCGCTACTACCACGTGGGGGAGAGCGCCTCCGACACCCCGGCGACCAGCGTCAACGTGGGCATCCCGCGCCGCGAGCACCGGCCCTACTACGAGATCAAGGACCTGTTCCGGGGCACCCGGCCGCAGAGCTCCGCCCCGCTGTTCACCCCGGACGCCGGTCCGGACGGCCGACTGGCCGGGGAACTGCCCAGGGCCCTGGCCGACGCCGTGGACGCCTTCGCGGAACACCTGGCCGAGGACCGCTTCACCGACCGGGCCACCGCGCTCGCGCTGCGCGTGCGGACCGCGGGCGGCTTCTGGCCGACCGAGCCGCCCGCCGCGCCCCGCCCCCTGGACGACGACACTCCCGTACGCCGCTGCGCCCCGCTGCTGCCCGCCCCGGGCGAGGGCCCGCCTCGCTGGGCCGCCAACGGCCATGTCACCTCGGGCGCGATCGGGGCGGACGCCCTCGCGGTGCTGCGCCGACTGGACGCCGGCGAGGCGGTGCGGGTCGGGGAACTGCCCGAAGCCCGGCGTGCGGACGTCCGACGCCTGCTGCAGGAACTGGAGGGCTTCCGTGCCGTCACCCGCGTCGAAACCCGCTGACCCGGCACCCGCCCGGCGGATGCCCGGGCCCGTCCACCGGCAGGCCGCGGCCCGGATCGTCGCGGAGATCGCCGACCGGCTGGCCGACCCGGAGCGGGTGGCCCGCATCGCGGGCGCGCCGGACAACCTGATGCGCTACCCGGGCGACCCCCAACCGGTGTGGGACCCCCTGGGGCTCTCCGACGGGCACCCCGGAGTCGCCCTGCTCCACGCCGAGTTGGCCGCCGAGGACCCCGAAGCGCGCGAGCGGGCCCACGGCCATCTCTCCGCCGGGCTCGCCGCCGGCATCCGGCTGACCCCCCAGTCGCTGTTCGGCGGCATGGTGGCCCTCGCGTACGCCGGACACACGGCGGCCGTCGGCTCCGGCGGCTACACCACGATGCTCACCGGACTGGACCGGCACATCGTCGATCAGGCCCGCACCCGTGCCCGGGCCGACCTGGAGCGGGCCGCCGCCGGAGAGCCGGCCGGAGCGTGGAGCCGCTACGACGTCCTCGGCGGCACCGCCGGGATCGGCCGCTATCTGCTGGCCCGTCACCGGGCGGCGGACGGGCGGGCGGAGCGCGAGGCGGCGGGGGCGGCCCTGACCGAGGTGCTCGCCTCCCTCGTGGCCGTCGCCACCGCCGAGGACCTCACACGGCACGGTTCCCGGCTGCCCCCCTGGTGGATCACCGAAGGCCTTGACCACGGGCTCGCCGAACACGTCAACCTCGGCCTCGCCCACGGTGTCCCGGGCCCGCTCGCCCTGCTCTCCCTGGCCTGGCGGGCGGGGGTGCGGGTGGACCGCCAGGACGAGGCCATCGAGCGGATCATGGAGCTGCTGACCCGCCTGCGGACCACCGACGGGGCCGGCCCGCGCTGGCCGCACCTGATGACCCGCGAGCGCATCGAGAGCGGCGCGGCGCCCGAGCGCGGACGGGACTCCTGGTGCTACGGCGTTCTCGGCGCGGCCCGCGCCGTCCATCTCGCCGGCACCGCGCTGGACCGGCCGGAATGGCACGCCGACGCGCACGCGGCACTCCTGGGCGCCCTGACCGTGACCGACGACGGCCTGATCCGCGACTCCGCGCTCTGCCACGGCTGGGCCGGACACCTCCAGATCGTGCTGCGCACCGCCCACGAGACCGCCGACCCGGAGCTCCACGCCACCGCCGACGGGCTGGCGGCGCGGGTCCTGGCCGGGTTCGACCCCGAGGCCCCGTTCGGCTACCGCTACTCCCACGCGCTCGCGGCGCGCGAACTCGACCGCCCCGGCTTCCTGGAGGGGGCCGCGGGCATCGCCCTCGCCCTCCACACGTACGCCACCGGCAGGGTGCCGGCCACGCCCTGGGACGGCGCCCTGCTGCTGAACTGACCCCCCGCCCCGCGCGGGAGCGGGGGGACGACGGTGCGATAGTGGGGGCGCGTCGGCAAGGGGCCGGCCGGAGGGGGCGCCGTGTCCTACGAACTCGCCGATCGGCTCGTCATCGGGATCGCGTCCAGCGCGCTCTTCGACCTGACCGAGTCGGACGCCGTCTTCCGCGAACAGGGCGAGGAGAGCTACCGCGCCCACCAGGAGCGGCACGTCGGCGACCGGCTCCGCCCCGGGAGCGCCTTCCCCTTCATCCGGCGCCTGTTGTCGCTGAACGACCTGGGCGAGGTGGACGACCCCTTGGTCGAGGTCATCGTCCTGTCCCGGAACGACCCCGACACCGGTCTGCGGGTCATGCGCTCCATAGAGGGCCACGGCCTGCCCATCAGCAGGGCCGTCTTCATGCAGGGCCGTTCGCCCCACCGGTTCATGCCCGCCCTCAACATGTCCCTGTTCCTGTCGGGACACGAGACGGACGTCCGGGAGGCCGTCGCCGCCGGGCTGCCCGCCGGGCACGTCCTGGGAGCCCCCTACGAGGACGACGCCGACGACCACGACCTGCGGATCTCCTTCGACTTCGACGGGGTCCTGGCCACGGACGCGTCGGAGCAGGTGTTCCAGGAGGGCGGAATAGAGAAGTTCCGCGCCCACGAGGTCACCAACGCCGGGATTCCGCACGACCCCGGACCGCTGAGGGACTTCCTGGCGAACGTGAACCGGATCCAGCTGCGGGAGGAGCAGGAGCGCCGGAAGAACCCCGACTACCGGATCCGCCTGCACGTCTCCATCGTCACGGCGCGCAACGCACCGGCGCACGAGCGCGCCGTGCAGAGCCTCAAGGGGTGGGGGGTGACGGTCAACGACGCGTTCTTCCTCGGCGGCATCGACAAGGGCCGGATCATGAAGATCCTCAAGCCGCACATCTTCTTCGACGACCAGCAGGGCCACCTGGAGAGCACCTCGCGGACCACCCCGAGCGTCCACGTGCCCTTCGGGAAGATCAACGAGCCGGTGGGGCCCGCGGGCCCGGACGCCTGAAGCCGCGCGCGGCGGTTTTCACGAGATTTCCGGCGGGTGCCCCGCCCCCGCTGCGTACCGCCGTGCGGCGAGGTACGGTCACCCTCAGGGCTCGGACCAGCGGGAATTCGGTCAACGGCCTTGTACGGACAGTGAGTAGAGGAGAGACATGAGCGTCGACAACGACGATTTCCGCCGCCGGATCCGGTCCGACATCCCCCACTCCGCGCGCGTGTGGAACGCATGGCTGGGCGGCAAGGACCACTACCCGGTGGACCGGGACCTGGCCGACGTGGTGAGCGCGGCCTACCCGCAGATGGTCGACATCGCCCGTGCCTCACGCGCCTTCCAGATCCGGGCGATCCACCACCTCGCCTCGGCGGGGGTCCGCCAGTTCCTGGACGTCGGGACCGGGCTCCCCGTGGCGAACAGCACGCACGAGGTGGCGCAGAGCATCGCCCCCGAGTCGCGGATCGTCTACGTGGACAACGACCCGATCGTGCTGGCCCACGCCGAGGCGCTCCTGACCAGCGCCCCGCAGGGCCGCACGGCCTACGTGGACGCCGATCTCTCCGACGTGGACGCGGTGGTGGACGAGGCGGCCAAGACCCTCGACCTGTCCGAACCCGTCGCCGTTCTCCTGCTCTCGACCCTGGGGCACCTCGTTCCGGCCGAGGGCATCGAGGTCGTCCAGCGCTACCTGGCCCGGATGCCGTCGGGAAGCTACCTGGTGCTCTGCGACACGGTGACGACGCCTCAGACGCTGGCCGCCCAGGAGGCGTACGCGTCGGGCGACAACCCGCCCTACCTCGTGCGGAAGCCGGAGGAGATCACCGACTGCGCCAAGGGCCTGGAGCTGGTCGAGCCCGGGTTCGTCTCGATCGACCGCTGGCGGCCCGAGGAGGACGACGCGGTGCCGGTCGACCAGTGGGGCCTCGTCGCCCGCAAGCCGTAGCCTCCCCGCGGGCCGTGGCCGTCCCGCGAAGCCGTGACCGTACGGCGGAGCGGGCCGGGCGGCGGGTCAGCGGCCCCCGGCCGGGTGCAGGACCCACAGCCGGTGGTCCCAGCCGACGTCCTCGAAGCGGCGGATCCGCAGCCCGGCCCGCCCCACCAGCGCCTCCAGCTCCCCCTGCGCGCGCACGCCCGAGCCGAACAGGCAGGCCAGCCGCAGGTGCTGGAGCGCGGTGTCCTCGTCCGGGGCGGCCGGGCGGATCTGCTCGACCAGGATCAGCGTGCCGTCGGCGGGCAGGGCGGCGGCGGCCTCGGTGAGCGCCAGCACGGCGTCCTCGTCGGCCAGCCTTTCCAGAAGACGCGAGACCAGGACGGTGCTGCCCCCATGCGGCACCGGCCCGGTCTGCGGGATCGGTTCGACGCGCGGAGCGACGTCGGAGTCCAGGACCTGTTCCAGGACCCGGAGTTCGGAAGGCAGCGCGGCGATCCGGACACGGAGTGCGGGGTGCGCCTTGACCAGGGCGTTCACCAGCGTGCCGACACCGTGGCCGCCCGCCGTCAACGAGGTCACCGACGCCCAGTCGTACGCGCCGGACACCCCGGGAGCCACCCAGCGCGCCTCCTCCTCGACCGCCGCGCGTGCCGTGCCCGCCAGCCGCTCGTCCCCGGCCATCGCCAGGGCCACCGGCAGCCCGGCGGCCGTGCGGTAGCCGGGCCCGCCGGTACGCAGCGTGTCGTGCAGTCCGGCCAGCGAGAGGTCCATCGCCGCCTGCGCGCCGCCCAGGTGGTACTCGTCCGAGGAGTGGTCGTCCTCGACCAGCTCCTCGCCCACCGGGGTCAGCCGGTACCCGTCCCCCTCGGGCTCCAGCAGCCCGATCGCCGCCAGGTACGTCAGCAGCGCCCCGAGCAGCGAGGGGGCGGTCCCGGTCCGACGGGCCAGCTCGTCCGGGTCCGGCACACCGTCGCGCACCAGCTCGAACAGGCCGAGCGCGACGGCCGCGCGGATCGCGAACCCCGGTGCCAGGTCGGTCAGTTCGTGCAGCCGCTCGTGCGCCCCGTCGTCTTCCTGGTTCGTCCCCGTGACCGGGTCGGGCTCGGTGCGCCGCCAGTAGCCCGTGATGTCGGTCCACTCACGCGGCACCCCGCGCTCGACGCTCAGGTGCCGGCGGATCCCCTTCAGCGAGACCGCCTCGCCCGCCGCCCACACGTAGACCGTGCCCGGCAGCCACTCCATGGACCGCACGGCCCGCTCCAGCAGGTCCGTGGTGCCCGCGGAAGCCCCGTCGCGCGTCAGCCAGGTGACCGTCGCGTCCGCCTCGGTCGGCAGCTCCTGACGGTGGCTCTCCTCGCCGACCTCGATGAACACCCGGGCCCTGGTGCCCGCCGGCATCTCGGCCAGCCAGCGGCCGATCGCGGGCAGCGCCGTCTCGTCGCCGATCATCAGCAGCCAGTCCGCGCCCTCCGGGTGGCCGTGCGACATCTTCGGACCGGCTATCCAGGTGACCTCACCGGGCTTCACCGCCTGCGCCCACGACGAGGCGACACCGCCCTCGTGCCGGACGAAGTCGAAGTCGATCTCCCCGGCCTCCGGGTCGTACCGCACCGGTGTGTAGTCCTTGGCGATCGGCCGCGCGTCGGCGGGCCAGTCCAGACTGCTCACGTTCTGCCCCGGCAGCACCGGAGGTTCGTCGCCGTCGGCGAAGAAGAACTTCACATGGTCGTCGAACCCCTCCGAACGCAGCGCCGGAAGATCCAGGCCGTCCCGGTGGAAGGCGCGCAGCTGCTCCCCGCCGAGGGTGACCCGCCGCATGCCCGGAGTGACGTCCGTGACGCGCAGCACCGTCAGCTCCCTCAACACGATGGGGAAGGTGACGACGGGACGGGGGTTGCGGGTGGACATCGGCGCTGCTCCTTCGGATCCGGTGCGCCCAAGGCTAGGCCGGACCCGCGCGCCGCGATCCAACCAGTCGTCCAGCCGGTGCCACTGCGCGCCGCGTCGCGCGGCGGGCGGACCGGTCCGGGCCCGCCGCTTCGACGAGCTGCGCTCTGCCTTGGACCACGCCCCGCGTACCGCTCCTACGGTGACCGGGCCCGGATCCCTTCGCCGCCCGCCACCGAGGACAGCCGCCCCCGTGATCTCCTTCCGCCGGCCCGCCGACCCGTCGACCCGCCTCCTGCGCCGGACCCTCCGCCAGGTGCGGGGCCCCTTCCTGCGCTCGGTGGGCTGGGCCGCCGTGCGGCAGGGCGCCTTCCTGGCCATGCCCTGGCTGCTGGGCCGGGCCGTCGACACCGGGGTGCGGAGCGGCTCCCCGGTCGGCGCGCTGCCGTACGTCGCGGCGTTCCTGGCCGCTGCCTGCGTCGAGTACGCCGGGATGCGCGGCTGGCAACTGTGGGCCACGCTCGCCGACAACCAGGCCGGAGCCCGGCTGCGCACCCGGCTGCTGAGCGCGGTCCTCGCCGTCGACGGCGACACCCTCCGGGACCGCACCGGCACCTCGGGTGACCTCACCACCCGCGCCACCCGTGACGTGGACACCGTCCTCGTCTGGATCCGCGGGCTGACCACCTGGGTGGTCATCGGCCTCACCGCACTCGTCCTCGTCCCCGCCATCGGCGGACTCGACCCTGTGCTCCTGCTGGTCGCCGCCGCCACCGTGCCCGTGCTCCTCCTGCTGAACCGGGTGTTCCCGCCCCTGTTCGGACGGCGCGCCGAACTGCTCGCCGACGCGCACGGAGCCCGGTCGGCCGCCGCCGCCGAACTGCTCAGCGCCCTGCTGCCGCTGCGGGGCGTGGGCGGCGACCAGCTGCTGGTCGAGCGGCACCACCGGCACAGCGCCGCGGTGAAGCACGCCACCCTGCGGCTCGCGGCCGTCGGATCGCTGTGGGAGGCCGCCGCCTTCACCGTGCCGCTGCTGGCGGTCACCGCCGGGCTGCTGGCCGGCGGACTCGCCGTGGCCGACGGGCGGATCACGGTCGGAGCGCTGACCACGTTCGTCCTCTGGATGGGCACGGTGTCCGTCGCGGTGAACGCGCTGACCGCCCGGCTCGGAGATCTCGCCGAAGCCCGCGTGGCGGCCGGACGGATCGCCGGTGTGCTGGAGCTGCCCGCGCCGGCCCGCCCGCACGTCGAGGTGCGACACGGGGGAGCCCTGCGCGTGGCCGGGCTGACCGTACGGAGACCGGGCCGGGCCGCCATCGGGCCGCTGGACGTCGAGGCCGGGCCGGGGGAGTGGCTGGCGCTCACCGGGCCCACCGGCAGCGGCAAGAGCACCCTGCTGCGCGCCATCGCCCAGCTCGTGCCCGCGTCCGGCTCCGCCGCCCTCGCCGGCGTACCGCTGGACTCCCTCGACCCGGAACAGCTCTACCGCCTCGTCGGCTTCGTCCCCCAAGGGCCGGTGCTCCTGCACGGAACCGTCGCGGAGAACCTTCTTCTCCCCGGCCCCCGCCCGGCCCCCGAGCTGGCGGCCGCCGCCCGCACGGCCGGACTCGACCCGGCCCTGTCCGCCCTCGCCGACGGCCTGGACACCCAGGTGGGGGAGGGCGGCGGCGCGCTCTCCGGTGGACAGCGCCAACGGGTCGCGCTGGCCCGCGCGTTGCTGCGCGACTGCCCGGTCCTCCTGCTCGACGACGTGACCTCCGCGCTCGACGACGCCACCGAGGCCGAGGTCCTGGACCGGCTGCGCCGTGCCACCGCCGACCGGATCGTCATCCTCGCCGGCCACTCGGCCGCCGTTCTCGCCCGCGCCGACCGCGAGATCGCCCTGCCCGCACCGGGCGGGGGCCCTTCGGCCACCGCGCCCGGCCGCACCCCTTCCGAACAGGACTCGCCCCATGGCTGAACCCGCCCTGCTCGCCGACCTCCCCGACCAGCGTGCCGTCTTCCGGCGCGCCGCCCCGTTCCTGGCCGGGCACCGGGCCGCCCTCGCCGCCACCGTGCTCCTCAACCTGGCCGGAGCCGCCGCCGCCGTCGGCGTCACCGCGTCGATCGGGCGCGTGATCGACGCGGCGGGCGGCGGCGACCGGCCCGCTCTGGTCCGCCGGGTCCTGCTCCTCCTCCTGCTCGTCGCCGGCAGCGGACTCCTCGCCTGGCTCGCCCGCTACTGGCTGGTGAGGACCGGCGAACACCTGCTCGCCTCCCTCCGCGAACACGCCACCGCCGCCGTGGGCGCGGCCCCGCTGCGGTTCCTGGAGGCCCACCGAGGCGGTGAGCTGCTGCGCCGGCTGACGGGCGAGATCGACGGGCTCGCGTCCTTCGCCGCCGGCACCCTGCCGGACCTCGTCACCGCCGCCACGGTCCTGCTGCTCACCGTGGTGATGCTCGCCCTGTACTCCTGGCCGCTGACGGCGCTCCTGCTGGTCGCCTTCCTCCCGCCCGCGCTGCTGACCGTACGCGCGTTCCACCACCGGGCCGGTCCCGTCTACGCCGAAGTGGCGTCGGCCGAGGCCGCGGTGGCCGCCCGCTTCGCCGAATCGCTGCCCGCGCAGGAGCAGTTGAGGACCAGCGGTTCGGTGTCGAGCTGGCTGGAGCGCTTCACCCGCGACAACGCCCGGCTGCGGGACGCGCAGAGCGTCGAAGTCCGGACCGAACTGCGTCTGAACAGGCTGACGTTGATCCAGGCCGGCTGTGTGGCGGGGCTGCTGGTGACGAGCGCCGCCATGGTCGGTCGAGGGATGCTGAGCGTCGGCGTGGCGGTGGTCTTCGTCCTCGCGAGCCGGGATGTCCTCCACCGCTTCGAGGACCTCGCGGGAGCGATCGGCGACGCCCGGGAGGCCCAGGTGCGCCTCGCCCGGCTGCTCGACCTCATCCGAACGGCCGCACGGAACGCCCCGGCCCCGTCCGTCCCGACGGCCTCGGCCCTGCCCGCACGCGGCGTACTCCGGCTCCAGGACGTGCGCTTCGGCCACCGTGACGCCGCACCCGTGGTCGACGGGCTGACCCTGACCGTGCGCGCCGGCGAACGGCTCGTCGTCGTGGGGGAGAGCGGATCGGGGAAGTCGACCCTGGGCAAGCTCCTGGCGGGCCTGTACGCCCCCGACGCGGGCACCGTCCGCTTCGCGGGTCAGGACCTGGCCTCGGTCGCCCCCGACGTGCTGCGGTCCGGGATCGTCCTCGTACCGCAGGAGGTGCGGCTCGTCGGCGGCACGCTGGGCGAGAACCTGGCGATGACCGCCGGCCGTCCCGTCCGGGCCGAGGTCGAGCGGACCCTCGCCCTGCTCGGCCTGACGGACTGGGTGGACTCCCTGCCGCACGGACTGGACACCGAGGTGGGCGCCGGTACCCTCTCCGCGGGCGAGCGCCAGCTCGTCGCCGTGGCGCGGGCGGCGCTGACCGATCCGGCGGTGCTGATCCTCGACGAGGCGAAGGCGGGGATCGACCGGGTGACGGCGGGCCGGATCGAGGAGGCGCTCTCCGCGGCGGCCGGAGACCGGACGCTCATCGTCATCGCCCACCGGGCGGACACCGTCGCGCGCGGACGCCGCCTCCTGACGATGCCCGAAGGCCGCCTCACCGACATCGTGCGGGAGGCGGCCTTCGGACCCGGGGACCCGGTCACTTCCCGGCGACGGCCTTCGCCAGGATCGGCGTCAGGTTCTCTACGACCCAGGGGGCGCTGAGCGCGTCCGGGTAGGCGATCGCGGAGGCGAGGGTGTTGTCCGAGGGCACCACGGCGAAGTGCTTCTCCTTCACCACGTCGAGCGACTGGAACAGCTTGTTGCTCTCCAGCTCCGAGGCCGACAGCAGACCCTCGTCGCCGAACGGGTAGGTCATCAGCAGGACGTCGGACTCCAGGTCGTCCAGATTCTCCAGGCTGACGCCGTTCTTCTCGGCGGAGTAGTCCTTCGCGCGGGGGTGCTTGCGCAGCCCCAGCGCCTCGAAGACACCCGGGTCCTGGTCGGCGTAGGACATGTACGTGATCTGCTCGGGATGGACGACGGAGTACGTGTACGTCCTGCCCTCGAACTCCGGATGCGCGGCCGCCGCGTCCGTGACCGCCTTCTCGTTGGCGGCGATCACCGCGTCGGCCTTCTCCGTCAGGCCGAGCGCCTTCGCGGCCGTCTTCAGCCGCTCCTGCCAGGTCAGGGTGTCGGACTGCTTCTTGTCGGCGAAGGTGACGACCGGGGCGATCGGGCTCAGCTTCGCGTGATCGGTGTCCATGTCCCAGGTGTTCATGCCCAGGATCACGTCCGGCTCCTCGGCGGCGATGGCCTCGTAGTCGGTGCCGTCCGTGTCGTCGTACGTCGTGAGCTTCTTCCCGCCGAGCCTGTCGATCGCCCGCTGCTTGTACTCGGCGACCTCGTCGCCGTCCTCGACGTCCGGGGTGATCACCGGCACCAGCCCGAGGGCCAGCGCGATGGCGGTGTCCCCGTCCGAGACGGTGGCCACTCTGACCGGCTTCTCCGCCACCTCCGTGCGGCCCCAGGCGGTCGTCAGCGAGACCGGGAAGGAGCCGTCACCGGCGGGGGCGCCGCCGTCGGAGGACTCCGGGCCGGACCCCTCCCCGCAGGCGGTGAGGAGGCCCAGGCAGGTGGCGGACGCGAGCAGCGCGGCGACGAGCGGACGGCGGCGTACGGATGAGGACATGGATCACTTCTCCTGCGTGAGGGTGCGACGTCCCAGGGGGAAGATCTGGGGCTTCGCGGTACGGGGATGGGGCACGACGACGCAGTTCAGACCGAACACGTCGGCGACGGTTTCCTCGGTGAGCACCTGCTCGGGTGCGCCCTGGTGCACGATCCGGCCGGCGCGCATGGCGACGATCGACGAGGCGTACAGGGCGGCCTGGTTGAGGTCGTGGGAGACCAGCACGATCGTCTTGCCGGTCTGTTCGTTGAGATCGCCCAGCAGGTCCATGACCTCGAATTGGTGGGCGATGTCGAGATAGGTGGTCGGCTCGTCCAGCAGGAGCACCGGGGTGTCCTGGGCGAGCGCGAGCGCGATCCAGACGCGTTGGCGCTGCCCGCCGGAGAGCTCGTCCACCGGGCGGTCGATCAGCTCGGCCGTTCCGGTCGCCAGCAGCGCGTCGGTGATCAGCGCGTCGTCCGCCGCGGTGCGCCGCTGTCCGAACCTGCGGTGCGGATGGCGGCCCCGCCAGACCAGGTCGCCGACCGTGATGGACTCCGGTGCGATCGGGGACTGCGGCAGGATGCCGAGCTTCCGGGCCACCTCGCGGGTCGGCAGGGCGTGGATGTCGGAGCCCTCCAGCAGCACCGACCCCGACGCGACGGGCAGCAGCCGGGCCAGCGACTTCAGCAGCGTGGACTTGCCGCAGGCGTTGGGGCCGACCAGCGCGGTGATCCGGCCCCTCGGGACGGCCACGGAGAGGCCGTCGATGACGGAGTCCTTGCCGTATCCGGCGGTGATGGAACGGGCTTCGATGGGGTGGGTCACGACGTGGCTCCCGGTCTGCGCCGAAGGATCAGCCAGACGAAGTAGGGCGCGCCGAGCAGCGCGGTGAGGACCCCGGTCGGCACCGGGCTGATCAGAGGGGCGTTCTGGGCGAGGACGTCCGCGCCGAGCACCAGGGCCGCCCCGACGAACGGCGCGACGCCGAACGCCCGGTCCGCACCGACCAGGCGGGCCGCGATCGGCCCGCTGATCAGCGAGACGAACCCGATCGGCCCGACCACGCTCGTCGCGAGCGCCGCCGCTCCCGCGCCGAGCGCGAGGACGGCGACCCGGGCGGCCGGGACGGACGTGCCGAGCCCGGTCGCCAGGCCGTCGCCGAGCGACATGCTGCTCAGGGGCCGGCCGAGCCGGGCGGCGCACAGGACGCAGAGGAGCAGACCGACGGCGAGCGTGGTCACCCCGGTCCAGTCGACGCCGTTGACACTGCCGATCAGCCAGCGCATCGCGACCGCGATGCTGTGCTGGTCGGCCACGCTGAACAGGTAGTTGGTGTAGGCCGTGCACACACCGCTGAGGCCGATGCCCACCAGCACCAGCCGGTAGGTGTTCAGCCCGCCGCGCAGGCTCAGCGCGTACACCGCGGCCAGCAGCACGAGCGACCCGGTCACGGCGGCGAGCGGCGCGCCGAGGGGAAGCGCCGGGGCCAACAGCAGCACGGTGGTGGCCCCGGCCCCGGCGCCCGCCGAGATCCCGACGATGTCGGGCGTCGCCAGCGGGTTGCGGACGAGCCGCTGGTACAGCGCCCCGGCGAGTCCGAACAGCGCGCCGGAGAGCAGCGCGGCCAGGGCGCGCGGCACCCGGATCCGGAAGATCATGTAGTCGGCCAGTCCGGTACGCATGCCGAAAGCGGCGGGCAGGACGTCGGCGGGCTCCACCCGCCCGACCCCGCCCAGCAGCACCGAGGCGACGAGCAGCGCGACGAGGGCGGCGACGAGCACCGAGACGGTGAGCACCGTACGCCGCGACCGGGCCCGCCGGTCGGCGCGCAGCCGGGCCAGGGTCGCGTCGCGCAACGTCGGATCGACGGAGGTGACACGTGTGATCAGTTCCATCACACACGCACCAGATTCCGGCGGCGGGCCAGCCAGACGAAGAACGGAGTACCGACGACCGCCGTCATCACACCCACCTGGATCTCGCCGTGGTCCAGCACCAGACGGCCCGCGATGTCCGCGCCGATCAACAGGATCGCGCCGCACGCCATGGACAGCGGAAGCGACCAGCGGTGGTCGGCCCCCGTCAGCATCCGGGCGCAGTGCGCCGCCACGAGCCCGACGAACGCCACCGGCCCGACGGCCGCGGTCGCGGCGGCGCAGAGCAGCACCGCGACCGCCGCGCCGAGCAGTTGGGAGCGCTCGACGCGGATCCCGAGCCCGCGAGCGGCCTCCTCGCCCATGCTCAGCACATTGAGCGTCCGCCCGAACGGCAGCGCCAGCAGCAGTCCCGCGATCGCGAACGGCAGGATCTCGTCCAGCACCTTCGCCCTGCCGGTGAGCTGCCCCATCGACCAGAACCGCAAGTGCGCGTAGACCGCCTCGTCCCGCACCACCAGCAGAGTGATCAGCGAGGACATGACGGCGGCCAGCGCCACCCCGGCCAGCACCAGGCCGAGCGTGGAACTGCCCACGTTGGTCCGGGTCCCGATGAGGTACACGAGCGTCGCGGTGAACGCCGCCCCGGCCAGCGCCAGCCAGAAGTAGCCGGTCACCCCGGTGACGCCCAGGAAGAGGATGCCGAGCACGACGAACATCGCCGCGCCCTGCTCGATGCCGAGGACGCCGGGGTCGGCCAGCGGATTCATGGTGAGCGCCTGCATCATCAGCCCGGACGCCCCCAGCGCGGCCCCGACGGTGAGGCCGAGGAGGGTGCGCGGGATGCGCTCGGTCCACAGGACATGGCTGTCGTATCCGGTGCCGTGGGGGTGCAGCAGGATGCGTACGACCTCGGGCGGCGAGATGTCACGGGCGCCGAGCGCGACGCTCGCGACGACCGCACAGGCCACAACGGTGCAGGCGATCAGCACCAGCGCCGTACCGCGCGAGGATCGGGTCCTCGCCGGTGGCGGTGGTGACGTCGCCGGCGGGGACGTGTCGAACATGGGGTTCTCGGGCTCCTCACCTGGACAAGCGGCAGGTTAGGTTACCCTTATCCAGCTTGGGGGCGGTCCAATGCCGGAGCCGTTCCGCTCACAATCAGGGGTCAACGAACCGGCCCCGTGCTGCTTGGAGGACGGTGTGGCGGAAGCTGCCCTGCGGACCGTTGCCGCGACCGGACGGGAGCCCGGGACCGACCCCGGGGCCCCGGGGCCCGAGGCGCTGGTCGACGACGACTTCATCGCGGCCGGCGGGCACCCGACCCATGTGCACGTCTTCCACCAGTTCCTCTACGTGCCGCTGGGCCGGATCGTGGTCACCGCGCTCGGCCGCGACCACGAGCTGTCCCCGTCGGTCGCGCTGTGGATCCCGGCCGGGGTGCCGCACAGCGCCCGCTTCGACCCGGACTCGCTGGTCGTGGCCGAGACCTTCGAGCCCGACCGGCACCGGCTGCCGTACACCGAGATCACCAGCGTCAACGTCTCCGACGCCCAGCGGCAGCTGCTGCTCAGCCGGATGCGGAGCTCGGAGGTGACCGAGGAGGACCCGGCCGTCTTCGCCGTGCTGTGTTCCGGCCACCGCGACGTTCTGCCGCTGCCCCGGCCCACCGGGCGGGCCGCGGCGACGGTGGCCGGTGAGCTGATGCGCAACCCCGGCGATCCCCGTACGGCCTCGGAGTGGGCCGAGGGCCTCTACACCAGCTCGACCAGTCTGCGCCGGGCGTTCCGCGCGGAGACCGGTCTCGCCTTCTCCGAGTGGCGGACCCGCCTGCGCCTCAACCACTCCCTGCACCTGCTCGCCGCCGGTCACATGGTGAGCACGGTCGCCGCCCGGGTGGGGTTCGTCTCCACCAACGGCTACATCCTGGCGTTCCGGCGCTACTTCGGCGAGACGCCGGGCGCCTATGTGAAGCGCTCGGCGTCCCGCACCGCTGCCTGATCCGCCCCTGCTCCAGGACCTAGCGGCGGATCGTCACCGGTGCGATCTCCGCGTTGTTGTGCCGGCTGGCCCAGTTCTCCAGGGCGACTCGGCAGGCGTGGTCGAGGTGGCGCAGCCCGGTCAGGTCCAGCTCCATGGGCTGGTCCTGCGGGAGCCTCTCCAACTGCTCCAGGATGCGGGGCAGTCGCAGGAAGGTGGCGTTCCCGGTGAGGGTCACCACGACCCGGCCGCCCGTCAGCTCATGGGTGGTGAGCTGGACGTGCGAGGTCTCCCAGGCCGACTTGACCACGGCCAGCAGCAGGCCGAGCACGACCCCCTCGAACAGGGACGTCACGACGATGGCGATCGCGGTGACCGCCAGTAGCACGGCCTCGCCGCGGTGTTCGCGCCACAGCGGGCCGAACTCCTTGGCGGGGACGAGCTTGCACCCGGCATGGACGAGGATCCCGGCCAGCGCGGCCAGCGGGATGATCCCGACGACGGCGGGCAGCAGCGCGGCCAGGAGCAGCAGCCACAGCCCGTGGGCGATCCGGGAGAGCGCGGTGGTCGCCCCGGCCTGGACATTGGTGGTGCTGCGGACGATGACCGCGGCCATCGGGAGCGCGCCGAGCGCCCCGCAGAGGGTGTTGCCGACGCCCTGGGCCACCAGCTCCTTGTCGTAGTCGGTGCGGGGGCCGTCCTGCATCCGGTCGACGACCGCCGCGCTGAACAGGCTCTCGGCCGAGGAGATCAGGGCGATGGCCAGGACGGTGCCGATGACCGCCACATCGGCGAGCCGGGCGAACTCCGCCCCGCCGGGCGGGGTGATGGCCTGGAGCAGCCCGTTCACATCGGCCACCGCCGGCCGCAGCCCGGCCAGGGAGGCGACGGAGGTGGCGAGGACGACCGCGACGAGGGGCGCCGGTACGAGGCGTACGGCGGCCGGGAGCTTCGGCCACACCAGCAGTACGGCGACCGTTCCGGCACCCAGGCCGAAGGCGGTCATGGCCTCGCGGTTCGTGACGATCTCGACGGCGAGCCCCGGAAGTCCGGCCAGTGTGGCGAGGTTGCTGCCCGGCTGTTCGGCGTCGGCCATCGCGTACATCTGGCCGAGCACGATGATCAGACCGATGCCGCCGAGCATGCCCTGCACCACGGAGACGGAGATGGCGCGGAACCAGCGGCCGAAGCGCGCCAGGCCCAGCACCACCTGGAGCAGTCCGGCGGCCAGCACGATCGGGCCGAGCGTGCCGAGGCCGAATTCCGTGATCGCCTCGTAGACGAGCACGGTGAGTCCGGCGGTCGGACCGCTGACCTGGAGTCTGCTGCCCGGCAGGAAGCCGACGACCAGCCCGCCGACGATGCCGGTGACCAGCCCCAGTTCGGCCGGCGCCCCGGAGGCGACGGCGACGCCGACGCACATCGGCAGGGCGACCAGGAAGACGACGAGTGACGCCAGCAGGTCGCGTCGTACGACGTGGGGGTTCTTGAGTTCCTTCGCGGAAATCACGGTGGGTTTCCCTTGTGGGTACGGTCGCGCCCGGCTCCCGGGCCGGGCGCGCGAACGTGGGGGGAGGGAAACCCGTCAAAGGCGGGCGAACTCGGTCCCGCGCTCCGGCCGGTGAACGCTGACGGAGCCGGTGTGCACTTCGTAGTACCAGGCGTGCAGACCGAGGGTGCCCTCGGCGAGCCGCTCGCGCACCGCGGGGTACCCCCGCAGGGTGTCGAGCTGGGCGAGGGCATGGGCCTGGATCGCCAGGGGGAGGTCGTCGGGGTCCGCCGCGGGATCCCTGCCGTCCGTGCAGTGCTCCAGCCAGTGGCGGACGGCGGGCATGGCGGAGAGGTCGTCGCCGCGGAACACGGCGCCCACGGCGCCGCAGTGGGAGTGCCCGCACACGATGATGTCGCGCACCTGGAGCGCGCGCAGGGCGTACTCGACGGTGGCGGCCTCTCCCGCGGGCCGGTCCTGTGCCGGGTAGGGCGGCACGATGTTTCCCGCGGTGCGGAGTTCGAAAAGCTGACCGGGGCGGGCGCCGGTGATCAGCGAGGGGACGACACGCGAATCCGAGCACGTGACGAAGAGTGCTTCGGGGGTCTGGCCGTCCGCGAGTTGTTCGAATTGCTTTGCGTTCGCGGCGACGTGCTCGGTGAATGTCCGGGCGTGTTCTACGAGGGACTGCATGGTGGCCTGCCTCCTGCATCCGGCGGTACCGGGGAGCGGTGTGGTCGGGTCATATTGACGAATGCGCTATTTACTGCCGAATGGATGTTCGGAATTCCGAGGGTGCCCCACCTTGCGTTTCGCCGGATGGCGGTCGCCGTGAAGCCCACTCCGATCGCTCCTCGCGGATACGACTTCAGCTGAGCATATCGACCAGAACTTTGCTATCGCATTACCTTCTTGTGAAGGAACGCAAATGCGCCACCCATGTCATTCATTCGGCTTGTTCTTTGTGATAGCCAATGGGTGGGGAGTGTCGCCCGGGAAGGCTGCGCCGTCAGGGGCGGCGGCCGTGCAGAAAGAAATGCGGCTCGGGTGCGCCGGCCGGGTGATCGGGGGTGAACAGCGCGCTGTGTTCCCACTCCACGGCGATCCCCGCCCGCGCGATCAGGGCGGTGAACTCCTCGGCGCCGAAGCTGGAGACCCGGACGGGCTGCCCCATGAACACCGCGTCGACGCCCGCGGCGTCCACCGGCACCGTCGCGGCGACCAGCAGCCCGCCGGGCCGCAGTGACCGCACGAGCCGTTCCAGCAGCGCGCGCTGGTCCGCCCGCTCCAGCTGCAACAGCGAGAAGTACACGCAGACCGCGTCGAACTCGCCTTCGGCCAGGGGGAGATCGCGGACGTCCGCACACCGGAACTCCGCCTCCGGCACCTGCCGGGCCGCGAGCGCGGTCATCACCGGCGACACGTCGACGCCCAGCACCCGGTGCCCCGCGTCCGCCAGGGTCCGCGCCGTGGGCCGGCCCGTCCCGCTGCCCACGTCCAGCACCCGGCTCCCCGGGGGCAGCTCCGCCAGCAGCCGCTCCAGCGACGCGCGGTGGGCCGTCGAAGCGGCGAAGGCCCGCTCGTACTCGGCTCCCAGCGCGTCGAACACCGCGGCCGCCGGATGCCTGCGGCCGACGCCCGCGGACGCGATCTTCTGGTCGTCGCGGGGCTCCCCGCCGTCACCGAGTCCCTGGCGCTCACCCATCGAGGCGATCCTTCCGTGCTCCGCGGCCGGCCGGTGTCCGCGTCCCCGACCGCTGTGAGCGTCCCCCCGCGGGCGCCTGAGTATGCCGGTGCCGCACCCCTGAGTACCTTCCCCGATGTCGCGTCCTCAGGGCCCGCTGTTCGATGGGCGCATGACCTCCGAAGCGCCGCGCCGCCCCCGCATCCAGCACGTCACCACCGCCGGCTCCGCCCTGGCCGTCACGCTGCTGCCGCTCGTGGTCGGCGCGCTGCTGGCCAAGACCATGGCGGCGGACCCGATGACGTCGGTGAACGCGCTCGTCACCAGCGGCGGTCACCGGCCGAGGGTGTCGCCCAGGGAGTGGCGCCGGTGCGGCGGCCACGCGCTGCGGCGGCTGCGGACCGCCGACCGGGCCGCTCTGCGCCCCGCCGTGCGGGCGACCCTGCGCCCCGCCGTCCGGGTCGGGCCGGGCACGCGGGGCCCGGCCTGACCACGACGGCGGAAGCCGCGGCTGCCCGCGTCCACGCCGTCCGGCCGGTGAGTCGGGCCGGACGGCGTGGACGCGGGCGCGGGGCTCGGGCGCCGGTTCAGCGGACCGGCTGGACCGGCCTCTTCTCCTCCGGCGACGGCCGCTCGAACTGGGTGCGGTACAGCTCCGCGTACCTCCCGCCGGCCGCCAGCAGCTCGGTGTGCGTGCCGTTCTCGACGATCCGGCCCGCCTCCACCACCAGGATCCGGTCGGCCGCCCGTACGGTCGAGAGCCGATGGGCGATCACCAGGGCGGTCCGGCCGGCCAGCGCTTCGGCCAGCGCCTCCTGGACGGCGGCCTCCGAGGTGGAGTCGAGGTGCGCGGTCGCCTCGTCGAGGATCACCACCCGCTGGCGGGCCAGCAGCAGCCGGGCGATGGTGAGGCGCTGGCGCTCCCCGCCGGAGAGCCGGTAGCCGCGCTCGCCGACCACCGTGTCGAGCCCGTCGGGCAGTGAGGCGATCAGACCGTCGAGCCGGGAGCGGCGCAGGGCGTCCCAGATGTCGTTCTCGGCGGCGTCGGGCCGGGCGATCAGCAGGTTGGCCCGCACCGACTCGTGGAAGAGGTGCCCGTCCTGGGTGACCATGCCGAGCGTGTCCCGGATCGAGTCCGCGCTCAGATCGCGTACGTCGACACCGTTCAGCCGCACCGAACCGGCGTCCGCGTCGTACAGCCGGGGCAGCAACTGCGCGATCGTCGACTTGCCCGCCCCGGAGGAGCCCACCAGGGCGATCATCTGGCCGGGTTCGGCGCGGAAGGAGACGTCGTGCAGGACCGTGGCGCCGCCCCGGTCGTCGAGCGTGGCGACCTCCTCCAGCGAGGCGAGGGAGACCTTCTCGGCCGTGGGGTAGCCGAAGGACACCTGGTCGAACTCCACGGAGACCGGGCCCTCCGGCACCCGGCGGGCGTCCGGCTTCTGTTCGATCAGCGGCTTCAGGTCGAGGATCTCGAAGACCCGCTCGAAGCTGACGAGCGCGCTCATCACCTCGACCCGGGCCCCGGCCAGCGCGGTGAGCGGCGCGTACAGCCGGGTCAGCAGCAGCGCCAGCGCCACGACGGCACCCGGGTCCAGGCTGCCGCGCAGGGCGTAGTAGCCGCCGAGCCCGTACACCAGGGCCAGCGCCAGCGCGGAGACCAGGGTGAGGGCGGTGATGAACGCCGACTGCGCCATCGCCGTACGGACACCGATGGCGCGCACCCGGTCGGCGCGGGCGGCGAACTCGGCGGACTCGTCCGAGGGGCGGCCGAACAGCTTGACCAGGGTCGCGCCGGGGGCGGAGAACCGCTCGGTCATCTGGGTGCCCATCGCGGCGTTGTGGTCGGCGGCCTCCCGCTGGAGCCCCGCCATCCGGGCCCCCATCCGGCGGGCCGGCACGACGAACACCGGGAGCAGCACCAGCGACAGCAGCGTGATCTGCCAGGAGATCGTGAGCATCACGGCGAGCGTCAGCAGCAGGGTGACGACGTTGGAGACGACTCCGGAGAGCGTGTTGCTGAAGGCCCGCTGCGCGCCGATCACGTCGTTGTTGAGGCGGCTGACCAGGGCGCCGGTCCGGGTCCGGGTGAAGAAGGCCACCGGCATCTTCTGCACATGGTCGAAGACGGCGGTGCGCAGGTCCAGGATCAGCCCCTCGCCCAGCGTGGACGAGAGCCAGCGGGTGAGCAGGCCGAGACCGGCCTCGGCGACGGCGATGACCGCGATGAGCAGGGCGAGCCGGGTGACGGTCCCGGTGTCCGCGCCGTCCACGATCGCGTCGACGACCTTCCCGGCCAGCAGCGGGGTGGCCACCGCGAGCAGCGCCGTCAGGACGCTCAGCAGCAGGAAGCGGTTGATCCGCCGCCGGTGCGGTCCCGCGAAGGCCATGATCCGGCGCAACGCCGTCCGGGAGAAGGGCCGGCGGTCCTGCTGGGCGTTCATCGCGCTGTGCAGCGAATGCCACGCGGTGACTTCCATGTCCATGGGGCGCTCCGAGGTCTGACGGCCCCCGGATCCCCCGACGGCCTGCGGATCCCGGTGGCCGTGCGGCCCCGGGGTCACAGGGAACGCTAGAACCTGAAGTTCGCTTGAGGTCAAGGCCGGTGGGCGGGCCGGGAGCGGGGGTGCGAGCCTGGCGGGGACGGCCTCGACCGGCGGATGAGGGAGAAGCGGCGTGCGTATCGATCTGACGGGCAGGAACGCGGTGGTGACCGGCTCCTCGCAGGGCATCGGCCTCGCCATCGCCACCGGACTGGCCGGTGCGGGTGCCGGGGTCGTCCTCACCGGGCGGACCCGGGGGCGACTGGACGAGGCGGCGCGGTCCGTTCGCGCCGCGGTGCCGGACGCCTCCGTGGCCTGCGTGGCCTGCGACCTGACCACCGAGGAGGGCGCCGAGCTGCTGTACGCGGCCGTGCCCGCGGCCGACGTCCTCGTCAACAACCTCGGCATCTTCGGGTCCCGGCCGCCGCTGGAGATCACCGACGCGGAGTGGAGGACCTACTTCGACACGAACGTGCTCAGCGCCGTGCGCCTCGTCCGCCACTACCTCCCCGGGATGACCGGGCGGGGCTGGGGCCGGGTGCTGAACATCGCCAGCGACTCCGCGATCGTGATCCCCGCCGAGATGATCCATTACGGCATGTCGAAGACCGCGCTGCTCGCCGTCTCCCGGGGCTTCGCCAAGGAAGCGGCGGGCACGGGGGTGACGGTGAACTCCGTGATCGCCGGACCCACGCACACCGGCGGCGTGGAGGACTTCGTGTACGAGCTGGTCGACAGGGAGCTGCCCTGGGACGAGGCGCAGCGGGAGTTCATGCGGCTGCACCGGCCGCAGTCGCTGCTCCAGCGGCTCATCGAGCCCGAGGAGATCGCCAACCTGGTGGTCTACCTCAGCTCCGCGCAGGCCTCGGCGACGACCGGGGCCGCCGTGCGGGTCGACGGCGGTTACGTGGACTCGATCCTGCCCTGAGCGGGCGACCCGGCACCCGGCGGACGGTCGGAGCGGTCATGCCGGGCTGGCATGATCGAGGGATGAACGAGAGCATCATCGCCGCGTGTGACGGGGCGTCCAAGGGGAATCCCGGGCCGGCCGCCTGGGCGTGGGTCGTCGCCGACGCGCTGGGCGAACCCGTGCGCTGGGAGGCCGGTCCGCTGGGCACCGCGACCAACAACGTCGCGGAGCTGACGGCCCTGGCGCAGCTGCTGGAGTCCATCGATCCGGCGGTACGCGTCGAGGTGCGGATGGACTCGCAGTACGCCATGAACGCCGTCACCAAGTGGCTGCCGGGCTGGAAGCGCAACGGCTGGAAGACCTCCGCCGGCAAGCCCGTCGCCAACCGCGAGCTGGTCACCCGGATCGACGCCCTGCTCGCCGACCGCCCGGTGACGTTCCGCTACGTTCCCGCCCACCAGGTGAACGGCGACCCGCTCAACGCGATCGCCGACCAGGCGGCCGACGAGGTGGCGGTCACCCAGCTTCCGGCCGGTACGGCGCACGGGGCGACGGCTCTGCCGGTGCCCTCGCCCGCGCGGGCCACGAAGGGGCGTGCGGAGACGGCCGGGGCGGCGGGCGGCGGCTCGCGCGGCGCGAAGGGGCGGAGTGCCGGGGGCGCGTCCCGGAGCGGACGGTCCGGCGGCACGATCAAGGCGCGCTTCGCGGGCCGGTGCCACTGCGGCAAGCCGTACGCGGCCCAGGAGCCGATCGCCAAGAACCCGAACGGCTGGGGTCACCCGGAGTGCCGTACGGCTCCCGCCTGATCGGACGGGAGGAAGTCTCAGAGGTCGGCCCACACGAGCCGGCCCGCCAGCGCGGCGCGGGTGCCCCAGCGGGCGGCCAGCGCGTCGACGAGCAGAAGGCCCCTGCCGTCCTCGCTGAGGCGGTCGAGCGCGCCGTCGGCGTCGAGATCGCCGGCCGTCGGCGCCTCGCCGACGGGAAGGCCCGCCGTGTCGCCGGGTGAGGCCGGCGCCGGGATGCGGGCCCGGCCGCGATTCCACACGCAGATGCGCACGCCGTCGGCGGAACGCAGGAGCCGGCAGCGGATCCGCCGGGTGCTGGTGTGCTGCACGGCGTTGGTGACCAGCTCGGTCACTATCAGTGCCGCGGCCTCGATCCGTTCGGCCGGTTCGCCCCAGGCCCGCATGGCCTCCTGGACCCGGTGCCGGGCCTCCGGGACGCCGCCGGGCAATCGGGGAACCCACCAGCTGTGTGCACCTCGGCCACCTCCGGCACCTCCGTCATCGGGAGCACGCTCCGCGCAACTGACTATTTCCGACATGTATGCACTCTCGACGCAAAACGCATACTTTGCAAGCGACAGAGTGTGTAGTGCTCCGCCCCGGGGCTCGACGACGGAGGTTCTGCGCATGCGAGCCCGTTCAGGTCCCACCGTGGAGCACCGCGTTCTCGCGGTCCGCCTCCGTATGCTGCGGGAACGCGCGGGAATCAGCCTCCGGGCCGCGGCCGAGGCGCTGGACGCCCACCCTGCCACCGTCCGGCGCATCGAACGCGCCGAGACCGGACTCGACCCCAGGCAGGTCGGCGAACTGCTGCGCTGCTACGGCGTTCCGCCCACCGTGTCCGAGCCCATCATGGCCAAACTCGCGGCCGCGAACCTGCCCGGCTGGTGGCACCGGTGGCGGGACGCGATGGACGGCTGGCAGCAGGACGTCATCGGGGTCGAGACCTCGGCGAGCCTCGTACGGACCTGGCACCCGGCGCTGGTGCCCGAACTGCTGCGCACCCCCGCGTACGCGGCCGCGCTCTACCGCACGCAGTACCCCGAGGACACCCCCGCGCGCCGGGAGCGCCGCGTCGAGCTGCTGCGGGAGCGCCGCCGCCGCATGGGCGAGCGCGGGGCCGCCCTGTGGGCCCTGTTCCCGGCAGCGGCCCTCCGTACGCGGGTCGGCGACCGGGCCACCATGGACGGGCAGCGGGCCGCGCTGGCCGAGGCCATGAAGGAGCAGCACGTCACCGTCCAGGTGGTGCCCCTGGACCACCCTCCGCACCCCCTGACCGGCGTACCGCCCCTGCACATCCTGCGGGTGCCCGCTCCCGAGATCGGGGACCAGGCGGTGCTGGAGACCCCGGGTGTCCGGGTCGACATCGTGGACGATCCCGAGGCCGTGATGGCCCACCGCATCCGGCTGGACGCGGCGTGCGCCGCCGCACCCGGCCCCGGGACCCCGCTGCCGGAGTGACCCCCACCCCGGGGCGCCGCCCGGGATGCGGCGGGCGCCGACGCCGTACAGCGTGGGGGAGTGGTGCGGCTGAGCAGGGCCAAGTGGATCCCGTTGGGGGTCATCGTGCTGGGCGTCGTGCTGGACCTGGTGACCCCGACGGACGTCACCTCGGCGCCCCTGCTGATGGCCGCCCCGGTCGCCGCCGCGCCCCTGCTGAGCCTGCGCGGGATCATCGCCACCGGGGCGCTCGCCATGGCCGTCCACGCGGTCCTCGCCTGGCACGACGGCACCTTCGGCTGGCAGCGCGGCGTCGCGAACCAGCTCACCCTCCTGGCCGTAACCGTGCTGGCCGTCTTCATCAACCGTGCCCTGGAGGGACGGGACGCCCGGACCCGACGCGCGCGCCATATCGCCGCGGTGGTCCAGAGCGCCGTCCTGCCCAGGCCTCCCTCGCGCCTCGGGGAGCTCAGGATCGCCGCCCGGTACGTGCCGGCCGAGGACGAGGCCATGATCGGCGGCGACCTCTACGTCGTCCAGGACACTCCGCACGGGGTGCGCGTGATGGTCGGGGACGTCCGGGGCAAGGGGCTGGGCGCGGTCAGCGCGGTCTGCGCGGATCTGGGGGCCTTCCGGTACGCGGCGGACGAGGCGGAGGACCTGCCCGGCCTCGTGGCCGCGCTGGAGCGGGCCCTCCTGCACGAGGGCGGCCGACGCGGCGGCCAGGAGCAGGACGAGGGGTTCACCACCGCGCTGATCGCCGAGTTCGCCGACGACCTCGACGTCGTACGCGTGGTCAACCGGGGGCATCCGCCACCGCTGCTGCTGGACGCCGAGGGCAGGGCCACCGTCCTCGAACCCTCCGAGGAGGCGCCCCCGCTCGGCATGAGCGCCCTGGGGACCTGGCCGTGTCCGGTCGACACCTTCAGGTTCCCGCCCGGCGCCACCCTCGTCCTCTACACGGACGGGGTCACCGAGGCCCGCGACGAGTCCGGGGTGTTCTACGACGCGTCCGTCCGGCTGCCCCTCCTCGTCCACCACCGCGCACTGATCGGAGACCCGGCCACCCCGGCGCAGATCCTCCACCTGCTGATCGAGGACGTGGGGCACCACACCGGCGGCCGGATCCAGGACGATCAGGCGCTCCTCGCGCTGCACCGCCCGCGGGTCCGCCCGCACAGGTGACGGCCGCCGTCGGTCGCGGCGGGCCACATGACCCGCCCGATACGGGTTTGAGGCGCCGGTCAACGGTCACCCGCACGGAAGACACGTACGGCAACCGACGTACGACGCATCGACATCGGGAGTGAGCGGAGTTGAGCAGCATCGAGAACTGGCGCCTGCACGCCGCCTGCCGCGAGGAGGACCCGGACCTGTTCTTCCCCATCGGGAGCACGGGCCCCGCCGTCGTCCAGACCGAGGAGGCCAAGGCCGTCTGCCGGACCTGTCCAGTGCAGGCCGCCTGCCTGGAGTGGGCCCTGGAGAACGGACAGGACTCCGGCATCTGGGGAGGCCTCTCCGAGAACGAGCGGCGCGCCCTGAAGCGCCGCAACCGCAGGCGGGCGGATGCCCGGGGACGCGGCGCGGCCTGAGCCGGACCGCGGTACTCCCCGGCCCCGGACGACAACAGCACCGTCACGGGTTCGTCGTCCGGGGAGGAATGGGTACACGATGAGCCATGGACACCACCACTGTTTGGCTCGTTCTCGGCGCCGTGGCCGTGCTGATCATGCTGGCCTCGGCCGTCGTGCTTCTGGTGCGCGTCCTCAGGGCCAGGAAGCTGCTGGTCGACGCCGGGATCCCGCTGCGCAGCAAGGCGCTCGTCTGGGCGGCCGTCATCTACACCGTGTCACCGGTCGACCTGCTGCCCGACCCCGTCTACCTGGACGACATCGGCTTCCTGCTGGTCGCCCTGCGCTCCCTCCACTCCGCGGCCTCGGCCGCCGGAGTGCGCACGGGGAAGCGGGCGAAGAACGCCCCGTCGGGGAGCCGCCCCGAGACCGCGGGCCGGGGCCGGGCCCGCGAGACCGAACCCCGCCCCGCGGACCCGGGGCTCCTCGGCTGAGGAGCCCCCGCGAGGCTGTCCCCCATGCGGGCCTCCGCGCGTCCGGGAGCGGGGCCACGGGTGGCCGCGGGAAGGATCGCGAGCCCGGCGGGGTCTCGGGGCGCCGGCTCGGCCGCCCGGTACTCCGGGGACGGCTCGGGGTTCCCGGCGCGTTTTCGGCGGGGGTTCGGAACTCGCCGCACGCTCACCGGGCTGCGACGTCGTGTCGTCCGGCGCGGGCTGCGACGGGCGTCCCCGGACCAGGAAGCGGGGGCGAGGAGGCGAGCCAGGGGCCTCGGGTACATAGACAGGCGGGTCGTCGACGAGGAAGCGGCGTGCCCGCCGGGAACAGGGCCCGGTATGTCGACTGCCTACCGTCCTCGTCCTGGTAACCGTGGTCGGTGATGCGCGGCACCCGGCTGGTGGGGCTCAGGGCGTCCGTGAGGCTCTTGCGGCGACTCGGGCGCAGCCGGGCTCGGACTCATCACCGCGGAGCCCGGATCGGTCTTGGTCTCCACGACGTCTCCACGACGCATGCGGGCGCGGTCGGCGTCGCGGACCGCTCTCCCCTGCGTCAATCGATGCGTATCCGCCGAACTCATACGGAGCGATCGGCACTCACCGACGAGGCGTTCGGTGTCCCGGTCTCAGCGCGGCACCGTGGCGAGGATGACCTTCCCGCCGTTCGCCGCGTCGCGGACCCGAACCTCCTGCGCCAGCCGCTGGATCATCGGCCAGCCGAATCCGCCGTTCAGGCCGGTCAGGTCGGGTGTCCGGTCCTGCGGGTGCGCCGGGCTCGGGTCGGTGACGCGGACGTGGACGCCCCTGCGGTCCGCCGTCAGCCACAGCGCGGTGACGGCCCCCGCGTGCCGGACGGCGTTGGTGACCAGCTCCGACACGAGGATCAGCAGGTTCTGGACCATGTGCGAGGTCGGCGCCGGGTGCAGCCGTGCGACGAAGGCGCTGACCGCGTCCCGCGCGTCGGCGGCCTTCTCCGGTCGGCAGACGAAGTCGGTGCGGGTCTCACCGTCCGGTGAAAGTGTCATCAGAATGCGGTCGTTCATGGTTTCCACCCCGTCGCGTGAGCTTCCTGGCTGACGTTCGGGTACCCCCGAAACGATATTTCATGGAAGCCCGCAGGGGTGAAGCGCGTGCGGCCGAGTGAAGCGCGTGGAGCGCGCAGGACGTGCGGAGCGCGTGTGGCGGAGGTCGCGCCGTCGCGGCCTGGCGGGGCGTGCTCCACGGGTCCGCGGCCCCGGCCCACCGGCGGGGGGTGCCGCGGCGGTCGCCGGCGGCCAGATTTCTATCGTTGAAAATTCTGCGTGCACGACCGTTGTGCAGTGTTTGGTGCTGTGGCTCAATGTTCGACTATGTGCAGTGCCTCGCTGGTTCGAGGCACCCCGGATCTGCGACGAGGACGACGCCTTGAGACGACAACACCCGCGCCCCCGTGCCCTGTTCAGGGCCCTGACCTGCGCTGCGGCGCTGCTCGTACCGGTCGGTGCCCTGCTGGTCCCGACGGCGGCGGCCGCGCCCGCCGTCCCGGCCGAGGCCGCCGAGCGGACCTTCACGGCCGACGACCCTGTCACCGATGTCCACGGGCTGAAGGGCGAGTACTTCAGCATGTCCGCCCCGGGCGCCCGTGACTTCGCGGAACTCGGCGCCACCTCCCTGGACCCCGAGATCAACTTCCCCGGTCTCACCGGGACGTTCGAGTCGGCGACCGGCAGGACCGAGCACACGACGGCCCGTTGGACCGGGCAGCTCGAAGCTCCCGAGACCGGCGACTACACCTTCTCCGCCATCGGCGACAACGGCTTCCGCCTCCATCTCGACGGCAACGTTGTCATCGACCACTGGGAGCCGGACTGGGACAAGGAGCAGCACAGCGCTCCGATCTCCCTGAAAGCCGGGGAGAAGCACGCATTCAAGCTGGAGATGTTCCAGGACACCGGCGGCGCCAGCATGTTCCTGCGCTGGGAGGCCGACGGTCTGAAGAAGCAGATCGTCCCCGAGTCCGCGTTCACCCCGCCCGCCGACTTCGAGGTCTACCCGGTCGCCCTCGGCATCGCGAAGAACGGCAAGCGCCTCCAGGCCACCTTCCGGGACCGGGTCGCGGACTGGCGGAAGGTGAAGGAGCACCTCAAGATCGAGGTGGACACCTCGCCGATGCCGGTGAAGTCGGTGAACCGGGCCTCGGACAACCCGAGGGCGCTCATCATCGATCTCGCCGCGCCCGTCCTGAAGGACCAGCGGGTAAAGGTCGTCTACGACGGCAAGGGCGGCCTGAAGTCGGGCGCGGAGACCGTCCCGGAGATCGGCCGCACCGCCAAGAACCTCTCCACGCACCGCCTCACCACCCCCTGGGGCGACAAGCTGGACAAGAACCACCCGCTGCCCGAGTACCCCCGGCCGCAGCAGGTCCGCGACCAGTGGAAGAACCTCAACGGCCCCTGGGAGTTCGCCGGGGCCGCCGAGGGCGAGCAGCCGGTCTTCGGCAAGAAGCTCGACGAGAAGATCATCGTGCCGTTCCCGGTGGAGTCCCAGCTCTCCGGCCTGGAGCGCGACGAGGACCACATGTTCTACCGCAAGCTCGTCACCGTGCCGAAGAACTGGTCGATCGGCAAGGGCGGTAAGGGCGCGTCCGGCGAGGGCAAGCGGCTGAAGCTCAACTTCGACGCCGTCGACTACCGGTCCACCGTGTGGGTCAACGGCACCAAGGTCGCCGAACACACCGGCGGGTACACCGGGTTCACCGCCGACATCACCGATGCGCTTCTGGGCAGCGGCCCCCAGGAGATCGTCGTCGCGGTCACCGACAGGACGGGACCGAACCAGCCCAAGGGCAAGCAGTCCACCAACCCCGGCGGCATCGTCTACACCCCGACCTCCGGCATCTGGCAGACCGTGTGGATGGAGCCGGTCGCCCCCGCCGCCATCGACTCCCTGACCACCACCCCGGACATCGACACCGGCCGCCTCGCGGTCACGGTCAACTCCGACAAGGCGTCCGCCGACGCCCGGATCACGGCCGTCGCCCGCGACCGCAAGGGCAAGGTCGTCGGCACGGTCAGCGGCCCCGCCAACCGCAAGCTCGGCCTCCAGCTCACAAACCAGCACCTCTGGTCGCCCGACGACCCCTACCTGTACGACCTCGACGTCTCCCTCACCGACGGCCGCTCCAAGGACAGCGTCGAAAGCTACTTCGGCATGCGGCAGCTGAAGGTCGACAAGGTCGGCGGCTACCAGAAGCTCGTCCTCAACGGGAAGCCCTTCTTCTCCCTCGCCATGCTCGACCAGGGCTTCTGGCCCGACGGGCTGTACACCCAGCCCAGCGACGCGGCCCTCACCTTCGACCTGAAGGCCCAGAAGGACCTCGGCTTCAACGCCGTACGCAAGCACATCAAGGTCGAGTCGCCGCGCTGGTACTACCACGCAGACCGGCTCGGACTTCTGGTGTGGCAGGACTTCGTCAACGCCGACATCGACAACGACGCCGGCAAGAACGCCTTCCTCACCCAGGGCAAGGAGTTGATGAAGCAGTTCCACAACTACCCCTCGATCAGCGGCTGGATCGTCTTCAACGAGGGCTGGGGCGAGTGGGACCGCACGGAGACCGGCAAGATCGCCGAGGACGTCAAGGCGCTGGACCCGTCCCGCGTGGTCAACGCGCACAGCGGTGTCAACTGCTGCGCCTCCAAGGGGGACTCCGGCAAGGGCGAGATCATCGACCACCACGACTACGTGAACAACGACCCGGCCTTCCCGGACGACCGTCGCGCCGCGATGGACGGCGAGCACGGCGGCTTCACGCTGCGGACACCCGGTCACATGTGGCCCGGCGCCCCGGCCAACATCTACTCCGGCGTGGCGGACAAGGCCGCGCTCACCGCGAAGTACGTCGACAACACCCGTACGTACTACCTCGCCGCCGCCGGAGCGGAACTGTCCGGCTCCGTCTACACCCAGGTCAGCGATCTGGAGAACGAGCTCAACGGGCTCTGGACGTACGACCGCCGAGAGATCAAGGTCGACCCGAAGAAGGTTCGGGAGATCAACCGCCAGGTCATCGCCGCCGGGGCCGCCGCCGGTGAGCGCGACGAGCTGAAGGGCGGCGGTTCCTGGTCGCTCGACGAGAACACGGGCACGACCGCCCGCGACAGCGGCCCCAACAAGGCCCACCTGACGCTGGAGGGCGGCTCGTCCTGGGTCCCGGGCGTCACGGGCTCGGCGCTGACGTTCGACGGTGAGGGGCAGTACGCGCAGAGCTCAGGTCCGGTCGTGGACACCACCAAGGACTACACCGTCTCCGCCTGGGCCTCGCTCGACGCCCTGCCCGGCAACTACGCCACGGTCGTCAGCCAGGACGGCCGCCGCACCGAGAACCCCTTCTACCTCCAGTACGGACAGGGCGCGTTCGCCTTCTCCACCCCCGGCGGCAAGCGCGCCCGATGGGAGATCACCCCGGAGACCGGGAAGTGGTACCACCTGGTCGGGGTCCGCAAGGGCGACGAGATCACGCTGTACGTCGACGGGAAGCCCGCCGCCACCACCGCGGCCGGGCCGGCCGATGTGAGCACCGGCCCGCTCTCCGTCGGGCGGGCCCAGTACGACGGTGCCCGGGGCGACTTCTGGAACGGCTCCGTCGACCAGGTCGGGGTCTACGACAAGGCCCTGACCGCCGAGGAGGTGTCAGCGCTCCACGGCCGTCAGCGACCGTAGCCCGCGAACACGGCGGATCCCCTCCCGGCGCGTCCCGGAAGCCCCGGGCGCGCCGGGAGGCGCAGCGGATCCGGGACGGCAGGGGATTCGGCGCGGCAGGAAAGGTTCTCCAACCCGCGGACCATTCCTGACGGTTGCCGTCATTCCGGAGGCGTACGGGAGTTGGGGCCCCGGGAGGGATACGCGCGTGTGCACAGGTCCGACAAGATCCTCCTGTCCGAACATGCGACCGGAAGGATCGATATCGTGCGCAGACGACGCCTCGCGCCCCTGGTGGCCGTGAGTGTCACGGCGACGCTCGCACCAGCGTTCGCCGTCTCGACGGCCACCGCGGCCCCGGCTGCCGCCCCCTCGGCCGGGACCCCCTCGGCCGTCTCCTCGCCCGCACCCGCCGCCACGAGCGCGCTCGACCGCTACGCGAAGCAGAAGCCCCGGTGGAAGCGGTGCGACGCCGAGGGCCCGGCGGAGTACCAGTGCGCCACGGTCAAGGTCCCGCTGGACTACCGGAAACCCGGAGGCAAGCGGATCGACCTGGCGATATCCCGGATCAGGACCGCCGAGCCGGGCAAGCGGCGCGGCATCCTCCTCTCCAACCCCGGCGGCCCCGGTGGCGAGGGGCTGTGGATGCCGACGATGCTGAAGGAGGAACTGCCGAGCTCCGTGCTCAAGAGCTACGACCTGGTCGGCTTCGACCCGCGGGGGATGGGCCGCTCCAGCCCGGTCTCCTGCAACCTCACACCGGAGCAGGAGGAGTGGTTGCGGCCGTACAAGGCGGCGACGTACGCGAAGGACGTCGCCTGGGCGCGGACCGTTGCGGACAAGTGCCGCGAGAAGATGGGGGACAGGCTCCCGCACATCACGACCCGCAACACGGCACGCGACATGGACCTGGTGCGGGCGATCCTCGGATCGAAGAAGATCTCCTACGTCGGCTACTCCTACGGCACCTATCTGGGGGCCGTCTACGCCCAGCTCTTCCCGGGCCGTGCCGACCGGTTCGTGCTGGACAGCGCGGTCGACCCGCAGCGCGCCTGGCGCGGGATGGTCCAGTGGTGGGCCGAGGGAGCGGAGCCCGCGTTCGACCGGTGGACCGAGTGGGCCGCCGCACGCTCGAAGACGTACGGTCTCGGGGACACCCCGAAGAAGGTCGACTGGACCTTCTGGGACCTCGTCGCCCGGGCCGACCGGAAGCCCATCGACCTGGACGGGCAACCGGTCACCGGTGACGACGTCCGCAGTGGCATGCGGTCGGCGGTCTTCAGCCCGCTTTCGGCCACCGAGGCGTTCGTCGAGCTGAGGAAGGCCGCGGAGGGCAGGCCCGCCTCCGCGAAGAAGCTCGCCCGGATCACCGAGGGCGGCGGGGCCCCGGCGCCCGAGTGGGCCGGGAAGGCCGCACTCGCCGCCGAGACCCCCGCCGACAACATGACGGCCGGCTTCTGGGCCGTGGTGTGCGGCGACAACTCGGCCGCGTGGTCCCGCGATCCGGAGAGCTACCGGCGGGACGCCATCGCGGACAAGGGCCGCTACCCGCTCTACGGTGACTTCGCGTCCAGCATCAAACCCTGTGCCTTCTGGGGAGAGTCCGCCGAGCCGGTGACCGTGGTCAAGAACAAGGTCGGCTCCCTGGTCGTACAGAACGAGTGGGACTCGCAGACCCCGCTGCCCAGCGGCCAGGCGCTGCACGCCCAGCTGAAGGGCTCGAAGATGGTCACCGTCCTCGGCGGCGAAGGCCACGGTGTCTACCCGAGCGGCAACGCCTGCGCGGACGGCGCGGTCAACCGCTACCTGTCCACCGGCAAGCTGCCCGCGAAGGACGTGACCTGCAGGGCGACCGCAGCGTCGAACGCGCAGGCACGCCAGAACGAGAAGCCGGACGCGCTCCCCGGGTCCCCGGTCCCGGAACGCGCCCCGAACCGCTTCTGACCCGCTGAGCCCGGCCGTACGGCTCCCGTGAAAAAAGGGGGCCCGGCGGCGACGGAGGGAATGTCCTCCGCCGCAGCCGGGCCCCTGGGCATGCCCCTGGTCAGGTCACGGCGCCCACGGCGCGTCCACCGCCCACGTCGTGTCCTCGGTGAACAGCGCCGGGCTGTCGAAGGGCTGCCCCCCGCCCGGCGTGGCGAGCCACACCGCGGAGTCGATGTGGCGCAGATAGCTGCCCGGCAGGTTGGCGCTCGTGAACCGCACCCCGCCGTTGCCCGCGACCGCGCACCACGTCGCATCCGCCTTGAACAGCGCGGAGTTGTCGTCGGCGTCACGACGGACCCGGAACTCCCGGTGGCGGAGGAACTCGCCGGGGTAGTTCCGGGACTCGAAGGAGTAGCAGTTGCTGTTGGCGAGCCCCGGGACGATCTTCCAGGTGGCGTCCGCCTTCAGCACGGCCGGGCTCCCGCTGTTCACCACCTCGGTGAAGGCCAGCCCGTCGTAGTGGCGCAGGTGCTTCGTGGTGTGCCCGGGGGTGGTGACCCGCAGCGACCTGTACTGCCCGGTGGGGAGGTTCACCGGGGGAGCGGGGTTGCGGGACGCCTGGATGAGGGCATGGTTGGCGGCCTTCACCCGGGCCGTGTCGACCTTCACCACCTGGCGGTCGTAGGTCAGCAGCCCGTTCGCCTCGTTCTCGACGTCCGTGATCTCCGTGTAGACCGACGCGGAGAGCCCGGCGGGCAGCTGGCCGATCCGGATGGCGTCCAGGAGACCGACGAACCGGTTGTCGAGCGCGGCGATGCTCGGCTGGTCCTCGTAGCTGAAGCCGCCGCCCGGATACCACTCGTGGCCCGGCACCTTGTAGCCGAGCCCGCCGAACTCGCCCAGCACGGCCGCCCGGGTGGCGCTCGGCGCGGTGTTCCCGGGGCCGACGTAGATGTGGTTGTCCACCACGTCGCCGTTGCCGCCGTCGACCGAGCCGCAGCAGTTGACCCCGCTCATGTTGTTGACCAGACGCGAGGGGTCCTGCGCCTTCACCTCGTCGGCGATCCTCGCCTGGTCGTACTGCCCCCAGCCCTCGTTCTGGTTGACCCACATCACCACCGAGGGCGAACTGCGGTGCTGGTCGATGATGTTCCGGTACTCCGCCTCCCACTGGGTGCGCGCGGGCCCGTCCGGCACCTTGCCCGTGTCCATGGACGGCATGTCCTGCCACACCAGCAGACCCAGCTTGTCCGCCCAGTAGAACCACCGCTGCGGCTCCACCTTGATGTGCTTGCGGACCATGTTGAACCCGAGGTCCTTGTGCGCCTGGAGGTCGTACTTCAGCGCCGCGTCGCTCGGCGCGGTGTAGATGCCGTCCGGCCAGTACCCCTGGTCCAGGGTGCCCGTCTGGAACACGAACTTCCCGTTGAGCACCGGACGCAGGATGTTGTCGACCTTGGCGATCCCGATCGACCGCATGCCGGTGTAGCTTCCCGCGGTGTCGGTGACGGCCGAACCGTCGAGGAGATCCGCCTTCACGTCGTACAGGAACGGATCCTCGGGCGTCCACAGCCGCGGATTCGGTACGGGTACGGAGATCTCGCCGCTCACCGCGCCGGTCGCCGTGCCCACGACCGTACCGCCGGAGGAGACGGTGATCCGGGCGCTCCGGCCCGCCGCGCCCGCCGTCTGGACCTTCACCCGCAGGGTGTTGTTCCCCAGGTCGGGCGTCATGTCGAGGCGGGTGATGTGCGCGGAGGCCACCGGTTCCAGCCAGACCGTCTGCCAGATGCCGGAGGCCGCGGTGTAGAAGATCCCGCCGCCCGGGTGCGGCTTCACGTCGTTGATGCGCTGCTTGCCGACCGCCTGGCCGCCGGTCTGGCTCGGGTCGTGGACGGAGACCACGACTGTGTTCGTCCCGCCGTTGAGCTGCGGGGTGATGTCGTACGCGAACGCGTCGAACCCGCCCTTGTGTGCCCCGACCTGGGTGCCGTTGACCCAGACCGTGGTCTGCCAGTCGGAGGCCCCGAAGTGCAGCTTGACCCGGCGGTTGTTCCAGTTCGCGGGGACGGTGAAGGTCCGCTTGTACCAGAGCTTGTCGTTCTCGGTGATGCGGCGCTGGATGCCGGAGAGCGCCGACTCGGCGACGAACGGGACCCGGATCTGCTCCGGGAACGTCGCCGGCTGTCCGGCGTCACGGCCGGTGACCGCGAAGTCCCAGATGCCGTTGAGGTTCGTCCAGTCGGGGCGGGTCAGCTGCGGGCGCGGATACTCCGGCAGCGGCTTGTCGACGGGGACGCTGTTCGTCCAGGGCGTCGTCATGGGCGCGGGCTTCGGCTCCCAGGCGGCGGGCGCGGCGGCGGCCGGGGCGGTGCCGGTCCCCACGAGGGCGGTGGCCACCAGGGCGAGGAGGCCGGTGGTGGCCGTTAATCTCCGCCACCAGGTGCGGCGGCGGGGTGCGGGTGCTGGTCGCATGGACATCCCTTTCGTAGTCATACCGGGGAGGTGAGAAGCGGCTTCAGAGGAGCCGCCACAGATGGTCGGCCGTCCCGTTGTCGTCGTACTGCACGACGTGCGCGCTGTCGGCCGTGGACATCCCGTCCACGCCGAGCACCTTGTCCGAGTTCCGGTTGCGGATCCGGAACCACCCGCCCCCGTCCGGAACGAGCCGCCACAGGTGGTCGGCGGTGTCGTTGTCGTCGAACAGGACGACGTGCGCGCTGTTCGCGGTGGACATCAGGTCGACGCCCAGCACCTTGCCGGAGTGCCGGTTGCGGATCCGGTACCAGCCGTCGCCGTTGGCGACCAGCCGCCACAGATGGTCCGCCGTGCCGGTGTCGCCGAACTGCACCACGTGGGCGCTGTTCGCGGTCGACATGCCGTCCACGCCGAGCACCTTGCCGGAGTGCCGGTTGGCGATCCGGTACCAGCGGTCCGCGAGCCACGGTTCGGCGTCCGGGGCGACCGTCGGGAACGACGTGATCCGCAGCCTGGCCGCGCCCATCGGCACGAGCGTGACCTCCTCGACCGGTTCCGTCGAGCGCGCCGGACTCGGTTGGAGGGGCGCGACCACGTGCTCGTCGTCCGCCGTCCACTCCGGGATACGGCGGGCGCGGGCGGTCATGGTGAGCGGGGTGCCGTCGAGCGTGAACGGATGGTCGCCGGGGGCCCGGCCCGTGGAGCGCAGGCGCAGGGACGCGGCCGGCCGGGCGGGGTCCACGACGAGGCCGTGGTTCCACGGGGTCGTGGCGTGCACCGCGTACTCCGGGAACGCGTCGCTGCCGCCGATCCGCTCGTACTCCTCGCCGATCCGCAGCGAGTACGTGAGCGGCCCGTGGTCCACGCTGACGGAACCGTGGTTCTCCGCCCAGGTGCGTACGGTGGTCCGCTGCGGCAGCCGCAGGGTGACCCGGTCGCCGCTGGACCAGGTCCGCTCGATCCGGGTGAAGGCCGGGCCTGAGGGAGCGGCCACCCGCTGCCCGTTGACCCGGATGTCCGGATCCGCGCACCAGGCGGGGACGCGCAGGACCAAGGGGAAGGCCAGCGGCTTCGGTGCGGTGAGGGACAGGGTGACGGTGTCCGTGAAGGGATAGCCGGTCTCCTCGACGAACGTCACCTCCGTGCCGTCCGCGACCTTCGCCGTCACCTCGCTCGGCGCGTACATCGCCGCCGCGAGCCCGCCGTCGGGGGTGGCGAGCCACAGCTCCTCGGTGAAGTACGGCCAGCCCATGCCGTAGTTGTGCGGGCAGCAGCGGTACTGGTCGACGCCCGGCAGGTACGCCAGCATCGCGAACGGGTTCTGGAACTGGCGGTCCCGCTTGGGCACGTCGTCCAGGTCCACACTGTTGGCGCAGGTGATGTAGTGCACCGCCTTGCCCGACGGATCGAGCGAGGCCGGCAGCGAGTTGAACGCCAGCTCCTCGCAACGGTCCGCCCACAGCGGGTCCCCGGTGATCCGGGTGAGCAGCTGGTGGCTCGCCATGAACTCGACGATCCCGCAGGTCTCGAAGCCCTGGCGGGGGTCGCCGTGCCCCGGTCGGGCGTTCTCGTCGCCCGCGAAGCCGCCGCCGGGGAACTGCCCGTAGGCGTCCATGGCCTTCGCGTACGTGCCGTAGGTGTCGCGGGTGTCGGTGGCCGAGCCGCTGCGCAGTGCGAACTGGGCGGGCTCCCGGAAGCCCTGGGCGATGTTCACGTTGTGCGGGTCGACCAGGTTGTCGCCCCAGTCCGCCCCGTACCGGTGGATCTTGTCGACGAGGTCCAGGAGGAAGGCGTCGCCCGTGCGGTTGTAGAGCCACATGACGCTGTCCAGGCCGTCGCCCCAGCGCAGGGCGATCCAGCTGGTGTCGAAGGCGCCCGGGCCCTGGGCGTTCATGTAGCGGAAGAAGCGGCTGAGGAAGGGGATGATCCGGTTGTCCTCGGTGTACTCCTGCCAGGAGCGCAGGGCCTGGATCAGGGGGAGGAACGGCCAGAAGTCGGGGCCGCCGTTCAGTGAGGTGCGCAGCGCCTCCGGGCCGAAGAAGCCGTCGGACCGCCCGGTGGCGAGGATCGCGTCCATCCAGCGGCGGGTGGCGGCCAGCGCGGTCGCGTCCCCGGTGACGATCGCCAGATCGGCGTATCCGCGCAGCCAGTAGGGGACTTCCTCCCAGCCGGCCCGGTCCGGGCGGACCCAGCCGGTGGCCGTGAAGTCGAGGAAGTGCGAGAACTCCTCGTACCGGCCGCACAGCCCCTCCAGCTGGAGCTTCAGCTGGCCGGCCAGCCAGCCGTGCGCCGTCACCCTGCCCGGGGGCAGCTTCAGGAACGCGGTGGGGTGCAGCGGGGCGGCGTTGGGGGAGTAGTGGCCGCCGCGGGCGGCCGGGACCCGGTGGCGGCCGGGGGTAGCGGCGGTCGCCCACCGGCTCGTCGCGCCGGTGGTGATCGCGGTGGCCACCGCGGAGGTGATGAGCTGCCTGCGGTTCAGGGGCATCGATGCGGCTCCTGCTCTCGGGCCGGCCGCCTGTGCCGCGGCCGGCTCGGTGGGGGTGGCCGCACGGCGCCGTGGCCGTGCGGGGCGGGGCTGCTGGGCGGTGCGCTGTGCGGCTGACGTGCGACAGGCGTGCGGCGGAGCGGTGAACGGGGCGCGGCAGGTCGCGGGGCGGGGGCCGGCCGGCCGGGGCGAGGGGGCGGCGGACGGCCGGGCGCACGCCGAAGGCCGCCGCCGCACGGCGGGGCGGCGGACGGCCACCGTTCTTGCAACGTTGAAAATCGCGTGTCCGGCGGTATGACAGCACGGTGCCGGGCGGCTGTCCAGGCTTCGCGCAGAGCCTTTGCCGAAAGGCGAGTTGGCGGCCGGAGGATGGGCCCGGTGGTCCGTCGGCACATTTTGAAAACGCATCGACATCGCTCTTGCCGCCCGCGCCGCACCGCATATATAACGTTGTAAACCGAGCCGCCGGCAGGCCGCACAAACTCTCACCACCACTGTTTCCGCAGGACGGAGCGGGGGTGTGAGGAGCGCGGCGGCAGCGGCCGCAGAGCAGCCGATGCCTCGTCCCGCATGCCCGACCGCACGCCGATCAGCGTGCCGTCAACCCGCCAAGGAGCGTTCCGCGCATGATGATCCAGCGTCGATCCCGTACCCTCGCCGTGGCCTGCGTCCTCGCCGCCGCCACGCTGGCCGCCGCCGGCTGCGCCAAGTCGGAGACCTCCAGCAACGCGGGCGGCGACAGCAGTCAGGGCGCGCAGGAGGCCAAGACCCCCGATTCCTCGTCCGGCGCCGGCTGCAAGCTGGAAACCTACGGTGCGCCGAAACTGGACCTCAAGGACGCCGTGGTCGGCTTCTCCCAGTCGGAGAAGGAGGCCAACCCGTTCCGGATCGCCGAGACCCAGTCCATCAAGGACGAGGCGGCGAAGATCGGCGTCAAGAAGCTCCTCACCACCAACGCCCAGTCCCAGCTGTCCAAGCAGATCAGCGACATCCAGGACATGCTGGCGCAGGGAG
>NZ_UAVD01000048.1 GCF_900460065.1 Streptomyces griseus | reverse complement strand
GGGACCGCCGCTAGGTCCTGTCGTCCCACCGCCGTCGTCGCCCGAAGGGCGGCCCCGCGGGGTCGGGCGGCAGTGTGACGACAGGGCCCGGACCGGTCGCTTCCCGGGCCAAGGACGCCGTGCACCACCGGCCGGGCGGGGACCGCTCCCCGCCCGGCCGGGACCCCCACCCCCTACGGAACCCGCCCAGCCCCCCGTACCGCACCGGCCCCTGTCCCGCCCGTATCGCACCGCTCCCGGTCGCCCCCGTACCGCCCCCGCCCCATGCGGTCCCCCACCGCACCGGCCCCCTCCGCCCCCGTACCGCACGACCCGGCTCAGGCCGCCGCGTCCGCCCGCAGCCTCTCCCGCGCCTCCATCAGCGCGAAGCCCAGCAGATTCAGCCCCCGCCACTCCTGCGGCCGCTCCACCCGCTCGTCGTCCGCCGCGAGCCCGACGCCCCAGATCCGGTCCAGCGGGGACGCCTCCACCAGCACCCGGTTCCCGGTGCCGAGGAGGAAGCCGCCCAACTCCGGGTCCTGCCCGAACTTGTGCGAGCTGCCCGCCACCACCAGGGCGAACCGCTCCCCGGCCCACACCTCCTCGTCGAAGCCGCGGACCAGGCGCCCCGCCTTCTTCGCCGCCGCCGGACTCCTCGCCGACACCGCCGCCCGCTCCGCCTCCGGATCGCCGAAGATCCGCGCCTTGCCGGCCATCATCCAGTGCTCGGCACTCGCGTACGTCACCCCGTCCACCGAGAACGGCGACGGCCACCACTGGCTGAGGCAACTGCTCCCCAGCAGCCCGTCCGGGCGCGGCCGGTGTCCCCAGAACGGCAGATACTTCACCCGCTTGCCCTGCGCCACGTCCGCCAGGAGCTCATCGATCGGTCCCATGACATGTGAGTGTGGCATCCGCCACTGACACTCCGTACGGGGATTTCCGCACCGACACGACACATGGTCGACAGATTCCGTCGCGTAACCAAAAGGCAACAACGGAATCACTTGTTGGGCTCGAACCCCTCTGTCAGGATCGGCACTCAATTCACGAAGAAGCTACGCCGACCCCGCCCAGCGGGTACAACGGCGGAGGAGAGCGTCATGAGCAACGGCTTCCAGGTGCAGGACCGCTTCGCGGAAGGTGCGCAGTACATCGGCGGCAAGCTGCTCCCCGGCACCTCCGGCCACCACCACGAGGTGGTGAACCCCGCGACCGGCAGATGCGTGCTGCGCTACGAGCTGGCGGGCGCCGACGACGTCGACGCGGCCGTGGCAGCCGCCCGCGCCGCCTTCCCCGGCTGGTCCGCCGCGACCCCCGGCGAACGCTCCGAGGCGATGCACCGCTTCGCCGCCGTCCTCGCCGAGCAGGCGGACGACTTCGCGTACGCCGAGTCCCTCCAGTGCGGCAAGCCGATCAAGCTCTCCACCGAGTTCGACGTACCCGGCACCGTCGACAACGCCGCCTTCTTCGCGGGCGCGGCCCGCCACCTGGAGGGCAAGGCCGCCGCCGAGTACGACGGCGACCACACCTCCTACGTACGTCGCGAGGCGATCGGCGTCGTCGGCTCCATCGCCCCCTGGAACTACCCCCTCCAGATGGCCGCCTGGAAGGTCCTCCCGGCCGTCGCCGCGGGCAACACCATCGTCCTCAAGCCCGCCGAGCTGACCCCGCTCACCTCGCTGATGTTCGCCCAGGCCGCCACCGAGGCCGGTATCCCCGACGGGGTCATCAACATCGTCACCGGCGCCGGCAAGGAGGCCGGCGAGCACCTCGTCGGCCACCCCGACGTCGTGATGACCTCCTTCACCGGCTCCACCGCCGTCGGCAAACGGGTCGCCGAGATCGCCACCGCCACCGTCAAGCGCCTCCACCTGGAGCTCGGCGGCAAGGCCCCCTTCGTGGTCTTCGACGACGCCGACCTGGAGGCCGCCGTCCACGGCGCGGTCGCCGGATCCCTCATCAACACCGGCCAGGACTGCACCGCCGCCACCCGCGCCTACGTCCAGCGCCCCCTCTACGACGCCTTCGTCCGGGACGTCGCCGCGCTCATGGACACCGTCCGGCTCGGCGACCCCTTCGACCCCGCCACCGACCTCGGCCCCCTGATCAGCCACGCCCAGCGCGACCGCGTCGCCGCCTTCGTCGAGCGGGCCCGCGGCTACGCCCGGGTGGTCACCGGCGGCGAGGCACCCGGCGGCGACCTCGCCGACGGCGCGTACTACCGGCCGACCCTCGTCGCGGACGCCGCCCAGGACAGCGAGATCGTCCAGTCGGAGATCTTCGGCCCGGTCCTCGTGGTGCTCCCCTTCGACACCGACGAGGAGGGCATCGCGCTCGCCAACGACACCCCCTACGGACTGGCCGCCTCCGCCTGGACCCGCGACCTGTACCGCGCTAACCGCGCCACCCGCGAGATCCAGGCGGGCTGCGTGTGGGTGAACGACCACATTCCGATCCTCTCCGAGATGCCGCACGGCGGATACAAGGCCAGCGGTTTCGGCAAGGACATGTCGGCGTACTCCTTCGAGGAGTACACGCAGGTCAAGCACGTCATGTACGACAACACCGCGGTCGCCCGGAAGGACTGGCACCGCACGATCTTCGGGGACCGATAGCAGCTGCCGCGCGACCGGGGCCCACGGGCCCCAGCGGCCTGACACCCGAAAGGGCAACGCGTATGGAGAGTTACGAGCCCGAGCGCCTCTCGGCCGCCCAACTGGCGGCCATGAAGCGATCCCTGACCAGCGGCCGGGGCGCCCTCACCCGCCGCTCCCTGCTGCGCGCCTCCGGCATGGGCGCCCTCGCCCTGGGCGGCATGGCCACCCTCGGCGCGTGCGGCATCCCGCCCGCCAAGCGCGCCGACGCCGGTGCGGCCTCCGACGACCACTCGGCCCAGGAGAAGGAAGTCACCTTCTCCAACTGGACCGAGTACATGGACGTCAGCGAGGACGAGAAGGGCCGCCCCACCCTGGAGGCCTTCACCCGGCGCACCGGGATCAGGGTCAAGTACACCGAGGACATCAACGACAACGTCGAGTTCTTCGGCAAGATCAAACCGCAGCTCGCGGCCGGCCAGAACACCGGGCGCGACCTCATATGCGTCACCGACTGGCTCGCCGCCCGCATCATCCGGCTCGGCTGGGCGCAGAAGCTCGACGCCTCGAACCTCCCGCACGCCTTCGCGAACGTCTCCGCCCAGTTCCGCACCCCCGACTGGGACCCGGGCCGCGCCTACTCCTACCCCTGGACCGGCATCCCGACGGTCATCGCGTACAACGTGAAGGCCACCGGCGGCCGCAAGGTCGACTCCGTCACCCAGCTGCTCGACGACCCGAAGCTCAAGGGCCGCGTCTCCTTCCTCTCCGAGATGCGCGACACCATCGGCATGACCCTCCTCGACCAGGGCAAGGACCCGGGGAAGTTCACCGACGCCGAATTCGACGGCGCCATCGGCCGCCTCCAGAAGGCCGTCGACAAGAAGCAGATCCGCCGCTTCACCGGCAACGACTACACCGCCGACCTCAGCAAGGGCGACATCGCCGCGTGCGTCGGCTGGGCCGGGGACATCATCCAGCTCCGGGCCGACAACCCGGACATCGAGTTCGCGATCCCGGCCGCCGGATACATCACCTCCAGCGACAACCTCCTGGTCCCCGCCCAGGCCCGGCACAAGACCAACGCCGAGAAGCTCATCGACTACTACTACGAGCCGCCGGTCGCCGCCCGGCTCGCCGCGTACATCAACTACGTCTGCCCGGTCGACGGCGTACGCGACGAACTCGCGAAGATCGACGAGTCGATGGCCTCCAACACGCTGATCCTCCCCGACAAGGAGATGGCGGCCAAGTCCCGCTCCTTCCGCTCCCTGAGCACGGAGGAAGAGACGGCGTACGAGGAGAAGTTCGCCAAGCTCATCGGCGCCTGACCTCCCGGCCCGCCGCCGGCCGCGACGCGAACCAACCGCCCGGCCGGGCCTGCCCGGGGCACCCCCTTCCCAACTCCCCCCGAACACACTGGGACTGCGACCCATGACACAGCAGCAGCAGACCGCGGGCGGCGATGTCCGCCTCGCCGGGATCAGCAAGACCTACGGCTCCTTCACCGCCGTGCAGCCGCTCGACCTGACCGTGCCCCAGGGCTCCTTCTTCGCCCTGCTCGGCGCGTCCGGCTGCGGCAAGACCACCACCCTGCGGATGATCGCGGGGCTGGAGGAGGCCACCACCGGCACGGTCTTCCTCGGGGAGAAGGACATCACCGACCTGCCCCCGTACAAGCGGCCCGTCAACACCGTCTTCCAGAGCTACGCGCTGTTCCCGCACCTGGACATCACCGAGAACATCGCCTTCGGGCTGCGGCGGCGCGGCATCAAGTCGGTCAAGAAGCAGGTCGACGCCATGCTGGAGCTCGTCCAGCTCGGCGACTTCGCCCGCCGCAAACCGCACCAGCTCTCCGGCGGCCAGCAGCAGCGCGTCGCCGTCGCCCGCGCGCTCATCAACCACCCGCAGGTCCTGCTGCTCGACGAACCGCTCGGCGCCCTCGACCTCAAGCTCCGCCGGCAGATGCAGCTGGAGCTCAAGCGGATCCAGACCGAGGTCGGCATCACCTTCGTGCACGTCACCCACGACCAGGAGGAGGCCATGACCATGGCCGACACCGTCGCGGTGATGAACGGGGGCCGCGTCGAACAGCTCGGCGCGCCCGCCGACCTCTACGAGAACCCGCGCACCACGTTCGTCGCCAACTTCCTCGGCACCTCCAACCTCATCGAGGGAGAGGTCGTCTCCACCGGCTCCGACGTGGTGGTGGCCGCGGGCGGCGGCAGGCTCACCCTGCCCCGCGAGCGATGTTCCGCCCCCACGACGAGCGGCGGCCGGCTCCTCCTCGGCATCCGGCCCGAGAAGATATCCCTGGCCCACGCGGACGACGCGGACTCCATAGCCACCGGCCGCAACCGCGTCACCGGCCGCATCGTCGACTCCAGCTTCATCGGCGTCTCCACCCAGTACGTCGTCGAGAGCCCGGCCGGCACGTCGCTCCAGGTGTACGAGCAGAACATCGACCGCCGCACGGGACTCCTCCCCGGCACCGAGGTGATCCTGCACTGGAACCCCGCCCACACCTTCGGACTCGACGCCGACCAGGACATCGACGCCGGCGTGGAGAGCGTGGAGGACGCGGCGTGAGCCTCACCGAGGCGCCGCCCGCGCCCCCGGCCGACCCCCGGGAGCCGGTGCTCCGCAAGCCCTCCACCCGCAAGCGCCTCGTCCCCTACTGGCTGCTGCTCCCCGGCATCCTCTGGCTCGTCGTCTTCTTCGCCCTGCCGCTCGTCTACCAGGCCTCCACCTCCGTACAGACCGGCTCGCTGGAGCAGGGCTTCGAGGTCACCTGGCACTTCCAGACGTACGTGGACGCGCTGCGCGAGTACTACCCGCAGTTCATCCGGTCCCTGCTGTACGCGGGCACCGCCACGATCCTGTGCCTGCTGCTGGGCTACCCGCTGGCCTACCTCATCGCCTTCAAGGCGGGCCGCTGGCGCAACCTGGTGCTCGTCCTGGTCATCGCCCCGTTCTTCACCAGCTTCCTCATCCGCACACTGGCGTGGAAGACGATCCTCGCCGACGGCGGCGCGGTCGTGGACGTGCTGAACACCCTGCACGTCCTGGACGTCACCAGCTGGCTCGGCTGGACCGAGTCCAACCGGGTCCTCGCCACCCCGATGGCCGTCGTCTGCGGTCTGACGTACAACTTCCTGCCGTTCATGATCCTGCCGCTCTACACCTCGCTGGAGCGGATCGACGGCCGGCTGCACGAGGCGGCGGGAGACCTCTACGCCACCCCCGCCACCACCTTCCGCAAGGTGACCTTCCCGCTCTCCATGCCCGGCGTCGTCTCCGGCACCCTGCTGACCTTCATCCCGGCCAGCGGCGACTACGTCAACGCGGAGCTGCTGGGCTCCACCGACACCAAGATGGTCGGCAGCGTCATCCAGAGCCAGTTCCTGCGGGTCCTGGACTATCCGACGGCCGCCGCGCTCTCGTTCATCCTCATGGCGATCGTCCTGCTGGCGGTCACCGTCTACATCCGCCGCTCCGGGACGGAGGACCTGGTCTGATGCCCGTACTGCGCTGGATACGCCGGAACCTGGTCGTCATCGCGGGTCTGCTGACCCTCGCGTACATGATCCTGCCGAACATCGTCGTGATGGTGTTCTCGTTCAACAAGCCCAAGGGGCGCTTCAACTACGCCTGGCAGCAGTTCTCGCTGGACGCCTGGAAGGACCCCTGCGGCGTCGCCGACCTGTGCGGCTCGCTCTCGCTCTCGCTCCAGATCGCCTTCTGGGCGACGCTCGGGGCGACCGCGCTCGGCACGATGATCGCCTTCGCCCTGGTCCGCTACCGCTTCCGGGCCCGCGGCGCGATCAACTCGCTGATCTTCCTGCCGATGGCGATGCCCGAGGTCGTCATGGCGGCCTCCCTGCTCACCCTCTTCCTGAACATGGGCGCCGAGCTCGGCTTCTGGACCGTGCTGATCGCGCACATCATGTTCTGCCTCAGCTTCGTGGTGACCGCCGTCAAGGCGCGCGTCATGTCGATGGACCCGCGCCTGGAGGAAGCCGCCCGCGACCTGTACGCGGGCCCCGTGCAGACCTTCCTGCGGGTGACCCTTCCCATTGCCGCCCCCGGCATCGCGGCGGGAGCGCTGCTCGCTTTCGCGCTCTCGTTCGACGATTTCATCATCACGAATTTCAACGCGGGCTCCACCGTGACGTTCCCCATGTTCGTCTGGGGATCGGCGCAGCGCGGCACGCCCGTGCAGATCAATGTCATCGGCACCGCCATGTTCGTCCTTGCGGTACTGATGGTTCTTGTCGGTCAGCTCATCGCGAGCCGTCGCAAGAGCAACGCTCGAAACTGAAATTCCTGAAGGAGTTGGAAACCATGGCCCCAGCTGCCATGCGTACTGCTGCACAATCCCTTTCCGGTGCCAAGCCGGTCTCCTACTGGCTCGACGACCCGGCCAAACCCGACGCGCTTGACGCCCTCACCGGCGACGAGCACACCGACCTCCTGGTCGTCGGCGGCGGCTACAGCGGACTGTGGACCGCGCTCATCGCCAAGGAGCGCGATCCGGAGCGGGACGTCGTCCTCATCGAGGGGCACGAGGTGGGCTGGGCCGCCTCGGGCCGCAACGGCGGCTTCTGCGCCGCCTCCCTCACCCACGGGCTGGCCAACGGCGTGGAGCGGTGGCCCGACGAGATCGCGAAGCTGGAGGAGCTGGGGGAGCGCAACCTCGACGCCATCGAGGCCGCCGTGGCCCGCTACGGCATCGACTGCGAGTTCGAGCGCACCGGCGAGATCGACGTTGCCACCGAACCCCACCAGCTCGATGAGCTGCGGGAATGGCACGGGGAGCTGGTGAAGCTCGGCATCACGGGCGTGGACTTCCTGGACCGTGAGGCCCTGCGCGCCGAGGTCGACTCGCCCACGTTCCTCGGCGGCCTCTGGGACCGGCGCGGGGTCGCGATGCTGCACCCGGCCAAGCTCGCCTGGGGTCTGAAGCGGGCCTGCCTGGAGCTGGGCGTACGGATCCACGAGCACACCCGGGCGCTGGACCTGGTCCGCTCCGGTACGGGAATGGCGGTCCGCACCCCGTACGGCCGGGTCTTCGCCCGCCGCGTGGCGCTCGGCACCAACATCTTCCCCTCGCTCGTCAAGCGGATCCGCCCGTACACCGTGCCGGTCTACGACTACGCCCTGATGACCGAACCGCTCACCCCCGAGCAGCTGGCCTCCATCGGCTGGAAGGGGCGCCAGGGACTGGGCGACAGCGCCCATCAGTTCCACTACTTCCGGCTTTCCGCGGACAACCGGATCCTGTGGGGCGGATACGACGCGATCTATCCGTACGGAGGGCGGCTCAGCGCCGATCTCGACCAGCGTCCGGAGACGTTCCTGAAACTCGCGGAGCAGTTCTTCACGTGTTTTCCGCAGCTTTCCGGACTGCGTTTCTCGCACGCCTGGGGCGGTGCGATCGACACCTGTTCCCGCTTCACCGCGTTCTTCGGCACGGCCCATCGGGGACGGGTCGCCTACGCCGCCGGATACACCGGCCTGGGCGTCGGATCGACCCGTTTCGGGGCCGATGTGATGCTCGATCTGCTCTCCGGCGAGGAGACGGCACGGACCCGGCTGGAGATGGTCCGCTCCAAGCCGATGCCGTTCCCCCCGGAGCCCTTCGCCTGGGCAGGGATCGAGATCACCAAGCGGTCCCTGGCCCGTGCCGACGGCAACGGCGGGCACCGCAACCTGTGGCTGCGGACGATGGACAGGCTCGGCCTCGGCTTCGACAGCTGACCTGCGCCGATCCACGATCCGGCACTGTGACCCACTTCACTACCAACTGGTAGCTTCAACCCGCGTCATAGTCGGCGCCCGACGCTCTCTCGCACGTGTACGCACCGGCGGAACCCCGCCGGTGCTCACGTCAACGGGAGGCTGGTCATGACTGGCTCGGAAATGAAAGCGGCGATCGAGTGGCTCACGTCGGTGGCGCCGGACCCGGCCGCCTGCCGGTGGGAGTGGGAGCGCCATCCGCAGGGGATCGCGCTCCTTCCGGCCGGCAGGCGCTGGGACGTCCTGATCCTCCCCGGCGAGCTGGGTCACCCGACGCTCGACGTCCTCGCCCGACTGATCGACCGTCCGGGCCCCGTTCTCGCGGACTTCGGGGAGTCGCGCATGGGCTTCTTCGTCCCGCCGGGCACGGTCTCCCGCTGGATCGGCAGCGGGATCAGGGGCTGCGGCCGGGGCACCTGGATCGTCGTCCCGTACCCGGGGCGGGTCACCGGGGGAGTGCGCTGGGTGGTCCCGCCGGACGGTTCGGGGACCCTCACCGATGCCGGGCTCCTGGAACTCGCGATGCACGAGGCGGCGGGGGCGGCGGCGCGGGACGCCCGCGAGGGGCGTCCGGAGGGCTGAGTCGGCTGCCAGAGGTCTTGACAACCTGATTGGTCTGGACCATGTTGTGCGCACGCCAACCCCGAATTTCCCCCTGCGCGGAGGCTGTTGTGGAACGCACCGGACCAACTGTCAGATTCTCCAGACTTCTGGCCGTCTGCTCGGCGGGCCTGCTCGCCGCCGGGGCCCTGGCCGTCTCGGCCCCGACGGCGGGCGCCGCCGATGTGGACCTCGCACGCAACGGCGGCTTCGAGGCGGGCCTGGACGGCTGGACCTGCGCGAACTCCAGCGGTGCGGCCGTCTCCACACCGACCCGCAGCGGCACCTCGGCGCTCAGGGCGACCCCGGCCGGCAGCGACCACGCCAAGTGCTCCCAGAGCATCACGGTCAAGCCCAACTCCTCGTACACGCTGAGCGCCTGGGTGCAGGGCAGCTACGTCTACCTCGGCGCCTCCGGCACCGGTACCACCGACGTCTCCACCTGGACCCAGTCCCCCGGCGCGTGGAAGCAGCTCACCACCACCTTCAAGACGGGCCCCTCCACCACCTCCGTGAGCGTGTACACCCACGGCTGGTACGGCACCCCCGCCTACTACGCCGACGACCTCACCCTGGTCGGCCCCGGCGGCGACCCCGTCGTGATCCCGGCGGTCCCCGCCGGCCTGAAGACCACGGCGATCACCTCCTCCTCCGTCGCGCTCTCCTGGAACGCCGTCTCCGGCGCCAGCGCCTACCACGTCTACCGCGGCGGTACGAAGGTGGCGACGGCCACCGGCCCCTCCGCCACCGTGACGGGCCTGACCGCCTCCACCGCGTACAGCTTCCAGGTCACCGCCGCCAACGCGGCCGGCGAGTCCGCGAAATCGGCCGCCCTCACCGCGACCACCACGGCGGGCGGCGGAGGCGGCGACACCAAGCTCCCGCCCCGCGCCCTCGTCGGCTACCTGCACTCCAGCTTCGCCAACGGCTCCGGCTACACCCGGATGGCGGACGTACCCGACTCCTGGGACGTCATCAACCTCGCCTTCGGCGAGCCCACCTCCGTCACCTCCGGCGACATACGCTTCGCGCTCTGCCCGGTCGCCGAGTGCCCGAACGTCGAGTCCGAGGCGGACTTCAAGGCCGCGATCAAGGCCAAGCAGGCCGCGGGCAAGAAGGTGCTGATCTCGATCGGCGGCCAGAACGGACAGGTGCAGCTCAACTCCACCGCGGCCCGGGACGCTTTCGTCACCTCGGTCTCGAAGATCATCGACACCTACGGCCTGAACGGCCTGGACATCGACTTCGAGGGCCACTCGCTCTCCCTCAACACCGGCGACACCGACTTCCGCAACCCGACCTCGCCGGTGATCGTCAACCTGATCTCCGCGGTGAAGTCCCTCAAGGCGAAGTACGGCCCGGACTTCGTCCTCACGATGGCGCCCGAGACCTTCTTCGTGCAGCTCGGCTACCAGTTCTACGGCTCCGGCCCCTGGGGCGGCCAGGACCCGCGCGCCGGGGCGTACCTGCCGGTCATCCACGCGCTGCGCGACGACCTGACCCTGCTGCACGTCCAGGACTACAACTCGGGTCCGATCATGGGGCTGGACAACCAGTACCACACCATGGGCGGCGCGGACTTCCACATCGCGATGACCGACATGCTGCTCGCGGGCTTCCCGGTGGCGGGCGACACCACCAAGGTCTTCCCCGGCCTGCGCCCCGACCAGGTCGCCATCGGCCTCCCGGCCTCCACCCAGGCGGGCAACGGCCACACCACGCCGGCCGAGGTCAACAAGGCGCTCAACTGCCTGACGAAGAAGACCGACTGCGGCTCCTACCAGACCCGGGGGACCTGGTCCGACCTGCGCGGCCTGATGACCTGGTCGATCAACTGGGACCGCTTCAACAACTGGGAGTTCTCGAAGAACTTCGACGCCTACTTCGGCAGCTGACCCACCACAGGGGCGCCAGCACCAGAGGCCCCAGGCACCAACTGGCCAGCACGTCCAGCGGCCAGTGGTAGCCGTGCAGCACCAGACCGATGCCCGTCGCCGTGGTCAACAGGATCGCGGCGACGGGCATCATCCACGCCCGGGGCCAGGTCGCCCGGCGCAGCCACGACGGACGGGGCAGGGCCAGCATCACCAGGGCCGACGCCCCGTACGCCACGGCGGCCGTGGCCGTGTGGCCGGACGGGAAGTAGTTGACCGCCTCGGTCAGCGGCCCCTGCCGGGCGGTGGCCACCTTCAACGGGATCACCAGCGCGGGCACCGCCGCCATGGTGAGGGCCGCGCACACGGCGAGCCGCAGCGCACGACGCCACAGGGCGTACCCGATCGCGCAGGCCAGCACCGGAAGCGCCACCGGCATCCCGCCGAGATCGGAGAGGACCTGGGTCAGCGCGGCGGGACCGCTCCCGAACAGCCCCCCGCCCACGCGCTCGTCGAGCCGCAGCAGCGGACCCTCGACGGCGACCTGCCAGGTGATCAGCGCGAAGAGGACCACGAGCAGAGCGAGGACGCCGGAAACGAGAGGGGCCGGCCACCCGGGAACAGGGGGGGTTGTTCCGGGATGGCCGGCGAGACCGGTTCGCCGCGCGCCCCGGGGGGTGTGGGGCGGGCGGCCGTCCGATCGGTGAGGAGTCCCGGAGCCGGAGGCCCCGGTGTGCGCGAACGCACGCCCCGGACGGCGCTGGGGAAGCCCCGGTCCGGAGTCGGCCGGGGTTTCCCGCGACCGAGGTGTTTCTCTCATCTGCAGAAACCGTACGGCAGCGGAGGGGCGGCCGACAGTCGCCACCGCCTCCCGCCATCGCCCCCGCACACGTTCTTCACAGGCCCTCACCCGGACGGTGGACGGAAGCGGCGAAACGCCGCCCCCGACCGCTCTCGGGTTCGAAGCGTCAGAGCGTGCCGAACGCCTGCTCGATGACGTCGAGGCCCTCGTTCAGCAGCTCCTCGCCGATCACCAGCGGCGGCAGGAAGCGCAGGACGTTCCCGTACGTACCGCAGGTCAGAACCATCACGCCCTCGGCGTGACAGGCCTTCGCGAGCGCGCCCGCCGCCTCCGGGGCCGGGTCCTTCGTGCCGGACTTCACCAGCTCGATCGCGATCATCGCGCCACGGCCGCGGATGTCGCCGATGATGTCGCCGTTCGGCAGCTTGCTCCGCATCTCGGCGAGGCGGCCCTTCATGACCTCCTCGATCCGCTGGGCCTTCCCGTTCAGGTCCAGCTCGCGCATCGTCTCGATGGCCCCGAGCGCACCGGCGCAGGCGACCGGGTTGCCGCCGTACGTCCCGCCCAGACCGCCCGCGTGCGCGGCGTCCATGATCTCGGCGCGGCCCGTCACGGCGGACAGCGGCAGCCCGCCGGCGATCCCCTTGGCGGTGGTGATCAGGTCCGGGACGATGCCCTCGTCCTCGCAGGCGAACCACTGGCCGGTACGGCAGAAGCCGGACTGGATCTCGTCCGCGACGAACACGATGCCGTTGTCCTTCGCGAACTGCGCGATCGCGGGGAGGAAGCCCTTGGCCGGCTCGATGAAGCCGCCCTCGCCGAGCACCGGCTCGATGACGATCGCGGCGACGTTGTCCGCGCCGATCTGCTTGCTGATCTCGTCGATGGCCTGCGCGGACGCCTCGGCGCCGGCGTTCTCGGCGCCGGTCGGCCAGCGGTAGCCGTAGGCGACCGGGACACGGTAGACCTCGGGCGCGAACGGGCCGAAGCCCTGCTTGTACGGCATGTTCTTCGCCGTCATGCCCATCGTCAGGTTGGTGCGCCCGTGGTAGCCGTGGTCGAAGACGACGACGGCGGTGCGCTTGGTGTAGGCACGGGCGATCTTCACCGCGTTCTCGACGGCCTCGGCGCCCGAGTTGAACAGCGCCGACTTCTTCGCGTGGTCGCCCGGCGTCAGCTCGGCGAGCTGCTCGCAGACCTCGACGTACCCCTCGTACGGCGTGACCATGAAACAGGTGTGGGTGAAGTCGGCGAGCTGGGCGGAGGCCCGCCGCACGACGGCCTCGGCGGAGGCGCCCACGGAGGTCACGGCGATCCCGGACCCGAAGTCGATCAGCCGGTTGCCGTCCACGTCCTCGATGATCCCCCCGCCGGCACGGGCGGTGAACACCGGCAGGGTGGAGCCCACACCTGCGGCGACGGCGGCGAGACGGCGAGCCTGAAGCTCCACCGACTTCGGGCCGGGGATGGCAGTGACGACGCGGCGCTCCTGCGGGATTGCGGTCATGAGGGGCTCCTGGGGGGTGTTTCGGACGCTTCTCCTCGCAGGCTAGGGGTGGGGGAGGGGTGCGGGCATGCTCCGATCGGGAGTGATGGGGGTGTGTCCTTGTCCTCGGCGGACAGATGGCGGACCGGAGGTGGGCGGCGGGCGGGGCGGGGCGGTCCACGTCCGCTCGGCCCCGTGGGACGGTCACTATCCGGGCGCGTTGCTGAACTCACCGTGCGCGCGCACTAGATTGACCGGGGCAGCGGACGGACCGGCAGGTCAAGGGGGCAGTGGTTCATGGACGACGACGGCACACGGGGTGTACGGGGACCGAGCGCGGACAGGGTCCCCGGACCGGCCCTCCCGCCACCGCCCACCACCCCGCCGCGGGTTCCGCCGCCCGCCGCCGGCCACCCTCCGGCGGCCCCGCCCGTCGAGCAGCGCCCGACCCGGCCCGGATCGGCCCCGCCGGTGGAGCAGCCGCTCCCCGGGGCACCGGTCGACGCCTGGCTGCGCACGCCCCGCCCACCGCAGGAACCGGGCGTCTGGCGGTACGGGTACACCCCGCCGCCGCCCGAGGAGCCCGAGGGCGTCTCGAACCGGTCGCTGCTGGTCGGCGCGCTGATCTCGCTGCTCTCCGCGCTGCTGCTGTGGTCGCTGTGGCGCAACGGCTATCTTCCCTACCGCCTCGTCCCGCTGAAGCTCTTCACCCCGGGGGAGTGGTGGAACCCGGGCACGTCCGGTGGTCCCCGCACCATCGAGGGCAGCGACGCCCTCACGGTGTACGAGGCGATCCTCTTCGGCCTGCTGGCCTACGGCTGCGGCCGGATCGGCAACTTCTCCGAACTGTTCCGCCGCCATGTCGCCGACCGGGGGCAGCCCTTCCTCGCGCTCGCGGCAGCCGCCGCGGCGGGTCTGACCCAGCTGCTCGTCTGGAAGGAGGCACTCCCGGTCGTCCGACCGGTCCTGGTCCTGGTCGCCTCCGTCGCGGGCGGTGAGATCTACCAGAGCCAGACCGTCGTCAACGTCATCTACGCGGTGATCGCCGCCGCCGTGCTCTACCCCTTCGCCCGGCTCGGCCGCTGGCGCGAACTGATCGCCGCCCGCCGGGGCGACGGCGTCCCGGCGGCAGGCCCCGCGACGTCCCCCGCGGCCGGGACCTCGGCCGACCAGTGGCCCGAACTGCGTGCCGCGGGCTGGACCGACGCCGCGGACACCCTCACCGCCGAGGTGCGCACCGGGCGGATGAACGACGTGGACGCCGCCCGGCTGCGCCACGCCTGGACACTCGCCACCCAGCGGCCCGACCGGCTCGCCGCGCTCGCGGAGGCCGTGCTCAGGACCGGCGGAGCCGCGGCCCTGCACCCCTCCGGCCACCGCGACCTGCCCCGGCGCGGGGCCCGTCACGACGTCCTCACCGGCCAGGTCAGGATCGGCAGGTGCGCGGACGACCCGCACAACCCCTACGTCCGCCGGGGCACGGGCCTCGCCCTGGAACCAGCGCTGCTCGGCACCTCCCTGCTCGCGGTCGGACCGCCCGGCGCCGGGAAGACCACCCGGCTGGTCCGGCCGGTCGTCGAGGCCCTCGCCCTGCGGGCACTGGCCGGACAGGCGGCGGTCCTCGCCGTCGGGGGCGCGGGCGCGCCGCTCGGCCCGGACGACGCCTTCGACGTCGTCGTCCGGGTCGGTCACCCCGGCTCCGCCCACGACATCGACCTGTACGGCGGCACCACCGATCCCGACGAGGCGGCCGCCGTCCTCGCCGAAGGGCTCGTCGGGGATGTCGGCAGCCTCGACAGCCGCCGGGCCGCCACGGTCCTCGCCCAACTGCTCGGCCCCTACCGTGCGGCCCGCGGGCACTTCCCCTCCGTGCCCGAACTGCGCGAACTCCTCGACGGCACACCGGACGCACTCGCCGGTCTCCGCGCCTCCCTCGAAGCCGCCGGCCACCATGCGATGCTGCGCGAACTCGACGCGCGGTCCCGGCAGGCGGGCGGCCCCGGCGACCCCGCACCGGCCCTCGCCGACCGGGTCGCACTGCTCGACCGGCCGGCGTTCGCCGGGTTCTTCGCCACCGGTCCGGACGCGCGACCGTTCTCGCTGCGAGCGCTCGGCCAGCATCCGCTGCGGGTCCGCGTCGACCTGCCGGAACGCGGCCACGCGGAGGCGTCCCGGCTGCTCACCCGGCTGTTCCTGGCCCAGTTCACCGCCATCACCGCGGCCCGCACCGACACCACGCTCTTCGCCTGCCTGGTCCTGGACGACGCCACCCACGCCGTGACCGCCGAGACCGTGCGCGGCATCCGCAGACTGCGCTCGGTCAACGCGGGGGCCGTCCTCGCCCTCCGTACCGTCGACGACGTCCCCGAGGCCCTGCACACCCCGCTGCTCGGGGCGGTCGGCTGCACGGCCGCCTTCTCCGGCATCACCACCTGGGACGGCAAGCGCTTCGCCGAAGCCTGGGGCAAGGAATGGGTCGAGACCCGCGAGGTCGCCCAGCACACCGTCTTCGCCGACCAGCCGTTCACCCGCGCCCTGCACGCCCTGCGCAAGCTCGTCACCGGCAAGGCGGTGACCACGGACGCGGTGACCGTGCGGCAGGTCGAGCGGGAGCGCTGGTCGGCCTCGGAGCTGGCGTACGCCGTGCCCGCCGGGCACGCCGTGATCCGACTGGCCACGGTCCAGGGCGACCACGCGCCCCCTCTCCTCGTCCACCTCGACGGCTGAGGCCCCACCGGGAGGCCGGGCGAAGGGGTGGCTGAGAGCGGTTACAGCCACCCTGCCGCCCTGGCAGAATCGGAGACAGCCGTTCATACGCGACGGCGAAATTCGGTAGCACCGTTCCGGCCGCGATCCGGCCCTCCGCACGGTGGCGCCGCGACCTCGTCCCCGACCTTGAGGGTTCCCGGCCCATGCCCCCCACGCTCGCCTCGCTCCTCCAGCACTCGGCGCTCAAGCTCACCGTGCGGGCGGGCGCGGACCGGCTCGACACCCCCGTGCGCTGGGCCCACGCCAGCGAGCTGGCCGACCCCGTCCCGTACATGGACGGCGGTGAACTCCTCCTCGTGACCGCCACCAACCTGGACGCCGAGAACGCCGATTCCATGCGGCGCTACGTACGACGGCTGGCCGGGGCCAGGGTCGCCGGGGTCGGGTTCGCGGTCGGGGTCAACTACGAGGAGGTCCCCGCAGCGCTCGTCGAAGCCGCCGAGGAGGCGGGCCTCCCCCTCCTCGAAGTCCCCCGCCGCACCCCGTTCCTCGCCATCAGCAAGGCCGTCTCCGCCGCCATCGCCGCCGACCAGTACCGCGCGGTCACCGCCGGCTTCGAGGCCCAGCGCGAGCTGACGAGGGCCGCCCTCGCCGGGGACGGCCCCGCCGACCTCCTCGCCCGGCTCGCCGCCCACATCGACGGCTGGGCCGCGCTCTACGACACCTCCGGCGCGGTCCTCGCCGCCGCTCCCGACTGGGCCGCCCGCCGCGCCGCCCGCCTCACCCCCGACGTCGAGCGCCTCCGGGACAGACCCGCCCCCGCCAGCATCGTCGTCGCCGACAGCGAGGACCGGGTGGAGCTCCAGTCGCTCGGCACCGGCCGCCGTGCGCGCGGCGCGCTGGCGGTGGGTACCGGCGCCGCGCTGGGCACCGCCGAGCGCTACGCCGTGCACTCGGCCGTCGCCCTGCTCACCCTCACCACCGCCCGCTCCGGCTCCCTCCAGGGCGCCGAACAGCGCCTGGGCGCCGCCGTCCTGCGCATGCTGCTCGCCGGCCAGCCCGACCACGCGCGGGCGGTCGCCGGAGACCTCTACGGCGGGTTGCTCGACGCCCCGTTCCGGCTGCTCATCGCCGAGGCCGCCGTCCCCGCCGGGTCCGAGCTGCTCACCGAGACCATGGAGGCCGCCGCCGCCCGCTCCGGCGAGGCGCTGCTCCTGGTCCCCGAGGCCGAGCGCGTCGTGGTGCTCGCCGCCGACGGCGGAGCCGCCGTCGCCGCCTGCGCCGCCTATGCCGAGGCCCAGGACGACCGCGCCCCGCGCGAGGGCGGCGCCGAGGACAGCGACGTCGTGGTCGGCCTCTCGGCCCCCTCCGGCCCGATCGCCGTCTCCGCCGCGTACAAGCAGGCCGAACAGGCCCTCTCCGTCGCCCGCAGGCGCGGCAGGGCGCTGGTCGAGCACGAGGAGCTGGCCACCGGCTCGGTGCTGCCGCTGCTCGCCGACGACGCGGTACGGGCCTTCGCCGACGGCATGCTCCGCGCGCTGTACGAGCACGACGCCAAGGGCCGCGGCGACCTCGTGGCCTCCCTGCGCGCCTGGCTCTCCCGCCACGGCCAGTGGGACGCCGCCGCCGCCGACCTGGGCGTGCACCGGCACACCCTGCGCTACCGGATGCGCCGCGTGGAGGAGATCCTCGGCCGCTCGCTGGACGACCCGGACGTCCGCATGGAACTGTGGCTCGCTCTGAAGACGACCGAGGCGGCGGTACCAGCCGAGGAGTAGCCCCGGGCCCACTCCGGGGCGGGCTCTGCCAAATCGTAGCGGCGGGCGCCCTTCCCACTCCACCCCGGACAAACACGATCGCGGGCTCCCCGTCCTACCGTGGGACCACAGCGGGAAGCCCTCCGGGCGCCCACGACGTACGCGAACACCGCCTCAAGACCTTTGAACGACCTCCGAACTCACGATCCCCGAACTCACGATCTCCGAAGGGCCGGAACCTCCATGACTTCGCCCCACGCCTTCTGGGTGGCCGGCCGCCGGGCCACCGGTGCCGACAGCTTCGACGTCACCAACCCCTACGACGGACGCCTCGTCGGCACCGTCAGCGTGCCGACCGACGCCCAGGTCGAGGAGGCCGTCGCCGCCGCCCACGCGGTGCGCGACGAGTTCGCCGCCACCCCGGCGCACGTCAGGGCCGCTGCCCTCGACCACGTCGTACGGCGGCTGACGGAGCGCACCGAGGAGATCGCCCAGCTGATCTCGGCGGAGAACGGCAAGCCGATCAAGTGGGCCCGGGGCGAGGTCGGGCGCGCCGTGTCCGTGTTCCGGTTCGCCGCCGAGGAGGCCCGCCGCTTCAACGGCGGTGACGCCCAGCGGCTCGACACCGACCTCGGCGGCACCGGCCGCCTCGGGCTGACCCGGCGCTTCCCGCGCGGGACGGTCCTCGGTATCGCGCCCTTCAACTTCCCGCTCAACCTCAGCGCGCACAAGGTGGCCCCGGCCATCGCCGTCGGCGCCCCGATCATCCTCAAGCCCGCCCCGGCGACCCCGATCTCCTCGCTGATCCTGGGCGAACTGCTCGCCGAGACCGACCTCCCGGCGGGCTCCTGGTCCGTCCTGACGGTCCCGAACGACAAGATGCCCGCCCTGGTCCAGGACGAGCGGCTTCCGGTCATCTCCTTCACCGGCTCCGGCCCGGTCGGCTACGCGATCATGGACTCGGTGCCGCGCAAGCACTGCACCCTGGAGCTCGGCGGCAACGGCGCGGCCGTCGTCCTCGGCGACTACGCCTCGGACGAAGACCTCGACTGGGCCGCGACCCGGATCGCCACCTTCTCCAACTACCAGGGCGGCCAGTCCTGCATCTCCGTGCAGCGCGTCATCGCCGACGCCTCCGTCTACGACCGCCTCGTCCCGAAGATCGTCGCCGCCGTCGAGGCCCTCGTCACCGGTGACCCGGCCGCCGCCGCCACCGACGTCGGACCCCTCGTCAGCGAGGACGCCGCCAAGCGCGTCGAGTCCTGGGTCGACGAGGCCGTCCGGGGCGGCGCGGAGCTGCTCACCGGCGGCAAGCGCGACGGGGCCACCTACGCCCCGACCGTCCTCGCCTCCCTCCCCGACGACGTGCAGCTCTCCTGCGAAGAGGTCTTCGGCCCGGTCATGTCCCTCCAGAAGGTGGACGGCGAGGCCGAGGCGTTCGCCGCGGTCAACTCCTCCAAGTACGGCCTCCAGGCCGGCGTCTTCACCCACGACCTCCAGACCGCCTTCCGCGCCCACCGCGCCCTGGAGGTCGGCGGCGTGATCATCGGCGACGTCCCCTCGTACCGCGCCGACCAGATGCCGTACGGCGGCGCCAAGCAGTCCGGCGTCGGCCGCGAGGGCGTCCGCTACGCCATGGACGACTACACCTACGAGCGCGTCCTGGTCCTCACCGGCCTCGCCCTGTAACACCCGGACCACCCCGCCCGCGCCCCCGCCTGGACAGCGGGTGCGGGCGGGGCGCGAAGCGGACGGCCCGAACCCGACTGTGCGGGGGTTCGGGCCGTCCGCGTGTCCGCGCGCGGGGACCGGTCCGGGTGCCGAACCACGGGTACACGGGTTACATACGGACCAGTAAGCAGCGACTAGCAGTCCGTGCGTCCACAGCCGGGGGTCCATCCGTCCGCTGGCGCGCGGCGAGGTGAGGTCCCTCATGTCCGCACCACACAACGTCCCCCAGCTCCCCAGGGCGCCCAAGGTCACCGAACGCGAGGCACGACGGGTCGCCGAGGCCGCCCGGGAGCAGGACTGGCGCAAGCCCAGCTTCGCCAAGGAACTGTTCCTGGGGCGCTTCCGCCTCGACCTGATCCATCCGCACCCCCTGCCGCCGCCCGACGACATCCGGCGCGGCGAGGAGTTCCTGGCGCGGCTGCGCACGTTCTGCGAGACGCGGGTCGACAGCGCGCGGATCGAACGCGAGGCCAGGATCCCCGACGAGGTGATCGCCGGGCTCAAGGAGCTGGGCGCGCTCGGGATGAAGATCGAGACCAGGTACGGCGGGCTCGGTCTCACCCAGGTGTACTACAACAAGGCGCTCGCCCTGGCCGGCTCGGCCAGTCCCGCGATCGGCGCGCTGCTCTCCGCGCATCAGTCGATCGGCGTACCGCAGCCCCTGAAGATCTTCGGCACCCAGGAGCAGAAGGACGTCTACCTGCCCCGGCTGGCCACCACCGACATCTCCGCCTTCCTGCTGACCGAGCCGGACGTCGGCTCCGACCCGGCCCGCCTCGCCACCTCCGCGGTGCCCGACGGGCCGGACTACGTCCTCGACGGCGTGAAGCTCTGGACCACCAACGGCGTCGTCGCCGACCTCCTCGTCGTCATGGCCCGGGTTCCCGCCTCCGAGGGCCATCCCGGAGGCATCACGGCCTTCGTCGTCGAGGCCGACGCCCCCGGCGTCACCGTCGAGCACCGCAACGCCTTCATGGGCCTGCGCGGCATCGAGAACGGCGTCACCCGCTTCCACGGCGTCCGGGTCCCCGGCGCCTGCCGGATCGGGCCCGAGGGGGCCGGGCTGAAGATCGCCCTGACCACCCTCAACACCGGCCGGCTGTCCCTGCCGGCGATGTGCGTGGGCGTGGGCAAGTGGTCCCTGAAGATCGCCCGCGAATGGTCCGCCGTACGCGAGCAGTGGGGCCGGCCCGTCGCCCGGCACGAGGCGGTCGGCTCCAAGATCTCGTTCATCGCGGCCACCACCTTCGCCCTGGAGGCGATCGTCGACCTCTCCTCGCAGATGGCCGACGAGGACCGCAACGACATCCGCATCGAGGCCGCCCTCGCCAAGCTGTACGGCTCCGAGGCGGGCTGGCTGATCGCCGACGAACTGGTCCAGATCCGCGGCGGCCGGGGCTTCGAGACCGCCGCGTCGCTGGCCGCCCGCGGGGAGCGGGCCGTGCCGGCCGAGCAGATGCTCCGGGACATGCGCATCAACCGGATCTTCGAGGGCTCCACCGAGATCATGCACCTGCTGATCGCCCGCGAGGCCGTCGACGCCCACCTCAAGGTCGCGGGCGACCTCATCGACCCCGACAAGCCGCTCTCCGCCAAGGCCAGGGCGGGCGCGAACGCCGCCGGCTTCTACGCCCGCTGGCTGCCCAGGCTCGTCGCGGGGCCCGGGCAGCTCCCGCGTACGTACGCCGAGTTCCACCCGCCCGGGCACCGCGACCTCTCCGGCCACCTCCGGTACGTCGAGCGGGCCTCGCGCAAGCTCGCCCGTTCCACCTTCTACGCCATGTCCCGCTGGCAGGGCCGGATGGAGACCAAACAGGGCTTCCTCGGCCGGATCGTCGACATCGGCGCGGAACTCTTCGCCATGAGCGCCGCCTGCGTCCGCGCCGAGCACCTGCGCGGGACGGGCGAGCACGGCCGCGAGGCCTACCAGCTCGCGGACGCCTTCTGCCGGCAGGCCCGCATCCGGGTGGAGGCGCTGTTCACCCGTCTGTGGTCCAACACCGACGACCTCGACCGGCGCGTCGTCGACGGCGTTCTCGCGGGCCTGTACACCTGGCTGGAGGAGGGCGTCGTCGACCCCAGCGGCGAGGGTCCCTGGATCGCGGACGCCACCCCGGGCCCCTCCGCCCACGGGAACCAGCACCGGCCGGTGCGCTGAGGGCCGTCCCACGGGGTGCGTCCACCGCGTCCACGCACCGGACGTACCCCGCCCGGCCCGCCCGCCGGAGGGCAGGATGGGCGCCGTGACCGTCATCGACATCCCCGGCTCCAAGTCCGTCACCGCCCGCGCCCTCTTCCTGGCCGCGGCGGCGGACGGCACCACCACCCTGCTGAGGCCGTTGCGCTCGGACGACACCGAGGGCTTCGCCGAAGGGCTGAAGAACCTCGGTTACGCGGTCGAGCAGGAGGCCGACCGCTGGCGCGTCGAAGGACGCCCGGACGGGCCCGCCGCCCCCGACGCCGACGTCTACTGCCGCGACGGCGCGACCACCGCCCGCTTCCTGCCCACCCTCGTCGCGGCCGCCGCCTCCGGCACGTACCGCTTCGACGCCTCCGCCCAGATGCGCCGCCGCCCGCTCGCCCCGCTCACCCGCGCCCTCACCGCCCTCGGCGTCGATCTGCGCCACGGGGGAGAAGAGGGGCACCACCCGCTGACCGTGCGCGCCGCCGGGATCGAGGGCGGCGACGTCGTCCTGGACGCGGGGGAGTCGTCGCAGTACCTCACCGCCCTGCTGATGCTCGGGCCGCTCACCGCGAAGGGGCTGCGGATCGAGGTCACCGACCTGGTCTCCGCGCCGTACGTCGAGATCACCCTCGCGATGATGCGCGACTTCGGCGTGGACGTGTCGCGGGAGGGGAACACCTTCACCGTCCCCTCCGGCGGCTATCGGGCCACCGCCTACGCCGTCGAGCCCGACGCCTCCACCGCGAGCTACTTCTTCGCCGCCGCCGCCCTCACCGGCCGCGAGGTCACCGTCCCGGGGCTCGGCATCGGCGCCCTCCAGGGCGACCTGCGCTTCGTCGACGTGCTGCGGGACATGGGCGCCGAGGTGAGCGTCGGCCCCGACGCCACCACCGTCCGCTCCACCGGCCGGCTGCGCGGGATCACCGTCACCATGCGCGACATCTCCGACACCATGCCGACGCTCGCCGCCATCGCCCCCCACGCGGACGGACCCGTGCGCATCGAGGACGTCGCCAACACCCGGGTCAAGGAGTGCGACCGACTGGAGGCGTGCGCCCAGAACCTGCGCGCCATGGGCATCACGGTCCACACCGGGCACGACTGGATCGAGATCCTCCCCGGGACGCCGAAGCCGACGGGGATCGCCACCCACGGCGACCACCGGATCGTGATGTCCTTCGCGGTCGCCGGACTGCTCACCCCCGGTCTGACGTACGACGACCCCGGCTGCGTACGCAAGACGTTCCCGCGCTTCCACGAGGTGTTCGCGGACTTCGCCGCGAGCCCGCAGGCCTGAGACCGGCGGCCCGCGGGAGCCGAAGCCGGCGGGCCGCGGGCCGGGGAGCAGGCTTCGGCTCCCGCGGGCCCGGGACGGTGCGTCGCGTGCCGGACACCGGTAGCCCGCGGGTGCGGGGCCGGGGACCCGCGAGCCCGACACCGGTAGCCCGCGGGCGCGGTGCCGGAGACCCCCGCGCCCGACACCGGGGCCGCGGCCCGGTGAATCCGCGGCCCACCCGGGACGCGCTGTCCCCGCACACAGCCGGAGCGGCAACAATGGGGGGCATGAGCGACAGCCCCGCCCCCCTCGCCGATCCGCATCTCGTCTTCGACGCCGCGGACGGCCGCCGGGATCTCGTGATCCTCGGCTCCACCGGGTCCATCGGCACCCAGGCCATCGACCTGGTCCTGCGCAACCCCGACCGCTTCCGGGTCACGGCGCTCTCGGCCGCCGGCGGCCGGGTCGACCTGCTGGCCGAGCAGGCCCGCCTGCTGCGGGTCGACACGGTCGCCGTCGCCGCCGAGGACGCGGTCCCCGCCCTGCGCACGGCGCTGCGGGAGCGTTACGGGCCCGGCGAGCCGCTCCCCGAGATCCTGGCCGGACCCGACGCCGCCGCCACCCTCGCGGCGAGCGCCTGCCACACCGTGCTCAACGGCATCACCGGCTCCATCGGGCTCGCCCCCACCCTCGCCGCGCTGAAGGCGGGCCGCACGCTCGCCCTCGCCAACAAGGAGTCGCTGATCGTCGGCGGCCCGCTGGTGAAGGCGCTCGCCGCCCCCGGCCAGATCATCCCGGTCGACTCCGAGCACGCCGCGCTCTTCCAGGCACTGGCCGCCGGCACCCGTGCCGACGTCCGCCGGCTCGTCGTCACCGCCTCCGGCGGACCGTTCCGGGGCCGCACGCGCGACGAACTGGCCGACGTCACCCGGGAACAGGCGCTCGCCCACCCCACCTGGGCGATGGGACCCGTCATCACCATCAACTCCGCGACCCTGGTCAACAAGGGCCTGGAGGTCATCGAGGCGCACCTCCTCTACGACATTCCGTTCGACCGGATCGAGGTCGTGGTCCACCCCCAGTCCTACGTGCACTCCATGGTCGAGTTCAGCGACGGCTCCACGCTCGCCCAGGCCACCCCGCCGGACATGCGCGGCCCCATCGCCATCGGCCTCGGCTGGCCCCAGCGCGTCCCGGACGCCGCCCCCGCCTTCGACTGGACGAAGGCGTCCAGCTGGGAGTTCTTCCCGCTGGACACCGAGGCCTTCCCGTCGGTCGGCCTCGCCCGGCACGTCGGCGGGCTCGGCGGCACCGCGCCGGCCGTCTTCAACGCGGCGAACGAGGAATGCGTGGACGCTTTCCTCGCCGGACGGCTGCCCTTCAACGGAATCATGGATACGGTCACCGCTGTGGTGTCCGAACACGGCACCCCCGCCCCGGGAACCTCGCTCAGCGTCGCGGACGTCCTCGAAGCGGAAACCTGGGCCCGCGCACGGGCCAGGGAACTCTCGGCGAAAGCGACAGCGGAGGCGCGCGCATGAGTCTGACCTCGGTCCTGCTGACGGTCCTGGGGATCGCCGTCTTCGTCGTGGGCCTCCTCTTCTCCATCGCCTGGCACGAGCTGGGCCACCTCTCCACGGCCAAGATGTTCGGCATCCGGGTCCCGCAGTACATGGTCGGCTTCGGCCCGACGATCTGGTCGCGCAAGAAGGGCGACACGGAGTACGGCATCAAGGCCATCCCGGCCGGCGGCTACATCCGGATGATCGGGATGTTCCCGCCGGGCCCCGACGGCCGCCTCGAAGCCCGCTCCACCTCACCCTGGCGCGGCATGATCGAGGACGCCCGCTCCGCCGCCTACGAGGAGCTGGAACCGGGCGACGAGAAGCGCCTCTTCTACACGCGCAAGCCGTGGAAGCGCGTCATCGTGATGTTCGCCGGCCCCTTCATGAACCTGATCCTCGCGGTCGCCATCTTCATGGGCGTCGCGATGACCTTCGGCTTCCAGACGCAGACCACCGAGGTCGCCGGCGTCCAGCAGTGCGTGATCTCGCAGAGCGACAAGCGCGAGACCTGCAAGACCGGCGACCCGGTCTCGCCCGCCAAGGCCGCCGGCCTCCAGGAGGGCGACCGGATCGTCGCCTTCGACGGGCAGAAGGTCGACGACTGGGCGACGCTCTCGGACCGCATCCGCGAGACCATCGGCCCCGCCACCATCGTCGTCGAACGCGACGGCGGGGAAGTGACCCTCGACGCCGTCCTGCGCGAGAACGCCGTCGCGAAGAAGGACGGCAACGGCCAGGTGGTCCCGGACCAGTTCGTCAAGGCGGGCTACCTGGGCTTCGCCGCCCGGACCGAGATCGTGCCCCTCTCCTTCGCCGACTCCACCGTCCGCATGGGCGACATGATCGAGAACGGTGTCGACTCGATCATCGCGCTGCCGTCCAAGATCCCGGCCCTCTGGGACGCCGCCTTCAGCGACGGCCAACGGGCCGACGACTCGCCGGTCGGCGTGGTGGGCGCGGCCCGGATCGGGGGAGAGGTGATGAACCTCGACATCCCGGCGCAGAACCAGGTCGCGATGATGCTGTTCCTGCTCGCGGGCTTCAACCTCTCGCTGTTCCTGTTCAACATGCTCCCGCTCCTCCCGCTGGACGGCGGGCACATCGCGGGCGCGCTCTGGGAGTCCCTGCGGCGCAATGTGGCCAAGGTCTTCCGCCGCCCCGACCCCGGCCCCTTCGACGTGGCCCGGCTGATGCCGGTCGCCTACGTGGTCGCCGGACTCTTCATCTGCTTCACGCTGCTGGTCCTGGTGGCCGACATCGTGAACCCCGTCAAGATCTCCTGACAGCCGCGCGGAACCCAGGTGTCGGCCGGGCGCACACCCCGTGTCCGGCCGCTCACCAACGGGTGGACTTGTCGACACGGTGCGTCCGTCCCGCCTCCGGTGCCGTAACCTCGAAGGCTGGAGCCCGCCGATCTCGGGACCTTGATCCACACCTTGGGGATGCACAGCGCATGACTGCGATTTCTCTCGGAATGCCGGCCGTTCCGACCAAGCTCGCCGACCGAAGGGTCAGCCGACAGATCCAGGTCGGCACGGTCGCGGTCGGCGGCGACGCGCCCGTTTCCGTGCAGTCGATGACGACGACACGTACGTCGGACATCGGCGCCACGCTCCAGCAGATCGCCGAGCTGACGGCGTCCGGCTGCCAGATCGTCCGCGTCGCGTGCCCGACACAGGACGACGCCGACGCGCTCGCCACGATCGCCCGCAAGTCGCAGATCCCCGTGATCGCCGACATCCACTTCCAGCCGAAGTACGTCTTCGCCGCGATCGACGCCGGCTGCGCCGCCGTCCGGGTCAACCCGGGCAACATCAAGCAGTTCGACGACAAGGTCAAGGAGATCGCGAAGGCGGCCTCCGAGACCCGCACCCCCATCCGGATCGGGGTCAACGCCGGCTCCCTGGACGCGCGGCTCCTGAAGAAGTACGGCAAGGCCACCCCCGAGGCCCTCGTCGAGTCCGCGCTGTGGGAGGCGTCCCTCTTCGAGGAGCACGGCTTCGGCGACATCAAGATCTCGGTCAAGCACAACGACCCGGTCGTGATGGTCAACGCCTACCGTCAGCTCGCCGCCCAGAGCGACTACCCGCTCCACCTCGGCGTCACCGAGGCCGGACCGGCGTTCCAGGGCACCATCAAGTCGGCCGTCGCGTTCGGCGCGCTCCTCTCCGAGGGCATCGGCGACACCATCCGCGTCTCCCTCTCGGCCCCGCCCGCCGAGGAGGTCAAGGTCGGCCTCCAGATCCTGGAGGCGCTCAACCTCAAGCAGCGCCGCCTGGAGATCGTCTCCTGCCCGTCCTGCGGCCGTGCCCAGGTCGACGTCTACAAGCTCGCCGACCAGGTCAGCGCCGGCCTGGAGGGCATGGAGGTCCCGCTCCGCGTCGCGGTCATGGGCTGCGTCGTCAACGGCCCCGGCGAGGCCCGCGAGGCCGACCTCGGCGTCGCCTCCGGCAACGGCAAGGGCCAGATCTTCGTGAAGGGCGAGGTCATCAAGACCGTCCCCGAGTCCAAGATCGTCGAGACCCTCATCGAAGAGGCCCTGAAGATCGCCGAGCAGATGGAGAAAGACGGCATCGCGTCCGGCGAACCCCAGGTCTCCATCGGCGCCTGACCCGCGCCCTCCACGCCGTCACCGCCCCACCGGGCCCCGCGCCCGGTGGGGCGGCAGCGCGTCCGGGCACCGGACCCCGCCCGCACCACCGCCCTGCCCACGGACCGTCTTCCGGACTCGACCGGCGTTCGACAGGCTCGTCGGTTACAGTGCGGAAATCAGTAGACCGCATGGTGAGGCCCCCTCGTGTTGACGCAGACCACCACCCGGGTCCTCGAACCCAGCGACCTCCAGGCAGCGCTCGCCATCCTGGAGAGCGAGCCCGTGGCCAACGCCTTCGTGACGTCCCGCGTGCAGGTCGCCGGACTCGACCCCTGGCGCCTCGGCGGCGAGATGTGGGGCTGGTACGCCGACGGGATGCTCCGCTCCCTGTGCTACTCCGGCGCCAACCTCGTCCCCATCTGCGCCGGTCCCGAGGCCGTCCGCGCCTTCGCCGACCGGGCCCGCAGGGCCGGCCGCCGCTGCTCCTCCATCGTCGGCCCCGCCGAACCCACCACCCAGCTCTGGCGACTCCTCGAACCCAGCTGGGGCCCCGCCCGCGAGGTCCGCGCCAACCAGCCCCTCATGGTCACCGAGAGCCCCTCCGCCGACGTCACGCCCGACCCGCTCGTCCGCCGCATCCGCAAGGACGAGACCGAGGTCCTGATGCCGGCCTGCGTGGCGATGTTCACCGAGGAGGTCGGCATCTCCCCGCTCGCCGGCGACGGCGGACTCCTCTACCAGGCCCGCGTCGCCGAACTCATCGGCGCCGGCCGCTCCTTCGCCCGCATCGACGACGGCAAGGTCGTCTTCAAGGCCGAGATCGGCGCGGCCACCCCCGAGGCCTGCCAGATCCAGGGCGTCTGGGTCGCCCCCGAACACCGCGGCAAGGGCCTCTCCGAAACGGGCATGGCCGCCGTCCTGGCCTACGCCCTCGCCGACGTCGCCCCCGTCGTCAGCCTGTACGTGAACGACTACAACACCCCGGCCCGCAAGGCCTACCGCCGGGTCGGCTTCCGCGAGGTCGGCGCGTTCATGAGCGTCCTGTTCTGAACCGTCCCGCCCACCCGCCCCGGGAAGCCACGGTTCTGACCACCCGCCCCGGCCAGTAGGGTTCCCCGCATGGCAGCAGCAGCCCCCCGAGAAGGCCCCGCGGCACCCGACGCCGAGATCGCCCCCGTCGACCTGGCCGCCCGCGTCGACGAAGCCCTGCGCGTCCAGGCGGCCGCCTTCGGACTGAGCCAGGACGAGATCGACGTGCGCCGCCACATCGTCCTCAGACACCTGGAGCACCCCCGCGCCCGGGCCCTCGGCGCCATCACCCCCGACGGACGGCTCGTCGGCTTCGTCTACGGGCTCCCCAACGACCGCGCCCAGTGGTGGTCCACCGTCGTCGAGCCGTATCTGCGGGCCACCAGCTCCGACGGCTGGCTCGACGACTCCTTCGTCATCACCGAGCTCCACGTCCACCCGGACCACCAGCAGCGCGGCATCGGCCGCACCCTGATCACCGCCATCACCGACGCCGTCGGCCACCCCCGGTCGATCCTCTCGGCGATCGACAAGGACAGCCCGGCCCGCGCCCTCTACCGCTCGCTCGGCTACCGGGACCTGGCACGCCAGGTCGTCTTCCCGAGCGCCCCGCAGCCGTACGCGGTCATGGGCGCGCCCCTGCCGCTGCTGCGCGCGAGGCCCGGGGCCTGAATGGATTTCCGCCAGCCCGCACCGCCCGGCTAACCTCGGGCTCACCACCCTTGCGAGCAGGAGTTCATCATGGCCCAGGTCCAGCGCATGTCCCGATTGATGGTCAAGACACTGCGCGACGACCCGGCGGACGCCGAGACGCTCAGCCACAAGCTGCTGGTCCGCGCCGGATACGTACGCCGCAACGCGGCCGGCATCTGGTCCTGGCTGCCGCTCGGCAAGAAGGTCCTGGACAACATCTCCAACGTCGTCCGCGAGGAGATGGACGCCATCGGCGCCCAGGAGGTCCTGCTCCCCGCCCTGCTGCCCAAGGAGCCCTACGAGGCGTCCGGCCGCTGGGAGGAGTACGGCGACCTGCTCTTCCGCCTCAAGGACCGCAAGGGCGGCGACTACCTCCTCGGCCCCACCCACGAGGAGATCTTCACCCAGACCGTCAAGGACCAGTGCACGTCCTACAAGGACCTGCCGGTGATGCTCTACCAGATCCAGACGAAGTACCGCGACGAGGCCCGCCCCCGCTCCGGCGTGCTCCGCGGCCGCGAGTTCCAGATGAAGGACTCGTACAGCTTCGACACCACCGACGAGGGCCTCGCGCACTCCTACGCCCTGCACCGGGCCGCGTACATCAAGATCTTCGAGCGGCTCGGCCTGGACCACCGCATCGTCTCCGCCGTCTCCGGCGCGATGGGCGGCTCCGCCTCCGAGGAGTTCCTGGCCCCCGCGGCCGCCGGTGAGGACACCTTCGCCGACTGCCCGAACTGCGACTACGCCGCCAACACCGAGGCCGTGACCTTCGCGCTCGCCCCGGTCGACGGCTCGGCGCACGGCGCGGTCGAGGAGCTGGACACCCCCGACACCCCGACCATCGAGACCCTCGCCGCGCACCTCGGCGTCCCCGCCTCCGCCACCCTGAAGAACCTGCTGGTCAAGGTGGACGGGGAGATCGTCGCCGTCGGCGTCCCCGGCCACCGCGAGGTCGACCTCGGCAAGCTGGGCGAGCACCTGGCCCCCGCCGTCGTCGAGCTGGTCACCGCCGAGGACTTCGTCGGCCGCGACGACCTCGTACGCGGTTACGTCGGCCCCCAGGGCCTGGAGAAGGTCCGCTACCTCGCCGACCCCCGCGTCGCCCCCGGCACCTCCTGGATCACGGGCGCCAACAAGGAGGGCAAGCACGCGAGGAACGTCGTCGCGGGCCGCGACTTCGAGGTCGACGAGTACCTCGACGTCGTCGTCGTCGAGGAGGGCGACCCCTGCCCGAAGTGCGGCACCGGCCTCGTCCTGGACCGCGCCATCGAGATCGGCCACATCTTCCAGCTCGGCCGCAAGTACGCCGACACCTTCCAGCTCGACGTGCTGGGCCAGCAGGGCAAGCCCGTCCGCGTCACGATGGGCTCGTACGGCATCGGCGTCTCCCGCGCCGTGGCCGCCCTCACCGAGCAGACCGCCGACGACAAGGGCCTGTGCTGGCCCCGCGAGATCGCCCCGGCCGACGTCCACGTCGTCGCCGCGGGCAAGGCCCTCCAGACCGAGCTGGCCCTCGACGTCTCGGAGAAGCTCAACGCGGCGGGCCTGCGGGTCCTGGTCGACGACCGCCCCGGCGTCTCGCCCGGCGTGAAGTTCACCGACTCCGAGCTGATCGGCGTGCCCAAGATCCTCGTCGCCGGCCGCCGCTCCGCCGACGGCGTCCTGGAGCTCAAGGACCGCCGCACCGGCGAGCGCGAGGAACTGACCGTCGACGAGGCGATCGCCCGTCTGACGGCCGACCTGGCCTGACCCGTCGCCGCGAAGGCCCCCGCGCGAGGCCGCGCGGGGGCCTTCGCCGTACGGGGCGGGGCTACAGCCAGCCCGCGAACTCCAGGTTGACCTCGCCCATCTGCCGCCGCCCCTCGGCCAGCGCGCGGGTGCCCGACTCGACCGCCCGGAACAGCGTCCAGGCGTGCAACCGCGCCTGCTCCACCTCCAGCGACTCCGCCAGCCTCTTGACCCGCCGCCGGGCCGTCACCGGGCCGCCGGGGGAGGCGATCAGATCCTCCACCCGGTCCCGCACCAGCCGCGCCAGGTCGTAGGCCCGCTCGCCCACCAGCGGTTCCGGTCCCACGGTCAGCCACGGCGCGCGCTCGCCGGAGAGCACCTTGCTCTGCCGGAAGTTGCCGTGCAGCAGCAGGAGTTCGGGCGCCCCCTCCACCAGCTCCGCGCGCGCCGCGAGCGCCGCGTCCACCAGCGGCGCGAGCTCCGGATCGGCCTCGGCGGCCGTCCGCATCCCGGCGCTCTGCCGATCGGTCCGCGCGGTCACGCTCTCGAAGGCGTGCCCGGCCGGCGGCTCCACCCACAGCCGCCGCAGCGTGCCCGCCGCCTCCAGCAGGGCCTTGGCCTCCGGCAGGGAGCGCAGCGACACCTCGTGGTGCAGCCGTTCCAGCAGCAGCGCACCGGACGCGTCGAGCTCCGGCGCGTCCAGCGGCTTCACCGCGCCCCAGCCGTTCCAGTGCTCCAGCGCCGCCCGCTCCAGCTCCGGACCGGCGACCGGCGGGGCGAGCTTCAGCGCCGCCGGGGTCCCGTCGGCCCGCCGGACCAGGACCACCAGGGAGCTGCGCCCGCCGGGGGCGGCGACCCGCTCCACGGTGAGGCCGCCATCGGCGGCGAGCGCCCGCTCGGTCAGCGCGGGGAGCGCGTCCAGCCAGTCGGCCGCCGCGTCGTCCCCGTACATCTCACCGAGCGCGCGCACCAGGCGCTGCGGCGGTTCGCAACCCATACGTCGTGTGTTCCCTTTCCGGTTCTTCGTGACGGCACGCCTCCTCGTGTCAGCGCGCGCCGTCCGCGCCGGCGGCCTCCACCGGGCCCGTCGCGTCCGGGTCCGCACCGGCGGCCCGCTCCGCGAGCCCCGGAAAGGCTACGTTGCCGCCCCGCCAGCGGGCCGACCGCACCGCGGCCTCGCGCAGCGCGCCCGCGGCCTCCTTGCGGCGAGCGCCCTCGGCGGCCCGTACGAGATCGGCGTACGCGCCCGCGATCCGGTCCTCCAGCACCGCGGCCAGCCGTACCGCCGACGAGGCGTCCGCGACGGCGAACGGCAGGGCGTACGCGGCGTCCGAGGCCACCGACCTCCCGCCCAGGTCCCGCACGGAGCGCGCCAGCGCGTCCCGGCGGGCCCGGTGCCCGTCGTACGCCGCGCGGGCCTCGCCGCCCCGCTTCCCGTCGAGCCGGCCGCCGAGCAGCCCGTAGCCGTACACCGCGGCGTGCTCGGCGGCCAAGGCCGCCTGGACGGCGGTCAGCTCGGGGGTCTCGGCGTCCTCCTCGGACGGCCGGACGGATCGGGTGCTCATGCGGCTGTCTCCTCGGCCAGTTCGGTCAGCAGGTAGGCGTGCGCCGCCGCGGCCCCGGCCACCGAGGCCAGCAGCCGGGCCAGCTCCGGCTCGACGTTCAGCAGCGCCTCGGCGTAGGCGTCGGCCCGGCGGCGCTCGTCGGCGGCCAGCTCCCGCACCGCGGCCTTCGGGTCGGCGGACACCGGGCCGGGCGCGGCCGGAGGGGCGTCGGCCCTCGGACCGCCCTTCGCGCGCGGCGGCGCCAGCGCCTTGCCGTGCTCCCGCACGGCGGCCCGCAGGGGAGCCAGGCCCGCCGCCGTCGCCGGATGCGCCTTCGCCACCAGCTCGTACCGGGCGAGCAGGAGGGCGCCGTCACGCGCCGCCTTCTCGCGCACGGCCTTTCCGGTCCTGGCGGCGGCGGCCCGCGCGCCGGAGTGCGCGGGCTTCCCGCCGTTCGCCTCCTCGTCGCCGCCCCCGCAGCCGGTCAGCACCGCACCCAGGGCGAGGGCTCCCGTAGCGGTGAGCGCCCCCCTGCGCGTCGTCCCCGTGCGCCGCACGTTTCTCCTTCGGGCCTGGACCGGTCCTGACAGGATCTGTCCTGATGTGATCACCGCAGGCGAGCGTACCCGCGGCCGAGCGGCAGGCGGACGGCAACACCCCTGGCGACCGGATACCCTTTGACCTGACGCACGACGATCCCCACAACAGCACACGCGGCCGAGGAGTCACCCGGATGAGCACCACCCAGAGCGAGAGGCTGCGCGGGCTGCTGGAACCGCTCGTCAGCGCCCAGCAGCTGGACCTCGAGGAGATCGAGGTGTCCCGGGCCGGCCGACGGGGAGTGCTGCGGATCATCGTGGACTCCGAGGAAGGCGTGGAGCTGGACGCCTGTGCGGAGCTGAGCCGCGCGATCTCCGAGAAGCTGGACGAGACCGACGCGATGGGCGAGGGCGAGTACGTCCTCGAAGTCAGCTCCCCCGGCGCGGACCGCCCGCTGACCGAGCACCGCCACTACGTACGCGCCACCGGCCGGCTGGCCAGATTCCACCTGGCCGGCGACGGCTCCGGCGAGCTGGTCGCCCGCATCCTCGCCGTCGACGAGGAGGGGCTCGACCTCGAAGTGCCCGGCGTCAAGGGCCGCAAGCCCACCGCCCGCCGCCTCGCCTTCGACGAGATCGCCAGGGCGCGCGTGGAGATCGAATTCAACCGCAAGGACAAGAAGGAAGAGGAGGCGTAGCCGTGGACATCGATGTGAAGCTTCTGAAGGGCTTGGCGCAGGACAAGGAGATCCCCTTCGACGTGCTCGTCGGGGCGATCGAGTCGGCCCTCCTCATCGCGTACCACCGCACCGACGGCAGCCACCGCCGGGCCCGCGTGGAGCTCGACGCGAACGGCCACGTCACGGTGTGGGCCAAGGAGGACCCGGCCGACCTCGAAGAGGGCCAGGAGCCCAAGGAGTTCGACGACACCCCGTCCGGATTCGGCCGGATCGCCGCGACGACCGCCAAGCAGGTCATCCTGCAGCGGCTGCGCGACGCCGAGGACGACAAGACCTTCGGCGAGTACGCCGGGCACGAGGGCGATGTCGTCACGGGCGTCGTCCAGCAGGGCAAGGACCCCAAGAACGTCCTCGTCGACATCGGCAAGATGGAGGCCATGCTGCCGGTCCAGGAGCAGGTCCCGGGCGAGGAGTACGTGCACGGCCTGCGCCTTCGTACGTATGTCGTACGGGTCGCCAAGGGCGTCCGCGGCCCGTCGGTGACGCTCTCGCGCACCCATCCGAACCTGGTGAAGAAGCTGTTCGCGCTGGAGGTCCCGGAGATCGCGGACGGTTCCGTGGTCATCGAGGCCATCGCCCGCGAGGCCGGCCACCGCACCAAGATCGCCGTACGCTCCACCCGGGCCGGGCTGAACCCCAAGGGCGCCTGCATCGGCCCGATGGGCAGCCGTGTGCGCAACGTCATGGCGGAGCTGCACGGCGAGAAGATCGACATCGTGGACTGGTCCGAGGACCCCGCGGAGATGGTCGCCAACGCCCTCTCGCCCGCCCGGGTGAGCAAGGTCGAGGTCGTCGACCTCGGCGCCCGCTCCGCCCGCGTCACCGTGCCGGACTACCAGCTGTCGCTGGCGATCGGCAAGGAGGGCCAGAACGCCCGCCTCGCCGCCCGCCTCACCGGCTGGCGCATCGACATCCGCCCCGACACCGAGACGGACGAGGAGCGCGAGAACGCCGACCGCGAGCGGGCCGAGCGGGCCAGGGAGCGCTCGGAAAGGCGTTGACCCGGAGCGGCTCCAGGGAATAGATCTGAGGGGTACGCCGCTGAGATCACGACAACATCCGTTCGATTTTTGCCCCAAAGCGGCGAGGTCGGTACGGGGAGGTAGACTTAACCGTGTCTGGCCGGACGCAAGCCCGCGCTTGCCCAGAGCGAACCTGTGTGGGATGCCGGGAGCGGGCGGCCAAGAGCGAGCTGCTGCGCATCGTGGTGGACGAGGGCGCCTGCGCCCCTGATCCACGCGGTACGCTGCCCGGCCGGGGTGCTTACGTGCACCCCGTCTCTGTCTGTCTCGACCTGGCGGTCCGCCGCCGGGCGTTCCCCCGGGCCTTCAAGGCCAAGGGGCCGTTCGACACCGCGGCACTGACGCGGTATGTCGAGCGGGTTGCACCGTAAGAAAAGTGAACGGCACGGGTCCCCGTGCGGTCAGGTACCTCGCGAGTTGGAAGTAGGTCGAGATTGCGATGAGCACTCGATGAGTACGCGATGAGTACGCCCATGAAGTAGCGACGGTCCGGCGGTAACCCGGACCTAAAAGGAGCGAAGTGGCTAAGGTCCGGGTATACGAACTCGCCAAGGAGTTCGGCGTCGAGAGCAAGGTCGTCATGGCCAAGCTCCAAGAACTCGGTGAATTCGTCCGTTCGGCGTCCTCGACGATCGAGGCGCCGGTTGTACGCAAGTTGACCGACGCACTGCAGGGGCCCGGCGGCAACGCCGGCAAGTCCGCTGCGAAGCCCGGTGCGCCCCGCAAGGCGGCGCCCGCGAAGCCCGCAGCGCCCTCCCCGGCCGCTGCGGCACGTCCCGCTGCCCCGAAGCCCGGAGCACCGGCACCCAAGCCGGCCGAGGCCCCGAGCAGCACCCCGGCGGCGCCCTCCGCGCCGTCCGCGGGCCCCCGTCCGGGCCCGAAGCCCGCGCCGAAGGCGGCCCCGGTGACCCCGGTCCCGGCCGCCGAGTTCTCGGCCCCGGCTCCGGCCCAGCCGGCTGCCCCGCAGCCCCAGGCCCCGCGTCCCGCGGGTGCCACCCCGGGTCCCCGTCCCACGCCCGCCCGTCCGGCTCCGGCCGGCGGTCAGCGCGACGGCGGCCGTGACGGTGGCCAGCGCGACGGCGGCCGTGGTGGCGAGCGTGGCGGCGACCGCCCCGCGCGTCCCGCGGGCCAGGGCGCCCCGCGCCCCGGCGGCGCCCGTCCGGCCGGTCCCCGTCCGGGCAACAACCCCTTCACCTCCGGCGGTTCCACCGGCATGGCGCGCCCCTCGGCGCCCCGTCCCGGCGGTGCCCCGCGCCCCGGTGGCGGCCAGGAGCGCCCCGGCGCCCCGCGTCCCCAGGGCAGCGGCCCCGGCGGCGCCCCGCGCCCCCAGGGCGGCCAGGGTCAGGGCGGTGCCCGTCCTACTCCGGGCGGCATGCCCCGTCCGCAGGCTCCGCGTCCCGGCGGCGGTCCCGCCGGTAACCGCCCGAACCCGGGCATGATGCCGCAGCGTCCCGCTGCCGGCCCGCGTCCCGGTCCCGGCGGCGGTGGCCGCGGTCCCGGTGGCGGCGGTCGTCCCGGCGCCGGTGGCGGCGGTCGTCCCGGTGGCGGCGGCTTCGCGGGTCGTCCCGGTGGCGGCGGTGGCGGCGGCTTCGCCGGCCGTCCGGCCGGTCCCGGTGGCGGTGGCGGTGCCGGTCGTCCCGGTGGCGGCGGCGGCTTCGGCGGTCGTCCCGGCTTCGGTGGCCGTCCCGGCGGCCCCGGTGGCCGCGGTGGCACGCAGGGTGCGTTCGGCCGTCCCGGCGGTCCGGCGCGTCGTGGCCGCAAGTCGAAGCGGCAGAGGCGCCAGGAGTACGAGGCCATGCAGGCCCCGTCGGTCGGCGGCGTCATGCTGCCTCGCGGCAACGGACAGGCCGTCCGGCTGTCGCGCGGCGCCTCGCTCACCGACTTCGCGGAGAAGATCAACGCCAACCCGGCGTCGCTCGTCGCCGTCATGATGAACCTCGGCGAGATGGTCACCGCCACGCAGTCCGTTTCCGACGAGACGCTCCGGCTTCTCGCCGAGGAGATGAACTACGTCCTGGAGATCGTCAGCCCCGAGGAGGAGGACCGCGAGCTGCTCGAGTCCTTCGACATCGAGTTCGGCGAGGACGAGGGCGGCGAAGAGGCTCTGGTCTCGCGTCCGCCGGTCGTGACCGTCATGGGTCACGTCGACCACGGTAAGACCCGACTGCTGGACGCGATCCGCAAGACCAACGTGGTCGCGGGCGAGGCCGGCGGCATCACGCAGCACATCGGTGCCTACCAGGTCTCCTCCGAGGTCAACGGCGAGGACCGCAAGATCACCTTCATCGACACCCCGGGTCACGAGGCGTTCACCGCCATGCGTGCCCGTGGTGCGAAGTCGACCGACATCGCGATCCTCGTGGTGGCGGCCAACGACGGTGTGATGCCCCAGACGATCGAGGCGCTGAACCACGCCAAGGCGGCCGAGGTGCCGATCGTGGTCGCGGTCAACAAGATCGACGTCGAGGGCGCCGACCCGACCAAGGTGCGCGGTCAGCTCACCGAGTTCGGTCTGGTGGCCGAGGAGTACGGCGGCGACACCATGTTCGTCGACATCTCCGCCAAGCAGGGCCTCAACATCGAGGCGCTCCTGGAGGCCGTCGTCCTCACCGCCGACGCCTCGCTCGACCTGCGGGCCAACCCGGAGCAGGACGCGCAGGGCATCGCGATCGAGTCCCACCTCGACCGCGGTCGCGGCGCCGTCTCGACCGTCCTGGTCCAGCGCGGAACGCTGCGCATCGGTGACACGGTGGTCGTGGGCGACGCCTACGGCCGAGTCCGCGCCATGCTCGACGACAACGGTCAGAACGTCCAGGAAGCGGGTCCCTCGACCCCCGTCCTGGTGCTCGGTCTCACCAACGTCCCGGGCGCCGGCGACAACCTCCTGGTGGTCGACGAGGACCGTACGGCCCGTCAGATCGCCGAGAAGCGTGCCGCCCGTGAGCGCAACGCCAACTTCGCCCGCAAGGGCGTCCGGTTCTCCCTGGAGAACCTGGACGAGGCGCTCAAGGCCGGTCTGGTCCAGGAGCTCAACCTCATCATCAAGGGCGACGCGTCCGGTTCGGTGGAGGCTCTCGAGTCCTCGCTGCTCCAGCTCGACGTCGGCGAAGAGGTCGACATCCGGATCCTGCACCGCGGTGTGGGTGCGGTCACCGAGTCGGACATCAACCTGGCGACCGGCTCCGACGCCATCGTGATCGGCTTCAACGTGCGCGCCGCGGGGCGTGCCGAGCAGATGGCCGAGCGCGAAGGCGTGGACGTCCGGTACTACTCGGTCATCTACCAGGCGATCGAGGAGATCGAAGCGGCCCTCAAGGGTCTGCTCAAGCCGGAGTACGAAGAGGTCGAGCTCGGCACGGCGGAGATCCGCGAGATCTTCCGCTCGTCCAAGCTGGGCAACATCGCCGGTGTGCTGGTCCGCTCCGGCGAGGTCAAGCGCAACACCAAGGCGCGCCTGCTGCGCGATGGCAAGGTCATCGCGGAGAACCTCAACATCTCCGGTCTGCGCCGCTTCAAGGACGACGTCACCGAGATCCGCGAAGGCTTCGAGGGCGGTATCAACCTCGGAAACTTCAACGACATCAAGATCGACGACGTCATCGCGACGTACGAGATGCGCGAGAAGCCGCGAGGCTGATCACCTCTCGGGTCCGCGAGGATCCGCAGGGATTCGGAAGGGGTCCGGGAGGAAACTCCCGGCCCCCCTCCACCACGGTCGGGGCCGGTCGACGGGTCGTATTTCCGTCGATCGGCTCCGGCCGTTCCGGTACGGTTCTGATGTCCCCGGCAAGCTCTGGCGGGGCACGAACCCGAACCGGCGGGACATCCGGACACACATGTATGTGGGGACCCTGTCCTTCGATCTGCTCCTCGGCGACGTACGGTCGTTGAAGGAGAAGCGTTCCGTCGTCCGCCCGATCGTCGCCGAACTCCAACGCAAGTTCGCGGTGAGCGTGGCCGAGACCGGCGGGCAGAATCTCCACCGCAGGGCCGAGATCGGCCTTGCCGTGGTCTCCGGTGACACCGGGCACCTCACGGACGTGCTGGACCGCTGCGAACGGCTGGTCGCGGGACGCCCCGAGGTGGAGCTGCTGTCGGTGAGACGGCGGCTGCACAGTGACGAAGACTGACAGTCGAGCAAATCAGAAGGAAGAGTGACGGACCGGTGACCGACAACGCGCGGGCCCGCAAGCTGGCCGATCGCATCCAGGTCGTGGTCGCGGAGACCCTGGACCGGCGAATCAAGGATCCGCGGCTGGGATTCGTGACGATCACGGACGCCCGGGTCACCGGCGACCTGCGGGAGGCCACGGTCTTCTACACGGTCTACGGCGACGACGAGGAGCGCGCGGCCTCCGCCGCGGCGCTGGAGAGCGCCAAGGGCGTCCTCCGCTCCGAGGTCGGCCGGCAGACCGGGGTCCGGTTCACGCCGACCCTGGCCTTCGTCCCGGACGCCCTCCCGGACAACGCCCGCACCATCGAGGACCTCCTCGACAAGGCGCGGGCCAAGGACGCGGAGGTGCGTCAGGTGTCCACGGGAGCGCAGTACGCCGGCGACGCCGACCCGTACCGCAAGCCCGAGGACGAGGACGAGGAGACCGACGGATCCTCCGAGAAGAACGAGGGCCCGGCCTCCGCATGACCGAGCAGACCACCACGCCGGACGGCCTTGTCATCGTCGACAAGCCGTCCGGCTTCACTTCGCACGACGTCGTCGCCAAGATGCGCGGCATCGCCCGCACCCGGCGGGTCGGCCACGCCGGCACGCTGGACCCCATGGCGACCGGCGTCCTCGTACTCGGGGTCCAGCGGGCCACCAAGCTGCTGGGCCACCTCGCCCTGACCGAGAAGGAGTACCTCGGCACGATCCGGCTCGGCCAGGACACCGTCACCGACGACGCCGAGGGCGAGATCACCTCGTCCACCGACGCCTCCGGCGTGACCCGCGCGTCCATCGACGCCGGGGTGGCCGCACTCACCGGCCGGATCATGCAGGTCCCGTCCAAGGTCAGCGCCATCAAGATCGACGGCAAGCGGTCCTACGCGCGGGTGCGCGGCGGCGAGGAGTTCGAGATCCCGGCCCGCCCGGTGACCATCTCCTCCTTCCGCGTCTACGACGTCCGCGAGGCGGTCGCCGAGGACGGCACCCCCGTCCTCGACCTGGTCGTCTCCGTCGTCTGCTCCTCGGGGACCTACATCCGCGCCATCGCCCGCGACCTCGGCGCCGGACTCGGCGTCGGCGGCCACCTCACCGCGCTGCGCCGCACCCGGGTCGGCCCGTACGGACTGGACGCGGCCCGGACCCTCGACCAGCACCAGGAGGAGCTGACCGTGATGCCGGTCGCCGAGGCGGCGGCCTCCGCGTTCCCCCGGTGGGACGTGGACGAGAAGCGCGCCAAGCTGCTCCTCAACGGTGTGCGGCTGGACATGCCCGCCCATCCGCCGGGGCCGGTCGCGGTCTTCGGGCCCGACGGGGCGTTCCTCGTGCTCGTCGAGGAGGAGAAGGGCAAGGCCAAGAGCCTCGCCGTCTTCGCCTGAGCCGCACGCCGCACGCCGCACGCCGCGTGCCTCACGCCGTGTCCCGTACGCCGTGCGGCGCGAAGGGCCCTGCGTGGAGCGGGCACCCACCCCCCAACCCGGTGCCCGCTCCACGTTTCCCTCCCCGGCACCATTCCTGCTCCCCGGGGGACACGCCTATTCACCCCATTGGACGGGCGCTCGGAGTGAATACCGGGGGCGTGGGGGGCGCTTTCCCCGTCCTCGCGCTCCGGGCGATCACCGGCGGCCTAACGTCGCACCATGGGCAGTGGGGACCGGTCGAAGCTGGTAAGAATCTGTGATCAGGCCGGCCGGCCGCGCGGGACGGGATTCGTCGCGGACGACCGCGGCACGGTCGTCACCGCCCACCAGGCCGTGACCGCCCCGGGCCCGCTCCTCCTCCACGGCACCGACGGCCGCACCCGCACCGTCGCCCCCGACGACATCACCGCGCTCCCCGCCCTCGGCCTCGCCCTCCTGAACACCGGCGGCCCCGACGCCCTCGACGCGGAACCCCTGCCCATCGCCGGACGCGACCGCGCCGAGCCCGGCGGCTACGTGGACATCGCCGCCCACGGACGGCGCGAGGCCCGGGTGCTCGGCACCACGCCCGCCACCTACACCCCGCCGGACGGCGTCGGCCACCCGGTCCCCGCCGCCCTGGAGCTGGCCCTCGGCACCGACGGCCGCGACGCCCTGCGCTCCGGGGGCGCGGCCATTGGCGGACCCGTCACCGACCCGGCCACCGGCGCGGTCCTCGGGATCCTCTGCACCACCCTCACCGCCCCGCACGAGGCGGCCGGCCTCGCCCTCCCGATCCCCCGGGGCGCGGACGACGCGCTCGACGCCCTGCTGCGCCGCAACGCCACCGCGGCCCCCGGCTACGGCCCCGATCTCAACCTGGCCGGGGCCCTCCAGCTCACCGCCACCTCCGTCGGCTCGGCGGACGGCCCGCGAGCCCGCACCGCCCCCGTCGAGCGCGCCGACGTCCACGCCGAGCTCACCGCCTTCGCCGCCGGTACGGGCCTGGTCCTCGGTCTCGTCGGAGCGCCCGGCACCGGCCGCACCACCGAGCTGGCCGCCCTCGCCGCCCGCCGCGCCGACGGCGAGGCGCCCGCCCCCACGCTCTGGCTGCGCGGTGCGGACCTGCTGGCCGAGGACACCTCGATCGCGGACGCCGCGGACCGCGCGCTCACCCGCGCCGCCCGGATCGTCTCCGCGGCGGGCGCCCGAGGCGACATGAGCACGGCCACCCCGGAGCGCGTCGCCCGGCTCGCCGCCGAGGCCGGCCAGCCGCTCCTGGTGGTTCTCGACGGCCCCGAGGAGATGCCGCCGCTGCTGGCCCACCGGCTCGCCGACTGGACGGCGGGCACCGCCGTCTGGCTCGAGGAGCGGGGCGTCCGGCTCGTGGTGGCCTGCCGCCCCGAGCACTGGGAGACCGCGGGCGGCCTCTACCCTGCGGGCGCCCTGCACCGCCCGCCCCGCCCCGCCCGCAGACTGCCGGCCGCCCTGCGCCTGGGCGACCTCACCCCCGAGCAGGCCGAGCGGGCCAAGGAAGCCCACGGCATCCCGCCCGCCGCCCTCGCCCCCGGGCACGACCGGCACCCGCTCACCCTGCGGCTCCTCGCCGAGGTCCGCGCGGCCCTGCCGCCCGGGGTGCCGGGCCGGCCCGACACCGAGGACGTCTTCGGTGCCCACCTCGACCTGCTGTGCGTGCGCGCCGCCGTCCGGATCGCGGCCGCCGCCGGTGAACAGCCCCGCGGCGCCGCCGTGCGCCGGCTCGCCGCCCGGGTCGCGGGCCAGGTCCACGAGGCGGCCCGCCGCTGTCTGGGCCCGGGCCAGGGCGAGCTGGACCGGGCCGCGTTCGAGGAGATCTTCCCCTGGCGCACCGGCTGGGCCTCCGCCGTCCTGACCGAGGGACTCCTCGTCCCGGCCGGGGCGGGCTACCGCTTCGCCCACGAGGAGCTGGGCGACTGGGTGCAGGGCGCCCACCTCGACCTGGACGCGGCCCTGCGCTCCCTGGTGCACCGCTGGCACCGGGGCGGCGGCGGCCTGGGCCGGGTGCCGCACCCCCGCGCCGACGGCGAACCCCGCAGCCTGCCCGTGCCCCGGCACCGCATCGGACCGGTGATCCAGGCGATGGTGCTCCTCGGCCGCCGCCAGGGCACCGCCGCGCTCGCCCACCGGATGGCCGACCTGATCGAGGCGCTGGACCGGCTGTGGACCGCCGCGGGCCCGCGCGACGAGGACGCCGCCTGGTGGGCGGCCCACCTGCTGAACGGCAGCCTGCTGCGGGTGCCCGACGCCCGCCCCTACCTCGGCGTCCTGCGGGTGCTCGCCGGACGCATCACCCGCCGCTCCGCCGCCCCGGAAGGCCCTGGCCGCCTCGGGGCGTACGGAGAGTTCGGGCCCTGGTTCTGGCGGCGGCTGCGGCTGCCCGAGGAGGACCGGATCGACCTGCTCCGCCGTCTCGTGCCCGCCGACGGACTGCCCCGCGCCGACGGCGACGAACGCTATCTGGACGCGGTCGCCCGCCGCCTCGCCCTCGACGCCCCGGCCGTGCAGCCGCTGCTCTGCCGCTGGTTCACCGACGAACGCCCGCTGCTCGTGGGCCCCGACGCCCCGGACGTACCCCTGCGCCCCACGGTCGCCGCCGCCGCGCAGGCCCTGCTCTACGCCCGCCGCGAGCTGGACCTCGACGGCCTCACCGACGCGCTGATCGCCACCCCGCACCGGCGCGCCGGGGAGCTGCTCCTCGCCGTCGCCGAGGACGAGCCCACCGCGCTCTGCCGGGCCGTGGAGCGCTGGGCCCGTGACGAGGACCGGCCGGCCCGCCGCTCCGCCGCCGCCCGCTACGCCGGACTCCTCCAGCAGCGGGTCACCGCCGAGGGCGACCGGGCCCTGCTGCGCTCCGCCGCCCTCCTGCTTCTGGACCGCCCCGAGGACGCCGAACTGCACGCCGCCGCCCTCTCCCTCCTCGTCCGCGACCCGGTGGCCAGGAGGGCCCATCTGCCCGGGGCGCTGCGCGCCTTCGCCGCCGGAGACCCCCGGCTCCCCGTCGAACTGCTCGCCGAGGTGTTCCCCGCCCACCCGGAGCCGGTCCTCGCCGCTCTCCGCGCCCGCCTCGCCCGCCCCGGGGAGGACGCGGGAGCGGTGCTGCGGGGCCTGGCCGGCCTCGACACGCCCGCACTCGCGCTGCACGTCGCCGGACTCGTACGCGAGTACATCGACGCCCATCCCGAGGACGGCACGCACGCCGCCGAGTACGTCGACCTCCGCCTGGAGCACGGACCGGCCGCCCGGGCACTCCTGCTGCCCCTGGTGACCGGACTGCTGCGGGACCGGCCCGCGCCCCCACCGGTGCGCGCCGCGCTCGCCGGGGTCCTCGCCGGGCCCGGCAGCGCCGACTCCCGGCCGCTGCGGGCGGAGCTGCTGGAGGTCCTGCTGGAGTTCGAGCAGGTCACCGGGCGGGACCCGGACGTCCTGGAGGCCCTGCTCCGGGCCGCCGCCGAGGGCTCGGAGCGCCGCCCGGAGATCCGCACCCGCGCACTCGTCCACCGCACCGGGATGCTGCTGGTCCGCACCCCCGAGGGCGCCGCCCGCTTCGACCGGGGGCTGGTCGAGCTCGCCCGCGACGTGCCCGGATTCGCCGCGCTCGTCACCCGCTGGCTGGCCGACGCCCCGCAGGAGTGGGCGGCGGTCGTGGGGCCGAGCGCCCGGCGCACGGTCGAGGCGTTGGAGACATCACGCCCGTCGATGCCGATGCCGATGCAGGCGGCGGGACGTGAGCATGGCAGTCTTAGACCTGCGTAATCGACATACACACGTACACAGGTTCGGGCGAGGAGCGGTCACAGTGCAGCGCTGGCGTGGCTTGGAGGACATCCCCCAGGACTGGGGACGCAGCGTCGTCACCATCGGCTCCTACGACGGCGTGCACCGCGGACACCAGCTGATCATCGGCCGGGCCGTCGAACGCGCCCGTGAGCTGGGCGTCCCGTCCGTCGTGGTCACCTTCGACCCGCACCCGAGCGAGGTCGTCCGCCCCGGCAGCCACCCGCCGCTGCTCGCCCCGCACCACCGCCGTGCGGAACTGATGGCGGAGCTGGGGGTGGACGCCGTGCTGATCCTGCCGTTCACCGCGGAGTTCTCCAAGCTGTCGCCCGCCGACTTCATCGCGAAGGTCCTCGTCGACCGGCTGCACGCGAAGGCCGTCATCGAGGGCCCCAACTTCCGCTTCGGCCACAAGGCCGCGGGGAACGTCGCGCTCCTGACCGAGCTGGGCGCCACCTACGACTACACCGTCGAGGTCATCGACCTGTACGTCACCGGCGAGGCGGGCGGCGGACAGCCGTTCTCCTCGACGCTCACCCGGCGGCTGATCGCCGAGGGCGACGTCGCCGGGGCCGCCGAGATCCTCGGCCGCCCGCACCGGGTCGAGGGCATCGTGGTGCGCGGCGCGCAGCGCGGCCGGGAGCTGGGTTTCCCGACGGCCAATGTCGAGACCCTGCCGCACACCGCGATCCCCGCCGACGGCGTCTACGCCGGCTGGCTGGAGGTGGCAGGCGAGTCCATGCCGGCCGCGATCTCGGTCGGCACGAACCCGCAGTTCGACGCCGTCGAGCGGACCGTCGAGGCGTACGCGATCGGCCGCGTCGACCTGGACCTGTACGGGCTGCACGTGGCCGTCGACTTCCTCGCCTACGTGCGGGGCATGCGGAAGTTCGACTCGATCGACGACCTGCTGGTCGCCATGGCCGCCGATGTGAAGCGCTCCAGCGAGCTGACCGCCGCGTACGACCTCACCCACTGACGCACCCGCCGGCGGTGCGGCCGGCCCGGCGACGGCGGATGCTGGCAGGGTGCGCGACATCCTGCCCGACCTCCGTGCCCGCTGCCGCGACGGCGTCCCCGTCGCCCTGGCGACCGTCGTCGCCGTGCACGGCAGCGCGCCCCGCGACCCGGGTGCCGTCATGGCCGTCGACGCGGCGGGCGCCGTGCTCGGCAGCGTCTCCGGCGGTTGCGTCGAGGGCGATCTGTACGAGGTCGCCCGCGAGGCGCTCGCCGGGGCGGGACCGCGGGTGGTGGCGTACGGGATCAGCGACGACGAGGCGTTCGGCGTCGGCCTGACGTGCGGCGGCACGATCGAGGTGCTGGTGCGCGCGTATGTCTCCGCAGCCGAACGGGCGGATCTCGGCGCCCTGCTGGACCTGATCGCCGCGGACCGTCCGGTGGCCGAGGCCACCGTCCTGTCCGGCCCGGCGGAGGCCGGGGCCCGACGCGTCGTCCGGCCCACCGGGGACGGGCCCACCGTCGGCACGCTCGGCTCCGGAGGGCTCGACGCCGCCGTCACCGACGACGCCCGCGGCCTGCTCTCCCAGGGCCGCACGGCGATCCAGTGGTACGGGGCGCACGGCGAGCGCCGGATGCAGGAGGTGGCCGTCTTCATCCGGACGTACGCCCCGCCGCCCCGCATGCTCGTCTTCGGCGCGATCGACCACGCGGCCGCCACCGCCCGCATCGGCTCGTTCCTCGGCTACCGGGTCACCGTCTGCGACGCCCGCCCCGCCTTCGCCACCCGCGAGCGCTTCCCCACGGCCGACGAGGTGGTGCGCGCCTGGCCGCACACCTACCTGGAGTCCACCGAGGTCGACGCCCGCACGGTGATCTGCGTCCTCACCCACGACCCCAAGTTCGACGTGCCGCTCCTCCTCGCGGCCCTGCGCACGCCCGCCGCGTACATCGGGGTGATGGGCAGCCGCCGCACCCACCACGACCGGCTCGCCCGGCTGCGCGGGGCGGGGGCGGACGAGGCGGCTCTCTCCCGCCTCGCCTCGCCGGTGGGCCTCGACCTCGGAGCCCGTACGCCCCAGGAGACGGCGGTCTCGATCGCCGCCGAGATCATCCAGCACCGCTGGGGCGGCACGGGCCGGCCGCTCGGTGAGCTGACGGGGACGATCCACCACCCCGGCGGACCGACCGGCACGCGGTGATCAGGGCACCGTCTTCGCGCCGTCCCGAACGGCTGCCCCCTCCTGCGGTGCGCGGTCCTCGCGGGAGCGGTCCATGGCCCGCCACTCGGGCCGCAGCCCGGCCAGGGTGGTGGTGAGGAAGTAGGCGGCCCCGCAGGCGAGCAGCACCGGAGTCAGCCCGACGGCCGTCACCGCCGCCCCGGCGAGCAGCCCGCCGAGCGGGATGCCGGACCAGGCCAGCGAGTCCCCGAGGGCGTTGACCCGGCCCAGCATCCGGCGCGGCACCCGTTCGACGAGCACGGCACCCAGGACGGGGTTGATGAACCCGGCCCCGAACCCGCTGACGGCGAAGACGGCCAGCACCACGGACAGGGGCGCGTCCACCGCGAGGACCAGGAACCTCGGGGCCCCCGCCAGCAGGAACCCGAGGAGGAAGACCGCTCTGCGGGGCAGCCGGTGGGCGGCCATCGCCGCGATGAGGCTCCCGCCGACCGCGGCGGCCCCCAACGCCGTGCTCACCAGGCCGATTGCCGCCGGGCCGTTCCCCGACTCCTCGGCCCAGACAGGGACCATGAGGGTGGTCAGCGCGGCGTCCAGCAGGTTGGTGATCCCGACCACGACGATGACGGCGAGCAGCAACGGCTCGCCGCGCAGGAAGGTGAAGCCCTCGCCGAACCGCCGCCAGTAGCCCGGTTCCCGGGCGTCGGCAGGTGCTGACGGGTCCACGGCCGGACGCCCCGTGCCGCGCGGCAGCGCGACGGCGACGATCACCGAACCGAGGACGAAGCAGCCCGCGTTGACGGCCAGACCCGTCATGGGGCCGAGCAGCGCCACGAGGGCGCCGCCCGCCGCCGGGCCGATGGTGGCGGCCAGCCGCTCGATCACGCCGGAGAGGCCCATGGCCCGCTCCAGAGGTGTTCCGGCGCGCTCCGCGGCCTCCGGGACCATGACCTCTTTTGCCAGGTCGCCCGGGCCCCGAGCGGCACCGATCACCGCGACCAGGCCCAGCAGGACGGGGAAGGACAGCAGATCCAGGGTGTGCAGCAGGGGGATCGACGCGGCGGCGGCAGCGCTCGCCAGGTCCGTGGTCCAGGAGACGGTCCGGGGACCCGTCCGGTCCACCAGCGGGCCGGACAACGCCTTGACCAGGACGTACGGAGCCATCTCGCAGAAGGCGACCAGCCCGGTCCGGGTGGCGCTGCCCGTGGTGACGAGGACGAACCAGGGGAGGGCGATCAGGGAGATCCGGGTGCCGGTCACGGAAGCGGCGATGGCGGCCAGCACCCCGGCCAGCGGCCGTAAGGACCGCTTGTCCGACAGGGCCGGCCCTGCTTGCGTCACGGCGCCTCTTCTTCCGGGGCGGGCGTGTTCAGCTCGGGCAGGATGTGCGTGATGAGGCCCACGCGCTCCGCCCCCGCCGGGGCGGTCGCCGCGTTCTCCGGGGTGTCCCGTCGGTAGCGACCGATGACGTCTCCCAACTCCTGGTAGAGCGCGGCGGTTTCCTCGGGGGTGAGGCGCAGTGCCCAGTCGCTCAGATCGAACCTCTCCCGCCAGGCGCGGGGCATCGTCCGGAGCTCGTTCAGTGTCTGCCGGGTGCGCAGCGAGTAGATGGAGGCGACGGACTGCTGGTAGGCGAGGGCGGCCTCCGGTTCCCGGTCGGCCAGTTCCGGGTCGTTGAACCAGGTCGACCGGTGCACCGAACGCCACCAGCGCTCGCGGCCGTTGCCGCGTTCCGTGTCCTCCTCGACGAAGCCCGCCGCGCCGAGCTGACGCAGGTGGTAACTGGCCGTACCGGAGTTCACCCCCAGCCGCTCCGCGAGCCTGGTGGCCGTGGACGGGCCGTGCCTCCGCAGCAGCCCGACCACCTGCACGCGGACCGGATGCGCCATGGCGCGCAGCCCCTTGGCGTCCAGGACGACCGATCCCTCGTCCAGTGACGGGTCGTCGGAAGGGTGCGGGGTGGTGTGGGTCATGCGGCAGACTCTAGACCGCAAAGAGTTCTTCGCGAAGGGTTCTTCGCGAAGAACTCTTCGCAGTCTGTCGCGGCAGGGAGCCGGCGCATGCCGACCGATGAGTTCCGCGGGGGCGGCGGTCATCATCCGCGGGACCGCCGAAAGCCACCGCGAGCGGGCTGATCCACGCCCGTTACCGGACCCGCTGAGGTCCACCGGCCTCAGGTCAGCGGTGCATCGGCGGACCCGCCCCCGCTCTCCCCGGCGCGGGCCGCCGCCCAGTGGCAGGCCACCTGCGCCTCCCCGGCCCCGTTCAGCACCGGCAGATCCACCGTGCGGCAGGACTCCGCCACGCCCGCCCGCTCCGCCTCACCCGAGGCCAGGACCTGGCAGCGGACGTGGAACCGGCAGCCGGAAGGCACCTTCGAGGGGTCCGGCGGCTCGCCCGCCAGCACCACCGGTTCGCCCTGCGCCTCCGGGAGGACGGACAGCAGGGCCCGGGTGTACGGGTGCTGAGGGGCCGTGAGCAGTTGCTCGACCGGGCCCGTCTCGACGATCCGGCCCAGATACATCACGGCCACCCGGTCCGCGATGTTCCAGGCGAGCCCCAGGTCATGGGTGACCACCAGCGCCGAGAGCCCCAGCTCGTCCCGCAGGCGCAGCAGGAGCGCCAGGATCTCGCCCCGTACCGACGCGTCCAGCGAGGCCACCGGCTCGTCGGCGACGATCAGCTCCGGCTCCAGCACCAGCGCCCCGGCGATCACGACCCGCTGGCGCTGACCGCCCGACAACTCGTGCGGAAAGCGCAGGAAGAACCGTTCCGGCGGACGCAGGCCGGCCCGGGAGAGGGCCTCCGAGACGGCCGCCCGCTCGTCGCCCGCGTACCTGTGGATGCGCAGGCCCTCGGCCACCGCGTCGTACACCGTGTGCCGGGGGTTGAGCGAGCCGCTGGGGTCCTGGAGGACCAGCTGTACGCGCTTGCGGTACGCCTTCAGGGCCCGGCCCGTGTAGTCGAGCGGGGCGCCGCCGAAGGTGACCCGGCCCGAGGTGGGCGGGACCAGGCCGAGCAGGGACCGGGCGAGCGTCGTCTTGCCGCAGCCGGACTCGCCGACCAGCGCGACGATCTCGCCGGGCCGGATGTCCAGGTCGACCCCGTCGACGGCGCGGGCGGTGGCGGCCCCGCGCCGGCCGGGGAACGCGACCTTCAGCGCCTCGGCGCTGAGGAGGGCCGTGGTGCTGACAGGGGGCGTGGTGCTCAAGGGGTGCTCCTTGCTTCGTCGTCCCCGGACTGTGCGCCGTCCGCGTGTGCGCTCTCGGCGTCGGGCCCCGCCCCCTCCGCACGGGCTCCCTCGGCAGCGGGCCGGGCGCCGTCCACGGGCGCCGCGTCCGCGTCCACCAGGACGCAGGCGGCCCGGCGCCCACCCCCGGCTCCCCGCAGCTCCTGGTCCTCGGTGGCGCAGACGTCCAGCGCCACCGGGCAGCGCGGATGGAACGTACAGCCGCCCGGCAGCGCCGCGGGGTCCGGCGGGTCTCCCGGCAGACCGCGCGGGGCGTGCCGGGAGGAGAGGTCCCCGATCCTCGGGAAAGCGGCGGAGAGCGCCTTGCCGTACGGGTGACGGGCGTCCGTGTACACCTCCGCCGCCGGGCCCTCCTCCACGACCCGGCCCGCGTACATCACCGAGAGCCGGTCGCAGGTGTCGGCGAGCACCGCGAGGTCGTGACTGATCATGATCAGGCCGACGTTCTGGTCGGACACCAGCTGCTCGATCAGACGCAGGATCTGCGCCTGGATCATCACGTCCAGCGCGGTCGTCGGCTCGTCCGCCACGATCAGCCGCGGATCGCAGGCGAGCGCCATCGCGATCATCACGCGCTGGCGCTGCCCGCCGGACAGCTCGTGCGGGTACGCCTGCGCGCGGGCGGCCGGCAGGCCCACCTGCTCCAGCAGCTCACCGGCGCGCCGGCGGGCGGCGGCCGGGGTGGCCTTGCTGTGCAGCAGGATCGGTTCCGCGATCTGGTCCCCGACCCGGTGCACGGCGTTCAGCGAGTGCATCGCGCCCTGGAAGACGATCGACGCGCCCGCCCAGCGGACCGCTCGCAGGCGGCCCCACTTCATGGTCAGGACGTCCTCGCCGTCGAGCAGGATCTCGCCGGTCAGCTTCGCCGTCGCGGGCAGGAGCCGGAGCAGAGCCAGGGCCAGCGTCGACTTCCCGCAGCCGGACTCACCGGCGATGCCGAGCTTCTGCCCGGCCTCCACCCGCAGATCGACCCCCCGTACGGCGGGGACGGCGTCGGCCCCGCCCCCGTACGTGACGGTCAGGTTCCGCACCTCCAGGAGCGGTGGATCACCGACCGGGTTCGACGGGCCGGGGGAGCCGGCCGGATCCGGGTTCGGTGTGGTGGTCGTGGTCGTGGCGGTCAACGGGACACCCCCAGCTTGGGGTTGAGCACGGACTCGACGGCGCGGCCGCACAGCGTGAAGGCGAGGGCGACCACGGCGATGGCGAGTCCGGGCGGAGCGAGGTACCACCAGTTGCCGGAGCTGACCGCGCCGGCCTCGCGGGCGTCCTGGAGCAGACCGCCCCAGGAGACGATCGTGGGATCGCTGAGCCCGAGGAAGGCGAGCGTGGCTTCGGTGAGGATGGCGGTGGAGATCACGAGCGTGGTCTGGGCCAGCACCAGCGGCATCACATTGGGCAGGACGTGACGGGACATGATGTGGCGGTGTCCGCCGCCGAGCGCCCGGGAGCGTTCGATGTACGGGCGGGACTCGACGGACAGCGTCTGGGCGCGGACCAGCCGGGCCGTCGTCGGCCAGGTCGTCACGCCGATCGCCAGGATCGTCGTCCACACCGACCGGGACAGGACCGTCGCCAGGGCGATCGCCAGCACCAGGGTCGGCATCACCAGGAACCAGTCCGTCACCCGCATGATGACGGTGGCGTACCAGCCCTTGAAGTGGCCCGCGGTGATCCCGATCAGGGTCCCGATCGCCACCGACAGGAACGCGGCGAGCAGCCCGACCGTCAGCGAGACCCGGGTGCCCCACAGCATCAGGGCCAGCAGGCTGCGGCCGAACTGGTCGGTCCCGAGCGGGAACTCGCCGCTCGGCGCCTCCATCGGGCCGCCCGGGGCGTTGGTCACGCTCTGCGAGTCGGCCCCGACCAGCAGCGGGGCGGTCAGCGCGAGCAGGGCGATGACCGCCAGCACGGCCAGCCCGACGAGCCCGGCGCGGTGCGTGCGGTACTGCCGCCAGAAGCGGGCCACCGCCTGCCGGCGCCGGGCCCGGGTGAGGGCGCGCGGGCTCTGCCCCGGGACCTGCTTCGCCGGAGGCCCGGAGGGCTTCCGGGCCTCCGGTTCCAGCGGCTCGGGCTTCTGCATCGACGTCGTCATCGGCCCACCCGGGGATCGAGCAGCGGATAGATCACATCGGCCAGCGTGTTCATCAGGATCACCGCGGCGGCGAACACGAAGAACAGCGCCTGCACCAACGGCAGGTCGGGCACGCTCAGCGCCTGGTAGAACAGGCCGCCGAGACCCGGCCAGGAGAACACCGTCTCCACCAGGATCGCCCCGGCGACCGTCGTGCCGAGGTTCACGAAAAGCAGCGTCACGGTCGGCAGCATCGCGTTCGGCACGGCGTGCTTGCGGCGTACGAGGTCGTCGCGCAGCCCCTTGGCGCGGGCGGTCGTCAGATAGTCGCTGCCCATCTCGTCCAGCAGCGAGGAGCGCATCACCAGCAGGGTGCGCGCGTACTCCACGGCGACCAGCGTGACCACGGGCAGCACCAGGTGGTGGGCGATGTCCAGCACCCGGTCGATCCCCTCGGTGTTCCCGGACTCCATGCCGCCGGTCGGGAAGATCCCGGGGATCGGGCCGATGCCCACCGACAGGGTGATGATGAGGAGCAGGCCGAGCCAGAACGAGGGCACCGAGTACAGCGTCAGCGCGAACGCCGTGTTCGCGCGGTCCCCGGCACTGCCGTTGCGCCACGCCGAGCGGGCGCCCAGCCAGATGCCGAGCAGGGTGTAGATGACGAAGGCGGTCCCGGTCAGCAGCAGGGTGGCCGGCAGCGCCTCGGCGATCTTGTCGACGACGGGGGCGCGGAACTGGTACGACGTACCGAAGTCGCCGGTCAGCGCCTTGCCGCAGTACTGGGTGAACTGCTGCCACAGCGGCAGGTCGAGGCCGAACTCCCGGCGCATCGCCGCGATCTGCTCGGTCGACACCTGACGGCCGCCGGTCATCTGCTTGACCGGGTCGCCGGGGATCAGCCGGAAGAGGAAGAAGCTGGTGACGAGGACGGCGAAGAGGGAGACGGCCGCCCCGGCGAGTTTGCCCGCCGCGTAGCGGGCGTAGGCGGCGGTGGAGCGGGAGCGCGGGGAGCGGGCCGACGGCCCGGCCGGAGCCGGGCCGCCGGATGCGGTGCTCTCCACGCCCGCCGCGCCCTTGAGCAGGGCGGGAGTGCTTTCTGAGCTCATGGACTATTCACGGTCTTCCGCGGTGGAGCGGCGACGCATGGCGAACAGGAGTCCGCCACCGGCGAGGACGACGACGGCGATCCCGATCCCGACGAGCACCCCGGTGGAGGAGCCACCGGAGTCGGAGGAACCGGACGAGGAGGCCCCGGCGGCCGGGACCGCCGACCACCAGCTCCAGTAACCGTCCTGGCCGTAGATGTTGCCCGCGGCCGACGGCATGGTGGTGATGGACTCGATGTGGTCGGTGCGGTAGGCCTCGACGGCATTCGGGTACGCCATGACGTTCATGTACCCGGTGTCGTACAGCCGCGACTCCAGTTGCTTGACCAGATCCGCCCGCTTGGCGGGGTCGTACTCGGCCAGTTGCTTCTTGTAGAGCTCGTCGTACTGCTTGTCGCAGATGAAGTTGTCCGTCGACGCCGTCTCCTTCGCCTTCGCCGGCAGCGCGTCGCAGGTGTGGATGGAGAGGACGAAGTCGGGGTCGGGGTTGACGGACCAGCCGTCGAAGGCGAGGTCGTACTCACCGGCGTACCAGGGGTCGGAAACGTTGTCGAGGCAGTCGACCTTCAGCCCGATGCCCTGCTCGCCCCACCACTCCTGGAGGTACTTGCCGATCGCCTTGTCGTTGGGGTCGGTGGCGTGGCAGAGGATGCGGAAGTCGAGCGGCTTGCCGTCCTTGCCGACGCGCTTGCCCGCGCTGTTCTTCTCGTACCCGGCCTCGTCGAGCAGGTCCGAGGCCTTCGCCGGGTCGTGGGCGAGCTTCTGGTCCGCCGACGGCTTCCAGAAGTAGTCGCCGAAGCGGGGCGGGATGTAGCCCTCGCCCTCGACGGCGTGCCCCTGGAACACCTTGTCGATGATGGTCTTGCGGTCGACCGCCATGAACAGCGCGTGCCGCACCTTCTGGTCCAGCAGCGCCGGGTGCCCGTCGCCGAACTTCTGCCCGTCCTTGGTACGGGCGCCGGGGTTGACGGCGAGCGCGAAGAAGCGGCGGCCCGGGGCGTCGTTCACCTTGATGTCCGGGGTGTTCTCCAGGGAGGCGGACTGGGCCGGGGTCAGGCTGGGGCTGCCCGCGACGAAGGACACCTCGCCCTTGCGCAGGGCGGCCACGGCCGCGTCCTGGTCCTTGTAGTAGCGGAAGACCAGCTCGTCGAACTTGGGGGACCCGCGCCAGAAGTCCTTGTTGGCCTTCAGCTTCACATAGCTGTCGACCTTGTAGTCCGTCACGATGAACGGACCGTTCCCCACGATGGGGAACTCCTTGTCGTTGTTGAACTTCGAGAAGTCGCCGACCTTCTCCCAGAGGTGCTTGGGGACGATCGGCACGTCGAGCGCGGCCATCGTGGCCTGCGGCTCCTTCAACGTGATGACCAGCTTGTCCTTGCTGGGGGCGGTCACCTTCTCGAAGTTCCCCACGAAGCTGCCGTTGGAGGTGGCGGCGCCCTCGTCCGTCATCATCTTGTTGAACGTCCAGGCCGCGTCCTCGGCGGTGGCCTGCTGCCCGTCGGACCACTTCGAGTCCGAGCGGATCGTGTACGTCCACGTCAGCTTGTCCGCGGAGGGCTCCCACGCGGTGGCCAGACCCGGGATCGCCTTGTTGTCCTTCGGGTCGTAGTTGGTGAGGAAGTCGTACATCAGCCGCAGGACGCTCGTGCTGAGCAGCCGCTGCGCCAGGAACGGGCTGAGCGAGTCGACGCTCTGCGCGACGGCGACCGTGAGCGTCGACTTCCCGTCCTCCGCGCGCGCCTCGGAGGGGTCGGGCGCGAGCGGGTTTCCGGGTACGACGGATCCGGCGGTGAGTGCCAGGGCGGCCACGCCGGAGGCCAGCAGGAGGCGTAGGCGTCGGCGTGGCCGGGTGGAGTGGTGGGGAACTCTAGTGACCATGGACGGGGACCTCGCGTCATCACTCGCTGAAGAAGGCGGGCAGATCTCTGGTTCGCCAGTTGGTGAAGCGAAGGTCTATCAGCGGTCGTCAAGGCTCGTCAACGGTCCGTCAAACCGCGTGTGGGCTGCGGGAATAGCGGAAGGACCCGCACCGCGCGAGCGGTACGGGCCCTTCACCGGACCTTCACTGACCCCCATTGGTCTCAACCACTTCGGGTCCTACTGCCGAGGTGCCGGCGGCGGCTGGGGAGGCGTCTGCTGCCAGCCGGCGGGAGGCACCGGCCCCTGCAGATCGGGCTGGCCTGCCGGGTTGGCCTGCTCGCCCTGCTGCTCCGGCTGCGGCTGCTGCGGCACACCCGCCCCGGGCGCACCCGGGCCGGCCTGCGGGGGAGGCGCCTGGAGCCACCCGTTCTGCGGTCCGCCCTGCGCCCCCTGCGGAGCGTAGGGTCCGCCCGGCTGACCGGCGGTCGGATATCCCCCGTACGGCGGCTGCCCGCCGTAGGGCTGCTGGGCGTACGGCTGCGGCTGCCCGGGCTGCCCGGGCTGCGCGTGCTGCCCCGGCTGTGCCTGCGGGGGGTGCCCGGGGTGCGGCTGCTGCGGGTAGGGCCGACCGGGTCCGGGCTGCTGCGGCGCGTACGGCTGCCGGCCCGGGATCTGCTGTCCGGGAGCGTGCTGAGGGGCGTGCTGACCGGGGACGCCCTGCTGTCCCGGCATCGGCTGTCCCGGCATGGGCTGTCCCGGTGCCGGGTAGCCCTGCTGGCCGGGCATGGGCGGGGCGAACTGCGGCGGCGGGTTCTGGCCGTCCCCCGTCCACAGTCCCTGCTGCTGCTGGGCCCGCGCGAAGTCCTCGGCCACCAGTGCCGAGAGGTGGAAGTACGCCTCACGGGTCTTGGGCCGCATCATGTCGAGGTCGACCTCGGCGCCGGCCGCCAGGTGCTCGTCGAACGGGACGACGACGACGCCGCGGCAGCGCGTCTCGAAGTGCTGGACGATGTCGTCCACCTTGATCATCTTTCCGGTCTCGCGGACACCGGAGATGACGGTGAGCGAACGCTGCACCAGATCGGCGTAGCCGTGCGCGGAGAGCCAGTCCAGCGTCGTGGAGGCGCTGGACGCACCGTCGACCGAGGGCGTGGAGATGATGATCAGCTGGTCGGCGAGGTCGAGCACCCCGCGCATCGCGCTGTAGAGCAGCCCGGTGCCCGAGTCGGTGAGGATGATCGGGTACTGCTTGCCGAGCACCTCGATCGCGCGCCGGTAGTCCTCGTCGTTGAACGTCGTGGAGACCGCCGGGTCCACGTCATTGGCGATGATCTCCAGACCGGAGGGCGCCTGCGAGGTGAACCGCCGGATGTCCATGTACGAGTTGAGGTACGGGATCGCCTGCACCAGGTCGCGGATGGTCGCCCCGGTCTCACGGCGCACCCGCCGGCCCAGCGTGCCGGCGTCCGGGTTGGCGTCGATCGCGAGGATCTTGTCCTGCCGCTCGGTGGCCAGCGTCGAACCCAGCGCGGTCGTCGTGGTGGTCTTGCCGACCCCGCCCTTGAGGCTGATCACGGCGATCCGGTAGCAGGACAGCACCGGGGTGCGGATCAGCTCCAGCTTGCGCAGCCGCTCGGCCTCCTCCTTCTTGCCGCCCAGCTTGAACCGGGAGGCGGCGGAGGGGTTACGGCTGCTCTTGGCCTTCTGCTTGCCCCGCACCAGCCGGTCGGAGGAGAGCTCGACGGCCGCCGTGTACCCGAGCGGGGCGCCGGGCACCGACCGCTCGCGCTGGTCGTGCGCCACCGGGGTGGGCCAGGCTCCGCCCGTACGCGGGTCGACGGGCGGTTGCTGCTGCTGAGGCGGCTGGGCCTGGGGCTGTTGCCCGTACGCCTCCGGCTGCTGCGGGGCGACGGGGGCGGGGAGGTTGGGGTTGCTCTGGGCCGGGAAGGTCGCCTGCGGTTGCGGTTGCGGTTGCGGTTGCGGCTGCGACTGGAGCTGCGGCGCGGGGGGCGCTTGGCCCGGCTGCGGGAAGCCGTAGCCGCCCTGGGGCGGGAAGCCGTACCCGCCCGCGCCCTGGGGGGCCTGAGGCGGCAGCGGCGCTCCGGGCCCGTACGGACCGTGCTGACCGGGGAACCCCTGTTGCTGGTACGGCTGCTGAGGTGCCTGAGGTGCCTGGGGTGCGTGCGGCGGCTGATCCGCCTGCGGGAAGCCGTAGCCGCCGGGTGCCTCGTTCGCCGGGGCGGAACCCGGCCACTGCGCCGCCGGCTGCGGGGCGGAGGGCCCCGGCGCGGCCGGCTGGAAGGTGGGCGGCAGCGGCGGCAGCGCGCCCCCCTGCGCGGGCGGCGACCACGGCACCGGTGCCGCGGCGGCCTGCGGGGCGTCGGCGGCGGGAGGCGGTACGTCCTGGGGCGCGGCGTCCCGCGCGCCCGTGCCCGCGGGGACGCCGGGGGCGGACACCCCGTCAGGGCCGGGGGTTCCGTCGGTGGTCGTCCCGGCCGGGCCGCCGCTCTCGGAGACCGCGGAGCCCGCGTCCGTACGGGAGACGGCCTCGGAGCCCGTGTCGCCGAGCGAGGGAAGGGGGGAGACGGCCGCCTCGGAGGACGTGGCGGACGTATCGGAGGAGGCGGGGGAGGGAGGGGACGCGGAGGTGACGGACGAGGAGGTGCCCTCGGACCCCGAGCCCGAGCCTGCGTCCGAGGCCGGGCCGGGAGCGGTGGGCTTCGCGTCGTCGGGCGCGGCCCCGGCGCCGGACGGGGCGTCCGGGGCGGCCCCGGACCCCGTCCCCCCGGCGGATCCGGCGGCGGCCTCCGCCTCGCGCTCCGCGATCTCCCGCTTGAGGGCGGCGGGCGAGAACCGCATCGTCGAGCCGCTCTCCACGTCACCGCCGCCGAACGCGCCGGTATCCCCGCTGTCGGCCCCGGGAGCGGCAGCCGGAGCGTCCGGAGTCCCGGTGTGCGGTGCCGGAGCGTGTGAACCGTGCGTGTGCGGTGCGGTGGCGTCCGAACCCTGCGTGTGCGGAGCCGGGGCGTCCGGAGTCTGCGCCCGGGGAGCCGGAGCGTACGGCGTCGCCGGTACGGCGGGGGAGACCGGGGGCTCCGGAGCCGCGGGGACGGCCGGCTCGGCGGAGGCCGGAGGGGCGGGCGCCCAGTCGGGGTCGAAGCCGCCCGGCGTCGCCGACAGGCCGGGCGAGGACAGGGGCGCCCCGACCGGCGGCGGAGGCGGCGCCAGGTGTGAGCCCGCGCCCCCCGACGAATCCCCCGCCGCGTTCTGCGTGTACCAGGCGGGAGGGGTGTAGTCGATGGTGAACTCACCCGTCATCTCGGCGGGATCCGCGTCGGACGACTCGTCGACGGGCAGGTCCCATCCGCCGCGGATCTCGTCCCGATCGCCGTTCACTTTGCCTCCTGGTGTGGTCGAGCACCCTTGTGCCGTGGTGGGTGGGGGCGACCGTTCCCGATGTGCCGGTACGCCCGGCTCTCCCCCTTGCGACGCGCGTCACCCGCTCGCAGGTTTCTTCTGCCGCGCCCCACCCACCCTAATCGCCATCCGGTGAACTCAGGCAGGGCGTGGGGCACGGCAAACCCCGCCCCACGGGCCCGGTGCCGCACCCCGGTGAACGCGGTGCGAAGGAAAGGGGGCGACCAGACGGTCAATCCGTGCCATACACGCACAGGGCGAAGCGGGAAAGCTCACTCCGGCTCCGCGGTGCGGCCTACGTGAGGTCGAACTCCCCGTCGCGAGCGCCCAGGACGAACGCCGTCCACTCCGCCTCCGTGTACCGCAGCACGGTGTCCGGGTCCAACGAGGAGCGCATGGCGACGGCACCGCCCGGCAGGTGCGCGATCTCGACCCGCTCCTCGGCCTCCTCGGTGCCGGGCGCGCTGAGCCACGTCACATCCGAGATGTCGAGAGCGTAGAGCTCGTCCTTTTCCTGCTGGGTGCCCATGGCGGCGTCCCTTCGATCGAACGGATTCGGTGCGTGGTCCATGTTCCCCGGAGGGAGGGGTGTTCGTGGGCCGAACGGCACAGGAATCAGTCCATCCGGTGCCGAGGGCACAGGAATCAGAATCAGTCCATCCGGCGAGCCGTGCCCAGCAGTCCGGTCTCGGCGTCCGTCGGGTTCGTCATCACCCAATGGTGTTCGCCCCCCGCCACCCAGAGGGTGACCCCGTCCGCCAGGGTGGGCAGCGCCTCGTACTCGGCGCGCGCCAGCCCCAGGATCCGGCCGATCTGCTCGGCCTCGCCGGGCGAGACCCGCTGGACGCCCACCAGCGCGGACGACCGCATCAACCGCGGTGCGACCGGGCTCAGATAGGGGAGCAGCGTCAGCACGGACTGCCACGGCGAGGACACCACCCGGCCGCGCGGCGGCCGCATGCCGCAGTCCCGCACGACGACCACGGGGCTGCCCACGGTCGCCCCCGTCGGCGGAACACGGCCCACGTCGTACAGGGACACGCACTCCAGCCCGGCGCCCGCCGCCTGGGCGAGCGTGGTCCAGGCCTGGACGCGACCGGTCTCGACCGCCACCCGGGCGCCGGTACCCGCCGCCCGCAGCGCCAGGACCTGCGCCGTCCACAGTCCGCCGATCAGCGTGACGTCGTAGGGCACCGGGCGGTGGAAGCCGATCAGCTGCGGCTTGTTGTTCGCGTCGTTGCCGATGATCACGCCGTCGTCGCCGACCGGCAGGGACAACGCCCCCAGGTGGTCCGCGGCCACCGTGTGACCCGCGTGGCGGGGGCCGCGGAGCCCGCGCCGGGGCTCGGTCCGGTTGCTCACTGTGCGCCTCCCAGCGGGAGCGTGGCCAGAACGCCCGGCAACTGCTCACGGTCCAGTCGTGCCAGCCCCACCTTGGCGTGTCGGGCCGCCTGCTCCAACGTCCTTCTCACGCCGATCAGTTCGGTGTCCGAACCGCCGGTCACCCGCACATGCCCGACCACGCTCGTCGATCCCTGGCGCACCCCGCGGCGCACCGTCAGACTGAACGTCGTCGCGTACGCGGGCACCGACGTGAGCAGCGCGACCAACTGCGGCAACGGCGTCGCGCCCCGGCCCAACTCGGGCCAGCGGTCCACCGCGTACGTGGTGTGCCAGCGGTCGTCGCACCGCCAGACCCGGGACGTCTCCATCGTGCGGCGCTGCGGGGCGGCGTCCGGCCGGCCCGCCCGCCCCGACAAGATGGGATTGGCGCACGCGGAAGTCGCCACGGCGGAGTTCAACTCGTCCTGGTCCAGGACCGCGGCCTGGAAACCGGCGCCCGTGACCCGGCTCGCCACATGGTCCGCGACCCGCACCAGGCAGCGCTGCGCCCCCTCCAGCCCGCCGCCGCGCGCCTCGATGGCCTCACGGCACAGCTCGGGATCCAGCTTCACCGCCACCCACGTCATCCGCAGGGCGGGCGCACCGGTCTGGTCCTGCAACGGGCCGTAACTGAGCCGGGCCACCGACTGCTGCGGCAGATGAGGGGCCGGCGCGCACCGTACCTGCTGCACCAGCTGCGCCGACTCCAGCACGATGTCATCCACCTGGAGGGCGTCGCCCAGCAGCGACAGCGGAAGCGACCGGGCGCCGAACGCGGGCCTCAGCGACTCGCCGCTCGCCTCCACCCGCACCACGGCCGTCAGGAACGTGCCGTCACCGAGCATCCCGACCGTCCGGTGGGCCCGGTCCACATACACCTGCGGGCCGAAGCCGGGCACGTTCTCGGCGACCGGCGCCAGCATCGGCTCCGCTTCCGAGGGCGGCGTGGCCGCGGACCGGCGCCGGGCCCGGAGCCCGAGGGCGCCCGACACCCAGTCCTGGAGCGCGCGGCCCCGGCGGCGTACCACCGCGAGGGCGACCAGCAGACAGAGCACCACGAGCGACGGGATCAGCCAGACGCCACCGAGCGCCGCGCCCACGGCGGCGACCACGAGACCCACCTCGACGATCACCAGCTGCCGCAGCACGGGACGCACCCGGTCGGTCCGCGAGATCGAACGCAGCGTCGTCGCGGCCGGGGCGTTCGCGCCGGGGGTCCCAGAGGGCTGGGCGGGGGGTGTCGCGGGCGACTCGTTGCTACGTTGCCTCCGGGAAGTCCCGGAGGTTCGGCGGCCGGCCCGCCCGGTACGCTCGCGCCTAGCTGCACCCATCGCCGCGTTGCCCCCTCGTGTCCGTATTCACCGCTTTTTACACGGGTGTTGATCGGGTCGTCACCCTACCTGAGCACAGGGAGCGGGACCCCAGCAGGCATAGTAGGGGCGCGGTACGGCAGCGGGGGCCGACGGTGCGTGTGGGACCCTGTTCGATCACTGGGGAGAAGGGTCAGCGGACACATGGCATCACGGCGGGATGAGCTCAACGCCTATACCTTTGCGAAGCGGAGGTTGATCGCACAGTTCCTGCAGCCCAACCCCACAGGTTCCGAGGAAGGCGCCCCCAAGCCGCTGCGCGCGGTACTGCCCGGGGCCATCATCGCCGTCGTGGTTCTCGCGGTCTTCGGGGCGTGGGGCATGTTCAAGCCGGTGGCCCCCCAGAAGTGGGACGCGCCCAAGGAACACGTCATCATCGCCAGCAAGTCCACCACCCGTTACGTGGTGCTGGAGACCGACGGCAAGAAGCAGTTGCACCCCGTCCTGAACATGGCCTCGGCCAAGCTCCTGCTCGCCCCGGACAAGGGCACCGTCGTCAACGTCAACGAGTCGGTCCTGGACAGCGGCAAGATCCCGCACGGCGCGACGCTCGGCATCCCGTACGCCCCCGACCGGCTGCCCGACGCCAAGGAGGCGGGCGCGGCCAAGCGCTGGGCGGTCTGCGAACGGCCCGGCGAGGGCGGCAGGGCCATCCAGAAGGCCACCTTCATCTTCGCCGAGCGCGAGGAGAAGAAGACCGAGGGCAAGAACGCCCTGGCGGGCGGTGAGCTGATGTACGTCGAGGGACCGGACCGCGCCCGCTACATCGTGGACGCCGCCGGCAAGGCCTACCCCGTCCAGAAGGACGAACTGCTCCTGCGCACCCTGGTCGGCCAGGACGCCGAGCCCCAGCGGGTCTCGGCCGCCTGGCTGGCCACGCTCCACACCGGGGCCCCGATCACCTTCCCGACCGTGGACGGCACCCCCGGAGCCCCCGCGGGCGCTCCCGGCACGCTCGACGACGAGACGAACCGGGTCGGCATGGTCCTGACCGCCACCGCGGGAACCAAGACCCAGAGTTACGTCGTCCTGCCGAGCAGGGTCGCCCCCGTCTCGGACTTCACGGCCAAGCTCCTGCTCAGCAGCCGGCAGTTGGTGGACCTCAAGCAGGCGGGCAACGCCAAGCCGGTCAGCGCCGCCGAACTCGAACCGGGCGCCCCCTTCAACCAGAAGCGGGACTGGCCGGTCAGCAAGCCCGAGCCCGTCAACTCCCCGGACGTCAAGAAGGGCAGTCGGAACACCGTGTGCAACGTACTGCGCGGCGTCGACGCGGACAGCGGTGCCACCACGCTGAGCACCTGGGTGGGGACGGGCTTCCCCGCGACGCTCCCCACCGGCTCCAGCAGCGCCTATGTCACCCCGGGATCGGGCGAGTTCTTCCGCCAGTTCAAGGGCTCCACGACCAGTGCCGGCTTCCTGTTCCTGGTCACCGACACGGGCCTTCGCTACGCGATGCAGTCCAACAGCGACAGCGGCCAGGTCGACTCCGGCATCGGCGCGTCCGGTTCGAAGAAGGAGCGGGAGGCCCAGCAGGCGGAGGCGCAGCAGGCGCAGAACCGGCTCGGCTACAAGGACGTCGACCCCAACCCCGTACCGGCGGTCTGGTCCGCCCTCCTGCCGACCGGCCCCCGGCTCTCCACCGGCGCGGCCAGCCAGCCGCAGGGTTCGTGAGCGGGGCACGGACATGGTGACCCACGACCACCACCGCGCGGCCCGCCGCCTCCTCACCGCCACGGCGGCGGCAGCCGTCCTCGTCGTCACCCTGCCGGCGCTCCCGGCGGCCGCGGACGACTCGGCCCAGTGCACGTTCCCCGCGAAGAACTACCCGGGCCGGCCCTGGGCGTTGCAGCGCGTCCTGCTGGACGAGGTGTGGAAGCAGTCGACCGGCAAGGGCGTACGCGTAGCCGTCATCGACACCGGAGTCGACGTCAGGAACAAACAGCTCAAGCCCGCCGTGGACACCGGCGCGGGCCGCAACTTCCTGCCGAAGGGTCTCAAGAACGACGACGGGACGAAGATCGAACGCGGCAAGGAGAACGGCACCACGGACACCGTGGGCCACGGCACCAAGGTCGCCGGCATCATCGCCGCGCGCGAGATGAAGGGCACCGGCTTCAGCGGCCTGGCCCCCGACGCGACGATCATCCCGATCCAGCAGAACGACGCCGAGGGCCACGGCACGACCGACAGCCTCGCCCGAGCGATCCGGTACGCCGCCGACGACGCGGACGCGGACATCATCAACATCTCCCAGGACACAGCCGACGCCGTGAAGCCGTCCGCGGAACTGCGGCAGGCCGTGGACAGCGCCCTCGCCCAGGACATCGTGGTCGTCGCGTCGGCCGGCAACGACGGCCTCGGCGGCAACGTCAAGGAGACCTACCCGGCGTCCTTCAAGGGCGTCCTCGCCGTCGCCTCCTCGGACCGGAACAACGAACGCGCCGCGTTCTCGCAGTCCGGTGACTTCGTCGGCATCGCCGCCCCCGGCGTGGACATGGTCTCCACGGTCCCCGGCGGCGGACACTGCGCCGACAACGGGACCAGCTTCTCCGCCCCGTACGTCGCGGGAGTCGCCGCCTTGATCAAGGCGAAGCACCCCGACTGGACACAGGAGCAGATCGTCGCGCAGATGCAGCAGACGGCGGAACGCTCGGTCGCCGGCCACGACATCCTGGTCGGCTGGGGCGTGGTCGACCCGGCGCGCGCCCTCACCGAGGACGACAAGCCGATCGACCGCCCGGTCGCGAGCGAAGGGATGAGCAAGGGCAAAGCCCCCACCCCCGCCGAACTCCACCTGGGCGAAACGGCCGACGAGCGGAACGCGCGCCTGGCGACGTACGTCGTGGTCGGCGGCGGCGTCCTGGTGGCGGCCGTCGCGGGTACGGCTGTGGCGGTACGGGACAGGCGGAGACGCGCGGGGCGCTTGGCCGGCGAGGCATAGCGACGGGAACGGTGAAGAACGGTGAGGAGTCGGTCATGAGACAAGTCACGTGACTCTCAAGTCGATTGGCGCTGTCGTAGGCAGTGACTAGAGTTGTCGGGATGAGATCGGATCGGACCGCGTCAGTGCGATAGCAACGCGGGACGGGCCGAGCAAACGGGGATGCGGAACGGGGAGGACGGCATTGTGACCGATCCAGGTGGCGGTGGCGGTACGGGGGACCTCAGGCGCGGAGTGGGTGCGCTGGAGAAGTTCAAGAGTCGTGTCGACGCCCTGCTGGCGGACTTCGAGGGCTCGGCGGCCAGCAAGACGAAGGTCGCCGACCAGAAGGTCTCGCGGGCCTCGCTGAGCGGCCCGAACGCACGCTTCGCCGAGGCGGACGGCCTCTACACCCAGTACAACCGGGTTCACTCCTCCCTCGTCTCGCTCTCCAAGTCCCTCGGCGACCAGATCGAGTACCTGAGCCTGGGCGTGCACGCGGCGGCCGTCGGCTTCGACAACGTCGAGGACGACGTCAGGCGGCGGTTCTACGAGATCCAGACGCGCATGGACGAGGAACGCGAGAAGCACGCGGAGCGCGCGAGGAACGCGAAGCCCGAGCAGGAAAACAACGACAAGCAGTCGGACTCCGGGTGGGGCGCGGAATGAGCGACGAGCAGCAGCAGAACCTTTCGCCTGCCGAGCAGACGAAGCAGGACGAGGGACGGGTCCAGACCCAGATCGTCGTCACGGACATGACGGAGATGGCCGGCCGTGCCCTGGAGTCCTTCGGTCTCGGCAACCCCCGTACCGGGGGCCGTACTTCCTTCGAGGGACATCAGCTCAACGCCCTCATCGACATGGTGGAGAAATCCAACCCGGAACACCTGGAGAGCGCAGGCGAGGCCCTCTGGAAGGCCCGGGACGCCATCCGGCGCGCGGCGAAGGAGCTGAAGGACCACCTCAAGGGGGTCGACTGGGAGGGCGAGTCCGGCACGGCCTTCCGGGCCTTCGGCACGGGACTGGTCGCCCACGCTGAGAAGCTCGGTGACTTCGCGGACGCGGCCGGCACCCAGATCACGGTCGCGGGCACCGGCCTGGCGTCGGTCAAGAGCGCCATGCCGCCGCGCGACCGCCGGATGATCCAGACGGACGTCAAGGACATCCTGTTCCCGGCCCGGACGGAGACCAACCCGCAGTACGCGGCGGCGCTTGAGGTGGAGAAGAACCGCCAGGAGGCCATCAACCAGATCAACCGGCTGGCCTCGTACTACTCGGTCTCCGAGGAGGTGCTGGCGGGGCAGGAGCCACCGCGGTTCGGGAAGAATCTTGATATCGACATGCCGAGGCCGTACAAGGACCCCATCGCAGGTCCCTCATCCGGGACTCCCGGCGTTGGCTCCGATGCTCTCGGTAGCAGTACTGGTCCAGTTTCCTCAGGCCGCTCGGTAACTGGGGAGCCCGCTTCAGTATCTTCAGCCGGCCTGACCCAGGCTGAGGTTCCCAGCTCCGTAGCCTTGCCTGACAGGGGAACGGCTACGGAGATCAACAGCGTCGCCCCTCCGAAGGCTCCGCCGCCGGTGACCAGTACACCTCCGCTGACGTCTCCCACGCCCACGGCGGGTCCAACGGGGATGCCGCCGACTGCCGTGCCGCCCCCCTTCATGAGCACCACGCAGGGAAATCCGTCGCGTACGACAGGGCCTTCGGCGCAACGGACGGTGCATCAGACCGGCTTGGGCGTTGGTAAGGCGCAGGCCACGGGGGGAGGACCTGTGGCCAAGGGGCCTGGCGGCGGGCCTCCGGTCGGACGCCCCAGCCCCATGGGGGGCGGAGGAACGTCCACCGGTCGTCCGCCGATCGGCGCGCAGTCGCCGATCACCGGGCGTTCCACTCCTGCGAGTGGGCGGCCGATCACCGGCCAGGGGGGTGGGCCCACAGCCGGCGGACCTCGTTCAGGAGGCAGAACCGGCATCGTCGGAGGAACGCCCCAGAATGCACCTCAGGGCAGAGCTTCTGGCGGAGTCTCTGGCCAGCGGGGCGTGATCGGAGGGCGCGGAGCAGCTGCTGCTACCTCCCGACCCGGCGGTCGGTCTTCTCAGACTTCGGGCTCGAACGGAGTCGTGGGTGCTCCCCGGAAGGCTGCTGGCGCCGGCTCGAACGCCAAGGGCTTCACCTCTGGCGGGGCAGGGCTCGTACGAGGTCCTGCTGGTCGGCAGAAATCCGGCCGTGAAGACGATGACAACGGGTCGACCCGCCCCGACTACCTGACGGAAGACGAAGAGACGTGGAATGCCGGGCGGCGCGGGGCCGTGCCGCCGGTGGTCGAATAGGAGTCCCAGGGAAGGTGCGGAAGCCGGGATGACAGCAGGAATGGGCCGGGCTCAGAGGCATGTGCGTGCGCTCGGCGTGCTGGCTGTGGCCGCCTCGTGGAGTGTGGTGTTCGTCGGCGCGGCGCAGCCCGCTGCAGCGGATACTCAGTCGAAACAGTGGTACCTCAGCGCGATGCAAGCTGAGGAGATGTGGAAGGTCACGACCGGTGAAGGCATCAAAGTCGCCGTCATCGACACCGGGGTGAACCCGTCCACGCCGTCGCTACAGGGACAAGTGCTCAAGGGCGTCGACGTAACCGGAGCACCGGGCGACGAAACTGATGATTACCATGGCCACGGCACGACGATGGCTGAGCTGATCGCCGGGACAGGCAAGGGTGGTGGCCTGAAAGGACTAGCCCCGGGTGCCAAGATCATCCCTGTACGCATGAGCGACGGCGAGTTCATGAAGCAGAACTCCACCATCTTCAGTGACACTGCGAAAGCGATTCGAGCCGCGGCCGACACTGATGCGCAAATCATCAGCATGTCTTTCGGTAGTCCGCGCTACCTGGATTCTAATCGTGAAGCGGTCAAGTACGCCGAAAGTAAAGGCAAGTTGTTCCTTGCCTCCGTCGGAAACGAGGGGGATGAGTCGAACAAGCCGGTATATCCGGCCTCGTACCCCGAGGTAGTGGGTGTCGCCTCGGCGGATCGCAAGGGGAAAGTTTCCCAGTATTCGCAACACTCAGGTTCAGTGGATGTCGCATCTCCTGGGAGCGATGTGCCAGGGTGGTGCGACAGTTCCTTCAAGAACTACTGTGACGGCGACGGCGGCACGAGTTCGGCGGCCGCCATCGCCTCCGCCTCCGCCGCCCTCGTCTGGTCCCTCCACCCCGACTGGACCGCCAACCAGGTGCTCAACGTCCTCTTCGACACGGCTGGCCGTGACTGGAAGAAGGGCGAGACCAGTAAGTACCTCGGCCACGGCCTCATCCGCCCGTCGATGAACGTCCTCAAGGGCAAGGGCGACCCCGGCGACCCGGACATCAGCCCGCTCACCAAGGAGAGGACGACCGGCGCCGCCGAGTCCTCCAAGCCCGAGGCCGCCGCCTCCGCCTCGGCGCAGGCCGCCAAGAACGGCGCGGAGGGCGAGAAGACGGTAGCGGCGGAAGAGGCCAAGTCCTCGGGGGACAAGAGCCAGTTGGGGCTGATCCTCGGAGTGGCCGCAGTTGTGGTCGTGCTCGGTGGAGTGGCCTACGCCGTGGTCCGCAGGCGCAAGGCCGCTTGACCGCACGTTCCGCATGTACCGGCCGGCGATCCATGCCGGCCTTGCAGAACCAACCGAAAGGGAAAGAGAACCATGGCAGACCAGAAGGTCTCAGATGCCGCGCTTCTGAAGCTGGAGGGTGACCTCAGCATCAAGTTCGACTCGGTGAAGGGTCAGCTCCGGCAGCTCCAGGCGACGATCGACAACCTCGAAGGCAAGTGGAAGGGCATCGGCGCCAACCACTTCAACCAGAAGCAGACCGAGATCAACAACCGCATGGTCAGCCTGGCCAAGCAGCTTGCCCGCTTCCAGGAGTCCATCAAGGCCGCCCGTACCATCTCGGGCGACAACGAGGACGAGATCCGCCAGGCCCTCAGCGGCGTGGACGTCGTCGCCGGCCACAACAACAGCGCCAAGGAACAGTCGTCCAGCCTGAACAGCTTCTGACTTCTGTCCCGTAACTCGAAAGCAGCGGAGGACCGCATGGGAAACAACGACGGTACGACGGTCGTCACTTACGCGAGCCTGGACCTCGCGGCCGGTGAGATCAAGAAGCAGGCGAAGCAGCTCGACAATGACCTCAAAGAGATTCAGTCGATGATCGCCAAGGTGTCGGAAGTGTGGGAGGGCGAGGCGAAGCAGGCCTACACCGCAGCCCAGGAGCGGTGGAGGACGGACGCCGACGCCATCCGCGGCAACCTGGACGACATCGCCCGGAAGGTCAGCGAGGCGTCTCCTATCTACCGCAGCGGTGACAAGCGGGCGGCAGCGAACTTCTGACGGAGTCCGACCGCCGCGGCGAAAGCGCCACCGGCACAGCACAACCGGCACGACCAAGCGCAACGAGCAGAACCAGCACAGCACATCAGGGTGGACACGCGCGGGAGGTGTCCACCCTGAGCTGTGTCCTGAAGCCTTGGAGAACTGGGTCCTCAGAACCAGGCGCCTGCCCTGAACCACCACCTGCCCTGAACCACCACCTGCCCTGAACCACCACCTGTCCGGAACAGCGACCGGTCCGGGGGTCCGGCGCACGCTTCCCCGCCCCGCCCCGCCCCGCCCCGCCGCAGTCCACGTCCACGTCGCCGTCCACGTGTACATCGGCGGCGACATCGGCACCGAAGCAACAGGGCGGGGGACCGTCCTCGTTGGTCGCCCCGCCCCGTACCCGCCCGCCCCCGGGCCCGCCGCTACCCCTTCATCAGCCCCGTCTGCACCAGCGGGTTCCCCCGGCGCCGGGTGACGAAGATGCCCCGGCCCGCGGGCATCGGGCGCGGTCGGACATTGCCGAGGATGTCGCCCTCGTTCGGGTCGCCCGACAGCATCACGCCCTGGGCGCCCAGCTCGATCATGCGCTGGAGGAAGGGGTCGTACAGGGCCCGGCTGGCCCCCGCCGTGCTCCGGGCGATGATGAAGCGCACGCCCACGTCCCGGGCGAACGGCAGCAGCTCCGTGATCCCCGAGAGCGGGTTGCCGCTCGACGTGGAGACCAGGTCGAAGTCGTCGATGACGACGTACACCGTGGGGCCCTGCCACCAGCTCTGGTCGCGCAGCTCCTGCGCCGTCACGTCCGCGGACGGTGTGCGGCGCTTCATCAGGTCGTGCAGCGCCGCCATGTGATGTTCCATGTTGTTGGACATCGGGATGTACTCCGCCAGGTGCGACCGCGGGGTCACATCGAGCAGCGAACGCCGGTTGTCGATGACGAAGAGCTTGCAGGTGTCGCCGTCGTACCGCTCGGTCAGCTGCTTGATGAGCAGCCTCAGCAGGTTGGACTTCCCGGACTCGCTCTCGCCGAACGCCAGGAAGAACGGGTCCTGCTCGAAGTTCAGGTACACCGGCTCCAGGTTGTTCTCGTCGATGCCGAAGGCGATGCCGCGCTCCGGGACCGCGTAGCCGGCCGGGAGCTCGGTCGCCGGAAGCTCGCGCGGCAGCAGACGCACCGCCGGGGCGGGCGCTGTCGTCCAGTGCCGGGCGACCTCCTGGTTCATCGCCGCCGTGGCCTCCGAGAGGTCGCTGTCGGAGTTGATGCTGTCGATCCGCGGCACCGCCGCCATGAAGTGCAGCTTCTCCGGGGTCAGGCCGCGGCCCGGCACCCCGGCGGGCACGTTGGCCGCCACCTTCCGGTCCAGCTCGGAGTCCATCACGTCACCGAGGCGCAGCTCCAGCCGGTTCATGAGGTGGTCCTTCAGGCTGGCCCGCACCTCCATGGAACGCGACGCCGTGACGATCAGGTGGATGCCGTAACCGAGCCCGCGGGCCGCGATGTCCGTGGCAGCGGCCTCCAGCCCCTCGTAGTCCGTCCGGAAGTTGCCCCACCCGTCGATGACCAGGAACACGTCACCCCACGGCTGGTCCGTAGCGGAGATGTCACCGCGCGCCCGCAGCCTGCGGTACGTGGCGATGGAGTCGATCCCGGCACTGCGGAAGTACTCCTCGCGCCGCGCCATGATGCCGTACACCTCGGCGACCGTACGGCGTACCCGCTCGGGGTCGAGGCGGGACGCGACGCCGCCGACGTGCGGCAGACCCGCGATCGACGACATGCCGCCACCACCGAAGTCGAGGCCGTAGAACTGGACCTCCTCCGGGGTGTGGGTGAGTGCGAAGCCGGCGATGAGCGTCCGCAGCAGCGTCGACTTCCCCGACTGCGGCCCTCCGGTGATCTGCATGTGGCCGGCGGCGCCGGAGAAGTCCCGGTAGAGCGTGTCGCGGCGCTGCTCGAACGGCTTGTCGATGACGCCCAGGGGTACGACCAGTCGGCCCGCTCCCTCGAAACCGGGCTGCGTCAGCCCCCGGCCCGGCACCGGGGAGAGCCCCGGCAGCAACTCGTCCAGCGACGGCGGATTGTCCAGCGGCGGCAGCCACACCTGGTGGGCGGAGGCGCCGCGCCCCTCCAGGCGGCGCACGATCACATCGAGCACCGTGTCCGCCAGCGCGTCGTCCTCCGCCGAACGCTGCTCCGGTACGCCCCCGGCCCCGGCCGCCGGCTGGACGTACCGCACCGGAACCGGGGCGGCCGTGAACGGAACCGGCCTGCGGTCCACCGGCAGCGGAGCACCCGGCGCCGCCGCCCGGTGCCCGCCCGAGCGGTACACCCCGGAGACGTACGCGGCCTTGAACCGGACCATCTCCTCCGTGCCGAACTTGAGCAGCCCGGAACCGGGCACGTTGGGCAGGTGGTAGGCGTCCGGCACCCCGATCGCGGCCCGCGACTCGGCCGCCGAGAACGTCCGCAGACCCACCCGGTACGACAGATACGTCTCCAGACCGCGCAGCCGGCCCTCCTCCAGCCGCTGCGACGCCAGCAGCAGATGCACGCCCAGCGAACGGCCGATACGCCCGATCTGGACGAACATCTCGATGAAGTCGGGCTTCGCGGTGAGGAGTTCGCTGAACTCGTCGATGACCAGCACGAGCGAGGGAATGGGCTGCAACGGCGCACCCGCCGCCCGGGCCTTCTCGTAGTCGTGGATGTTGGCGTAGTTGCCCGCGTCGCGCAGCATCTCCTGCCGCCGGTTGAGCTCACCGCGGATCGAGTCGCCCATGCGGTCGACCAGCGTCAGGTCGTCCGCGAGGTTGGTGATCACGGCCGCGACGTGCGGCATCTGCGCCATCCCGGCGAAGGTCGCGCCGCCCTTGAAGTCGGCGAGGACGAAGTTGAGCGTCTCCGAGGTGTGGGTGACGGCGAGGCCGAGCACCAGCGTACGCAGCAGCTCGGACTTGCCGGAACCGGTGGCGCCGACACACAGGCCGTGCGGGCCCATGCCCTCCTGGGCCGCCTCCTTGAGGTCCAGCATCACGGGCGCACCGTCCTCGCCGACACCGATCGGCACCCGCAGCCGCTCCGCCTGCGACCGAGGCCGCCAGGTCCGGCTCACCTCGATCGAGGCGGCGTCCCCCAGGTTCAGCAGATCGGTGAACTCCAGGTTGGCCAGCAGGGGTTCGTCGTCGTCCCCGCCCGTCGCCATGTGCAGCGGGGCCAGCTGGCGGGCGAGCGCCTCGGCTGCCTCGTAGCTCAACAGGTCGGGAACCCCGTCGTAGACGAGCCCCTGGCCCGACTCCAGCTGCAACGACTTCGGCTGCACCACGACCGAGAGGCCCCCGCGGGACCCGGTGACCTCACCCGGCACCACCTCGATGACCGTCACGCCCTGCAGGCCCTCCGCCGAGGCGAGCACCGACATCGGGGGCACCGACTCGCCGTCCAGGACCACCACGACGTGCGGCTGCTCCAGAAGCGGCTGGCCGCCCGGCTGGAAGCGCGGCCTGCCCTCCAGTCGACCGGTCAGCAACTCCTCCAGGGCCAGGGCGTCGGTGGTGATGAGGCGCCGGGTTCCGGCCCCGTCCGCGGGCCCCGAGGCCTGCGCGTGCGGGAGCCACTTCGCCCACTCCCACTGCGGGGCGGCCTCCGTTCCGGTCGCGACCGCGATCACCAGGTCCTGGGGGGAGTGCAGGGAGGCCAGCCCACCGACCACGGCCCGCGCCGCCGAACGCGCGGACTCCGCGTGACCGCTGATCGTGAGGTGGTAGAAGGCCCGCAACGAGACGGCCATGGGCAGACCGTCCAGCGTGGAGTGCGTCGCCAGGAACTGCTGCATCGCCCCGGCGGCCAGCGGCTCCAGTTCGTCCACGGGCGCCGTCTCCGGCGCGATGAGCGGCGTGGCCAGCTCCTGGCTGCCCAGCCCGATGCGCACCTGCGCGAAGTCCGGGTCACCGGCACGCCGCTCCCACACCCGGCTGCCCTCGGCGACCAGCGCCCACAACTGCTCGGGAGAGGGGTGGAGATAGAACTGCGCGTCCCGCTGCTTGCGGGCGGTCCTCAACACCGTCCGCCGGGTCTGCGTCAGGTACTTCAGGTAGTCGCGGCGCAGGTCCGCCAGTTCGCCCTGGGTGCCGCGCCGGTACCGCACGAGCATCGCGATGGCCATGGCCACCGTCGAGGCGATCATGATCATGCCCATGATGCGCATGATCGGGTTCGGCGTCATGAAGAAGAAGACGACGGAGCCGCCCATGCCCAGCATCGGCAGGAGCTGCATCAGCGCCCCCTCCTGCTGGCCCCGGGGGAGTTCCGGCGGAGGTTGCAACTGCACCTGCTCGACCGGCACTTCGGTGGGCAGGGCCCGCGGTGGGCGCTTGACGACGATCTGGCTCACAGCTCACCAATTCCCTTGCCGGACGGAAGTGTTCCTATCGGCGCCCCCGTGGCGACGGGCTCCATCCGCGGGAAGGATCCTACTGGCGTAACAGCGGCCCCATGGCGGTAGGGTGTCGCGACGCGTGTACGCATCCGCTAACTGATCCGAGAAGACGGTCATTCGGGACGAGCGGTGCGATCCGCGGTCCCGGCGGTGTGTTTCCGGCAGAAGCGGACGCCACCCGGTGAAGCGGCGCGGAGAGCGGCGCGAGCCCCGCACCCAGCGGCTCAAGCGACGCAGACAGCAGCAGAACAAGCAGCAGGGGGAGCAACAGGTGACCATGACGGCCCAGACGGCAGCCACCGGATCCGGTCGGCAGAGTCACGGAACCCCGTCCGCCGGCGGCACCGGCTTCTGCCGGGTCACGGTCGTCGCGCCCGACAGCCGTGTCGACGTGGCCCTGCCCGAGGACATCCCCGTGGCCGATCTCTATCCCGAGATCCTCCGGCTGTCCGGACAGAGCCCCGCCCCCGGCGCACCCGTCGGCTACCACCTGGTGCGCCGCGACGGCACCGTCCTCGACAGCGCCCGTACCCTCGCCGGGCACCGCATCCTCGACGGCGAGCTCCTGTCGATGCGGCCCTTCTCCGAATCGCTGCCCCCGGCCGTCTTCGACGACGTGTCGGACGCCGTGGCCACCGCCGTGGCCAAGGACCGCACGCTCTGGGGCGACGCCCTCATGCGCGGGGCCGGCCTCTTCGGCGGCTCCGTTCTGCTGGCCCTGCTCGGCTTCGTGCTGTGGACCGCCGACCCGCTCCACGACATGCACGGCCTGCCCGGAATCCTGGCGGGCGTCGTCGCCCTGCTCCTGCTCGCCTTCGCCTGCGTGCGGGCGCGGGTGTACGACGACCGCGCCTCGGCGATCGCGCTCGGCACCGGCGCCCTGGTGAACGCCGCGGTGGCCGGATCCGGCCTGCTGCCCCTGAGCGCCGGGCAGGGCATCGGACGGCTGCAGTTCCTGCTCGCCTGCGCGGCGGTCCTCGTCGTCGCGGTCATCCTGATGATCGTCGCGCCCGGCGGCGACGGACCGTTCGTCGCGTTCGTCTTCGCGAGCGCCGTCGGCCTCCTGGTCACCTTCGTCGCGATCCTGAGCGGCATGAGGCCGATCGAGGCCGCCGCCGTCTGCTCCCCGCTCGCCGTGGGGGCCCTCGCCTTCCTTCCGGGACTCTCCACCCGCTTCGCCCGGCTGCCCATCGGATTCGAGCCGCCCCGCACCACGGTCGGCGACTACGGGACCGCCGAGCCCGCGGCCACGGGCCCGGTGGACGCCGTACGCCTCGCCGCCCAGGCGCGGCGCGGTCACGAACTGCTCCTCGGCCTGGTCGGCGGCTGCGCCCTCGTCGCCGTCGCCGCCGCCGCCGTGCTGGGGTTCTCCGACAACGTCTGGGGCCAGCTGCTCGCCCTGGCCACCGGCGTCGCCATGCTGATGCGCGCCCACCTCTTCCGCTACACGGCCCAGGTCGGCTGCGCGCTCGCCGCGGGCCTCGGCTCCCTCGTGCTGCTGGGCCTGGGGCTGTCCCTCAACCCGCCGGTCGCCATGGTGCGCGACGCGCTGAGGGGGGACGGCGCCGCACTCGACATCCGTACGGTGTGGCTCGCCGCGGCGGTCGCCGGCGTCGCCGTCCTGATCACCGCCATCGGCCTGATCGTGCCGCGCAAGGGGGTGACCCCGTTCTGGGGACGCTTCCTGGAGATCGCCGAAACGGTCGTCCTGCTGACGCTGCTCCCGCTCTGCCTCGCGGTCTTCGACGTCTACCACTCGATCCGCGCCCTCACCAGCTGATCGCGACCGGCGGCGGGCCGTCACGCCTGACCGACCGCCGCACCGCGCATCCCCTGATCGACCGCCGCACCGCCCGTCCCCTCTGGTCGACGGCCCGCCCCGGCGGTCACCCCTGGCCGACGGCCGGCCCCGGCCATCACCGCTGGTCGGCCGGTGCCCCGGCCGACCAGCGGACGGGGGTGACCCGAACGGCTGGTACTCTGTCCAGTGGCCGTTTGTGTACGCGTCCTCGGATCATCCTGGGGGCTGCGCTCATCGGACCTTCGCCTCCGAGTCACGGAAGCTCCCCTGAGAACAAGACCAGGGGCACTCGTGGGCGCTTCGAACATCAAGAGGAGTACGCGTGCCGCTCGACGCCGCTACGAAGAAGCAGATCATGTCCGAGTTCGCCCAGAAGGAGGGTGACACCGGATCCCCCGAGGTCCAGGTCGCCATGCTCTCCCGCCGGATCTCGGACCTGACGGAGCACCTCAAGACGCACAAGCACGACCACCACTCCCGTCGTGGTCTGCTGATCCTGGTCGGCCAGCGTCGCCGCCTCCTGCAGTACCTGGCCAAGAAGGACATCCAGCGCTTCCGTGCGCTCGTCGACCGCCTCGGCATCCGCCGTGGCGCGGCCGGCGGCGCCAAGTAAGAACGCTGTGGAAAGGGAGCGGTTCCCGCGTCTGAGGGGACCGCTCCCTTTGCCGTACGTGCACGACCGGTGTCAAGCTCAGTAACCTGGGTGCAGCGACACCCGCGCGACGCAAGAACAGAGGGAGAGGCGCGACGACGCCGCCGCCGGTCCTCGGTAGTGGCCCCCGGGAACATGCCCGGGAGCTTCGATCGAAGACCGGCCCGCATCCACGGTGCGCCTCTCCCGCACCGTCCCCCGCCACACGGGCGCGAGGACGAAAGACGACGAGTATGGAGAAATCACTAGTGGAGAACGAGACCCACTACGCCGAGGCCGTTATCGACAACGGAACCTTCGGCACCCGCACCATCCGCTTCGAGACGGGCCGCCTGGCCAAGCAGGCCGCAGGCTCCGCCGTCGCGTACCTGGACGACGACACCATGGTGCTGTCGGCCACCACCGCTTCCAAGCGGCCCAAGGACAACCTCGACTTCTTCCCCCTCACGGTGGACGTCGAGGAGCGGCAGTACGCGGCCGGCAAGATCCCCGGCTCCTTCTTCCGCCGTGAGGGCCGCCCCTCCGAGGACGCGATCCTCACCTGCCGCCTGATCGACCGGCCGCTGCGCCCCTCCTTCAAGAAGGGCCTGCGCAACGAGATCCAGATCGTCGAGACGATCATGGCGCTCAACCCCGACCACCTGTACGACGTGGTCGCGATCAACGCCGCCTCCTGCTCCACCATCCTGGCGGGCCTGCCCTTCTCCGGCCCGATCGGCGCCACCCGCGTCGCCCTGATCAAGGGCCAGTGGGTCGCGTTCCCGACGCACACCGAGCTCGAGGACGCCGTCTTCGACATGGTCGTCGCCGGTCGCGTCCTGGAGGACGGCGACGTCGCGATCATGATGGTCGAGGCCGAGGCCACCGAGAAGACCATCCAGCTCGTCAAGGACGGCGCCGAGGCTCCCACCGAGGAGATCGTCGCCGCCGGTCTGGACGCCGCGAAGCCCTTCATCAAGGCGCTCTGCAAGGCCCAGTCGGACCTGGCCTCCAAGGCCGCCAAGCCGGTCGGCGAGTTCCCGGTCTTCCTCGACTACCAGGACGACGTCTTCGAGGCGCTCGCCAAGGCCGTCACCTCCGAGCTGAAGCAGGCGCTCACCATCGCGGGCAAGCAGGACCGCGAGGCCGAGCTGGACCGCGTCAAGGAGATCGCCGCCGAGAAGCTCCTCCCGGCCTTCGAGGGCCGCGAGAAGGAGATCTCCGCCGCGTACCGCTCGCTGACCAAGCAGCTCGTCCGCGAGCGCGTCATCAAGGACAAGGTCCGCATCGACGGCCGCGGCGTCACGGACATCCGTACGCTCGCCGCCGAGGTCGAGGCCATCCCGCGCGTGCACGGCTCGGCGCTGTTCGAGCGTGGCGAGACCCAGATCCTGGGCGTCACCACCCTCAACATGCTCCGTATGGAGCAGCAGCTGGACACCCTCTCCCCGGTGACCCGCAAGCGCTACATGCACAACTACAACTTCCCGCCGTACTCCGTCGGCGAGACCGGCCGCGTGGGCTCGCCCAAGCGCCGCGAGATCGGCCACGGTGCGCTCGCCGAGCGCGCCATCGTGCCGGTCCTCCCGACCCGCGAGGAGTTCCCCTACGCGATCCGCCAGGTCTCCGAGGCGCTGGGCTCCAACGGCTCGACGTCCATGGGCTCGGTCTGCGCCTCCACCATGTCGCTGCTGAACGCCGGTGTGCCCCTCAAGGCCGCCGTCGCCGGTATCGCCATGGGCCTGATCTCGCAGGAGATCGACGGCAAGACCCACTACGTCGCCCTCACCGACATCCTCGGTGCGGAGGACGCCTTCGGCGACATGGACTTCAAGGTCGCCGGCACCAAGCAGTTCGTGACCGCGCTCCAGCTCGACACCAAGCTCGACGGCATCCCCGCCTCGGTCCTGGCCGCCGCGCTGAAGCAGGCCCGTGACGCGCGTCTGCACATCCTGGACGTCATGAACGAGGCCATCGACGTCCCGGACGAGATGTCCCCGAACGCCCCCCGGATCATCACCGTCAAGATCCCGGTGGACAAGATCGGTGAGGTCATCGGCCCCAAGGGCAAGATGATCAACCAGATCCAGGAGGACACCGGCGCCGACATCACGATCGAGGACGACGGCACCATCTACATCGGTGCACAGGCGGGCTCGCAGGCCGAGGCCGCCCGGGCCACGATCAACGCCATCGCCAACCCGACCATGCCGGAGGTCGGCGAGCGCTACCTGGGCACGGTCGTCAAGACCACCACCTTCGGTGCGTTCGTCTCGCTCATGCCGGGCAAGGACGGTCTGCTGCACATCTCGCAGATCCGCAAGCTCGCCGGTGGCAAGCGCGTGGAGAACGTCGAGGACGTGCTCGGCGTCGGTGCCAAGGTCCAGGTCGAGATCGCCGAGATCGACTCCCGCGGCAAGCTCTCCCTCATCCCCGTCATCGAGGGCGAAGAGGACGAGAAGAAGGACGACACCGACAAGTGACGTCCCGTAGTTCCGCGACGACGGCCCGCACCTCCTCGGAGGGGCGGGCCGTCGCCCGTACCCAAACGCTTCTCAAGGGCAGCAACGGCATCGGAACCGTCCGCCGGACCGTCCTCCCCGGCGGTCTGCGGATCGTCACCGAGACCCTGCCCTCCGTCCGGTCCGCCACCTTCGGGATCTGGGCGAACGTCGGCTCCCGCGACGAGACGCCCACCCTGAACGGCGCGACCCACTACCTCGAACACCTCCTCTTCAAGGGCACCGCCCAGCGCACCGCCCTCGACATCTCCTCCGCCATCGACGCGGTCGGCGGCGAGATGAACGCCTTCACGGCGAAGGAGTACACCTGCTATTACGCGCGGGTCCTCGACACCGACCTGCCGCTGGCCATCGACGTCGTCTGCGACATGCTGACCGGCTCGCTGATCGCCCCCGAGGACGTCGACGCCGAGCGCGGCGTGATCCTCGAAGAGATCGCGATGACCGAGGACGACCCGGGCGACTGCGTGCACGACCTGTTCGCGCACACCATGCTCGGCGACACCCCCCTCGGCCGCCCCGTCCTCGGCACCGTCGACACGATCAACGCCCTGAACCGGGGCCAGATCGCCCGCTTCTACAAGAAGCACTACGACCCCACGCACCTGGTCGTCGCCGCCGCGGGCAACGTCGACCACGCCACCGTCGTGCGGCAGGTCCGCCGCGCCTTCGAGAAGGCTGGCGCCCTCTCCCGTACGGACGCGGTGCCCATGGCGCCCCGCGAGGGCTCCCGCACCCTGCGCGCCGCCGGCAAGGTCGAGCTGCTGAACCGCAAGACCGAACAGGCCCACGTGGTCCTCGGCATGCCGGGCCTCGCCCGCACCGACGACCGCCGCTGGGCCCTCGGCGTCCTCAACACGGCCCTCGGCGGCGGAATGAGCTCGCGCCTCTTCCAGGAGGTACGGGAGAAGCGCGGTCTGGCCTACAGCGTGTACTCGTACACCTCGGGCTTCGCCGACTGCGGTCTCTTCGGCGTCTACGCGGGCTGCCGGCCCAGCCAGGTCCACGACGTCCTCAAGATCTGCCGCGACGAGCTGGACCGGGTCGCCACGCACGGTCTGGACGACGACGAGATCACCCGCGCCATCGGCCAGCTCTCCGGCTCCACCGTCCTCGGCCTGGAGGACACCGGCGCCCTGATGAACCGTATCGGCAAGAGCGAGCTGTGCTGGGGCGAGCAGATGTCGGTCGACGACATGCTGGCCCGTATCGCGGAGGTCACCCCCGACGACGTACGGCAGGTGGCGGGCGAGCTCCTCACCCGACGCCCCTCGCTCTCGGTCATCGGCCCGCTCAAGGACAAGCAGGCGGACCGCCTCCACGCAGCGGTCTCCTGATCCCCCAAGCGCTCGCACCCCTTAAGGAACCAAAGATGAGCAAGCTGCGCGTAGCCGTTCTCGGTGCTCGGGGCCGGATCGGCTCCGAGGCCGTCCGGGCCGTCGAGGCCGCCGACGACCTGGAGCTGGTGGCGGCCCTGGGCCGGGGCGACCGCCTGGAGACCCTCACCGACACCGGCGCCCAGGCCGTCGTCGAGCTCACCACTCCCGCCTCGGTGATGGAGAACCTCGACTTCTGCCTCCGGCACGGCATCCACGCCGTCGTCGGCACCACGGGCTGGACCGACGAACGGCTCGCGCAGCTGAACACCTGGCTCGACGACTCCCCGTCGACGGGCGTCCTGATCGCCCCGAACTTCTCCATCGGCGCCGTCCTGACCATGAAGTTCGCGGAGCGGGCCGCCCGCTACTTCGAGTCCGTCGAGGTCGTCGAACTGCACCACCCCAACAAGGTCGACGCCCCCTCCGGCACCGCCACCCGCACCGCCCAGCTCATCGCGGCGGCCCGCGCCGAAGCGGGCAGCGCACCCCAGCCGGACGCCACCACCACCGCCCTGGACGGCGCGCGCGGCGCGGACGTCGACGGCGTCCCGGTCCACGCGATCAGGCTCCGCGGCCTGCTGGCCCACCAGGAAGTCCTGCTCGGCGGCGAGGGCGAGACCCTCACCATCCGCCACGACTCCCTCCACCACAGCAGCTTCATGCCGGGCATCCTGCTCGGCGTCCGCCGCGTGGTGACCACTCCCGGCCTCACGTTCGGCCTGGAACACTTCCTCGACCTGAACTGACTGAGCCCCCATGCGCGCAAAGATCACCTACTTCGCCACGGCAGCCGTCCTGGTCTTCTACTTCGTCCTGGTCGGCGGCCGCGGTCTGATGCTCATCCGGCACGGCACGCTGCTCACGGTCACGTTCGGCGTCGCCGTGCTGATCCTTCCGGTGATCGGCCTCTGGTTCCTCTGGAAGAACACCCAGTTCGTCCGGCGCGCCAACGCTCTGGCGGCCGAGCTGGACGCGGAGGGCGGCCTCCCGGTCGACGACCTGGCCCGCACGCCCTCCGGCCGCGTGGACCGGGACGCCGCCGACGCGGTCTTCACCAAGCGCCGGGAGGAGACCGAGGACGCCCCGGGCGACTGGCGGACCTGGTTCAGACTGGCGGTCGCCTACCAGGACGCCAGGGACACCCCGCGAGCCCGCAAGGCCATGCAGAGGGCGATCGCGCTGCACAAATCCAGGCCGACCGCACCCTCCAGCCCGTCCGGCGCTTGAGGACATCTTTCCACCCGTACGCATGTGAGCCCGGGACCCCAAAGGGCCCCGGGCTCACTCACTCACAGACGGCGACAGCCAGACGCTCACCCGAGCCGGTACTCGTCCGCCCAGGCCTCCACCGCGTCCGTGGCCCGCTCGAACGCCTCCTCACGCCCGAGGAAGTCCGCGTTGTGGTCGGTGGCCAGAGGCGGCAGGGTCTCACCGCTCTGCCGGACCACGACGAGCGCCTGGCCCTGGACCGTACGGGGGAGGCCCATCCACTTCACGGGCTGCTGGACCGTACGAACCGCGGACGTGCCGCTCCAGGCCACCGTGGTGGTCCGGAAGAACGCGACGCGCCGCACTCCGTGGCGGCTGACCCACGCACCGACCCGCAGCAGCCGCAGGGCGGCGGCGATGAGCGCAGCGGCCAGGACCAGACACACGGTGGCGCCCGAGGGCGCTCCGGCCACACCGATGATCATGGCCGCGAGCAGAACGAACGAGGCCAGCAACAACAGGGTGGCCGCCGCCGCGACCCGCCACGGTCCGGGGCGGTAGGGCCGCCGCCAGCTGTCGTGGTCGTCGAACGGCAGCGCGACGTCCTCCGCGCTCGCGTCGAATGCGCGGTCGGCCGTCAGAAAGGGCAGGGGCACGACTCATCCTCACTCACAAGCACGCTCGATTGCTGTGCCCGGTGAGGCTACCGAGCCTGCCACCGGCCCGACCACCCCAGGGGGTCCGTACGAGTCAGCGGCCCTGAGAAGCCTCGGACTGCTTGCCGTGCGCGGGGGACTGTTCGGAGTCGAGAGCGGGGAGCCCCAGCAGCAGTGAGCCCACGAGACCGGCGACCACGGTGAGCCCGACGAGGGACCGCCCCAGAAGTTCGGGAACGGTGGCGCGCGCCGAGGGGGGAGGAGTGACATTACTGCGGAATCGGTCGGACTCGGCGACGAACGAGAACGGGACGGCTTCACGCCGGCGGAACATGAGGAAACTCTCCTTGATCTCAGTGACGGGTGCTGCTAGTGAGTCAGACGTACGACAGACCGAATCGGTGCCCGAATCGCCGTACTTGTTGAGGGAAACTCCACGAACGGCTGCCCCGAGGTCGGCGCGTGCACGCCTCCCGGTGGCCCGTAAAGTGGTCGCCGCCAGAGCGACACCACTGGAAGGACCCCCGTCGGTGACCGACACTCCCGAACCCGCAAAGCCCCACTTCCGCAGCGACGTCACCGTCGAGCTGGTGAAGAGCGACGCGCGCGACGCGGACGTGCTGTTCGCCGCCCGGGTCTCCACCGCCGGCGAGCAGTCGCTCGAAGAGGTCACCAAGGACCCCGAGCGCTCCAAGGGACTCATCAACTACCTCATGCGGGACCGGCACGGCAGCCCGTTCGAGCACAACTCGATGACGTTCTTCATCAGCGCCCCGATCTTCGTCTTCCGTGAGTTCATGCGGCACCGCGTCGGCTGGTCGTACAACGAGGAATCGGGCCGCTACCGGGAGCTGGAGCCGGTCTTCTACGTCCCCGGAACCTCCCGCAAGCTGGTCCAGCAGGGCCGCCCCGGCAAGTACGTGTTCGTCGAGGGCACCGAGGAGCAGTACGACGTCACGACCAGCGCCATGGAAGAGTCCTACCGGGCCTCCTACGAGGCCTACCAGGAGATGCTGGCGAAGGGCGTGGCCCGCGAGGTCGCCCGCTCGGTCCTCCCCGTAGGACTCTTCTCCTCGATGTACGCCACCTGCAACGCGCGCTCCCTGATGCACTTCCTCGGCCTGCGCACCCAGCACGAGCTGGCGAAGGTTCCGTCCTTCCCGCAGCGCGAGATCGAGATGGTCGGTGAGCAGATGGAAGCCCACTGGGAGCAGCTCATGCCGCTCACTCATGCGGCCTTCAACAAAAATGGACGGGTAGCCCCGTAGGCGGTGTCCGTATTGCGGCGTTTCGAGAAGTTCATCTAGGCTGATCAAACGGACCCGGCACTGCTTGAACCCCCGAGCAGGCAGTGCCGGGCTCCTCTTCCCCGTCCCCCCGAGGGGACCCCGCGCGCTGAGCAGCGAGTAGCGTGTTACCCATGGCTCCGATCTCCACTCCGCAGACCCCCTTCGGGCGGGTCCTCACCGCTATGGTCACGCCCCTCACGGCGGACGGCGCTCTCGACCTCGACGGCGCCCAGCGGCTCGCCGCCCACCTGGTGGACGCAGGCAATGACGGCCTGATCGTCAACGGCACCACCGGTGAGTCCCCGACCACCAGTGACACGGAGAAGGACCAGCTCGTACGAGCGGTACTCGAAGCGGTCGGCGACCGGGCGCACGTCGTCGCCGGCATCGGCACGAACGACACCCGGCACAGCGTCGAGCTCGCCCGGACGGCCGAGCGCACCGGCGCCCACGGCCTGCTCGCCGTGACGCCGTACTACAACAAGCCGCCGCAGGAGGGCCTGCTCCGGCACTTCACCGCCATCGCCGACTCCACCGGCCTGCCCGTGATGCTGTACGACATCCCCGGCCGCAGCGGGGTACCGATCGACACCGAGACCCTCGTCCGGCTGGCCGACCACCCGCGGATCGTCGCGAACAAGGACGCCAAGGGCGACCTGGGCCGCGCCAGCTGGGCCATAGCCGAATCGGGACTCGCCTGGTATTCCGGCGACGACATGCTCAACCTGCCGCTGCTCTCGGTCGGCGCGGTCGGCTTCGTCTCCGTCGTCGGCCACATGGTCACCCCCGAGCTGCGGGCCCTGATCGACGCGCACCTGAGCGGCGACGTCCAGAAGGCCACCGAGATCCACCAGAAGCTGCTCCCGGTCTTCACCGGGATGTTCCGCACCCAGGGCGTCATCACCACGAAGGCCGCCCTGACCCTCCAGGGACTCCCCGCCGGACCGCTCCGCCTGCCGCTGGTGGAGCTCAGCGTCCAGGAGACGGCCCAGCTCAAGATCGATCTCGCCGCCGGCGGGGTACAGCTCTAGGCACCGGCTTCCCGGTCCACAGACTTCACAACTGAACAGGCGAGGCGACTCGCATCGAGCAACACCCCAAGACAACAGCAAGTGCACGAATGACATGCGCGCCACGTGCCTCAGCGGTACGTGGCGCGCGTGGTAAGGAGAGTCTTTTGAGTCATCCGCATCCTGAACTCGGCACCCCGCCGAAGCTCCCGAAGGGCGCCCTGCGGGTCACCCCGCTCGGCGGCCTGGGCGAGATCGGCCGCAACATGACGGTCTTCGAGTACGGCGGCCGTCTGCTCATCGTCGACTGCGGCGTCCTCTTCCCCGAGGAGGAGCAGCCGGGCATCGACCTGATCCTTCCGGACTTCACCACGATCCGGGACCGTCTGGACGACATCGAGGGCATCGTCCTCACGCACGGCCACGAGGACCACATCGGTGGTGTCCCGTACCTGCTGCGCCTGAAGCCGGACATCCCCCTCATCGGATCGAAGCTGACCCTCGCGCTCATCGAGGCGAAGCTCCAGGAGCACCGCATCCGCCCCTACACCCTTGAGGTGCAGGAAGGGCAGCGCGAGCGCATCGGCGTCTTCGACTGCGAGTTCATCGCGGTCAACCACTCCATCCCGGACGCTCTCGCCGTCGCCATCCGCACCCCCGCGGGCATGGCCGTGGCCACCGGTGACTTCAAGATGGACCAGCTCCCGCTGGACGGCCGTCTCACCGACCTGCACGCGTTCGCGCGCCTCAGCGAGGAGGGCATCGACCTCCTCCTCTCCGACTCCACGAACGCCGAGGTTCCGGGCTTCGTGCCGCCGGAGCGGGACATCTCCAACGTCCTGCGCACGGTCTTCGCGAACGCCCAGAAGCGCATCATCGTGGCGAGCTTCGCCAGCCATGTGCACCGCATCCAGCAGATCCTGGACGCCGCCCACGAGTACGGCCGCAGGGTCGCCTTCGTCGGCCGCTCCATGGTGCGCAACATGGGCATCGCCCGTGACCTCGGCTATCTGAAGGTCCCCGCGGGCCTGGTCGTCGACGTCAAGACCCTCGACGACCTCCCGGACGACGAGGTCGTGCTGGTCTGCACGGGATCGCAGGGCGAGCCGATGGCCGCCCTCTCCCGGATGGCCAACCGCGACCACCAGATCCGGATCGTCCCCGGCGACACGGTGATCCTGGCGTCGTCCCTCATCCCCGGCAACGAGAACGCGGTCTACCGCGTGATCAACGGCCTGACCCGCTGGGGCGCCAACGTCGTCCACAAGGGCAACGCCAAGGTCCACGTCTCGGGCCACGCCTCGGCCGGCGAGCTGCTGTACTTCTACAACATCTGCAAGCCGAAGAACCTGATGCCGGTCCACGGCGAATGGCGCCACCTGCGGGCCAACGCCGAGCTGGGAGCCCTCACGGGCGTACCCAAGGACCACATCGTCATCGCCGAGGACGGCGTGGTCGTCGACCTCATCGACGGCAAGGCCAAGATCGTCGGCAAGGTCCAGGCCGGGTACGTGTACGTCGACGGCCTCTCCGTCGGCGATGTCACCGAGACCTCCCTCAAGGACCGCCGCATCCTCGGCGACGAGGGCATCATCTCGGTGTTCATCGTGGTCGACAGCTCCTCTGGCAAGATCGTGGGCGGCCCCCACATCCAGGCCCGCGGCTCCGGCATCGACGACAACGCGTTCGCCGGCGTCACTCCGAAGATCCAGGAAGCCCTGGACAAGTCGGCGCAGGACGGCGTGATGGAGCCCCACCAGCTCCAGCAGATGGTCCGCCGGACCGTCGGCAAGTGGGTGTCCGACACCTACCGCCGACGCCCGATGATCCTTCCGGTGGTCGTCGAGGTCTGAGTCCTCGCAACCGCCTGACCTGGAGCGGGGCCCTCGATTTGCATCGAGGAGCCCCGCTCCAGTACGTTTGCGTCTCCGCCTGAACGGGAAGTACCTCGCGCACTCGTGCGCCTGGAGAACCCCGGAAGGGGCGGGAATTCCGACTCAAGATCTCTGATAAAGTCGGATGCGCCGAAAGGCAAGGCCTTCCGCAGGCCACCAGAAATCACCTTCGGACCGGAAACGGAACGGAAAAGAGTCTGGTAAAGTCGGACTCGCCGGAAAGGGAAAACGCGAAAGCGAAGAACCTGGAAAGCGAAACTGCACGGCCCGCTTCGACCGGGAATCGGACACGAAAGAGTCTGATAGAGTCGGAAACGCAAGACAGCGAAACAGAGCAGTACCGAAGGGAAGCGCCCGGAGGGGCCCGGTGAAACGGGACCGAAGGAAGCGTCCGTTCCTTGAGAACTCAACAGCGTGCCAAAAGTCAACGCCAGATATGTTGATACCCCGGCCTGCTTCGGCAGGTTGGTGGTTCCTTTGAAAGTCCTGTCGTTCCGCCCCGTTGTGGGTGGCGGCAGGCAATACACAGCGAGGACGCTGTGAACAACGGGTCTTATTCCGACCGGTTGTTCCGCTCTCGTGATGTGTGCACCCGATTACGGGTAAACATTCACGGAGAGTTTGATCCTGGCTCAGGACGAACGCTGGCGGCGTGCTTAACACATGCAAGTCGAACGATGAAGCCTTTCGGGGTGGATTAGTGGCGAACGGGTGAGTAACACGTGGGCAATCTGCCCTTCACTCTGGGACAAGCCCTGGAAACGGGGTCTAATACCGGATAACACTCTGTCCCGCATGGGACGGGGTTAAAAGCTCCGGCGGTGAAGGATGAGCCCGCGGCCTATCAGCTTGTTGGTGGGGTAATGGCCTACCAAGGCGACGACGGGTAGCCGGCCTGAGAGGGCGACCGGCCACACTGGGACTGAGACACGGCCCAGACTCCTACGGGAGGCAGCAGTGGGGAATATTGCACAATGGGCGAAAGCCTGATGCAGCGACGCCGCGTGAGGGATGACGGCCTTCGGGTTGTAAACCTCTTTCAGCAGGGAAGAAGCGAGAGTGACGGTACCTGCAGAAGAAGCGCCGGCTAACTACGTGCCAGCAGCCGCGGTAATACGTAGGGCGCAAGCGTTGTCCGGAATTATTGGGCGTAAAGAGCTCGTAGGCGGCTTGTCACGTCGGATGTGAAAGCCCGGGGCTTAACCCCGGGTCTGCATTCGATACGGGCTAGCTAGAGTGTGGTAGGGGAGATCGGAATTCCTGGTGTAGCGGTGAA
>NZ_UAVD01000041.1 GCF_900460065.1 Streptomyces griseus | reverse complement strand
CTTCGGCGTGGAACGTGGTGAGGGATCGGTCGTGTCGGGCACGTTGTTGGGTGTCTGAGGGTACGGCCGATGAGGCTGCCTTCTGATCCGGCCCCAGTGAACTCATCCGGTTTCGGGGGGGTGGTGGGTGGCTGGTCGTTGTTTGAGAACTGCACAGTGGACGCGAGCATCTGTGGCCAAGTTTTTAAGGGCGCACGGTGGATGCCTTGGCACCAGGAACCGATGAAGGACGTGGGAGGCCACGATAGTCCCCGGGGAGCTGTCAACCAAGCTTTGATCCGGGGGTTTCCGAATGGGGAAACCCGGCAGTCGTCATGGGCTGTCACCCGCTGCTGAACACATAGGCAGTGTGGAGGGAACGAGGGGAAGTGAAACATCTCAGTACCCTCAGGAAGAGAAAACAACCGTGATTCCGGGAGTAGTGGCGAGCGAAACTGGATGAGGCCAAACCGTATGCGTGTGATACCCGGCAGGGGTTGCGCATGCGGGGTTGTGGGATCTCTCTTTCACAGTCTGCCGGCTGTGAGGCGAGTCAGAAACCGTTGATGTAGGCGAAGGACATGCGAAAGGTCCGGCGTAGAGGGTAAGACCCCCGTAGCTGAAACATTGACGGCTCGTTTGAGAGACACCCAAGTAGCACGGGGCCCGAGAAATCCCGTGTGAATCTGGCGGGACCACCCGCTAAGCCTAAATATTCCCTGGTGACCGATAGCGGATAGTACCGTGAGGGAATGGTGAAAAGTACCGCGGGAGCGGAGTGAAATAGTACCTGAAACGTGTGCCTACAAGCCGTGGGAGCGTCGCTGTATGTGCTTGCACATGCAGTCGTGACTGCGTGCCTTTTGAAGAATGAGCCTGCGAGTTAGCGGTGTGTAGCGAGGTTAACCCGTGTGGGGAAGCCGTAGCGAAAGCGAGTCCGAACAGGGCGGTTGAGTTGCACGCTCTAGACCCGAAGCGGAGTGATCTAGCCATGGGCAGGTTGAAGCGGAGGTAAGACTTCGTGGAGGACCGAACCCACCAGGGTTGAAAACCTGGGGGATGACCTGTGGTTAGGGGTGAAAGGCCAATCAAACTCCGTGATAGCTGGTTCTCCCCGAAATGCATTTAGGTGCAGCGTCGTGTGTTTCTTGCCGGAGGTAGAGCACTGGATAGGCGATGGGCCCTACCGGGTTACTGACCTTAGCCAAACTCCGAATGCCGGTAAGTGAGAGCACGGCAGTGAGACTGTGGGGGATAAGCTCCATGGTCGAGAGGGAAACAGCCCAGAGCATCGACTAAGGCCCCTAAGCGTACGCTAAGTGGGAAAGGATGTGGAGTCGCAGAGACAACCAGGAGGTTGGCTTAGAAGCAGCCACCCTTGAAAGAGTGCGTAATAGCTCACTGGTCAAGTGATTCCGCGCCGACAATGTAGCGGGGCTCAAGCGTACCGCCGAAGTCGTGTCATTCGTACATGTATCCCCAACGGGAGTACGGATGGGTAGGGGAGCGTCGTGTGCCGGGTGAAGCAGCCGCGGAAGCGAGTTGTGGACGGTTCACGAGTGAGAATGCAGGCATGAGTAGCGATACACACGTGAGAAACGTGTGCGCCGATTGACTAAGGGTTCCTGGGTCAAGCTGATCTGCCCAGGGTAAGTCGGGACCTAAGGCGAGGCCGACAGGCGTAGTCGATGGACAACCGGTTGATATTCCGGTACCCGCTTTGAAACGCCCAGTACTGAATCAGGCGATGCTAAGTCCGTGAAGCCGGCCCGATCTCTTCGGAGTTGAGGGTAGTGGTGGAGCCGATGAACCAGACTTGTAGTAGGTAAGCGATGGGGTGACGCAGGAAGGTAGTCCAGCCCGGGCGGTGGTTGTCCCGGGGTAAGGGTGTAGGACGCACGGTAGGCAAATCCGTCGTGCATATAAGTCTGAGACCTGATGCCGAGCCGATTGTGGTGAAGTGGATGATCCTATGCTGTCGAGAAAAGCCTCTAGCGAGTTTCATGGCGGCCCGTACCCTAAACCGACTCAGGTGGTCAGGTAGAGAATACCGAGGCGTTCGGGTGAACTATGGTTAAGGAACTCGGCAAAATGCCCCCGTAACTTCGGGAGAAGGGGGGCCATCACTGGTGATAGCACTTGCTGCTTGAGCTGGGGGTGGCCGCAGAGACCAGCGAGAAGCGACTGTTTACTAAAAACACAGGTCCGTGCGAAGCCGTAAGGCGATGTATACGGACTGACGCCTGCCCGGTGCTGGAACGTTAAGGGGACCGGTTAGCTGACTTTCGGGTCGGCGAAGCTGAGAACTTAAGCGCCAGTAAACGGCGGTGGTAACTATAACCATCCTAAGGTAGCGAAATTCCTTGTCGGGTAAGTTCCGACCTGCACGAATGGCGTAACGACTTCTCGACTGTCTCAACCATAGGCCCGGTGAAATTGCACTACGAGTAAAGATGCTCGTTTCGCGCAGCAGGACGGAAAGACCCCGGGACCTTTACTATAGTTTGATATTGGTGTTCGGTTCGGCTTGTGTAGGATAGGTGGGAGACTTTGAAGCGGCCACGCCAGTGGTTGTGGAGTCGTCGTTGAAATACCACTCTGGTCGTGCTGGATGTCTAACCTGGGTCCGTGATCCGGATCAGGGACAGTGTCTGATGGGTAGTTTAACTGGGGCGGTTGCCTCCTAAAGAGTAACGGAGGCGCCCAAAGGTTCCCTCAGCCTGGTTGGCAATCAGGTGTTGAGTGTAAGTGCACAAGGGAGCTTGACTGTGAGACCGACGGGTCGAGCAGGGACGAAAGTCGGGACTAGTGATCCGGCAGTGGCTTGTGGAAGCGCTGTCGCTCAACGGATAAAAGGTACCCCGGGGATAACAGGCTGATCTTCCCCAAGAGTCCATATCGACGGGATGGTTTGGCACCTCGATGTCGGCTCGTCGCATCCTGGGGCTGGAGTCGGTCCCAAGGGTTGGGCTGTTCGCCCATTAAAGCGGTACGCGAGCTGGGTTTAGAACGTCGTGAGACAGTTCGGTCCCTATCCGCTGTGCGCGTAGGAATATTGAGAAGGGCTGTCCCTAGTACGAGAGGACCGGGACGGACGAACCTCTGGTGTGCCAGTTGTCCTGCCAAGGGCATGGCTGGTTGGCTACGTTCGGAAAGGATAACCGCTGAAAGCATCTAAGCGGGAAGCCTGCTTCGAGATGAGTATTCCCACCCTCTTGAAGGGTTAAGGCTCCCAGTAGACGACTGGGTTGATAGGCCAGATGTGGAAGCCCGGTAACGGGTGGAGCTGACTGGTACTAATAGGCCGAGGGCTTGTCCTCAGTTGCTCGCGTCCACTGTGTTAGTTCTGAAATAACGAACGGCCGTGTTGTTGTCCGGTGTTGGTTAATTTCATAGTGTTTCGGTGGTCATTGCGTTAGGGAAACGCCCGGTTACATTCCGAACCCGGAAGCTAAGCCTTTCAGCGCCGATGGTACTGCAGGGGGGACCCTGTGGGAGAGTAGGACGCCGCCGAACAATTTTTCCGGGAAAGCCCCGCACCGTATGGTGCGGGGCTTTCCTGCGTTCCAGGACCCCTGGCCGGCGCACCGTCTTCGCCCGCTCACCCCCGTGCACCGGACGAAGGGCTCTGAGGGTAGGGTCAGGGGGCATCATCGGCACGTTCTTCACAGGAGGCCCCCGGGTGGAGGTCCAGGAGACTCGGGTCCAGACGGACCGGGTCCTCACCATCCCCAACATCCTCAGCATGGCTCGCCTTGTCGGGGTACCGCTCTTCCTGTGGCTGATTCTTCGCCCCGTGTTCGGAGGGCCCAACAGCGACAACTGGGCGCTGCTGGTGCTGATGCTCAGCGGCATCAGTGACTACCTCGACGGGAAGCTCGCCCGCAAGTGGAACCAGATCAGCAGCCTCGGCCGGCTCCTGGACCCGGCGGCGGACCGCCTCTACATTCTTTCCACCCTTGTGGGCCTCACCTGGCGGGAGATCCTGCCCCTGTGGGTCACCGCGGCGCTCCTCGCCCGGGAACTGATGCTCCTGGTGATGGTGGCCATCCTGCGACGCCACGGCTATCCGCCTCCGCAGGTCAACTTCCTCGGAAAAGCTGCAACCTTCAACCTGATGTACGCCTTCCCCTTGTTGCTGCTCAGCGACGGTAGTGGTTGGCTGGCCACACTGGCAGCTGTCTTCGGATGGGCGTTCGCCGGATGGGGTACAACGCTCTATTGGTGGGCAGGAGTGCTCTATGTGGTTCAGGTCCGCCGGATCGTGAAGGCGGACGCAGTAGCCGATTGAGCTCGTTGATGCGGTGTCGCGCAGTGTGGCCGGCCCGCGGCAGACTGTGTGAATGATGCCCCGACGGGCGAACTCGGCTAACCGTCGTCTCTTCTAGGAGGACGTTTCCGACATGAAGGCCGTCGTGATGGCTGGCGGCGAAGGCACACGCCTTCGCCCCATGACCTCGAGCATGCCCAAGCCGCTCCTTCCCGTGGCCAACAGGCCGATCATGGAGCACGTCCTGCGGTTGCTCAAGCGGCATGGGCTCAGCGAAACCGTAGTGACCGTCCAGTTCCTCGCCTCCCTCGTCAAGAATTACTTCGGGGACGGCGAGGAGCTCGGAATGGAGCTCACCTATGCCAACGAGGAGAAGCCACTCGGCACCGCGGGCAGCGTGAAGAACGCCGAAGAGGCACTGAAGGACGATACGTTCCTCGTCATCTCCGGTGACGCGCTGACCGACTTCGACCTCACCGACCTCATCGCGTTCCACAAGGCAAAGGGCGGGCTCGTCACGGTCTGCCTGACCAGGGTGCCCAATCCCCTGGAATTCGGGATCACCATCGTCGACGAGAACGGGCAGGTCGAACGGTTCCTGGAGAAGCCGACCTGGGGACAGGTCTTCTCGGACACCGTGAACACCGGCATCTACGTCATGGAGCCCGAAGTATTCGACTACGTCCAGGCCGACACCTCGGTCGACTGGTCCGGTGACGTCTTCCCTCAGCTGATGAAGGAGGGCAAGCCCATCTACGGCTACATCGCCGAGGGCTACTGGGAGGACGTGGGCACCCACGAGAGCTATGTGAAGGCCCAGGCGGACGTCCTGGAGCGCAAGGTCGACGTGGAGATCGACGGCTTTGAGATCTCGCCCGGCGTCTGGGTCGCCGAAGGCGCCGAGGTGCACCCCGACGCCGTGCTGCGCGGACCCCTGTACATCGGCGACTACGCCAAGGTCGAGGCGGACGTCGAGATCCGCGAGCACACGGTCGTCGGATCGAACGTCGTCGTGAAGACGGGCGCCTTCCTCCACAGAGCCGTGGTGCACGACAACGTCTACATCGGACAGCACAGCAACCTCCGGGGCTGCGTGGTCGGCAAGAACACCGACATCATGCGCGCGGCCCGCATCGAGGACGGCGCCGTCATCGGGGACGAATGCCTGGTCGGCGAGGAGTCGATCATCCAGGGCAACGTCCGGGTGTACCCGTTCAAGACGATCGAGGCCGGCGCGTTCGTCAACACCTCGGTGATCTGGGAGTCCCGCGGCCAGGCGCACCTCTTCGGGGCGCGGGGGGTCTCCGGGATCCTGAACGTCGAGATCACCCCCGAACTGGCCGTACGGCTGGCCGGGGCCTACGCCACGACCCTCAAGAAGGGCTCGACGGTCACCACCGCACGTGACCACTCCCGAGGCGCCCGCGCCCTCAAGCGGGCCGTCATCTCGGCCCTCCAGGCGAGCGCCATCGACGTCCGGGACCTGGAGAACGTCCCCCTGCCCGTGGCGCGCCAGCAGACCGCCCGGGGCAGCGCAGGCGGCATCATGATCCGTACGTCGCCTGGAGTGCCCGACTCGGTGGACATCATGTTCATCGACGAGCGCGGCGCGGACCTCTCGCAGGCCCAGCAGCGCAAGCTCGACCGGGTCTACGCACGCCAGGAGTACCGCAGGGCCTTCCCCGGCGAGATCGGGGACCTGCACTTCCCGTCCAGCGTGTTCGACTCGTACACCGGTTCCCTCCTGCGGAACGTCGACGTCGACGGCATCGCCGACTCCGGCCTCAAGGTCGTCGTCGACGCCTCCAACGGCAGCGCCGGGCTCGTCCTGCCCAGCCTGCTCGGGCGGCTCGGCGTGGACGCGCTGACGATCAACCCCGGACTCGACGAGGCGCGGCCCACCGAGTCCGCCGAGGCCCGGCGGGCCGGCCTCGTGCGGCTCGGGGAGATCGTCTCCTCGGCACGGGCGGCCTTCGGCGTGCGGTTCGACCCGGTGGGCGAGCGGCTCTCCCTCGTCGACGAACTGGGCCGCATCATCGAGGACGACAGGGCTCTGCTGGTCCTCCTGGATCTCGTCGCCGCCGAGCGGCGCAGCGGTCGTGTCGCCCTGCCCGTGACGACCACGCGCGTCGCCGAGCAGGTGGCGGCCTACCACGGCACCCAGGTGGAGTGGACGACCACCTCGCCCGACGATCTGACCCGGGTGGGCCGTGAAGAGGACACCATCTTCGGAGGAGACGGGCGCGGAGGGTTCATCGTTCCCGAATTCAGCAGCGTATTCGACGGCACAGCCGCTTTCGTCCGGCTCATCGGGCTCGTCGCGCGCACCCAGCTCACGCTGAGCCAGATCGACGCCCGGATTCCCCGGGCCCACGTCCTGCGCCGCGACCTGGCGACCCCGTGGGCCGTCAAGGGTCTCGTCATGCGCCGGGTCGTCGAAGCGGCCGGTGACCGCAGCGTGGACACCACGGACGGGGTCCGCGTGGTCGAGGCGGACGGGCGATGGATCATGGTCCTGCCCGACCGGGCGGAGGCCGTCACCCACCTGTGGGCGGAGGGTCCGGACGACGCCTCGGCCCAGGCCCTGCTCGACGAGTGGGCCGCGGTCGTGGACAGCGCCGGGGAGTGACGCCAGGACGGTGAGCCGCGACCCCCGGGGCAGGGGGTCGCGGCTCACCGGTGGGGCCATTCGGCGGCAGCCGTGATGACGTGCGACGATGTGCGGCATGTCGCAGCAGTCCCCCGATCGGAGCACCGCCCCGCCGTCCGCACGCCCCGACGCCTCCATGTCGCTGCTGAACAACGTGATGGACCACAGCCTCGACGACGGGTACGCGGAGGCCTCGGCGCGGCGCAAGGCCGACGGCAGCGCGGGCCTGCCCCGTACGCTCAAGTCGAAGCTCGGCCTGGCCGCGGGACTCGTGGTGGCCGCCCTGGTGGTCACCCTCGGCGCCGCGGAGGCGCGGATCTCCGCGCCGGTCGTCGCCAAGGAGCGCGAGGAACTGATCGACCGCATCGACGCGGAGACCGAGGCGGCGGACACCTTGGAGTCCGACGTCGACACGCTCCGCCACGATGTGAGCGAACGTCAGCGCAAGGCGCTTGAGCGGCACGGTGGGGACCAGGGCCAGCTGGTGGCCCTGCTGGCCGGGGCGACGCCGGTGGAGGGGCCCGGCGTGAAACTGGTCGTCGACGACGCGAAGGACACCGACCAGGGCGGCGGCGGGCCGCGCGAGTCGACGGGCTTCGCCGACACCGGGCGGGTGCGTGACCGGGACATGCAGCGGGTCGTCAACGGCCTGTGGGAGTCCGGGGCCGAGGCGATCGCCATCAACGGGCAGAGGCTGACCGCGCTGTCGGCCATCCGGGCGGCCGGCGACGCCATACTGGTCGACAACAGACCGCTCGTACCGCCGTACACGGTGCTCGCGGTGGGGGACGGCAAGAAGCTCGCGACCGCCTTCCAGGACAGCGCCGACGGCCAGTATCTTCAGGCGCTCAAGGAGAGCTTCGACATCCGCACCAGCATCTCCGATCAGGCGAAGGTGCGGCTTCCGGCCGCGCCGAGCCTGATCGTCCGTACAGCAGAGCCGAAGGCCGCCGGCAGTGGTGCGGCAGACACAGGGAAGGGCACATCGTGATCGCCGTACTGGGCCTCGTCGTGGGAGTCGTGGTCGGACTGTTGGTCCGGCCCGAGGTACCGGCGGTGGTCGAGCCCTATCTGCCGATCGCGGTGGTCGCCGCGCTCGACGCCGTCTTCGGCGGTCTGCGGGCCATGCTCGACGGCATCTTCGTCGACAAGGTCTTCGTGGTCTCCTTCCTCTCGAACGTCGTGGTGGCCGCGCTGATCGTCTTCCTCGGCGACAAACTGGGGGTCGGCGCCCAACTCTCCACCGGTGTGGTGGTCGTGCTGGGCATTCGGATCTTCTCCAACGCCGCCGCGATCCGCCGGCACGTCTTCCGGGCTTGAGGCCGATGAACCACGACGAGAACCCCCGCAACGAACAGCCCGAGGGCGCTGCGTCCCCGGTGCCCGACGCTCCCGCGCCGTCGCCCGCCGCGGAAGTCTCCGGTCGGCAGCGGCTCAAGGCTGGCCTGTGGCCGCCGCGGCTGAGCCGGGCCCAACTGATCGTCGCCGTGCTGCTGTTCGGGCTCGGGCTGGGGCTCGCCATCCAGGTGCGGTCCACCAGCGACGACAGTGCGTTGCGCGGAGCCCGGCAGGAGGACCTCGTCCGCATCCTCGACGAGGTCGACGACCGGACCCAGCGCCTGGAGGACGAGAAGCAGCGCCTGGACGATCAGCGCACCGAGTTGGAGAACAGCTCCGACCAGGCCGAGGAGGCCCGGAAACAGACGCTGGAGAAGGAACGCCAGCTCGGTATCCTCGCGGGCACCGTGGCGGCGCAGGGCCCCGGCATCACGCTGACGATCACCGACCCCTCGGGGGCGGTCGCGCCCGACATGCTGCTCGACGCCATTCAGGAACTGCGGGCGGCGGGGGCCGAGGCGATCCAGGTCAACGGGGTGCGGGTGGTGGCCAACACCTACTTCTCCGGCGACGCCGGGAGCGTCGAGGTGGACGGCAAGAAGATCGAGGCGCCGTACGAGTTCACGGTGATCGGCAAACCGCAGGATCTGGAGCCCGCCCTCAACATTCCCGGCGGTGTCGTCCAGACGTTGGAGAAGGAGCAGGCCACGGTGCTCGTGGAGCGGTCCGACGACATCGTCGTCGACGCCTTGCGACCGGCGCAGCGGCCTGACTACGCTCGGTCGTCCTCCCCGTGAGCCGGCCGAGCGTGAGGGCCGGTGGAGCGGGTCGGACGGTTGCGGGGGGTCGGCGCACCGGATTGGTGGTGCGTGGTGGAAACTGTCGGGTGGATACGGACGTTGTGAAGATGTCCGGGTCGGCAGGTGTGTTCAATCAGGGTTCGTCCTGCCCCACGGGCGGGTCTATGTCGGTCAAGGGGAATCGCCCGTGAAGTTGTTTGCGAAGTTGTTCGGGAAGAGTGCACGCGAGGACAGCAACAGTGCTGCCCGCCACCGCGCGCCGCGCCACGGTCAGGGCGAGGAGCAGGAGGCGGAGCGTCCCCTCTTCCGCGACGAGGTGTCCGGAGCCCCGGGGGGTGACGGCGTGTCGTCTGTTGACCCTGCCGGTGCCGGACGCATAGGTTTCGGCGAATCATCAGCCTCGAGTACGGGTGGCGGGTTCACCCCGGAGGGCTCGTCGATGCCGGTCTGTACGAGGTGCGGTCACCGCAACGCGGAGGCCAGCCGGTTCTGCTCCAACTGCGGCGCGCCGCTGCGGGGCGGGGTTCCCGAGCGTCCCTCGGAGACCACGTCCACCATCTCCATCTCCGGTCTTGAGGCGTACGAGGCGGAGGCGACGGGTCAGACCGCTCTCCCCTCGCTCTCCCCGGAGGCCCAGGCCGCGGTCGACGCGCTGCCCGGCGGCTCGGCGCTGCTCGTCGTGCGGAGGGGCCCGAACTCCGGCAGCCGCTTCCTGCTCGACAGCGACCTGACCACGGCCGGCCGTCACCCGCAGAGCGACATCTTTCTCGATGACGTGACCGTGTCGCGGCGTCATGTGGAGTTCCGCAGGAGCCCGGACGGTAGCTTCACCGTGGGTGATGTCGGCAGCCTGAACGGCACCTACGTCAACCGTGAGCGCATCGATTCGGTCCAGCTGTCCAACGGCGACGAAGTCCAGATCGGAAAGTACCGCCTGGTCTTCTATGCGAGCCCGCGGGGCGTGTGACCAGCCCCCGGACTCCGTCCGGGGGAACCCCGAGGAAGGCCCATGCTGCGAACACCGACAGGCGGTGCCGGACACGGCACCGCCACCGCGGAAGCGCGCCCGATGAGCATCGGTACGGTGCTCATCCAGTTGCGCGACGAGTTTCCCGAAGTCACCATCTCCAAGATCCGGTTCCTGGAGGCCGAGGGGCTCGTCGAGCCGCAGCGCACTCCTTCCGGATACCGGAAGTTCGCCCCGCGTGATGTGGAGCGCCTGGCCCAGGTGCTCCGCATGCAGCGGGACCACTACCTGCCGCTGAAGGTCATCAGGGAGCACCTGGACGCCCTGGCCCGGGGGGAGCAGCCCCAGCTGCCCTCCCCCGGCGAGCGGCGGGACCTGGCCGACGGCGTCTGGGAGGCCGGCCCCGGGACGGTGACCGCCGCCCGGATCGGACGTGCCGAGCTGCTCGCGGCGGCCGAGGTCGACGAGGACCGGCTGGCCGAGTGGGAGTCCTACGGGCTGATCGTCCCCGCCCCCGAGGGCGGTTACGACGCCGAGATGGTGACGGTCGCCAAGCTGGTGGCGGACCTGGGCCGTTTCGGCCTGGAACCGCGACATCTTCGGGCCATGCGGGCCTCGGCCGACCGGGAGGCGGGGCTGGTGGAGCAGCTGGTCGCGCCCCTGCGCCGACACCGTAATCCGCAGACCAGAGCCCATGCCGAGGCCACCGCGAACGAGCTCGCCGAGCTGTCCGTACGGCTGCACGCGGCACTCGTGCAGAGCGCGCTGCGCAGCCGTCTGCACTGACCTCGGCGGATCCCGACTACCCAAACATGGCGAGCACGTCCTAGGGTTGCTGTGTGAACGAGCTCGACGTTGTCGGTGTCCGGGTGGAAATGCCCTCCAACCAACCGATCGTTCTCCTGCGTGAAGTGGGAGGCGACCGGTACCTCCCCATTTGGATCGGTCCGGGGGAGGCGACCGCGATTGCCTTCGCCCAGCAGGGCATGGCTCCCGCCAGGCCGCTGACCCATGACCTGTTCAAGGATGTGCTCGAGGCCTTGGGCCAGGAGCTCACCGAGGTCCGTATCACGGACCTCCGCGAAGGGGTCTTCTATGCGGAGCTCGTCTTCGCCAGCGGAGTCGAGGTGAGCGCCCGGCCCTCCGACGCCATAGCGCTCGCCCTGCGGACCGGCACGCCGATCTACGGCAGTGACGGCGTGCTGGACGATGCGGGCATCGCGATCCCCGACGAGCAGGAGGACGAGGTGGAGAAGTTCCGCGAGTTCCTCGATCAGATCTCTCCGGAGGACTTCGGTACGAACAGCCAGTGACCGTCCCGCAGGGGTGCTGTCAGCGCATCCGGCAAGCCTTTCCCGGTAACGAGACACGGGAAACCACCCTCAGGGTGATTATCACTCGGCGTGCCGAGTGTGGCGATCGTTGACGCACCCCGAGTGACTGCCTACCTTCGAGTGGGCAGGTCAAGGACGGAGGTCGGCGTGAGAAGCAGCGGCGACGGTACGGCGGCGGGTGGGCCGTATCCGCAGCACGGCAGTGGAGCCGACCACGCCATCAGGCAGCCGGTTCAACCGGCAGCGGTGGCAGCGGGCGGCGTGGCAGCGGCGAGCGATGCCGGCGACATCGGCTATCGCGGACCTACGGCGTGCGCGGCGGCGGGGATCACCTACCGCCAGTTGGACTACTGGGCCCGTACGGGACTGGTCGAGCCCAGTGTGCGCCCGGCCTACGGGTCGGGAACCCAGCGTCTCTACAGTTTCCGGGACGTGGTTCTCCTCAAGATCGTCAAGCGGTTCCTGGACACCGGGGTCGCTCTGCAGAACATCCGCACCACGGTCCAGCATCTGCGGGCCCGCGGTTTCCAGGATCTTGAGCGCATGACGCTGATGAGCGACGGGGCAACGGTCTACGAGTGCTCCTCGCCCGACGAGGTCGTCAGCCTGCTCCAGGGCGGGCAGGGAGTCTTCGGGATCGCCGTCGGCGTCGTCTGGCGGGACGTGGAGGCGGCGCTCTCGCAGCTGCACGGCGAGCGGGTCGACACCGGCGAGACGCTCGTCGGCCACAACCCCGCCGACGAGCTGGCGCGGCGCCGCAACCGCGCCGTCTGAGGACCCCGGAGCCCCGCACGGCGGGCAGCGCGCGCAGGACGACGGGACGGTCCGGCACCCCACGGGGCGCCGGACCGTCCCGTTGTCAGTGCCGTAGGGCAGCATCGACGGTGTGAGACCCGCGCCCACCATCCTGCACCTGGACATGGACGCCTTCTACGCGTCGGCGGAGCAGGCGGCCAAGCCGAGCCTGCGCGGCAAGGCGGTCGTGGTGGGCGGCCTCGGACCCCGCGGAGTGGTCGCCACCGCCTCGTACGAGGCGCGGCGGCTGGGCGTGCACTCGGCGATGCCCACCGCGCAGGCCCGGCGGCTCGCGCCGAACGCCGCCTACCTGGTGCCCCGCTTCGCGCTGTACCGGACGGTGAGCGAGAAGGTGATGGAGCTGCTGGGGCGGCTCTCGCCCCTGGTGGAGCCGCTCAGCCTGGACGAGGCCTTCGTGGACCTGGAGGCCGGCGGGACGGCCGACGACTCGGCGTCGGCCCGGGCGACGGGGGAAGGGCTGCGGGCGGCCATCCGCGCGGTGACCGGCCTCAGCGGGTCCGTCGGGCTGGCCGGCTCCAAGATGCTCGCCAAGATCGCCTCCGAGGAGGCCAAGCCCGACGGACTGCTCGTCATCGAGCCCGGCACCGAACGCGACCTGCTCGCCCCCATGTCCGTGCGCATCCTGCCCGGGGTCGGCCCGGCCACCGGCGACCATCTCAGACGCGCGGGGATGACCACGGTCCACGACCTGGCCGAGGCGGGCGAGGCGGAGCTCGTGCGGCTGGTCGGCAAGGCCCACGGCCACGGGCTCTACCGGATGGCGCTCGGGCTCGACGACCGCCCGGTGGTCGCCGAGCGGGACGCCAAGTCCGTATCGGTGGAGGACACCTTCGACGTGGACCTGCACGACCGGGTGCGGGTGCGGGCCGAGGTGGAGCGGCTCGCCGCCCGGTGCGTGGAGCGGCTGCGCGCCGCCGACCGGTCGGGCCGCACGGTGGTGCTGAAGGTGCGCCGCTACGACTTCTCCACCCTGACCCGCTCCGAGACGCTCAGAGGCCCCACGGACGACCCCACGGTGGTCCGTGAGGCGGCGGGGCGGCTGCTGGAGTCCGTCGACACGACGGGGGGCGTACGACTCCTGGGCGTCGGCGTGACGGGGCTGGCCGACTACACCCAGGAGGACCTGTTCGCCCAGGCCGCCGACGCCCGGGAGCTCGCCCAGCGGACCCGGGAGGAGGAGCACCGGGCGCCGACGGAGGGCGACGAGGAGAACACGCCGGCGGAGCCCGGGCCGGACGACGCCGAGCCGCTCGCAGCGCGGCGCTGGCCCGCCGGACACGACGTGCACCACGAGGAGCACGGGCACGGCTGGGTGCAGGGGAGCGGCGTGGGGCGGGTCACCGTCCGGTTCGAGGAGCCGTGGAGCGCACCCGGCCGGGTGCTGACGTTCCGCGTCGACGATCCGCTGCTGCGGCCCGCCGACCCGCTGCCGCTCGTCCGTGACGCGGCGGACTACTCCTCCTGGCCCGCCAGCCTGCCGAAGTCCCGGTCGGGCGCCGACTCCGCCGAGGGCGGGGAGTCCAGACCGTAGTGGCGGTAGAGCTGCAGTTCCTGCTCGGGCGAGAGGTGCCGGCCGACGCCGAAGTCCGGCGCGCTCCTGATGAGAGCGCGTTCGAAGGGGACGCGCAGGGTGTCCTCGACGAATTCGCTGGGCTCCAGGGGGACGAAGGCGTCCCTGCTGAACAGGCCGGTGCGGACAGCCGCCCACTCGGGGACGCCCGTCGCGTCGTCGAGATAGACCTCATCCACCGTTCCGATCTTGGCCCCCTTGCGATCGAATGCCTTGCGGCCGATCAGGCGGCGCGGATCGATGTCCGTCTGCACGGTGCCTCCCACTGGTTCGCGGACTGCTCAGGGCGGTCCTGTCGCTCCACCAGGACCAGACAAATGCAGATCCGTGGCGTCGGCCACTCGAGAAACTCCGGCGCGGTGGCCGCTGGTAGGCTGGCGGTGGCTGCTGACCCCGTGCGGGAGAGTCCTCCGGTGGAGAATCCGGAGGCGCCGAAGGAGCAACTCCTCCCCGGAATCTCTCAGGCCCCCGTACCGCACGGACGAGGTCACTCTGGAAAGCAGGGCGGTTCCGTGCGGGCGCAGGCCCGGGTGGATTCGACCCTCACCGACGGTGAAAGCCGGCACGCCCCCGGGCGGGCCGGTGAAGCTCTCAGGTTGAGATGACAGAGGGGAGGCCGTCCGGGCACCCGCGCCGTGGTGCCCCTCGCAGGTCGTGACAGACCAGGAGGCCTCCACCATGACCCCCCGTCGCACTCCGCTCTCCCAGCTGGAGCAGGGCATTCCGTTCGAGCAGCGCCACATAGGGCCCGACGCGGAAGCCCAGGCGAAGATGCTCGCCCAGGTCGGCTACGGCTCCCTCGACGAGCTGACCGCCGCCGCGGTGCCCGACGTGATCAAGAGCGCGGAGGCCCTGAACCTTCCGTCGGCGCGCACCGAGGCGGAGGTGCTGGCCGAGCTGCGCTCGCTGGCCGACCGCAACCAGGTGCTCGCCCCGATGATCGGCCTCGGCTACTACGGCACCTTCACGCCGCCCGTCATCCTGCGCAACGTCATGGAGAACCCCGCGTGGTACACGGCCTACACGCCGTACCAGCCGGAGATCTCCCAGGGCCGCCTCGAAGCCCTCCTCAACTTCCAGACGATGGTCGCCGAGCTGACCGGACTGCCCACCTCCGGCGCCTCCCTGCTCGACGAGGGCACCGCGGCCGCCGAAGCGATGGCGCTGTCCCGGCGCGTCGGCAAGGTCAAGAAGGGCGTCTTCCTGGTCGACGCCGACACCCTGCCGCAGACCGTCGCGGTCATCGAGACCCGCGCCGAGCCCACCGGCGTCGAGGTCGTCGTCGCGGACCTGAGCGACGGCATCCCCGCCGAGATCGCCGAGCGCGGCGTCTTCGGCGTCCTCCTCCAGTACCCGGGCGCCTCGGGTGCCGTGCGTGCCATCGAGCCCGTCATCGAGCAGGCCCACGAGCTCGGCGCGATCGTCACCGTCGCCGCCGACCTGCTGGCCCTCACGCTCCTCACCTCGCCCGGCGCGCTCGGCGCCGACATCGCGGTCGGCACCACCCAGCGCTTCGGCGTGCCGATGGGCTTCGGCGGGCCGCACGCCGGCTTCATGGCGGTCCGCGAGAAGTTCGCCCGCTCCCTGCCCGGCCGCCTCGTCGGCGTCTCCGTCGACGCCGACGGCAACAAGGCCTACCGCCTGGCCCTCCAGACCCGCGAGCAGCACATCCGCCGCGAGAAGGCCACCAGCAACATCTGTACGGCGCAGGTCCTGCTCGCCGTCATGGCCGGCATGTACGCGGTCTACCACGGCCCCGACGGGCTGCGGACGATCGCCCGGCGCACCCACCGCTTCGCCGCGATCCTGGCCGACGGCCTGCGGAGCGCCGGCGTCGACGTCGTGCACGGCGCGTTCTTCGACACCCTGACCGTGCGGGTGCCCGGCAAGGCCGCCGGCATCGTCGCCGAGGCCCGCGAGCGCGGGGTCAACCTCCGCCTCGTCGACGCCGACCACGTCTCCATCGCCTGCGACGAGACCACCACCCGCTCCCAGATCTCCGCCGTCTGGGCGGCCTTCGGCGCCGAGGGCGACATCGAGGCGCTGGACGCCGCGGTCGCCGACGCGCTGCCCGAGGGGCTGCTGCGCTCCGACGACATCCTGACCCACCCGGTCTTCCACCAGCACCGCTCCGAGACCGCGATGCTGCGCTACCTCCGCAAGCTCGCCGACCGCGACTACGCGCTGGACCGCGGCATGATTCCGCTCGGCTCCTGCACCATGAAGCTGAACGCGACCGCCGAGATGGAGTCGATCACCTGGCCCGAGTTCGGCGCGCTGCACCCCTTCGCCCCGGCCGACCAGGCGCAGGGCTTCCTCACGCTCATCCGTGAGCTGGAGGAGCGCCTCGCGGAGGTCACCGGCTACGACGCGGTGTCCATCCAGCCCAACGCCGGCTCGCAGGGCGAGTTCGCGGGTCTGCTGGCCGTCCGCGCGTACCACCGGGCCAACGGCGACGACCAGCGCACCGTCTGCCTCATCCCGTCCTCCGCCCACGGCACCAACGCGGCCAGCGCCGTCATGGCGGGCATGAAGGTCGTCGTGGTGAAGACCGCCGACGACGGCGAGGTCGACATCGCGGACCTGCGCGCCAAGATCGAGCAGCACCGCGACGAGCTGGCCGTGCTCATGATCACCTACCCGTCCACGCACGGGGTGTTCGAGGAGCACGTCGCCGAGATCTGCGGCGAGGTGCACGACGCGGGCGGCCAGGTCTACGTCGACGGCGCCAACCTCAACGCGCTGGTCGGGCTCGCCAAGCCCGGCAAGTTCGGCGGCGACGTCTCGCACCTGAACCTGCACAAGACCTTCTGCATCCCGCACGGCGGCGGCGGCCCCGGCGTCGGCCCGGTCGGCGTCCGCGCGCACCTCGCGCCGTACCTCCCCAACCACCCCCTCCAGCCCGCCGCGGGCCCGGAGACCGGCGTGGGCCCGATCTCGGCCGCCCCGTGGGGCTCGGCGGGCATTCTGCCGATCTCGTGGGCGTACGTCCGTCTGATGGGCGGCGAGGGGCTCAAGCGGGCCACTCAGGTCGCCGTGCTGGCCGCGAACTACATCGCCAAGCGCCTGGAGCCGCACTTCCCGATCCTGTACAACGGCCCGGCCGGTCTGGTCGCGCACGAGTGCATCGTGGACCTGCGACCGATCTCGAAGGCGACCGGCGTCTCCATCGACGACGTGGCCAAGCGCCTGATCGACTACGGCTTCCACTCGCCGACCATGTCGTTCCCGGTGGCCGGCACGCTGATGATCGAGCCGACGGAGAGCGAGGACCTCGCGGAGCTCGACCGGTTCTGCGACACCATGATCGCGATCCGCGCCGAGATCGAGAAGGTCGCCTCGGGGGAGTGGAGCGCGGACGACAACCCGTTGTCCAACGCCCCGCACACCGCCGCCGCGCTCGGCGGTGACTGGGAGCACGGTTACAGCCGCGAGGAGGCCGTCTTCCCGGCCGGGGTGTCCGCCGCCGACAAGTACTGGCCGCCGGTGCGCCGCATCGACGGGGCCTTCGGCGACCGGAACCTGGTCTGCTCCTGCCCTCCGCTGGACGCGTACGACGACTGAGGCAGGTCGCGGCAGGGCGTGCGCCGTGAGCGGTGCGCGCCGGGCATGCGTCGGGGCCGGTGCGGAGATCTCTCCGGGCCGGCCCCTGTTCGTCGGCCCGCCCTCAGGCGGCCTTCACCACGCGGCCGGTTGCCAGGGGCCGGTGCGGGGCGATGATCTGCCCGTCGGGCAGCAGTTCGCCGGTGTCCTCGAAGAGGAGGACGCCGTTGCACAAGAGGCTCCACCCCTGTTCGGGGTGGTGGGCCGTCAGGCGCGCGGCTTCCCGGTCGGGTGATTCGGCGGTGGGGCAGGGTGGCTGGTGCTGGCACATGGATGGGTTCTTTCGCTGCGTCGAGTCGAGTGTCCTGCGGCTGGATGAGTCGTTCATGGCCGCCCCCGTATCAGTCGGTCCGGTCCCAGTGTTGCCCTACGGGGAAGATTCCGCAGGGATTTCGCTGCAGCACCCGTACTCCTCCCATGACGCATCACCCGCGCGGACGGTTCACCGCAACTGCACTGTCCCTTTGGGTGGTTCGGGGTGGCCGGATGGGGCTAGTCCGAGTGGGCAGCGCAACGCCCCCGCAGTGACCCCTGCCCCGCCCGGCGTCCGGGCGGGGCAGGGCGGGGTCACTGCGGGGGCGCCGTGTCGCGGCGGCGCAGGTCAGGCCGGACTGAGGAGCGGTCCGGGGGCCACGCGCAGGGAGATGACGGGCAGCAGATCGGCGACCCGGTGCGGTCTGTGGGCGGCGATGCCCGGCGGGGCCGGCGCCAGGGGTACGAGGACGTCCGTGGGCGCGAGCACCCCCTCGGCGGGATCGGCCTCGGTGTCGCCGTGCAGCCAGAGGGTGAGCATGTACAGCTCCGGGATGGACAGCAGCCGGACCTGGCAGGCGGTGGACGACCCCTCCGCCTGGCGGAGGGCCAGTTCGGTCGAGGCGAGGTAGGGCCCCTCGAAGAAGTGCGAGAAGGCCCAGCCGTCGGGCGTGAGCACGGTGTCCGCCGCGGCGACCGCGCGGCCCTCGCTCCGGATCAGGAAACGCCAGGCCGTGAGGCGCGTCAGGGGTGCTGTCCTGGTGGGCGAGATCCGGTCCAGCACGTGCACGGGAAGCGGTAGTTCGGGGCTCAGCGGTCCCTGGACGGACCGGAGGGCGGAGGTTTTGGCCTCGCGGACGGCGGTGGGAGAACCGAGGGCCGCGAGAACACTGCGCAGGGCGGGCGCGGGAGCCGGGGGAACATGCAGCGGCATAGTGGGTCGCCTCTCACTTCGGAGACACGGTGGCGCTTGGGCGGGTGCAGACGGCGCTGTCGGCATGGAAGGCCGGAGACGGCCGGTGACGGGCGAGTCGTATCAACGCTCTGCCTCGTTGAGCTGAGTTTATATGACATGTGTTCACACAGTGTTTCCGCTAGCAGTCGCGGATATGTCGCACAAGGCGTCATCCGGCCTTCGCATTGCGGTATTGCTGGTGATTTGAGAGGGAGTCGGCGGCGCCGACCTGGCACCCTTCCGGCGGAGCGGTAGGCCGAAACTCGCCGGTGTTTCCGCCGTGCATACTCCGGGCGAAAATGCTGGGAGCCCCATGCCAAGGGAATGTGCCCCAGGTCTCCTTCAACAAGACTATCGGGTATCGGAAGCCCGTGGGGGCGTTACGGATCACTCCCACTGGGCATTATCGATCGTGATGCGAGCGGCCTGGGCCGCGGGCCGCCCACTGGAGGAGGGACCCCTCGATGGGGGAGAAGGTCGTGGCGGAAGCCGTTGACCTGTCCGATCGACAGGCGTACCGCACCAAGCTCAACCAGTGCCTGGAGGGGCTGGGCAGACTCCTGGCGGAACGGAGGTTCGATCGTCCGCGGAACCTGATGGGGCTGGAGATAGAGCTGAATCTCGCGGGTTCCGACGGGATGCCCCGGATGATGAATCAGCAGGTGCTCCAGCGCATCGCGAGCCGGGATTTCCAGACCGAACTGGGGATGTTCAATCTCGAAGTGAATATCGTCCCGCACCGCCTCGGCGGCCGGGTTTTCGATCAGCTCGCCGAGGAGTTGCGGACCGGTCTCGCCTATGCGCACCGCAAGGCGGGAGAGGTGGACGCGGGGATCGTGATGATCGGAATCCTGCCAACTCTGGGCGAGCACGACGTGGTGTCCGCGAATCTCTCGGACGTGGACCGCTACACCCTGCTCAACGATCAAATGGCGGCTGCCCGGGGGGAAGATTTCCTGCTGGATATCGAAGGCGTCGAGCGGCTGGTCTGCACCTCTCCCTCGATTGCTCCGGAGGCGGCCTGTACCTCCGTACAGCTGCACCTCCAGGTGACGCCCGCCCGGTTCGCCGACGTGTGGAACGCGGCCCAGGCGATCACCGGCGTCCAGATCGCGCTGGGCGCCAACTCCCCCTTCCTCTTCGGCAAGGAGCTCTGGCGGGAGTCCCGGCCGCCCCTGTTCCAGCAGGCCACCGACGTACGGCCGCCGGAGCTGGCCAACCAGGGGGTGCGCCCCAGGACCTGGTTCGGGGAGCGCTGGATCGGCTCCGCCCACGAGCTGTTCGAGGAGAACCTGCGCTACTTCCCGCCGCTGCTGCCGATCTGCGACGACGAGGACCCCCTGAAGGTGCTCGACGAGGGCGGGGTGCCCGAACTGGCGGAGCTGGTGCTGCACAACGGCACCGTCTACCGCTGGAACCGCCCGGTGTACGGGATCGCCGACGGTGTTCCCCATCTGCGGGTGGAGAACCGGGTGCTGCCGGCCGGGCCGACGGTCACCGACGTGGTCGCCAACGCGGCCTTCTACTACGGGCTCGTACGGGCGCTCGCCGAGGAGTCCCGGCCGGTGTGGAGCAGGCTGCCGTTCGAGGCCGCCGAGGAGAACTTCACCGAGGCCTGCCGGCACGGCATCGAGGCCGAGCTGCTCTGGCCCCGGTCGGGCCGCTCCGGCGGGCTGGCCAGGATCCCCGCCGTCCAGTTGGTGCTGGAGGAGTTGCTGCCGCTGGCCGCCGCGGGGCTGGACGCCTGGCACATCGAACCCGCCGACCGGGACCGCTGTCTCGGGGTGATCGAGGAGCGCTGCAAACGGCGCGTCAACGGGGCCTCCTGGCAGGTGGCCACGTACCGCCGGGCCCTCGACGCCGGGCTGGGGCGGGACGCGGCGCTCGCGGCCACCACCCGCCGCTACGCCGAACTGATGCACGCGGGGGAGCCGGTCCACACCTGGCCGGTGGGCTTCCCGGCGCCCTGACGGCTCCCGGGAGGCCGGCGCCGGTCACCGGACCGGCGCCGGCCTCCCGGGCGGTCACTCCTGTGCGACGAGCCCGTTCTGCCCGGCCGCCATGATGGCCTGGAGGATCACCGCACGGATCTCGGCCGGGTCGCTCACCTCGTAGCCGTCGCCGCCGGTGACCCGCGCGATCTCGGCGACCTCGTCGCGGTCCGCGTCCGGGCCCACCGCGATGGCGATGACGGGGACCGGGCGCTCCGGGTCGCGCAGCGCCTTGAGCTCCGCGACGAGTCCGCTCCGCGAGATGCTCCGATCGTCCTGGTTGGAGCCGTCGGTGAGGATCACCAGGGCGTTGAACTTGCCCTTCACGAACGTCGACCGGGCTTCCTTGTACGAGGCCAGCGTGGTGTCGTACAGCCCCGTCGCACCACCGGGCACCGGCCGCAGCCCCGCGAAGGCGGCCGTGAGCTCCTCCCGGTGGGTCCCGCCGCCCTCGGCCGGGTCGCCGAGCCGCTTCGTCGGCATGAGCCGCCGGTAGTCCCTGTCGCCGTCCAGCGTGGTGGCGAACTCCCACAGCCCGATCTCGTCGTTCGGGGTGAACTGCTCCAGCGCCTGGATCAACGACTCCTTGGTGACGTCCATCCGTGACTGGCCCCGCCCCGGGACCGGTGTCGCCATGGACCCCGAGGCGTCGACCACGGTGGTCAGCCGGGCGCTCTGCACGGTGATCGTCCACATCCCGAGCGTCTCCCGGAGCTCCTTCGCCGAGGGCGCCTCGGCGGCCGGCGTGGCGTACGGCTGCGGCTTCCTTCCGCCGGCCGCGGCGACGAGGGAGTCCTCCGCGCTCCCGTCGCCGGCCCGGAAGCCGTGCTCGGCGAAGACGGCCCGGGCGTCCCGGTCACCCAGCAGGGTCATGAAGCGCAGGGCCGCCCGGGACTCCGCGACGCTGAGGTCCGCCTCGTTGACCAGGGTGTACGGGTAGTCCAGCAGCGGAGCGCCGTCCCGCGGGTAGAAGAGGTCCAGCTCACCGCCGCCGGTCGCCTCCGCGTTGTGCGCGAAGGCCGCCTGCTCGGAGACCAGGACCGCCTGGTTCCGCTTCGGATTGCCCTCCTCCGCTCCTGAGGTGCTCCGCGCCAGGGTCCCCAGCACCTGGGCGTCCCCGTCCGACATCCGCTCGGCGAGGGCCTTCGCGGTCTGGGCGACCCGGGTGTCGCTGTCCCCGCCCTGCCGTGCCGACGAGGCGCCGATGCCGGCGAGCGCCAGCAGTCCGGTGGCGCTGCGCGCCGGGTCCGCCGCGCCGAGACGCACCCGGTCGGCACCGAGCTCCGCGACCAACGCGGACCAGGAGTAGGTCTTCTCGGGCCAGCCGAGCTTCCGGGAAGCCGACGGCACCACGGCCAGGGCCACGGGGGAGGAGGCCACCGAGTCGGACGGGGAGACGGGAACGCCCTCGCCCAGTCCCTTGGCCCGCTCCAGCCACAGTTCGGAGTCGGGCAGCCAGACCTGGAAGTCGGGCTTCTCGTCCCCCGCCGCGAGGGATTCGGCGACCTTGTGCGCATCGCGGGCCAGCACCTCCACGACGAGACAGCGGCCGTCGGCCCTCATCTCCTCGGCGGGGGCCCGCTCGGCTATGGAGCGCACGGCCGGGGCGATGTCCGGGGAGGCCACCACGGACAGCCGTACGGTGGACTCCTCGCAGGACCGGGAGAACGACAGCAGGCCGGCCTTGGCCGCCACGGCCGTCCCGGTCGCCACGGTGAGGACGAGGAGGGTGGCGATGACGACCGTACGACGCCGTCGCCGGGGGCTCGGACGGTCCCGGCGTCCTTCCGCCGCGCGGCTGTCGGGCAAGCTATGACGTCCCATGTCGGTGGTGCCCCTCGTTGAGGACGGAACAAGGAAAAAGGGGGACCGCCCCATCGGTGATGGTGGTCGTCCCCCGGCCTGTCGCGCATGATCTTCGTACCTCTATTCGAGACCCTAGTGCGGCGGTCGGTGGGATGAGACGTGATTGCAGAACAAAAGGCAGGTGGACAGGTGGAGGCCGGGCGCGTGGCTGATTCTTTTCCTCAAGAGGCCGTGTCACGAAGGATCTTGCGGTCCGAGGTGCTGCTGGTCCTGGCGCTCTCGCTGGGCGCCAGCGCGGTGTCCTCCCTTATCAGTTTTGTCGGATCACTGACGAAACCAGGGGGTTTGAAGGACCAGGCCGCGACGCTCAACGGCTCGTACGCTCCGGACCGCCCATGGCTTGATCTGTCATGGCAAATGTTCGGGATCGCAACGGCTCTGGTGCCGGTCGCGCTGGTCGCGCATCTGCTGATCCGGGAAGGAGCGGGCCTGCGGTCCATCGGATTCGACCGCACGAAGCCCTCGTTCGACCTCGGCCGCGGAACCCTCGTGGCGGCCGGCATCGGCAGCGCCGGCCTCGCCTTCTATCTGGTGGCCCGCGCCACCGGGTTCAACCTGACGGTCGTCCCCGAGTCCCTGCCCGACGTCTGGTGGAAGTTCCCCGTACTGATCCTCTCGGCGATCCAGAACTCCGTGGTGGAGGAGGTCATCGTCGTCGGCTATCTGCTGCGCAGGCTCGGACAGCTGGGCTGGACGCCGATGGCCGCGCTGGTGGCCAGCTCCGTGCTGCGCGGGTCCTACCACCTGTATCAGGGCATCGGCGGCTTCATCGGCAACGTGGTGATGGGCGTCGTGTTCGTCCTGCTCTACCGGCGCTGGGGCCGGGTGGGTCCGCTGGTCGTCGCGCACGCACTGCTGGACATCGGCGCGTTCGTCGGATACGCGCTGCTCGCGGGCCGGGTCGACTGGCTGCCGACGCCCTGAGCGCCGCGCTGCCGGGACGATGGGGGGCGCGCGGCCCGCGAAGGGCCCCGCGCACCCCGGCGGGCTGTCAGAACGTGGTGAGCAACTCGCCGTCGATCACCGTGACCGCCGTACCGGTCAGCAGGGTGCGCTCGCCGCGCAGCGCGGTACGGACCAGCCCCGAGCGGGCGGAAGCCTGGAGGCCGGTGAGGTCGTCACGCCCGAGGCGGGCCGACCAGAAGGGGGCCAGCGCGGTGTGGGCGCTGCCGGTGACCGGGTCCTCGTCGATGCCGACACCCGGGAAGAAGCCACGCGAGACGTAGTCGTATCCCCGGGCGGGGTCCTCGGCCGCGGCGGTGGCGATGACACCGCGCCGGGAGTGGGACACCAGCGCGGCGAAGTCCGGCGCGAGCGCCCGCACGGCCGCCTCGTCGCGGAGCTCGACGAGCAGGTCCCCGATGTGCTCACCGGTGTCGTGCACCGAGACGGGGTCCGCCCCGAGGGCGTCGGCCAGGCCGTAGGGCACCGGCTCCTCGGTCAGCGGTGAGGTGGGGAAATCGAGGGTCAGGGAGCCGTCCGGGTGCGCGGTCGCGGTCAGGATCCCGCAGCGCGCGGCGAAGCGCACCGGACCCGTGGCCAGATCGGTGGTGTGCAGGACATGGGCGGTGGCGAGCGTCGCGTGCCCGCACATGTCCACCTCGGTGGCCGGAGTGAACCAGCGCAGCGCCCAGTCGGCCGTGCCGCCCGGAGGCAGCGGGTGGGCGAACGCCGTCTCGGAGAGGTTGACCTCGGTGGCGATCTCCTGCAGACGCGCGTCTGCAGGGAACGCGGAGCCCTCCAGCAGGAGCACGCCGGCGGGGTTTCCGGAGAAGGGGCGGTCGGTGAACGCGTCGACGATACGAATCCTCATGGGGCGACCGTAGATTGTCGGTGCGGAGGCGGGCCAAGGCCAATTCCGGGTGGCCGGCCCCTGCCCGTCCCGCCGGAGCGGCCGAGCCCGGCGGCGGTTCGCGGCTCACCGACGGGTCACCGGGACCGACGGAGCCCATCAGGAGGAGAACGCACGCGCCCGGCACCGGGAGCGTAGGCGTCGAGGCACGGGAGAGAGCGGCATGCGCACCCTGGCGATCACGCAGAACATCACCGTCGACGGCTCGATCGAGATGATCACGGACTGGTTCGATCCCCAGGGGCAGCCGGGCGTGGACATGAGCGACGTCCTGGAGGAGAGCCACCGGCAGGACGCCCGCGCCGACGCACTGCTCCTGGGGCGGCGGACCTTCGAGGACTTCCGCGGCTACTGGCCGCTGCAGACCGATGACCCCACGGGCATCGCCGCCTACCTCGACCAAGTGCCCAAGTACGTCGTCTCCGGCACCCTCACCGACCCCGGGTGGCGGAACGCGACGGTGCTCACGGGCGACCCCGTCGAGGAGGTCCGCCGGCTCAAGGCCGAGGAGGGCGGCAAGGACATCGTCCTCACCGGCAGCATCACCCTGGCCCATGCGCTGATCGCGGCCGGTGCGGTCGACGAGTACCGCCTCTTCGTCCACCCGGCCGTCCAGGGGCGCGGCCGGCGTCTCTTCCCCGACGGCTACGAGCTCCCCCGGCTGCGGCTCCTGGAATCGAGGGAGTTCCGCAGCGGGATCACCCTGCAGCGGTACGCCCCGGCCTGACCCCGCCGGAGGAGAGCCTCACGCCCGCGGGGCCGGGAGCACCCGGCCCAGGCGCGCGAGCGGTGACACGGCCATCAGGACCGGCGACAGCATCATGCCCGCGGCCGACACCAGGAGACCGGTGCGGGGACCCCAGCCCTCGGCGAGGAGGCCGCCGAGCAGCGAGCCGAGCGGGGTGAACCCCATCCCGACGAAGGTGATCGTCGCCGCCGCGCGACCCTGCATCCCGTCCGGTGTGACGGCCTGCCGCACCGACATGACCGTGACGTTCACCAACTGGCTGAACGTCCCGAACACGAAGTTGACGGCGACGAGCGCGAGGACCGTCGCGGTCGAGGAACCGCGCAGGGCCGGTACGCACAGCAGCGCACCGTTGCCCAGCATCGCGGCGGAGACGAGCACCACACCGTGGCCGAACCGGCCCGGCAGCCGTGCGGCCAGGACCGAACCCAGGAGCGCGCCCGGACCGGTCGCCGCGAGGGCGAGGCCGACGGCGACGCCCGTCAGCCGCAGTTCGTGCGGGAGGAAGACCAGATAGGCGGTCATCGTGGCCGCGAAGGACAGCTGGAAGGCGGCAGAGGCGAGGCACACGGCCCGCAGCCAGGCGTTCTCGGCCACGAAACGAATCCCCTCCCGGATCCGACGCCTGACCGGGGACGCGCGCTCCGCTACCGGGCCCACGCGCCCGGGCACGGCCTCCGGGCGGCGGATCCGGCTCAGGGACCCGAACGACACCGCGAAGAACAGCGCTCCGGCGGCCACGGCGACCGGAGCCGACAGCAGCGACACCAACGCTCCGCCGAGCGCGGGGCCGCCGATCTGCGCCGCCGACCGGCTGCCCTCCAACGCACTGTTGCCCCGCACGAGTTGATCGCTCCGCACCCTACGTACGAGGGACGCCTGGTACGCCACGTCGAAGAGGACCGACAGGGCTCCGACGGTGAACGCCACCACGAACAGCGCGGGCAGGCCGAGCAGTCCGAGGAGCCCGGCAGCGACCGCCGCGCCCAGGACCACGGCACGCCCGGCGTCGGTGAGCACCATCACCGTACGGGCCCGCCACCGGTCCACCCAGGCGCCCGCGAGGAGCGAGAGCAGCAGGATCGGCGCCTGCCCCACGGCGCGGAGGACACCCAACTGGCCCGCGCCCGCGTCGAGCGTCAGGACGGCGAAGATCGGCAGTACGACGAGCGTCGTGTGTTCGCCGAGCTGAGAGGCCGTCTGCCCCGCCCAGAGCCTGCGGAAGTCGGCGTCGCGCCGCAGGCCCGACGGCGCGGTCGTACCGGAAGCGGGTACGTCGGAGGGAGGGGTGGGGGAGGAAGGAGAAGGGGAGAAGGGCCGCACAGGAACCTCTGGGGTCGCCGGGCACGAGACCCGCGGCCGGCGCACGGAGGCGCACCCGGGCATCGGGCGGGAAAGGGCTCGCCGTGCCGCGACCACAAGGGCAGCACGCGATGACGGGCCGATCTTGGCTACGACGTCAGCGCGCGCTCGGACGACCGGGCATGTCCCTCCGCTCCTGGTGGGGTCACTCCCCGCCCGGAACGCTAACGCGCTCCGGGCGGGGAAGGAAAGGCAATTGAGGGGAGCGCACCCGAAGCGCGTCCGGCGCGGACGGGCGCGACCGGGCGGCGGCGCGGTACCCCTCGGCGTCCGCGACGCGGAGCACCGGAGAGCGGATCGCCACCCGTCACCGCTCGGCCCGCCCGTGCCCCACCACCCCCGCTCCTCCCCACGCCCGTGCCCCACCAACCCGTGCCTCACCACCCCCGTGCCGTTCCCGCCGGTTCGGGCGACGGAAGGGCACGGGAGGCGAGGCCGCCTCACGCGACGGCGGTGCCCTCGAGCTCGACCAACTGGCCGGGGACCGCCAGGCGCGTCACCCCGAGCAGAGTGCTGGCCGGCGCCACTTCGGCCGCGCTCAGCCGCCCCACCAGCGCGCCGTAGTGCCGGAGCAGCAGATCGACGTCCGTGGTGTAGACGTTGAGGCGGACGAGGTTCGCAAGGGACATGCCCGCCTCGCTCAGCACGGCCTCCAGGTTGTCGGCGCTCAGCGCCAACTGCGCCGCCATGTCCCCGTCGTGCCGGGGCTCGCCGTCGTCGCCCATCGCGGTCTGCCCCGAGACGTACAGGGTCCGGGTCTGCCCGGAAACGACTTCACCCTGGTTGAACCCCAGGTCCACCGACCACGTCACCGGGTTCACGGCCGTTCGTTCCAGTGCCACTTCAGCTCCATTCCATGCGGAGAAACAAGGAGATCCGCCTGCCGGCCAGTCGCCGGGCGGCCTCGGCGTCCTACAGGGGGAGCCTTCCAACAAATGACGACACCCTTGGTCATGTATTCGCTACCGTTCCCGTATGCGCGCCGACCGACTGGTCTCGTTGGTACTGCTGTTGCGTCAACGGGGCCGGCTGACCGCCGACACGCTGGCCCGTGAGCTGGAGGTGTCCACCCGTACCGTGCTGCGCGACATCGAGGCACTGTCCGCGGCAGGCGTCCCGGTCTACGCCGAACGCGGCAGGCACGGCGGCTTCGCCCTGCTGCCCGGTTTCCGGACCGAGCTCACCGGGCTGAACCACGACGAGACCCTCGCCCTGCTGGCCGCCGGATCGGGGCGCGGGGAGCAGGTGTTCGGCCTCGGGCCCGCGCTCGCCTCGGCGATGCGGAAGGTGCTCGACGCGCTGCCCGAGAGCCATCAGGCCGCGGCGAGCGACGCGGCCCAGCGGTTTCTCGTCGACCCGGAGACCGACCTGCTCTCCCGCCCCACGGTCACCGATCAGGTACCGGGCACCACCATGATCGAGGTCCGCCGGGCCGTGCTCTCCGGCCGCAAGCTGCGCATTCACTACGCGGCCAATGGCCGGGCCCCGCAGTGGCGCACGGTGGACCCGATCGGCCTGGTGACCGTACGGGACCGGGGCTATCTGCTGGCCACGAGATCCGGCGCGGACCGCACCTACCGGCTGTCACGGATGCTGGCCGCCGAGGAACTGCCCGAACCGGCCCAGCGGCCGAACCGGGTCGACCTGGACCGGATCTGGCGGGACCGCTCCGCGCGGTTCCTCGCCGGCGGCGACCACGTCACCGCGCTGGTGCGGGTGAACCCGGCGCGGCGGGAGGAACTGCTGGGCACCGTGCTGGCCGTCCGCGCGGAGGATCCCGACACGGACGGCTGGCCACGGCTGGAGGTCACCTTCCAGGACGCACGGCACGCCGAATGGGCGATGTGGCGGCTCGGTACGGATGCGGAGGCCCTGGCCCCGCAGTCCTTGCGCAGCGCCCTGCACGATCTGGCCGTCACGCTCGCGGCCCGCTACGGACCCTCGTAGCGCCTCCGACGGCGGGCGGCTCCCGAGGCGCTGCGCTCTGCCGCCCGGCGCGGCTCGGCGACCGAACGGACGAAGGCGATCGTGCGTGAGAGCAGGCCTTCCCGGCGCGAGGCGATGATCTCGTCGACCGGCCGGTCGACGGCCTCGCGGACCGGCTTGCCGTGCACCTTCACCGCGCAGTCGAGGTCGGTGCACAGGAGGAGACCGACCGCGTCGAGGCGTTCGCGTTTGTCCCGCGAGGGACGCTGGGCGGTGAACAGCGACACCTCGTTGAAGCGGCGGGCGAACCGGCACAGGTCGCACATCACCGCGCGCGAACCGTGCGCAGCGTCGTTCGGGGCCTGGCGCAGCAGCACTCCGTGCGCCCGGCCGTCGGCCTCGGTGACGAGGTAGGCGTGTTTCGGGGCGCGCAGGTCTCTCCAGCCGAGGTAGTCGATGCGGTGCCATCGGACGTCGTCGAACCGGGCCGGCAGACGGACCTTCTTCGTGGCCGGGTCCAGGTTCACGATCGCGTCGCGCACCTCTTCCCTGGTCAGGGGGCGCATGGCTGCTCCTTGCGGATCGCACGCGCGTGCGATCTGTGTAGGGCGGGCGGGGGTGGGGAGAACCCTGGGCGTCAGGGCGTCAGGGCGTGGGGGCGGTGGGCGCCGTGCGGCACGGCAGCGCGCGTGACGGCCGGTTCACGGTGCGAGTCGCATGCGATCCGCGACGCCGGGGTCCCGCAGGGGTTTGAGCGCCAGGCGCACCAGGGCCAGGGCGTTGTCGTCACCGGCGATGCGATTGGCGCTGAGCGCGCCGCAGGACACGCACTGGTGGATGATCATCCACTCGCCGTCGGGCCTGACCGCCATGCCCAGGGCTTCCATCCGGGCGCGGCAGTCCGCAGCCCGGTCACCCGGAACCCGCCGGTCGACGTGCAGGCTGACCAGGCAGTTCGGGCAGTGGTTGCGGTGCGTGGTGCCGGGCGCGTCCAGGGAGACGTCCAGTCGGCAGCCGGCGCACCGGAAAGCGTCGCCCCGGTGCCCTCCCCGGCCGTGCAGGACGTCCTTGTACCGCTGTGGCCGCCGTGCGGCCCGGGTGCGGCGGTGGGTGTTCTTCGCTCGTCTCGGCATGGCCGGTCCTCTTCCTTTCCCGCCGGTTCAGAGGTCGCCGAACGCTTCGAGCGGAAAGGGGGGGTGGGCCAGTGGCCGGACGGCCAACCGCATGAGGACGAGCTGGTTGTCGTCCGCGCGGGTGGGGCTGGAGGTCAGCTCGTCGCACCGCACGCAACGGTGGATGACCACCCAGCCGCCCGTGCGCGGCACGGCGACGGCGATCGGCGACATCCGGCCCCGGCAGTCACTGGAGCCGCCGTCGACGGGGTCGAGAAGGTGCGGGACCTGGAGACAGGACGGGCAGTGACGGCGCCGCGCACTGTGATCGGCGTCGGCGGACACGGTCCGGCCGCACCACGCACAGGAGGAGGCGCTGTTCGGGGTGGTGTGTGGAGTGCTGGAGAGAGTTCTGCTGGTGCTGGACACCCGGGGTGCTCCTTGCTGGGAAGTCTGTGATGACAGCAAGAGCAGGCCGAGCGGCCTCGACGAAGAGGCCCACCCCGTACGACGCGACACGCGTGCGGGCGGGGACGCGGGCTGAATTCAGTGCACCGGAGAGTCACGTCCGGAGACCGTCCCGAGGGGCGGCGGAAGAAAGACGGACTGCTGGCTAGACGGTGCAGCGAGGCGCGCGCGGCGCGGGCCGGAACATAAAGATCTCTCTTTTCCAGGGCGCGAAGCCCAGAAGGGACCGAGGAACGCCGTCAGCGTAACCACGGCCCGATCCAGGGGCCAGCCATTATTTCCGGGCGCCCGCGCCCCCTTGTCCGGTCGTGCCCGAAGGCGACGTGGGTGCGAACGTGCCCGGCGATGCTCGGCGCCAAGGTTGCGATCTGCCGCCGTTCGTCCGGCTGAGCTCGACCGACGGACGGAACCCCTCCCGTCCGTCGGCCGTGGTCGCGTCAACGAGCTGTAGGAGTCGTTTCCACCCGTGGGCCCCGCTCCGGCGGAATGCACGCGCCTGCGCGCTTCACGGTCAGCAGGGCAGCACAGGCCGTCCGGGCGCGTTCGGTGACTTCCTTGCGATTCGATAGTTTCCGATATATCGTTGACGCATCGCGACAGATCAACGATGGAAGGAGCGTAGAGATGCGTTCACACGGACACGGATACGAGCACGGACCGGGGCACTACGGGCCCGGTCATCACGGTCGAGGCGAGGGCGACGGTCGTCGGGCCGCTTTCGGGCCGTTCGGGCCGCCGTTCGGCGGCGGTCCCTTCGGGGGTGGACGCGGCCGTGGCGGCGGTGGTCGGGGGAGGGCGCGGCGCGGTGACGTGCGGGCGTCGATCCTGGCTCTGCTGAAGGACCGCCCGATGCACGGTTACGAGATGATCCAGGAGATCGGCGAGCGCAGCGGAGGGGCCTGGCGGCCCAGCCCCGGTTCCGTCTACCCGACGCTCCAGCTGCTGGAGGACGAGGGGCTGATCGTCAGCGCCAGCGAGGGCGGCAAGAAGCTGTTCACGCTCACCGACTCCGGGCGGGGCGAGGCCGAGAACGGTCCCGAGGCTCCCTGGGAGGAGGCCGGGCGCGGCGTGGACTGGGAGGGCGCCAACGAGATCCGGCAGGCCGGATTCGGTCTGATGGAGGCCTTCGGGCAGGTCTGGAAGACCGGCTCCGCCGATCAGCGGCAGAAGGCTCTGACGGTCATCAACGACGCGCGCAAGAAGCTCTACCTGATCCTCGCCGACGAGGACTGAGGCTGGGCCCGCGCGCCGGACGGAGGCGTTACAGGGCCGGGCCGGCGCGTGCGCGGCATCCGGAAGTGCCCCGCGGGACGATCCCGCGGGGCACTTCCGGATGCCGCGGGGGCGTGGTCAGGAGGTGACGAGTCCGCCGAGCTTGCGCAGCGACTCCTGGAGCGCGGCCGTCGCGGAGTCCTTGAGCTTGCCGCCCATCAGGGAGACCGCCGCGCCGGTGAACTCCCCGTCGATGCGCATGGTCGTGGCGTCGCCCTCGGGGGTCAGGGAGTACCGCATGGCCAGGTTGACCCCCATCGGGCCCTTGCCCCGGGTCGCCAGCAGGCGGCCCTCCTCCAGGCCGTCGACCGTCCACATCACCTCGGCCGGGAAGCCCATGAGCTTCATGTTCTCCTCGTAGGTGGCCGCGAGCTCCAGCTCGGCCGGGCCGCCCCGGGGGAAGCTGGTGTGCGTGGCGTTCCACTCCCCGTAGGAGGAGAAGTCGGTCAGGCGGCCCCAGACCTTCTCGGCGGGCGCCTCGATGCGTGCCTCGGCGCTGACTTCAGCCATGCGACCACCCCTGGTTCGTCCGATTCCGGTGCCGCGGAAGGTAGCGGGGGCCGCGTCAACATTCAATACTGGTGGGTCGTCAGATCTGTTGGGGCTGTCTGTTCCGCCAGATCACCGCGGCGTCGAAGCTGTCCGACGCCCGGGGGTGGGGCCCCTCGTCGTGGCAGTGGAAGGCCGACCAGAAGAGGTCTGCGGGCAGGGCGTCGTCGGGTGCGTACACGCGGTAGACGTACTGCAGCCCGTCCTCGGCGAGCAGCGCGACCATCCAGAACACCCGTTCCTCCCCTCCTGTCCCCGTCGTGTCCGTGTGGCGTCAGGGACGTGCGCACGGGGGCTCGCGGTTGCCGCCGGAGCGTGAGGCGCAAGGCGGCGCGCGCTCCGGACCGTCATGGTTGTGTGGTTCGGCGCGATCTCATCCGCAAGGATGACGGACCGCTCCGGTGTCCCCAACTTCGGTGGGATGCCCAATGGGTCGCTTCGGGGATGCCTTTCGGTCGTGGGACTGATGGGGTAGAGGTGTGCAAAACCGGACGCCGCGCATGCCTGACCAGCCCGCACCGAACCACGCCGAGAACGATGCCCGCTTCACCGCGGAACTGGCATCGGTGCTCAACGGTGCGCGCAGGCGCGCGCTCCGCGACGGCGACCGGCAGATCGACACCGCCCACCTCCTGCATTCGCTGATCGAGACGGACCCCGCAGTCCGCGAGGCCTTCGACGGCGGCCCCCGGCTGGCCAAGGTGCTCGGCTATCTCGTCCAGCGCAGCATCGGCTACGGGCTCCGCTGGCAGGGCTCCGTGGAGGACTCCGGCGCCGTCCCGGTGGTGCGCGACCCGACGGCCGACGGCTGGTCGCCCTCGGCCCTCGCCGCGATGGAGGGTGCGCTGTGCCGTGCGGCCTCGCGCGGCGAAGCGCGCGCCGCCGGACTCGATCTGCTCGCCGCCCTGGCGGCCGACACCGAGTGCCGGGCGGTGGAGGTGCTCGCCCGCGGGGGCGTGGACGCGCGGTGGCTGGCCGACCGGGTGGGAGTGCTCACGGCCGGGTGGGCGCGACACGCTTGAGCCCCCGCGACGGTGACGCCTCACCCTCGTCCCGGGGGCGCGGCCGGGGCGCCGTCTCGACAGGTGTCACGTGGATGACGGTGCTGTCGACTGCTGCCATGATGTGCCGATGCAAGCGTCTTCGGGAATTCAGGGCAGAGGTGCCGGGCTGGGGCTCGCACTGCTCTCGGCCTTCGCGTTCGGCGGTTCGGGAGTGGCGGCCAAGCCGCTGATCGAGGCGGGGCTCGACCCGTTGCACGTGGTCTGGCTGCGCGTCGCGGGCGCCGCCGTCATCATGCTCCCGGTCGCCTGGCGCCACCGGAATCTCGTACGGGAACGTCCCGCGCTGCTGGCCGGGTTCGGCCTGTTCGCGGTGGCCGGGGTCCAGGCCTTCTACTTCGCCTCCATCTCCCGCATCCCGGTCGGTGTGGCGCTCCTGGTGGAGTACCTGGCGCCCGCGCTGGTCCTCGGCTGGGTCCGCTTCGTGCAGCGCCGGCCCGTCACCCGGGCCGCCGCGGTCGGTGTGGTGCTGGCGGTGGGCGGCCTGGCGTGTGTCGTCGAGGTCTGGTCCGGGCTCAAGTTCGACCTGCTCGGTCTGCTGCTCGCCCTCGGCGCGGCCTGCTGCCAGGTCGGCTACTTCGTCCTCTCCGACCACGGCGGGCAGGACGGCCGGGACGGCGGGGGCGAGCACGCCGGGCCCCCGCACCCCGTCGGCGTCATCGCGTACGGACTGATCGTCGGCGCGGCGGTCCTCACCGTTGTCGCCCGCCCCTGGGGCATGGACTGGTCGCTGCTCGGCGGCAGCGCCGGGATGAACGGCAACGACGTCCCCGCCTGGCTGCTGCTGGGCTGGATCGTGCTGCTCGCCACCGTGCTCGCGTATGTCACCGGGGTCGTCTCGGTCCGGCTGCTCTCGCCCCAGGTGGCCGGAGTCGTCGCCTGCCTCGAAGCGGTCATCGCGACCGGACTGGCCTGGGTGCTGCTCGGCGAACACCTCTCCGCGCCGCAGCTCATCGGCGGGTTCGTGGTCCTGACCGGCGCGTTCATCGCCCAGTCCGCCGCACCCAAGCCCCCGTCGGGTCCTGTCGCCTCCGGCGACGGCGCGGGGGCCGGCGCGGTCGCCGGAGCCGTCGGGGGAGAGTTGTCCGGCGGCCGGGCCCCGCATTAGTGTGACGGCCATGCATCTCACCGTGCTGCCGCCCCCTGCCGCCTAGCGCGGGCGGCCACTCCTGACGAAGACCGGGCTCGGGCAGTCCCCGAGCGGTTCGTCGCTGTCCGCGTGCGGAGCCGAGCGACCAGCCACCCCGTCCTCCTCTGGAGAAGTCCCATGTCCCTCCCTGTCGGTTCCGCGCTGCCCGTCGGGCGCAGCATGCTGTACCTCGTCGTCGCCGGTGTCGCGTGGGGCACCGCCGGTGCGGCGGCGTCCCTGATCTTCCGGGTCAGCGACCTCGGCCCCCTCGCCCTGTCCTTCTGGCGCTGCGCGGGCGGCCTCCTCCTGCTCGCCGGGGCGCTCGTACTGCGCTCCCGCCGGACGCCCCGGGACCCCGAACCCCGGCGTCGCCGACTGCTCCGGATCCTCGGTACCGGCATCGGTCTCACCGTGTTCCAGAGTGCGTACTTCGCCGCGGTCGAGGTCACCGGCCTCGCCGTGGGCACCGTCGTCACGCTCGGCGCCGGGCCCGTCCTGATCGCGGCGGGGGCGCGTCTGCTGCTGGGCGAACGCCTCGGCCGGGGCGGCCTGGTCGCCGTGACCGGCGCGCTGACCGGGCTCGCGGTCCTGGTCCTGGGCGGCGAGGGCGGTGAGGTCGTGCCGGCCGGGGTGCTGCTGGCGCTGCTGTCCGCCTCCGGATACGCGGCGATCACCCTCCTCACCCGGTGGCTCGGGCGGGACGGCGGCGGCGGGGACGCGCTGACCACCAGCGCCTGGGCGTTCGGCATCGGGGCGGTGGGTCTGCTGCCCATGGCCATGGCCGAGGGGCTCGTGCCGCACACCGCCGAGACGGGGCAGGTGCTGTGGCTGCTGGTCTACGTGGCCGCGGTCCCCACGGCGCTCGCCTACGCGCTGTACTTCGCCGGGGCGGCGGCCGTCCGGTCGGCCACCGTCTCCGTGATCATGCTCCTGGAGCCGGTGAGCGCGGCCGTCATCGCGGTGACCGTCCTGCGGGAGCGGCTGACGGCGGCCACGGTCCTCGGCACGCTGCTCCTGCTGGCCGCGGTGGCCGGACTGGCCCTCGCGGAGGCACATGGCGCGGCGGCGGGACGCCGGAAGGAGGCCGTGGGCGCCGCGGTGTGACGTGTCCCGGACGGACGGCGGGCGCGGCGGCCACGGCTGCCGCGCCCGCCGTCCGTCAGAGCGCGGTCAGATAGTCCGGTACGCCGATGGCCGGATCCAGGTCGTCCGCGGGGACCGGCGCCGCGTAGCCCCGGGTCAGCGGCACGATGCCGGTCCAGTGCGGGAGGGAGCCGTCCTCGGGCTCGTCGTTGGGCCCGCCGGTGCGGACCTTCGCGGACACTTCGTCCAGATCCAGCCGGATCACCGCCGTCGCGGCGAGTTCCCTGGCGTCGGCCGGCCGGGAGTCGCGCGAGCGCCCGGGCACGACCTGGTCCACGATCGCGTCCAGAGCGAGCCGGCGCTCCTCGGGGTCGGTCACCGTCACCGCCGTGCCGTGCACCACCACCGAGCGGTAGTTCATCGAGTGGTGGAACGCGGACCTGGCCAGCACGAGGGCGTCGACGTGGGTCACCGTCAGGCAGACCGGCAGCCCGGGGTCGGCGGTCTTCGCCGACCGCAGCGGCCGCGAGCCCGTCGAGCCGTGCACGTACAGCCGCTCTCCTATCCTGCCGAAGAGGGTCGGCAGGACGACCGGGGAGCCGTCGCGCACGAAGCCCAGGTGGCAGAGGTAGGCCTCGTCGAGAATGGAGTGGACCAGTTCGCGGTCGTAGGAGGCGCGCTCCCTGGACCGGGTGGGCACCGTGCGGTCGGTGGGCAGATAGGGGGCGGCGACGCCGGAGCCCGTGCCGTCGGGCGTTGCGGTGTGCTGCATTTGCTGACTCCATTGCACTAGTGCATACTGTTGTTTGTGCTAGGAGAGTATCGGATCAGTGGGCGGCGCGCAGCGGAGATCGCCGCCAGTGTGGAGCGAGGGGTCGGCTCCGGAGACCTTCCGCCGGGCCATGTGCTGCCTCCCATGCGGGAGTTGGCCGCGCGCCTGGAGGTCAACCCCAATACCGTGGCCGCCGCCTACCGGACGCTGCGCGAGCGCGGCGTGATCGAGACGGCGGGTCGGCGGGGGAGCCGGGTGCGCCCGGCCCCGGCCAGCACGTCGCGCGGATCGCTGCGCATCGAAGCGCCCCCGGGCGTACGGGACCTCGGCGAGGGCAATCCCGACCCGGAGCTGCTGCCGGACCTCGGGCCGGCGCTCGCGGCGGCCGCCGCCGCCGACGCGGCCGACCGCGGCCTGTACGGACAGGCCGCGGTGGTCGAGGAGTTCGCCGCTCACGCCAGGGCCGCGCTGGACGCCGACGGGGTGCCCGCCGGACCGGTGGCTGTGACGTCCGGGGCGCTGGACGCGATCGAACGGGTCCTCGCGGCGCACCTCAGGCCGGGTGACGCCGTGGCGGTGGAGGACCCCGGCTGGGGCAGTGTGCTCGACCTCGTGCCGGCGCTCGGGCTGCGCGCCGTACCGGTCGGCGTGGACGACTCCGGTCCGCTGCCCGCGGAGGTGGAGCGGGCGCTGCGGGCCGGGGCGCGGGCCCTCGTCGTCACCGACCGGGCGCAGAACCCGACCGGTGCGTCCCTGGACGCCGAGCGCGCCCGGGAGTTGCGCGCGGTGCTCGGGCGCCACCCGGACGTGCTGCTGATCGAGGACGACCACGGGCACGCCATCGTCGACCTGCCGCTGCACCCGCTGGCCGGGGTGACGGCCCACTGGGCGTTCATCCGCTCGGCGGCCAAGGCGTACGGGCCCGATCTGCGGGTCGCCACGCTCACCGGGGACGCCGTCACGGTCGACCGGGTGACGGGGCGGCAGCGGCTCGGGCCCGGCTGGGTCAGCAGGCTGCTCCAGCGCGCCGTGCTCCATCTGTGGACCTCGGACGCCGTCGACACCCGCGCGGTGTCCCGCTCCTACGGGGACCGCCGGGACGCGCTCATCCACGCGCTGGCGGAGCGCGGTGTGAGCGCCCGGGGCCGCAGCGGGATGAACGTGTGGGTGCCCGTGAGCGACGAGACCGGAGCCGTCGCCCGGCTGCTCCACGCGGGCTGGGCCGCGGCCCCGGGCGCCCGCTTCCGGCTGGAGACGCCCCAGGGTGTGCGGCTCACCGTCTCCCCGCTGAGCGCGGCGGACATCGGGCCCCTGGCGGACGCGGTGGCCGCGGCGGCCGGCCCCGCACGGCCGGTCAGCTACGGCTGAGCCCGGCGGGGTCCGGTCCTGGTGGCGTTTTCCGGGCCCGGTGGCACGGCCCGGTCCGCCACGGGCTCCGGTGGGGCGGCGGGGCGGGGCCGGCTCTGGGTGAGCGCCGCCCCGACGAGGACGATCAGCGCTCCTACCGGGGTGTTCCAGGCCAGTTGCTCGCCGAGCAGCGCGACGCCGGCCGCCGTCGCGATCACCGGGATGAAGTAGGTGACCATCTGGGCCGTCGTCGGACCGACCTCCTGGACCAGTCCGAACTGGAGCAGGACGGCGAGCCCCGTGCCCAGTCCGCCCAGGGCGAGCACCGAGAGCGTCGGGAGCAGCGGGAAGGACGTGGGCGCCGAAGTGAACACCGGTGTCACCACGGCGAGTTGCAGCGTACCGAGAAAGAGCTGGCTGCCCGTCAGCGCCAGCGTCGACGCCTCGGTTCCGGCCAGGGTGCGGCGTACGTAGATCCAGCCGACCGGATAGCAGAACGAGGCGAGCAGCGCCATGCCCGTGCCCGGCAGGTCCAGGCCGGAGAAGCCCTGCCAGGCTCCCAGCACGGTGAGGACGCCGAGGAAGCCGACACCGAGGCCGGCCACCCGGCGGCGGGTCGGACGGTCCTCTGACAGGGCGACCACCGAGAGCGCCATGCCCCACAGCGGCGAGGTCGCGTTGCAGATCCCGGCCAGCGTCGAGGGGATCGTCAGCTCCGCGTAGGAGAAGAGCGAGAACGGCAGCGCGTTGAGGAGCAGCGCCGCGACCGTGAGGTGCCCCCACGTCCGGGCCGAGCGCGGCAGCCGCTCCCGGCGCATCGCCATGGCGGCGACCAGCACCGCCGTACCCGCCAGCAGTCGGCCGAAGGTGACCTGGAACGGGGCGTACCCCTCCGTCCCGACCTTGATCAGCAGAAAGCTGAACCCCCAGATGAGCGAGAGTCCCGCGAACCGGATCCGCCAGTCGAGAGCGGGGCGCCGCGCGGCGGGCGCGATCGCGGGGGAGGGGGGAGGCGATGGGGGAGGCGACTGGAGAGTCGACGGGGGAGGTGCTGACGCCGGGGCCGTGACCCTCGGCTCGCAAGGAGCGCTCATGAGGGCAACCCTGACGAGGGCAACGTCGTAGGACAAGCGAAAGTTTCTGCGACGATTCGCGTAGCATCGCTTACATGTTGAACCTGGAGCGGCTGCGCACGCTGGACGCCCTCGCCCGGCACGGCTCGGTGAGCGGGGCCGCCGACGGGCTGCACGTCACCACGTCGGCGGTCTCGCAGCAACTGGCGAAGCTGGAGCGCGAGGTCGGACAGCGGCTGCTCGCCAAGAACGGCCGGGGCGTCCGGCTCACCGACGCCGGCCGGCTGCTCGCGGACCACGCCGCGCGGATCCTGTCGCAGGTGGAACTGGCCCAGTCCGACATCGAGGCGCAGCGCGGCGAGGTCGTCGGCGAGGTACGGATCTGCGCCTTCCCGACCGCGGCCCGCGGGCTGTTCCCCGCGATGCTCACCTCCCTGCGCGCGGACCACCCCGACCTCGCCGTCCGCACCCGGGAGCTGGAGCCCGAACAGGGGCTGCGCGCGGTGCTCCGCGGCGACGTCGACCTGGCCGTCGTGCTCGACTGGAGCAACAAGCGGCTGCCCGTGCCCGGCGGGCTGGCCAAGGCCGAACTCCTCGACGACGCACCGGATATCGCCATGCCGGCCGGGCATCCGCTGGCCGACCGGGACGAGGTGGAGCTGGAGGACTTCGCGGACGACCCGTGGGTGTCCTGGCCCGAGGGCGAATTCTGTTACGAGTGGCTGATGTTCACCTTGCGCTCCCGGGGCATCGAACCCCGGATCGCCCATCTGGCCGGTGAACACCACACGCAACTCGCTTTGATCGCGGCCGGGTTCGGCGTCTGCGTGGCTCCTCGGCTGGGACGCGGTCCGGTCCCCGAAGGCGTGCGGCTGGTGCCGGTGCGGCAGACCATGCGGCGCCACGTCCACGCGGTCTGGCGCACGGACGCGGACCGCCGGCCGTCGGTCCGCGCCGCGGTGCGGGCGCTGCGCGCGGCGGGCGAGCGGGCCGCGGCGGGCGGCCGGTGAGCCCCGGAAGCCGCGGTCGGGGCGCGCGGCGGACGGGGGTCAGGCGAGACCGGCGAGCTTGCGGAAGTCCCAGGAGGTGATCGTCTCCGGGGTGAGCCGCAGCCAGGCGTGCCGTCCGTCGTGCGGCATCGCGGTCATGCCGAAGTACTTCGCGGGGAACAGCCGCTCGGGCTCGCCGAGTTCGGGGCAGGGCTCGCCCGTACGGGGCGCCTCGCCGACGAACTCCGCCCGGCCGGTGAGCTCCACGCCGCGCAGCTCCTCGTACCCCTCGCCGTCGTCCACGACCACGGCGATCCTGGCGTCCTTGCGCAGCTGGGACCAGCGCAGGCTGCGCGTGATGGAGTACAGCCAGAGGGAGTCGCCGTCCCAGACGAACCAGAGGGCGCCGATGTGCGGGGCGCCGTCCGGGCCGAGCGTCGCCACCCGGCAGGTGCGCCGTTCGCGGAGATAGGCGTCGCGCTCCCCGGGCGTCATCATGATCCGGCGGCCTCGTCGCTGGGTGTCGGTCATGGTCGCCCTCTCTCCCCGAGTCTGACTATGTGTCAGGAAGCATGGACGCTCTTCCTTCCTGGCGCAACGGCCGCTACTCTCGCGCGCCGGTGGACACGGGAAAGGGAGGAGCGCCCATGCCTTCGAGGTCATCTCAGGAGCGGCTCACGGAACTGCTCGACCCCGCCTCCACCGTCCTGCTGACCGTCGAGTGCCAACAGGGCGTGGTGGGGCCCGACAGCGCCCTGCCCGAACTCGCCGCCGAGGCACGCTCGTCGGGCGCGCTCGCCAACGTCGCCCGCCTCGTCGCCGCCGCCCGCGCGAGCGGAGTCCAGGTGATGCACGCGGTCGCCGAGAGCCGGCCCGACGGCCGCGGCGGCAACCGCAACGCCCGCCTCTTCCGCGCCGCCGCCCGGCTGCCCGTCCAGCAGCACACCGGCAGCGCCGCCGTCCGGGTCGCGGCCCCCGTCGAAGTGGCCGACGAGGACCTCGTCGTCCGCCGACTGCACGGCCTCTCACCGCTGGCCGGCACCGACGTCGACCCGCTGCTGCGCAACCTCGGGTGCCGCACGCTCGTCGTCACCGGCGTGTCGGCCAACATCGCCATACCCAACGCCGTCTTCGACGCGGTCAACCTCGGCTACACGGCCGTCGTGCCGGCCGACGCCATCGCGGGGGTGCCCGCCGAATACACCCTCGCGATGGTCCGCAACACCCTTGCCCTCGTCGCCACCGTCACCACCACGGACGCCGTACTCGTCGGCTGGCGGCAGCCGCGCGGCCGGGAGACGGGGCCGGAGGCCGCGACGGGGGCCTGATCGTGTCGCCCCCGGCGGACATCGCGCGGGCGGGCAGCGGTTGGCCGGCGGGCCCGCCGGCCGGACCGCCCGTGGCGGTGTCGAACAGGCGCTGAGGCAGGGGCAGGGGATTGTGCCGCCCGATACGTCCTCAACCGCGGAGCCCTGATGGGTGCACTCGGACGGGAAGGCCTTGAACTCGCCCGGCTGCGGCCGGGGCGCCACGACCTTCCGGGCGGCGAGGGCCGCCCCGCCGCCCTCCGGGACTTCCCGCGGTCGCGGCGAGCGCCTCTCCCCCCTTCCCGCCACCGCTCCCGGACTGTCCGACCCTTCGGTCGGGGACCAGGGGGTACGCGCCCCGGGGCGAGGCATTCACGCCAGAGGTGTAGTGCCGGGTGGCACCGACGACAGGATCCGGCCGATCCGGGAAGCCGCGTCGAACCCGCGGTGCGATCGGTATTCGGGCCCTCGTAATGAATTGCCGACCGTTTGTGTGATATCAGCGGAATGAAACGATTGGCAGACTTTGGGGCAAGGTCGTCGCCGGGAGATCTTGACTGCTCACCGGGCGTGTAGTTACGTTGAAAATACAGCTAAGTGGCTAAAGTGAGAGCGGCGTAAAAACGGGGAGCTGTTCAGTGGTCGTGATCGAGAAATTCGTCGAGCTTCAGAGCCTCAAGCGAATGCTGAATGAGTGTGCGGTAAAAGGTCGAACGGTGGCCCTTGTGACGGGCTCCGGCGGTGTCGGAAAGACGACACTCCTGTCCAACTTCTCCGGGTATGCGGAGAGTGCGGGCGCCTTGGTCCTGAGTGCGGCAGGGGCGCACTCAGGACAGGACCGTTCCCTGGGCATGCTGTTACGGCTATTTCGGTCCGTCGAGCTGGAAGCTGGGCAGGAGGCGCGGATCGAGCGTCTTCTGACGTTACCGGAAGGGAATTCCCAGGGCTCCTCGCCGAGCGCTTGCGCGGTGGATGAACTCACCGAGATTCTCCTTGAAGCCGCTGATGGGCGACCTCTGGTGCTGGCCGTCGATGACACGCAGTACGCGGATCCGGCCAGTCTGCACGCGCTCCTGCTGATACTTCGCCGACTCGCGTCGAGTCCCGTGGTCGCCGTCTTCACCGAGTGGCGGATATTCAGCTCGAAGCCTCCCCTCGTACTGGCTGAGTTCATCAATCAGCCGTACTTCCACCTTCTGAATTTGCAGCCGCTCTCCCTCGACGGAGTGTCCGGCTGGTTGCGGCGGCGACGCCTCGGCGAGGCGACCGCGGAATTCCTTGCGCCTTCCTTCCTCGCGGCCACAGGTGGAAGTCCACTGTTTCTCCAGGTGCTGTTCCAGGATCAGCGTCGCGCGTTCCACGAACGTGAGCCCGGAGACGTGGATTCCCTTTCCGCGATGGACGCGGCGCTCAAAGGGACGCACTTCAAGGTCGCGGTCGAGGCATGTCTGCATCGCTGGGATCCTCAATTGCTCGACGTGGCGCGCGGCCTGGCCGTCCTCGGCGCTCCGGCGTCGGCCGATGTGCTGGCGAGGCTCCTCGACAGCGAGCAGCGGACGGTGGTGGAGGCCTTGGACGCGCTCGCGGCGACGGGGCTGCTCCGCTCCGGCTGGTTCAGCCACCAGGCGGCCCGTGCCGCCGCGTTGAGCGGCCTCGACGGCGAGACGCTCACCGCCCTCTACGAGCGCTCCGCCCTGCTGCTGCACTCCGACGGGGCGGTGCCGTCGGAGGTCGCCGAACGCCTGGTCGCCGCGGGGGGCATCGCCGAGGACTGGTCCGTGGACGTCCTCCGCAACGCGGCGTGGCAGGCGTTGAGGGAAGGGAATCCGGGGCGAGCGGCCGAGTTTCTCGAAGTGGCCCACCAGGCCTGCAGCGATGTCCGGGAACGGGCCGAGGTCCTGGGGGCGCTGGCCCGGGTCCTGTGGCTGACCAAGCCCACGGCGGTGACCTCGCTGCTGGAGCCGCTGTGCCGCTCGCTCCAGCAGGGGAACCTGTCCGTGCGGGACAGCGTGGCGCTCAGCACCTTCCTCGCCTGGCAGGGGCGCGCGGACGAGGCCGCCCTGGTGCTCGGGCAGGTCGACACGCGAGGAGACACGTGCGACCTGGCCGGTGAGGCCGAACTGGCGCTCGCGCGGCAGTGGATCCGATGGGTCGTGCCGTTCAAGGGAACGGACGCCGCGGATGAGGCCTCCCCGGCGTACCGCGTCGAGGAGGCGGCCGAACGCGCCTCGTGGAGCGACCTCGTCAGGAGTGCCGAACAGGTCCTGCAGTGCTGCAGGATCGCCGACGCCCTGCCGGTCGTGGTGCTCTCCGCCCTGCTCGTCCTCGCCTTCGACGACAAACTGGACGAGGCCCAACGCTGGTGCGAAACGCTCGGACCGGAGGCCGAGGCGCTGCAGGCCGTCGCATGGGTGGCGATGCTCGCGACCGTCCAGGGGCTGGTGGCCGTCCGCAGGGGAGACCTGATCGACGCCGAACGTCATTCCCGCCGCGCCCTGACCGTGATGCCCCAGCACAACTGGGGTGCGGCCCTGGGGCTGCCGCTTTCCGGTCTCGTCCACGCCACGACGGCCATGGGCAGGACGGACGAGGCGGAGACGCTCATCAAGGAAGCGCTTCCCGAGGCGCGTCGAAATCCTTTCTGGCTGCACTTCCTGCATGCGCGGGGACGTTTCTACCTGGAGAACAACCGTCCCTACGCGGCGTTGGCGGACTTTCAGACCTGCGGGCGCCTCCTCGGCGGAACCCCGCTCGGCCACGCGAATTTCGTGTCATGGCGGTGCGATCTGGCGGAGGCTTGGTTGCGTCTCGATGACGCCCGCAGCGGCAAAGCCCTCCTTGAGGAGCAGTTGACACGCGTGAACGCCGACGACAAGCGCGTGCGGGGGCGCACCCTGCGGATCATGGCCGCGACGCTCAAGCAGCCGGCCCGGGCGTCCATGCTGAGGGAGGCCGTGAAGGTACTCCTCGATTCCGGGGACCGGCTCGAATTGGCCCTCGCCCTCGCCGATTCGAGTGAAGCCGAACTGGAGTGCGGGAGGTTCGCCGAATTCAGGCTCATTTCCCATCAGGCGAAGCGGATGGCCAAGATGTGCGGGGCCGAGCCGCTCTACTGGAGGCTGCAGAATTCCGGCAGCGTGGAGGAACCGGGCGAGACTCCCGCCTTGCGGAAGACCATCCATCAGTTCGCCCTGCTCAGTGACGCCGAGCGCAAGGTCGCGGCTCTGGCGGCACAGGGAAGGAGCAACCGCGAGATAAGCCAGACCCTGTTCATCACGGTGAGCACGGTGGAGCAGCACCTCACCAAGACGTACCGCAAGCTCGGAGTGAGCAGTCGCTTCGGCCTGCCGGTGGAGCTGGGGCTGGTGGGCTCGGCGGACCACTGAGCCGCGCCGCACCGCCGATCCCACGACGGCCGCCCGGGGTCACGACCCTCCACCGAGACCCGGGCGGGGGCTCAGGGGTGGGCGGCAGGGGTGTGCGGCAGGGGTGGGCGGCAGGGGTGGCCCGGGAAGCCGCGCGGGCCGCGTCGTGCCTGGTGGGGACGGTGACGACGGACGGTGATCTGGGGCAGTACGGGTGCACGGCAGGGGTGAGGTTAGGGGTGTGATCGCTGTCGCCGCGCAGGGCGCGCCCGTTACGTTGAGGTGCGAAATGCCGAGACGATATTGAGGCTTGTCAGCCGGCGGATGTGTCGGCCGACTGCGCTGAGACGGGGTTCCTTGCCGATGTCCGTAGCCGTGGATCGGGACCAGTGGTTCCGCCGATACGCACCTGCGTCGCCGGGCACGATCACGTTAGTCTGCCTGCCGCACGCGGGCGGTGCGGCGTCACAGTTCCTTCCCGTGGCCCGCGGACTGGCCCCTGACGTGGACGTGGTCTGCGTGCAGTACCCGGGCCGTCAGGACCGGCGGAAAGAGACGCCGATCGACGACGTGCACACCCTGGCGGACCGGATCTGCGAGCTGCTGGCGCCCACCCCCGATCAGCGGCTCGTCATCCTGGGGCACAGCATGGGCTCGGTCGTCGGCTTCGAACTGGCGCTGCGCATCGAGCGTTCGGCCCCGGGCACACTGCTCGGGCTGATCGCCTCCGGCCGCCGGGCTCCGGTGATCCACCGGGACGAGAACGTCCATCTGAGGGGCGATGACGACATCATCGCGGAGATCCGTGCGCTGAGCGGCACCGATCCGAGTCTGCTGGCGGACGACGAACTGCTGCGCATGGTCCTGCCGACGCTGCGGGCCGACTACCGGGCGGTCGAGACCTACCGCTACCGGGAGGGCGATCGCCTCAGGGCTCCGATCGGCGTGCTCGTGGGCGACAGCGACCCCAGGGTGAGCACCGACGACGCCCGCGCCTGGGAGCAGCTCACCGAGGGCGGCTTCTCGATGCGTACGTTCCCCGGAGGGCACTTCTACCTGAACGACCAGCAGGCCGCGGTGACATCGGAGGTCAGGGACCGCATCGCCGCCTTCCGGGACCTGTCCCGTGTGTCCTGACGACTAGGCCGACGCCGCCCGGGGGCCGGTCGGCCCGTCGGCGGGAGGCTCCCGGCGGGGCCGGCGCCCCGGGGCGTGCGCCGGGCGACCGGAAGCCCGCGCCTCCCGGCGCCCGCTGCCCGGACTGATCCGCCCCCGCGATCTCCTCCGCTCCTGTGCAGGTACCCGGCCAGGACGTGTACGGCGCTGAGGGCGTTCCGCCGCGCGCCGGTACGCACCGTCCACGCGTCCGTCCCAGCCGTCCCAACATCCCATCCGTCCGTGCGTCCGTCCCGTTCGTCCCCTGCCCGCGCGTCCGTCCGTCCCTGTTCGTTTTCCTCATGACCCGGAGGTGGCTTCAGCAATGCTGGATTCGGCGACTGACGTCGACGGCGGTACCGGCTGTGAGCCGATCGCCGTGGTCGGGGTGTCCTGCCGGCTCCCCGGAGCCGCCACACCCGAGGAGTTCTGGCGGCTGCTGGCGGACGGACGCAGCGCCGTCGGGCAGGTACCGGCGGGCCGATGGCAGGAGGAGCCCCCCGAGGAGGCGGCCCGCCGCGGCGCGTTCCTGGACGAGGTGGACCGGTTCGACGCGGCGTTCTTCGGCATCTCACCGCGCGAGGCGCGGACCATGGATCCGCAGCAGCGGCTGACGCTCGAACTGTGCTGGGAGGCGCTCGAGGACGCCGGAATCGTCCCGGAGACACTGCGGGACCGGCCGGCGGGCGTGTTCGTCGGCGCCATCGCGGACGACTACGCCCGGCTGCTGCACGGCCAGGGCATGGCGGCGGTGGGCGCGCACAGCCTCACCGGCCTGCACCGAAGCCTCATCGCCAACCGGGTCTCCTACCGCCTCGGTCTGAACGGGCCGAGCCTCACCGTCGACACCGGCCAGTCGTCGTCCCTGGTCGCGGTACACCTGGCGGCGGAGAGCCTGCGCCGGGGAGAGTCCGAGATCGCGCTCGTCGGCGGGGTGCACCTCAATCTCGTTCCGGAGAGCGCCGCTGCCGCCGCCCGGTTCGGCGCGCTGTCGCCCACGGGCCGCAGCCACACCTTCGACGACCGCGCCGACGGATTCGTGCGCGGCGAGGGCGGAGCCGTGGTGGTGCTCAAGCCCCTGGACCGGGCACGGGCCGACGGCGACGTCGTCCACTGTGAGATCCGGGGCAGCGCGGTCAACAACGACGGTGGCGGAGCGAGTCTGACCAGCCCCAGCGCCCGCGCCCAGACGGAGGTCCTTCGAGCGGCGTACCGGCGTGCCGGAGTCACCCCGGAGCGCGTCGGATACGTCGAACTGCACGGCACCGGTACGCGTGTCGGCGACCCCGTCGAGGCGGGGGCGCTCGGCGCCGCGCTGTCCGCGGGCCGGCCGGCCGACAGCCCGTTGCTGGTCGGATCGGTGAAGACGAACATCGGCCATCTGGAGGGCGCCGCGGGCATTGCGGGACTGGTCAAGACGGTCCTGTCGCTGGCGCATCGCCGGATCCCGCCGAGCCTGAACTTCACCCGGGCCCATCCGGACATCCCCCTGGACGAGCTGCGGCTGGGCGTCGTCCAGGAGGCCACGCCCTGGCCCGAGAGCACCGGACCGGCCTTCGCCGGGGTGAGTTCGTTCGGCATGGGGGGCACCAACTGCCATGTCGTTCTGGCCGCGACGCCAACGCCAACGCCAACGCCGACGCCGACGCCGACGCCGACGCCGACATCGGCATCGGCATCGGAGAGGCCCGGCGACAGGGACGGAAGCGGCGCGGGGGAGCGGGCCGACTCCCGTCCGGTGCCCTGGGTGCTTTCCGGCCGCTCCGCAGCCGCGCTCCGCGACCAGGCGGACCGGCTGAGGGCCCGTGTCGCGTCCGAACCGGACCTGCGGCCCGAAGACATCGGCCACACCCTGGCCGGACACCGCACCCTGTTCGATCACCGTGCCGTGGTGCTCGGCGACGACCGTACGGCCCGGGTGGCCGCGCTGACGGCGCTGGCCGGCGCACAGGCCTCACCGGACGTGGTGACGGGGCAGGCCGTCCCGGGTGACAACGTGTTCGTCTTTCCCGGCCAGGGGTCGCAGTGGACCGGCATGGGGCTGGAGCTCCACGAGGAGTTCCCGGTCTTCGCCGAGCATCTGCTGGCGTGCGAGCGGGCGTTGCGGCCGTACGTCGACTGGTCGTTGCTGTCGGTTCTCCGCGGGGAGCCCGGTGCACCGCCGCCGGACCGGGTGGACGTGGTGCAGCCCGCCCTGTTCGCCGTGATGACGTCGCTGGCACGGCTGTGGGAATCGCTGGGGGTGCGTCCGGCGGCCGTGGTGGGGCACAGCCAGGGCGAGATCGCGGCCGCCTACGTGGCGCGGGCCCTGTCCCTGGAGGACGCGGCCCGCATCGTCGCCGTACGGAGCCGGGCGCTGCGGCGCCTGTCGGGCCGGGGCGCGATGGCCGTGGTGTCGATGTCCGCGGACGAGGTGGAGCGACGGATCGGCGGCGCGGGCCCCGCCCTGTCGGTCGCGGCGGTGAACGGGCCCGTGTCGACGGTGGTCGCCGGCGAGCCCCGGGCGGTGGACCGCTTCGTGGACCGGGTGGCGGCGGACGGGGTCCAAGCACGCCGTCTGCCCGTCGACTACGCCTCGCACTCGACGCAGACGGAGGAGATCGGCGAGGACCTCGTCCGCTCGCTGGCCGGCGTCTCCGCGCGCCCGGGAGGGATCCCGTTCTATTCGACGGTCACCGGCGAGGTGGTGGACACCGCCGGTCTGGACGCCGACTACTGGTTCCGGAACCTGCGGCGGACGGTCCGGTTCGAGGAGACCGTCCGCCTGCTGCTGGCCGACGGGTACCGGCAGTTCGTGGAGTGCAGTCCGCACCCGGCGCTGCTCGCCGCCGTGGACGACACGGCTGCCGCGGCCGGGGTGCCCGCCGCCGGCACGGGCTCGCTGCGCCGCGGTGACGGTGGCCGGCGCCGGTTCCTGGCCAGTGTGGCCGAGGCCCACACCCAGGGCGCCTCCGTGGACTGGTCGGCGGTCCTCGCCGACCCGGACGGCCGGCGCGTGCGGCTGCCGGCCTACGCCTTCCAGCGCGAACGCCACTGGTGGCAAGCGCCCGCCGGTCCGGTCCCGGGACCCGTCGCCCCGCCGTCCTCCACCCCGCCCGTCCCGGCCCCGGACACCGACGAGGGCGAGGAACAGCCCGCCCCGGCAGCCGGTCCGCGGTCCCTGGCGGACCGGCTCGGCCCGCTCCGCGAAACCGACCGGGACCGGACGATGCTCGACCTGGTCCGGGACGGGGCGGCGCTGGTCCTGGAGCACGACTCCGCCGACGGCGTGGACGCCGACCTGACATTCCGCGACCTCGGCTTCGACTCGATGACGGCCGTCGAGATGCGGAAGCGGATGAACGCCGTCACCGGCCTGCGCCTGCCCTCCACCGTCCTGTTCGAGCACCCGACCCCGGCCCGGCTGGCCCGCCACCTGTGGAAAGAGCTGCTCCCGGCGACTTCCGAGGCCCCGGCCGTCCCCGCCGGCACGGTCCCCGACGAGGACGAACCGGTCGCGATCGTCGGCATCGGCTGCCGCTTCCCCGGTGACGTCCGGTCCCCCGAGGACCTGTGGCGGCTGCTGGCCGAAGGGGGCGACGCCATCACGGAGTTCCCCGAGGACCGCGGCTGGCGGCTGGAGGAACTGTTCGACCAGGACCCGGAGAACGGTCCGCGCAGTTACGTCCGCCAAGGAGGCTTCCTGCACGACGCGACCCAGTTCGACGCGGCCTTCTTCGGCATCAGCCCGCGCGAGGCCGACGCGATGGACCCGCAGCAGCGGCTGCTCCTGGAGACCTCGTGGGAGGCGCTGGAGCGGGCCGGGATCGACCCCGCCGGGCTGCGCGGCAGCGACACCGGCGTGTTCCTCGGCGCGACCTCGCAGGACTACGGCTCGCGTCTCGACGACGCGCCGGCCGGCTACGAGGGGTACGTCCTGACCGGCAGCACCTCCAGCGTGGCCTCCGGGCGCGTGGCGTACACCCTGGGCCTGCAAGGACCCGCGCTGACCGTCGACACCGCGTGCTCCTCCTCACTGGTCGCCCTGCACCTGGCCCGCCAGGCGGTGTCGCGCGGCGAGTGCACCATGGCCCTGGCCGGCGGCGTCAGCGTGATGGCGACGCCCGGCATGTTCACCGAGTTCAGCAGGCAGCGCGGACTGGCGCCGGACGGGCGCTGCAAACCGTTCGCCGAGGCCGCCGACGGCACCGCCTGGGGCGAGGGCGTGGGCGTCCTGCTGCTCGAACGGCTGTCCGTCGCGACCCGCGAAGGGCATCGGGTGCTGGCCCTCCTGCGCGGGTCCGCGGTGAACCAGGACGGGGCCAGCAACGGCCTGACCGCACCCAACGGAGGTGCTCAGCGCCGCGTCATCCAGCAGGCGCTGGACGCGGCCGGACTCGCGGCGGCCGACGTGGACGCGGTCGAGGCGCACGGCACCGGCACGACGCTGGGCGACCCGATCGAGGCACAGGCCGTCCTCGCCACCTACGGCCAGGACCGCCCGGCCGACCGGCCGGTGCTGCTCGGCTCCCTCAAGTCGAACATCGGCCACACCCAGGCCGCCGCCGGAGTCGCCGGTGTGATCAAGATGGTCCTGGCGATGCGGCACGGCATGCTGCCCCGCACCCTCCACCTGGACCGCCCCTCCTCGCACGTCGACTGGGACGCCGGAGCCGCCGCGCTGCTGCCCGAGCCCGCCCCCTGGCCGACCGTGGACCGGCCACGTCGCGCCGGAGTGTCGTCGTTCGGCATCAGCGGCACCAACGCCCACGTCATCCTGGAACAGGCACCGCAGGCACCAGACGAACCAGAGGCACCGCAGGCATCAGAGGCACCGCAGGCATCAGAGGCACCGGAGGCATCAGAGGCACCGGAGGCACCGGGCGGGGAGGGAGCGGACCCGGAACCCGTAGCCCCCGGCCGGGTCCCGGCAGCCGCGCCGTGGCCGCTGTCCGCCCGTGACCCGCACGCGCTGCGCCACCAGGCCCAACGGCTGCACGACTGGCTGCTCGACCACCCCGGCACTCCGCCCGCCGACGTCGCGCACACCCTCCACACGGGACGGGCCGCGCTCACCCACCGGGCCGTGGTGGTCGGCGCCGACCACGACGCGTTCCTGACCGGACTGCGTGCGCTCGCCGACGGCGAGACCGCCCGCCACCTGATCCAGGACGCGGCCACCGCCGACCGCAGAACCGTCTTCGTCTTTCCCGGCCAGGGCTCCCAGTGGGCCGGGATGGGCGTACGGCTCATGGCGGAGTCACCGGTCTTCCACGAGCACCTGACCGACTGCGCCGACGCGCTCCAGCCGTACCTGACGTTCTCACCGCTGGCCGTCCTGCGCGGCGAACCGGACGCACCCACCCTCGACCGGGTCGACGTCGTGCAGCCGGTGCTGTTCGCCGTGATGGTCTCCCTGGCCCGCAGCTGGGAGACATACGGTGTCCGGCCCGACGCGGTTGTTGGGCACTCCCAGGGCGAGATCGCCGCCGCACACCTCGCGGGCGCGCTGTCGCTGGACGACGCCGCCCGGATCGTGTGCAGGCGCAGCCAAGCCCTCGCGGTGCTCGCCGGCCGGGGCGGCATGGCGTCCCTGCCCCTGCCGCTGTCCGAGACCACCGAGCTCATCGGCCGCTGGGGCGACCGCCTGGAGGTGGCGGCCGTCAACGGCCCCGGAGCCGTCGTCGTCGCCGGAGACCCGGAGGCCCTCGCCGAACTGCTCGCCGTGTGCACCGAACGCCGGGTGGCGGCACGGCGCATCGCCGTCGACTACGCCTCGCACTCCGCGCAGGTGGAACCCGTCCGGGAACGACTGGCCACCGAACTGGCCGGGATCACGCCGCGGCGCGGCGACATCCCCTTCCACTCCACCGTCACCGGCGCCGAGATCACCGACACCAGCACACTGGACGCCGACTACTGGTTCCACAACCTCCGGCAGACCGTCCGCTTCGCCGACGTCGCCGGCGAGCTGTTCGCCACCGGACACCTGAACTTCGTCGAGATCAGCCCGCACCCGGTCCTCACCCTCGCCCTCCAGGACACCCTCGAACACCACGGCGACGACGGCACGACCGCGACCGTCACGGGCACCCTGCACCGGGACGACGCCGGCCTGGCGAACCTCCTGACCTCCCTGGCGCGCCTTCACGTGACCGGAACGCCCGTCCGCTGGGACCCGCACGCCGCCAACACCCCCGCGCACCCCGTCGAACTGCCCACCTACCCCTTCCGGCGGCAGCGCCACTGGCTGACCCCTCCGAGCAGCGGGCCGGACCTGTCCGCGGCGGGACTCGACACCACCACGCACCCGCTGCTCCCCACGGCCGTACCGCTCGCCGACCACGGCGGGGTCGCGCTCACCGGCACGCTGTCCCTCCAGACCCACCCCTGGCTGGCCGACCACACCGTGCTGGGCACCGTCCTGCTGCCCGCCACGGCCTTCGTCGAGCTGGCCGTCCAGGCCGGCGACCGGACGGGCTGCCCGGACATCGAGGAACTGGTGCTCCAGGCGCCCCTCGTGCTGCCCACCACCGGCACCGTACGCACCCAAGTGGTCGTCGGAGCCCCGGATGCGGACGGCCGTCGGCCCGTCGGCATCCACACCGCCGGCAACGGCGAGCGGCCCGCGTGGACCTGCCACGCCCGCGGCACTCTCGCGCCCGCCGCAGACGCGGCCTCCCCGACGGAGACGGCTCCCTGGCCACCGGCCGGTGCCGAGGCCGTCTCCGTGGACGACGCCTACACCCACCTCGACGGACTGGGCTTCGGTTACGGGCCCGCTTTCCGCGGGCTGCGCCGACTCTGGCGGCTCGGCGACGACCTGTTCTGCGAAGTCGAGCTGGACACCGCGCTCACCCCGGACGCCGGCGCCTACGGACTGCACCCCGCCCTGCTCGACGCCGCCCTGCACCCGCTGGTGCGGTACGACGACCGGGTCCGGCTCCCCTTCTCCTGGACCGGGGTACGGCTGCGGGCCAGTGCCGCGACCGCGCTGCGGGTGCACCTGGGCAGGCGACCCGACGGCGGCACCCGGCTGACGGCGACCGACCCCGCCGGCGGCCCGGTCGCCGAGGTGGACGGGCTGATGCTGCGCCCGGTCGACATCGGGCAACTCGCCGCCCCGGCCGCCGAGCACGATCTGTACCTGGTCGACTGGACGCCCTTCGCGGCGCCGGAGATCCCCCGGGCAGCGCCCGACCGGGCTATCGTCGACCCGTCGCCGCACAGCGCCCACCCCCGGGGCGTCGACACGTACCCGGGGCTCGCCGAACTGGCCCGCGCGGTGGACGACGGCAGGCCGGTTCCGGAGCTGGTCTCCTACCACCCCGGGCCGACCGGCACCGTACCGGCGGCGAGCCCGGGTCACCCCGCCCGGACACACGACCTGGTGACGCGGACGCTCGGCTTCCTCCAGGACTGGCTGGCCGACGACCGCTTCGCGGAGGTTCCGCTGGCCGTCATCACCCGCTCCGCCGTCCGCACCGGCCCGGCCGACGGGCCCGACGACCCCGCTGCCGGCGCGATCTGGGGCCTGCTCCGGTCGGCACAGTCGGAATACCCCGGCCGGTTCCTCCTGCTGGACGCCGATACGGATACGGATGCGGACGCGGACGCGGATGTCGACGCCGGCGCCGAGGCCGACGCCGTAGCAGACGCCGGTGCCATCGACGCCGGTGCCGTCCCTGCCGATCCGACCGCCGGCGCCCTGACCGCCGCGATGGCCGCCGGCGAGAGCCAACTGGCGCTGCGCATGGGCGAGATCCGTACGCCACGGCTCGTCCACCGGCCCCGCACGGGAGGCGGCACCCCCTTCCGCCCGGCAGCGGGCGACACCGTCCTGATCACCGGCGGCACCGGCACCCTCGGGCGGCTGCTCGCCCAGCACCTCGTCACCCGGCACGGCGTCCGACGGCTCCTGCTGACCGGCCGACAGGGGCCCGACGCGCCGGGGGCCGAGAGCCTGCGCGCCGAACTCACCGGCCTGGGCGCCGAAGTCACCTTCGCCGCATGCGACACCGCCGACCGGGACGCGCTCGCCGCACTGCTCTCCGGCATCCCGGCCGCGCACCCGCTGACCGCGGTGTTCCACGCCGCAGGAGTGCTCGCCGACGCCACACTCCTCGCACTGGAGGAGACGCACGTCCGGACGGCCCTGCGCCCGAAGGTGGACGCCGCCTGGCACCTGCACGAGCTGACCCGGCACATGGACCTCACCGCCTTCGTCCTGTTCTCCTCGGTGATGGCCACGCTCGGCGGACCGGGCCAGGCCAACTACGCCGCGGCCAACGCCTACCTCGAAGCCCTCGCCCGGCAGCGCCGCGCCGACGGACTGCCCGCGCTCTCCCTGGGCTGGGGCCAGTGGGCGCGGGCCAGCGGCATGACCGGCCACCTCGGCCGTGCCGACCTGGCCCGGATGCGCAGGGCCGGAATCCGCCCGCTGCCCACCGAGGAAGCACTGCTCCTGCTGGACGCCGCGCTGGCCGGTCAGGACGCCCACCTCGTCCCGGTGAAGATCGACGCGGTCCCGTCGCCCGCCACCGGGATGCTGCGGGCCTTGGCCCCCGCGCCCGCCCGGCGCACCGCCGCGGTCACCCCGCCGAGTGCGGCGGAACCCTCGGACGGCGACTTCCGGGCGCGGCTGGAAGCGCTGTCGGGCACCGAGCGCGCCGCCCGGCTGCTCGACCTGGTCCGCGCCCACACCGCCGTCGTCCTCGGCCACACCTCCCCGGCCCACGTCGACACCGACCAGTCGTTCCAGGACGCCGGGTTCGACTCCCTCACCTCCGTCGAACTGCGCAACCGGCTGGCCTCGTTGACCGGACTGCGACTGCCCGTGACGCTGCTTTTCGACCACCCCACCCCGGCCGCCGTCGCCGGCCTGCTGCACGCGTCGCTGTTCCCGGCCGACGGTCCGCTCGGGGCCGACGCGCCTCCCTCGGCCGAAACCCCGGGCGCGGGCAGGGCCACCGAGCCGGTCGCCATCGTCGGAATCGGCTGCCGCTTCCCGGGCGGGGTGAGTTCACCCGACGACCTCTGGCGCATGGTGGCCGACGGCGTGGACGGTGTGGGGCCCTTCCCCGCCGACCGCGGATGGGACCTTGAGCGGCTCTACGACGCCGACGCCGGAAGCCTTGGGCACAGCTACGTCCGGCAGGGTGGATTCCTGCACGACGCCGCCGAGTTCGACGCCGACTTCTTCGGGATCAGCCCCCGCGAGGCGCTCGCCACGGACCCGCAGCAGCGGCTGCTCCTGGAGGTCGCCTGGGAGACGCTGGAGGACGCCGGGGTGGACCCGGCGGCCCTCCGGGGGAGCCGTACGGGTGTGTTCGCCGGGCTCATGTACCACGACTACGGTTCGCGCCTGAGCGCCTCCCCGTCGGAACTGGAGGGCTACCTCGGCAACGGCAGCGCGGGCAGCGTGGCCTCCGGCCGGGTGGCGTACACCTTCGGCTTCGAGGGCCCGGCGGTGACGGTGGACACGGCGTGTTCGTCGTCGTTGGTGGCCCTGCACATGGCAGCGCAGGCGCTGCGCTCCGACGAATGCTCGCTGGCTCTGGCGGGCGGCGTCTCCGTGATGTCGACGCCGCAGACCTTCGTGGAGTTCAGCAGGCAGCGGGGCCTGTCGGCCGACGGGCGGTGCAAGGCGTTCGCGGCTGCGGCGGACGGGTTCGGTCCCGCCGAGGGGATCGGCCTGGTGCTGCTGGAGCGGCTGTCGGACGCCCGTCGCAACGGGCACCGGGTGCTCGGGGTGCTGCGTGGATCCGCGGTGAATCAGGACGGTGCGTCGAACGGTCTGACGGCGCCCAACGGCCCCTCGCAGCAGCGGGTGATCCGGCAGGCGCTGGCCAGTGCCGGTCTGTCCGCGGCAGATGTGGATGCCGTCGAGGCCCACGGCACGGGTACGAGCCTGGGTGACCCGATCGAGGCGCAGGCGTTGCTGGCGACGTACGGCCAGGGGCGGGCGGAGGGCCGTCCGTTGTGGCTGGGTTCGGTGAAGTCGAACATCGGGCATACGCAGGCGGCGGCGGGTGTGGCCGGGGTCATCAAGATGGTGATGGCGATGCGGCACGGTGAGTTGCCGGCGACGTTGCATGTGGATGAGCCGTCGCCGCATGTGGACTGGTCGGCGGGGGACGTACGTCTGCTGACCGAGCCGGTCCCGTGGCGGGCCGAGGGCCGCCCGCGCAGGGCTGGGGTGTCCTCGTTCGGGGTCAGCGGAACGAACGCGCACGTGATCCTGGAGGAGGCGCCCGCGGTCGCACCTCTCCCCGAGCCCCCGGCCGACCACTCCGGCCCGCTGCCGTGGATGGTGTCGGGTCGCGATACGGCGGGCCTACGGGGACAGGCGGCGCGGCTGGCGGAGCTCGTACGGGTCAGGCGGGCTGCGGGCCCGGTCGACCGCGAGTGGCTCGCGGGCGTCGCGAAGGGGCTGGCCGGCCGGGCCGCCCTGGAGCAGCGAGCCGTGGTGGTCGGCACGGAGGTGGAGGAACTGCTCGCGGGCCTCGAAGAACTGACGAAGGCCGAGCTGTCGCTGCCCGCACGAACCGGCTCCGGCGTCGTCTTCGTCTTCCCCGGTCAAGGTGGTCAGTGGGTGGGGATGGGGCGTGAACTCCTCGACTCGTGGCCGGTGTTCGCTGATCGGCTGGCTGTGTGCGAGCGGGCGTTGGATCCGTTCGTGGACTGGTCGTTGCGTGAGGTGTTGACCGGTTCGGACGAGAAGTGGCTGGGCCGGGTGGATGTGGTCCAGCCGGTGTTGTGGGCGGTGATGGTGTCCCTGGCGGAGGTCTGGCGGGCGGCGGGCGTGGAACCCGATGCCGTGGTCGGTCACTCGCAGGGGGAGATCGCCGCTGCTGTGGTCGCGGGTCGGTTGAGCGTGGAGGACGGCGCCCGGGTCGTTGCCCTGCGCTCGGGGGCACTGCGGGAGTTGGCCGGTCGGGGAGCGATGGCGTCCGTCGCGTTGGATGCGGCGGAGGCGGAGGGGGCGCTGCCCGCGTCGGTGACCGTGGCGGCGGTGAACGCTCCGGGACAGGTCGTGGTCAGTGGACCGCCGGACGAGGTCGCCGAGCTGTGCGTACGGCTCGATGAACAGGGCATCCGCGCCCGTCGCATCGAGGTGGACTACGCCTCCCACCACGCGCACGTGGAGGCGATCGAGGAGGAGTTGCGGACCGGGCTGGAGGGACTGTCCTCGCACGGCAGCGACACGGCGATGTGGTCGACGGTCACCGGCGAGCTGATCGACGATGAGGAACTCGACGCCGGTTACTGGTACCAGAACCTCCGCCGACCGGTCCTGTTCGCCGATGTTATGCGCCGGTTGGAGGACGCGGGATCGCAGGCCTTCGTGGAGATCGGTCCGCACCCGGTGCTGACGCTGGCGATGGAGCAGACGGTCACCGACGGGAGGGTGCTGCACACGCTCCGGCGGAACCGGCCCGAGACCGCCCAACTGCTGAGCAGCCTGGGCGCGGCCTGGGCCGCCGGTCTTCCGGTGGCATGGCGGGACCTGCTGCCCGCCGGGGAACCGGTGGCGTTGCCGACGTACGCCTTCCAGCGACAGCGCTACTGGCTCGACGCGCCCGCCACCACGGTGGACGCCCCACCGGCCGGTCTGACACCGACGGACCATCCGCTGCTCACCGCCGTGGCCGTCCTGCCCGGCGACGACGCCCGGCTGTTCGTCGGCCGGATCGCCCTGCACACCCACGGCTGGCTGCGGCCGTACACGACGGCCGGTTCGGTGGTCGTACCGCCCGCCGTCGTCGCGCAGATGACCCTGCACGCCGGTCGCAGTGTGCACAGCGCCCGACTGGCGGACCTCACGATCGTCGAACCCCTGCTGATCCCCGACGACGAGGCGGTCCAGGTCCAGCTCCTCATCGGCGGTCCGGACGACGACGGGGCCCGACGGGTTGACCTCCACGCCCGACCGGCCGACGGCACGGACGCCGACTGGAGCAGCCACGCCACCGGACTGCTCCGCACCCACCCCGGAGACGAACCGGCCCCCGTCGCCGCCCCCTGGCCCCCGGCCGACGCGGAACCGATCCCCGAAGACGTCGTACGCCGTGCCCTCACCGAAGGGGGCTACGACACCGAGGACGTACTCGCCCGGCTGGGACGGCTGTGGCGATCCGGCGACGACGTACTGGCCGAAGGGCGCCTACCGGCAGGAGAGGAGCTCGCCTCCGACCGGTTCACCCACGCGTTGCTCCAGGCCGTCGGCGCGCTGACGATGGAGGCCACCCCCGAACCACGCCAGGCCGCCCGCTGGCGCGGGTTCGCGGCCCTCCCCGGTCTCACCGGAGACGTCCGGGCACGGGCGACCCCGACCGGCCCCGACACACGGGCGCTGCGCCTGACGGGCCCGGACGGCACGCCGGTGGCCGACGTGGGTGAGCTGACCCTGCGGCCGCCGACCGCAGCCCAGCTGCGTGCCCGGCGCCGGCCACTGCATCGCCTGGTCTGGGAAGCGCTCGGTGCGCCTTCCCAGCCCTCCGCACCCGGCCGCTACGCCGTGGTGGGCGGCGAAGAGGACCACCTGTTCCAGGCGCTGCGACGCCAGGGCGCCGACGTCCGCCCGTGCGCGGAACCGGCCGAGGCGACCGCAGCGGAGACCGTCCTCGTACCGGTCGGGCCGATCGGCACTCCCGCACCCGGCCAGGCACACACCGCGGTGGCCCGTCTCCTGCCGATCGTCCAGTCGTGGCTGGCGGACGAACGGTTCGCGGACGGCCGCCTCGTACTGGTGACCCGCTCCGCCGTGTCCACCGACGGGGGCGACGTCGCGGACCTGGCCGGTGCCGCCGTCTGGGGCCTGGCCCGGTCGATCCAGGCCGAGCACCCCGACCGGCTGGTCGTGGTCGACATCGACGAGCGCGACGAGTCGGTACGCGCCCTGCCAGCCGTTCCGGCCACCGGTCGGCCGCAGGCGGCACTGCGGGCGGGCGCGCTGTTCGTGCCCCGGCTGCGGCCCGTGCCGCGAACACGTCCGCCGGAGGGCCGGGAGGCGGACGGGGCACCGCTCCTGGACCCCTCCGGAACGGTCCTCGTCACCGGCGCCACCGGCACCCTCGGCGGTCTCGTCGCACGCCACCTGGTCCACGAGCACGGCGCCCACCGACTCCTTCTCGTCGGCCGCCGGGGCGCCACCGCGCCCGGCATGCCCGCGCTGGTCGGCGAACTGACCGAGGCGGGGGCGGACGTGACCGTGGAGAGCTGTGACGTCGGCGACCGGGACGCGCTGGCCGCGGTGCTCGACGCGGTGCCCGTGGAACACCCGCTCACCGCGGTGATCCACGCGGCCGGAGTGCTCGACGACGGGACCGTCACCTCGCTCACCGGCGACCGGTTCGCCTCCGTCTTCCGCCCCAAGGCCGATGCCGCGTGGCACCTGCACGAGCTGACCCGCGACCGGCCCGCCCTGCGGAGCTTCGTGCTGTTCTCCTCGGCGGCGTCCACCCTCGGCACCCCCGGACAGGGCAACTACGCCGCCGCGAACGCGTTCCTCGACGGGCTGGCCCACCGCCGCCGGGCCTTGGGGCTGCCCGCCACCTCGATCGCCTGGGGCCTGTGGGCGGAACGCAGCGGGATGACCCGGCACCTGGGCGAGGACGACATCCGCCGCATCATCGGCGGGGGCGCCGCCGAGATGTCCAGCTCCGAGGGGCTCGCACTGTTCGACGCCGCCCTCGCCGCCGACCTGCCCTTCACGGTGGCAGGCGTCGACACCACCCGACGGGCGGCCGGGGTGCTGCCTCCCGTGCTGTGGGAGACGAACGGCGCGGTGCCGCGCACCGCCGGCGGAACGGCCCCGGAATCCGAGACGTTCGCCCGGCGACTGGCCGGCCTGCCGGAGCGGGAGCGGGAGGAAGCCGTACTCGCCCTGGTCCGCCGCACGGTGGCGGACGTCCTCACGCACGCCGACGCCGAACGTGTGGACCCGGACCGGGCGTTCAAGGAACTCGGCTTCGACTCGCTGACCGCGATGGAACTGCGGAACCGGCTGGCCGCCGCCATCGAGCACAGGCTGTCGGCGTCGCTGGTCTTCGACTTCCCCACCCCGCGGGCCCTCGCCGCGCACGTGCGCGGCGAGCTGTTCGGATCCGCCGTCATCGACCCGGTGTTCGCCCACCTCGCCGAACTGCACACCACCCTGTCGGCCCTGGAGGCCGACGAAGCGGTCCGCCACAGGCTCGTCGCCCGCCTCCAGGGGCTGGTGGCCGTGGTCACCGACACCGCGAAGCACGGGGGCCGGCCCCCGGAGCCCGAGACCGACGACGACAGCGACATCGAGACGGCCACCGCGGACGAGGTGTTCGCGATTCTCGACCAGGAATTCGACGACTCGGCGGCCCCCCACGGGCCGCAGGGAGGTAGTGCACGATGACCGAGGACGCGAAGCTCCTGGACTACCTCAAGCGGGCCACATCGGAACTGCGCCAGACCCGGAGGCAGCTGAGCGAGGCCGAGGCGCGCGGGCGCGAGCCGCTCGCGATCGTGGCCATGAGCTGCCGGTTCCCCGGCGGCGTGGAGTCGCCCGAAGACCTGTGGGACCTGGTCGCCGCGGGTGGCGACGCCATCTCCGACTTCCCGGACGACCGGGGCTGGGACCTCGACGCCCTGTACGACCCCGACCCCGGGCACAGCGGTACGTCCTACGTCCGCGAGGGCGGCTTCCTCCCCGACGCGGGCGACTTCGACGCCGAACTGTTCGGGATCAGCCCGCGCGAGGCCCTCAGCATGGACCCGCAGCAGCGGCTGCTCCTGGAGACGTCGTGGCAGCTGTTCGAACGCGCGGGCCTCGATCCGCTCGGTCTTGCCGGCAGCCGGGTGGGCGTGTTCGTCGGCACCAACGGTCAGGACTACGCCCACAGGTCCGGCACCGACCAACAGGAGGACGAGGGCTACTCCCTGACCGGGAACGCGGCGAGCGTGGCATCGGGCCGGGTGGCCTACGTGTTCGGGCTGGAGGGTCCGGCGGTGACGGTGGACACGGCGTGCTCGTCGTCGCTGGTGGCGATGCACCTCGCCGCGCAGGCGCTGCGTTCCGGCGAGTGCTCCATGGCGCTGGCCGGCGGCGTCTCCGTGATGTCGACGCCCCGGACGTTCGTGCAGTTCAGCCGGCAGCGGGGGCTGTCCGCCGACGGGCGGTGCAAGGCGTTCGCCGCCTCGGCGGACGGCACGGGCTGGGGCGAGGGCGTCGGCCTGCTGCTGCTGGAACGGTTGTCGGACGCGGTGGCGAACGGGCACCGGGTGCTCGGGGTGCTGCGCGGTTCGGCGGTGAATCAGGACGGTGCGTCGAACGGTCTGACGGCGCCGAACGGTCCGTCGCAGCAGCGGGTGATCCGGCAGGCCCTGTCCAACGCCGGCCTCGGTGCTGGTGACGTGGATGTCGTCGAGGCGCACGGTACGGGCACGAAGCTGGGCGATCCGATCGAGGCACATGCCCTGTTGGCGACCTATGGCCAGGACCGGGCGGAGGGGCGTCCGTTGTGGTTGGGCTCGGTGAAGTCGAACATCGGGCATACGCAGGCGGCGGCGGGTGTGGCCGGGGTCATCAAGATGGTGATGGCGATGCGGCACGGGCTGCTTCCGGAGACCCTGCACGTGGACGAGCCGTCGCCGCATATCGACTGGTCGGCGGGTGAGGTGCGTCTGCTGACGGAGCCGGTGGCCTGGTCGGGGAGGAGCGCCTGCGCCGGGCCGGGGTGTCCTCGTTCGGGGTGAGCGGCACGAATGCCCACGTGATCCTGGAGGAGCCGTCGCCGTGGAGACGCCCGCCGTCGCGGAGCCTGAGGCTGTTGTGCCGGTGGTGTCGGGTCCGGTGCCGTGGTTGGTGTCTGGGCGTGGGGATGCGGGTCTGCGGGGGCAGGCGGCGCGGTTGGCCGGGTTCGTCCGGGGTCGCGGTCAGGGCGTTGATGACGTTGATGTCGCGGGTGTGGCTGCGGCGTTGGTGGGTCGTGCGGTGTTGGAGAACCGTGCGGTGGTGGTGGGTGAGGGTGTCGCTGATCTTGTCGCTCGGCTGGATGTGCTGGCTGAGGGTGGGTTGGTTGATGGTGTGGTGTGTGGGTCGCCGGTGGGTGGGAAGTCGGCGGTGTTGTTCACGGGGCAGGGTTCGCAGTTTGCCGGTATGGGTGCGGGTTTGTATGGGCGTTTCGGGGTGTTCGCCGGTGTGGTGGACGAGGTGTGTGCGGTGGCGGACGGGTTGTTGCCGGAGCCGTTGCGTCCGGTGTTGTTCGGTGAGGGTGGCCGGGGTGGGCTGATCGACCGGACGGTGTTCGCGCAGGTGGGGTTGGTCGCGCTGGAGGTGGGGCTGTGGCGGGTCCTGGTGGAGTGTGGTGTTCGGGCGGATGTCCTGGTGGGGCATTCGGTCGGTGAGGTCAGTGCGGCGGTGGCTTCGGGTGTGCTGAGTCTGGCTGATGCGGTGCGGTTGGTGTGTGTGCGTGGCCGGCTGATGGAGGAGGTTCCGGCCGGTGGGGTGATGGTGTCGGTTGCTGCCCCGGAGGAGGTGGTCCGGGAACGGGTTGCTGGGATTGCGGGGGTGTGGGTTGCCGCGGTGAACGCGCCGGGGTCGGTGGTCCTGGCGGGTGAAGCGGATGCTGTCCGTGGTGTGGTGGACGGTCTGGTCGCTGACGGTGTGCGGACCCGCTGGCTCCCGGTGAGTCACGCGTTCCACACGCCGTTGATGGATCCGGCGCTGGAGGAGTTCTCCCGGGAGATAGCCGGCTTGTCCTTTGAAGCGCCTCAGATACCTGTTGTCTCGACGGTGACCGGGGAAGTCGCGGGGGCTGATTTCGGGAGCGCGGCCTACTGGGTGGAGCACGCCCGGCGTCCCGTTCGTTTCGCTGATGCGGTTGGTGTGGCGCGGGGCTTGGGGGTGCGGGTATGGGCCGAGGTCGGTCCGCAGCCCGCACTGTCCGCTGCGCTGGATGTGCGTGAGGGCGAGGTCGTCGCGAGCTTCCTGCGGCGCGACCGCGACCAGGCGACGACCCTGCTGACGGGACTCTCCCGGCTCCATGTCCACGGGGTCGATGTGGTGTGGGATTCCTGGGTGCCCCGAGGGACGGATTCCGTGGACCTACCGACGTACGCCTTCCAGCGGCGTCGCTATTGGTTGGAGGGGTCGGCGCGGTCCGTGGTGGGGTCGGATGTCGATGCCAGTACGGCGGAGTTCTGGGAGGCGGTCGAGCGTAATGATCTGGGGGCTCTGGGTCTGGACGGTGACACGCCCTCCGACAGGGTTCTCCCGGTTCTGACGGAGTGGCGGCGTGGCCGTCGCGAACACCATGCGCTGGCCGGGCTGCGCTACCACGTCACCTGGAAGCCGGTACCGCAACCCGCTGACACCACCCCTTTCCTGACTGGCACCTGGCTGGTAGTCAGCCATGACGAAGACGTTTCGGTTCCGCTGGTGGCGCTGGTCGACGGCCTCGGAGCCCGGGCGGAACTTCTGATCGTCGAGCCGGGCACGGGACGGGCCGCACTCGCCGACCGGCTGCGCGCGGTGGCCGAGAACGCCGAACCCCTCGCGGGTGTGGTGTCCGCCCTCGCGCTCCCCGGCGGCGCCGCCCCCGGGGAGTGGCACGCGACGGCCGACAACCTCGCGCTGGTACAGGCGCTGGGTGACACCGGCGCGACCGCGCCGCTGTGGTGCCTCACCAGGGGCGCGGTCGGCACCGGCACCGATGACCCGGTGCGTGATCCCGAAGCGGCCGCGGTATGGGGTCTAGGCCGGGTCGCGGCACTGGAGCACCCCGATCGCTGGGGCGGACTGATCGACCTGCCCGCCGACCCGGACGCCTCGGTCTACCAGCGCCTCGGGCACGTGCTGACCGGCGCCACCGGCGAGGACCAGATCGCCGTCCGCGCCACCAGGATGCTCGCCTGCCGGCTGCGCCGTGCCACGGCCCCCGCGCTCCGCGACGAACCGGAGTGGTCGCCCGGCGGCAGCACCCTGATCACCGGCGGTACCGGTGCCCTCGGCGGCCACGTCGCCCGCAGGCTGGCCGAGCGCGGCGCCGAGCACATCGTGCTGCTCAGCCGACAGGGCCCGGACGCCCCCGGGGCCGACGACCTCCGCCGGGACCTGGAAGCACTCGGCAGCCGGGTCACCGTTCGCGCCTGTGACATCAGCCGCCGCGCGGACGTGGCCGAGGCCATCGCCGCCGTGCCCGCCGCGCACCCCCTGACCACGGTGGTGCACGCGGCCGCCGTACTGGACGACGCCCCGCTGTCGGCTCTCACTCCCGAGCGGCTGGCCTCGGTGCTGGACGCCAAGGCGACCTCCGCGCGGTATCTGGACGAGCTGACGCGCGACCTGCCCCTGGCGTCCTTCGTGCTGTTCTCCGCGTTCGGCGGCGTCCTCGGCAGCGCCGGCCAGGGCAACTACGCCGCGGCCAACGCCGTCCTGGACGCGCTGGCCGACCAGCGCCGTGCCGCCGGACTTCCGGCCACCGCGATCGCCTGGGGAGCCTGGGCCGGTGACGGCATGGCCGCGCGTTCCGCGGCCACCGTGCTGCGGCTGCGGCGCACCGGTGCCCGGCCGATGGCACCCGAACGCGCGCTCGCCGCCCTGGGCCGAGCGCTGGGGGACGGTGAGACGCACGTCCTGGTGGCGGACGTCGACTGGTCCCGGTTCACCCCCGCGTACACCGCCGCACGGCCCAGCATGCTGCTGGCCGACCTGCCCGACGCGCGCGGCGCTTCCGTGCCGAACGGGGCGCCCGCGGCCGACGGCACCGGCCCGGCCCTCCCGGAGGCGGCCCGGAGGCTGGCAGCCCTGTCCGGTTCCGAACGGCACGCGGCCGTCCTCGACCTCGTCCGCGGCCAAGTCGCGGCAGTCCTGGGGCACGGCGACCCGAACGCGATCGGGTCCGAACGCCCCTTCCGGGAGCTGGGATTCGACTCGCTGACCGGACTCGACCTGCGCAACCGGCTCACCGCCGCCACCGGCCTGACCCTGCCGGCCACCCTGGTCTTCGACCATCCCACCGTCGGCCTCCTGACCGCCCGCGTCGACGCCGAACTGGGCACCGAAGCCGAACCGGGCGCGGCCGACGGCACGCCACAGACGCGGGCGGACGGGCCCGGGCCCGTGGCACCCGGGCCGGACGGCGACGAGCCGATCGCGATCGTGGCGGTGGCCTGCCGACTGCCCGGAGGCGTGCGGTCACCCGAGGATCTCTGGACGCTGCTCGCGGACGGCGTCGACGCGATGAGCGACTTCCCCACGGACCGAGGCTGGGACCTCTCCCGGCTGCACGCCCCGACGGACGGGCCGGGCACCTCGTACGTCCGGCAGGGCGGATTCCTGTCCGACGCGGCCGAGTTCGACGCCGGGTTCTTCGGGATCAGCCCGCGCGAGGCGCTGGCGATGGACCCGCAGCAGCGCCAGCTCCTCGAAACGTCGTGGGAGGTGCTCGAACGCGCCGGGATCGACCCCCGGTCGCTGCGCGGCACCCGCACCGGGGTGTTCGCCGGAACCAACGGCCAGGACTACGAGAGCCTGCTCACCGACGTGCCCGACGGCGAGGACTTCGCCGCCACCGGAAACGCGGCGAGCGTCCTGTCCGGGCGGGTGGCGTACGCGCTCGGCCTCGAAGGCCCCGCGGTGACCGTCGACACCGCCTGCTCGGCCTCCCTGGTCAGCATTCACCTGGCGAGCCAGGCACTGCGCCGCCAGGAGTGCTCGCTCGCCCTGGCCGGCGGCGTCACCGTGATGAGCACCCCGCGTGCGTTCGTCAGCTTCAGCCGCCAGCGCGGCCTGGCACCGGACGGCCGCTGCAAGCCGTTCTCCGCGCGGGCCGACGGCACCGCGTGGGGCGAGGGCGTGGCGGTCCTGCTGCTGGAACGGCTCTCCGACGCCCGTCGGAACGGCCATCCGGTGCTCGCCGTGGTCCGCGGGTCCGCGGTCAACCAGGACGGCGCGTCGAACGGTCTGACGGCGCCGAACGGTCCGTCGCAACAGAGGGTGATCCGGGCGGCGCTGGCCGACGGCGCCCTGACCCCCGCCGACGTCGACGCGGTCGAGGCCCACGGCACGGGCACCGTGCTGGGCGACCCGATCGAGGCACAGGCCCTGATCGCCGCGTACGGAGACCGTCCGGTGAACCGTCCCCTGCGGATCGGCTCGATCAAGTCGAACATCGGCCACACCCAGGCCGCCGCCGGCGCCGCCGGTGTGATCAAGATGGTGCTCGCCCTGCGGCACGGAACGCTGCCCAGGACCCTGCACGCCGAGGAGGCGACCCCGCACGTCGACTGGTCGGCCGGCGAGGTGGCGCTGCTGAGCGAGGCGGTGCCGTGGGACCGCGACGACCGCCCGCGCCGTGCGGGCGTCTCCTCGTTCGGCGTGAGCGGCACCAACGCCCACATCGTCATCGAGGAAGCACCCGAACTCCCCGCGCTCGAACTCCCCGCAGTGGAACCTTCCGCTCCCGAACTTCCCGCGCTCGAACTCCGGGCAGTGGAACCTTCCGCTCCCGAACTCCCCGCTCCCGAACTCCCCGCATCCGAACCGCCGCGCCCCGAGGGCACGTCACCGACGGAGCCACTGCCGGTCCTGCTGTCCGCCCGCGACGACGCCACGCTCACCGCCCAGGCCTCCCGGCTCCACGACCACCTCGCGGCCCACCCGGAGCTGACGCTGCCGGACGTCGCCCACGCGCTGGCCACCTCCCGCGCCGCCCTGGAACACCGTGCCGTGATCCTGGCCCCGGACCGGGACGAGCTGCTCGGCACGCTCGCCGCGCTGACCGACGGCAGGCCCGCGCCCGCCGCCCTGCGCGGAGTGGCGGGGGAGGGCCGGGTCGCCGTGATCTTCCCCGGCCAGGGCAGCCAGAGCGTCGGCATGGGCCGCGCCCTGTACCGCAGCCACCCCGCCTTCGCCGCGTGCCTGGACGAGGTGTGCGCGGCCTTCGCCCCGGAACTGGAACGCCCCCTGCTCGACGTCCTGCACGCCGAGCCGGGCAGCACCAAAGCGGCCCTCCTCGACCGGACCGAGTACACCCAACCCGCCCTGTTCGCCATGGAGGCGGCGCTCTACCGGCTCGTCGAGGGCTGGGGGCTGCGCCCCGACCACCTGCTCGGCCACTCCGTCGGCGAGCTGACCGCCGCCTACGTCGCCGGAGTGCTCACCCTGCCCGACGCCGCGCGGCTCGTCGCCGCCCGGGGCCGCCTCATGCAGGCGCTGCCGGAGGGCGGCGCGATGCTCGCCGTTGCCCTGGCCCCCGATGACCTGACGCCACTGCTCGACGGCCACGGGCACCGTGTCGACATCGCGGCGTTGAACGGCCCCGCCGCCACGGTGCTCTCCGGCGACGAGGACGCGGTCCTGGACATCGCCGCGCGGTGCGCCGAACGCGGCGTCAAACACCGACGGTTGAACGTCAGCCACGCCTTCCACTCCCACCGGATGGACGGCATGCTCGCCGATTTCGGGGACCTCGCGAGCGAGCTGGACCTCGCCCCCGCGCGGATCCCGATCGTCTCCAACGTGACCGGCACCGCCCTCACCCCGGACGAGGCCACCGCACCGGAGTACTGGGTGCGGCACGTGCGGGAGACCGTCCGCTTCCACGACGGCATCCGCTGGCTGTACTCCCGCGGCGTCACCGTCTTCCTCGAACTCGGCCCGGACGGCGTGCTCTCCGCGATGGGCGCCGGATGCCTCCCCGACGCCATGGACGAGGTGACGTTCGTACCGTCGCTGCGTCCTTCCTGGCCGGAGCCGCGCGCCCTCACCGCCGCGGTCGGCGAACTGCACACCCGGGGCGTCCCGTTGGACTGGCGGTCCATCGCGTCGGAGTGGGGCGGCCGGACCGTGCCCCTGCCGACCTATCCGTTCCGGCGGCGGCGCTACTGGCCGGAGCCCACCGCCGCCCCGGTCCCCGCGGCCGACCCGTCGGACACCCGTTTCTGGGACGCCGTGGCCCGGCAGGACATCACGTCGCTCACCGACGAGCTCGGTGTGGCCGAGACGGCGGCGCTGCCCGAGCTGCTGCCCGCGCTGTCGGCCTGGCGCGAACGCCGCGACACGGAATCCGCCGTCCGGGACTGGCGCTACCGGATCACGTGGCGGCGGCTGACCGAGCCGCTCCGGCCCCGTCCCACCGGCACCTGGATCGTCGTCGCGCCGTCCGCCCCCGAGGTCGCCGCCGACACGGCCGGTGTGCTCTCCGCGCTGGACCGTTGCGGCGCGCGAACCCGGCTGCTCACCGTCGGCCCGGACGGCGACAGCGACGCCGACGCCCATGCCGATGCCGGTACGGCACTGCGCGCCGCGCTCGACGCGGCGGACGCCCCACCGGCCGGGGTCCTGTCACTGCTGGGCCTCGACGGGCGGGCGCACCCCGGCCGCCCCGAGGCCTCCGCCGGTCTGATCGGAACCGTACGGCTGATCCAGACGCTCGCCGAGGCCGAGGCCGAGGCCGCGGAGAAGTCGAAGGGGGAAGCCGAGACCAGGCTCTGGTGCGTGACGCGCGGTGCGGTCGCCGTCGACCGCGCCGAGACCGTCACCGACCCCGCCCAGGCCCAGATCTGGGGTCTCGGCCGGGTTGCCGCCCTGGAGCACCCGCGCGGCTGGGGCGGGCTCGCCGATCTGCCGGCCGAGCCCGACGACACCGCCTACGACCGCCTCTGCGCCCTCGTCACCGGGGGTACGGGCAGCGCCGGAGGCGGCGGAGACACCGGGGGCCGGGGTACGGGCGGCGCCGGGTACCGGGACATCGGCGAGGACCAGGTCGCCATCCGGCCCGCGGGCGTCCTCGGCCGGAGGCTCGTCCGAGCCCGCGCCACCGCCCCCGCTCCCTCCGCCGACGGAGGCTGGCAGCCCCGCGGTACGGTCCTGATCACCGGCGGGACCGGAGGGATCGGCGCGCACCTGGCCCGCCGGCTGGCCGCCGAGGGCGCGGACCACCTCGTGCTCGTCAGCCGCACCGGCGCCGAGGGCCCCGAGGCGAGCCGTCTCCTGGCCGAGTTGGGGACGCGGGTGACCGTCGTCGCCTGCGACGTCACCGACCGCCACGCGGTCACCGGGCTCGTCACCAGGGTGGCCGCCGAGGGCCACCCGATCCGGTCCGTACTGCACGCCGCCGGCGTCAGCCACCACGCGTCCCTCGCTGACACCACCCCGGACGAGATCGCGGACACCCTGGCCGCGAAGACGACCGGCGCCGACGTACTGCACGAGGTGTTCGCCGACACGGACCTGGACGCGTTCGTTCTCTTCTCCTCGATCGCGGGCGTCTGGGGCAGCGGCGGCCAGGCGGCTTACGCGGCGGCCAACGCCCACCTCGACGCTCTCGCTGAGAACCGCCGGGCCCGGGGGCTTCCCGCCACGTCGGTGGCGTGGGGGGCCTGGGCCGGCGTCGGCATGGCCACCGTCGGCGACGCCGCGGAGCACCTGCGCCGACGCGGGATCACCGTCATGGACCCGGACCGCGCCGTCGCCGTCCTGCGCCGCGCCGTCGCCGACGACGAACCCCAACTCACCGTCGCCGACGTGGACTGGGACCGCTTCGTCCCCCTCTTCACCGGAGCCCGCCCGAGCCGGCTCCTCGACGAACTCCCGGAAGCGACCCAGCTCTCCACCGCCGCGAACGCCGATCCCGCGCCCGTTCCGGACGGCCTCGGCCGTCGGGTCGCGGCACTGCCGGAGGCCGACGGAACCCGGCTGCTGCTGGACCTCGTACGTGCCGAAGCCGCCGCGGTCCTCGGCCACGCCGACCCGGACGAGGTCGACGCCGCGCGAGCCTTCCGCAGTCTCGGATTCGACTCACTCACCTCGGTCCAGCTGCGCGACCGGCTGGCCACCGCTCTCGGCACGCGGCTGCCCGCCACGCTGGTGTTCGACCACCCCAGCCCGGACGCCCTGGCCGAACACCTGCGGGACACGCTGCTCGGGCTGCGTCCGCAGCGGTCGGGCGGGAGCCTGCCCGCCCGGGGCGGGCAGAGCGGGCCCGCGGGGTCCGAGGGCGGCGACGACCCGATCGTCATCGTCGGCATGGGCTGCCGCTTCCCCGGCCGGGTGGAATCCCCGGAAGACCTGTGGGACCTGGTCGCCGCCGGTGCCGACGC
>NZ_UAVD01000033.1 GCF_900460065.1 Streptomyces griseus | reverse complement strand
CACGGCGGCCGGCCACCGGGCGGAGCGGCTCGACGGGAAGCCGCTGCTGCTGGTCGACGGGGCGGTGCTGGTCCACGACAACCTGGAGGCCGACCCGGGCATCAACTGGAACGCCTCGGGACGTCTGGAGGACCTGCCGTTCGACGGTCCGGGCGGGATTCTCGCCGTCGCCCGGACGGTGCGGGCGGTCGCCCCGGTCGCCCGGGTCATCGCGGTGGGCGGCCACGCGGACGGGCCGCTCGGCTCCTACGTCCGGAGCGGGGGCGGTGGCACCGTCGGGCTGGACACCCCGGCCACCGGTTTCTACCGCAACGGCGGCCTGGAGGTGCAGCACCTGGGCGCCCCGCTCGACCACACCCGTCAGCTCCCCTCCCTCGCGGCGCGGGCCGGCGTCCCGGTCACCCTGGTGGGGAAGGCCGCCGACATCCTGGTGTGCGAACAGGCGGACCGGCGGCCGGCCGTGGCGACCGCCGACGTCCTGGCGTACACCCTGGACGCGGTACGCGCCGGGGGCGACGCCCTGGTGGTCGCGAACGTCCAGGAGACGGATCTGGCGGGTCATCAGCAGGACACCGGGGCCTACGGGCAGGTGCTGGAGCAGGTGGACTCGGGGCTCGCCGGGCTCCTGGCGCTGCTCACGGACCCCGGGGACCGGCTGATCGTCACCGGCGACCACGGCAACGACCCCGCGATCGGACACGCGCACCACACCCGGGAGTACGTGCCGGTGCTGATCCACCGCCCCGACGGGGCCGGGGTGGAGCTGCTGCCGGACGCGCGCAGTCTGGCCGACGTGGGCGCGACGGCCGCCCGGTCGCTGGCGCTGTCCCCCGGGGGCCTGGCGACGGGAACGCCCGTCGGCGCGGACGGGGAGGCGCGGGGCGCCGCGCTCCGGGCCTGAGGGCCCTCCCGCCGGGAAGTGCGGGACAGCCCCGGGTCGCCGGGCACGGACAATCCCCGGGCCGAATTAGCGGCCCGGGGATTGGCGCGGGTATATTGGATTCTTCTGCGCTCATGCAGAAAGGCCCCGCTCGGGGGCCTTATGAGAACGAATATATCTGGCGGGGAGCCGTTTTGTCAAACCGGGAAAGCGACGAATTGCGGAAAGAGCAGGAATTCATCGACCGGCTCCATGCCCGGGTCGACGCGCTGCGCGGGGTGGCCGCCGACGGCGTCGAGCTCGCGCTCACGCCGGTCGGGACGGGGCAGCAGGCGCGCTTGGAGCGCGACATCCTCGTCGCGGAGCGCTCGGGTCTGCTCGCCGCTCTCAACGCGGTGGACGGCTCGCTGTGCTTCGGCCGTATCGACCGTTCCGACGGGCTCACGCACCATATCGGCCGTATCGGGATCCGTGAGGACGACGCCGAGCACACCCCTGTTCTGATCGACTGGCGCGCACCGGTGGCGCGTCCTTTCTATCTCGCCACGGGTCACACGCCGATGGGGCTGCGCCGGCGCCGCCACATCACCACCGAGGGCCGTAGGGTCACCGAGCTGCATGACGAGATCCTGGATCTCGGGGACCACGACCGCACCGGCTTCGAGGATCCGAACGGCGACGCCGTGCTCCTCGCGGCGCTCGATTCCGCCCGCACGGGACGCATGGGCGACATCGTGCGGACCATCCAGGCCGAGCAGGACGGCATCATCCGGGCCCCGCACCGGGGCGTCCTCGTCGTCGAGGGCGGACCGGGCACGGGCAAGACGGCCGTCGCGCTGCACAGGGCCGCCTACCTGCTGTACGAGCACCGCGAGCTGCTCGCCAAGCGGGCCGTGCTGATCGTGGGGCCCAACCCGGCCTTCCTGCGCTACATCGCGGAGGTGCTGCCCGCGCTCGGCGAGACCGGGGTCCTGCTCGCGACGCAGGCGGAGCTGTTCCCCGGGGTGCACGCCACCGGTTCCGACTCCCCGCGCGCCGCGGCCGTCAAGGGCGGCGAGCCGATGGCCGAGGCGCTCGCCCTGGCCGTCCGCGACCGGCAGCGGCTGCCCGAGCCCGGGGCGGCGATGGTCATCCCCCACGAGGACGGCGGGGAGCTGGTCCTGGACTGGGAGATCGCGTACGAGGCCCGGCAGGCGGCCCGGGACACCCGGCTCCCGCACAATCTGGCCCGCCCCCACTTCGTCTTCCGGGTCATCGACGCGCTCACCGCGCAACTCGTCGAACGCATCGGCGCGGACCCCTACGGCGGGCCCAATTTCCTCGGCCCCGACGACGTGGCCCAGCTCGGCCGGGACGTCGCGCTGAGCAAGGAGGTGCACGCGACGGTGGACGAGCTGTGGCCGCCGCTGACCCCCGAGGCCTTCCTCGCCGACTACCTGGCCGATCCGGTGTACGTACCGGACGAGGACGCCGACGCGATCCGGCGCGCCCCCGCCGGCACGGTGTGGACGCCCGCCGACGTACCGCTGCTCGACGAGGCCGCCGAACTGCTCGGCGTCGACGACAGCGCCCGGCAGGCGGCTGCCGAGGCCGCTCGCCAGGAGCGGGTCGGCTACGCGCAGGGCGTGCTGGAGCTGTCGCGCGGCTCGGAGAGCTACGAGTTCGAGGACGAGGAGTCCGAGGTACTCGCCGCCCACGACATCATCGACGCCGAGCGGATGGCCGAGCGGCACGAGGAGGCCGACCACCGCACGGCCGCCGAGCGGGCCGCCGCCGACCGCACCTGGGCCTTCGGGCACATCATCGTCGACGAGGCGCAGGAGCTCTCGCCGATGGCGTGGCGGCTGCTGATGCGCCGGGCGCCGTCCCGCTCGCTGACGCTGGTCGGCGACCCGGCCCAGACCTCCGAGGAGGCCGGCGTCGGCTCCTGGGAGAAGATCCTCGAGCCGTACGTCGGCGACCGCTTCGAGCACGTCACGCTGGAGGTCAACTACCGCACGCCCGCGGAGATCATGGAACTGGCGGCCCGGGTGCTGCGGGAGAAGGACCCCTCGTTCGCCGCCCCCGTCTCGGTGCGGTCCACCGGCGAGGAACCGTGGACGCGGGATGCCGGTGAGGACCTGGCGGGCGAGGTGGCCCGGGCGGTCGTGGAGCTGACGCCCCGGGAGGGGCGTCTCGCGGTGATCGCGCCGCGGGCGCTGCACGAGGAGATCGCCGCCCCGCTGGACGGCGTCGTGGCGGGCGAGGCCCCCGATCTCACGCGTCCGGTGGTGCTGCTGGATCCGCGCCAGGCCAAGGGGCTGGAGTTCGACCATGTGCTGGTCGTCGAGCCCGTCCGGTTCGGGACGAGCGATCTGTACGTGGCGCTCACCCGTGCCACTCAGCGCCTGGGCGTCGTCCATCGCGAGGGGCTGCCCCCGTCCTTGCGGTGACGGGCCGGGCGGGCCGCCCGCGTGGCGTTCGGCGTCGGCGGCCGGCGGGAGTGGCCGGAACACGGTTGGCGAAGCCATAGGGTGACGCCATGTCTTCGCCATTGAGTTCGACAAAGACCGCGGCTGCGCTCCGCACGTCGGCACGGGTCTCCGCAGAGGTGCTGCTGGTCCTCGTGGCGGCGGCGGTCGCGCTGTGGGTGCTGGGCCGGATGTGGTCGGTCGTGTGGCCGCTGATAGTCGGTCTGTTCCTCACCACGCTGACCTGGCCGCTCGCCCGCTTCCTGCGTCGGCTCGGCTGGTGGCCCTCGCTCGCCGCGTCGGTGGTGACGGTGTTCTCCCTGCTCGTGGGGGCGGGCATCGTGGCGCTGATCGCGGTGCCGGTGGCGGGTGAGTCCGGGGAGCTGGCCGACGGGGTGATCGCGGGCATCGACAAGGTCCGTGAGTGGGCGGCCGGTCCGCCGCTGAACATCGGCGACGACCAGATCACCGGCGCGCTCGACACCGCGACCGCTCAGCTCCAGGACAGTGTCGGCAGCGTGGTCACCACCGCCGTCACCGGGGTGAGCACCGTGGTCAACGGGCTGGTCACCGCGGTTCTGGCGGTCTTCCTGATGTTCTTCTTCCTCAAGGACGGTCCGCGCTTCCTGCCGTGGCTCACCCGTCAGCTTCCCGGCCGGCTCGCCACCGACGTCCCCGAGGTGGCCTCCCGCTGCTGGGAGACGCTGGGCGCGTTCGTGCGGTCGCAGGCGTTCGTCGGTCTGCTGGACGCGGTCTTCATCGGGCTCGGTCTGTGGATCCTGGGGGTGCCGCTGGTGCTGCCGCTGGCGGTGCTGACCTTCGTCTGCGCGTTCGTGCCGATCGTGGGAGCGCTGTTCGCCGGCTTCGTGGCGGTGGTCATCGCACTGGTCTCGAACGGACCGATGGACGCCCTGCTCGTGCTGGCGATCATCGTCGTGGTGCAGCAGTTGGAGGGCAATGTGTTCCAGCCCATGATCCAGAGCCGTGGGCTGGGGCTGCACGCGGCCACGGTCCTGCTCGCCGTGACGCTGGGCGGCAGCCTGGCCGGCGTGGTGGGGAGCCTGCTCGCCGTGCCGGTGGCGGCGGTGCTCGGGGTGATCTGGAACTATCTGCGCGAGCAGCTGGTGGAGGACGCCCCGGAGCAGGGGCCGGAGGCCGGGGCCCCGGCCGACGGGACCGGCGGTTCACCGGTCCCGTCGGTGTAGGCCCGGCACTCCTGCGGGAAGCCGCCCGCACACCGGCGGGCGGTGGCCTCCCGGTCCCGGGTCACTTCACGCAGGTCTCGTCCCGCTTCGGGAGCCGGCCCGTCGCCAGGTAGCGGTTGACCTCGTCGTCCACGCAGGCGTTCCCGTACTCCCCGTAGAGGGCGTGGCGGTTGGCGTTCTCCAGGGTGAGGAGCCTGGAGCCGGGGAGCCTGCCGTGCAGGGTGAGGGTGCTCCGGTAGGTGGTGCGGGGGTCGCCGGTGGCCGCGACCATGAGCACGGGGGCGTCGTGGCTGATCCGGGTGGGGGCTTCCCGCGGGGCGTCCCAGAAGGCGCAGGGGCCGATGTTCTCGGTGAGGGGTCCGAACAGCGGGTGTGCGCCGCGGCTCCGCTGGATGTCGCGCCAGTAGCGCTCGGTGTCGCGCGGGGCCGGTACGTCACCGCAGATGATCGCCGTCTGGGAGCTGCCGAAGGCGGAGCCGTCGCCGGAGAGCAGGAGCCCGAGCGTCTCCGCGAACTCCTGGGGCACCGGGGCCTCGCGGCCCTTCGACGCCTGCGACAGTGCCGCCACCTGCTGGGCCAGGAGGTGGCGCGAGGCGTCGCCGTCGTCGGCGACGCCCATGAAGATCAGCGTCGGTATGTGGGTGTCGTCGACGCGGAAGACTTCGGGGGCGGTACCGAGGGTCAGGGCGGCGCGGGCCGCCTTCGCCATCACGCGGTCGATGGTGGCGAGCACCGCCGTACGGGAGCGGCCCAGGCCGTACGTCGTGTGGCGGGCGGCCGCCCAGGCGGCCCAGGCGGAGAGCGCCTGCTCGTTCTCGCGCACGGTGTGTTTCAGCAGGCGCGGGTTGTAGTCGTCCGGGCCCACCGCTCCGTCCAGCACCATCCGGTCGTAGCGGCCGGGGAACATCTGGGTGTAGACGGTGCCCAGGTAGGTGCCGTACGAATAGCCCAGGTAGGAGATCTTCCGCTCGCCGAGCGCGCCCCGGATGACGTCCATGTCCCTGGCGGTGTTACGGGTGCTGATGTGCGGGAGCACCGAGGCGTTCGTGGCGCGGCACTTGGCGGCCAGGCTCTTGCTCAGCGCCACCTGGCGGTCGAAGCCCGCCCGGCTCGCGCCGGCCGAGAACCAGGTGAAGCCGACGGGCCAGCCGCAGTCGAGCGGGGTGCTCCGGCCGACGAAGCGCGGGTCGAAGCCGACGATGTCGTAGCGCGGGCCGACCTCCTTCATCGCCGTGCGGATGACCGGCGGGGAATCGACGGCCGGGCCGCCGGGGCCGCCGTTGTTGAGCAGGATCGCGCCGATGCGGCGGCGGGTGTCGGTGGCCTTCAGTCGGGATATCGCGACCGTGATCGTCCGGCCGCCGGGGGCCGAGTAGTCCAGCGGGACCGTGACGTCGGCACACTGCACACCCGCCTTGTCCAGGTCCCTGCCCGCCTCGTCCTGCGGGGAGCTCATACAGGTGCCCCAGTCCAGCGGTTGGCGGTAGTAGCGGTCGAGCGCTCCGGCGGTCGGCGGCGGTGCGGCGGTGGGGGATTCCGTTGCCAGGGCCGGTGATGCCGGGATGCCCGCCGCGAGGGCCAGGGCCAGACCCGCGGCGGCGGTCCTGGCGGTCGTCCGGGCGGCCGTGGTGGTGCGGGCGGCCCCGGGGGTACGGGTGGTCTTCTCTGCGTCCTTCGCGTTTCTCACATCAAGGGACGCTAGGAGAGGGGACGTTGCGGATCACTGGGGCTGACACCCCGATCGGGCGGGGGGTCACCTCCCCCTGTCACCGGGCTTCCCGGGTCCGGGACCGCTTGTCGGCTCCCGCGGGGGGCCGTTGCCCGGTGCGGGTGTCAGCGAGGCTTCGACGCGGGCCAGTTGACGGGCGAGGCTCGTCATCCACACCTCCAGGTCCACGGAGAGCGGCGCCGGCGGGTCGTCGTCCGGGCCGGTCGCCCGCGTGGTGTCGGAGACGGCCGCCGGGGCGGGTCCGGGAGGCTCGGCGAGGAGCAGGGAGGCGATACGGTCGGTCTCGGCCTCCAGCGCCGCCGCGGTGCCCAGCGCCCGGGCGGCGGAGGTGTCACGCGCACCGGGTGTGGGCCGCAGGCCGAAGCGCGGGAGCCACTGCGCGCCGAGGAGCACGTGGTGGGCGGCGATGAGCAGGGCGTGCCAGTCGGCGCTGTCGCCCTCCCGGTCGGCCGGGGATTCGGCGCGGTACTGCGCGTAGGCCGCCTCGGCGAGGCGCAGCCGGTGGATGCCCGGGAGGGTGACCGGTGCGGCGCGGGAGCCGCCCGACGGCGCGAGCAGCGTCCGTGCCGTGGCCGGCACCAGCGGGGCGCACGATCTCAACAGCCCCCACATGGCCCGGTGGACCTCGCGTCGCGCCCCGGCCGGCCAGGCCAGGAGCCCGCACGCCAGGCCGATGACGCTGCCGGTGACGACATCGATCATCCGGGCCTCCGAGAGACGCCAGGTGACCGGTGCGATCTGGGCGAAGGCGGTGGCGACGACGAGCGTGAACAGCGCCTGCGCGTAGGCGAGGCCCAGGAGCGGCCCCAGTGCGAAGGCCAGCAGCATGACGGGGGCGAGGAGCGCGGCGTACACGTCGGTGTGCCTGCCGAGCCCGATGACGAGCGCCCCGGCCACCAGCGCTCCCACCGCGTTGCCGGCGACCGCCCGGCGGACGGCCCGCCAGGTCGCCCCCGCGGTCGTCCGGCCGAGTGTCAGCACGGCGAGGAGGACCCAGAACCCGTGGGCCAGGTCCAGCGAACCGGCCACCGCGCGGGCTGCCGCGAGTCCGAGCGCCGTGCGCAGGGCGTTCTGGAACAGCACCGACCGGAACGTGGCGTTGCCGACGACACGCCGGGCCCACAGCCTCGGCGTGGACAGCCCGGCGTACCAGAATTGTTCGGGCGGGAAGGCCGGTTCGGTGGGCCGCCCGTGCAGGGCGATGTCCACGGCGATCTCCACCGTGCGCGCCGATTCGGCGAGTGCCAGCACCCGCGACTGCCGGCGTTGCACGTCGACGGCGGGCAGGGCGTCCCGGCCCTTCCCCGCGGCCCGCGCCCGGTCGGCCTGGAAGGCGCGCATCGCCTCCTCCAGCGCTCCGGCGGGTGGTGGGGCGGTGCCGGTGCGCAGGAACCGCGCACTGCCCGTGCACCGCCGCGCCACCCGGTCCAGGAGCATGGCGGACTCGGGGTCGGACGGCGTCGGCGGCGCTTCGGCGAGGGTGGCGAGTTGGTCGAGGAGCCGGCGGGCGGAGCGTCCGGCCTGTTCCAGTGCCCGGTCCGTCCGGCCCGCGCCGGCCGGTCGTTCCGCCGGCGGCACGTCGGTCAGTCGCAGCTTCGCTCCGGCGGCCCGCAACCGCCCCGGTGGCACCCCGCCGGTGGCCGCCCCGCGCGCGGCCACGGTGAGGGCGTCGGCCAGCCGGGCCCGGTAGGAGGGCGCGGCCGGATCGGGCAGCAGGACCTCGCAGGCGGCGAGGAGCAGCGCGCCCGCCGTCAGGCCCGCCAGCCGCTCGACGAGCGTGCCGGGGGCGTACGGCGGAAAGCAGGCGAGGATGTAGAACAGTTGGAGGCCGGGGGCGATGCCCGCGGGGCGGGGGCCGGCGACGGCGGCGAACGCCAGCAGGAATCCGATGAGGAGCATGCCGCCGACGGCCGCCGGGGTGTTGGCCGCCAGAAAGGTTCCCAGGGTCGCGAGGACCAGTGCCGGGGGCAGGGCCCGCAGCATGGTGGAAGCCCGTTGGCGGCCGGAGCCGGGCACGGCGGAGAGCAGGCCCATGGCGATGGGCGCGAAGAGTGCGTACAGCGCCGCGACGGGGAGCCCGGCCCCGTACAGCAGCGGGTAGAAACCGGCGCTCGCCGCGGCGGCGACGCGGACGGCCCGGCGCCGGATCGTCGCCCGGTCCCGCGCGGCGGTCACTCGCCCGCTCCGCTCATCCGCCGCTCCTCTCCCGGCCGGGCCGCGCCGGCGTGCCTCCGGCTCCCGCCATTGTCCGACGCCCCCGGGCCGCCCGCGCGCGGTGGGCCCGGGGGCGTGACCGGGGTTTTCGTTCGGTGCGGGTCCGGGCGGGCCGTGGGCGGTCGGACCTGGGGGGTCAGACCTTGGCGGGGCGGCGCGCCAGGGCGTAGCCGTACTGGGCGGGCCAGCGGGGGGCTGCCTCAAGGGCCTCGGCGGCGTGGTGGGCCCAGTGCGGATCACGGAGCATCTCCCGGCCGATCATGACCGCGTCGGCACGGCCCGTCGCGACGATCTCCTCCGCCTGGGCGGCGTCGAGGATCAGCCCCACGGCGGCGGTGGGGATGCCGGCCGTTCGCCGGGCCTGTTCGGCGAAGGGGACCTGGTAGCCGGGGTGCGCGGAGATCGCGGCGTCCCGGACGAGGCCTCCGGTGGAGACGTCGAGCAGATCGACGCCGTGGGCGGCCAGCTCCTGGGCGAGGCGGACGGTGTCGTCGCCGGTCCAGCCCTCGCGCGGGTCCTCGGGGTTCTCGGTCAGCCAGTCGGTGGCCGAGGTGCGGAAGAGGACCGGCAGGTCGTCCGGCCATACGGCGCGGACGGCGTCGACCACCTGGAGCGGGAAGCGCAGTCGGTTCTCCCAGCTGCCGCCGTAGGCGTCGGTGCGGCGGTTGGCCGCCGGGGACAGGAAGGAGTTGATGAGGTAGCCGTGCGCGCCGTGGATCTCGACCACCCGGAAGCCGGCGGCCAGGGCCCGCTCGGCGGCCGCGGCGAAGTCCCGCACCAGCTGACGGATCTCGTCCTCGGTCAGCTCGTGCGGCACGGGCAGGCCCGCGAACGCCTCCGCGCTGGGGGCGACGGGCGTCCAGCCGCCTTCCTCCTCGGGCACGGAGCGGTCGGCGAGCCAGGGCCGGTCGGTCGAGGCCTTGCGCCCGGCATGGGCGAGCTGGATCGCGGGCACCGATCCGTGCGAGGCGATCGCGGCGGTGATCCGGGCGAAGGCCTCCTGCTGGCGGTCGTTCCACAGGCCCAGGTCCCAGGGGCTGATCCTGCCGTCGGGGCGCACACCGGTCGCCTCCGCCATCACGAGGCCGGCGCCCCCGGCGGCCCGGCCTGCGAGGTGAGCGAGGTGGAAGTCGGTGGGAACACCCGCCTCCGGCCCCGTGGAGGCCGCCGAGTACATGCACATCGGAGACATCCACACGCGGTTGGGTATCTCCAGGGACCGCAGGGTCAGGGGCGTGAACAGGGCGCTCACAGGTCGTCTCCTCATGTGGGGGTGCGGTCGCCGGACGGCGACACCGAGGTAGGTACGATAGGCATCGTAGTACGGCGATTGTCAAACTACGAGAATTCTCGTACTTTGATGACGACCCCGAGGAGGCCGGTCACCCATGTCCACCCCAGCCCGCGGAGCCGCTTCCGGGCGGCAGCTCCCCCATCCACTCCCCGCGGAGATCCGCCTGGAGGCGGTCCTGCACGCCCTGGCCGACCCCATCAGGCTGCGCATCGCCCGTGAGCTGGCGGACGGGCACGTCGACATGGCCTGTATCGCGTTCGACCTTCCGGTGAGCAAGTCCACCAGCACGCACCACTTCAAGGTGCTGCGCGAGGCGGGCGTCATCCGCCAGCACTACGTGGGCACCTCCCGCATGAGCCGACTGCGCGAGGAGGACCTGGAGGCGATCTTCCCGGGGCTGCTGCCGGCGGTCCTGGAAGGGGCGCGGCGTTCGCCGGAAGCGCCGGACCGGGCCTGAGCACGGGTCCGCCCCGAGCGCCTCGGGGCGCTCGGGGCGGGCCGTCGCGTCGCGGGGCCGAGACCTCAGATCGTCGCCGTGTCGATCACGAAGCGGTAGCGGACGTCGCTGGCGAGAACGCGCTCGTAGGCCTCGTTGACCTGGCCGGCCCCGATCACCTCGATCTCGGCGCCGAGCCCGTGCACGGCGCAGAAGTCCAGCATCTCCTGGGTCTCCTCGATGCCGCCGATAGCGGAACCCGCGATCGACCTGTTGCCCAGGATCAGGGAGAACAGGTTCAGCGAGACCGGCTCCTCGGGGGCGCCCACGTTGACCAGGGTGCCCTCGGTGCGCAGCAGGGCGAGGTAGGCCCCGAAGTCGAGCGGGGCCGAGACCGTGGAGAGGATCACGTCGAACGTGCCCGCCAGTTCCTCGAAGGTCCGCGGGTCGCCGGTCGCGTAGTAGTGGTCGGCGCCCAGCTTGAGTCCGTCATCCTTCTTCCGCAGCGACTGGGAGAGGACGGTGACCTCGGCGCCGAGGGCGTGCGCGATCTTGACGGCCATGTGGCCGAGGCCTCCGAGGCCGACGACGGCGACCTTCTTGCCCGGGCCCGCGCCCCAGCGCCTGAGCGGGGAGTACGTGGTGATGCCCGCGCACAGGAGCGGCGCGGCCTCGTCGAGGGCGATGCCCTCGGGGATGGAGAGTGCGAACTTCTCGGTCACGACGAGGTGGGTGGAGTAGCCGCCGTAGGTGGGCTCGCCGTTGCGGTCGAGCGCGTTGTACGTCTGGGTGTTCCCCTCGGCGCAGTGCTGCTCGCGGCCCATCAGGCAGGCGTCGCACGTACCGCAGGAGTCGACCATGCAGCCGACGCCGACGCGGTCGCCGACCTTGAACCGGGTGACGCCGGGGCCGGTCTCGGCGACGATCCCGGCGATCTCGTGGCCGGGCACCATCGGGAAGATGCCCTCGCCCCAGCCGTCGCGGGCCTGGTGGATGTCGGAGTGGCAGATGCCGGCGAACTTGATGTCGATCAGGATGTCGAACTCTCCCACCGGGCGGCGTTCGATCGTGGTGCGCTCCAGCGGGGCCTTGGCACGGGGAGCGGCATAGGCGGCAACGGTGGTCATGCCGGAGGTTCTCCTCTGGGTGATGCGGTAGGAACGTCTCCCAGCATCACGCCGCCGAGGATGTTTACCCAGGTCACCCCTTTGCCTACGTCCAGCGGTCCTACTACTGACGGGGACAGGCTCGCGCTCGTACGACGGGGGATCGGAGGAATAATGGAAGCCATGGACGATCAGCCGGAGGCCGCCTCCCCCGAACCGCTGGACGGGCGCGCCGAGCTCAGCGAGTTCCTGCGCACCCGGAGGGCCAAGCTCCGACCGGGGGACGTGGGCCTGCCGGAGTTCGGCCGGCACCGCCGGGTGCCCGGTCTGCGCCGGGAGGAGCTGGCGCAGCTGGCCGGGGTGTCCGTGGCGTACTACACGCGCCTGGAACAGGGCAACGGGCGCAACGTCTCGGCCGAGGTGCTCGACGCGATCGCGCGTGCGCTGCGGCTCACGGACGCCGAGAGCGCGCATCTGACCCACCTGGCCAAGCCCCGGCACCGGAAGCAGCGCCGCCCGGCCAGGGTGCAGCGGGTGCGGAAGGGGCTGCTGTACCTGCTCGACAGCATGGACGGCATCCCCGCGTACGTGACCGGGGCGCGGTCCGACGTCCTCGCCTGGAACCCGATGGCGGCGGCGGTGTTCGGTGACTGGGGTGCGCTGCCCCCGGCCGAGCGCAACTGGGCCCGGCTGGTGTTCCTCTCCCCCGCCTGCCGGGACCTGTTCGTGAACTGGGATGCCAAGGCCTCGGACATGGTCAGCTATCTGCGGCTGTACGCGGGCTGCCACCCCGAGGATCCGGAGCTGTCGGCGCTGGTGGGCGAACTCTCCGTCAAGAGCGACGAGTTCCGGCGGCTGTGGGCCACGCACAACGTCAAGGAGAAGGGCCACGGCGTCAAGCTGCTGCGGCATCCGCTCGTCGGGGAGCTGACCCTGTCGTACGAGACGCTGAACCTCCCGGACGACGGGGAGCAGCATCTGGTGACCTACCACGCGGAACCGGGCTCGGAGTCGGCCCAGTCCCTGCGGCTGCTGGCGAGTTGGGGAGCGGACGCGGGCCGGGTCGACGAGGCGGGGCGGGGCCGGGCCGGCGAGCGATGACGACGGGTCCGGTCGCCCGGGGCCGGGAGACGCCGATTCCGGCGCACCCGTTTCCTTTTCGGAGTACGGAGAAATGCGGCGGCGTCTTCCGGGCCTTTGCCGGGACTCCCTCCACCGCGATCCGTGAAAGCCGGCCGGAAAGGGAATGGGCACGGGGCCGCGATTGTCCGGCGCCCGCCGGTAATTGCGTAACTACCCTGGGAAAAGAGGCTCTCCCCGGCAGCGGCCTCATTCCGGCGCGAACGCCTCCGCGTGCTCGGCCGACCAGTCGCGGAACGGCCTCGCCGGACGCCCCGTCAGCTCTTGGACCGTGGGCACCACGGACGCCTTCGCTCCCGTCCGCTGCCGCTCCGCGCTCTGCAGGAAGGCCTCCGCGACGGGCGGTGGGTACTTCGCCATCAGGGCCGTACGCGCGGCGTCGACGCCCAGTTCCTCGAAGCGCAACGGCCGCCCCAGCACTCGGGAGAGCTGGGCCGTCTGCTCCCGCGCGGTGATCGCCTCCGGGCCCGACACGGCGTACGCCCTGCCCTCGTGCCCCGTACCGGTGAGAGCGGCGACAGCCACCGCGGCGACGTCGCGCGGATCGACGCACGCGACGGGAGCGTCGCCGTACAGGGCGCGAACCACGCCCGCCGACCTGATGCCGGGGGCCCAGGAGAGGGTGTTGGACATGAACGTCCTGGGACGCACGAACGTCCACGGGACCCCCGAGTCCCTGACCGCCTGTTCGTTCTCCCGCTGACGCCGGGTGATGAAGTCCTCGGCGTCCGGTTCCTCCACCGCCATCATGGACAGCTTGACCAGGTGGCGTACGCCCGCCGCGGCCGCCGCGGCGGCGACCCGCTCGTCGTCGGGCTCCGTCGGGTCGTTCGTCACCAGGAACACCGCGTCGACGCCCCGCAGCGCCCGGTCGAGAGCGGCGCGGTCGCCGTAGGCGCCCTGGACGACCTCGACCCCTGTCCCCCGCACCGTGAGCCGCTCGGGGCGCCGCGCGAGGATCCGCACGGGTCCGGCATCCGCCAGCCGTCCGGCGACCTCACGGCCCACCGCTCCGGTCGCACCGGTCACGAGAATCACTCGGGGAACCTCTCAGCCGTGGGCCCGGGGGCCGGACAGGACCGTGGAGAAGACCGTCTCGCCGTCCTGATGGCCTGTCACCCGGACGGTCACCGTATCCTCGTCCGCCCCCGGCTGGACCACCGCCCCTATCCAGCACGGGCTGCCGAACTCGGAGTACCGGTGGAACCGGGTGCGCGCCTCCACCGGAACGATTCCGGCGGGCCCCGCCACCAGGCACGCGGCCTGACGGGCCGCCTCCAGCAGGAGCATGCCCGGGACGTGGTCGTTGGGGCGCTGGAAGAGGGTCGGATGCCGGGTGTCCACGCGCAGTTCCCAGACTCCCTCCCGCCCCGTCCCCGAGAGCACCACGTCCTCGACGCGGGCGCGGCCCGCCGGCGAGGCCGGGACCGGCGCGGTCTCCGGTAGGGATATGCCCTCGACCGGGACGTCGCCGCGCATCCGCCGGTAGGCCTTGGGCGTGCTGAACCGGGTCGCCGCCACCCCCGTCGCGGCGAGCCGGTCGCCCCGGTGCACCGCCCAGCCGACGCGCCCCTGCGCCGGGAGCCCGGCCCGCCACTTCAGGTCGGAGCAGAACACCTCCAGGCCGATCTCGGTGGGCTCGCCCCCCACGCCGAGGTGCTCGGGATGGCAGACGTAGTCCAGCTCCGTCAGGAGGAAGTGGTAGCCGAGCGGGATCCCGTACCCGGCGTGGAAGGCGAGCATGGCCGCCTGCCGCATGGCCTCCGCGACCAGCAGCGGATCGTGCAGGTCGTCACCCACCGGAGCGAAGAAGGGATGGTCGTGCGGAAGGACCGCTTCCACCGCGAACCGGTCGCGCCCCAGGCGTACCCAGTTGCGCGGAAAGGCGTCCTCCGGCCTGGTCCGGTGCACCATCTCGATCCCCACGGGATGCACCACCTCGGCCTCCGCGTCCATAGTCGGCACCGGATCGATCAAGACTGCTGCTTCGGGCATAACTCCCCCCAGGGGTCATGTAGTGGCGAGCCGTTCCTGCGATGCGCGTACTGGTAGGACAAGATACAGAATAATCGGTTTTTTTCTCCATGGCCGGACGGATCTTGCAGGGCCGCGGACATCCGGGAAATGCATCTCACAGGCCGCGCCGTTTACCGGAATTCCCGGGGCGCCGACGGTACGAAAGGCGGCATCCGCTCCCTTTTCCCGCGCGCCCGTCCGCGGTCGGCCCGGGAGGCCGAGCCCGGTCGGACGCACCCCGGCAGAGCGAGAACGACGGCCCGTCGCGCGCTTCCCATGGCACCGATCCTGTCGAAAGATGGCGATCATGGCATGGTACGCCGGGCGGGCATCCCGGCCCCCGGACGCGGGGAGCGTCCCGGCAGGCCTCTGGCCACGGAAAAGGACTCAGGCGCTCAGCGCCAGCCTGACGCCGAGGCCGATCATCGTCACGGCGACCAGACCGTCCAGCACCCGCCACGCGGAGGGCCGCGCGAGGACTCCGCTCAGCAGTCGGGCGCCGAACCCGAGCGCGGCGAACCAGCACACGCTGGCGAGGATCGCGCCGAGGCCGAAGGTCCAGCGCAGCGGCCCCCGGTCGGCCGCGACCGACCCCAGCAGAAACACGGTGTCGAGGTACACGTGGGGGTTGAGCCAGGTCATCGCCAGACAGGTCAGCACCACGCCCCGGCGCGAGGCAGCCGGAGCGTCCGCCGCGCGCAGGGCAGACGGCCGCAGGACCCGGCGCGCGGCGAGCAGGCCGTAACCGATCAGGAACACGGCGCCGAGCAGCCCCACCACCGTGAGCGCCGACGGCCAGGCAACGACGAGAGCCCCGACGCCGGCGACCCCCAGCGCGATGAGCACCGCGTCGGACAGGGCGCAGATCCCGACCACCGCGAGAACGCCGTCGCGGCGGACGCCCTGGCGCAGCACCAGGGCGTTCTGCGCTCCGATGGCGACGATGAGGGAGAGTCCGGTGCCGAAACCGGCGGCTGCTGTGGTCAGGGCGTTCGTCATGCGGCGACGCTACGGAGCAGGAATCCCGGTGTCCAGCTAAAGATTCTTACGTATCATTAGCGCTCATGATGTCCGAGCTTCCTCTCGACCAGGTGCGGACCCTGCTGGCCGTGGTCGACGAAGGCACCTTCGACTCGGCGGCGACCGCCCTGCGGCTGACCCCGTCGGCGGTCAGTCAGCGGGTGAAGGCGCTGGAGCAGCGCACCGGCCGGGTACTGCTGATGCGCACGAAGCCGGTGCGCCCCACCGAGTCCGGTGAGGTGGTGGTGCGCTTCGCCCGCCAGCTGGCCAGGCTGGAGCACGACGCGCAGGCGGCGCTCGGGATGTCCGGGCCGGGCGAGCCGACGCTCCTGCCGATCGCGGTGAACTCCGATTCCCTGGCGACCTGGTTCCTGGCAGCCCTGCGGCGCGTGCCGGAGGAGTTGGGACTCTGCTACGAGCTGCGCCGGGAGGACCAGGACCATACGGCCGCCCTGCTGCGGGAGGGGCTGGCGATGGCCGCGGTGACCTCGTCGCCGGAGGCGGTGACGGGCTGTTCGGTCCGGCGGCTGGGCCGCATGCGCTACCTGCCGGTGGCCAGTCCCGGTTTCGCCGACCGGTGGCTGGGACGGCGGGACGGCACCGCGTTGCGCGAGCTGATCGGCGAAGCTCCGGTGGTCTGCTTCGACAGGCGCGACGATCTCCAGGACGCCTTCGTGCGCCGGCTCGGCCCCGGCGCCCGGCCGAGCGCCCGTCGCCACCTGGTACCCACCTCGGAGGGGTTCGCGAACGCCGTGGCGTCGGGGATGGGCTGGGGCATGGTGCCCGAGGTCCAGGCGGAGCCGTTGCTGAGCGACGGCCGGCTGGTGCGGCTCGCCCCTGAGCCCACCGTGGACGTCCCGCTGTACTGGCAGCAGTGGAAGCTGGAATCGCCCGCCCTGGCGGCCGTCGCCGAGGCGGTGGCCGCGGAGGCCGCCGAGGCACTCGACGAGGCCCCGCCGAACTGACCGGCGCTCCCGTCCCGCGCCGGGACACGCTCGCCACACCTATGGGTGATTGTCACCGCGATCCTCCCAAACCTAGGTTTGAGCAACCAAAAAGGGGAGGGCGGACGATGACGGCCCATCATGAACAGGTCGCCGACAACAGCCGTGGAGCAACAGCCGATTGGCAGGCCCGCAAGGCGGTGTCCCGGCTGGTGCTCGGCCAGATGGCCACCCAAGCGCTGGGCACGGCACTGCGGTTGGGCGTCTTCGACCGGATCGGGACGGGTGAGCTGCGTGCCGAAGCACTCGCCGGTTCCCTCGGCACCCACCCGCGGGCGACGCTGCGCCTTCTGCGAGCCCTGGCCGGACTCCAACTGCTGTCCGAACCGGAGCCGGGCGCCTTCCGGACCACCGCAGCGGGCAACGTCCTGCGCGCCGACGCACCGGGCACGATGGTCGCCATGGCCCGGATGTTCACCGACCCGGTGATGCTGCGGGGCTGGGACCTGCTGGACGAGAGCGTCCGTACGGGAGAGACCACGTTCGACACGGTGTTCGGGACCGACTTCTTCGGTCATCTCAGGGAACACCCCGAGCTGTCCGCCGCGTTCAACGAGGCGATGAGCCAGGGCACACGGCTGACCGCCGAAACCGTCCCGCACCACTACGACTTCGGGCGCTTCCAGCGGCTCGTGGACATCGGCGGGGGCGACGGCACCCTCCTGGCCTCGATCCTCCGCGCGCACCAGGAACCGCGGGGCGTCCTGTTCGACACGGCAGAAGGCCTCGCGCAGGCCCCGCGACGGCTGGCCCGGGAGGGCCTGGACGGACGCGTCACCCTGGAGACCGGCGACTTCTTCGCCTCCGCCCCGGCCGGCGGCGACCTCTATCTCCTCAAGAGCATCATCCACGACTGGGACGACGCGCGGTGCGCGGTCATCCTGCGGCACATCCGGGACGTCATCCCCGACCACGGCTCGCTCCTGATCGTCGAACCGGTACTGCCCGCCACCGTGCCGGCGGACCGGCCGGACAACGTCTACCTCAGCGACCTCAACATGCTCGTCAACGTCGGCGGCCGGGAGCGGACCGCGGACGATTTCGCCGCCCTGTGCACGGCGGGCGGCTTCGCCCTGCGGAGCGTGACCCCGCTGCCCGCGCCCAACACGTTCCAGATCGTGGAGGCCTCACCGGCCTGACGGGGCGGCTCGGAGCGGATGCGCGGCACGCCTTAGGATGGCGGGTCTCCCCCGCCGGACAAGACATCGGAGGCATCCTCCCCATGCGTGTGCTGCTGGTGGAGGACGACGACGACCTGCGGGACGTGATCGCGGCCGGGCTGCGCGACGGCGGCTTCGCCGTGGACTGCGCGTCGGACTGGCCGGAGGCGGACGTACTGCTGCACCTGAGCGCGTACGACTGTGTGGTGCTGGACCGGATGGTGCCCTCCGGCGACACCCTCGCGCCGCTGGAGGGCAGGCGCCGGGCCGGCTGGTCGGTGCCCGTCCTGTGCCTCACCGCCCTGGACTCCCTGGACGAGCGGCTGCGGGGGCTGGAGAGCGGAGCGGACGACTATCTGGCCAAACCGTTCTCGATGCGCGAGCTCGTCCTGCGCGTCCGGGGCCTGAGCCGCCGGGCGTCGGCACGGCTCCCCTCCTTCCTCGGCTGCGCCGACGTGGTCATGGACGTGGCACGGCACGAGGTGCGGCGCGGTGGTGTGCTGCTGTCGCTGAGCCCGAAGGAGTACGCCGTGCTCCAGCAACTCCTCGTCCACCGGGACACCGTCGTCACCCGCACCGGGCTGCTGGAGCACTGCTGGGACGAGATGGCCGACCCGGTCTCCAACGTGGTCGACGCCGTGGTGGCGGGGCTGCGGCGCAAGCTCGGCTCCCCCGGCCTGGTGCACACCGTGCGCGGGCAGGGATTCCTGCTGTCGGCGGATCCGGGGCCGTCCTGATGGCGGCCCCCGTACCGCGGCGCCGCTCCCCGGCCCGGAGGCGGCTGCACCGGCTGCGGCTGCGGCTGACCGCCGCGTACACGCTGATCACCGTCGTCGGACTGGCCTGCCTGTCCTGGCTGGTGATCCGTACCGACGACCGGGCACGGATGGACGCCGAGTACGACGAGATGCGCCGCCGGGCGTCCGTCGCGGCCTCGCTCGTCTACTACGAGGACGACCGGATCCGGCTGGACGGGCTCGCGGACGACGAGGCGACCTCGGGAACCCCGCAGGTCCTGGTGGTGGAGCGCCGTCCCGGCGGTGGACCGGTCACCGTGTTCCGGGGGCGCACCGCGCAGTTCGCCGTGGCGGCCGGCACGGTCCGGGAAGTGGCCCGTTCGGCGATGGACGAGGAAGGGCCGGTACGGACCGGGGCACGCGACCGTACGGGAGAGCCCGTCCGGCTGCTGGCCGTGCCGTTCTACCACGACGCCACCGACGAGGTGGCGGGCGCGGCCGTCGCGGTCGGGGATCCGGAGCGCGGGGCGGCCGAGCACCGCAGTCTGGTCCTCTCGCTCGTCATCGGGGCCGGTGCGCTGACGGCGCTGGCCGCGCTGACCGGGCACGTCCTCTCCGGGCGGAGCCTGCGGCCGGCCTGGGAGGCGCTGGAGCAGCAGGAGCGGCTGCTGGCCGACGCGGCGCACGAACTGCGGACCCCGGTCGCGGTGATGCGCGGATCGGTGGAGGTGGCCGCCGGGGCTCCGGGCGGCCTGGAGGGGCAGCTGCCCCGGATCCGGCGGGCGGCCGACCGGATGGCCGACGTCGTGGAGAACCTGCTGACCCGGGGGCGGCTGGAGGCCGCGGCGGACGTCGTACGGGCGGAGCCGCTGCGCCTGGACCAGCTCGTCGAGGAGGTGTGTGCGGAGTTGCCGGAGGGCGGGCCCGGCCTGGAGTCGCGGCTGGAGGAGTCGGTGGTCGAGGCGGACGCCGCGCTCGTGCGGGTCGCGGTGCGCAATCTGCTGGACAACGCCGTGCGGCACGGCCGGGTTCCCGGGGTGCCGCCGGACGGGGCCGAACTGCTGGTGACCGTGTGCGGACCGGAGGTGCGGGTCGCCGACCGGGGCCCGGGCGTGGCTCCGGCCAGGCTGCCGGAGCTGACGGAGCGGTTCAGTTCGCCGGGCGGGGGAACGGGGATCGGCCTGTCGCTGGTGCGGCGGATCGCGGAGGCCCACCGGGGGTCGCTGTCCGTCCGGGCGCGTCCCGGCGGCGGCGCGGAGTTCGTCCTGCGGCTCGCGCCCGCCCGGTCGCGGCCCGGGGCGGGGCGGACGCTCACGATTCGCTCATGATCGGCCGTTCATGATGGGGAGGCAGGTTCCGAAGTCCACGCACGGGAGTCACGCATGTCCCAGCACGCCGTCCGTCCGTTCCTCCGTCGCAAAGGCACACTCGCCGGTCTGGCCGGCGGTGTCGCGATGGCGACCGGAGCGGGACTGCTCCTGTCCAACGCCTTCGCCTCGGGGGCGGCGCCCGAGGTCGTGCCGCCCGAGGCCGACGTTGCCTTCGACTACCAGATCGGCGGCGCGTACACCCCGCCCGACGGGGTCGGGGCGGTCTCCCGCGACCGTGGCGACGAGCCGGCCGAAGGCCTGTACAACGTCTGTTACGTCAACGCCTTCCAGACCCAGCCCGACGCGCTGGACCGGTGGGAGAAGGACGACCCCGATCTGCTGCTGCGCGACGGCGACGGCGAGCTCGTCAACGACGAGGCCTGGGGCGAGGCGCTGCTGGACACCTCGACCGCGGACAGGCGCAGCCGGCTGGCGGACATCGTCGGGGGCTGGATCGACGGCTGCGCGAAGGCCGGTTTCCAGGCGGTGGAGCCGGACAACCTGGACTCCTACGAGCGATCGAAGGGGCTGCTGACCCGGGCGCACAACGCGGCGTTCGCGAAGCTCCTGGCCGACCGGGCGCACGCCGCCGGGCTGGCGATCGGCCAGAAGAACACCACCGATCTGCTGGGGCAGCGGGACACGATCGGATTCGACTTCGCCGTGGCCGAGGAGTGCGGCCGGTACGACGAGTGCGCCGACTACGCCGACGCGTACGGCGACCGGGTGTTCGTCGTCGAGTACACCGACGACGACTTCGCGAAGGCGTGCTCGTCCGTGGGGGCGCGGGTCTCCGTGGTGCGCCGGGATCTCGACGTCCGGCCGGCCGGACGGCCGGGGTACGTGTTCCGCGCCTGCTGACGGTCGCCTTCGCGGTCGGGCGGGCTCAGGCGGCGTCCGGCGGGTGGGCGCAGACCGTGAAGATGCCGCCGTCGGGGTCCCTGATCACGGCTTCGGTCCCGTCGGCGGGCGAGTCCACCGGCGGTCCCGCCGTGCCGCCGGCCGCGCGGGCCGCCCCGACGGCCGCCTCCAGGTCCGCGACCGGGAAGCGGATGTGCCAGCGCGGGCGCAGCCGCGGGTCGGGGGACGAGGCGTCGCCGCCTCCGCGCAGGGTGGCCACGGTGCGCCCGCCCTGGCGTACGACGACCGCGTCCTGTCGGTAGGCGTAGCCGACCTCGCAGCCGCCGGGCTCCTCGGAGGCCCACCCGAACACCTCGGCGTAGAAGATCGCGCAGTCGAAGGCGTGGCTCGTGCGCAGTTCGAGGGAGGCGGGCGGGTGGTCTCGGCCGAACGACCAGGGCGGGGTGCGGCCCTCCCAGAAGCCGAATCCGGCCCCTTCCCGGTCGGCGGCCACGGCGCCCCGCCCGGGGCCGAGCCGGATCGGGCCGACGGCGATGGTGCCGCCCCGTTCCCGGACCCGGGCCGCTGTGGCGTCGACGTCCTCGACGGCGAAGTACGGGGTCCAGGAGACGGCGCTGGGCAGTCCGGGGGCGATCCGGCCGATCCCCGCGACCGGCAGGGCGTCGAGGTGGGCGACGGTGAAGCCCTCGCCGAGGGTGCCCGAGCGGAAGGTCCACCCGAGGACGGCCCCGTAGAAGTCCTGGGTGGCCCGCAGGTCCCGGGTCATGAGACTGACCCAGCACGGGATCCCGTGCACCGGGGTGCTCTGCTCTGCCGCGGTCATCGGGATCGGTCTCCTCGTCCCCGGTGGTGAGCCGCCGGACACGGACACCGGTCCGGCCGGGTGGGCCTGCTGGTCACCGGCCGTCGCGGGCCGGTGCGCTCCGTGGCGTCGGGCGTCCTTGGGAGCGGCACGCCTCCATACCTACGCTGCCGGGGTCGCCGCCGCCACCCGGGGCCGCGTGCCGCGCGGGCGGGGTGCGCGCCGCCCGTGGCGGGACGGGGTCCGTGGTTGTCAGTGCCCGGTGACAGACTGCCCCGCATGACCGCATCACAGCCCAAGGCTGACCTCCAGCGTTATCTCCAGTCCGCTCGCGTCGCCCTGGTGTGGAAGCTCGAAGGGCTCGGCGAGTACGACGTCCGGCGTCCGCTGACACCGACGGGCACCAATCTCCTCGGGCTGGTCAAGCATGCCGCCGGGGTGGAGCTGGGGTACTTCGGCGAGACGTTCGGGCGGCCGTTCGGCGAGGTGCTGCCCGCCTACGAGGACGACGCCGAGGCGAACCAGGACATGTGGGCGACGGCCGACGAGTCGCGCGAGGAGATCCTCGCCCTCTACCGCCGGGTGGCGGAGCACGCCGACGCCACGATCGCCGAGCTGCCGCTCGACGCGGTCGGGCGGGTCCGGTGGTGGCCCGGCGAGCGGGGCGAGGTGACTCTGCACCAGATCCTCGTCCATGTGATCTCCGACCTCCAGCGCCATGCCGGGCACGCGGACCTCGTCCGGGAGCTCGTCGACGGGACGGTCGGACTGCAGTCGGGCACCGACAACATGCCGCCGGGCGACCGCGCGTGGTGGGAGGAGTACCGGCAGCGCCTGGAGCGGGTGGCGCGGGAGGCCGGGTAGCCGTTCCCCCTCGGGTCACGCCGGCCGTTCAGCGTCCGGCGTGCGCGGCGGGTTCGCCGAGGTGGTGCGCGGCCGTGCGCCAGGCGGCGGTGACGGCTTCGCGGGCCGTGACGGTCGCCGCCTCGACCTGCGGCGGGAGACACAGCGGGGCGCCGACGTGGACGTGGAGCCGGGGGCGGCGGGCCGGAGCGGTGAGCAGCCCGGAGATCTGCTTGACGCACGAACCCGATGTCACCCGGCGGGCTCCCGCCTGGCCGAGCGGCACGACGGGCGCACCGGACACGTGCGCGAGGCGGGCGAGGCCGCTGCGGAAGCTCTCCGGCGGGGCCTCGGCCGCGTCCAAGCGGGAGGGCAGGCGTCCCTCTCCGTAGATGAGCAGGTGGCGGCCGCCCCTGAGCGCGAGGGCCGCCGCGTCGAGGGCGCCCGCGGCCCGGTCGGTGTTCCGGTGCACCGGCACGTGGCCGCCGCGTTCCAGGAGACGGCCGAGGACCGGTATCCGCCACAGCCCCGCGGTGGCCATGACGACGGGTTCGACGCCGAGGCGCAGCAGTGCGGCGAGGACGATGCCCGGATCGGCCAGGGAGGTGTGGTTGGCGACGATGATGCTGCCGGCGGCCGGGGCCGCGGCGTGGTCGGACGTGACCGTGAGGCGTCCGAGCGAGGGGACGACGACGGCGGCGATACGGCTGAGCACGGTTCTCCCGGGGTCCGGCGGGCGGGGCCGTCCGGGTCCGGACGGCGGCGCGGTCGGGACCTGCCCTGCCTCGGCTTCGCCCGCCACCCCCTCATCGTCGTGGCGGCCGGGGCGTGGGGCCTGAGTGCGGGTACTCAGCCGCTCTGGGCCGATCGCCGCTGCCGTGGGGCCGCCCCGGGCTCGGGGACGCCGCCCGGGGCGGGTTCCGGGTTGCCCGGTCCCGGACACCGGGCGGCGTCCGGGACCGGGCACTCCCCCGGCCGGTGCGACGTACCGGATCAGACGGCCAGCCACACCGCCGTGTCCCCGGGCAGCCGGCCTTCGGCGTCCAGGGGGCCGCTGGTGAGGAGCACCTCGGTGTGGGCGGGGAGCCGTGCGGGTTCCTCGGCGAGGTTGACGGCGCAGACCAGGCCCTCGCCGCGGGCGAAGACCAGGAGTCCGGGTTCCTCGCTCAGCCAGCGCAGCGGTTCGGTGTGCAGGGCGGTCAGGGTGCGTCGCAGCCGCAGTGCCTCCCGGTAGAGGGCCAGCATGGACCGGGGGTCCTGGGCCTGGAGGTCGGCCGCGCGGCCCGGCCAGTCGGCGGGGAGCGGAAGCCAGGGTTCGACGGTCGAGCCGAAGCCGGCGAACGGTTCGCCGGCCGACCAGGGCAGCGGGGTGCGGCAGCCGTCGCGGCCGGGGGCGCGGCCCTGGGAGCGGAAGTACATGGGGTCCTGGACGCGGTCCAGCGGTACGTCGGCCTCGGGCAGGCCCAGTTCCTCGCCCTGGTAGAGGTAGGCGGAGCCGGGCAGGGCGAGCGAGAGGAGGGCGGCGGCGCGGGCGCGGCGGGTGCCCAGTTCCAGATCGCTGGGCACGCCGAACGCCTTGGCGGTGAAGGCGAAGCCGGTGTCCTCGCGGCCGTAGCGGGTGACGGTGCGGGTGACGTCGTGGTTGCAGAGGACCCAGGTGGCGGGCGCGCCGACGGGGGCGTGTTCGGCGAGGGTCTCGTCGATGGCCCGGCGCAGGAGTGTGCCGTCCCAGGGGCAGCTGAGGAAGGTGAAGTTGAAGGCGGTGTGCAGTTCGTCGGGGCGGAGGTAGCGGGCGAAGCGCTCCGAGTCGGGCAGCCACACCTCCCCGACGAAGATGCCGCCGAACGCGTCGGCGATGGCCCGCCAGCTCCGGTAGATGTCGTGCAGTTCGTCCCGGTCGACGTACGGGTGGGGCCCCTGGTGTCCGTCGAGGTCCGGGAGGGCCGGGTCCTTGGCGACGAGGGCGGCGGAGTCGATGCGCACCCCGGCGACGCCGCGTTCGAACCAGAAGCGCAGGACGTCCTCGTGCTCCTGGCGTACGGCGGGGTGCGCCCAGTTGAGGTCGGGCTGCTCGGTGGCGAAGAGGTGGAGGTACCACTCGCCGTCCTCGACCCGGGTCCAGGGCACCCCGCCGAACTCGCTCTCCCAGTCGTTGGGGGGCAGTTCGCCGTGTTCGCCCCGGCCGGGCCGGAAGTGGAAGAGTTCGCGCTCCGGGCTGCCGGGGCCGGCGGCGAGCGCGGCCCTGAACCAGACGTGCTGGTCGGAGACGTGGTTGGGAACGATGTCGATGATGGTGCGGATCCCGGCCTCGCGGGCTTCGGCGATGAGCTTCTCGGCTTCCGCGAGGTCGCCGAAGGAGGGGTCGATGGCCCGGTAGTCGGCCACGTCGTACCCGCCGTCCGCCATCGGGGACCGATACCAGGGGGTGAACCACAGGGCGTCGACGCCGAGTTCGGCCAGGTAGGGCAGCCGGGACCGCACGCCTGTCAGATCGCCGGTGCCGTCGCCGTCGCCGTCGGCGAAGCTGCGGACGTAGACCTGGTAAATGACGGCCGAGCGCCACCAGTCCTCGGCGGCGAGCTGGCTGCCTTCCATAAGGCGGGTTCCTTTCGGGCGGGGCGCGGTGGCCGGCGGGGTGTGGGCCGGTCCGCGCGACAGAGGGCGGGGGTTTCCTGACGCCGCCGCCCCGGAGCGGGGCGGGAAGGCCGGGGGCGGCGGCGGGTCCGGGGGGACGGCACAGGTGGTGCCGTCCGGCGCGGTCAGCCTTTTGTGCCGCCGGCGCTGATTCCGGCGATGATGTGCCGCTGGAAGACGAGGAACATGAGGACCATCGGGATGCTCGCGATGACCATGGCCCCGATGAGCACCGTCAGCGGGACGTTCTGCGAGAGCTGTACCAGTGCCACGCTGATCGGCTGCTTGTCGGTGTCGGAGAAGACCATCAGGGGCCAGAGGAAGTCCTGCCACACCGCGACCAGCGCGAAGATCGACACGACGCCGAGGACGGGTCTCGACAGCGGCAGGACGATGGACCACAGGGTGCGGAGCTTGCCCGCCCCGTCGATCTCGGCGGCTTCCAGGACATCGCGCGGGATCTGGTCGAAGAACCGTTTGAGCAGGTAGAGGTTGAAGGCGTTGGCGACGGCCGGCAGCCAGATCGCCAGGGGGTCGTTGAGCAGGTTGACGCCGATCAGCGGCATGTCCGCGATGGTGAGGTACTTCGGTACGACGAGGGCCTGCACGGGGACCATGAGGGTGGCGAGGATGCCCCCGAGGATGATGTTGCCGAAGGCCGGCTTGAGCTTGGACAGGGCGTAGGCGGCGGCTGTGCAGAAGACGATCTGGAGCACCCAGGCGCCGGTCGCCTGGACGACCGTGTTCCACAGGTGGGTCGGCAGCCGCATCAGGTCCCAGGCGTCGGTGTAGCCGCTCACCCGCCACTGCTCGGGGACGAGGGTGGGCGGGGTGCGCACCACTTCCTCGGGCGGTTTCATCGCCCCCGTGACCATCCAGTACACGGGGAAGAGGAACGCGAACGCGAACAGCAGGACGACGAGGGTGAAGACCGACCAGTAGGCGACCTTGCCGCGGCGTCCGGCGAGTGCCAGCGGTGAGATGACGGTACGCGGCGACCGCTCGGCCGGGGCGTCGCCGGACCTCCTGGTGCGGACGGCGGGCGGTTTCTGTACCGGGGGCGGAGCTGTCTGTGTCATGGCGGGCGACGCTCCTCTCAGTCGGTGCGGGTGAGTCGCAGATACAGGGCGGAGAAGGCGCTGAGCACCAGCAGGAGCATCACGCTGAGGGCGGACGCGCCGCCGAAGTCGTTGTAGAGGAAGGCGTACTTGTAGATCAGGTAGAGCACGGTGACGGTGGAGTTCTCCGGTCCGCCGCCGGTGATGACGAAGGGTTCGGTGAACACCTGCATCGTCGCGATGACCTGCAGGAGCATCAGCATCAGGATGATGAAGCGGGTCTGCGGGATCGTGATGTGCCGGACGCGCTGCCAGACGGACGCGCCGTCCAGTTCGGCGGCCTCGTACAGCTCGCCGGGAATGCCCTGGAGGGCGGCGAGGTAGATGAGGACGGTGCCGCCCATGTTGGCCCAGGTGGCGACGATGACGAGTGAGACGAGCGCGGTGTCGGCGCCGTTGGTCCAGTTCGACGTCGGCAGGTGGAGGAAGCCGAGCACTTCGTTGGCCAGTCCCGCGCCCGGATCGTAGAACCACTTCCACAGCAGGGCGCTGACCACCGGCGGGATCATCACGGGGAGGTAGACGACGACCCGGAAGAAGGCTTTGGCGTGCCGCAGTTCGTTGAGGACCAGGGCCATGACGAACGGGATGGCGAACCCGATGACCAGGGCGAGCACGGTGAAGGTGAGGGTGTTGCGCCAGGCTGCGGCGAACTCCGGGTCCTGGAAGACGCGGGAGAAGTTCGCGGTGCCGACCCATTCGGGGTCGGAGCCGGGGGTGTACTTCTGGAACGCGATGATCACCGACCGGACGGCCGGGTACCAGGAGAACAGGATGAAGCAGAGCAGGCCGCCGATCAGGAACCCGTAGGCGGTGGCCTGGTCGGCGATCTTCCTGCGCAGTGGGCCGAGGGGCCCGCGGCCCGCCGTGCCCGTGGCCCCCGGGGGAGGCGTCGGGCCGGCGGACCGCGGCCTCGCGGGCGCCGCGGGTCGGGACGTGGTCTTCATGGCTCTCTCAGCCCCGGGCCAGAATTCCGTCGATCTTGGACTGGGCGTCCTTCAGCAGGGCGTCGATGTCGGCGTCCTTCTTCGTCAGGACCGCGGAGACGGCGCCGTCGAGGACGGCGTAGATCTGCTGGCCGTGCTTGGGCTCCAGCTTCATGTCGAGTTGCTGGCCGCCGTCGATGAAGGCCCGGTAGTTCTCGACCGGGACGTTGGCGGACGCCTTCTTCAGCTCCTGGTCCCTGGTGTCGGTCGCCCCGGTGAACAGGCGCGGCTCGGGCAGACCGACCGGGGACTTGTCCTCGGCGGCGCGGGCGTAGTTGTTCATGTAGCCCTGGCCCGGGGTGAGGAAGGTCCACTCCAGCCATGCGAGGCCGGCCTTGATCTGCTCCGGGGAGGCCTTCTTGTTGAACATGTAGCCGTCGCCGCCCATGAGGGTTCCCTTGCCGCCGGGCATCGGGGCGAAGGCGAGGTCCTCGTACTTGCCGCCGGCCTCCTTGACGATGCGCGGGACGTTGTCGGGGGCGGCCAGGTACATCCCGAGCTTGCCGGAGCCCATCATCTGGAGGGTGTCGTTGATGATGAGCAGCTGCTTGGCGCCCATGGAGTTGTCGCGCCAGCGCATGTCCTTGAGGTTCTGCAGGACGGCCCTGCCCTCGGGGGTGTCGACCGTGGCCTTCTTGCCGTCCTCGCTGACGACCGCGCCGCCCTGGGAGTAGATCGAGGCGGTGAAGTGCCAGCCGCCCTGGTTCTGGGCGCTGTACTCGGCGAAGCCGACGGTGCCGTCGCCGAGGGCGGCGATCTTCTTGGCCGCGACCTGGACCTCTTCCCAGGTGGCCGGCGGCTTGTCCGGGTCGAGGCCCGCCTTGACGAAGAGCGGCTTGCTGTAGAGCAGACCCATGGAGTAGTTGGTGCGCGGAATGCCGTAGATCTTGCCGTCGACGGTGTAGGCGTCGCGCAGGGGCTGGGCTATGTCCTTGTACGCCTTGAGGTCCTTGACGTACGCGGTGATGTCCGCGGCCTGGTTGATGGAGACGACGCGCTCGGTGTCGGTGAAGTACGTGTAGAAGACGTCTTCCATCTGACCGCCGGCCAGCTTCGCGTCGAAGGTCTTGGGGTCCTGGCAGGGGAAGGCGTCGTGCGCGGTGACGTCGATGTCGGGGTTCTTCTTCTCGAACGTCTTGACGTCCTCGTCGAACCGCTTGTGGTCGATCTTCGCACTCGGCTGGGGCCAGCAGTTGACCGTGATGCGCGTCTTGCCGTCCGCGGCGCCGTCGCTCTCGGAGCTGCAGGCGGCCAGGCCGGTGATGGCCAGTGCGGTGGCGACGGCGGCGGTGCAGGTACGACGAAGGACAGAACTTCTCATCGGTGGACCCCTCTAGGGCAGGAGTGCGGGAAGCCCACAGCCCCGAGCTGTGCGGCGAGCCACACTCAACCACCGCCGACGAATGTCCGCAAGATGTCACGTTGATTTCGTAAATCTTTGACAGATCTTGCCCGCTACAGGCCTAGCCGGTGGACGAAACCGTGGAGAACCATGGAGGCGGACGCTCACCCGCGAGATCGCCGACGGGTCGCGGGCGGCATGCGGGACGGGCCCGCGGCCCGGCCGCCGGCCCCGTGCGAGCGCAGGGGCGGCGGGAGCTCCGGGGGCGCGGGGCACACGACGGCCGCCGGGCGGCCGGAGCACTGCGGGGCGCACGGCGCCCGCACGCGACGCCCACGGGCGCGGGCAACGGCGACAGGGCGGGATCACCACGGGAAACGGGCGGCAGAGGGCCCGACGGCCGGAGGCCCGGCCGGTGCGGGCGCGACGGCGATCCCGCGGCGCCGTCGCCCCTCGGCGGCCGGCTGGGAGCGCTCTCCACGCGGCTGCGTGGACCGCTCACCGAAGCACGGCCGCCGGGCGGTCGTGACGGGGCGACCGGGGGCCGCGGTGGCGTCGGGCGCGAGGATCGAACGCCCGGCCTACCGCAGCCTCACCCGCTTTCACTGACGACGGCGCTTCAGCAAACCATCGCGTCACGAACGCAAGAATATGGCAATAGTTGCAGGACGTTTATCGTCCTGTGATGGACATGGCCGCCGCGAGACGGCTGCGACCGGGGTTTCCGGCCCGCGGTCCCTAGCGTGCCGCGGCCGTCCGCACGGTGCCGAAGTCGATGGCGCGGTCGGCCTCGCGCAGGACCTCCTCGGCGACTCTGCGTACTTCGGCGGGCACGTCGCCGTGCTCCTCGACGAGGCCGGCGTAGATCGGTGCTTCGGTGCTGTCTGCGGAACTCATACGGTTTTTTCCCCGGCGGTCTGGTGCGAAAAGCCTCTGCCGGTCGGCGGAGGCGGGGGCGAGTGTACGTGGTGGGCGGTGGCGGTCGCGATTCCATTCCGGCGCGCGGACCCCGCCGCACCTGCTGGAACAGCGCCCCGCCCCACCCCGGAGGGCGTGGGCGGCGGCTCCGTCACGGCCTGCGACGGCCGACGCCGAGGTGCCGCACGGGAAAGCCCGCGCGGGCCGCGAGCGCGGTCAGCTCGTCGGCACGGGCGGCCCGCAGACCCACCACCGGATAGCAGTCGGACTCGATGTCGAGCACGGCCAGCGCCGCACCGGTCTCCCGGTAACGGCGGCCGCAGGCGTGCAGGAAAGGCTCGGTCGGCAGGAGCGCGTCCTCGGCCTCACCGTCCGCCCATGGATCGACGGAGGGTCTCGATTCCAGCTTCCGCAGCCGGGCCCGGATCTCCCGCGCGTCCTCCTTCCAGTCGAACTCCGCGAGCAGGCCGTGTGCGTCGAGCGCGTCGATGAGCGCGATCCAGGCGAGGTTGTCCACCGGCTCGTCGACCCCCCGCTCCGCGAGGCGGTCACCGAAGGCGTTGACGTACGCGTGAGGGCTGTCGTGGGCGCGCAGCACCTCCTCGGCCACGGCGGGGTGCGCGGGGGCCAGCAGTGAGGCGATCTCGGCCAGAGCCGCGCGGATCGCGTCGGCGTCGTGCGGGTCGGACATGTTTGCACTCCTCGGAGGGCGGGAGGGCGCGCCAGGAGCGGGAGCCAAAGGCGCGAGGGGCGTGAAGACGGGGCCGGGGGCAGGGCACGGGCCGGCCGGTACGCCTACGTCGTGTCCGCCGGCCGCCGTCGCCGGGCCTCGGGCAGGGGCCGGTGGCCCTCGGTCCACTCGTTGACCCAGCCGCAGCCCGAACAGGCGTAACGCCCGTCGAGACCGGCGATCAGGGTGCCGCAGCGCGCGCACCCGATGTAGGTGATCTCCGGGTGTTCCGTGGCCGCTTCCTCCGGGGAACGCCGCTCCGGGCGGGGCGTGGCCGTCATCGTCGGGCGTCCGCTCCCGCGGCGTCCAGCAGGACGCGGGCGAGCTCGGCCGGCCGCGAGAACATCGGCCAGTGGCCGGTGTCCATCGTGACCAGCCGCCACCGCCCGCCCGCCAGCAGTTCGCGTACCTCGGGGCTCGGCTCGGGCTGGTCGAGCAGGCAGGTGAGGTACGTCGCGGGCAGCAGACCCAGGGGGCGGGCCAGGACGGCGGGATCGGTGAGCGTGGCGCCGGGGTGCGGGGTCGCACCGCCGAGGAACCGGGCGAGCTGCTCCTCGGTGAGCCCCTGGTCCGCGCAGTCGGCGGCGGCCGGCGGAGGCCAGAGGCCGTCGTTGGCGGCGATGGCGGCCTCGACGCCGGCCCGGCCGTCCGGCCAGCCGGAGACGAAGGACTCGCCGTCGGCCGGAACGTTGGAGTCGACGAACACGACTCGGGCGAGCCGGTCACCGATCCGCTCGGCGGCCTGCCCGACCGGAATGCCCGCGTAGCTGTGGCCGACCAGCACCACGTCACGCAGGTCCCGGCCCTCGACCACGTCGACGATGTCCTGGACGTGGGTCCGCTGCCCCACCGCCACCGCTTCCTGTCTGTCGGCGAGGCCGGAGAGGGTCAGCGGATGGACCCCGTGGCCGGCCGCGCGCAGGCCGGGCTCCACGTCACGCCATGCCCAGGACCCGAGCCAGGCCCCTGCCACCAGTACGAATTGCGTCATGCCAGCAACGTAGCGCAGGGGTAGGACAGAGCCTCCCGGCCGCGGTTCCGCCGGCCACCGCTCCGTCCGCCCCCGGCGCTGCGCCGCCGCCGGAGCACCGGGCACCGAGCGGCGGGGCACGATCCCACCGCCTCTTCGATCTCTGCCACTTGCCGATCGAGCAGGATGCATTGTCGGCCGTTTCTGACTGCTTTTCGCTATGAACGGAGGTGGTGGGCCGCAGCGAGGCAGGATGTCCCCGTGATGGGCAACCTCCCCGTCGTGACGACCAGCTTCGTCGGACGCGACAACGAACTGGGCAGTGTCGAACAGGCACTTCGAGAGCACCGGCTGGTCACGCTCACCGGGCCCGGCGGCGTCGGCAAGAGCCGGCTCGCCCTGCGCACCGCCGAGCGTGCCCGGGACCGCTACACCGACGGCGTCTGGTGGGCCGACCTCTCCCATCTGCACGACGAGCAACTGCTCGCCACCACGGTCTGCGACGGGGTCGGACTTCTGGACCACAGTCCCCGCCGGCCCGTGGCCGCGCTCGGTGAATGGCTGTCCGGTCGACGGCTGCTGCTCGTTCTCGACTGCTGCGAGCGGATCGTCGGCGCCTGCGGGCAGCTCGTGGCCGAACTGCTCGCCGCAGCGCCGGGTCTGACGGTCCTGACGACCAGCAGGGAGCCGTTGGGCGCGGCGGGCGAGAAGTGCGTGGAGGTGCCCCCTCTCTCCGCCGGCGACGACGGTGACGAGGCCGTCCGACTCTTCCACGAACGCGCGGCCGTGGTCGCCCCGGCCCTCTCGCTCGACGACCCCGAAAGCGCGGCCGCCGTCGCCGAGATCTGCCGTCGGCTCGACGGCATACCGCTCGCCGTCGAACTCGCCGCGGCCCAGCTCCGCGAGAGCAGCGCGCAGGAGATCACCGGACGGCTGGCCTCCCGGACGGAGGAGCTCACCGACGACACCGTCTGGCCCCGCCGCCACCGGGCCCTGCGCACCACCATCGGCTGGAGCCATGAGCTCTGCGCGCCGCTGGAGCGGCTGTTGTGGGCGCGGCTCTCCGTCTTCCGGGGCGTCATCACCGCACCGGACGCCGAGGCGGTGTGCGCGGGCGGGCCACTGGACGCCCGGGCCGTCGCACCGGCCCTGGAACGCCTGGCCGACCAGTCCGTGCTCCGACGGACCGGGGACGGCTACCGCATGCTGGACACCCTGCGCGAGTACGGGGCGATGTGGCTGGCGGAGCTGGCGGAGGACGCGCTCCTGGTGGACCGGCACGCCCGGCACTTCGCCCATGTCGCCGTCCAGGCGTACGCGGGCTGGCTCGGGCCGTCGCAGGTCCTGTGGTACCACCGGATCGCCGACACCCACGCGGACCTGTGCGCGGCCCTGGACCACCTGCTGGCCGAGGACCCGGAGATGGCGATGGAGATGGCCGGGTGCGCGGGCCTCTTCTGGAGCTGCTGCGGCCATCTGCACCAGGCCCGCACCTATCTGGAACGGGTGCTGGCCCTGCCGCTCTCCGCCGGTCCGCACCGTACCCGCGCGCTGTGGGCCCTGGGCATCACGCTGACCCTGCAGGGCGACCACGACGCGGCCCGCCGCACCGGCGAGGAGTGCCGGCACGCCGCACAGCGCGACGAGGACCCGGAGGCGGAACTGCTCGCGGCCCACTCCATGAGCTTCACGTATCTGATGATGGGCCGGCCGCTCACCGCGTACGCCGTCAGCGACCGCGCGCTGGGCCGGCACGACGGCGACCCCGCGGACGCCCCCTCCCAGCTGCGTTGCCGGGTGATACGCCTGTTCGCCCTGTCCGCGCTCGGCCGGCTCGACGAGGCGTACGAGGAGGCCATGCGGCTCCAGCGGATCAGTCTGCGGTTCGGCGAGCACTGGGCACGGGCGTACGCCGATCACCAACTCGCCCTCATCCACCTTCTCCAGGGCCGTCCTCGTCATGCCGAGAGCCACGCGCGCGCGATGCTCGCGAGCAAGCACGAGCTCCACGACAGCCTCGGCATAGCGCTCGGCCTCGATCTGCTCGCCGGATCCATCGCCGCGCAGGGGAACGGAGTGGCCGCGGCCCGTGCCTCCGGCACCGGGCACACGTACTGGCGCATGATCGGCCACCCGCACCGGGGGACCCCGGAGCTCGGGGCGATCCGCGAGCAGTGGGAGCTCCGGGCCCGGCAGGTCGCGGGCGACTCGGCGTACGAGCTGGCCTACCGGCGCGCTTCTGCCGACGACGCCGAACGCGGCCTGGCCCACGCGCTGGAGCGTGGATACCCCGGATAGCCGGAAGCCGCACGCCGCACCGACTCCGCCACCCCGTCCGGCCCCCGGGCGGGGTGGCCGGGCCCCGACCGGAGGCGGGCGCAGGACGCGGGGCGCGGGACGCCCCGGCGAGGCACCGCCTAGCATCCCCGTATGACGTCCATCAGCCGGCTCCGTCCCGACCACGCCGAGGCTCTGCTCGCCTTCGAGCGGGAGAACCGGGCCTACTTCGCCGCCTCGATCCCCGACCGGGGCGACGCCTACTTCGCCGCGTTCGCCGAGCGCCACCGCGAGCTGCTCGCCGAACAGGAGGCGGGGCTGCACCACTTCCATCTCATCGAGGACGAGGACGGCGGCGTGATCGGCCGGATCAACCTCCTCGGGGTGCGGGAGCGTTCGGCCGAGCTGGGCTACCGGATAGCGGAGAAGGCCGCGGGGCGCGGGCTGGCCACCTGGGCGGTCCAGCAGGTCTGCGTCCTGGCGGTCCGGGAGTACGGCCTCACCGCGTTGCGCGCGGAGACGACGCTGGACAACACGGGTTCCCGAGCGGTGCTGGCGCGCTCCGGCTTCGAACCGCTGGAGGACGTCATGTTCGGCGACCGCCCCGGGCGGCGGTACGTCCTCGATCTGAGCGGGGGCGCTCCCCCGGCCCACTGAACGGCGCCGTAAGGGGGGCGACGGCGGTGGAGCGGGCGGTGGTGTGCTGTCCGGAGCCGGCGGTGTGGCGGTGATCGGCCGGATGGTCCACCTCGCGGGCGAGCCCGGCCGGGCGGCCCGATGCTGGGGCTCGCGGCAGCGGACCCCACCGCTCCGCGCGACGCCCACCGCCTTCAGGAGGCCCCCGTGCCCGTACGTACGCGCCCCGCTGCCCCGCTCCCCCGTCTCGGCGGCAGGTCCTCGCTGCGAAGATCCTTCGTCGCGGCCGTGGCGGCCGTATCGCTCACCGGGCTGGTGTCGGGCCCGGCCCACGCGGGCGGGGAGGGCCCGCACGGACCGGTCGATCCCGAACTGCGGCGGGGACTCCAGGCGCTGGTGGACACTCCGGGAGGCCCGCCCGGCGCCATCGCCGTCCTCACGGCGGGCGGCCGGAGCGAGGTGTACCGCGCGGGTACGTCGCGGCTCGGCAGCGGGCGCCCGCCCAGGACCACCGACCACATGCGGATCGCCAGCACGGCGAAGGCCTTCAGCGGCTCGGTCGCCCTGCAACTGGCCGAGCGGGGCACGCTCGGCCTGGACGACACCCTCGGCCGTCGGCTGCCCCGGCTCCCCGCCGCTTGGCACGGGGTGACGCTCCGCCAGCTGCTGAACCACACCAGCGGGTTGCCCGACTACACGCAGGCCCCGGCGTTCGTCGCCGAGCTGACCGCCGACCCGCGCCGACGCTTCGACTCCCGCCGGCTGCTGGACTACGTCGCCGGGGACCCCCTGCGGTTCCGGCCGGGCTCGGCGTACCGCTACTCCAACTCCGACAACATCGCCGTGGCGCTGATGGCCGAGGCGGCCACGGGACAGCGGTACGAGAAGCTCCTCGCCGAACTCGTGTACCGGCCGCTCGGCCTGCGCGACACCAGCCTGCCGCAGGGCTACCGGCTGCCCGAGCCCTACCTGCACGGCTACGCGGTGGACCCGCCGGCCGCGCCCGAGGACGTCAGCACGGTGCTCGGCGCGTCGGGCGTGTGGGCTTCGGGCGGCATCGTCTCCACACCCCGGGACCTGGGCGCCTTCATCCGGGGGTACGCCGGAGGGCTGGGCATCGGCCCCGAGGTCAGGCGGCAGCAGCTGACGTTCGTGGCGGGCAGCTCCGAACCGGCCGGCCCGGGACGCAACAGGTCCGGCCTCGCGGTGTTCTCGTACACGACGCGCTGCGGCACCGTGTACGGCCACACCGGCAACTTCCCCGGCTACACGCAGTTCGCCGCGGGGACCAAGGACGGCAAACGGTCGCTGACCGTCTCCCTCACCTCCCAGGTGAACAGCTCGACCAACCCCCGGCTGCTGGCCACGCTCCGCGAGCTCCAGGAAGACTTCGTCTGCCGGCTGCTCGACCGCACACGGAGGCCTTCGCCCTGATCGAGCCCGATCGGCGTTGACAACGCTCGTGGTCCGTACACCTAGGACGTGGAAGGGGTACGCCGGACGTCCGGCGTACCCCTGGGCGGGTCAGGCGGGGCGGCGGTCAGTCGTTGTCGGTCTCCTCGCGGACGATGGTGTCGGTCTTCGCGTCCACGTCGAAGGTCGTCTTCTTCCAGTCCGAGCCGACCACGTCGACCTGCCAGACGACGCCCTTGCCGTCGTTGTCGTCGAGGCCGACGGAGGTGACGGTGCCCTTCTTCTTCTCGGTGGCGACCTTCGCGGCCTGCTGCGGGGTCTGGGTGGCCTGGGCGAGCCGGTCGGCGGTCTGCTTCTTGTCGTCCGCGTCCTGGTCCGCGTCGACCCGGGCCTCGATCACCTTGCCGTCGACCGCGTTGATCCGGACGGTGTGGACCGTGCCGTCCTTCTCCGCGACCTCCGCGACCCAGATCGGGCCCTCGGAGCCCGGGCTCGCGCTCGGGCTGCCGGTTCCGCTCGGGCTGGCGGAGCCGGTCGGGCTGGCCGAACCGGTGGGGCTGCCGGATCCCGTCGGGCTGGGGCTCTGGTCCTGGTCGTCGTCGTCCACACCCTCCAGGTCCAGGTCGACGAGCTTGCCCCCGGCCACCTCGCCGGTGGCGGTGGTGGCGGCGTCGTCGAAGGTGACCTTCGTGGCGTCGAGCACCTTCTTGCGCTCCTGCTGGTCCTCGGTCAGCCGGGCACTGGCCGAGGGGGACGTCGTCTGCTTCTGCGGGACGACCTTCGCGGCTTCGGAGGTGGCCGCGCTCGTCGCGCTGTCCGGGCTCTGACCGCATCCGGTCATCAGAACGGCCGTGGCTGCGGCCATGCCGAGGGCGCCGACCGTCTTGAGGGTGCGGGCACGGGAGGAGGCACTGTTCATTCGTCGAGGCTCAAGTCTCATGCACGCATGCCTAGCCCTCCGGGCCACCGGTCATGTTGTCCTACCGGGGAACCACCCGATCGACCGGGCGGGTCCGCCCGTTGGCCGTCGCTCCCCGGGCGGTGGACGCCGGGGTGCGAAACAATGGCGGCAGGGCCGTATTCTCCGCGCCCGGCCCGGAGGCCGTCATGGACCACAAGGTGCACACCGAGCGTTACGAGCTCATCTTCCAGCTGTCCGGCGCCGCGGACGACGTGGTCCGCGTGCGGCTCACCGACCGGCTGGGAGCCGGCGGATTCCCGGTCTACGAGGACGAGACGGGGATCGTGCGCGCCGAGATCAGCGACCGGGGCGAGGTCCGCATGCTCGCCAGCGGCGGCCACCAGGTCCCCGGCACTCCCCTGCTGGCCCGCCCCCTGAACGAGGACGCGCCCCGCACACCGTGACCGAACCCCCGGGCGGGGCGCACCGCGCACGGTGCGCCCCGCCCCTTTCGCGCGCACACGCTCGGTGTGTGTCCGCCTTCCGGCCTTCCGTGCGCCCACTCTTCCGTTCATGCCCATTTCTCGCCCGATTGTGTTTACATTCCCGCACCCCGGACGTAACGTGAGCGCGAAACCACAGACTCAGGCATGAAACGGAAACACATCCCTATGTACGCACCGGAGCGTCAGCAGGAGATCCTCCGCCTCGCGCAGGAGAGCGGGCGGGTCGACGTGCTGTCCCTGGCCGAGGAGTTCCAGGTGACGGCCGAGACCGTCCGGCGCGACCTCAAGGCCCTGGACCGGGCGGGGCTGCTCCGCCGGGTGCACGGTGGCGCGATCCCCGTCGGGCGGCTCGACTTCGAGCCCGACCTCGCCGAACGCGACGCCGTCGCCGCCGACGAGAAGGACCGGATCGCCCGGGCCGCCCTCGCCGAACTGCCCGTCGACGGCAATGTGATCGTGGACGCCGGGACGACGACCGCACGGTTGGCCGCCGCCGTACCGGTCGACGCGGCGTTGACCGTGGTGACGCACGCGCTGCCGGTGGCCGCCCGGCTCGCCGACCACCCCGGCATCGCGCTGCATCTGGTGGGCGGCCGGGTCCGGCACCGCACCCGCGCGGCGGTGGACGCCTGGGCGCTGGGTTCGTACGCCGAGATCAACGCCGACGTGGTCTTCCTCGCCACCAACGGCTTCTCCCCCGACACCGGCCTGACCACCCCCGACCTCGCGGAGGCCGCGGTGAAGCGGGCCGTGATCAAGGCGGCCCGCCGGGTCGTCCTGCTCGCCGACTCCGGCAAGTTCCGGCAGGACCACTTCGCCCGCTTCGGCGATCTCACCGAGGTGGACCTGCTCATCACCGACACGGGCCTCAGCCCCGACGACGCCCGCTCCATCGAGAGCCGGGGCACGGAAGTAGTACGCGCATGATCCTCACCGTCACCCCCAACCCCAGCCTGGACCGCACCTACGAGCTGCCGGGGCTGACCCGCGGCAGCGTGCTGCGCGCCACGGCGGACCGCGTCGACCCGGGCGGCAAGGGCGTCAACGTCTCCCGCGCGGTCGCGGCGGCCGGGCGCCGCACCGTCGCCGTCGCCCCGCTGGGCGGCCCGGAGGGCGCCCTGCTCACCCGGCTCCTGGGCGACCTGGGCATCGAGGCGGTCGGTGTGCCGGTCGCCGGGAACACGAGGGTCAACGTCACCCTCGTCGAACCCGACGGCACCCTCACCAAGGTCAACGCGGCGGGCCCCGAGCTGAGTCCGGCCGAGGCGGAGGACGTCCTGGAAGCGGTACGGGTGCACTCGGCCGCCGCCGACTGGGTCGCCTGCTGCGGGAGCCTGCCGCGCGGACTGCCGCCGCGGTGGTACGCGGAGCTGGTCGAGCGGAGCCACCGGGCCGGCGCGCGGATCGCGCTGGACACCTCCGGAGCGGCGCTGACCGCCGCCCTGGACCGGGGACCCGACGTGATCAAGCCCAACGCCCAGGAGCTCGCCGAGGCCGTCGGCAGGCCGCTCGCCACGGTGGGCGACGCGCTGAAGGCCGCCGAGGAGCTGCGGGAGCGCGGCGCCGGCTCGGTGCTGGCGAGTCTGGGCGCCGACGGGCAGTTGCTGGTCGAGGCGTCGGGCTCCTGCTTCGCCACCGCACCGGTCGCCGTCGTCCGCAGCAACGTCGGCGCCGGGGACGCCTCCCTGGCCGGCTTCCTGGCCGCGGGCGGGCGGGGCCCGGAGGCTCTCGCCTCGGCCGTCGCCCACGGGGCCGCGGCCGTACAGCTGGCCGGAAGCCTCATGCCCACCCCGGCCGACCTCGATCTGCCGTCGGTCGTGACGACCTCCGACGTGCCGCTGGACCGGGCCCTGACGGAGCCCGCCCCGTGACCCCGTACCCCCGTCACCCGCCCCCGTACGGCCTGTCGCCGCCACAACTCCCGCAACGCCCGCGACTCGTGTACAGCCCCCGCCCCCACGCCCGCCGCCCCGTCCCCCCGAGCCGCCGCACGGCGGTCCCCGAGCAAGGAGCCCCGCGATGAGTGAGCTGATCACCGCGGAACTGGTCGACCTCGATCTGTCCGCCACCACGAAGGACGCCGCCGCGAGGTCGCTCGCCGAGCGGATGGTGGCCGCGCACCGCGTCACCGATCTCGACGGCTTCCTGGCCGATGTCGCCGCCCGCGAGGCGCAGATGCCGACCGGCCTCGACGGCGGCATCGGCATCCCGCACTGCCGCAGTGAGCATGTGACCGCCCCGACACTGGCCTTCGGGCGCAGCGGGGCGGGCATCGATTTCGGGGCGGCCGACGGTCCGGCCGACCTGATCTTCCTCATCGCGGCCCCGGCCGGGGCCGACGACGACCACCTCACCATCCTGTCGGGGCTGGCCCGTCGGCTGATGGACCCGGAGTTCACCGCGGCGCTGCGCGCCGGTACGGACCCGGCGGCGGTGGCCGCGCTGATCCGGGGCGAGGAGCCGACGGAGGAGCCCGCCCCCGGGGCAGGGGAATCGGAGCCCGAGGCCGTCGAAGCGTCCGGGAGCGTCCCCTTCCGGATCGTCGCCGTCACCTCCTGCCCCACCGGCATCGCCCACACCTACATGGCCGCCGAGTCCCTCACCGCTGCGGGCCGCGCCGAGGGCGTCGAGGTGACGGTGGAGACCCAGGGCTCGGGCGGCTTCAAGAAGCTGGACCCTGGTGTCGTCGCGGCGGCGGACGCCGTGATCTGGGCGCACGACGTGGAGGTCCGGGAGAAGTCCCGCTTCCGCGGCAAGCCGCTGGTCGACGTCGGGGTGAAGGCGGGCATCAACCGGCCGGCCGAACTGATCGCCGAGGCCCGCCGCAAGGCGGAACGCGGAGAGATCGCCGCCGTGTCCGAGACCGACGGCGGCAAGGACTCCGGCGACGGGGACGGGGACGGATCCGGCGCGGACCGCGCGCACTTCGGCGTCCGGCTCCGCACCTATCTGATGTCCGGCGTGAGTTACATGGTGCCGTTCGTCGCGGCCGGCGGTCTGCTGATCGCCCTGTCGTTCGCCATCGGCGGCTACGAGACGGCGAGCGCCGAGTCGGTGGCCGACCACTTCGTGTGGGTCGAGGCGGACAGCTGGGCGGCGCTGCTCAACCAGATCGGTTCGGCGGCCTTCGCGTTCCTGGTGCCGGTGCTGGCCGGGTACATCGCGTACGGGATGGCCGACCGGCCCGCGCTGGTGCCGGGCTTCGTCGGCGGGTCCATCGCGCTCACGGTCAACGCCGGGTTCCTCGGCGGTCTGGTCGCCGGTCTGCTGGCCGGTGCGGTGGTGATGGCGATCCAGCGGGTCCCGGTCCATGCGACGCTGCGCGGCATCATGCCGGTGCTGGTGATCCCGTTGATCGCGTCGGCGGTCGTGGGCTTCCTGATGTTCATCGTGGTCGGCAAGCCGATCGCCTCGCTGCAGAGCGGGCTGACGGACTGGCTGAACGGCCTGTCGGGCTCCAACGCGGTGATTCTCGGTGTCGTCCTCGGGCTGATGATGTGCTTCGACATGGGCGGCCCGCTGAACAAGGTGGCGTACGCCTTCGCGGTCGGCGGTCTCGCCGACCCGACCGACGGCAGCCTGAAGGTGATGGCCGCGGTCATGGCGGCCGGGATGGTGCCGCCGCTGGCGCTGGCGCTCGCCACCACCGTACGGAAGAAGCTGTTCACGAAGACCGAGCGGGAGAACGGCCGGGCGGCCTGGGTGCTGGGCGCCTCGTTCATCACCGAGGGCGCGATCCCGTTCGCCGCCGCCGATCCGTTGCGAGTCATCCCGTCCGTGATGGCGGGCGGCGCGGTCACCGGCGCGCTGTCGATGGCCTTCGGCGCGACCCTGCGCGCCCCGCACGGCGGCGTCTTCGTCGTCCCGCTGATCGGCGAGCCGTTCCTCTACCTGCTCGCCATCGCGGCCGGGACGCTGGTGGCGACCGCGCTCGTCGTCCTGCTCAAGGGCGCACGCCGGGCGGTACCGGTCCCTGCCCCGGAGGCGGGGGCCACGGGCTCCGACGACTCCCGGGTCACGGTCGCCGCCTGACCACCTCACCACTCCCCTCTGTCACCACCGTCCCTCACCCAGGAGGATCCATGCACCAGCAGACCGTCGTCATAGGTTCCCGCAGCGGGCTGCACGCCCGTCCGGCGTCGCTGTTCGTCAAGGCCGCCGCCCGTCAGCCGGTCAAGGTGACCATCGCCCGTGAGGGCCGCGACCCGGTCGACGCCCGCAGCATGCTCGCGGTGCTGGCCCTGGCGGCGCCGTACGGGGAGCCCGTGGTCCTCAGCGCCGAGGGCGACGGGGCGCGGGCGGCGGTGGAGGAGCTGGCGGAGTTGCTGGCGCGGGATCTCGACATCGCGGCCTGAACGGCGGGAGAACCCGGCAGGACAGCCACTAGGTTGGGGGACGTGACCGAACATTGGAACGCCGCCGACCCCGCCGTCCTCGCTCTGCCCTCGGGACGGCTGGTGCGGGGCCGGGGCTTGCGCAAGCCGCTCCCCCCGGGCCCCGAACCGGACTTCGCCGTGTACCTGCAGGGCCGCACCCCGCCGCCGGTCCGCTGGGAGTCGCGCTGGCTGCGGTGGCCGGACTTCCGGCTCCCGGCGGACCGGGAGCAGGCGCGGGTCCTTCTGCGCGAGGTGTGGGAGCGGGCGGCCGACGAGCGGGTCGAGGTGGCCTGCGGCGGCGGGATGGGCCGGACCGGGACGGCGCTGGCCGTTCTGGCCGTACTGGACGGGGTGCCCGCCGAGGAGGCGGTGGCGTTCGTCCGCGCCGGCTACCACCCGCGGGCGGTGGAAACGCCCTGGCAGCGCCGGTACGTACGGAACTTCGCGCCGCGCTGACGAGTTCGCGCACGGGGACTCCCGCACGCAGAGCGCGGGCGCGTCACGGGTCGGCGCGACGTCGCGGGACAGCCGTCAGGGCTTGTTCGGCACGTTCTTGAACGTCTCGGGCACCGGCAGGGTGGCCCAGCGGCCGATGGGCCAGGCGACGACGACGGCCCGGCCGACGACCTCGTCGACCGGGACCATCCCCCGGTTCGGATCGTCCTGGTGGTAGCGGGAGTCCGCGGAGGCCTGGCGGTGGTCCCCCATCACCCAGATCTTGCCGTCGGGCACGGTGACCTTGAACCGGCCGCCGTTCTCGTCGTCGCTGCACGGGGTGTTGCCGGGGAAGACGTACGGCTCGTCCAGGGCGGTGCCGTTGACCTTGACCGGGCCGTCGCCCTCGCACTCCACGGTGTCGCCTCCGATGCCGATGACCCGCTTGATGAGGTCCTTCTCCTCGGCGGAGGGCATCACGCCGACGAAGCTCAGGACCTTCTGCACGGTGTTGGGCGGGTCCACGGGCACGTTGGCCAGCCAGTCCGACGGGTCGTGGAAGACGATCACCTCGCCGCGCTCCGGCTCCGACCCGAACCAGGGCGTCAGTTTGTCGACAAGGACCCGGTCGCCCCGTTGAAGGGTGTTCTGCATGGAGTCCGACGGGATGGAGAAGGCCTGCACCAGGAAGGTCTTGATGAGCAGCGCCAGCACCAGGGCGACGCCGATGAGGAGCGGAAGCTCCACCCAGAACGGCCGGTTCTTCCTCGACCGTCGTGTGCCCGCCCGCCCCATGTGCACCGCTCCTCGCCCGTGTACCGCGCGCCCGTCCCTGGGGGAACGGATCCGGTGATCCACTCTATGGGGCGCGGTGGGCGGTGAGCGACGTCAGACGGGTCCCGCGCCGACCGGAGGGACTGTCGCGCCCTCTCCGGCGCGGACGGCTTCGACCACGCTCTGGTGGAAGGCGCGGCTCTCCTCCTCGGAGGGGCACGGCACGGGACTGCCGGTGAGGGTGAACCAGTCCGACGACCCGCTGTACTGCACGGCCACCGAGGCCTGCCCCTCGGACCAGGTCGTATGCACCGTGAGGTCGCCGCTGAGTATGCCCGCCTCCTCGGTGCGCACCCCGCCGGTTCCCGCGTAGACACCTGCGGTCGTCCAAGATGCCCAGCTCATGACGGTCACCTTTCGGACGATGGCAAGCCTGTCAAGCTGACTTCTTCCGAGTATGGCACCGCCGATGGCACAGTGCACGGGTGTGCGCGGGCCCCGTCCGCCACTCCTCCGGCCACCGGTCCTCAGGCGCGTTCCAGCATCCCCCGGACGAAGGCGGCCTGGCCCGCGTGCTGGAGGTCCTCGGCGATGACGCTGATCAGCCGGACACCGAGCGTCACCGGGGGTGACCAGCCCTCGTCGACGATCCGGTCGAGGGCGTGGCCCTCCAGTCCCGCGACGAAGTCCAGGGTCCGCTCGTGCACGGCGTCGAAGTAGCCGAGGAGGGGATCGGCGGAGTCCACGCGGACCGCTGCGACCTCGTCGGCGCTGTGTCCGTATCCGGTCGCCGTTTCGTCGAAGGGCAGCCCGAAGGTGTCCGCCCAGCCTTCGGTGAGCCAGATCTGTCCGGTTCCGGCGGCGTCGGCGATGTGGTCGTCCTGGACGCGTGTGAGATGCCAGACCAGCCAGGAGATGGAGTTCGCCCCCGCGTCGGCGCGGGCGTTGAGGTCGTCGGTCGTGAGTCCTTCGACCGCGGCGTGGACCGCTTCCCCGACCCGGTCGAACGCTTCGGCCAGCATGCCTGCGGTGTTCATCCGTCCACCTTCGCCGGAGGCGATCGCGGCTCCCGGGTGCGACACACCGCCGGGTGGGCGGTGTGTCGCCGTAGGATCCGCTCCGCGACGCGTTCACGGGCCGGCCGGCCTCCCACGGCATGGGCCAGGGGTGTCTGCGCTTCCCCGACCCGGGGAAGACCGACTTCACGCTCGTCCGCGACCTGCTGCGCGCGACGGCGCCTCGCGGCACGGCCTGCTGACCCGGGGTGTCGGGGGCCGGGCGTCACGGGCCGGGCGTCGTCCGGCGCAGGCCGTGCAGCCAGTCGGTCAGCAGGCGGTTGACCTCGTCGGGGCGTTCCTGCTGGATCCAGTGGCCGCAGCCTTCGAGGACGTGGGCGGCGGACAGGCCGGGGAGGGTGCGCGGGTAGGCGGCGATGGCGTCGGACATCCAGGTGGTGGAGGCGTCCAGGGCGCCGCCGATGAAGATCGAGGGCTGGGTGACGGGCACTCCGTCCCAGGCGGCGAGGTCCTCCCAGTCCCGGTCGACGTTGCGGTAGCGGTTGAGTGCGCCGGCCAGACCGGTGCGTTCGAACTCCTCGGCATAGACGTCGAGGTCCCGTTCGTCGAGCCAGCCGGGGAGCGGGCCGCCGGGGAACCGGTCGGCCATCCGCGCGCCCGGGGGTACGAAGAAGGGGCCGGGGTGGTCCTCGGAGGCGGGGGCGTCTCCGGAAAGTGCCGTGTAGAAGCCGGTGAGCCAGCCGCGTACGTCCGGTTCGATCTCCGCCTCGGCGCGGCCGGGGGTCTGGAAGTAGCTGACGTAGAACTCCTCCTCGCCCCCGATGCCCGCGAAGCCGTCGGTGGGGCGGGGGCCTCCCCGGGGCGTGTAGGGGACGCTCAGCAGGGCGACCGCGGTGAAGACGTCCGGCCGGAGCAGGGCGCTGTTCGCGGCGATGGGCGAGCCCCAGTCGTGTCCGACGACCGTGGCGGTCTCCTCGCCGAGGGCGTGGACGACGGCGGTGTTGTCGGCGACGTGGGCGAGCATGCGGTAGGCGTCGGCGGCGGCGGGCGCGGAGGAGCGCCCGTAGCCGCGTACGTCGATGGCGACGGCCCGGTGCCCCGCCGCGGCCAGGGCGGGGAGCTGGTGGCGCCAGGAGTACCAGGACTCGGGGAAGCCGTGGACGAGGAGCACGAGGGGGCCCGTGCCCTGTTCGACGCAGTGGATCCGGCCGCCGGGGACATCGAGGATCCGGTGGGTCGCTCCGGGCAGGAGGGCGGAGGGGCGGGCAGTGCGGTCCGCGGACGGCGTGGGTACGGGGGCGGGCTCCGGCATGGCTCCTCCTCGGGCGCCCCGTGCGGGGCGGTCGTGACGCTTCGGCGGACGGCCGGACCGGGGCCCGGCCGCCGGTCACGATCATTCGGCCGGTACGACCGCACGGACAAGGCTATTTGCCGTTACGGCAAAACAACGGGTGCGGGGACCGGCTTCAGACGAGCAGGCTCAGCAGGTGGGCGCAGGCGGTGGCCTCGTCCGGGTGACGGGCGAGGACTTCGTGGGTTCCGCGCTCGAAGGCCCCGGTCTCCCAGGCTCCGTCCCCGCCGCGCCGGACGAAGAGGAAGTCCGGCGGGGTGGGAGCGGGCTCGTGGACGCCCTCGATCCGGTAGTAGCCGCCGGGGATCCGCGCCTCGACGAGTGCGGCGTACAGGGCTCGGCGGTCCATGGCGGGTCAGCTGCCCGCGGGCGCCAGGTAGGCGTGGTCCAGCAGCCACTTCACGTTGAGGCGCTGCCCCTCGCCCGGGTCGAGGAACACCGCGTCGAGCTTGATCTGCCGGCCGCCGCCGGGCTGCTCGAACCAGGGGGCGATGCCACCCTGCCAGACCCAGAAGGGCTTGGTGACCTTGTAGACCCGGTAGTCGCAAGGGCTGGCCGCGTCACGGGTGTTGAGGTTCTGCGGGGGCAGGGCGCGCTCGGCGTAGGCGTCACCGGCCGGGGCGAGGTAGCCGCCGTACTCCGAGCCGAAGCGGTCCAGGCGCTGTCCGGTCCTGAGCTTCACGGGCTCCTTGTCGATCTCACCGTTCACCTCGGCGAAGCCGTCGTTGGGCGGGTACTTCCAACTGCCGGTGTCCGCGGGCCCTTCCCAGTACTTCTTGAGGAAGGCCTTCGGTGTGAGGCCTCCGGTGCGCTGCCAGCCCTTCAGGAGCGGCCCGACCGGGGCGAGCCGCTTGTTCGGCAGCCACTTGGGGCCGAGGCGTGCGTCGCCGCGGAACTCTCCGGTGCAGGGTTCGTGCCGCTCGGCGGCGGGCGCGGGCCGGGCCGACGCCGGTGCGGCGCTCGCCGCGGGGGCGGAGATCAGTCCGGCGGTGATGCCGAGCGCGGCGAGTACGGTACGCATGCGGTTCATTCAGGAGTCCCCTCGAGCACTGATGATCAATCAGGACAGCTGACGTAGGGTAACCGCTCGGATACCCGGGGCTTCCGCGCCATGCCGCTTTCCGGCCACCGCGAACGGCGCCGCCGGCCACCGCGCCGACAGCACCCCGCCCCGGCCGCGACAGCGCGCGACCGGGGCGGGGCGGCCGGAGGGGCGGGGAGCCCGACCGGGGAGCCGGCTAGCCGACGTTGACGTCGATGCAGGCGTAGAAGGCGTTCGAGGTGTCCGCGACGTTCCAGACGGCGAGGACCTTCTGCTTGCCGGTCTTGTTGCCGAAGTCGACCTGGTGGGTCACGGTGGCGCCGGGCTGTGCTCCTCCGTCGTCGAATTCGGCGATCTTCTCGCCGCCCACGAAGTACTGCCAGGTGCTGGTCGCGTGGCGCGCCGTGAGCTTCCACTGGAACTGCTGGGAGCGGTTGACCGGGGTGACCGACCAGCCCTTGGAGTCGTCGTCCAGCTCGGCGAAGCCGCTGTTCCCGCCGCTGCAGCTGCTGAGCCCCTTGGGGCCCTCGACGCTCTGCGGTTCGTACTTGATCGCACCGCAGCTGACCGTGCCGGCGGCGCACTGCGCCTGCCTGCTCGGCGGGTTGGAGATGTAGCCGTGGGCACTGGCGGAGCTCGCCGGGAGGCTCAGCGCGAGGACCGGGGCGAGCATGGCGCCGACGGCGAGTGCGGTCTTCCTTTTCGCGTGCATGTTTCTCCTTCACAGGAGACCGCGCCGCGCGGTGGCGGGCCGTGGGGGGCCCGGCTTCGACGGCGAGGCCTCACGAGTGTGGGGCCAAGAGGCGCGAAGGGCTGCAAGTCCCTTGCCGGACAAGCCTGATGACAGGTGTCCGGAAAGGCCTTGCACTTGGACTAGACCATACCCACCGACGCGTTCACGTCAAGGGTGGTGCGGGGCGGGCGGCCCCCTCCTCCGCGTCGCACGGGCGGCCGGGCGCGTCCCACGCGGTGTGCCGTGCCGCGCGATCACCCCTGGTCGTCGCCGTATCGGACCGTGACACGCTCGAAGCCGAGGGAGCCGAGCAGACCCTTCAGCATGTCGGTGGTGTTCTTCTCCGCGCGGGCGGTCAGTTCGCTCTCCTTCGCCGCTTCCGCGATGTGGTGGACGGCGAGCTTGTTGACCGCCTGCTCACTGCCGGGATTGTCGGAGAAGAGGTCGCCCAGCCGGTCGAGGAGACCGCGCTGCTTGGACACCGCGTAGGAACGGTCGGGATCGAGGGCCGGTTTGCCCAGTACCGCGTGCGGCAGCCGGATCTCGGCGGTGGTGCGCTCCTCGTTCACGACGACGCCGCTCCCGGTGACCTTGCCCAGGTCGACGGAGGCGTCGACCGTGCCCGCACCGACGAACAGGGTGCGGGTGCCGCGCAGGGCGTCGGGAACGAACTTCGCGTCCTTCTCCAGATCGACGACGACCTGGAAGTTGCCCGAGGCGGCCTCGTACGCGCTCATGTCCTGGATCGACTTGAGAACGGCGGGACCCGACCGGTCGCGGGTCTCCTCCCCGAAGAGGTCGTCGAGGCCCGGCAGCAGGCTGATCCGGCTGCCCGCGAACAGCAGGACCAGCACGGCCGCGGCAATGCCGAGGACCTTCGGCCACACCCGGGGAGAACGGGTGTCGCGCTTTTCGTCGCCGTGCGGCGCGGGCTCTGTGGTTACCTCGCTGGACGTCATGTTCAGCGTGTGACCCGCGACCGGCGCTTTCAGTCCGGCTGTTCCCGAATCCCGGAGGAACTACCGTACAAAATAGGCCTGTTCCGGTACGCCCGGGCAGACACGAGGTGCCTGCCCGGCGGCCGGGGCCGTTCAGCGCGGCGCGGCGGCCACCCGCACGCGGTCGCTCTCGCCTTCGGTCAGGAACGACGCCAGTTCCCTCCCTCCGTCGGCCACGGCGTCGCGGTCGGCCCGGGAGAGGGGCCGCAGGGGCTCCACCGCGACCACGCCGTCGGTGACCCGCCAGGTGGCCGCGACACGGCCGTCGACCAGCACGACCCGCTCGCCGGCGACCGAGAGGCCGCGGTGCTCGTCGTCGATGATCCGGCCGCGGTCCTGATAGCCGAGGATCGCGTTGTCGAAGGCCGGCAGGAACCGCACCGGGGCCGGGGTGTCCGGGTCCGGGCGCGGCGCCTCGGGCAGGTCGAGCAGCTCCCGTCCCCGCTCGTCGCGGAAGCCGACCAGCTCCCCGCGCACGGCGGCCACCGCGCCAGGCAGCCCGGCCAGGCCGGACCAGGCGCGCAGGTCGGCCGTCGCGGCGGGTCCGTGGGCGGCCAGATAGCGCCGGACCAGTGTCCGGCCGACCGGGTCGGACCCGTCGGGGGCGGGCGGATCGACGGGGCGGCCCAGCCACGATGAGAGGGCCGCGTTGCGCACCCCTCCCTTCGCCCGCCAGAGCCCCCGGGGCGGGACCTGCGCCACCGGGACGAGAGCGGCGACCACCATCTCGCCCAGGGGGCGGGGTCCCGGACCGGGCCAACGCCCGGCGAGCGCCGCCACGATCTCGGCCGCCGTGCGGGGCTCCCCGTCGGCCATCAGCTCCCGGGCATCGGCGGCGAGCGCGTCGAGGTCGATCCCCTTCAGCTCGTCGCGGTAGACACCGAGCACGCGCTGACGGAGCATCGCGTCGTGGCGGGACCGCCAGGCGAGGACGTCGTCGGCGGTGACCAGGTGGACGGTGCGCCGCATCAGATGGGTGCGCACCACACTCCGCCGGGTCAGCAGGTCCGAGAGAACCGCCGGGTCGAAGGCGGTCAGCCGGGACCAGAGTCCGACGAAGGGCTCCTGCGGTTCCTGCGCCTGGAGGCCGCAGAGGTGGGCCACGGCGTCCACGACCGGCAGATCGGCCCGGTCGAGCAGCAACTGGCGGGCCAGCATGGCGCGGTTGAGCGCCCGGTTGTCGAGGACGGTCACGGTGTGGTCTCTCCTTCTCTCTCGCCTGACGTCGGTGTCCGCGCCTCCCCACGCGGTGCGCCGGTGGTCAGGTGGCCCGCCGCCCGTCGAGCGTCTCGCGCAGGATATCCGCGTGCCCGGCGTGCTGGGCGGTCTCGGTCAGGACGTGGGTCAGGACCCGCCGTACGCTCCACTCGCCGCCGGGTTCGTTCCAGGGCGCCTCGGGCAGCGGGTGCGTCGCCGAGAGGTCGGGGACCGCGAGGATGATCTCCTCGCTGCGGGCGGCGACCCGTGCGTAGGCGCTGAGAACCCCGGCCGTCGTCTCGCCGGGCAGCATCCGGAACTCCTTCTCCCGCTCGATCGCCCACTTCGGGTACTCGGCGGCGGTGCCCGCCGCCAGATCCTCCCAGGTGACTCCTTCGGGCAGGGCGAAGGACATCGCCGACGGGCCCTCGGTCACGAAGTTCAGCCAGCTCTCCTCCACGGCCGTGACGTGCTTGACGAGGCCTCCCAGGCAGAGCTCGCTGACGGTCGGGCGCTCCCCGGCCTGTTCGTCGTCGAGGCCCTCGACCGCGCGGACCAGGGCGGCCCGCGTGGTGGCGAGGGCGGCGAGCAGATCGGTGCGCTCGGCGTCGGTGTCGGGGGAGGTGGGGGCCGTGGTCATGGTGATCGGGTTCCTTCCGGTGTTCCTGTCGGGCGGTACGGATCGACCCTCGCAGTCGAAGAGGCCAGGGAGTGTCCTCTTCTCGGGGAATACTGGCGGCATGCCGAAGACTTCAGCGCGACTGCTGGCGCTGCTCTCCCTGCTCCAGGCGCGCCGCGACTGGCCGGGCCCGTCGCTGGCCGAGCGGCTGGAGGTCAGTCCGCGCACGGTGCGGCGCGACGTCGACCGGCTGCGGGAGCTGGGCTACCCGATCGTCGCGTTCAAGGGGCCCGACGGCGGATACCGGCTGGACGCCGGCGCGCGGTTGCCGCCGTTGCTGTTCGACGACGACCAGGCCGTCGCGCTCGCCGTCGCGCTGCGGACCGCCGCCGCGACCGGCGCCGGGATCGGGGAGGCCGCGGCCCGGGCGCTCACCACCGTCCGGCAGGTCATGCCCGCCCGGCTGCGCCACCGTGTCGACGCCCTGCGGGTCACCGCCGTCGAACGCACGGGGGGCCGGCCCCGGCCGCAGGCCGATCCGAGGGTGCTCGTGGCGTTGAGCACGGCCGTGCACGCCCGCGAGGTGCTGCGCTTCGACCACTCCCCCGCGCACCGGCCCGCCACCCCCGACGCCCCGCCCGCGGTGCGGCGGGTGGAGCCGCACCGTCTGGTCACCTGGGGCGGGCGCTGGTACCTCGTCGCCTGGGACCTGGATCGCGAGGACTGGCGGACCTTCCGCGCGGACCGGATCGCCCCGCGTACGCCCACGGGTCCCCGGTTCGCGCCGCGCGAGGTGCCCGGAGGCGACGTGGCCGCTTTCGTCGCCGCGCGCTTCCAGGGCGCCGACGCCCCCGGCGCGTGGCCCTGCCGCGGCGAGGTGATCCTCGACGCGCCGGCCTCCGCGGTGGCCGGCCACATCCGCGACGGCGTCGTCGAGGAGCACGGCCCGGACCGCTGCCGGGTGGTCCTGGGCGCCTGGTCGTGGCCGGGCCTCGCCGCCGAACTGGGCAGGTTCGACGCGGACATCGAGGTCGTCGGGCCCGACGCGCTGCGAGACGCCTTCGCGCACCTGGCCCGGCGCTACGCCGACGCGGCGGGGGCGGGACCGGGCCCCGGCGGTCCTCAGGAGCCGTCGAGACGCGTGTCGTAGGTGTCGTCGCTCGTCGAGGCGGTCACGGACGAGGTGATGTGGCCCGCCAGGCCCAGCACCAGGAACAGCACCACGAGCCATTTCGCGGCGCTGCCGAGGACCAGTGGGCGGGTGGCCGAGCGCGACCGCTCCGGGGCGACGGCGAGGCCGTCGTCGCCGAACAACCCCTTGGGGTAGGCGGGGGTGAGCATCATGACGTACGCGGAGAAGCGCATCCGGTAGCGCAGGGTGGCCACCGTCGCCTCGAACAGCGGCCGGGGCATCCGGCCGAGGCACAGGGTGATCAGCCACCAGACGAAGGCCAGCGCCCACCACCCGTAGACGGCGAGGCTCTGCACGATCGCCGCCGGGATCATCAGGAAGAGGCGGAACAGCACCGCGAGGCGGTTGAGCGGGGTGGGCCGCACCTCGATCTGCACCGGATAGTCGGCCGGCGGGGTCAGGGCGAAGGGCGGGTAGCGGTCGATGAGCAGCATGTCGCTGGCCGAGACGCGCATGTCGTAGCCGAGGACGCCGGTCAGGAAGCGGAAGACCGGGTCGGGTAGCCGCCCCAGCACCAGCGCCGCGAACCAGCCGACGACGACGGTGAAGAACGCCGCGATGTGCAAGACGAACAGCACGATGAAGTGGGGGACGAGCAGCAGCAGTCGCAGGAACACCGTCAGCCGCCGCTGGCGGGCCGGTTCGACGATGTCCAGGACGGGCCGGAACTCGTCTGCGTCCGTCTCCTTGCGGCCCGGGCTCCACTGGCCTTCGGCCATGTCGCTCCTCCTCGGCAGGGGATCCGTACGGCGTCCGCGCGCAGGACGTGTCCCCACCGTGCGTCCGCTCCGGACCGCACGCAAACGGCCCGGCCCGAACGGGTGCCCGGGCTCAGCGCCCGCGGAGGCGGCCGAACAGCGAGCGGACCGAGTCGGACGCGTTGGCGCCTCGGCGGGCGCCCGCCGGGTCCTCGGTGCTCGCGGTGCGGGGGCCGCGCTTCTTCGCCGGCGCCGTGGCCGCCGGCTTCGGCGGGGCCGGTTGTCCGGCCTTGCCGTGTGCGGTCTTCGTGGCAGCGGTCTTCGTGCGGCGCGCGGCGGGGCCGGGCGCGGGCTCCGGGTCGGCGGCGGGCTCCTGGGCGGACGGTCCGGGAGCGCCCGATGCGTCGGTGTAGACGTAGTAGCGGTGGCTGATCCGGCGGCCCAGCAGGAAGTACCCCAGCAGCGCGCCCGCCGTGTTGAGGATGACGTCGTCGATGTCGAAGGCGCGCCCCGCGACCAGGGCCCCCTGGACCAGTTCGACGACGGCCATGGCGACGGCGGTCAGCAGTGTCGTGCGGATCATGCGCAGGCGACGTGGCACGAAGAACGGCAGCAGCAGGCCGAACGGCACACCGAGCAGCAGGTTCCCACCGGCCTGCTTGACCGCGCCGAGGAAGGTGTAGTCCTCGGCGTACTGGCGCAGTGAGCGCCCGGGGCGGAGATTCGAGGTGACGAGGTCCTCGGAGGCCGGTGACGGCGTGAGCGTCACCTTGGCCAGGAGGACGGAGAAGGCCACCAGCCCCAGGAGCACCACCGTCAGGACCGCCCCGCGCACCAGCATACGTACCCATGTCCCCTGGCCTGTGCGGGGATTCGCCTCTGCTGTCATGGCCGACGGATGCCCCCGACCGGCCGGAACACACACCGGACGGGCCTGTGGAGCGAAAAACTCAGGCGGCCGTCCAGGCCCGCCTGCGACGATGGGCGCATGAGCGCACGTGAGAAGAGGGACCTGCTGGACGAGGCCGACCGTTTGCGTACGGGGGGCCGGCCCGAGGAGGCGCGCGAACGGCTCCTCGCCCTGACCGCCGAGTACCCCGAGGACGCGGAAGTGGCCTACCGGACGGCGTGGATCCATGACGTGCTGGGGCTGGAGGCGGAGGCGGTGCCCTACTACGAGCGCGCCCTGGCCGATCCGGAGCTGGCCTCGGAGGACCGGAGCGGGGCGCTCTTGGGGCTGGGCAGTACGTACCGGATCCTCGGGCGGTACGGGCAGGCGGTGGAGACGCTGCGCCGGGGCGTCGAGGAGTTCCCCGGCAACGGCTCGCTCCGGGCGTTCCTCGCGATGGCCCTGTACAACATCGACGAGCACCACGAGGCGATGCGGCTGTTGCTGGAACTGACGGCCACGACCAGCGACGACCCGCACGTGCAGCAGTACCGACGGGCGATCGAGCACTATGCGAAGGACCTCGACGAGACCGTGTGACCGGTACGGGGCCATGCCGGCCGTCCGCGGCGCGCCGTGCGGCGGGGGACGCGCCGGTCCGGGGCGGCGGGTGCCGAGAATGCTCGGGTGCCCACCGCTCCAGCGGCGCCCCAGCCGCCCTCCCCCTCCTCTTCCTCCGGCCCGCCGTCCTCCGGTGCGCCCCGGTCCGGTGGTGTGCCGTGGCGCGGCGAGGGGGCGCTGCTTCTGCTGTCCGCGGCGTCCGGCGCGGCGGACGCGTTCGTCTTCCTGTGCGTGGGGCAGGTCTTCGCCGGGGTGATGACGGGGAACCTGGTGCTGCTGGGCGCTTCGGCCGCGGGCGCGGGTGAGGACGGGGTGGCGCTGAAGGTGGCCGTCGCCCTGGGGGCGTACTCCTGCGGAGTGGCGGCGGGCGCCCTGATGAGCGGGCGGTGGGGGCCCGGGGCCGGGGTGCTGCTGGGGGCGGAGGCGGTCCTGCTGGGGGCGGCGGCGACGCTGTGGGGGCTGGAGCTGATCACGTCGTACGGTGACCGGCTGGGGGTGCTGGCCCTGGTGGCGGTCGCGATGGGGGTCCAGGGGCGCGTTCGGGGGCCGACGAACTATCTCACCGGGACGCTGACCTCGCTCACGGGTCGCGTGGCGTCGCGGGAACCGCGCCGCGGGGACGGCTGGGTGCTGGGGCGGCTGGCCGCGGTGGTGGCCGGGGCGGCGCTCGCGGCGCTGGCCGAGCGGTGGTGGAGTCCGGGTGCCGCGTTGGGCGCGTTGGTGATGGTCTCGGGTGCTCTGGTGCTGGAGACGGGACCGTGCCGGGGTGGACCGCGGCGGCCGGGCAGGGGGAAGCCCCGGCCGGATCGGGGGAATCCAGCCGGGGCGGCTTGAGTGCGGGTGTGAAGGGCGATCACCTCGCGGCGGAGCGCTCCAAGGGGCTTCGCCGGCGCGGTGTTCCCCGGGGGCCGCTGGTGAGCGCCGGGGACACGGTCCCCTCACTCCCACGTATAGATGAACGATAAACCATCCTGGGCCGTTCCCGGGAACCCACCCGTGCGGATGTGATCCACGGCACGGATTTCCGGGCTTTCCCCCTGGTCAGGACCGGCTCGGTCAGCTTCGGGACGCCTCGCCGGTGCCGTAGCGGCGCCGGAACTGTTCGACGCGGCCCGCCGTGTCGAGCACCTGGCGGCCACCGGTGTAGAACGGGTGGCTCGCCGACGAGGTCTCCACGTCGATGACGGGGTAGGTGTTGCCGTCCTCCCACGCCACGCGCTCGTCGGAGTCGGCGGTGGAGCGGGTCAGGAAGGCCACGTCGGCCGCGCGGTCACGGAAGACCACCGGACGGGACACGGGGTGGATACGGGACTTCATCGATGCGTTCCTTCCTCACCGCGGGCAGCGGTGGCGTACGGGGGACGGGCTTCCGTGCGGTCAGCGGACCTCGCGGAACAGGACGTGCCGACCGACGGCCGGGTCGAACTTGCGGAGCTCCAGCCGGTCGGGGTCGTTGCGGCGGTTCTTGCGCGTCACATAGCTCCGGCCCGTTCCGGCGGTGGAGCGGAGGGTGACGACCGGCCTGGTCTCGCTGCGTGCCATGGGCACCTCCCGATACTTCTGCCGACCCCACTCCCCTATCAGGAATGGGATTCGTTTTCGTTCTGGTGGGGTAACGCGGCCCGCCCGCTCGGCATTCCCGGCCCTCCGCGCACCCGGGACCGGGACTCGACCGGGATGCGCGCCACAGGCTGTCGGCTCCCGCGACGGCCGTCGCCCCCGTCGTCCAGGGGTGCTCGCGCCGCTCTGCCGGCGGCAGAACCCGGGCCGGGCGGGGCTTGACCGTCACTACAGTCCGGTTCCATGACGACGACAACGACGCGCACGGTCGTGTACCCGGCCGACGGCTTGACGATGGTCGGGCACCTCGCGCTCCCGGCCGGCACCGACCGCCGGCCCGCGGTGCTGGTCGGACCGGAGGGCACGGGGCTCAGCGACGTGGAGCGCCGCCGGGCCGACGCCCTCGCCGAGCTGGGATACGTGGCGCTGGCCTTCGATCTCCACGGCGGGCGCTACCTGAGCGACCCCGAGGAGATGCTGGCGCGCTGCCTGCCGCTGCTCGCCGATCCCGACCGGCTGCGGGACATCGGCCGTGCGGCGCTGGACGCGCTGTACGCCGAACCGCGCACCGACCCCGGCCGGATCGCCGTCGTCGGCTACGGCACCGGGGGCGCCGTGGGGCTGGAACTCGGGCGCGGCGGCGTCGACCTGCGCGCGATCGGGACGGTCAACGGTCTGATCACGGGGCGGCCGGGCGAGTCGGCGAACATCCGCTGCCCCGTGTGGGCCGGGGTCGGGTCGGAAGATCCGATCATGTCGTCCGCGCAACGGGACGCGTTCACCGACGAGATGCGGGCCGCGGGCGTCGACTGGCGCCTCACGGTCTACGGCGGCGCCCTGCACGCCTTCCACCACCCACCGGTCGACCACCCCACGGTCCCCGGTTTCGGCCACCACCCGCGGCACGCGCGGCGAGCCTGGCGCGACGTCGTCGACCTGCTCGCCGAGTGCCTGCCCCTGGGCTCCGGAGACGTCGGCACGGGGGGCACTCGTGCAGCCTGACCGGATGGTCGCCGGGGCGCTTACACGGAGCCCCGGCACGCCGCGGGCCGGGCGGCGACCCCAACACCTACGGTCAACTCACCTTGAACGCAAGCCTGTTCGGATGGCCATCACCCCGGAGAGCCTCTGGCATATGCCAGAAGCAAGGCCCCGTCGAGTGTTGCCAAAGCTCTTACGGGCCACCGCGGCCTGTGCGACAGTCGGTAGCGATCCACCCGTGAGAACCGGCTAGGCCGCGCCTGTATCGGAGTACGAGATGCCGTCCCCCCTCTCCGCGGACCGACCCGCACCACAGCTTCCCGCGCACGACGCCGTCGACGCCCTGATCCACCGGACGCGCCGTCTGCGCGGAGACGTGGACGCCGTGCGGCGGGACGCTGTCGTGTTCGACGATGACGACCCCCAGCTGCGCTGGCAGCGCGCCCTGTGCGAGCTCGCCGTGCAGCACCTGGACGACCTCGACGAGCACCTGGGCCAGCTCCGGGAGGGCCTGCCGGACCGCTGCACCGCCGACGCACCCCGGGCCGCCGGCTCCCTCCCGAACCGGGTGGGCAGCGCCGAGTGGAACCTCCTCACGGACGAGTCCTGCTGGTCCGAGGAGTTGTACGAGATCTTCGGCCGGCCGCCCGGCTCCCCCCCTCTCTCCCTGGACGACCTGCCCTCCGTACTGCTGCCCGAGGACCAGCCGGTGCTGACCGCCATGGTGACGGGCTGCCTCGTGGACGGCCGGCCGATGGACGGAGAGTTCCGGATCGTGCGGCCCGACGGACACACGCGCACCCTCCACATGACGGGCGAGCCGGTCCTCGACGCCGAGGGCTGCACCGCCTCCATGTGGGCGGTCCTGCGGGACGTCAGCGAGCTGCGGCGCGGCGAGCGGGCCGTGACCACGAGCCGCGCGTCGGCGCGGCGCGAGGAGCACATCGAGCACGCCGAGCACCGCGTGGCCGTGGAGCTCCAGGAAACCGTCCTCCCCCCGTGGCGCGGATCGCTGAGGCTCCCCTCGCGGGGCCCCGGCGCCCTGGACGTCGCCGCCCACTACCTCCCCTCCGGGTCGAGCGACCTCATCGGCGGCGACTGGTACGACGCCATGGAACTCCCCGACGGACGCACCCTCCTCACCGTCGGCGACCTCACCGGGCACGGCATCCCCGCCACCTCGGCGATGGCGATGATGCTGGGGGCCCTGCGCGGCATGGCCGTCGCCGGCATCGAGCCGGGCGCGCTGCTGGGGCACCTCAACCAGGTGCTCGAAACGTCGATACAGCCCGCGCTGGGCAGCGCCCTGTGCTGCCGCTTCGACCCCGAGTCCTCCGTTCTCTCCTGGGCGCAGGCAGGACACCCCGCGCCACTGCTCTTCCGCCACGGTTCGGGACGGCTCCTGCCCCCGCCGGACGGCATGCTGCTGGGCGCCGCGTCCAACGTCCTGTTCGAGCAGGACGAGGTACGGCTGCACCCGGGTGACGTCCTCGTCCTGCACACCGACGGCCTGACGCGACGCGGCGACCGGGGTGCGGGCCCGGAGGCGTTGCTCGCCCTCGCCCCCCGGTTCGCGGACGCCCGTACGGCACAGGAGTGCGTACGGAGCGTCGTCGAGGAGTTCGGCGGGACCGGGCGCCCGGACGACGCGTGCGTGCTGGTCGCCCGTATCGGGGCATGAGGGAGCGCGGACGCATCAGCGCGTGACGGAGCGCGGACGCGCCAGGGCGTGACGGGACGCGGAGCGGGGCCGCCGGGTCAGATCTGTGTGCCCTTGGCCTTCTTCTGGCTCGGCGGCATCGAGAGCTCGATCTCCTCACGCAGGTCCTGGATCCCCGCGTACCCGGAGAACTGCCCGGTGAGCCGGTACATCTCACGGAGCCGGTCCCAGGTGCGGTGCGAGGAGGTCTCCCCCATCGACACCAGCGCGAGCCGGGCGTACCGGTCGGCCTGTTCGGGGTCGTTGGCGATGAAGCAGGCCGAGGCGAGGGAGATGTAGTCGAAGATCTTCGACCGCTGGCGCCCGTTGACCCGCAGCTCCAACGCCTGCTTGGCGTGGCGCTGGGCGACGATCGCCGCTCCCGGGTCGTGCTCGGCCAGGGTGCGGAAGGCGAGCGCCTGCATGCCGTGCATGTCCGCCTCGTCGAACATCTGCATCCAACTGGGCGGCGGCACATCGCTCTTGTCCGAGACGAACAGTTCCTCGGCCTCACCGAGGGTGCGCCGCATGGCCTGTCCGCGGCCCATCGCCGCCTGCGCCCAGGCCTCGATGGTGCGCAGCATCGCCTGCGTACGGGGCAGGGTCTCGTCACCCGAGCCGGACTTGGCGAGCTTCATCAGGTCGAGTGCGTCGTCGGGGCGGCCCAGGTGCACCATCTGGCGCGCCGCCCGGGAGAGCGCCTCTCCGGCGCGCGGCCGGTCGCCGCCCTCACGGGCCGCGTGGGCGGCGATGACGAAGTACTTCTGGGCGGTGGGTTCGAGGCCGACGTCGTGGGACATCCAGCCCGCCAGGACGGCGAGATTGGCGGCGACGCCCCACAGGCGGCGCTGGAGATGGTCGGGGTGGCGGTAGGCGAGCATGCCTCCCACCTCGTTGAGCTGGCCGACGACCGCCTTGCGCTGGAGTCCGCCGCCCCGGGACGCGTCCCAGGCGCGGAACACCTCGACCGAATGCTCCAGGGCCTCGATCTCCTCGGAGCCGACCGGTGCTGCCTCGTACCGGTCGAGACCGGCGGGATCGGCGTGCAGGGGATCGCTGGTACGTGGGGCTTCGGCCGCCAGAGCGGGGTCGCTGTGCAGCCAGTCGTACATGGGGCCGGCGATGGTTGAGCCGGCGGCGAGCGCGGCGCCCGCACCCACCAAGCCGCGTCGGTTGAGCATGAGGTCCATTCCCGTGAATTCGGTGAGGACCGCTGCCGTCCGTTCGGGCGCCCACGGCAATTGATCGGGATGGTGATCCGTCCCGGAGTCACGCCGCTTCCCCACACGCCCGCGTCGGCCGAACCCGAGGTCCTCGATGGTCACGACACGGCCGAGCCGCTCGGTGAACAGAGCAGCCAGCACCCCGGGCACGGGATCGCGGGGGGACTCCCCCATGTCGATCCAGCGCCTGACGCGCGAGGTGTCGGTGGCCAGCTGCGGGTGGCCCATGGCCGCCGCCTGCCGGTTCACCAGTCTCGCGAGTTCGCCCTTGGACCAGCCGGCCAGGCCGAACAGGTCAGAAAGGCGGGTGTTGGGTTCTCCGGTCACTTCAAGCCCCCAGGTTCTCGGCTGACTTGACACTAACCCCCGGTCAGATGCGCTGTGACTATTCGCCAGGGTTCGCCAGGGTCCGCCAGATGGTCTGCCACCCGTGACCCGTTGTCAGGTAGGAGTGCGCCACCCCGCCCGGCAGCCCTAGGTACTCCCCAGGGTGCCGAACGGCCGTCGGCCGGGTTGGCGCACGTACCTTGTCGGCGCACGAAGGGATCTGTCTCGCCCATGTACACAGCATCGTCCTCCGTGTCCGCCCCGCCCCGTCCGCTCCGCCCGATGGGCGCGGGCGGCGGGCCCTATCTCGCTCCTCACGCCGGCGCACCGGTGCAGGGTCCGGGCCGGGCCCGACGGGCCGCGGGACCGGGCGCCGGACCGCTCAGCGGAAGGATCGACCTGTCCGGGCCCCAGGGCGCTCAGGTGAGGATGGCCATCGCCTCCGTGCAGCGCATCTGCCCCGAGTTCAACCCGGTCCAGGTGCTGCGCCGCAGCGGCCGTTCGGTCCTGATCGTCGGAACGACCGGGCGGGCCACCGCCGTCGCGAAGTGTTTACTGGACCACTCGCCGGCGTGGACCGAGCGGTTCCGGCACGAAATAGCGGCATACCGCGCGTTCGTCCGGCACCGGCCCCCGGTTCGGGTGCCCCGGCTGATCGCGGCGGATCCGGAGAACTGCACGCTGGTGATCGAGCGGATGCCCGGCCGGGTCGCCGCCCTCACCCGGCACCCGGCGGAGGCGCCGCCGCGGGCCGACATCCGGGCGGCGCTCGGAGCGATCGCCAGGGTGAACGCCTGGCGGCCACCGCCCGGACTGTTCGAGGCGCCGCTGGACTACGCGTCACGGATCGCGCGCTACCACGAGCTCGGCCTGTTCACCGACCGTGACCTCGGCGACCTGCAGAAGCTGCTGCACGGCCTGGCCCACGCGGGCGGCAGGCAGGGCATGGGGCAGTTCTGCCACGGGGACGCCCTGCTCTCCAACATCCTGCTCTCGCCGACCGGTCCGGTGCTGGTCGACTGGGAGCACGCCGGCTGGTATCTCCCGGGGTACGACCTGGCGACGCTGTGGGCGGTGCTGGGCGACGCCCCGGTGGCGCGACGTCAGATCAGCCAGCTGGCTCAGGCCCGGGGGCCGGCCGCGCGGGACGCGTTCCTGGTGAACCTGATGCTCGTGCTGACCCGCGAGATCCGCAACTACGAGACGGCGGTCCAGCGCACCATGCGCGAGGCGCCCGCGGCGGGTCCGGGGGGCGACCGGCCCGGCCCGATCTCCTCCGGCGAGGAGCAGCGGCTGCTGCTGCGGAGGCTGCACGACGACTGCGCCATGGCGCGGCGGGCGGTGCGGGCCGCGGTCGGCACACGCTGAGACGGAGGGACCGAGCGGGGATACGCCCCGCCTGCCGAGAACCACAGTGCTCAGACCACTGTGAAGAAGAAGCGCGCTGCGGGACCGGTGCCGACACACCGGTCCCGCAGCGCGCTGTCGTGCGTTCCGGGGCCTGCCCACCGCCGTCCGGCCCCGTGCCGCCGGGGCAGCCCACGGACGCGCGGCCGCTCCGGGGCCGACGGCGCCCGTGGCTCCGTACGGCGTCGTACAGCCCGTTCCGGGTGGCGCCTCCCCGTGACCGGGCGTTGACCCTGTGCCGCCCCGGGGCGGCCCACGGGTGAGGCCCGCCACGAGACCCACGTCACCTACGACGTCCGGTAGTAGGCGTGAGCCCTCCCGTCCGGCGTAACGAACCGCCCATATGGCTCATAAATTGGCATCTCACGATGAAAGGTAGTAAAGGCGGTCATTGCTTCCTATGTCGGTGCCCGCTAACCATGGATCCCGGCAAGCACCGCGTACGAGTCCACGTCGATCGCCCACCGGCGACCGCGGCCCGGACCCTCCGGTTCCTGCCGACGCGGCGCGAAGGCCGCGAAGCCCGTCCCCCATAGGAAGAGCTCACGCATGCCCCGCATCTCCACCCTGCGCATCACCCGCTCGCACAAGATCGCCACCGCCGTGCTCGTCGCGGCCGGTTCCGTCAGCGCCATAGCCGCCACCGGCGGCCCGAGCGAAGCGCAGACCACGGCGACCCGGTCCTCCATCTCCGTGGAGCCGGTCGCCGCCGCAGGCATCCCCACGGCGAAGGACGCCGCGGCCAAGAAGGCCGCTCAGGAGACCGCCGCCAAGGAAGCCGCCGCGAAGAAGGCCGCGGCCGCCCGCAAGGCCGCCGCGGAGAAGGACGCCGCCGAGGCGCGCTCCGAGAAGCAGGCCGCCAACCGCTCCACCGAGCGCAAGGCCGTCACTCCCAAGAAGTTCGCGAACAACCTCGACGGCTGGATCCGCGAGTCGCTCGACATCATGAAGAAGAAGAACATCCCCGGCTCCTACGAGGGGCTGCACCGCAACATCATGCGCGAGTCCAGCGGCAACCCGAACGCCGTCAACGACTGGGACATCAACGCGCGGAACGGCATCCCCTCCAAGGGCCTCCTCCAGGTGATCCAGCCCACCTTCGACGCCTACCACGTCAAGGGCACCCCGAAGAAGCTCACGGACCCGGTCGCCAACATCACCGCCGCCGCCAACTACGCCGCGGACCGGTACGGCTCGATCGACAACGTCGACTCCGCCTACTGAGCGACCGACTGCCGAACGAACGAACGACGAACGACCGCCTGACGAGCACGCACCACCGAAGCGATGATGTGACTAATCGCCGCCGTGCGTGCTCCGTATGGCCGAAGGGTAGTGCTGCGCGGACACACCGGTCCGCGCGATTCCCCGCGTGGAGGCTTCTGGAAAGGCCCGACGCACATGGCACAGCCCTTCTCACTGCCGGACTTCTATGTCCCGTATCCGGCGCGGCTCAACCCCCACGTGGAGGCGGCACGCACGCACACCCGGGCGTGGGCCCGGGCCATGGGGATGCTGGAAGGATCCGGCATCTGGGAGGAGAAGGACCTGGAGGCGCACGACTACGCCCTCCTGTGCGCCTACACCCACCCCGACTGCTCGGCCGAGGCGCTCTCCCTGGTCACCGACTGGTACGTGTGGGTCTTCTTCTTCGACGACCACTTCCTGGAACTCTTCAAACGCACTCCCGACCGGGAGGGCGGCAAGCGGTATCTGGACCGCCTGCCCGCCTTCATGCCGATGGGGCGCGGCGCCCCGACGCCGGAGCCCGAGAACCCCGTCGAGGCGGGGCTGGCCGATCTGTGGGCACGCACGGTCCCCTCGATGTCGGACGCCTGGCGGGCCCGGTTCGCCGAGGCGACCGAGGCCCTTCTCAACGAGTCCCTGTGGGAGCTCGCCAACATCCACGAGGGCCGCGTCGCGAACCCCGTCGAGTACATCGAGATGCGCCGCAAAGTGGGTGGCGCTCCCTGGTCGGCCGGTCTGGTGGAGTACGCGGCCGGCGCCGAGGTGCCCGCTTCGGTCGCCGACGCCCGCCCGCTGCGGGTGCTGCGGGACGCCTTCTCCGACGCCGTACACCTGCGCAACGACCTCTTCTCCTACCAGCGTGAGGTGGAGGACGAGGGGGAGAACAGCAATGGTGTGCTGGTGCTGGAGAAGTTCCTCGGCTGCTCCACCCAGGAGGCCGCCGAGGCCGTCAACGACCTGCTGACCTCACGGCTCCAGCAGTTCGAGAACACCGCGCTCACCGAACTCGGCCCGCTCTGCGCCGAGAAGGTCCTGGACCCGGCGCAGACCGCCGCCGTGCTGGCGTACGCCAAGGGGCTCCAGGACTGGCAGTCCGGCGGCCACGAATGGCACATGCGCTCCAGCCGCTACATGAACGGCGGCGGCGCGGGCGAGGCAGTGCCCGGCTTCGGCATGTCCGCCGCCTCCATCAGGTTCACGCTCCGCTCGGAGACCGCCAGGGCCCGCAGCCTGAGCCATGTGCCGTTCCAGTACGTGGGGCCCTCGCTGCTGCCGGACTTCGACCTGCCGTTCGGCACGACGCTGAGCCCCCATCTGGCGGGGGCCCGGGTCCGGCTGGTCGACTGGGCGCGGCGGATGGGCATCCTGGAGGCCCAGCCGGGGGTGCCGGGTTCGCACATCTGGGACGAGCGGCGGATCGCCGCGATCGACCTGCCGCTCTGCGCGGCGGGCATCCATCCGGACGCGACCCCGGACGAGCTGGACCTGTCCTCGGGGTGGCTGGCCTGGGGCACGTACGGAGACGACTGGTTCCCGGTCGTGCACGGGCGGACCCGGGACCTGGCGGGGGCGCGGCTGGCCAACGAGCGGCTGTCGCTGTTCATGCCGCTGGACGGCGGGGGGACGCCGGAGCCGGTGAACGCCCTGGAGCGGAGTCTGGGCGACCTGTGGCGCAGGACGGCCGCCCCGATGGACCTGAGCGGGCGGCGCGCCTTCCGGACCGCGGTCGAGTCGATGACCGAGAGCTGGCTGTGGGAGCTGGCCAATCAGGCGCAGAACCGTATCCCCGACCCGGTGGACTACGTGGAGATGCGACGGGCGACGTTCGGCTCGGACCTGACGATGAGCCTGTGCCGGCTCGGGCACGGCAGGAAGGTTCCCGACGAGGTCTACCGCAGCGGTCCGATGCGCTCCCTGGAGAACGCGGCGGCGGACTACGCCTGCCTGATGAACGACCTGTTCTCGTACCAGAAGGAGATCGAGTACGAGGGCGAGGTGCACAACGGCGTCCTGGTGGTGCAGAACTTCTTCGGCGTGGACTATCCGACGGGCGTGGCGATCGTGCACGACCTGATGAACTCGCGGCTGCGGCAGTTCCTGCACGTCGCGGAGGTGGAACTCCCGGTGCTGTGCGACGACTTCGGGCTCGACGCCGAGGCGCGGGAGACCCTGTCGGGCTATGTGCGGGAGCTCGAGCACTGGATCGCGGGGATCCTGATCTGGCACCGGGGGTGCCGTCGCTACCGCGAGGAGGACCTGCGAGGGGGCGCCGGCGCCCCCTGGCGTCCGGGCGGTCCCACGGGGCTGGGCACCTCGGCGGCCCAGGTGCCGCGGGTGATGGCCCGACTCGCGGGCAGTGCGGGGTAGTTCCCGGGCGTGCGGCCCGCCGTGAGGAGGAACGGACGGCGGGCCGCGACCGGTGGCGGGAGCGGGCGGGGCGGGGCTCAGAGCAGGACGTGCCGGAGCACCGCCTCGAACTCTGCCGCGTTCGGCGGGGTGTCGGTCAGCAGCCCCTGGAGCAGCAGGCCGTCGATGACGCCCTTGAGCGCCCGCACCCGGACCGGGTCGTCGGTGTAGCGCCGGCCGTACGCGGCGATGGCCTCCAGCCAGTGCCGGGTGGGGCCGCGGAGCTCCGGGCGGCGGGCGGCGAGCAAATACAGCTCGTACTCCGCGAGCAGCCGGCCGGGGCCGTTGACGACCTTCGCCAGCAGTTCGGCGAGCGCGGTGATGCCCTCGGGGCCGCCGTCGGTCTCCTCGGCCAGCCGGAGCATGCGGTCCGCGTCCTGCTCCATGCAGCGGGTGAGCGCGCCGGTGAGCAGGTCGTCGATGCTCGTGAAGTGGTAGGCCGCGGCGGTGGCGGGCAGGCCCGCCTCGCGCGCGACCGCCCGGTGGCTGACGCCCGCCACTCCTTCCCGGGCGACCACCTGGAGCGTGGCCTCGATGAGTTCCTCCTTCCGTCGCTCGCCCTTGAGCAGGCGTCCGTCGGTCTGCGGTGTGTGCACGGTGCCTCCGGGCGTCGGGGTGGCTGGAGCGAGGCGGACCCGCTGGGGCACGGGTCCGTCAGTGCGCGGACCGGTCGGGGGCGCCGGGCGGCGCCTCGATCGGTCCGAGGGCATCGCGGTCCGTGCGCTCCCGGAGACTCCGCTCCAGGGGACGCCGGGCGCACAGCGCCGTCAGCAGGGCGGCCGTGCCCGCGGCGACGGCGACGGTGAAGCCGCCGCCGGGGCCGAAGCGGTCGACGATCGCGCCCGACACCGCGGCGCCGGAGGCGACGCCCACGCTGAGGCCGGTGATGGCCCAGGTCATGCCTTCGGTGAGTGCGGCGGGCGGCACCGTCCTCTCCACCAGCCCCATCACCACGATCATGGTAGGCGCGAAGAAGAGACCGGGGAGGAAGACGGCGGCGGACAGCGAGACGATGTCCCCGACGAGCAGCAGGGGGAGGGTCGTGAGCGCCGTCCCGGCGGTGCCGATGACGAGCAGCCGGGGCAGCGGTGTCCTGAGCTTCAGCGTCCCGAAGACCAGCCCGGCGAGCGCGGATCCGGCAGCGTAGACGGAGAGGACGAGTCCCGCGCCGGCGGGTGAGCCCTGCTGTTCGGCGAAGGAGACGCTCACGACGTCGACGGTGCCGACGATGGCGCCGCCGGCCGCGAGGGTGAGGGCCAGCAGCCGGAGCGCGCCGCCGCGGATCGCCGAGCCGCTTCGCGGGTGGCCGGCGGTCGGCCGGACCACCGGGGGCTCGGTGCGCTTCTGCGGGACGAACATGAGGACGCCGAGGATCAGCAGCACCCCGGCGGCCAGCGGCCCGGCCTCGGGGAACAGTGCGGTGGACAGGGCGACCGAGAGTGCGGGGCCCACGACGAAGGTGAGTTCGTCGAGGACCGATTCGAGCGAGTAGGCGGTGTGCAGCCGGTCGGAGCCCTTGAGGGCGTGGGTCCAGCGGGCACGCGCCATCGCGGCCATGTTGGGCATCGTGCCGGCCACCGCCGCGCACCCGAACAGGGTCCAGGCGGGGGCGTCGTACCGGGTGCAGAGCAGCAGCGCGCCGAGCGCGACCACGCTCAGTCCGGCGACGGGCGGCAGCACCCGGCTCTGGCCCCGGCGGTCGACCGCCCGGGAGATCCGCGGACCGCACAGGGCCATGGACAGGGTGAAGGTGGCGGAGACGGCTCCCGCGAGGCCGTAGTCACCGCGCGCCTGGGACACCATCGCGATGACGCCGATGCCCGCCATGGACAGGGGCATGCGGGCGACGAGCCCGGCGGCGGTGAAGGCCCTCGATCCCGGCGTGCGGAACAGGGCGCCGTAGGGGTTGGCGATGCGCGGACCTCCGGGGCAGTCGTGGGGGCGACCCTTCGGGCGAGCGGTCAAGAATCTTGAACGATCGCTACAACTTGAACAGTCGTTTTATTTTATACCCTGGCCCGTCCTCGCGGACCACCGCCCGCCCGGGCCCGGAGCACGGCCGGGTCTCCCCTTCCGGACAACGGAAAAGGCCGCCCGGACGCATCCGGGCGGCCTTGCGCAGGGACGTTTCAGCCCTGCTGGAACAGTTCTGCGGGCAGGGGCTTGAGGAGGGTGTACAGGTCGTCGGTGATCGGCCGGTCCCAGCTGGCGATGGTCACGAGGACACCGTCACTGCGGTCGAACTGGACACAGGCGATACGGCTCTCGGAGAGCTTGACGCGGCGGACGATCAGCAGGTTGTCGCCCTGCATGACGGGGACGTCCTCGGAGCTGACGACCTCGATCGGCTCGTCGTTCTCCAGGGCGAGGAGCAGTTGCGCCACCTCGAAGGGGACCTGGCCCTCCTCGGTCTCGCGGGCGGGCGAGCCCTCCGGGAGATTGCCGATGATCATCGCCGGGCCCCGGCCGCCGTACAGGTCGTAACGGAGGAAGACGCCCTGGCAGCTGCCGTCGGGGGCGGGGAGCAGACCGGCGCCGAGGTTGCCCGGCCAGTCCCCGGGGTCCATGGCCAGGACGTCGAAATCCGGGCCCGCGGGTGTTGCGGCGCTACGGCGGCGGAGGAAGGACATGCTGCCATGTTACGTGTCCCGGCTCACGTCGCGGAGCCGGGCCCGGGCCTCGCGGGACCGGGCCCGCCGCCCCCCGTCAGCCGGGCGGGGGCTCCGCTCCGACCAGCCACATGGCGAAGAACTGCGCCCCGCCGCCGTAGGCGTGGCCGAGCGCCCGGGCGGCCCCGTCGATCTGGTGCTCCCCGGCCCTCCCCCGCACCTGGAGGGCGGCCTCGGCGAAGCGGATCATGCCGGACGCTCCGATCGGATTGGTGGAGAGCACACCGCCCGAAGGGTTGACCGGGAGGTCTCCGTGGAGCTCGGTGACGCCCGCCTCGGTGAGCTTCCAGCCCTCGCCCTGCTCGGCGAAGCCCAGGTTCTCCAGCCACATCGGCTCGTACCAGGAGAACGGCACGTACATCTCGACGGCGTCGATCTCCCGGCGCGGGTCGGTGATCCGGGCCTGCCGGTAGACGTCGGCGGCGCAGTCCTTGCCGGCCTGCGGGGAGACGAAGTCCTTGCCCGCGAACAGGGTCGGCTCGCTGCGCATCGCCCCGCCGTGCACCCAGGCGGGCGGGTGGGGCGAGCGGGCCGCTCCTTCGCGGTCGGTGAGGACCATGGCGCAGGCCCCGTCCGAGGAGGGGCAGGTCTCGGAGTAGCGGATCGGGTCCCAGAGCATGGGGGCCGCCCGGACCTTCTCCAGGGTGATGTCGTGGTCGTGGAGGTGCGCGTAGGGGTTCTTCAGCGCGTTGCGCCGGTCCTTGTACGCGACGAGCGATCCGACCTCGTCGGGCGCTCCGGTACGCCGCATGTACGCGCGCACGTGCGGGGCGAAGAAGCCGCCGGCCCCGGCCAGCAGCGGTTGCTGGAAGGGGACGGGCAGGGAGAGGCCCCACATGGCGTTGGACTCGGACTGCTTCTCGAAGGCGAGGGTGAGAACGGTGCGGTGGACACGGGCGGCGACCAGGTTGGCGGCGACCAGGGCCGTCGATCCGCCGACGGAACCCGCCGTGTGCACGCGGAGCATGGGCTTGCCGACGGCGCCCAGCGCGTCGGCCAGGTAGAGCTCCGGCATCATGACGCCCTCGAAGAAGTCGGGGGCCTTGCCGATGACGACGGCGTCGATGTCGCTCCAGGCCAGCCCGGCGTCGGCCAGCGCCCGCACGGCGGCCTCGCGGACCAGTCCGGCGATGGACACGTCGTGCCGGGCGGCGACGTGCTTGGTCTGGCCGATGCCGACGACGGCGACGGGCTCCTTAGGCATGAGCGCTCTCCCCTTCCAGGACGGCGACCAGGTTCTGTTGCAGGCAGGGTCCCGAGGTGGCGTGCGCGAGCGCCCGGTCGGACTCCCCCCGGTGGATGCGGGCGGCGGCCTCGCCGAGCCGGATCAGTCCGGCGGCCATGATCGGGTTGGCGGCGAGCGCGCCGCCGGAGGGGTTGACGCGGACCTCGTCGCCGAGCCCCAGGGCCTTGCGCAGGACGACTTCCTGGGAGGTGAACGGGGCGTGCAGTTCCGCGGTGTCGACGGGCCTGTCGAAGGCCCCCGCGCGCTCGGCGGCGAGCCGCGTCGAGGGGCTGTCGGTCAGGTCGCGGACGCCGAGGCTGTGCGCCTCGATGCGGTGGTCGATGCCCCGGATCCAGGCCGGGCGCGCGCACAGGGCGCGGGCGGTGTCCCCGGCGGCGAGGACCACGGCGGCGGCCCCGTCGCCGATGGGCGGGCAGTCGCCGGTGCGCAGCGGGTGCACGAGGTGGTCGCCCGGGGGGACGTCGCCGGTGAGCTGGGCGTGCGGGTTTCCGGTGGCGGCGGTGCGGTTGCGGGCGGCGACCTCGGCGAGGGCTCCTTCGTCGGTGTCCCCCGCGTCGATGAGCGCCCGGGCCTGGAGGGCGGCGAGCGCGACGGAGTCGGGCCAGAGCGGGGCGAGGTAGTAGGGGTCGAGCTGGCGGGTGAGGACGTCGCGGACCCGGCCGGGCGAGGACTTCCCGTAGGAGTAGACGAGCGCGGTGTCCGCCTCGCCGGTCCGGATCTTCACCCAGGCCTCGTACAGCGCCCAGGCCCCGTCCATCTCGACGTGGGACTCGGAGATGGGCGGGTGGGCTCCGACGCCGTCGAGCGCCATGGTGAAGGAGAAGGCGCGGCCGGCGAGGTAGTCGGCGGAGCCGGAGCAGGTGAACCCGATCTCGTTGGCCCTGAGGCCGGTCGCGCCCAGGACCTCGTGGAGGACGGGCATCAGCAGGTCGACCTCGGAGAGTTCGTCGGTGCGCCGGCGGTGCGCGCTCTGGGCGAAGGCGACGATGGCCACGTCCCGCATCTACACCAGCTCCTTGTACGTGTCGTAGTCGGCGTCGGGCTCGCCGGTGGGCCGGTAGTGGTCCACATGGCGGGCGCCCTCGCTCCAGACGGGCTCGACCCGCAGCCCCATGCGCACCTGGTCGTAGGGGATTCCGGCGATGCGTCCGTGCAGCGCCAGGTCGGCGCCGTCGAGGGCGATGTGGGCGTATACGTACGGGACTTCGATGTCGAGGTTCTTCGCTTTGATGTTGACGATGCAGAAGGTGGTGACCGTGCCGCGCGGGCCGACCTCGACCTGTTCGGCGGTGGCGACCCCGCAGGTGGGGCAGGCCCCGCGCGGCGGAACGTAGACCTTGCGGCAGGCGGGGCAGCGTTCGCCGACGGTGCGGCGTTCCTCCAGGGCCTTGATGTAGGCGCTCTGCGCGCGGCCGGGCGTGTGGACGTAGTCGAGGCGGGCGGGGGTGACGATGCCGGTGACGGGGTCGCTGAACTCACCGCTGTGCGGGGTGGGTTCGGCGGCCCCGGGCTCGCTCTCGTAGGGCTCGAAGCAGGCGATGTCGGTGATGGCCCCGGTGCGGTCCGCCGCCCAGCGGACGCGGACGCGCATCCCGGTGCGCACGGCGTCCGGGCCCGGTGCGTCGAGGACGTGCAGGAGCGCGGTGCCGGCTCCGTCGAGGCGGACGAGCACCCACGCGAAGGGGGTGTCGAGCGGCTGGTCGCGGCGCGGGGACGGATTCCAGGCCCAGGTGGTGACGGTGCCGGTGGGGGCGACCTCGACGAGGTCGCGGAGTTCGTTCGCGGTGACGGGGTCGTACTCCACGGGCGGCACGAGCACCGTGCCGTCCTCCGTGCGGACGCCGAGGACGGTGCGTTCGCGCAGTCCGGTGAGGAAGGCGCTCTGGACGGGGCCCAGCGATCGGGTGAAGGGGAATTCGACCACCAGCGGGGCGCTGAGGACGTCGGTCATGGCTGCTGCCTCCTTGGCTCGGGAGCGGGGCCGGTGCCGGGAGCCGGTACGGGGCCGGCGCTCAGGCGCGCCGGTAGACGGGTGGGCGCTTCTCGGCGAACGCGCGCGCGCCCTCCTTGGCGTCCTCGGTGGCGAACACGGGCCACCCGCGCTTGAGTTCGGCGGCCAGCGCCTCGGTCTCGGTCAGCTCCGCGCCCTCGTAGACCGAGGCCTTGACGGCCTCGACCGCGAGCGGCCCGCAGGCGTTGACCCGTTCGGCGACGGCGAGGGCCTCCTCCAGCGCCGTCCCGTCGGGCACGACCCTGCCGATGAGCCCGATGGCGGCGGCCTCGTCGGCGGCGTAGGGGCGACCGGTGAGAAGCATTTCGAGAGCGTGGGTGCGGGGGATCTGCCGGGGCAGCCGGACGGTGGAGCCGCCGATCGGGAAGAGGCCCCGGCGGACCTCGAAGAGCCCGAAGGTGGCTCCCGCTCCGGCGACGCGGATGTCGGTGCCCTGGAGGATCTCGGTGCCGCCCGCGACACAGGGGCCCTCCACGGCGGCGATCACCGGTTTGCGCGGGCGGTGGTGGCGCAGCATCGCCTTCCAGTGGAGGTCCGGGTCGGCCGTCATCCGGTCCCGGTACTCCTCCCCCTCCATTCCGCCGCCCGCGAGCGCCTTGAGGTCCATTCCGGCGCAGAACGCGCCGCCCGCTCCGGTCAGGACGATGGAGCGGACCGTGTCGTCCGCGTCGGCCGCGAGCCAGCCGTCGTACAGGCCGACGAGCATCGGCAGCGAGAGCGCGTTCCTGGCCTGCGGTCTGTTCAAGGTGAGGACCAGCGTGGCGCCTTCGCGCCGCACGGTGAGGTGTTCCGTACCGCCCATGACCGACTCCTGTCTCCAGATCTGGAACAGGTTGCAGGAGGAGGGGTCGCAGTTCAATAGTTTTCTGACAGATCGTCAGATTGTTTCGTCGCCACCCCTTCCCAGTTGTGCCGCCCGGCGCTCTAATGACGGCCGAGCCGCCAGTCACCCGGGGTCAGGAGGAACGGTGGAGTACAACCTTGCCGACCTGTTCGAATCGGTCGTCGACGCGGTGCCGGACCGCGAGGCGCTCCTGTACGTCGACCATCCCGGCACGGGCGCGGAGCGGCGGCTCACGTACGCGGAGCTGGACGCCGCCGCCAACCGGATCGCCCACCACCTGATCGACGCGGGGATCCGGCCGGGCGAGCACGTGGGGCTGCACCTCTACAACGGGATCGAATACCTCCAGACGGTACTGGGCGCCCTCAAGGCGCGGATCGTTCCGGTGAACGTCAACTACCGCTATGTCGAGGAGGAGTTGGTCTACCTCTACCGGGACGCGGACCTGGCGGCCCTGGTCTTCGACGGCGAGTTCGACGAGCGGGTGGCGGCAGCCGCGCCGCGGTGCCCGGGCCTGCGACACCTGGTCCGGGTGGGGGCCGCCCCCGCCTCTCCCCCGGGCGTCCCGGTCGTGCCGTTCGCCGAGGCGGAGGCCGCGGGCGCGGCCGGGCGCGGCTTCGGCCCCCGCTCCGCCGACGACCAGTTCATCATCTACACCGGCGGCACGACCGGGATGCCGAAGGGTGTGATGTGGCGTCAGGAGGACCTCTTCTTCTCGGGCCTGGGCGGCGGGGCCCCGACCGGCGACCCGGTGCAGGCTCCGCGGGAGCTGGCGGAGCGGGTCGCGGCGGGCGGCGACGGGATCACCTTCTTCCCCACCCCGCCGCTGATGCACGGGACCTCCACACTGACGGCTTTCATCGGCTTCAACTTCGGCCAACGCGTCGTCGTGCACCGCAAGTTCGTACCCGCCGAGGTGCTGCGGACCATCGAGAGGGAGAAGGTGACCAGTGTCTCGCTGGTCGGCGACGCGATGCTGCGCCCGCTGATCGACTGCTTGAAGGGGCCGTTACGCGGAACGGACTGCTCGTCGCTGTTCTCCGTCTCCAGCTCCGGGGCGATCATGTCGGATTCGGTGCGGGCGGAGTTCCAGGAGCTCGTGCCGACCGTGCTGCTGCTGAACAACTTCGGCTCCTCCGAGTCCGGTTTCAACGGCACGGCGACGGCGGACTCGGGCCCGGAGCGCGGCTTCCGGGTACAGGTCAACGCCCGTACGGCGGTGGTCGATCCGGTGACGTACGAGCCGGTGGCCCCGGGCGAGCCGGGCCGCATCGCCCAGCGCGGTCATGTCCCGCTCGGCTACTACAACGACCCGGCCAAGACCGCCGACACCTTCTTCCGCCGGGGCGAGGAGCGGTGGGTGCTGCTGGGCGACATGGCGACCGTGGACGCGGACGGCATCGTCACCGTGCTCGGCCGGGGCTCCCAGTGCATCAACACCGGCGGCGAGAAGGTGTATCCGGAGGAGGTCGAGCAGGCGCTCAAGTCCCATCCGGACGTGTACGACGCGCTGGTCGCGGGCGTACCCGACGAGCGCTGGGGCAACCGGGTCGCAGCCGTGGTCCAACTCCGCGAGCACGCACGGGGTCTGACGCTCGACGAGGTACAGGCGCACTGCCGCACCCGGCTGGCCGGATACAAGATCCCCCGCGCCCTGGTGCTCGCCGACCGGATCCAGCGCTCGCCCAGCGGCAAGGCGGACTACCGCTGGGCGAAGGCGGTGGCGGCGGGAGCGGGCCGGGCCTGAGGTTCCGCCGCCGGCTTCGCTGCGAACGAACGGGGAGGGGCGGGCACCACGACGGCACCACGGGGCCGGGGACGGCCGGGGCCGGCACCGCGAGAGGCTGCCCGGGCGCTGAGGGTCAAGGCCCGGTCGCCGATCGTCAAGGACGGAACGGAGAGGGGTCCGCAGACTGGTGAGGGTCGGGCCGCGCGGCGTCACGGGGGTGCGCCGTGCGCCCGACCCCACGCTGCCCGAGGGCGCCGGAAGGTTCGCGCCTCTCGCGGACCCCACCCGTGCGCACCCGCCCGCGCCGGCTCGGGGGCGGTCCGCCACAGTTCCGGCCCCGGCCCCGGCGGAACTGTGGCGGACCGCCCCTTCCACCGACACCGTGCCGTGCCCCAGGGCGACGGTGAGCCGGCAGCCCCCGACACCTCGGCCGGGGCGTTCCGCGCCCCCGGACACGTCCGTGTCCGCAGCTCCCCGTCCTTCCCGCCGCCCGGAACGTCACCGGCCCCCGGCCGCCTCCTCCTGGGCGCCGCCGACGGCCCTGTCCTGACCTGCCCCCCGGAACCGGGCCGACGCCGAGGCGTCCCGCTCGCACGTTCCGCGACGCGGCGCGGCGCGCGGGTCCGCGGTCCTTTCGGCTTACTCCCCGGGCCTCTCGTCGGGCGCCGGGGCCGCACGACCGCCTCCGGGGTGCGGCTGCCGGGACGGGGCGGCGTACGGCCGTTCACGTGGGCCATACGGGCGTGGTGGCCGCCGTCACGGCGCGTCCGGGGTGTTTCTCCGCCGGGAGTACGGGGCCGGCGTGATCGTCTCTGCATCAGGGCCCTTCTTCGCGCGGCGCGGACTCCCGATCGGCAGGACGCGGAGGCGGGCCGTCGGGTACGTGCCCGGGCGGAGTGACGAGCCGTTCGTCAGCACCACTGATCTCGGAGGGCGTGAGATGGGCCGTCGCCAGCCTGAGGAACCCTCGTTCGGCGAGTCCGCGCGGCCGGCTCCCGGGACGGGCGGGCACCGCCACCACGCCGCCCCCTCGTCCGAGGACGCCCGGGTCGTGGACGCGGACGTGGTCGACGCCGTCCTGCGCACCGCGCGGGCGGTGCTGGCGGAGCGGGTGGACGAGGCGATGGCGAGCGACGCTCTGTTCTGCGACGAGCTGGCACGGCGGGTCGCCGATTTCACGCTCGACGGCGGCAAGCGGGTACGGCCGCGCCTGCTGTGGTGGGGGATGCGCTCCTGCGGTGCGGCGGAGACCACGGCGGCGCTGCGGCTCGGGGTGGCGCTGGAGCTGATCCAGAGCTGTGCGCTGATCCATGACGATGTGATGGACCGCTCGCGGCTCCGCCGGGGGAAGCCCGCCGTGCACATCGGTCTGGCGGAACGTGCGGGTTACTCGCCGGATTCCGGGCGGGGTTCCGCCTTCGGCGCCTCGGCCGCCGTGCTGGCGGGTGACCTCGCGCTGGCCTGGGCGGACGACACGGTGGCGGAGACCGCGCTGTCCGCCGTCCAGCGTCGTCGGATCGGCCCCCTGTGGCGAGCCATGCGGACCGAGATGGTCGCCGGACAGTACCTGGATCTGCGCGGCCAGGTCCGTGGCGGGTCATCGGTGGAGCAGGCCCTGCGGACCGCGTGCCTCAAGAGCGCCTCGTACTCCGTCGAGCGGCCCCTGGCGCTCGGTGCCGCCCTGGCGGGCGCCGATGAAGCGACCACCGACGCCCTGCGCTCCGCCGGCCGGTGCGCCGGCATCGCCTTTCAGCTGCGGGACGACCTGCTCGGGGTCTTCGGCGACCCGGAGCTGACCGGGAAACCGTCCGGCGACGACATCCGCGAGGGCAAGTCGACCTACCTGCTCGCCGTCGCCCGGCGGTGGGCGGAAGCGGCGGGCGACGAACGATCACTGGCGGTGCTCGGCCGCGTCCCGGGCGGCGGCGACCTCGCCGAGGAGGATCTCGCGGAGGTACGCGGCGTGCTCGAGGCGACGGGGGCACGCGCCCACGTGGAGCGCAAGGCGGAGCGCCTCCGCGACCACGCGTTGCGCCGTCTGGCACAGGCCGTCGACGTGGACGCGCACGGCGGCCGCCAGTTGCTCGGACTGCTCCGCACGGTCTCCGGAGAGCGGACCGGGCACTCCCCCGCAACCGGCGGGACGCACGGTCACGGCCCCGGGGCGGCAGCCGCCGCCCCGGCCCTGACCACGGCCGAAGGAGGTACCAGCAGGTGATCACGGTCAAGGGGCGCGTCGACCACGTGGTGGTGGTCGGCGCCGGTCTGGCGGGGCTGTCCGCCGCGCTGCACCTGCTGGGCGCCGGCCGCCGGGTGACGGTCGTCGAGCGGGAGAGCCTGCCCGGGGGCCGGGCCGGGCTGCTGGAATCGGGCGGCTTCCGTATCGACACCGGGCCGACCGTGCTGACGATGCCGGACCTGGTGGAGGAGGCCTTCGCCGCGGTCGGGGAGGCGACGGCCGACCGCTTGGAGCTGATCAGGCCCGCCCCCGCCTACCGGGCCCGGTTCGCCGACGGGTCCCGGCTCGACGTGCACACCGACGGCGCCGCGATGGAGGCAGCCGTCGAGGAGTTCGCGGGGGCCCGGCAGGCGGCCGGCTACCGGCGGCTGAGGATCTGGCTGGAGCGCCTCTACCGGGCGCAGATGCGCCGTTTCATCGACACCAACTTCGACTCACCGCTCCAGCTCGCCCATCCGGACCTGGCCCGCCTCGCGGCGCTCGGCGGTTTCGGCCGGCTCGACGCGCGGATCGGGCACTTCGTCTCCGACGAACGGCTGCGCAGGGTCTTCTCCTTCCAGGCGCTGTACGCGGGCGTGCCGCCGGCCCGGGCGCTGGCCGCTTACGCGGTGATCGCCTACATGGACACGGTGGCCGGGGTGTACTTCCCCCGGGGCGGTATGCACGCGCTGCCCCGGGCGATGGCGGACGCCGCCGCGGACGCCGGCGCCTCCCTCCGCTACGGGCGGAGCGTGACCCGGCTGGAGCGGTCGGGTGACCGGGTCACCGCCGTCGTCACGGACCAGGAGCGCATTCCGTGCGACGCGGTCGTGCTGACCCCTGATCTCCCGGTCAGCTACCGGCTGCTCGGCCGGAGCCCGCGCCGCCCCCTGCCGCTGCGACATGCGCCGTCCGCGGTGATCCTGCACGCGGGCACGGACCGCACCTGGCCGGAGCTGGCGCACCACACCATCTCGTTCGGCGCGGCCTGGAAGGGCACCTTCCACGAGCTCACCCGCGCCGGGAAGCCGATGTCGGACCCCTCGCTCCTCATCACCCGGCCCACGGCGAGCGACCCCTCCCTCGCGCCGCCGGGCAAACACCTCCACTACGTGCTGGCTCCCTGCCCGAACACCGAGGTCGGGCCCGGCGTACGGGAGTGGCGGGAGCTGGGACCCCGCTACCGGGACCAGCTGGTGGCCGAACTGGAGCGCCGCGACATGCCCGGTCTCGGCGCGGCGATCGAGGAGGAGGTGCTGGTCACGCCGGTCGACTGGACCGCGCAGGGGCATGCGGCGGGCACCCCCTTCTCCGTGGCCCACACCTTCCCCCAGACCGGCCCCTTCCGGCCGCGCAACCTGGTGCGGGGCACGGCCAACGCCGTCCTCGCCGGTTGCGGCACCACACCCGGTGTCGGCGTGCCGACCGTCCTGATCTCCGGGAAGCTGGCGGCGGAGAGGATCACCGGCCCCCGCGCCACCCGCACCCCGCGCCCCACCCCGGGAGGTTCCCCCGCATGACCGTCCGCGAACTCGACGCCGCAGGCATCCACGACCCCGCGCTCCGGGCCGCGTACACCCGCTGCCGCGTTCTCAACGCACGTCACGGCAGGACCTACTTCCTCGCGACACGGCTCCTCCCCGTCGACCGCCGTCCCGCCGTCCACGCCCTGTACGGCTTCGCCCGCCGCGCCGACGACATCGTCGACGATCTCGACAGCAGCGCCACACCGGGGGAACGCGCCCGCGCCTTGCTCGACCTGGAGGCCCGGCTGGAGGCGGGGCTGCGGGGGGCCCCGGCCGCCGAGCCGGTGATCCGTGCCCTGGCCGACACGGCGGGCCGGTACGCCATCGACCATCGCCACTTCACCGATTTCCTCCGCTCCATGCGGAGCGACCTGACCGTCGGCGGCTATGCCTCGTACGAGGAACTCGGCCGGTACATGCACGGCTCGGCCGCGGTGATCGGCCTTCAGATGCTGCCGGTGCTGGGGACGGTGGTGCCGCGCGAGGAAGCGGCGCCGCACGCGGCCGCGCTCGGTGTCGCCTTCCAGCTGACCAACTTCCTGCGGGACGTGGGTGAGGACCTGGACCGGGGACGGCTCTACCTGCCGACCGAGCTGCTGGCCGCGCACGGGGCGGACCGCGAACGGTTCGAGTGGAGCCGGAACACGGGGGTGCGGGACAGCCGGATCAGGGAGGTCGTGCGGGCCGCCGCGGCACACAACCGAACCGTCTACCGGGCCGCCCTGCCCGGCATCTCCCTGCTCGCCCCGGTGTCGCGGCCCTGCATCCGTACGGCGTTCGTGCTGTACAGCGGCATCCTCGACGCGATCGAGGCGGACGGGTACGCGGTCCTGCACCGCCGGGCGGTCGTCCCGCGCCGACGCCGGGCGGCCGTGGCGCTGGACGGTCTGGTGCGGGCGGTCGCCGTGCGCACGGTGGGCCGGCGCCGGGCGGACGCGATGGCGGCGGCCCGGCCCGCCGAGCCGTCCCGGCCGCGGGAGGTCGGCGCCCCGGCCCCGGTGCGGGAGGAGGCCGTATGAGCCCGGCGGCGGGACGCCCGCGATCCGGCCGGCTGCCCCTGCGGGTGCGGCGTGCGCCCGTCCCGTGGGAGCGTCAGGCGCCCACCTGGCGCGCGGCGCGGCCCTCGGTCATCGCGGAGGCCCTGAAGCGTGCGCGGAGCAGGCCTTCCGGCAACTGGTACGTCATCGGCGCCTCGCGGGCCCTTCCTCCCGGGAAGGTCCTCGGGGTCACGGTCGGCTCGACCGAGGTGGTGGCGTGGCGCGACGAGGAGGGAAGGCTGCGCACCGGTCCGGGCGCGTGCCCGCATCTGGGGGCGCCGCTGCGCGACAGTCCCGTCCGCTGCGGCACCCTGGTCTGCCACTGGCACGGACTCGCGCTCGACGGCGGGCCGTTCGCCGGATGGGAGCCCTATCCCGCCTTCGACGACGGGGTCCTGCTCTGGGTGCGGCTCGACCGGGAGGGGGGTGAGCCCCCTTCACAACGTCCCCGCGTACCCTCCCGGCCGAGGGTTCGGGACGCCGTGGAGGCGGTCTACTGCGGCGTGGGCCGTTGTGAGCCGGAGGACGTGGTGGCCAACCGCCTCGATCCGTGGCACGGGGCGTGGTTCCACCCGTACTCCTTCGTGGACCTGACGGTGACGGGCACGCCCGAGGACGGCCCGGCGGACGGCGACGGGTTCACCGTCGACGTGTCCTTCAAGGTGGCCGGGCGCCTGGTGGTGCCCGTCCGGGCCCGGTTCACGGCGCCCGGGCCCCGTACGGTCGTCATGCACATCGTCGAGGGCGAGGGCGCGGGGTCCGTCGTGGAGACCCACGCCACCCCCCTCGCTCCGGACCGGTGGGGCAAGCCGCGCACGGCGGTGACGGAGGCCCTGGTCGCGGCCTCGGACCGTCGCGGATTCGCCGTGGCCCGGGCGGCGGCTCCGCTGTTGCGTCCCCTGATGCGCGCCTCGGCCGGCCGCTTGTGGCGGGACGACCTGGCGTACGCGGAGAGGCGCTGGGAACTCCGCGACCGCGGGACGTTCCCCGGCTGACGGCCGGCCGGCCGAGGCTCCGCGCCGCCCCTCCGTCAGTCGGCCAGCGCGGCGAGCCTGCGCAGGACGGCCGACCGCCCCGCGCGCGGCACGGTCCAGAGCGTCTGCCCGCGTACGCCCCAGCGCTCCAGCAGGGCGTTCGCGGCGAGGAATCCGCTGGTGGCCGCTCGTTCCATCAGAGCCACGGGCAGCCCGGTGCGGACCATGTCCCCGGCCACGGTGACCGTGGGGTCGGGGCTGCGCACACCGGGCCGGTCCCGGTAGCCGCCGACCGGGAACATGGGGCAGTCCGCCCGCCACTCGTGACGCTCGTCCAGGAGCCGGGCGCTCCGGGTCTCCGGGTAGACGCGGTGCAGTTGCCCGAGCGTCTCGGCCTGTACGGCGGCCCGGTCGGCGTCCGGTGCGACGGCGTAGGCGTGCAGTTCGACGACCGAGCCCCGCGTGCGCCGGGCCCAGCGGGCGGCCTCTCCCTCCCAGCGGTCGAGGACGCTGACGTTGTCCAGCGGGCCGTAGCCGCTGGTGCCCAGGAACCCCGGCCGGTCGTGCGCCACGGGCCGGTCGAGCCAGAGCCGTGAGACCAGGAAGGGCGGGGCGGTGCGCAGCCGGGCGATCCGGTCCCGCCAGTCGGCGTCGCCCAACTCGGGGGACGCGGCGACGAGGTGGCGCAGTCCACCGCTGTCCAGGGCCAGGACGAGGGCGTCGTACCGCGTGGTCAGGTCGTCCGTCGTGAGGACCGCCCCGCCCTCGGGCAGGGGGCGGACCTCGCGGACCGGCGTCCGTGTCCGTACGTCGACGCCGTGCCCTTCCAGGTAGCGGTGGAGCGGGTCCCACAGGGCCGCGGGGAACGGTTCGCGGGGCACGTCGAAGATCAGGCCCTCGGCGGAGCCGAGGAAGTAGATGTGGAACATCAGCGCCAGTTCGGCAGCGGACAGTTCACGCGGGTCGGCGAAGAAACTGCGGGAGAAGACCTCGAAGGCCAGGTGGTGGGCGGCCTCCGGGAAGCGGATGCGGTGGAGGAAGTCGGTGGCGCTGATCCCGTCGAGCCGTTCGTAGACCTCGGGCACCCGCACGTCGAGCAGCCCCAGAGCCGCCCTCGGGTTCATCCGGACCAGGTCCCCGGGACCGAAGGTGGGGCTGAGGGCGACGAATCCCAGGGCGCTGAGCGGAGGCGTGCGCGGCACCCGGGCGAAGCCGTCCCGCAGGCCGGAGCTGTGCCGCAGCGGATAGTCGGGCAGCCGGGTCAGGGATCCGAGGCCGGGGTCGACCCGACGCAGCAGTCCGCGCAGGTTGTAGTACTGCCGGAAGAACGCGTGGAACCCTCGGCTCATCGTCACCGTGGTGCCGTCGGCGAGGCGGGTGGGCCACCCCGCCAGCCTCCCGCCGAGGCCCTCTTCGCTCTCGTGGAGAGTGACGCGTGCTCCGCGTTCGGCCAGCAGGGTGGCCGCCGCGATCCCCGCGATGCCGCCGCCGACGACCGCCACCGCGGGGGCGTCCCCCGTGAACCGGGCACGGCCGGCCGGGGCCGGAACGACCTCCGCCCGCCGGTCCCGCCCGTGCCGGTGCCCCCCGTCGCCGTCCCGCCGGAGCATCATGCCCGTCCCCCCGGGCCGGCGGCGGTGCGGGCGACGAAGGTGTGCGTGATGCCGGTCTGCCAGCCGGGCAGCGGGAGCACGCGTACGTCGGTGAAGCCGGCCCGGCGCAGCCGCCGGGCGAACGCGGGAGCCGTGTCGAACCGGGTGACGCTGTCCCGGAGGTGTCGGTAGAGGCCGGCGTCCCCGGCGAGCCGGCCGGCCGGCTGGATGATCAGGGAGCAGATCGTCCTCCACGCGGCCAGGTGGGCGGGGGAACCGCCGAGCGTGTACTCGTGGACGGCGAGCCGGCCACCGGGGACGAGCAGACCGCGCACCAGGTCGAGGGCCTGGTCGGGGTCGGCGAGGTTGCGGAAGAGGTATCCGGCGAACACCGCGTCGAAGGAACCGGCTTCCAGCCGTCCGGCCAGCTCCTCGACCGGGTGGTGGGCGAAGTCGACGCCCTGCGGCCAGCTCTTGGCCGTCGCCCGGGCCAGCATGCCCGCGGACGCGTCGACCCCGGTGATCCGGGCGAGCGGGGCGGCGGCGAGAAGCGCGGCCGTGGAGGCGCCCGTGCCGCATCCCAGGTCGAGCACGCGCAGCCCGCGTCCCCCCTCGGGCAGGCCCAGTCGGCGTGCGGAGCGGCGCAGGTGCGCGTGGTAGCCGGGGCTGGCCGCGACGAGGCGGTCGTAGGCGGCGGAGCCGTGGTCGAAGGCCTCGGACAGTGCGTCACCGCGCAACAGGGTCATGGGGTGCTCTCCTCGGTGTCGGTCGATGAGGGGGCGAGCGGGGGCGCCGGGTGTTCCCGCCGGGGTCGGAAAGGGAGTTCGACGACGGTCCGCAGCATGGGGACCACCGGAGTCCGCAGGCCGATGAGCAGGTCCTCGTGCGGTGGCGAGCCGCCGTCCATGAAGCGCAGCAGCCGCTCACCGGGAACGCCCCGGAAGAGGCGGTCGAAGAAGTCCGCGCCGTCCACCCTGCCGCTGTCCAGGGCCCGCAGCAGCACGGCGTCCATCATCCGCGCCCGCCGCCCGTACGGGGTGGGCACGCGCAGCGGGCGTCCGGAGCGCAACCGGCCGGCGATGTACCGGGTCTGTCGCTGCACGGCCGCGAAGGTGTAGCCGGTCGACGGGCGGGTCGCGCCTCCGGCGGTGCCGATGCGGTACACCGAACGCCCCTGCCTGAGCGGGAAGCGCCCGTCCGTCATGGGGATGACGCCGTGCTCCCGCGCCGTGACGTCGAACGGCCCGATCCCCAACACGTCGTGGGTGTAGTGGTCCAGGGCTCGCCGGTAGCCGTCGGTGTCCAGCGGGGCGGGTGAGAACTCGGTGTACTCGACCAGCGCGGTGCGCGGGTCCAGCGGCAGGACGTAGCCGAACGAGAGCCCGCGCGCGGGCTGCGGTGTGCGGAAGTCCATCAGGTCCGCGGTCGCCGGGTCGAACACGGGACGCCCGGTGCGGACGAACCAGCCGGTGAAATGCTGCAGCAGCGTCGTACGGGCGGGCGGCAGGCGGCGGGGCGGCCGGGAGTCGAAGACGAGACGGCCGGTCACGAGGACGCGTTCCCCGCCCGGGCCCCGGGTCAGGACCTCACCGCGGGCGCCGGACGGGTCGTCGCGTACGGCGCTCGCGGTCGCTTCCATCCGGCACAGGCGCGGTGCGCGGGCGAGCCGTCGCTCGACCAGCGCCTCGAAAGCGTCCGAGCACAGCATCTTGTAGCGCAGCCGTGAGAGCCGGGCCACCGTGGCGGCTCCGTCGGCCGCCCGGATCCGCAGCCGGGGCCAGGAAGCGGCCAGGCTCTGATCGTAGGGCCCGCCCGGCGGCTCCCAGAAGCACCAGGTCCGCGGGGGCGCCCGCAGAGGCCCCGGCGGGGCGTCGACGAGGGCGACCGACACGGGTACGTCGGCGCCCGGTGCGCAGAGGTGGTACGCCAGGCTCATCCCGGCCGCGCCCGCTCCCACGATCACGACGTCGAAGTCGGCGGGCACGGCGTTCCCTCTCGGTCGGACGGGTGCGCACCCTCGCGGTCCGGGCGGAGCCGGCGCCCCGCACATGGCGAAGCGGGGCGGGCCGGGTGCCAGGCGACCGTATCCGCTGCGCCCTCTCCCACCCGGCATGCTCGGCCGCACGGACCCGAGTGTCGGCCGGCCGGAACCCGCCGCCCGGTACGGTCACGGCGGTCCTCGGGCCCGCTTGTTCCCCCTCCGGGATCAAAGCCTGATTCCCCCACGTGTGGTGGGCCGACGCCAGGGTAGACGCGCCCGTGCACGGGGGCTGACGGCTTTTTACGGAGAGGACAGCATCATGTCGACACCCACGGAGATTCTGGTTTCCCAGCCGACCGCTGCCGATGCCGCCCATGCTCCGGAACTGCCGCAGATCGATGATCCGCAGAAGGTCGCGCCGAAGGACGCACGGGCCCTGAGCGCCCTGTTCTTCGAGCGGTTGCAGGTTCTGGAGGAGGGCACGCACGCGTACCAGTACGCGCGGAACACCTTGATCGAGATGAACCTCTCGCTGGTGCACTTCGCCGCGAAGCGGTTCCGCAACCGCGGCAGCGGCGAGATGGAGGACATAGTCCAGGTCGGCACGATCGGGCTGATCAAGGCGATCGACCGCTTCGAACTCAGCCGCGAGGTCGAGTTCACCTCCTTCGCGATCCCCTACATCGTCGGCGAGATCAAGCGGTTCTTCCGCGACTCCACCTGGGCCGTCCACGTACCCCGTCGGCTCCAGGAACTCCGGGTGACGCTGGCCAAGGCGAAGGAGGAACTCGCCGGCCGGCTCGACCGGGACCCCACCGTCGGCGAACTGGCCGCGCACCTGGGCCTCACCGACGAGGAGGTCGTCGAGGGTCTCATCGCGTCCAACGGCTACACCGCCGGCTCCCTCGACCTGCCCATCGGCACCGAGCAGAACAGCGCCGAGACCATCACCTACGGAGACATCAAGGGCGACCTCGACCCCGCCATCGAGCTCGTCGAGAACCTCCACGCCCTCGCCCCGCTCCTCGAAGGACTCGGCGACCGGGACCGTGAGATCGTCGCCATGCGCTTCGGGCAGGAATTGACCCAGGCCCAGATCGGCGAACGGCTCGGGATCTCCCAGATGCACGTCTCCCGGCTCCTGAACCGTCTGCTCACGCAACTCCGGAAGAACATGCTCGCCCCGAACTGACCCCGCCGGGCCGGCCGTGCGCGCGAAACGGGCGCACGCGCCGGCCCTCGGGGCGTGCGGCCCGGCTCTCCCGCCGGGCCGGGCCGCTGGGCCCCCGGAGCGGGCTCGTGGCGCCGGTGCGGCGTGCACCGGTTCAGGCCGCGGAGTGTCTGCCGGGCGGGTGACGTCGCTTCCCGTGGACGCTGTCGAGCTGGGAGTGCAGCCCCGCGAGCCCGAGGGCCAGGGCACGGCGTTCGGTGGGCGCCATGTCGTCGATGGCCTGGTGAAGCATGGTGTCGCGTTGCTCGCGAATGCGTTGCAGGTGCCTGCGGCCCGTGGGGGTGAGGCGCAGCGTGATCTCGCGGCCGCTCTCGGGGCTGGGCAGGCGTTCCAGGAAGCCGAGGGCCTGCAGGCGGTCGCACATGCGGGTCACGGTCGGAGGCGCGGAGGCAAGGCGTTCGCAGACGGTGCGCATCCGTATGCCGTCCTCGCGGTCGACGACGTACATCAGACGCAGTTGGGAGGTGGAGCCGGGCGCGGTCATGCCCGCCGTGGAGTTCTTGGCGTGATCCCACATCACGTCGAGGAGTTCGACGATGAAGCTCGCGGATTCGGTGGCCTCCCGCCGGATTCCGCCAGCGGCTGCGTCTGGTGCGGTCATGGTTGCCCGTCGGTGTGTGCGTCTGCCCGGTGAACGACCGGGAAGTGGCTCAGGTGGTGCCGTCCGGCCCGTTGGGACGCGTCGCCGCGACGCTCTCCTCCGTCGCCGGACTCCTCACCGCACCGCCCGGAACCAGGGCCGTGAAGTGGTCAAGCGTACCGGTGAGATGGAGGAGGCGGTCCAGCCTTTCGGGCCGGGCGTCCAGGTGCAGCCGGACCCCGGCGCCGGAGGTGCGGCGGCTGATCATCAGCAGGGCGGACAGGCCGGTGGAGTCGACGGTGTCCAGCTCCGCGCAGTGCAGGTGCAGATCCGTCAGGGCGGGCCGGGCCGCGAGGTGGGCGGTGACCTCGTTCAGCAGGTGGTCGGCACTGTCGTAGTCGAGGTCTCCCTGGAGGCCTATGCGGATGCTGCCCTCCGTATCGACCGTGGTCAGACGCAGGTGCTGGGGGTGTGTGGTCATGCGATGTTCCTGGCGGCGGTGAAAGGGGCGGTGGTGATGGAGCGCGTCCCGGCCCGGAGGATACGGACGGCCCGGGGGAAATCCTTGAGCTCGCGGGCCAGCAGGTCCAGGGTCGGGGGCAGACTGCGGTCGGGGACGCCGCGGGCCACCAGGATCTGCGCGGTCCAGGTGATGAACCCGGTGAAGAGTTCTTCGTCGTCGAGGTAGAGCGCGGTGGCGAGGAACTCCACGATGTGCGCGAGATCCTCCGCGGTGCGCTCGCGCTGGAGGTCGTCGTAGGAACGCATCCCGGGGAAGGCGTCCTCCAGCTCGGTGTAGACGCTCCGGACGAGCGAGTCGCTGTTGCGGTCGACCATGGTGTACTCCTGGTCGGCCAGGTGCGGCAGGTCGTCGAACTGCTGGTGGTCGGGCTCCGGCCGCGGCAGCCGCCCCCGGGCCAGGTGGTCGGCAGCGGTCCGGGCGTCGGGGGCCCAGGCGTCGGCGCCCAGCGTCTTCGCGTAGACGCCCTCGGGCCCGAAGGCGGCGCCTCCGACGAGGACGGGGACGCCGATGGCCTGGCAGGCGGTGATGGCCGCGTGCGCGGTGGGCAGCCTCGTGGCGATCGAGCTGGAGAGGGCGACCGCGTCGGCCCGGGTGCCGTGGAGGTGGGCGATGAGGTGCCGGGTGGGGACCTGGGCGCCGAGGTAGTCGACCTGCCAGCCCCGCAGTTTCAGGACTTCGGCCAGCAGACGGGCGGGCAGCCCGTGCCACTCGCCGTCCACACAGGCCACCGTGATCCGGCCCCGGGTGGCCGTGACGCGGGCGGCGGAGTGCACGCTGACGGCGGCGACGGCGCGGTCGTTGATGGCGGTCGCGGCGTGCTCCTGGGCGACCGTCATCCGTGCCGCCGCCCATTCCTCACCGACCCTGGCCTGCACCCGGGCGATCACGTCCAGCAGGACGCTCTCCGGATCGGTCCCTTCGTCGAGCAGACCCAGGACCAGTTCGGTCGCGGCGCCCTCGTCCGAGACCGAGACGGCCCCCCACAACAGATCCGCCGACCGTACGGCGTGTTCGGAGCGGGAAGGAGGCGGCTGCGTGCTGGTGTTCACGCGGTGAACCTGCCCCGGGTGCGCCCGTTCACCGCACTGAGATGGTGGGTGCGGGGCGCGGAGATCACGACGACGGCCATGTCGTCGTGGGAGCGGTTGCCGAGCCACTGGGCGGCCAGCATCTGCACATGCTCCGCGATCCCCTCGGCCGGCATGCCCGCGCACTCGGTGAGGGCGCGTTTGAGGCGGCCCTCGCCGAACAGGGCGTCGCCCATGGGCCCGCCCTTGGCCTCGGTGATGCCGTCGGTGTAGAGGACGCAGGACTCCCCGGGGGCGAGGGATGCCTCGGCAGTGGTGGCCGTGATGTCCGGGAGGGCCCCGATCAGGGTGCCGTTGGTGTCGGCCTCCTCGACGGTTCCGTCCGAGCGGATGATCAGCGGGCTGGGGTGGCCGCCGCTGGTCAGTTTGAGGTCCACCATGTTGCCGCGGCGTACCGCGGAGGCCAGGACCAGGGTCGCGAACCGGGTGTGGTGGGAGTTGAGCAGCGCGGTGTTCAGCAGGCTGAGCATCCGCCGGTGGTCGTCGGCCAGGGGCAGGAGGGCATGCAGCGTGTTGCGGATCTTGCCCGTCAGCACGGCGGCCTCCAGGCCTTTGCCGCACACGTCCCCGAGCGAGACGAGCGAGGCCTCGCCCTCGACCGCGGCGGGGTGGACGTCGTAGAAGTCCCCGCCGACCCGCTCGTGGTCCGCCGAGGGGCGGTACCGGCCGGCGAAGTCCACTCCGGAGATGTGGTGCAGGGTCGGCGGCAGGAGCTCCCGCATGAGCACGTCGGTGATCGCGGTCTGTTCCGCGTAGAGGCGTGCGGCCGACATCGCCGCCCCGGCGCGGGCGGCGAACAGCCGGGCGAAGACCTCCTCCTCGTCGGTGAAGGCGGCGTTCTCCGTCCTGCGCAGCAGGATCAGCGCCCCGGCCGCCACACCGTGCCCGGGCAGCGGTGTGATCACTATCGAGCCGACCGGCCCGAACCCCGGGGGCACCATCCACGCGGGCGCCGTGGCGGGGTCGATCCACCGCGAGGGCACCGGCGGGAATCCGCGCAGCGCCTCTCCCAGCCCCGGCACGTCGTCGGGGTCGACCCCCTCCTGGGTGGACAGGGCCGGGGAGCCGCCACGCAGGCAGGTCACCACCGGCAGCCGGTGCCCACGAGGCGGCGCGATCGCCAGCGCCGCGTCCGCGAGGCTCTCGGCGGCCAGCTGTGCGGTCACGTCCATGCAGCGCCCCAGATTGAGGGAGGAGAGCAGCACGTTGGACGCCTTGGCGAGGAAGGCGGTCCGCTCCCGCTCCACCCGCAGGGCTTCCCTCACGAGCTGGTGGTCGGTGTCGTCCACCAGCCACCACGCCACGGAGCCGTCCGTCCGCACGCTCGGGTACGCCGCGACGCGGCGGCCGCCGATCACGCCGTGCAGCGGACCCTCGGTGTCCGGGACGGCGTGCGGCCCGGGGCGGGTCAGGGCGGTGTGCGCGGCACAGAGCCAGTCCGGGGCCACGGCGACCAGGGGTGTCCCCGGGGCCGCGGCGGGCAGCAGAAGGCCCGTCGCTTCGTTGCACCGCACGACAGCGCCCTCGGCGTCGGCGATCAGGACGGGATTCGGGGTCCCATCCCAGGGGAGGTCAGGCCCCGTGTCTGCGACTGTCTGCGCTTCAGTGGGTACCAAATGTCGAGGACCCGCTGTACGGATCCCTCACCTCATCAACTAGACGATTGCCTGAAGGCAACAATCTCTCATGGCGCCACCGCCTGACAACCGGCCTCCCCTCCCCGAGCGGGCCTCTCGCGGAGAACGTCGCAGATTCTTCACGCGAGGACCACGCACCCGTCACGGGAGGCTCTGGCGGTCACGGCCCGTCCGGCCGTACCAGTCCAGGCACATCACCAGGGAGTCGTCCGCCGCCGGGCCGGACCCGCGGTGGCCCAGCAGTTCCTGCAACATCACTCTGGGCACCTGCGGGGCGGGCAGGAGTCGGGTGCTGTTGATCGACGCGGCCAGTGCGCGCAGGCTGTACTTCTCGCCCCCGGGAGACAGGGCGTCGTAGACGCCGTCGCTGATGAAGAGGAGCCGGTCCCCGGGTTCGACCCGGAAGTGCTGCGGGACGTAGGCGGTGTCCTCGAACATGCCCAGCGGCATCTGCGCCTCCAGCTCGATCGGCTCGACGACCCCCTGGCGCACCCGCCAGACCCGCGGGGATCCGGCGTCGATGATCTCCACGTTCCCGGTCGGGAGGTGGAAGCGGAAAAGCAGCGTCGACAGGTACTGGCTCCCCCTGTGCTGCCCGTACACCGCCTGGTCGGCCAGATACGCCTGGTCGCACAGGTCGAGACCGGCGCGGCGGGCGTTGCGCAGCGCGTTGACGGCGAGGTTCGTCAGCAGCGCGGCGTCGATCCCCTCCCCCATACCGTTACTGACGGTGACGTACAGGTCATCGGCCGAGGCCGACCAGTCGAAGCTGTCACCGAAGATGGCGTAGGCGGGCTCCAGCTGGGCCCCCAGGCTGTACTCCGGGCGGGCGCAGGAACGCCCGGGCAGCAGCTGCCACTGCATCTCGGCGGCCAGGGTCAGCCGCTCGGCCCGCCGCGCCTGAAGGAAGAGGTCGGTGTCCCGTTCCGCGACGACCACCTCGTGCGCCAGCGCGTCGGCGCACTCCCGCAGATCCTCCAGCACGTCCGCCGCCGGCTCGTCGCCCCCCTCCCCCGGCAACGTGACGCTCAGGACGCCCAGGCGGTCGCCCCGGACGCTGACCGGCAGGTGCACGGTCACCGTGGACGCCGAGCGGTCGTGCACGCAGTGCGGCTCCTGGGCGCCGAACGCGCGCCCGGGAGCGCTGTCGTGCACCGGGACCGGAGGCCGTGTGTGCGGCAGCACCCCGACGGGCTGCAGCCTCGTCATGGCGTAGTCGACCAGCAGGAGATCCACCTCCCGGGCGTGATGACGGTCCTCGATCAGGGACCGCAGCACGTCGAAGATCTCGTGGGGCGCGGCCGAGCGCAGCGAGCGCTCCACCGCGCTGGGTCTGGGTCTGTCCACCGGTACCGAACCTGCTTTCTCGCGTTTGGATCCATCGGAGCGACGGCCGCCGTCGACCGGCCGGGACGGGCGCGAAGCCCTCTCGGGAGTGTCACACGCGCCGGGGCTCGCCCCGCTCCCGCGGTGGACTTTCCACCCGCGTGCCTCCAGGTGCCCGAAAGGGGCCGGTTCCATCCGGTTCCGGGAGGCTTCCTCCATCGTTCTCCCCGGGTCCTGTCTGAAACGAGCGGCGGCGGGTATGCGGGAGGAGTCCCGCTCGCAACGATCGCGAGCGGATGTGGACGGGGGCCCGCTTCATGGAGCAGTCGATGACGTACGGCAGGACCGAGCAGGAGCGTCGCGAGGCGGCCGGCACGAGCACCATGCAGGACGGTGCCGCATACGAGATGACCTCGGGTGAGGTCGCGAACGCCCGCGAGTTCGTGCGGGACTTCCTCGCCCGGGCTCAGACCCTGTACGGGGAGTCCATGTCCCAGCGGGCGGTGGACGTGGCGCAGCTGGTGGTGAGCGAGCTCGCCACGAACGTGTGCAAGTACGCGCCGGGCCCGTGCCTGCTGGACCTCGAGACCGACGGCACTGCGCTGGGCATCACCATGTGGGACTCCGGCTCCGTCCTTCCCTCGGCCTCGCCCGCCGATCCGACCAGGGTGGGCCGGCACGGGCTGGAGCTGGTGCTGATGGTCTGCCAGAGCTTCGAGATCCGCCGGGAGCCCGTCGGCAAGCGCGTCCGCGTCCGGCTCTCCCTCCAGGACAGCCCCAGCGGGGACCCGGCCGGCCAGACCACCTGGTGACGCCCCCTCGGTGGTGACGCGTCCGCACCGCGGGACGAGGAGCGTCCGGTTCAGGACCGGAAACCGTCACCCCGCGGCACGGTCCCGCGCGTGCCCGTGCCCCCGGCCGCTCAGCGCGCCGGATCGGTTCGCTCGCGGAGCCTCGCCTCGCGGTAGTCGCGGGGGGACATGCCCTGGGCGGCTCTGAACACCCGGCTGAAGTGGGCGGGCGCACCGAAGCCGCAGCGCGCGGCGATCGTCTGCACCGGGGTGTCGACGAGGCGGGGGTCGGCGAGGTCCAGGCGGGCCCGTTCGAGGCGGCGGCTGCGGATGAGGGCGGCGACCGTGGTGCCCTCCCGGTGGAACAGCCGGTGCAGTTGCCGGGTGGAGATGTAGTGCGCGGCGGCGACGGTCCCCGGGGTGAGCCCGGGGTCGTGGAAGTTGCTGCCGATGAACGAGCGGATGGCCAGGACGAGGTTGCCGGTGCGCGCCTCCGGCGGCAGGGCGGTCTCCCGGTCGAGTTCACCGGCGAGCGCTCCGGCCGCCAGGTCGAGCAGGACCCGGTGCAGCCGGGCCACGTCGGCCGGACCGTACTCCTCCGCCCGGTCCACCAGGTGGGTGACGAACTGGGTGAGCAGCGCACCGAAGCCGTGGCGGCCGGACAGGCGCCGGCCCAGCACCTCGTCCAGGCAGGTGTCCATCGGCAGGGGCAGCAGGGACCGGGGTATGTCCACGCCCACGCCCACGATCGGCTGGCCGTCGGTCCAGACGCCGCTGGGTCTCGACGTGTCGAGGAAGTACAGGTCGTGCGCCTCGACGGCGCTGCGCACCCTGCCCTGTTCGACGTGCATGGCCCCGCTGCCGGGCAGCACCAGCGTCATGTGGAGCAGGCCGGGGTCGGACTGCCGGATCAGCCGGGGTGTCCGCCGGAAGCAGGACGCGTGCAGGCGGGCGGGCCACAGGAGGGTGTCCTCGATGCGCAGGAGCCGGTGGTCGGCCCAGAAGTCGTCGGCGTGGGAGCTGGTGATCTCCATGGGGGCGATCGTGTTGTTCATGTACTGCTGCCAGCCGGCGAACCGGTCGCCCGGCTGAAGGGCGTCGGTCCGGAACTCCGCTTCGGTCAGCACGCGCCGTCCCTTCTGTCGTTCCGCGCGGCCTCTTCCCGATACCGCCGCGCTTCTCAGAATCATTCATCAGGAGCCGCTCAACAACCTCCGTATCCGGCTGACTTGGCCGGGCAGGACCGGGTCAGGCGAGCCCGAACGACCGGATCGCCGCGAGGAACTCCTGCGGCCGGTCCGTGTGGATGAGGTGGCCGGCGTCGATGGTGACCAGTTCGGCGTCCGGTATCTCCCTGACGAGTTGGGCGAGGTGCCCCTGGTCGATATGGCTGGTGGGGCCGCCGCCGATGACGAGGGTGGGCGCGGTGATCTCCGGGAACCGGCCCCGGACGGTCGGGTCGGGGTCGTTCAGCTGGGCGTCGGTGTCGGGGACGACGGGCCAGTCGAAGTCGAGCGCGCCCTCCGGGCGGACGGAGGGCGCCCGGGGCGGGTCGAGGGGGTGGAGCGGCGGTGCGTCCTCGATGACCAGCCGTCCGATCAGGCCTGGTTCCCGCTGGGCCAGGAGGTAGGCGGCCACCCCGCCCATGGAGTGCCCGACGACGGTGGCGCCGGCCAGGTTGCGGGCCTCCAGGAAGGCGTGCAGGTCGTCGCGGAACATCTCGAAGGAGTAGCGACCGGGCCAGTCGCTGAGCCCGTGGCCCCGGAAGTCGGGGGCGTACACGCGGTGGTCGGCGGCCAGGTCCCGCGCGATACGGGTCCAGGTCTCGCTGGAGCCCGCCCGCCCGTGCAGGAGGACGACGGCCGGGGATGCCTCCTCGCCCCACACCCGGTACGCCAGCCGGACCCCGCCGGCCCGGACCGTACGGATGTCGGGGTCGAGGAAGGCCTCCACCGTACGGGCGAAGGCTCCCGGGTCGTCCAGCCACGGGAAGTGCCCGGCGCCCGACTGGACGGCGAACTCGGCGCCCGGCAGGATCGCGGCGAGCTCCGTGGCGCGGTCCGGGCTCGGGTGGCCGTCGTACTCCCCGGCGAGGACGAGGACCGGCACGGTCAGGGCGCGCAGGGCCTCGGCGGTGGCGACGGGGTCGAAGGCCCCTTCCGCGGCGTAGTGGCCGCGCGCGTGCGCGTTGGTCTGCCCGGCGGAGGCCTCGGCGTGGGCCCGGGCCGGCCCGTCCCAGCGGCCGTAGGTGAGGGGCCGGACGGCGGGCCACAGCTCGGCGAACGGTCCGCCGGCGAGCAGCGCCTCCTGGGCGGCCCTCGCCTCGGGGTACCAGGGCTCCTCGCGCCGCAGCTCGGCGGCCTCGCGCAGGTCCTGGTCGCTGATCTCGATGCCCACGGCCCGGGTGCTGGGCGTGACAAGGGTCAGGGTGCGCAGCCGGTCCGGGTGGCGGGCCGCGTACAGCAGGGCCAGGTCGGCCCCGGCGGAGTGCGCCAGTAGGTCGATCCGGTCGAGCCCCAGGTGTTCGCGCAGGGCCTCCACGTCGTCCACGAGGCGGTCGCAGCGGTACGTCGACGGGTCCTCGGGCACACCGGATGCGCCGGTGCCGCGGAGGTCCAGGAGAACGAGCCGCCGCCGGGCGGCGAGCCCTCCGAGGTCGCCGAGATACACGCTCGCCCGCATCGGCCCGCCCGGCAGGCAGATCAGCGGCTCCCCCTCCCCCACCAGGTGACAGGCGAGCGGGGTCGTGTCGTGCGCGGAGAAGATCGGCATGCTCCCCATCCAAACAGGAAGCCGCGAGCGGGCGCACCGGACTTCGCCGCGGGCTGATCCGCCGCGAACTCCGCGTACCTCTTGCCAGCACCCCCGGCCGGCTGAATTACTGCTCCCAGGAAGATCGACCGAATGATCGGTCGCCCCCTTGCGGCCTGTTCGTCACGTTCCGGCCGCCTGTTTCGGAGGGAAGGGCCCTGATGGCGGCCATGCTGGACGCGGCGGAACGGCTCGGCCGTGGGGAACTGGAGGCCCTGCAACGGGAGCGGCTCCGGTCCACGCTGCGCCACGCGTACGACAACGTCCCCTTCTACCGGAGCGCCTTCGACCGTGCGGGGCTGCGGCCCGAGGACTGCCTGTCGCTCGCCGATCTGGCCCGGTTCCCGTTCACCGTGAAGGCGGATCTGCGGGACAACTACCCGTTCGGGATGTTCGCCGTGCCGGAGCACGAGGTGCGCAGGATCCACGCCTCCAGCGGCACGACGGGGCGTCCGACGGTCGTCGGGTACACCGAACGGGACCTGGACGCCTGGGCGGACGTGGTGGCCCGGTCGATCCGGGCCGCGGGCGGACGGCCCGGCCACAAGGTTCATGTGGCGTACGGATACGGACTGTTCACGGGCGGGCTCGGCGCGCACTACGGGGCGGAGCGGCTCGGCTGCACGGTGATCCCGGCGTCCGGGGGCATGACCGCGCGCCAGGTCAGGCTGATCCAGGACTTCCGGCCCGAGATCATCATGATCACGCCGTCGTACATGCTGACGCTGCTGGACGAGTTCGAGCGGCAGGGCGTCGATCCGCGTTCGACGTCCCTGAAGGTCGGGATCTTCGGCGCGGAGCCGTGGACCGAGGCGATGCGACGGGAGATCGAGGACCGGTTCGCCATCGACGCGGTCGACATATACGGGCTCTCCGAGGTGATGGGCCCGGGGGTCGCGCAGGAGTGCGTGGAGACGAAGGACGGACTGCACATCTGGGAGGACCACTTCTATCCGGAGGTCGTGGACCCGTTCACCGGTGAGGTGCTGCCGGACGGCGAGGAGGGGGAGCTGGTCTTCACCTCGCTGACCAAGGAGGCGATGCCGGTGATCCGCTACCGGACCCGGGACCTGACGCGCCTGCTCCCGGGGACCGCGCGGACGTTCCGCCGGATGGAGAAGGTCACCGGGCGCAGCGACGACATGGTGATCCTGCGGGGGGTGAACCTCTTCCCCACCCAGATCGAGGAGATCGTGCTGCGCACCGAGGCCGTCGCCCCGCACTTCCAGCTGCGGCTGACCCGGCACGGGCGGCTGGACGCGCTGACGGTCTTCGCGGAGGCACGGCCGGACGCGACGAGCGACGAACGGGAGAAGGCGGCGCGGGCCATCGCCGCGGGGGTGAAGGACGGTGTCGGGGTGTCGGTGAGCGTCGAGATCGTGGATCCGGAGTCGCTGGAACGCTCGGTGGGCAAGATCCGGCGGATCGTCGACCTGCGGGAGAAGGAGTCCGGCACGGGGTGAACAGCGGTGCTGGACGGTGCTGTTCACACCACCGCAACACCCGTTCCCAGGATGCGGACAGCTGCCGAAACGTCTCGACACGAGGGGCCGCACCCTGCGAGTCTCCCGCTATGCATCTCGCCCACCGGCCCCTGGTCATCACCGCTCTGAGCTCCGCCGTCCTCTGCGCCGCCCTGGCAGGCTGTGCCCCGCGGCCGGCGGAGAAGGGGGCGTCGGACGCGCCCGGCGCGACGGCGTCCTGCGCCCCCGGCGAGCTCGCCACCCAGGTACCCGGAAAGCTCACCGTCGGCACCGACAAACCGGCGTACGCCCCCTGGTTCGCCGACGACGAGCCGTCCAACGGGAAGGGCTTCGAGTCGGCGGTGGCGTACGCCGTGGCGAAGGAGCTCGGTTACGACCGCGACGCGGTGGTGTGGCAGCACACCCCGTTCAACAGCGCGTTCGCGCCCGGCGCGAAGAAGTTCGACTTCGCCGTCAACCAGGTCTCCATCAGCGAGGAGCGGAAGAAGGCCGTCGCCTTCTCCTCCGGCTACTACGACGTGCGCCAGGCCGTCGTCGCGCTGAAGTCGTCGAAGGCCGCGAAGGCGAAAAGCGTCGCCGACCTCAAGGATGTGAAGCTCGGCGCGCAGGTGGGAACCACCAGCCTCGACTTCATCACGGACCTGGTGAAGCCAAAGGAGAAGCCCGCCGTCTACCAGCGCAACGACTTCGCCAAGTCGGCGCTGAAGACCGGTCAGGTGGACGCCATCGTGGTGGACCTGCCGACCGCCTTCTACATCACCGGGGCCGAGGTGCCGGAGGCGGAGGTGGTGGGGCAGTTCGCCGCATCCCCCGGCGAACCCGAGCAGTTCGGTCTGGTCCTGGACCGGGAGAGCGCGCTGACCCCCTGCGTGAGCGGGGCGGTGGACGCCCTGCGGAAGGACGGCACACTGGCCGGCCTGGAGAAGGAGTGGCTCTCCGACGCCGTCGACGCGCCGGTGCTCAAGTGACGCTGCACAAGGCCCCGGCCGCCGAGGACGCCTACGTCCCCTCCGAGCGCCGGATCGCCCGCGAGCGCTACCGGCGGGCCCGCACCCGGCGGGCCACCGCGATCGCGGCGACCAGCACGCTGGTGGTCGGGGCGGCGCTGTTCCTGCTGATCACGAACTCGCCGGGCTGGACCCGTACCCGGGAGACGTTCTTCAGCGCCCCTTACGCGCGCGTCGCCTTCCCGCAGGTCATGGAGGGGCTGTGGCTGAACCTGCGGCTGCTGGCCGTGTGCGGGGCGGCCGTGCTGGTGCTCGGTCTGCTGCTGGCGGTGGCACGGACCCTGCGCGGTCCGGTGTTCTTCCCGGTCCGCGCGCTGGCCACCGCGTACACGGACTTCTTCCGGGGGCTGCCGCTCATCATCTGCCTGCTGATCGTGGTGTTCGGGGTGCCCGCCCTGCGGCTGGAGGGGGTGACCACCGATCCGGTGCTGCTGGGCGGCGGCGCGCTGGTGCTGACGTACTCGGCGTACGTCGCGGAGGTCTTCCGGGCGGGCATCGAGTCCGTGCACCCCTCGCAGCGGGCGGCGGCGCGTTCGCTGGGGCTGAGCGGCGGGCAGGCGCTGCGCTTCGTGGTGCTGCCGCAGGCGGTGCGGCGGGTGGTGCCGCCACTGCTGAACGACCTGGTGTCGCTCCAGAAGGACACCGGGCTCGTCTCGATCGCCGGGGCGGTGGACGCCGTGTACGCGGCGCAGATCATCGCCAGCAAGGACTTCAACTACACGCCGTACGTGGTCGCGGGTCTGGTCTTCGTGGCGCTGACCATCCCGATGACCCGGCTCACCGACTGGGTGACGGCCCGGATGGACCGGCGGCGGGCGCAGGGAGGGCTGGTATGAGCGAGGCGGCGGGAACGGCTCCCGTACTGCGGATGGAGGCGGTCCGCAAGTCGTTCGGGGCGTCGACGGTGCTGCGGGACGTCGACCTGGAGGTCGCCCCGCACACGGTGACCGCCCTGATCGGCGCTTCCGGGTCGGGGAAGTCGACCCTGCTGCGCTGCGCCAACCTCCTGGAGGAGATCGACGACGGGGCGATCTGGCTGGAGGGCGAGGAGATCACCGACCCGCGGGCCGACGCGGACGCGGTGCGCCGCGGGATCGGCGTGGTGTTCCAGGCGTACAACCTCTTCCCGCATCTGACCGTCCTGCAGAACATCACCCTGGCCCCGCGCCGGGTCCACGGGCTGCCCCGGCCCCGCGCCGAGGCGGAGGCCCGGGAGCTGCTGGAGCGGCTGGGGCTCGGGGCGAAGGCCGACGAGTACCCGGACCGGCTCAGCGGCGGCCAGCAGCAGCGGGCGGCGATCGTGCGGGCGCTGGCCGTACGCCCCCGGCTGCTGCTCCTGGACGAGATCACTGCGGCGCTGGACCCGGAGCTGGTGGGCGAGGTGCTGGGTCTCGTACGGGAGGTGAAGCAGGACGGCATGACGATGGTCATCGCCACCCACGAGATGGCGTTCGCGCGCGAGGTCGCCGACCAGGTGTGCTTCCTGGACGCCGGGGTGGTGCTGGAACGCGGCACGCCCGAGGAGGTGTTCGGTACGCCCCGCGAGGAGCGCACCCAGCGGTTCCTGCGGCGGATCGTGGAGGCGGGACGCCTGTAGCGGGTTTCAGGACAATTCGTCCCGCAGTCGCCGCTTGAGGATCTTTCCACTGGCGTTGCGCGGGAGCGCCTCCACGAACACGACCCGCTTGGGCGCCTTGAAGGCGGGGAGCTTCTGGCGGGCGTGCGCGATGAGTTCGCCCTCGTCCGCCTCGCCGCGCAGGACGACGACGGCGGTGACGGCCTCGATCCAGCGGTCGTCCGGCAGGCCGACGACGGCGGTCTCGGCGACGGCGGGGTGGGTGTAGAGGGCGTCCTCGACCTGGCGGGAGGCGACCAGGACGCCGCCGGAGTTGATGACGTCCTTGACCCGGTCGACGACGGTGAGGAAGCCCTCGGCATCGCGGACCGCCAGGTCGCCGGAGTGGAACCAGCCGTCGCGGAAGGCCGCCGCCGTCTCCTCGGGCTTGTCCCAGTAGCCGGAGCACAGTTGGGGCGAGCGGTAGACGACCTCTCCGGCGGTGCCGTCGGGGACGTCCTCGCCCTTCTCGTCGACGACGCGGGCCTCCACGAAGAGGACCGGCCGGCCGCAGGAGTCCATCCGGCCCTCGTGTTCGTCCGGTCCCAGCACGGTGGCCAGCGGGCCGATCTCGCTCTGGCCGAAGCAGTTGAAGAAGGCCAGGCGCGGGAGGTGTTCGCGCAGCCGCTCCAGGACGGGCACGGGCATGATCGAGGCCCCGTAGAACGCCTTGCGCAGACCGGTGAGGTCACGGGCGGCGAACTCCGGGTGGTTGGCGAGGCCGATCCAGACCGTGGGCGGGGCGAACAGGCTGTCGGCGGCACCCGCTTCCACGAGGTCGAAGATCGTGGCGGCGTCCGGGGCGTCCAGGATGGTGTTCTCCGCGCCGACCGCCAGATACGGCAGCAGGAACACGTGCATCTGCGCCGAGTGGTAGAGCGGCAGGGAGTGCACGGGCCGATCGTTCGCGGAGAGGCCGAGCGCGGTGATCGCGCTGACGTACTCGTGGACCAGGGCCCCGTGCGTCATCATCGCGCCCTTGGGCAGCGCGGTGGTGCCGGAGGTGTACAGCAGTTGCACCAGGTCGTCGGAGGCCGGCGGGCGCCGCGGTGTGAAGACCCGGTCCGTCTCCAGGGCGTCGAGCAGCGAGCCGGGGGCGTCCCGCAGCTCGCGCACCGGGAGCCCTGCGGGGAGCCGCGCGGCGAGGTCAGGATCGGTCAGGACGAGGGAGGAGCCGGACTGGTCGAGGAGGTAGGACAGGTCGTCGCCGGTGAGGTTCTGGTTGACCGGTACGTGCACGAACCCGGCCCGCGCGCAGGCGAGGAAGCCGATCAGATAGGCGTCGGAGTTGTGCGCGTAGGCGGCCACCCGGTCGCCGGGGGCGAGCCCGTGCTCCTCGGCGAGGACGGCGGCGGCCGTGGAGACGGCGGCGTCCAGGGAGCGGTAGGTCCAGGCCCGGCCGGCGTACCGCACGGCGGTCCGGTCGGGGGTGCGCCGGGCGCTGCGGGTGAGGACACCGTCGACTGTGCTGCTGCGTACACCTGTCATGGCGTGATCCTGTGCGGCCCGGCCCCCGGGGGTCAAGAGGCTGGATACCGACCAGACGGTTGACAGCTCCCGCGGCTCCCTGGCTGAGTGTCGCGTGGCTGTCCGGAGGGTCCGGACCGTCCGCCGTGCCACCCGCACCGCTGGGAGGAACACCTTGTCGTTACGCAACCGTCTGAGACTTCTCGGGGTCGCCGGTCTCGCCCTGTTCACCGTATCGGCGTCGCTGCCGCCGGCCGCCGCGTCCGGGGCCCCGGAGACGCGGCACCCGTCCGGGGGCGGCCTCTCGGCCGTCATCCGGTACACGGAGTACGGCATTCCACACATCGTGGCGAAGGACTACGCGCGGCTGGGGTTCGGCACCGGCTGGGCGCAGGCGGCCGACCAGGTGTGCACACTGGCGGACGGCTTCCTCACCGTGCGCGGGGAGCGGTCGAGGTTCTTCGGCCCGGACGCCGCCACGGACCACTCCCTCTCCTCGGCAGCGACAAACCTCTCCAGCGACCTGTACTTCCGGGGCGTCCGGGACAGCGGCACGGTGGAGAAGCTCCTCAAGGAGCCCGCGCCGGCCGGTCCGAGCCGGGACGTCAAGGAGACGATGCGCGGGTTCGCCGCCGGGTACAACGCGTGGATCGCGCAGAACCGGATCACCGACCCGGCGTGCCGGGGCGCGTCCTGGGTGCGCCCGGTGACGGCGCTGGACGTGGCGGCACGCGGGTACGCGCTGGCGGTGCTCGGCGGGCAGGGGCGCGGGATCGACGGGATCACGGCCGCGCGTCCGCCGACCGCCGCTCCCCCGGCGGCCGGGGTCACCCCGCAGGAGGCGGCGATTGCCGCGGAGCGGCTGCTGTCGTCGCAGAACGCGGACATGGGTTCCAACGCGGTGGCGTTCGACGGATCCACCACGGTGAACGGGCGCGGGCTGCTGCTCGGCAACCCGCACTACCCGTGGCAGGGCGGACGCCGCTTCTGGCAGACACAGCAGACGATCCCCGGCGAGCTGAACGTGTCGGGCGCGTCGCTGCTCGGCGCGACGACGATCTCGATCGGGCACAACCCGGATGTGGCGTGGAGCCATACGGTCGCCACGGGCGTCACGCTGAATCTCCACCAGTTGTCGCTCGACCCGGCCGACCCGACCGTCTATCTGGTGGACGGGAAGCCGGAGCGGATGACGAAGCGGACGGTGACCGTCCCGGTGAAGGGCGCGGCCGATGTGACCCGCACCCAGTGGTGGACCCGCTACGGGCCGGTCGTCACGTCGATGGGTGCGGCGCTGCCGTTGCCGTGGACGGCGACGACGGCGTACGCGCTGAACGACCCGAACGCGACGAATCTCCGGATGGCGGACACGGGCCTCGGCTTCAGCAAGGCCCGGAGCACGACGGACATCGAACGGTCGCTGCACCGGAATCAGGGCATGCCGTGGGTGAACACGATCGCGGCGGACCGGGCGGGGCACTCGTTCTTCGCCCAGTCTCAGGTGCTGCCGAGGATCACGGACGAGTTGGCGGAGCGCTGCTCGACCCCGCTGGGCCGGGCCACCTACCCCGCTTCCGGCCTCGCGGTGCTGGACGGTTCGAGGACGGACTGCGCACTGGGCAGCGACCCGGACGCGGTCCGGCCCGGGATCTTCGGCCCGGACCGAATGCCGGTGCTGAAGAACCGGCCGTACGTGGAGAACTCCAACGACAGCGCGTGGCTGACCAACGCGGACCGGCCGCTCACCGGGTACGAGCGGGTCTTCGGCACGATCGCGACGCCGCGGTCGATGCGGACGCGCGGCGCGGTCGAGGACGTCGCGGCGATGGCGGAGCGGGGCCGCCTGGGCGTCAGGGACCTTCAGCGGCAGCAGTTCGCCAACCGTGCGCCCGCGGGGGATCTGGCCGCCTCCGAGACGGCGCAGTGGTGTGCGGCGCTGCCGGGTGGCACGGCCGTGGGCAGTGGCGGGACCCCGGTCGACGTGTCGGAGGCGTGCCGGGTGCTGCGGCGCTGGGACCGCACCGTGGACAGCGGCAGCCGGGGCGCTCTGCTTTTCGACCGGTTCTGGCGGAGGGCCTCGTCGGCGCCCGCCGCCGAGCTGTGGAGGACGCCGTTCGATCCGGCCGACCCGGTGCGCACCCCACGCGGCCTGAACACATCGGCGCCCGTCCTGGGCAGGGCGCTGGCGGACGCCGTGGCGGAACTGCGGGCGGCCGGGATCGCGCTGGACGCGCCGCTGGGCGAGCACCAGTTCGTCGTGCGGAACGGCAAGCGGTTCCCGATCGGCGGCGGCACGGAGTCGCTGGGCGTCTGGAACAAGACCGAGCCGGTGTGGAACGCGGCGGCGGGCGGCTACACGGAGGTGTCCTCGGGCTCCAGCTACATCCAGGCGGTCGGCTGGGACGACAGCCGCTGCCCGGTGGCCCGGACGCTGCTGACGTACTCCCAGTCGGAGAACCCGAAGTCACCGCACCACAGCGACCAGACCCGGCTGTACGCGGGTGAGCGCTGGGTGACGTCCCGGTTCTGCGAGAGGGACATCGCCCGCTCGCCGGCTCTGCGGGTGGTGCGGGTGCACGAGCGGCGTTGACGCGTGCTCGCGGTCGGGGACCGGCGGGCGGCTTTCGCAGCTGCCCCGCCGGCCCCGGTCGTGGGCCCGGCCGCCCCCGTGCGTCGAGGCGGTGATGAGGTGGTGGTCGCTGCCCGGGGGCCGGTGGGCTCAGCGGGTGGTGAAGCGGCGGAAGAGGTTACGGGCCACGTGCACGCCCGGGCCTCCGAAGCCGACGATGTCGACGCGTCCGTCGCCGGTGACGTCGGCGAGGAAACGGGGGTGGCGGTCGACGCGCCAGCCGCCCGCGCCCTCGTGGTGTCCGAAGCCGCGGCAGACCAGTCGGGCCCGGCCGAACCCGCCGTCGCTGTTGTGCGAGACCCAGACGCCCTCGTCGCCGAAGCCGACGATGTCCACAGTGCCGTCGCCGGTGACGTCGGCCAGGAGCCGGTGGTGCCGGGTGCTCGTCCACCCCTGGGCCTGTCCGTAGTCGTTCAGGACGAGCCGGGAGGGCTCGAAGGTGCCGTCACCGCGACCGCGGGCGACGACGACGCCCTGCGGGCCGAAGCCGACGAGGTCGGGCACCCCGCCGCCGGTGGTACTGAGCACGAACCGGGGGTGTTCCGCGGCCGAGCTCCACCCCTGGTCGACCCCGAAGTCGTCGAGGACGTAGAGGGGCTCGGCGAAGGCGCCTTCCTCGTCCTGGAGGGACACCCAGAGGCCGTCGTCGTGACAGCCGATGACGTCGAGCCTGCCGTCGCCGGTGGTGTCGGCGAGAAAGCGGGGATGCCGGTCCGCGACCCACCCGCCGGCTTCCTCGCTGTGGCCGAACGCCCGGAGGGCGGGTTCGTCGGCGAGCGGCGCGAAGACTCCTTCCTCGTCCTGGACGGATACCCAGAGGCCGTCGTCGTGACAGCCGATGACGTCGAGCCTGCCGTCGCCGGTGGTGTCGGCGAGAAAGCGGGGATGCCGGTCCGCGACCCACCCGCCGGCCTGGGGACCGTGCCCGAAGGCCTTGACGACCAGCTCGCCGCCGGTGGGCGGAAACGTGCCCGCCGCGTCCGGGGCGGTTACCCGGACACCCTCGGCGCAGAGCACGACCGCGCTGGGACGGTTCTCCCCCGTGACGTCGGCGAGGGTCCACAGATCCTTGGCGTTCGCCGAGGGAGCGGGTGGGTGCAGGGCCCGCTCGTCGTCGTCGAACGTCCCGTCCCCCCTGCCGGCCGATGCCACGGCCCCCTTACCGGGTTTGAGCCCGACGATGTCGACGCGCCCCGTTCCCGTGGTGTCGGCGAGGAGCCGGTCGCCGAGCCCCGCCCACCGGCCCGACGGCGCATCGGGACGGTGGCCGGGCCCTGCGGCCGCCCATCGGCCGGCGTCCTGGTCGCTTCCGTACCGGTGCAGGACCAGCAGTGGATTGCTGAAGGAGGGCGTCGCGTCGGGCGCTGGTCGCAGCGCCGTCCCGTCGTGGGTCAGCCGCCAGGACCGACGGCTGTTCCAGTGACTCAGCGACTCCCAGTTCAGGACGGGGTCACCGGTGCGTTCCGGTTCGGCGGGGACGAGACGCCACCGCTGGCTCTCCGCGTTGTCGTCGTACTCGGCGAGGACGACGCGGGTCTCGTCCTTCCCGGGATCGCCGAGGTCCAGGACCGTGCCGTCGGTGGCGCCCTCGACGCAGTAGAGGCCCGCTTCGCCCTCGACGGGGACCAGCCGCCACTGCTGGCCCTTCTTGCCGGCGGCGGCGTCCACCTGCCGGACACCGCGGTCCGCGGCCGCGGGATCGTCCAGCACTTTTCCGGTGGCGGCGTTGCGGATCACGTACGCCGGATCGTCCGGTGCGCCCGGCGCGGGGGTGAAGGACCACTGCTCGGGGCGCGGACCTCCCTCGGGGAAGTCGCGGACGACGAGGGCTCCGTCCGGGCCCGGCGCGGCCCTCGCGCCGAGGGTCCGCCCCGTGGCGGCGTTGACGATCTCCAGCTTCAGTTCGTGCGCGGGCACGGGCATGGTGGTGCCTCTTCCAGGCGGTGGGGGCGTCGGTTCGGGACGGGGGTGGCGCGACGGCGCCCGCGGATCACGTGAAGACGTGGTGGTAGGGGACGTCCCACTCATGGGGCAGACGCGGGTAGAACGTGTTGATGACGGTCCCGGTGAAGTCCCCGCCCCAGTTGTAGGTGAGCCGCGCCTCACTGTCCTTGGCCACCGTGTGGTCCTTGAACCCGAGGATGGCGTCGGGGTGGGTGATCGGCACGAAGGTGATCCCGCCCCAGGGCGTCACGGTGACGACCCACAGCTGGGTGTCCTCGACCGCGCCGTTCTTCCCGCGCCACTTGTCGCCCACTTTGGAGGGCAGGCCGACCTGCACCGTGTCGGCCGTGCTCTGGGGGGCGTCCTGGTGGACGGTGACGCGGCGGCGCTGCGGCTTCGGCGCCCCGTCGTCGCCGCGACCGCCGTCGGCCTCGGCCGAGCCGGGGGCCGGGGGCGCGACCTGGCCGGCGGCGCTCTCGATGTAGTACAGCGGGCGCTGCCCGAAGAAGCCGCCGGGGGTGATGTGCCAGAGGTGGCCCTGCGCGTCCTTGGTGGCGGGGTCGAGCGCGGTGGCGAGTTTGAGGCCCTTGTCGTGGCTCTCCGCCTTCAGTTCGGCGGGACGCAGATAACCGCCGTTGAAGGCGTGGACGAGCATGACCGGCCGGTTCTCGACGAGTGCGGCCACGATCGCGTTGTCGTAGCTGTTCACAGCCACCGGGCCGCCGACCACCAAATTCGCCATTGCCGTGCGTTCTTGGGTGTACATCGCGGAAACCTCACCTGTTCTTGATGTGGAGAACGTGGAGAACATGGAGAACAACGCCTCTGGCGCTCAGTGAAGTGGTTTATCACGCGGCCTTTCCGGACGTTCCACGAATCCCGATCAGACTGACTTCACAAACGAAAGTGTGATCGAAGTAAATGCACCCAAAGCATCAACTTTCGAGGTCAGAAGTCCGGAGCGGGCCGCAGGGGGATCATCGATCGAGTGATCAGAGCCGCCTTAATTTTGGATCACCCGTTTGAGTGCGATACCCATGGGCGTCTTCTCGGCTACCGGAGCTCCTGCTAGCTTCACTTTCCGGAACGTGTGCGGATTCTTTTTTGCCATTTCATCGAGTGCGGTTTCGGCCAGATCAGTCGAGGACAGAAATTGCCTTCCAACGCGTACAACCTGGAACGGGCCAAGCGTCGGCCGCTGACGAAGAGGAACCTTCGGGAACTCCATATCGAGCAGACCTGGCAGACCGTCCTGGACCACCCCAACCTGGTCTACGTCGACGACTACGGGGTGAGCCACAAGCCCGTCGGTTTCTCCGTCAACAAGTCGAGCTTCGGCTCGTTCCCCGGCACCGCGTACGGGCTGGGCTGGCTCGCCTACATGAACCTCGGGGAGCCGCTGATCGAGGAGCGGCGCAACATCGCCCAGCCGCCGCCCGACTCGTTCTCCTCGCGCACCTACGTCAACCGCAGCGGGTCCGAGATGACCTTCACGGACTCGGTCGACTTCACGGTGTCGAACGGGGCCACCTGGTCGCTCTCGGGAGACTCCAAGCTCACCTTCGGCGGCAGCGTCAGCGCCCAACTGCAGTTGCAGCTCCAGAACAAACTGGGTCTGAACCTGCAGACGCAACTGGGGACGCAGCTCAAGAACGAGATGTCGAACAAGAACGCGAACACGGTGACCAACAAGAACAGCAAGGACAGCGTGGGGGTGGACAACGCCAACACCGTCGACACCGCCGTGACCAACGGGGCGACCAACTCGGCGTCCACCTCGCTGGCCGGCTCGGTGGACTTCACCACCACCGGCAGCGCGTCCGGCACCGCCGCCCTCAACGCCGCGCTCGCCCTGGGCATCACGGCTTCCGTGGGCGGTTCCCTGACGACCAGCTGGGCCTCGAAGTCCCAGATCTCCGGCAAGGTCCCGGCCGGCTCACGCGTGGAGACCATCGTCACGCAGCGGCGCGCCCTCAAGCAGTACACCTACGAGATCCCGGTGACCTTCTCCGGGCTGCTCGCGGTGCGGTACGACGTGCCGGTGACCGTCCTCTCTCCCCCGCAGCCGAGGGACTACCCCCGGCTCGCCCCGGTGGTCGCCCGGGACATCGCCGATCTCGACCTGGCCGGCGGCGGCTTCCGGATGAAGGGGCTGGCCGAGGTCGTCTCGGCACTGGAGGTCCACCACACGATGTTCGACGGCGAGGGCCTCACCGACAGCGAACGAGACCTGTACAAGACTCCGTGACCCGGCGGACGGCCCCGCCACAACGACCAGAGGTGACGACCATGGTGTTCAGCAACATCTTCGGCTCCGCCGGCAAGGGCGCCGGACTCTTCTCGGTGACCACCGACCGGGACAAGCCGCCGCCGGGCGCGGACGTCGACTTCGAGGACGCCGACGAGCACACGTACGACGACACGACCACGAGCCTGTTCACCAGTGGGATCCACGGCGCCTCCCACCGGGCGAAGACCGTGCAGGAACAAGCGCCGGAGGCACGGGCGATCCTGGGCTTCCTCGGCTCCTTCATCCGGACCACCCAGGACTCCGCCAACGCCCAGAGCCAGTACGCGCAGGATCCCGGCTCGGTCTCCACGGCGGCGGCCGCCGGGATGCAGACGTCGAGCGAGACGGTGAAGCAGAACGGCGACCTCCGGAAGGACGAGGACCTGCGGGCGCCGAAGAAGAGCGACTTCAAGACCCCCGACGCCCCGGCCGCTCCCCAGGCCGAGCAGCCCCCCAAGGCGCCCAAGGCGACCGCCGAGAAGCCGTCCGGCTCCCAGTAGGCACCAGAAGGACGCGTGGTCAGGGGCGAGAACGCCCCTGACCACGCGTGTGTTCACACCGGGAGCAACTGCCACTGCCGGTCGCGGTGGTCGCCCTGGGCCCCGAACTGCCTGAGCACCGACGGAGCGTTCGTGGCGACGCTCAGCAGCAGGCCGCTGTTCCGGTTCGCGATCTCGTACACCCGCGGGGCGTCCCCGGCCGGGCCGGTGGGGATGAGACGCCAGTGCTGATGGCCGGCCCCGGTCCCTTCGTAGGTGCGCTGAGCGACCACCGCGCCCTCCGCCGTCCCGCCCCCGACGACCTCCAGGACCTTGCCGCTGCGGAGGTTCTCGATCCGGTACAGGACCTCGCCGTCGTCCTGGCCCGCGACGACCAGACGCCACCGCTGGTGGGCCCTCGGAGAGGGAAGCGCCTGATGGATCTCGCTCCCGTCCCTCGTGGACTCGCGCAGCACACCGGCCCGGAGCCTGCTGCGGACGTTGGCCAGGGCCACCACCGACCCCGAGTCCGGCAGCCCGGCCGTCAACGCCGATGTCACCTTGCGGACGCGGTGGTTGAGGTGATCGGCGATGTAGAGGGCGTCGACGCTGTCCACGGTGAGGCCGAAGGGGCAGTTCAGCTGGGCCTCGGCGGCCGGGCCGCCGTCGCCCGCGGAGCCGGCGGCCCCGGTCCCGGCGACCGTGCTGATGACCCCGTCGGCCCCGACCCTCCGCACCCGGTGACCGCCGTACTCGGCGACGTACAGCGTTCCGGTGCTGTCCACGGCGATGCCGTACGGCTTGTTGAGCTGGGCCTTGTCGGCCGGGCCGCCGTCCCCGGCGGAGCCGGCGGCCCCGGTCCCGACGACCGTGGTGATGACCCCGTCGGCCCCGACCCTGCGCACCCGGTTCCGACCCGAGTCGGCGACGTGGATGACGCCGGCGCTGTCCACCGTGATGCCGTAAGGGCTGTTCAGCTGCGCCTGGGTGGCCGGGCCGCCGTCCCCGGCGGCCCCCGCGACCCCGGTCCCGACGACCGTGCTGATGACCCCGTCGGCCCCGACCCTCCGCACCCGGTGACCGCCGAACTCGGCGACGTACAGGACGCCTTCGCCGTCCACCGCGACGCCGAACGGCTTGTTCAACTGGGCCTTGGCCGCGGGGCCGCCGTCACCGGCGGAGCCCGCGACACCGGTCCCGGCCACCGTCACCATGACCCCGTCGGCCCCGACCCTGCGCACCCGGTTCCCGCCGGCATCGGCGATGTAGAGCGCTCCGTCGCCGTCCACCGCGATCTGGCGGGGGCAGTTCAACTGGGCCCTGGTGGCGGGGCCGCCGTCTCCGGCCGAGCCCGCGGCACCGGTCCCGGCCACCGTGCCGATCTTCCCGTCCGTGGTGATCCTCCGGACGCGGTGGTTGCTGTAGTCGGAGACGTAGAGGATGCCGGTCCCGCTCACCGCCATCTCGTAGGGGTGCTTCAACTGGGCGGAGACCGCGGCCCCGTCGTCCCCGCCGAAACCCGCGGTGCCGGACCCGGCGATCGCGCTGATCCGAGGGACGAATCCCTCGTCGTCGGCAGTTCCTGCCTGGTCAGTGCTCATGGTTGTCCCTTCGCCGGAGCAACCGGCCGCCCACTACGGTCGGTTGCTCCTTCGATTGCAGCAGCCGCGGCAGACGCCCGGGTGGGCAAGTCACGTACGGGTCTGCTTCGCCGTCACGTTGACGATGCGGCGCGTTCGCCCCTGCGTTCAGGGGGAGTTCGTGGGTGCGGGCGGTGTGTCGGCGGCGAGCAGCGGACCGATCTCGGTGCGGGACGAGGCGCCCAGCTTCCGCAGGGCACGTGCGACATGGTGCTCGACCGTCCGGTGCGAGAGGACCAGCTCACGCGCGATCTCACGGTTCGACAGGCCCACCGACGCCAGACGGGCCACGGCCCTCTCCCGGGGCGACAGGTGGTCTCCGTAGCCCAGTGCGCCCGGTCTGCGGACGGTGACGTGTCCGTGCTCCCGCAGCCCGCGCTGGCATCGCAGCACATCCCATACGGCTCCGAGGTCCTGGTAGGCCCCGATCGCGTCGTCCACCACGGCGCGCCCGTCCACCGCCCCGGCGGCCAGCAGCCGGAATCCCCGGGCCTCCCGCGCGTAAGCGGCTTCCAAGGGCCGCTCCAACCGCGTCCAGGCGTCTTCGGCGGCCTCGTACGGCGCGTCGGCCCCGGCCCCGAGCAGGGCCCGGCAGGTGAGCAGGGCGGCCTCGCCGGCCGGGGCGTCCCGGCCGGCGAGGCCGTCGGCCAGCTCCGCGACCAAGCGGTGCGCCCGGTCGGTGCGGTCGTCCCGGGTCAGCGCGTCGACGGCCGGCGGCACGAGGGCCGTCGCCCATACCCACGCGCCCGTACGGCGTACCTGGTGCAGCGCCCCCTCCACCGACTGAACGGCCCGCGCGGGGCGGCCGGCCGCCAGATGGACGCGGGCCACGGCCGCCGCGGCGGAGGCCAGCACGACGCCGGTGTCCAGCGCGGTGGTGCGCACGGCCTGCTCCAGGAGGCGGCGCGCCACGTCCGTCTGCCCCTTGGTGTGCAGGCGCAGCAGTCCGCAGACCAGCAGGGCCTCCGCGTGGAAGTCGGGCACGTTGCGGTACTGCTCCTCCGCCCGCTCCGCCCGCTCCAGAAGCCCCCTCCACCTGCCGCCGGTGAAGGCGGCGACCACCTCCGTGGTCTCGACGAAGGCTTCGAGGTAGGGCGCCCGGTGCCTCCGCACCGCCTGCTGTGCGCGGGTCAGGAAGCCACGGGCCCGCACCGGGTGCCCCAGGGCGGCGGCGGCGCCGGCGAGGTTGGCGTGCACCCTCGCCGTCGCCTCGGCGGTCAGGGTCTCCGGCAGATCGGCCACCGCCTCCCACGCCGACGGATCTCCCATCAGGGCCAGGGCGGTGGCGCGGTTGGCCAGCACCGCCGAGCGCAGGTCCTCCTCCTCGACCCTCGGAAGCAGCCGCTCCGCTTCGGCCAGCAGCCGCCGGTGCTCGCCGACCGGCCAGCCCTTGAGCGAGGGGATGGCGGTGATGGCCAGGGCGCGTGCGGCCTGCCCGGTGGAGACGCCGAGAAGGTCGGGGACCGCGCGCGCTATCTCCTCCAGCGCCTCCAGCCCGGAGCCCGACTGGTTGCGCAGCAGCAGGCCCAGCAGGAGTCGGATCTCGCCGCTCCGGCCCGGGTCCAGGGAGCGGTGGTCGAGCACCTGCCTCAGGGCGGCGGGCACCTCCGGGCCGGGTCGTGCGTTCAGTGCGACGCGGGCCAGTTTCAGCGCGACCCGGTCGCGGGCGACGGGCGAGGGGCCGCAGCGCAGCGCTTCGAGGTAGTGGGCGGCACCCGTGCCCGCGTCGCCGCCGTCGGCCGCCCGGTCGCCCGCGACCTCCAGGTACCGCGCCGCCTGCTCGCCCCGGCCGGCCCGGCGGTAGTGCTCGGCCATCCGCGCCAGCGGGAGGGGGCGGGCGGCGTGCCGGGCCAGTGCGCGCGCCGCGCGCAGATGCAGTACGGGCCGCTCCGGTTCGGCGACCGCCTCGTAGGCGGCCCGGTGGGCGAGGTCGTAGGGGAAGGCGTAGGAGCCGCCCTCCGCCGCCCGGACGACGCCGTGCCGCAGTGCCGCGGCGAGCGCCCGGCGGGTCTCGTGCTCGTCCAGTTCCGCGACGGCGCCCAGCAGTTCCACGTTCGCGGGGGTGCGGAGAACCGCCGCCGCGGCGACCACCCGGCGGGCCGTCGGAGGAAGTGCGCGCAGCCGCTCCACCACCGCACGGCGCACGGAGGCGGGCAGAGGTGGCCGCGCGTCCGTCCGCTCGGCGCCCGGCTCCGTGGGGACGCCTCGGACCAGCACTTCCCCGACCACCTGGGGCAGGCCGCCCGTCCAGCGGTGCAGGCGGTCGGCGAACTCCTCCGGAACGGTCTGTGTGCCGAGCAGTTCGGCGGCCAGCGCCCCGGTCTCCGGCGCCGACAGCGGGAGGAGGTGCCGCTCGACCAGCGTGACGTGGGAGGGCGTCCGCAACGGGAACGGCAGCCCGTCGGCGCTCTCCGTATCGGTGTGGGGCACGGTGTGGCCCAGGGCGGTGAGGACCAGCCCCAGGCGCGGCGGCGGGTCGGCGAGGAGCGTGCGGAGGAAGTCGCGGGTGCCGGGGTCGGCCCGGTGGAGGTCTTCCACGACCAGTACGGCGTCCCCGAGGGAGGCCGTCAGGGTGTGCAGGGCGCGCAGGACCCGGTGGTGTTCGGCACGGGGTTCGCACAGGCGGGGCGGCGCGGGCGGGAGGTGGGCCGCGAGGTCGGGCAGCAGCCCGCGCAGCGCCCCGGTCACCGGCGGGAGATTCGCCGGAGGGAATCCCTCCAGGGCGCCCGGGCGGCTGAGGGCGTCGGCGATCGGTGCGAACGGAGCGGCCGGTGTCCGGCAGCGGGCCAGCAGGGTCGGGGCCCCCGGTGTCGTGGTCCGTCGGAGGAGTTCCCGTACGAACCTGGTCTTCCCCACCCCCTGCTCGCCGGTGATCACCGCGACGGCGGGCCGGTGGTGGAACGTCGAGCGGACGTCGTCCAGAAGCACGGAGCGCCCGATGAGCGGATCGGGGGTGGAGGGCGTCGGCTCGGCGTTCATGGCTTTCCTCCGCGCCCTCGGCGCCCTCGGCGGCTTCGGCGGCTTCGGCGGCTTCGGCGGCTTCGGCGGTTGACGGGCTCGCGCATGCTTCGGTCACGCTGCCGGACCGCCTCATGATGGCCCCTTCCCGCGGACGTGGAAAGGGGGGTGACGTCCGCGGCACGGGTGCGGGTGCCGCGGACGCCCCCCTCCGGTCGGCGAGTTCGCGGAGAGGCTCGCCGGCCGGGTGTGCCGGGATCCACCGTGGTTCGGGACGTGGATCCCGGCGGTCCGACGGGCCGTGCGGTGGCACGTGCGGACCGGCCCGCCGGAAACCGGGGCGCCCGGATCAGAACTGGAGCGACCAGGCGTTGACGTAGCCGGTGTCGTTGACCCAGTTGTCGGTCACGCGGAGCTTCCAGACACCGTCGGCCGGCTTGCCGGAGGCGTCCACGGTGAACGTGCCCTGGACGTGGTCGGCGCTGTCGTCGGCGTTGAAGTTCTTGAGGACGGCCACGCCCCCGCCGGGCGTGAGCAGTTCGACCTTGAGGTCACCGCGGAAGGTGTGGCGGATGTCGACGGTGACCGCCAGGTCTGCGGGCGCGTTCCCGCCGACGCCGGTCACGGTGATGGGGGACTCGACGGTGGCGTTGTCGCGGATCTGGACCTGGCCGGTGCTCTCGAACCTCTTGCCGGGCGGGTCGGTGGGGTCCTCACCGCCGCCGGTTCCGGTGAACAGCAGGCGGTTGGGAGAGCCGGGGCGGGCGTCGCCGACCTTGTCCGGGGTCGCCTGGGCGACCAGCCTGTCGCGGACCTGGGCCGGGGTGAGGGACGGCGAGGCGGCCAGGAGCAGCGCGGCGGCTCCGGCGGTGTGCGGGGACGCCATGGAGGTGCCGCTCATGGACTGGCCGGCACTGTCGCCGGCGTTGGACGCGGACGTGATCCTGTCGCCGGGGGCGAAGATGTCGAGGCAGGTGCCGTAGTTGCTGGCCTGTCCGTTGCTCCAGCCGGTGGCGCGGGCGTCCGAGCTGTTCGTGGCGCCGACGGTGATCGCCGCGGGGGTCGAGGACGGCGAGTACTGGCAGGAGTCCGCGTTGTTGTTGCCCGCCGCGACGACCCAGGTGATGCCGGAGGCGATGGAGTTGGCGATCGCGTCGTTGATGGACTGGGTCTTGCCGCCCCCGACGCTCATGTTGACCACCGCGGGCTTCTTGGCGTTCTTGGTGACCCAGTCGATGCCGCGCAGCACCGGGTCCCACGTACTGCCCGAGGAGCCCTGGCAGTTCAGCACGCGGACGCTGACGATCTTGGCCGCCTTGGCGACCCCGTACGTGCTCCCCGCGACCGTCCCGGCCACATGTGTGCCATGCCCATGACAATCCGAGGCGTTGGAATCGTTGTCGATGAAGTCGTAGCCGCTGGAGGCCCGGCCGCCGAAGTCGCCGTGGCTCATGCGCACGCCGGAGTCGACGACGTAGACGGTGACGCCCGAGGCGTCGTTGGGGTAGGTGAAGCTCTGGTTCAGCGGGAGGTCGCGCTGGTCGATCCGGTCCAGGCCGTAGGAGGGCGGGTTGGGCTGGGTGCCGGTGGCGTGGGCCGCTCCGTCGGCTTCGACGCGCGCCACCGACGGGTCGGCGGCCAGCCGCTCGGCCCTCTCCTCGCTCATCTTCACCGAGAAGCCGCGCAGGGCGGTGGTGTAGGTGCTCCTCACCTGGCCGGCGTGGCGCTCGGCCAGGGACCGCGCGACGGACGGTATCTCCGTGCGGGCCACCGAGTCCTTGAGCGTGACGATGTAGGAACCCTCGACGGCGCCGGGGCGGTCCGCACCGACGATGCGGCCTTCGCCGCCCCCGGGCGGTACGGGCGCGGCCGTGACCCCGGCGGTCGAGGCGGCGCCGACCAGCAGGGCGGCACCGGCGCCGACCGCGAGCAGTCTCCGCAGGGTGTGAACGGGACGATCCACTGTTTCTCCTCCTGATGCGTCACCGGCCCGGTCGGGCCTGGGTGGGGGTCGGGCCGCCCGGTGCGGGGCGCCGCGGGAAGGCGCGCCGCGCCCCGGGGGCCGGCTGGGGCGGCCGAGGGGTGGGCCGATGTGGTTGTCGCGCGACGGATGGGTGCGACGGGTGCGATGGAGCCTGCCGCGCGGGAGGCCGTCGCCCCGCCGCGCGCCATGGCCGCATACCGCGTACCGGGCGGGGGAAGCGTCCACCCACCCGTCCGCGCGGAGGACGAGGACGCGGAGCCGAGATCCTTCGCCTACCGCTCGCCGCCTTCCGGCCACCCAGAGTCTGCGGCGCTCGGACGGCGCCTATCAATGCGTGGCACCACCTAAAGGAACGGGCGCTCGGCCGGGTGGGGCGGCTCCGTCCCGGCGTACGGGCGCGCCGGTGCGCACGGAGGGCGGCGATCAGCGGCCGCGCGGCCCCCGTGGCCCACCCGGGCCGGCACCCCGCCCGAGCCTCCGCCGAAGCTCTGAGGAATCGTCAGCGGGCGGCCGGAGCAACGGAGTCGGGCGGATGGATTTCGGCGCGGCGCAGCACGGGGACGGCGAGGCCGAGCACCGCGGCGGACAGGCAGATCACGCCGCATCCGATGAAGAACGTGTCCGCTCCCCACAGGGCCACCGTGACGCCGACGGCGGGAAAGAGCGCGGGGGCCAGGCCCAGCGTGCACAGGGTCGTGACCGAGGTGACGCGTCCGAGGTAGCGGGGGTCGGTTTCCGTCTGGACCAGCGCGCCGGTCACGGTGGTCGTGAACCCGCTGGTCAGGCCGATCAGGGAACCGAACAGAACGGCGACGGGCAGTGAGGGCGCGTGTCCCAGCGCGACCGCTCCCGCAGCGGTGACGAGCAACGCTCCGCTCATCGCCAACCCTGCTCGCGGTATCCGGGCCGAGACCGTGAGCAGCAGGGCCGAGGCAGCCGCGCCGACACTGAAGGCGCTCGCGATCCACCCCATGCCCGAGGCGCCCCAGCCGCGTTCGTCGGCCAGGAGCACCAAACCGGTGGCGACCGGGCCACTGAAGCACATCTCGCTCAGCCCGACCACGGTGACCAGCGGGGCGAGCATCCGGTGGCGGCGGACGTAGCGCAGACCGTCCATCAGTTCGCGCCCCGCGGAACCGCGCCGGGGCGCCTGCGGCACAGCGGTGATCCGCACGGTGAGCAGGGTGACGAGCGAGAGGGCGAAAAGAGCGGCCGCGGCGGTGAACGCGCCCGCCGCACCGCCGATCAGCAGGACGGATCCCGCCAGGACGGGGCCGACGGCGTTGCTCAGCCTGATCGACAGCCCGCGCATCCCCTGGACCCGGGCGAGCTGCGCCGGTGCGGTGATGCGCGGCGGAAGCGCGCCCACCGCCGGCATGAACACCGCGTCCACCACCCCGAAGACCAGCGCGACCGCGACCAGCAGCCATACGCTCGGGGACGCCGACGAGAGCCCCACGGCGGCGATGAGGATCACCACGCAGCGGACGGCGTCGCTGACGACGGCGACCCTGCGCGGCCCGAACCGGTCGGCCACCACGCCCCCCGCGAGCATGAGCACCGCGCGGGGAAGCGCTCCGGCGGCGACCACCAGGCCCACCTGGGACGGCCCGCCGGCGCGGGTGGCGGCCCAGGAGAGGGCGAGGAAGTACACCACGTCCCCGGTGACCGACGCCGTGTACGCGGTGAGCCAGCGCAGGACGTTGCCGTCCCGGTGGGCGGGCCGCGCGGGCGCGGCCGAGGCGGGCGCGTTCACGCGTCCGCGGCCGGCGCCGGATTCCCGTCGGGCACCGGGAAGGCGTGCACGTGCAGGGCCACGCGGGCGGCCCCTTCCGGCGCCTCGTCCGCACCCCGCCGGTAGCGCGAGACCACCTCGAAGATCTCGGCCCGCATCCGGTCCACGTCGCCCGGGGTCAGGTGCAGGAGGAAATCGCTGTAGGTGGACGCGTCGAGCCACTCGGGGGGAAGCAGCGGCACCTCGTTCGCGGCTCTGCGCAGACGGTCCGCGGCGGCGAGGGCGACCGCGTGCGTGTAGGCGCGTCCCGCCTCGCGCCGCGCCGCGGGCGCGGCGGCGGGATCGTGGATCGACTGGCGGTGGGCGGACTTCCACCACCGCTCGCGCCCGGTGCCCCGGTCCGGCTCCTCCACGATGAGGCCGCCCGACGCGAGGCGGCGCAGATGGTAGCTGGCCGCTCCCGGGTTGATGCCGAGCTCCTCGCCGACCCGGGTGGCGGTGGACGGACCCCGCTCGCGCAGCAGGGTGAGCACGCCCAGTCGCACGGGGTGCGCGAGGACGCGCAAGGCGGCGGTGTCGAGCTCGATGTCCTGTTCCGATGACGCGGCGGAGGAAGAGACCATGCGCCGAGAGTAGACCCACAACAGTTGTTTCGAAAGAGTTGTTGTGAGGCTTTCCGCTGTCTGCCGCCGGCCGAACGTCCGGAGGAACGGACCGTGAGCCGCGGGGAGTTCCGCCGACGGGGGCGAGCGCGGAGGTCGTTCGCGCGCCCGTCCCCATCCCGGCGGAGGCACCCCGGCGGCCGTCGCGGTGACCGCTCGGCGTGCGCTACAGCGGGCGTTCGAAGCCCTCCCAGTACGGTTCGCGCAGCCGCCGTTTGTAGAGCTTGCCGTTGGGGTCGCGGGGCATGGCGGCGATGAAGTCGAGGGACCGGGGCCGTTTGTACCCGGCGAGCCGCTGCTCGCAGTGGGCGAGGATCGCGGCGGCGAGCGCGTCCGACGGTTCGTGGCCGTCGGCCGGTTCGACGACGGCCTTGACCTCCTCGCCCCGGTCGGCGTGGGGGATGCCGAAGGCGGCGGCGTCCGCTACGGCGGGGTGGGTGAGCAGGGCGGACTCGATCTCGGCCGGGTAGATGTTGACGCCCCCGGCGATGATCATGTCGATCTTGCGGTCGCGGAGGAAGAGGTAGCCGTCCGCGTCGAGCACCCCGAGGTCGCCGACGGTGAAGAAGTCGCCGATGCGGTTCACGCGGGTCTTCGCCTCGTCCTTGTGATAGCTGAAACCGCCGGTGCTCATCTTCATGTAGACGGTGCCCAGTTCGCCCGCGGGGAGCCGGTTGCCGTCGTCGTCGAAGACGGCCAGCTCGCTGATCGGCCAGGCCTTGCCCACGGTGCCCGGCTTCTTCAGCCAGTCCTCGGCGGTGGCGAACGCTCCGCCGCCCTCGCTGGCCGCGTAGTACTCCTCGACGCAGCTCCCCCACCAGTCGATCATGGCGCGTTTGACGTGGTCCGGGCAGGGGGCCGCCCCGTGGATGGCGTGCCGCACGGAGGAGACGTCGTAGCGGGCCTTCACCTCGTCGGGCAGTGCGAGCAGCCGGTGGAACTGGGTGGGGACCATGTGGGTGTGCGTGCAGCGGTGGGTGTCGATGAGGCGCAGCATCTCCTCGGGCGACCAGCCGTCCATCAGGACCAGCGGGTGGCCGATGTGGAGTGCCGCGCTCGCGAATTGGAGCACGGCGGTGTGGTAGAGCGGTGAGCAGACCAGGTGGACGTTGCCGTCGAACGGGCGGATGCCGAAGATGCCGAGGAACCCGCCGAGGTAGGTCTCCTCGGGGCGTTTGCCGGGCAGGGGGCGTCTGATGCCGCGCGGGCGGCCGGTGGTGCCCGAGGTGTAGTTCATGACCCAGCCGAGGGTGCGGCCGTCGGGCTCGGTGGCCGGGTGGCCCGCGAGGAGTTCGGCGTAGGGGCGGCAGCCGGGGACCGTGCCGACGCCGTAGCGGTGGGTCGCGGGCAGTTCGGCCTCGTCGGCGGCGGCCGTCGCGGCGGCCGCGAAACGTTCGTGGGCGATCAGGACGCGGGCCCCCGAGTCGGCGACGATCCAGGCGATCTCGGGGCCGACGAGGTGGTGGTTGACCGGGACGAGGTAGAAGCCGGCCTGGGACGCGGCGAGGTGGGCGGTGAGGAGTTCGACGCCGTTGGGCAGGACGACGGCGAGGGCGTCGCCCTCGCGCAGTCCGGCCGCGCGCAGTCCGTGGACCATGCGGTTGACGTCGGCGTGGAGCCTGCCCGCGCTCCACTCCTCGCCGTCGGGCGCGATCAGGACGGTACGGTCGGGGTCGGCTGCGGCCTGGGCCCAGAAGCCGTTGGGCGGCTGGTTCACGTGGCGCTCCTTCCGGCGATGCGGTTCATGCGGGTGACGGCCCGTTCGAAGCCCCGGGTCAGGTCGTCGACGACGGCCCGGACGCTGCGTTCGCCGGTCATCCGGCCGACGATCTGCCCGACGGGTGTGCCGAGCAGCTCGCCGACCTCGTACTTCTGGATCCGGGAGACGGCCTCGGCGACCAGCAGCCCCTGGAGCGGCATGGGCAGGGTGCCGGGCCCCTCCGCGTCGTCCCAGGCGTCGGTCCAGGCGGTACGGAGCTGGCGCGCGGGTTTCCCCGTGAGGGCGCGGGAGCGCACGGTGTCGCCGGAGCCGGCGGCGAGCAGCTTGGCGGTCAGGGCCGGGGAGTGCAGGTCGGCCTCCTCGGTGGTGAGCCAGAGGGAGCCGAGCCAGACCCCTTGCGCGCCGAGGGCGATCCCGGCCGCGGCCTGTTCACCGCTGCCGATGCCTCCGGCGGCGAGCACGGGCAGGGGGGCGACGGCCTCGACGACTTCGGGGACCAGCACCATGGAGCCGATCTCGCCGGTGTGGCCGCCCGCTTCGTACCCCTGGGCGACGACGACGTCGATGCCCGCCTCCGCGTGGCGCCGGGCGTGCCGGGCGCTGCCGGCCAGGGCGGCGACGAGGATCCCGTGGTCGTGGGCCCGTTCGACGACGTCGGCGGGCGGCGAGCCGAGCGCGTTGGCGAGCAGTCTGATCGGGTAGTCGAAGGCCACGTCGAGCTGGTTCCGGGCGACCTCCTCCATCCAGCCGGTGATGCGCCAGCCGGACGCCTCGCCCTCGGCCAGTTCGGGCACGCCGTGGCGGGCCAGGAGCTCCTGCACGAACCCGCGGTGACCGGCCGGGATCATCGCCTCGACGTCCGCCTCGGTGACGCCCTCGACCTTCTTGGCCGGCATGACGACGTCGAGGCCGTAGGGCTTGCCGTCGGCCAGGCCGTGCAGGCGGTCCAGATCGCGCGCGAGATCCTCGGGAGCGGTGTAGCGCACCGCTCCGAGCACCCCGAATCCGCCGGCTCGGGTGATGGCAGCGGCGACCTCGGGGAACGGCGTGAAGCCGAAGATGGCGTGCTCGATTCCCAGTTGGCGGCTCAGTTCCGTCTCCATGGGCGGCAGGATGCCGCAGCAGGGCGATCGAGGGAAGACTTTTTCTGATGCATCGTCAGATTCTTTGCGGGCCGGGACGCACCCGGGAGCGCGGGGGTGACAGTAACCTCTGCGACGGCAGGAACTTTCACTGCGCGACGAGAATTCGGAAGTTACTTTCGCGTGGGCTCCGGCGCGGCGGGCACCGCTCGGCGACCGGACGTCGGGCGCGGGAAGGAGTTGCGGATGACCGGGGACATGCGGGGCGACGGACGGGCGGCGGGCGGCCGGGACGCGCGAGGGGGCCCGGAGCCGGCCGGGGCCCCCGCCCCCACCACCGGCCCGCGTCGGGCCCGGGACCGGGCGACCGGCGCCGGCGCGACCGGACGCGGCGTCACCCGGCGGCGGCTGGGCGGCGGGATACTGGCCCTGGGCGGCGCGCTCGCGCTGACGCCCATCCCGTTCGCGGGCGCGGCCGACCGCGGCGGACCGCGCGCGGGAACGGGGCAGAGAGCGGCGGACACGGGAGCGGGCATGGAGTCAGGGGCGCACCGGCCCACCCTGCGGCGCGGGAGCGCGGCACGCGCCGGGTTGCTCCAGGGGCCGCTGGACCAGCTCGTCCGGGACGCCGAGGCCTATCTCGCCGACTCCCCCACGCACCCCTGGTACGCGGGCGCGGTCCTGCTCGCCGGGCGGGGCGGGACGGTGGCGCTGCACCGGCCGATCGGCAAGGCGGTGCGCTACGCGGCGTACGACGAGAAGACCGACACCGGGGTGGAGTTCCCGGCGGACCGGCAGATCGCGATGGCCGAGGACACCGTCTTCGACCTGGCCTCGATCTCCAAGCTGTTCACCTCGCTGCTGGCGGTCCAGCAGATCGAGCGCGGCGCGCTGGAGCTGGAGGCGGCCGTGGCGTCCTACCTCCCGGACTTCGCGGGCGGCGGCAAGCAGGACATCACGGTCCGTCATCTGCTCACGCACACCTCCGGTTTCCGTTCGTGGATCCCGCTCTACGAGGAGCCGTCCCGGGAGGGGAAGCTCCGGATGCTGTGGGAGGAGGTCCCGGCGAGCACCCCGGGCACCGCCTACCTCTACTCCGACCTCAACCTGATCTCGTTGCAGCTGATCCTGGAGAAGATCACCGGCCGTCCGCTGGACGTCCTGCTCCGGGACGAGATCACCGCCCCGCTCGGCATGCACCGCACCCGCTACAACCCGCCCGCGTCCTGGAAGCCGAAGATCGCGGCGACCGAGGACGCCCGGCCGCCGTGGTCCGGTCTCGATCGCGGTCTGGTCTGGGGCGAGGTGCACGACGAGAACGCGTACGGCTTCGGCGGGGTGGCGGGCCACGCCGGGGTCTTCTCCTGCGCCTGGGACCTCGCGGTCCTCGCCCGGACGCTCCTCAACGGCGGGGTGTACGGCCGCTCCCGCGTGCTGTCCGAGGAGTCGGTCGATCTGCTGTTCACCGACTTCAACACCGCGTTCCCGGGCGACGAGCACGGCCTCGGCTTCGAGCTGTACCAGCACTGGTACATGGGCGCGATGGCGACTCCGCGCAGTGCGGGCCACACCGGGTTCACGGGGACCAGCCTGGTGCTCGACCCGTCGACCGACACCTTCCTCATCGTGCTGGGCAACTCCGTCCACCCGGTGCGCGGCTGGCGTTCCGGCAGCGCGCCCCGGGTGGCGGCCGCCAACCAGCTGGCGCGGGCCGTCGCGGTCCGGCCCGAACGGGGGCGCACCGCGTGGTTCTCCGGGATGGCGAGCGCGTCCACCGCCACCCTCACCCTGCCCGCCCTGCGCCTGGATTCGGTCCGGGCACGCCTGGAGTGCGCGCTGTGGTGGGACACCGAACCGGCCGCCGACGGCCTCTTCCTGGAAGCGTCGGCGGGGCAGGACTGGCAGCCGGTGCCGTTCACCACCCTCGCGCCGGGCCCCGGCCACCGCCCGGAACCGCGGGAGCACCCGGCCGGCTCGGTGACCGGCTGGTCGGGGCGCGTCTGGCACCGGCTGGAGGCGGACCTGACGGCCTGGCGCGGCCGGGAGGTACGCCTGCGCTGGCGCTACACCACCGACCGGCTGTACGTGGGCCGCGGCGCGTACGTGGACGGTCTGCGGGTCCGCGACGGCCTCCGCACGGTCTTCGACGCGGAACGGCCCGGGGACGCCCGCGGGATCGAGGCGACCGGCTGGGTGCCCTCGGCGGACTGAGCCGGCGCCCGGGCGGGGAGGGGCGTCGGCGACACACGCCCCTCCGGCCTCCGCCGTCCTGCTCTCCCTCGTCGTTCCGCTGGGGCCGCTGCTTCTCGGCCCGAGCGTTCCGGTCCTGCTCCCCCCGTCGTTCGCCGATCCCAGGAGGCACACCCCGTGACCCGACTTCCGCGCACCGCCCCGGCCGCCGTGCCCACGCCCTCGGCCGCCGCCGGGGCGGCGAGCGCGTACATCACCGACAACGCGGGCGGCGGCATCACGTTCACGCGCACCCCGCAGGGCCCGGTCTGCTCCGACACCATGAGCGGCAACACGGACGGCGACGCCGTGGGCGCCTACGGCGGCTCCTACGACCCGACCGGGGTGTGCCCGTGACCGCCCGGGAACCCGCGAGACGCGGGATTCTGTACGCGGCGGCGGCAGCCGGGGCCGCCGCGGTCGCCGCCACGGCGACGGACGCGCGCGCGGCGGGGGCCACCGCCCCCGCGCGTTCACGGTGGACCACGTCCTGGGCCACCGCCCAGACCGCGCCGACCGCCACCGATCCGGTGGCGTACGCCGGGCTGACCGACGGCGACTGCACGGCCCTGCTGCGGCTGTCGGCGGGTGGGGCGGTCCGGCTGCGGTACGCGAACGCCTTCGGCTCCTCTCCGGTGCTGGTCGGACCGGTGACCGCGGACGGCCGCCCGGTGACCTTCGGCGGGCGGAGCCAGGAGTGGCTGGCGGCGGGCGCGAGCCTGACCAGTGACGCCGTCGCGGGGCTGCGGGTCCCGGACGGGGCGCGGCTGGAGGTGCGGACGCGGGTTCCCGGCCCGACCGGCCCGCTCTCCTTCCACCGCAACACCCACGCCTGGCACACCGTCGACGGGGTGCGCACCCGGTCGGTCCTCCTGCTGACCGGGGTGGAGACCACCGGGGCGCGCGGCCCGGTGGTCGCGGTGTTCGGCGACTCCATCGCGGAGGGCGTCGGCACCCCCGACGACGCCGATCTGCGGTGGCCCGACCAGTTGGCGCGGCGGCTGCCCGGATCGGCCGTCGCCAACCTCGGCATCAGCGGCAACCGGCTGCTGCTCGACGACATCCGCTTCGGCCCCGGCGGCCAGGCCCGGTTCGACCGCGACGTCCTCGGGCTGCCGGGGCTGCGGACGGTGCTGGTGCACCTGGGCGTCAACGACCTCCAGCAGCCGCCCGGACAGAGCGGTCCGGACCAGGTCCTGGCCGGCTACCGGCAGCTGGCGCTGCGCGCCCGGGGCGCCGGGCTGCGGGTCGTGGGCGCCACCATCACCCCGTTCGAGGGGTGGAAGCGCTGGTCGCCCGAGCTGGACGCGGTCCGCGGGCAGATCAACCGGGCCGTGCGCACCGGGCGGATCTTCGACGGCGTGGCCGACTTCGACGCCGCGCTGCGCGACCCGGACCGCCCTTCCCGGATGCTCCCCGCACACGACAGCGGGGACGGCCTGCACCCGGGCCCGTCGGGTCACACGGCGCTCGCCGCCGCCGTCGACCGCCGGCACCTCCGGTGATCCGGCGTGAGCCGCGAACCTCCGCCGGCCGACACCGTCCGTGAGCCGGCATCCCCCGTGAGCCCACCACCTTCTGTGCGAGGCGACATGACGAACCGAGGCACCACCCGGCGCACCGACCTGACCGGCGCGGCCGCCCTGGGCGCGGCGGCGACGCTGCCCCCGGCCCTCGCCCCTCCCGCCCACGCGGCGTCCGGCCCGGCGAAGGCCGAGGACGCAGCGGCGCTTTGAGCAGTTGGCACACGCCGGCCCTCTCCTGGTTCGACGGGGTCACCTTCGCGGCGCGCGCGTGCGCCCGCGTGGTTCTCGGTGGGGCTGATGGACGGATCGGGGCGGGATACGACCTGCCGCGCGAGCTGGGTGCGCTGCGGGGGGGGGGCGGGGCCTGAGGAACGCTTCGGCGGGTCACCGGCCCAGCGCGGCCATCGCCGCGTTGTGCCCGGGGACCCCGCTGACGCCGCCGCCGCGCACCGCACCCGCCCCGCAGAGCAGCACATTGGCGTGCGCGGTCTCCACGCCCCAGCGCCCGGTGCCCTCCACCGCGTAGGGGAAGGAGAGGTCGCGGTGGAAGATGTGGCCGCCGGGCAGCCGCAGGTCGCGCTCCAGGTCGAGCGGCGTCTTGGCCTCGATGCAGGGTTCGCCGTTCGCGTCGAGGGCCAGGCAGTCGGTGACCGGCTCCTCCAGGTGGGCGTCCAGTTCCGCCAGGGTGGCCTTCAGCAGGGCCGCGCGGGCGGCGTCGTTGTCGGCGGCGAACAGCCGGGCGGGGGCGTGCAGTCCGAAGAGGGTGAGGGTCTGGTACCCGCGCGCGGCGAGGTCGGGGCCGAGGATCGTGGCGTCGGTCAGCGAGTGGCAGTAGATCTCGGAGGGCGGGGCGGCGGGCAGCCGTCCGGCCGCCGCGTCCCGGTGGGCGGCGGCGAGCTGTCCGTACCCCTCGGCGATGTGGAAGGTGCCGGCGAAGGCCTGCCGGGGGTCCACGGACCGGTCGCGGAGCCTGGGCAGCCGGGTGAGCAGCATGTTCACCTTGAGCTGCGCGCCCTCGGCGGGCGGCGGCGGGGTGTCGCCGAGGAGGGTGGCGAGGGCCTGCGGGGAGGCGTTGACGAGCACGCGGCGGGCCCCGACGGCGCGTTCCCCGTCGGGGGTGCGCACGGTGACCTCGGCCTCGGTGCCGTCGGTCTCGATCCGGGTCGCCTCGTGCCGTACGCGGATCTCGGCGCCCGCCGCGCGGGCGGCCCCGGCGAGCGCGTCGGTGAGCGCGCCCATGCCGCCCACGGGTACGTCCCAGTCACCGGTGCCGCCGCCGATCACGTGGTAGAGGAAGCACCGGTTCTGGAGCAGCGAGGTGTCGTGGGCGTCGGCGAAGGTGCCGATCAGGGCGTCGGTGAGGACGACCCCGCGCACCAGGTCGTCGGTGAAGTTCTCCTCGACGGCCACCCCGAGCGGTTCCTCGAACAGCATCCGCCAGGCGTCGGCGTCGTCGACGCGCTCGCGCAGCGCGTCCCGGCTCGGCAGCGGCTCGGTGAGCGTCGGGAAGACGCGGGTCGCGAGCCGCTGGGTCATGGCGTAGAACCGCTGCCAGGCCGCGTACTCGCGTTCGCCGCCGGTCAGCGCGGCGAAGGACTCCCGGGTGCCGTCGCCCGCGACCAGCAGCCCGGTGGGGCGTCCGTCGCGCACGGCGGGGGTGTAGGAGGAGACGGTCCGCTTGCGTACCGCGAAGTCGAGGCCGAGCTCCCGGACGATCTTGTCGGGCAGCAGGGACACGAGGTACGAGTAGCGCGAGAGCCGGGCGTCGACCCCGGCGAAGGGGCGGGTCGAGACCGCCGCTCCCCCGGTGGTGCCGAGCCGTTCCAGGACGAGGACCGACTGCCCTGCCCGGGCCAGGTAGGCGGCGGCGACCAGGCCGTTGTGGCCGCCGCCGACGATCACGGCGTCGTAGCGGTCGCGGGCGGGCACGCCGGGGCCGGCGGCCGCCCGGGCTCCGGGCCGGCCTGCGGGTGGCCGGGGTGCGGGTGTCTGGGGTGCGGGCATGCACCTTCGTAACACGCCGCCTCGCGTCCCGGCCAGGGGTGGCGCGCGTCCCCGCGGCGCGACGGGCGGCCGGGGCGGGAGGGCACGGGGCGGGGGCGGGCGTGCGGATCGGGTGCGGTGCGGTCAGGTGGTCCCCGCCGACCGTCCGAGCCGCTGCAGGCAGTGCGCCTCGTCGTCGCGGGCCGCCACCGTCTGGGGATGGCCGGGGCCGAGCACCCGGGCGCGGGCCTCGGCGACCTCCCGGTAGGCCACCAGGGCCTCGCTCCACCGGCCGAGCCAGCCGAGCCCCGCGGCGACCTCGCGCCGGCTGATCACGGTGTCCGGGTGATCGGGTCCGAGGGTGCGTTCCCGGAGCGCGCAGACCTCGCGCGCCTCCGCGAGCGCCTCCTCCCAGCGTCCCGTCCGCCCCAGGTTGACCCCGAGGCCGTGGCGGGCGCGGAGGGTCTCCGGGTCGGCGGCGCCCGCGGTGCGGGTGCGGTCGGCGACCAGGGAGCGGTACAGCTCCAGGGCCTCGGCGTCGCGGCCGAGCCGGCCGAGGCTGATCCCGGCCTCGTAGCGGGCGGCGAAGGTGTCGGGGTGATCGGGCCCGAGGGTGCCCGCACGGGCCCGCGCCACGTCCTGGAAGGTGTCCAGCGCCTCGGCCCAGCGGCCCAGCCGGCCCAGGGTGTACGCCACTTCGTAGCGGGTGGTGAGGGTGTCCGGGTGCGTCGGGCCGAGCACCCGGGCACGGGCGTCGGCGACCTCCCGGGCCAGCCGCCAGGACTCCTCGGGCCGCCCCAGCCTGCTGAGGTTGAACGCCAGGTTGTGGCGGCAGCGCAGGGTGTCGGGGTGGTCGGGGCCCATGACGCGTTCGCGGACGGCGAGGACCGCCTCGTACACCTGGTGGGCCTCGGCGTGCCGGCCGAGCCGGCCCAGGGCGTGGGCGGTCGCCTGGCGGGCCGCGAGTGTCTGCGGGTGGCCGGCGCCCAGGGCGCGTTCGCGGCCCTCGGCGACCCGGGCGAACTCGCGCAGCCCTTCCTCGGCCCGGCCCGTGCGGCTGAGGGTGAGGCCGAGTTCGTAATGGCTCGCGAGGGTGTCGGGGTGGTCGGGGCCGAGGACCCGGCCGCGTTGCGCGGCGACCTCCCGGTGCACCTCGCCCGCCTCCTCCCAGCGGCCCAGGCGGCCGAGGTCGATGCCCGCGCTGTGGCGGCCGTGGAGCGTGGCGAGGAGGTCCGGGGCGGCAGGCTCGGGCGGCCGGGTGGCGGAGGCCCCGGCTGTGCCGGTGGTCCACTGGCCCGTCAGCCCGGCGGCCGGGTCGGGCCGTTGGGCGCCGGGGGCCGTCGCGCCCGTCGCCCGGTGTCCGGCGGTCATGGAGCGGGTCCAGGCGGGCAGGGCCCGCGGCCTCGGGCCCGGCGGCGGCCCGGGAGCGGACAGGGCGAGGGGTCCCGGCCCGAGCGCGGGCTGCTCCCCGGTCCGGCCGAGCACGATGCGGCGGCGCAGGTCGCCGGCGTCGACGGGCCGCTCCTCCGGGGCCTTGGCGAGCAGGTCGAGGACGACCCGGTCGAAGAAGCCGGGCAGTTCGGCGCGGTGGGTGCGCGGCGGTTCCGGCGGGGTGTCGCGGTGGCCCACGAGCACGGCCCAGGCGTCCTCCTGGTCGAACGGCGGCACCCCGGTGGCGATCTCGTACAGGACGCATCCCAGCGAGTAGAGGTCGCTGCGGTGGTCGACCTCCTTGCCGCTGATCTGCTCGGGCGACATGTAGTGCGGGGTGCCCATGGCGAGGCCGGTGGTGGTGAGGCGGGACGTCATGCCGATGTCGTGGCCGAGGCGCGCTATGCCGAAGTCGCAGATCTTCACCGTGCCGTCGGTCAGCCGCATGATGTTGGCGGGCTTGAGGTCGCGGTGGACGATGCCCTGCCGGTGGGTGTAGCCGAGGGCGTCGGCGACCTGTTCCGCGATGTCGACGACATGGTCGACCGGCAGCGGGTGCTGCTCGTTCTCCTCCAGGAGCTGGCTCAGGTTGTGCCCGTCGAGCAGTTCCATGACGAGGTAGAGCACCCCCTCGTGCTCGCCGAAGTCGTGCACGACGGTGACGCCCCGGTGTTGCAGGGAGGCCGCCACCCGGGCCTCGCGCCGGAAGCGTTCGCGCAGGACGCGGGTGAACGCCCGGTCGTGCTGGGGGCCCATGGGTTTGAGGCACTTGACGGCGACCTGACGGCCCAGCGACTCGTCGCGGGCGCGCCACACCTCGCCCATGCCGCCGCGCCCGATCAGTTCGAGCAGTCGGTACCGGCTCTGGATCAGCCTGGTGTCCGCCATCTGCCGCTTCCCGCCCCCGTCGTTCCCCGCCGTCCCGCTGTCGGCGCTACGCCCTCCCCGGCCCGTCCAGTATGGCGGCCGATCCTCGGAGTCTGTGCGCGGCGGGGCGGCTGCCGGGTCCCAGCCGTGCCATCGCCCCGCGGATATGACCGGGCGGCAGCTGCCAGCGCAGCCGGTCCGGGATCGCGCGCAGGACGGTTCCGGTGGCCCGCAGCCTCCGGTCGACGGTGGCCGGCGGCGGGGCCGGCCGGCCGTACAGCTCGTGGGCGTACGGGGGCAGCGACTGGTAGGCGAGCGCCGCCACCCGCCGCCACACCAGGGCGCGGGCCGGCACGAGCCAGGGGCGCACGGGCGGGCTGCGGAGGAAGGCGTCGACGTCGGCGGCCTCGGCTCCGGCGGCGAGTCGGGGGCGTACGCGGTCGAAGTAGGCGGCGAGTTCGGCGGTGGTGGCGGGCACCCGGTCCGGGTCGAGGCCGACGAGGCGGGCGCCGGTGCGGTGTTCGTCGATGTAGCGGTCGGCCTGGGCGTCGGTGAGGGGGAAGCCGGAGCGGCGCTGGACCTGGAGGTAGGAGTCGGCCTCGGCGCAGTGCACCCAGAGCAGCAGTTCCGGTTCGTCGACGCCGTACGTCTCCCCGGTGTCCGGGTCGGTGGCCTCGATGGCGCGGTGGATCCGGCGGACCCGGGCGCCGGCCGCTTCGGCGGCGTCGGTGGTGCCGTAGGTGATGGTGCCGACGAAGGACGCCGTACGCAGGAGCCGGCCCCAGGCGTCCCTGCGGAAGTCGGAGTTCTGGGTGACTCCGCGCACGGCGCGCGGGTGGAGTGCCTGGAGGTAGAGGGCGCGGATGCCCGCGATCCACATCATCGGGTCGCCGTGCATCTGCCAGGTGACCGACCGGGGGCCGAAGAGACCGGGGTCGGGTCGCGGCGGAGGGGCGTCGTTCATCCGCGGGTACCTCCGGCTCGGCTCTGCGCGGGGCGGCGCCGGTACGGGTACGGACCGGGGCCGGGACCGGGACCGATGCTACGCCGGGAAGGGGTGTCCGGGGCGGGGCGGGCCGCGCCACGGCGGAAGGGGAGCCGCGACCGGGCCCGTGGCGCCCGTCCGGGCCGCCGGGCCGACCGGTCCACCCCGTACCGGGCCGCTCAGGGGCGCGGTGACGCCGGGTCGGACGGCCGGGCCCCCGTCAGGGCCGGTTCGGCGTAGACGTACTCCTCGATCCGGTCGATGAGACCGTCCTGGAACCGGAAGTAGACCGCGGCGTGGACGTCGGTGCGCGACCCGTCGGCCCCGGTCAGGTGAAGCACGTGCTGCTGGAGCACCTCGTCGGGGTTGCGGAACCGCCGGATCACGTCGTAGCGCAGCGCGTCGACGTCGGCGGTGAAGGTCCGCAGCCGGTCCAGGCTCTCCCCGACCGGCAGTTCGCCCCGGCCGTCGTTCTGCCGCACCGTGGCGGCCTCGGTGCACATCGCCCGGGCGACGGTGAAGTCGAACGCCTCCAGACTCCGCAGAAACAGGTTCACCCGGTCGTCGATGTCGTGCGCCATGGCGGTGCCCTTCCTGATGGGGTGACGAGGACGCGCGGCAGGGTCCCGGCCCGGTCAGGGGCCGGCGAGGAGCCCGAGTGCGCGCAGGTCGGTGACGTACTTGCGGATGAGGTCCGGCGACACCCGGGGAATGTCCCGCTCGGGGCCGACCCCCGCCGCCCGGACGGCGGCGTGGAAGCGCCGGGCGGGGAGCAGCGGCCCGGGGGCTCCTTCGCCGGGTTCCGCCCAGGCGCCGATCAGCGGGAGCAGGGAGTGCTGCCGCTGCTTCTCCGGCAGGGCGCGGAGCGCCGCGGTGAAGCGGGTGAGCCAGGCACCGTGGTCGTCGATCCGCCGGATCGGGTGGCCGGCCTCGATGAGCCAGTCGACGAAGGTGTCCAGGGAAACGCCGTCGTCGTGCGGGTTGAGGACGTTGAAGGTCCGGTGGCCCTCGGTGATCGGTGCGCCCAGCGCGACGACGGCCTCCGCGGTGAAGTCGACCGGCAGGCCGTCGTAGTGGGCACGGGTGTCCGTGCGGTAGAACGAGCCGGGGGCGATGCCGGTGGCGACCAGGCTGAGCAGCAGCCGGGTGAGGACGTCGGGGACGTTGACCTGTCCGGTGTAGGTGCGGTGCGCCAGGACCATGTCGGACCGGAAGACGGCGACGGGGAGGCCATAGCGCTCGTGCGCCTCACGCAGGAGGACCTCGCCGGCCCATTTGCTGGTCGCGTATCCGTCGGCGTACCCCTGGCCGGTGGTCCGTACCGGGACGGCGGCCCGGATGTCGGCGTTCTCGTCGGCCGTCTCGGCGGGGGTGCCGAGGCAGACCGCGACGGTCGAGACGTGGTTGACGGGCTTCAGCCGGGTGGTGAGCGCCAGCCGGATCGCTTCGGCGGTGCCGACGACGTTGGGGCCGAACAGTTCGCCGTACGGCAGCAGGTGGTTGACCAGCGCGGCCGGGTGCACGATCAGGTCCACGGCGCCGGCCAGTTCCCGCCAGGTCTCCTCCGCCAGGCCCAGCAGTGGTTCGCCGATGTCCCCCGCGACCACGTCCAGGGTCTTCCCGGCCGCCTTCCGGTAGCGCCGGAGCAGGGCGGTGTCGCCGCTGTCGAAGGCTGCCTCCAGCCGCCTCGCCGCGACGGTCGCGTCGCTGCCGCGGACGAGGCAGACCAGCCGTCCGCCCGAGGGCGCCAGCCGCTCCAGCCACTCCAGGCAGAGGAACCGGCCGAGGTAGCCGGTGGCGCCGGTCAGCAGGACCGTCCGGACGTCGCCGTCGGGGCGGGGCAGCGCCGGAGCGGCGGCGAGCGTGGGCGCGTCGAGGAACTTCTCCGGGGCGAGGTCCCCGGCGCGGACTTCGGTGCGGTGCTCCCCGTGCACGGAGGCGGGCGTGGGCCGCGGTGCCCCGGCCGGCCGACGGGCCGCCGTGATGTACCGCGCCACCTCCGCCAGGTCGGCGGCCGGGCCGATGATCGCACCGACCGGGACGTCGACGTGGAAGATCTCCTTCATCAGCTCGGAGAACGAGACGGCGGAGAGGGAGTCCCCGCCGAGGTCGGTGAAGTGCGCGCCGGGCCGGAGGTCGGAGCCCGGGGATCCCAGCAGGGCCTGGGCGGCCCGGAGGACCGTCTCCTGCACCGGCCGGTCCGCACCGGTGCGCCGCAGCTCGCGCAGCCGGCGGTCCTGCCCGTCGGCCAGTCGGTCGTACAGCAGCTCCAGAGCGGGCCCGTAGCGCTCCTTGAGGCGGGGGCGCAGCAGTTTGTGGCTCTCGGTGAAGAGGCCGTTCTCCGGGCTGAAGGGCTCGGGCTCGACGAGGATGCCGCGCGGGATCTCGTACGCGTTGAGCCCGGCCCTCCTGGCGACGCTGCGGAGGGATTCCATGAGCAGCGGCCTGAGCGCCTCGGTGTCCCCGCCGCACCCGGCCAGCGCGTCCGGGGTGGGCACCACCACCGCGAGGAGGTAGGCGCGCTCGCTGTTGCCGTACAGGTAGAGGTGCTGGACGAGAGGGCTGTCGAGGAGGACGGTCTCCAGGCGGGACACGGCCACGAACTCGCCCTGGGACAGCTTCAGGGTGTCCTTCGTGCGGTCGACGTAGACCAGCCGGTCGGGTCCGGTCTCGGCGAAGACGTCACCGGTGCGGTAGTAGCCGTCCGCGTCGAAGATCGCGGCGGTGAGGTCGGGGCGCCGGTAGTAGCCGGGGATGAGCGTGTGGGACTTCAGCAGCAGTTCGCCGCGCGGATGGGGCAGGTCGGTCGCGTAGTAGCCCAGTTCGGGGACGTCGACCAGTTTGTAGTCGGTGACCGGAGGGCGCTGCACCACCGTGTCCAGCAGCACTCCGCCGGCTTCGGTGGAGCCGTAGCCGGTGTAGAGGTGGAAGCCGAGGACGGACTCGACGAACGCCGTGAGTTCGGCGGAGAGCGGCGCGGTGCCGACGAACGCCTTGGCGACGCGCCCGCCCAGGAAGTCCTCCCGCACCGCCTTCGTGACCGCCGCCTCGATGTCGCCCGGTTCGTCGGCCCGGCGGTCCCGTTCGCTCCGGTAGTGCTGGAGGAGCATGTCGCACAGGCGCGGGACCATGGTCAGCTCCGTGGGGCGGACCAGGGCGATGTCCTCGAACAGGGTGGACAGGTCGTCGGCAGCGGTGAAGTAGCCGGTGCCCCCCTTCACGAGCGATCCCATCACCGCGTAGCGGCCCGCGAGGTGGCTCTGCGGCAGGTAGAGGACGCTGATCGCGGGGGTGTCGGCCGCCCCGTAGCTGAACCCGTACCACGCGGTGCCCAGGAGCCGTTGGGTGTACATGGCGCCCTTGGGCGCGCCGGTGCTGCCGGAGGTGTAGATGAGCAGGGCGAGCGGGTCCTCCCCCGGGTCCGGGATGTACAGGGGCGGGGGCGGCAGGTCCCTGCCCCGGTCGATGAGTCCGGCCAGGGTGTCGACGGTGACCGGGCTGCCGGACAGGCGTTGGCGGGCGGCCGCCAGTGCCCCGCCCGGGCGGGTGGCCCCCGGGCCGTCGTCGAAGACGAGGAGGCGGCGGATCGTGCTCGACGCGAGGACGACGTCGATGGCGGTGTCGAGCCGGTCGACGCTCGCGGCCAGTACCGTCGGCCCGGACTCCTCGACGACCGGCGCCAGTCGGGGCAGCGGGGCGTTGGACGGGAGGGGGACGGGCACGGCCCCCAGGTGGATGCACGCCAGGTCGAGCGTCGCGTAGTCGGTGCTGGTGAAGCCGAGGGTGCAGATCCGGTCGCCGGGGCCCAGGGGGTATTCCGGGTCGTGGTGCCACCGGCCGGCCAGCGCACGGACGCGGGACCACAGTTCGCGGTAGCTGATGGTGTCGAAGTGCGGGAGGAGACGCCCGGTCTCCGGCTCCCGGGCCCGTTCGCCGAGGGCGGGCCGGTCCCCGTGGCCCTCCAGGACGGACGCCATGACCTCGGCGAGCGCCCGGCCCGGTTCGACGGCGGCCAGGGCCTCGGCGAGCCCCTGGCCCGGATCGTGCGCCGACGCGGTGGCGGCGTCCAGCGGTTCGGCCATGATGGGTCCTCCGGTGGCGGTTCCGTGGTGGGGAGCGGCGGGGTGGTCGGGGCCGCTCGCGCGGGCGGCGGCCCGGCGGTCAGCCCTGGGGAGGTGCGGGCGTCACCAGCGGACCGGCAGTGCGGCCACGCCGCGGATGAGGCGTTCGGTCCGCCACGCGAGCTGGTCGGCGGGGACGGCGAGGCGCAGGCCGGGCAGGCGGGTGACGAGGGTTTCCAGGACGACGCGCAGTTCGACCCTGGCCAGTTGTGCGCCGAGGCAGTGGTGGATGCCGTACCCGAAGGTGACGTGGGGGATCTGTTCGCGGTGGAAGTCGATCTCCTCGGGCCGGTCGAACACGGCGGAGTCCCGGTTGGCCATTCCCAGTTCGGCCACCACCGCGTCCCCGGCGCGGATGAGCTGTCCGCCCAGTTCGAGGTCCTCGGTGGCGACGCGGGTGAAGCCGGCGGTGGCGCTGATCGGGATGAACCGGGAGAGTTCCTCGACCGCTCGGGGGACGATCGAGGGGTCGGCGACGAGTTCCCGCCAGAGGGCGGGCCGGGTCAGCAGGGTGTAGACGAAGTTGCCGATCTGGTTGGCCGTGGCCTCCTGGCCGGCGGAGAGCAGGCTGACGCCGAGGCCGACCAGTTCCTCCTCGCTGAGGGGGTCCTTCCCGCTGTCGGCGGCCAGCTCGCCCAGGAGGTCGTCGGTGGGCTCGGCGCGGCGCTGCGCGATCAGGACCGCCAGATAGTCGCCGAGCTGCCGGCGGGCGTCCGCGGACCGCTCGGGGTCGTCGAGGATCAGCAGGCCGTCCACCCACTCGGTGAACCGGTCCTGGTCGGCGCGCGGCACGCCGAGCATCTCGCAGATCACCGTGATGGGCAGCGGCCAGGTGAGGACCGCCGCCAGGTCCGCGGGGCCGTCCCCTTCCGTCATGGTGTCGACCAGGTCGTTGACGATCTCCGCGATGCGGGGGCGGAGCGCGTCGATGCTGCGTACGGTGAACGCGCGCATCACCCGGCGTCGGAGCCGGGTGTGGTCCGGCGGGTCCATGCCCATGATGGAGGTCGGGGGCGGGGCGACGGCCACCGTGCGGGGCACGTGGTCGCCGGCGGCGGCCGAGCGGCTGAAGCGGGGGTCCGACAGGACGGCCCTGACGTCGGCGTACCGGGTGACGAGCCAGCCGTCGCCGCCGAAGGGCAGGCGCACCCGGAGCACGGGGTGTTCACCGCAGATCTCCACCAGTGCGGGGTCCAGGTCGAGTCGGTCCACCGGGCCGAACGGGTAGTCGCGTATCTCGTGTCCTGTGGCGGTCATGGTGTCCGTCCTTTCGGGCTGCCGAGCGGTGGGCCGCGGGTGCCCTGCGATGGGCCGTCCGGTGCCGGGGGCGTGGGCGCCCGGTCTCAGCACAGGCTCGCGGTCTTCCCGCCGTCGATGACGATGTTGCTCCCGGTGATCCAGGACGCGCGGGGAGAGACCAGGAAGCGCACCGCGTCGGCGATGTCCCGGGGGTCGCCGAGCCGCCCGAGCGGGATCTCGGCGGCCCACTGTCCGGTGAGGTCGTCGGCGTCGCCGCCGTGGAGTTCGACGATCCGGGTGCGGGCGGTCTTTGACGCCGGTGTCTCCACGTTGCCCAGGCAGACGGAGACGACCCGGATGCCGTCCGGCGCGAGTTCGGCGGACAGGCCCTTGCTGTAGGTCTCCAGCGCCGACTTGGCGGCGGCGTAGTGCAGGAGGTTCGGGTAGGCCGCGACCGTCGCGATCGACGACACGTGGACGACGACCCCGCCGTGCTCGCGCATGACGGGGACGAGGGCCGCGTTGAGCCGGACGGCGGCGAGGAAGTTGATGTCCATCGTGTACTGCCAGTCGTTCTCCAGCTCCAGCACGCTCTGGAACGAACGGCAACCGCCGGCGTTGTTGACGATGATGTCCACCCCGCCCAGCAGCTCCCGTGCGGTGTCGGCGAAGTGCCGTACGCCGTCGCGGGTGCTGAGGTCGGCCGGGACGAACGCGGCGCCGGGCGGTGCGTCCGGGGCCTCGCCTCGGGCCGAGATGACGACGTGCGCGCCGGCGTCGAGCAGGTCGCGCGCGATGGCGGCGCCGATGCCGCGGCTGCCGCCGGTGACCACGGCCCGGCGTCCCGCCAGCTCACCGGACGGTGCGGGGGTGCGGCTGTTCTCCGTCGCCATGGGGTCCACCACTTTCCCTTACGGGCCGTCATACGACCGAAATGGACTGGGCGTTATGCTCCGCTGCCCGAATGACGCTGTTTCCACCGGCCCAAATATTCCCCCTCCGTTCGGCACGGTCAAATTCATTCTGCCGATGCAGTGCATCGCCTTCTGCGATACAGCGGCACTGTGGTCAACATGGCCGGTGATCGTGCACAATCGTCGGGCGACCGGACCATTCCCCGTATCGCTTGAGAATTCCCTGTCGAACAGGTCGTCAATAAACGCGCGGGACGTCGTTCTCACGGCTTCCTCGGATCGGGAGGACATCATGGCCAGGCTGGATGAACCGTTCACCGTGGGCGGCCTCACGCTCCCCAACCGGATCGTGATGGCCCCGATGACCAGGACGGCGTCTCCCGGCGGCGTGCCCGGTCCGGACGTGGCGGAGTACTACGCGCGCCGGGCGGCCCACCGCGTCGGGCTGATCATCACCGAGGGCACCTACATCGGCCACCCCGCCGCCCCGGCGTACGACGGCGTGCCCGACTTCCACGGCGAACAGGCCCTCGCCGGCTGGGCCCGTGTGCTGCGCCGGGTGCACGAGGAGGGCGGCCGGATCATTCCGCAGCTCTGGCACACGGGGGCCGCGCGGACCGCGACCGATCCGCCCGCAGAGGGCCCGTCCGGGATCGGCCTGGACGGCGCCCCGGCGGGGCGGGCCATGACGCGGAAGGACATCGAGGCCTCGGTCGAGGCGTTCGCGGTGGCCGCCGCGCACGCGGCGCGGCTGGGGTTCGACGGGGTCGAACTGCACGGCGCCCACGGCTACTTGATCGATGACTTCCTGTGGACCGGGACCAACAGGCGCACCGACCGCTACGGCGGCGACCCCACGTCCCGGGCCCGTTTCGGCGCGGAGGTCGTGCGGGCGGTCCGTGCGGCCGTCGGCCCGCGGTTCCCCGTCTTCTTCCGTTTCTCCCAGTGGAAGCTCGGCGAGTACGGGGCGCGCACCGCGACGAGCCCGGACGAGCTGCGCCTGCTGCTGGAGCCCCTGGCCGCGGCCGGTGTCGACGTGTTCCACGCCTCGACCCGGCGCTACTGGCTGCCGGAGTTCGAGGACAGCGACAGCACGCTCAACCTGGCCGGCTGGATACGCAAGCTCACCGGCAGGCCCACCGTGGCGGTCGGCTCGGTCGGGATGGACCGGCAGTACGGCGAGGGCGACTTCTCCCAGGGCTTCACGGGACCGTCCGGCGTGACGGGCATCGACGAGCTGGTGGCCCGCCTGGACCGCGACGAGTTCGATCTGGTCGCCGTCGGCCGGTCGTTGCTGGCCAATCCGGACTGGGCGGCGCTGGCGCTCCGGGGGGAGCTGGACCGGGCCGTCCCCTACGACCCGTCCGTGCTGCGGACCCTGGCCTGAGCGACGGCGGCTCCGAGGGGCCCGGTGGCGCACCGCGTCGCCGGGCCCGAGGAGCCGCGGCGGGCGGCGCGGGCACCGCTGCCGTGCCCGCGCTCCCCGATTTCCCGGGACACGTGCGCCACGGCCGCGTCCCCGGATGTCCGCCACGCCCGGTACGGCAGCCCGGTGGAATACATGGGCAACGGGACCGAGGAATTCCTTTCTCCTGACCCGGACGACGGATATCCCGGACAGGGCGAGAAAACCCGCGCACGAAAAGGAATCGGAGGGGCTCGGTTCCCCGCCGGTGGTTCATTCTCCTCGCCGAGTGCCGGAAAAAATCCCCGCCGGAGAAAACGCTCCGTGGTCTTTTCCCGGGGCCCCGCCGTGAGAACAACGCTCCGCTCGGCGGCGCCGGCCCCGTGGTGGGCGCTCCCCGCGGCCCCCGGTCCGCCCCGCCGTCACGGGCTCGCTCGGCCCAGGGCCGGGTGCGGCGGTCCGGCGGGTCCGCTCGGGCCCGCCGGGACCACCGACCCGAGCACGTCGAGGAAGGCCATGCCCCGGCCGCTCATCGCCAGGCCGGGCATCATGGCCACGCCGAGGGAGGCGGGAGGCAGGTCGTCGGCGATTCCGACCGTGCGGACCCTCCCCCCGTCGAGGGTCGTCGTCGCCCGGCCGCGCTGGTGCATCAGCGCGAATCCGGAACCCGCCGCCACGAGACCGCGCACGGTCTCCACGCTCGTGGCTCCGATCACCCGCGGCAGGGGGACGCCCGCGTCGGCGAACAGCTTCTCGGCGTGGCGGATGTCGTCGGGCGTGTTCGGGGTGATCAGCGGCCGGGCCGCCAGTGCGGCCAGCTCCACCGGCCCGCTCCCGCCCAGCGGGTCGTCCTCGGCCAGCACGGCGTGGACGGGCATTTCGGCCAGGGCGTGGAACCGGGCGTCCCCGGCCAGGAAGTCGTACGTGACCGCCAGTTCGCAGCGCCCTTCGCCCAGGAGCGCCGCCAGCCGGTCGGCCGGCTCCTCGTGGAAGGTCAGCCGGAGGTCGGCGTAACGCTGCCGGGCGAGCCGGTGGGCGCCGGGCAGCAGGAACGGGGCGAGTGACGCGAGGAAGCCGACGTCGAGCCGGCCGACGGCACCCCCCGCCAGGGCGTCGCCACGCGCCTTGAGGTTCCTGGCCCGCCCCAGCAGGTCCCGGGCCTCCCGCAGCAGATGGCGCCCGCTCGGGGTGAGGGTGACCCCCCGAGCGTGGTGACGCAGGAGGAGTTGTACGCCGAGTTGGCGTTCCAGCCTCATCACCGCCGAGGAGACCGTCGACTGCGAGGCGCACAGCCGCTCCGCCGCCTCGGATATGTTGCCCACTTCGGCGGAGACGACGAAGTACCGCAGTTGCGCGAGGCTGAAGCCCAGGCCGTCGCTCATCGCGTGCCTCCGGCCGGGTCCCGCAGGGTGTCCAGCCAGCGGTCGACCGTGAACGCGGTCTCCGCCGCGTCTTCCTCCAGCAGGGAGAAGTGGTCTCCCGTCAGGTCGGCCCGCCGGTGCTCCAGCGGCCAGCCGGACCGCGCGTCGTCGCCGAGCAGTTCCCGCAGGGGCCCTTCCTGCGCGGCTGCCGCCAGCAGGGTCGGGGTGGTCACCGGCAGCGGGCGCCAGCCGTCGAGCAGCTCCCCGTACCGGGCCATCGCCGTCACCTGTTCGTCGGCGAGGGGCAGGCGCGGGAAGCGGTCGAGCAGCCGCCGTGTGATCACGGTCATGCCCCCGACCATCGCCGCTCCGGTCGTCCGCGGGGTGTCGAGCAGCACCAGCCCGGCGGGGGGCGCGCCCGCCGCCTCCAGCCGGCGCACCACCTCGTGGGCCAGCCAGCCGCCGGAGGAGTAGCCCGCGAGCGCGAACCCGCCGCCCCCGAAACGTCGGAGCAGGGTGGCGGCCAGCCGCTCCGCCGCCGCCTCCAGGTCCGCGGGCAGCGGCTCGCCGGCGCGGTAGCCGGGAAGGGAGGCGGCCCAGACCTGGCGCCGGCCCCGGAGCGCCCCGGCGAAGTTCACGTACTGGTGGGCCCCGGTGGGGGCGATCAGCGACGGCAGGCAGACCAGATCGGGCTCCCGCCGGCCGTCCGACAGCCTCAGCACCTCCGGCTCGTCGCCGGCTCCGGCCGCGAAGACCGGCCGGAGCCGGGCTGCCATCGCCAGCAGGTCGCCCGCCTGCTGCGGGGTACCGGTCTCCAGCACCGTACGGAACAGGGACGCCACCGAGCGGGGGGAGTCCGCCGACGGCCGCGGCGCGGGCCCGGGGGCGGGCCGCTCCCCCGTGTCCTGGTTCCGGCGTGCCACGAGGGCGTCCACCCGCGGGCCGCCACTCGCGGCGAAGTGGTCGGCGAGCTCCGCGACGGACTCGGCGTCGAAGATCAGGGTGGACGAGACCTCTCCCAGGTCCTCCCGCAGGGCGTTCGTCAACTGGAGCACGAGGATGGAGTCCATGCCGTAGTCGCTGAGCGGGGTGGTGAGGGCGATCCGGTCGGCCGGAATACCGAGGGTCTCGGCGGCCCGGTCGCGGAGGTACCCGGACAGGACCTCGGTCCGGCTCACCGTGCCGGCCGCGGACGGGGCCGCCCCTCCTCCGGCGTCCAGGGGTTGCGCGGGGACCTGGACGAAGGCGGGGACGGGAGCGGGGGTGGGGACGTGGGCGGCACGCCGCGGGACGGTGCCCGCGACAGCCGGGGACGAGGAGTCCACCGCCGCCGGGGCCGTGGCTTCCCGGCGGGCCGCAGGCCGGTCACCGGCTTCCCGGCCGGCCGGCCGCCTCCGCCCGGGCTTCCGGGGCTCGGGCCCGCGGCCGGTGCGCGGGGCCACCGACTGCCGGGCCAGCCCGTCGCTCTCGGCGGCGATGATCTGCTGTCCGAGCTCCCGTGCCTCGGGCAGGACGGGCACCACCGCGGTGAACCCCTCGCTCTCCAGCACCCTCCGCCAGTTCTCGGGCGACAGCGCCGGTGAACCCGGTATGCGCAGCGCGTCGTCCTCGAAGAGCCACCAGCCCTCCAGCAGGCCGAACGTGAGGTGGCTGGAGACGTCGAACGCCGCGAGTTCGTTGAGCAGGAGCCACCCTCCGTGGCGCAGGGCCGCCTTGGCGTTGCGGATCGTGTTCCGGGTGTCGCGCGTCGCGTGCAGCACGTTGGCGGCGACGACCAGGTCGTAGCTCCCGCTCTCCACCCCCTGCTGCCCGGCCAGCGGTCGCTCGGCGTCGAAGCGGGCGTAGGAGAGGTACGGCACGTCGGGGCCGTAGGCGCTGCGGGCGTGGTTCAGGAACGCCCTGGACAGATCGGTGTACGTGTAGACCTCGATGTGCTCCTGGAAGGGGCGCAGCGCGGCGAACATGCCGACGCTGGTGCCGCCCGTGCCGGCGCCGATCTCCAGGATGCGCAGGCGGGCCGAGGGGTCGAGACGCAGCCGCTCCTCGACGACGGAGACCGCGGCGTCGGTCATGGCGCGGTTGTACAGGTCGGCGACCCGGTTGTCCCGGTAGGTGCCTTCGACGAGTTCGACGGAGCCGCGCGGGAACAGGATGTCGGTCGGCCTGGTCGCGCCGGTGAGGATGCCGGGGAGCGCTCGGAGCGTGGCGTCGAGCAGGGCGAGTTCGGCCGCCTTGTCGGGGTCGGTGGACCAGTGGGCGCGGCGCTCGTCCCACTCGCGGAGGAGGACGTCCGGCGGCGGGGCCGTTTCCGGGACGATGCGGAGCGCGTGGTCGAGCCAGGTCGCGTACCTGTCCAGGATCCCGGCGTTCCGGCGGAGCCGGTCGATGTCGCCGGGGGACGTGGGAGTTCCGGTTCCGTGCAGCCCGCCGAGCGCCTGCAGGTGCCCGCGGACCATCTTCGCCAGCAGCGGGTCGCGCTCGTCCGCGCGCCACGCGGCGATCGCGCGCATCGACTCCCACCCGGCGGGCAGGGCCGCGGCCGACGCGACGAGGGCGGGCGCCACGCGGGTCCGCGCCCTGGGGTGGACGGTGACCCGCGTCGCCGGGTCGAGCGCCTCGATGGCGTCGAGGTCCTTCAGCCGGATGAAGCTCAACTGGCGCTGGGGGCCGCCGAGCAGGGTGTCGAGGGCGTCCATCGCCTCCGGCGCCTCGATCGAGAGGAGGCCCCAGCGCGCCATGTGCTCCTTGTGCCGCTCGGTCGAGGCGCTGCCGACGCTGCCCCACCATCCCCAGTTCATCACCTTGACCGGGCACGGCCAGTGCCGGTCGAGGAAGTGGGCGTAGGCGTCGCCGAAGGTGCAGCCCGCCGCGTAGTTGCTCTGGCCCGCCGCCGTCGTGAACGACTGGACGGACGAGAAGAACAGGGCGAAGTCCAGCGGCTCGTCCGCGAAGACCTCGGCCATGGCGACGCCGACGCCGGCCTTCGCGGCGAGGCTCGCCCGCAGGGTCCCCTCGTCCATCCGCGCCAGGCTCCGGTCCCGCAGGTCGAGCGCCGCGTGGACGACGCCGTGGATGCGCGGGTGGCGCCGCTTGATCTCCTTGTGGGCGAGGCGCAGCGACGCGGGGTCGGCGGCGTCGGCGGACAGGTAGCTCACCCGGGCGCCGGCCTCGGCCAGCCGCGCGTCGATCGACGCGTCCGCCGGGCGTCGGCCGATCCAGATCACGTGGGCGTCGTGGTTCCGCACGACGTGCCGGGTCCACTGGGTACCCAGTCCGCCGGCGCCGCCGATCACGACGTAGACGCCGCCCCGCCGGTACGGGGCGGGCTGTGCGTCGCCGGGCTCGTCGGGGGCCCAGCGGCGCGCGAGCCACTGGCCCGCGCGGTGGGCCAGGGGATCGTCACCGGTTCGGCCGGGGAGCGCCAGGAGGTCGTGGGGCAGCTCGTCCGTGTCGAGGTCGGCCCGGCGGACGGACCAGTTCGCGTACTCCTGGGCGAGCGACCCGAAGAAGCCGTGCAGCCCGGCGTGGGCGGGTGCGGTCGGCTCGTCGTCGTACGTGGCGAGGGCGCGCCGGGTGACCAGTGTGATGCGGAGCGGGCGTGCGTCGTGTCCGGTGCGGACGAGGGCCTTGGCCGTACGGAAGGCCGCGACGACGCCGTCCTCCTGGGCCGCGGCGAAGCCGGCGGTGTCGGTCGGCGGGAGGGCCGGCCCTCCGTCCGGTCCGGGACCGGGCGCGATCCAGACGAGGTGTCCGACCGGCCCGGCGGACCGTAGCCGGGCCGCGATCTCCTCGGTCGTCGTGCCGGGTGCGAGGTCCCACGGGGTGGCGCCCGGGTGCCGGCCGAGGAGCGCGGCCCGCTGTTCGGCCGTGCCCCCCACCACGAGCATGTGGTCCGCGGGGTCCGGGGCGTGTCCGTCCGGGGTGTGGGCGGCCACGGATTCCCACACGGGTGCGAACAGGGAGGGGACCGGCGGCCGGAGGCGGCGCGAGGTGTAGCCGGTCATCCGTACGCAGACCCGGCCGTGGACGTCGGTGATGTCCACGTCGAGCCGGCTCAGCGCGGTGGCGGGTCCGGTCGCGTCGGCGACGCGGACGACGGCCCGCGCCGAGGACGGGCACGGGGCGAGGAGTTCGAACCGGTCGAGCGCGAAGGGCACCGCGGTCTCCGGGTCGGCCGGTCCGTCGCCGAGGTGCAGCGCGATGGACGCCTGGATGGCGGAGTCCAGCAGCGCCGGGGGAAGGACGGGGCCGCCGTCGGCGGGGCTCGCGCCGGCCGGGAGTTCCAGCTCGGCGAGGACGGTGCCGGTGCCGGTGTCGACGTACGCCTCGCGGACGGCCCGGAGCGACGGCCCGTGGACGATGCCCATCGACGCGAGCGCCTCGCGGACGCGCGTGGCGGACACGGTCGTCGTGCAGGCCGCGCGGAGCGATGTGAGGTCGACCCGGCCGGGGCGGGTCGTGCCGGTGCGGTACACCCGTCCGGTGGAGAGGACGGTGGGGTCGGCGCCCCGGTCCGCGCGTGTGGTGATCTCGAAGGTGAGCCGGTCCTCGTCGCCGGGCCGCACCAGGATGTCGACGTCCAGGGGCTCTCCGTCCCGGGCGGTGGCCGGCCGTACCCAGGTGATGTCGCGCATCAGCAGGGGGGCCGTCGCGTCCGCGCCCCAGAGCCGGACGGCGGTCTGGCGCGCCAGTTCGAGGTGGACGACGCCGGGAAGGACGTGCTGTCCGCGCACCGTGTGGTCGCGCAGGACGGGATCGGCGTCCGTGAACACCGCGGAGGCGCGCAGTGCGCCGGGAGAGTCGGGTGCCTCCGACGTCCGGTGGATCAGCGGGTGGGCCGCCGCCGGGCGTTTCCCGGGGGTGCCGGGGACGGGCAGCGGCGCGGGGGGCGGCGGACCGGCCCAGTGGCTCTCGCGGGCGAACGGGTAGGTGGGCAGGGGGATCCGCCGGTGGGAGCCGGCCGGGAAGATCGCACCGTAGTCGAGGGCGGCGCCCCGGACGAAGCACTCGGCGAGGACGGTGAGGTCGGCACGGCAGGCGTCGGCGTCCGGGCGCCGGTGCTCGGCACCGGCCCGGGACGCGTCCGCCCGGACGCCGGAGGCCCGCGCACCGTGCTCCTCCGCTTCCGTCGCGTCGGCGGCGTATCGCGCACGGCGCTCCAGGCACGCTTCGCCCCGGCTCGTGTCCGCGCCCGGGCGGCCCTCGCCCTCGGGCGTCGCCCGGCCGGTGAACGCCTCCGGTCCGTCGAGCCCCGCGTCGAGGATCCTCAGCAGCTCGGCGCGGTCGCGCGCCACGCAGGCGAACCGGTGGGGGAAGCGGTCCCTTCCGACCGTGAGCGTGTACGCCAGGTCGCCGAGGTCCGGGGCGTCCCCGTGGCGGAGGTGCCCGGCCAACCGGGACACCTGCTCGGCCAGTTGCTCCCGCGAGTGCGCCGAGAGGACGACCAGCCGCGCGGGCCCGGGGGTGCGGGTGCGGGTCCGGGAGGTGTCCGGCGCCTCCTCGATGACGAGGTGGGCGTTGGTGCCGCTGGCGCCGAAGGAGCTGACGGCGCCCCGGCGCGGCCCGCCGTCGGACGGAGCCTCCCACGTGCGGTGGCGCGTGCTGAGGGAGAAGGGGCTGGTGTCGAGGTCGATGGCGGCGTTGGGCTTCTCGAAGTGCGGCGAGGCCGGTATCTGCCGGTGCCTCATCGCGAGGAGGATCTTGAAGACCCCGGCGATGCCGGCGGCGAACTGGGTGTGCCCGAGGCTCGACTTGACGGAGCCCAGTGCGCAGAAGCCGGTCCTCTCCGTACCGGCCCGGAACACCCTGCTGAGCGCCGAGAACTCGATGGGGTCCCCGAGCGGGGTGCCGGTGCCGTGCGCCTCCAGGAGCTGGATGGACCCGGCGTCGATGCCGCAGGACGCGTGGACCTCGCGGAGCAATGCCTCCTGCGACACGGAGCTGGGCGCGGTGATGCCGTTGGTCGCACCGTCGTGGTTGGTGCCCGTGGCGCGGATGACGCCGTGCACGTGGTCCCCGTCGGCGATCGCGTCGCGCAGCCGCTTGAGCACGAGGACGCCGACCCCCTCACCGGGGACGAAGCCGTCGGCGCGGTGGTCGAAGGTGTGGCAGCGGCCCGTGGGCGAGAGCATCCCGGCCCGCCCGGCCAGCTCGTAGAGGCGGGGGGTCGTCTGGACGAAGACACCGCCCGCCAGGGCCATGTCCGTCTCGCCCGACCGGAGCCCCCGGCAGGCGAGGTCGATCGCGACGAGCGAACTGGAGCACGCCGTGTCGACGGCCAGCGCGGGGCCCTTCAGGTCGAGGACGTAGGAGATGCGGGCCGGGATCAGGGATGCCATGTTCCCCCAGAAGGCCTGGGCCGGGCTGTCCTCGCCGACCAGCTCGTGGTAGTCGCCGTTCCAGCAGCCCGCGTACACCCCGCAGCGGGTTCCGCCGAGTTGCCGTCCGGCGTGGCCGGCGTCCTCCAGGGCCTTCCACGCCTCTTCCAGGAGCAGCCGCTGCTGGGGGTCCATGACGGCGGCCTCGACGCCCGAGATACCGAAGAAGACCGGGTCGAACCGGTCGATGCCGTCGAGGAATCCCCCCTGCGTGCAGCGCGCGGATCCGTCGGGCCCGGTGGCCGGGAGGTCCCAGCGGGTCGCTTCGGTGATGAGGTCGTCGCCGTTCGCCAGATGGGTCCACAGCTCGTCGAGATCGTCGGATCCGGCGAACCTGCCGCTCATCCCGATGACGGCGATCGGTTCGGGGCCGGTCGGCGGTCCGGCGGGGGCGGCTCCGTCGGAGGTCGCCGGGCGGTCCGCGGTCGTGCCGCCGCGTGTCGGCGCGGGGCCGGGGGCCGGGGGCGCGGGGGGCGGGGGGACGGGTGCGGGGGCCGCGGCGGGCCCGACTTCCGCGAGCAGGTGCGCGGCGAGGCGGTCGGCGGAGCTGTGGTCGAAGACGACATCGGTCGAGAGGTCGGTCCCCAGCTCCTCGTTGAGCACGTGGACGAGGCGGACGGCGAGGATGGAGTCGAGGCCGTAGTCGGCGAACGCGAGCCCGCCCTCGATCTCCTCCGGCGCCATGACCAGGACGTCGGCGATCTTCGCGCGCACCAGCCGCGCGAGCCGTTCGCCGGGGGCGGTGCCGGCCGGGTCCCGGGGCTCCGCTGCGGTGCGCGGTGTGACGGCCGCCGGGCCTCCGGGCGCGGTGCGCGGTGTGACGGCGTCGGCCGGTGTGCCGGTGACCGCGACCCTACGGTCACCGGGACCGGTGTCGGCATGGGGAGGGGCACCGGTGGCGATCGGCCGCCCGGCCGGCTCCAGGTCCCCGATCCAGAACCGGTCCCTCGCGAACGGGTAGGTGGGCAGGGAGATCCGGCGGGGCGGCGGCACCGCCCCGGGCAGTGCCCGCCAGTCCAGGTCCATCCCGTCCGCCCAGAGGGCGGCCAGTTCGCCGTACTTGCCCGCGCGGCCCCACCGTTCGGCCAGCAGTTCCCGGAGGTCGCCGTCGGCCCGGATCGCGGCGGCCGCGCCCCGGTCCTGCCCGGTGCCGCCCCGGTGCAGGCCCGGGACCGCCGTCCCGTCGCCGGTCTCCGCGAACACGTCGAGCAATCGGCGGAGTTCGGGCACCGAGGGCACCGCCACCGCCAGCCGCTCCCGCATCGCCTCGCGACCGGACCGCAGGGTGAACGCGAGGTCCGCCAGGCGGACCGTCCGCCCGTGCGCCTCCTCCTGTTCGAGGAACGCCGCCAGCCGCGCGGCGGAGAGCCGCAGCCCCTCGGCGGTCCGTGCCGACAGCACGACGAGCTGCTCGCCGTCGTCGGTGGACCGCTCGGCGGGGGCGGCGTCGGCCACGTACTCCTCGATGATCACGTGCGCGTTCGAGCCGCCGGCGCCGAAGGACGAGACCGCCGTGACGCGTGGCCGTGCGGACTCCCAGGGTGCGAGGGCCCGCTGGAGCCGGAACGGCGTCTCCTCGAACCTGATGCCGGGGTTCGGTTCCTCGGCGTGCAGGCTCGGAACGAGGGTGCGGTGCCGGAGCTGGAGGACGGCCTTGGTGACACCGGCGATGCCCGCGGCGGCCTCCAGGTGCCCGATCACCGACTTCACGGAGCCGATCGCGCAGAACTGGCGGTCCCCGGTGAACTTCTCGAAGGCCAGCGAGAGCCCCTTCACCTCGATCGGATCGCCCAGTTCGGTGCCCGTGCCGTGCGCCTCGACGTAGCCGACCTCGCGCGCCGAGATCCCGGCCCGGGTCAGCGCTTCGCCGATCAGTTCCGCCTGGGCGGCCGGGCTGGGCACCGTGTAGCCGTTGGACCGGCCTCCGTGGTTGATGCTCGTCCCCCGGATCACCGCGAGCACCCGGTCCCCGTCGGCGCGTGCGCGCGCCAGCGGTTTCAGCAGCACCGCGCCGACGCCCTCGCCGGGGACGAACCCGTCGGCGCCCCTGCCGAAACTCCGCACCCGCGACTGCGAGGACAGCATGCCGGAACGGCAGAGCTCGACGTAGTCGGACGGGTGCAGGTACAGGTTCACGCCACCGGCGACAGCCAGCTCGCAGGAGCCCCGGCGCAGGTGCTCGCAGGCTTCGTGGATCGCCGTGAGCGAGGACGAGCACATGGTGTCGATCGTCAGGCTGGGGCCCCGCAGGTCGAGGACGTAGGAGGTACGGGCGCTGAGCGAGGCGAACGAGAGCGCGGGCGCGATCCGCTCGCCGGACGGCAACCGGGCCTCACCGTGCCGTGCGTGGCCGGACTTGGTCACTCCGGCGAAGACGCCGACGCGGCGCTGATGGCGGCGGGCCAGCTCCTCGCGGGTGTAGCCCGCGTCCTCGATCACCTCCCAGGAGGCCTGGAGGAAGAGGCGCTCCTGCGGGTCCATGGCGTACGCGTCGCGCGGTGCGATCCGGAAGAAGTGCGGGTCGAACGCGTCGAAGTCCTCCAGGAACGCACCCCACTTGCTGTAGCTGAGCCCGTTGGCCACGGCGGTGGCGCGGTCCGGCTCATAGAAGCCGTCCAGCGGCCACCGGTCCCCGGGGATCTCGGTGATGCGGTCGCGTCCGGCCGTGAGGTTCTGCCAGAACTCGTCGGGGTTCCGCGCGCCCGGATAGCGTCCGCTCATCCCGATGATCGCGATGGCGTCGTCCCGGTCGGGCGCGCCGGACGGTGCGGGCGCGGGCCGGGGAACTGCGGACCGGGGGGCTTCGGGGACGCCGGGGGCCGTGGCGGTCTCCCGGCCGGTCCGGATCGGCGGGCCCGTGAGGTGGTCCGCGACGGCGCGCAGGGTCGGCGCCTCGTAGAAGAGGGTCGTCGAGGTCTCCCCGAACACGGTGTGCAGCTCCCGGTTGAGCTGGACGACCATGACGGAGTCGAGGGCCAGTTCGTCGAGGGGCCGGTCGAGGTCGATGGCGTGCGGGGGCAGCTTTGTGACCCGGGCGAAGATCCCGAGCACCGACTTGAGCGTGTCCGGGTCGGGGGCGACGCCGTTCACCGCGTCCGGTACGGACGCCGGGGCGGGCGCGGTCCCCGCCACGGGGGCAGGGGCGGGCGCGGACCGGGGTGCGGAGGCCGCCACCGGGTCGGGGTCGGCCCTCTCCGGGTCCCCGTGGTGCACCCAGATCTGGTCCTCGCCGGCCTCGCCGAGGCGCCAGGCGTCCAGGAGGGCGTCGAGCCCGGCGTCCGATTCCATGGGGACGAGACCGCGGTGTCGCCGGAGGTACGCGCGGGTCGCGTCGTCGACCGCCATCCCGCCGTCCTTCCAGAGCGGCCACGCGATCGAGACGGTGCGGCCCGATCGTCCGCCCGCGGCGACGCGTGCGTTGCGGCGGGCGGCGAACGTGCCGAGGTGGGCGTTGGCCGTGGCGTAGTCGGCCTGGCCGGGGTTGCCCGTGACGGCGGCGCCGGACGAGAAGAGGAGGAAGGATTCCAGCGGCAGGTCCGCCGTGGCCCGGTCCAGGTGGACCGCGCCGTCCACCTTCGGCCCCAGGACCCACTCCCATTCCTCCGGGGTCTTCTCCTTGACGTACGCGTCGTGGATCACGCCCGCGGCGTGGATGACGCCGTGGACGGCGCCGCTCCGCTCCCGTACCTCCGCGAGGAGATGGCGCACCTCCTCCCAGCGGGAGACGTCCGCGACGGCGTACCGGGCCGCTGCTCCCGCCTCCCGGAGTTCGGCGAGGAGCCGGTCCGTACGGGGGCCGGGTGCGGACCGGCCGACGAGGACGAGCTCGGCGCGTTCGGTGTCCCGTGCGATGCGGCGGGCGACGACGGCCCCGATGCCGCCTGCGCCGCCGGTGATGAGGTAGGTGCCTCCCGAACGCCAGGGCGTGCCCGCGCCGGCGGCCGTGCGGGGGGTCCAGGTCCTGACGTGGCGTTGGGCGTCCCGGTGGAGAACGAGCGGGTCGTCGGCGTGCCGTGCGTTCTCCAGGACCGCGTCCGCGATCCGGGCGGGGTCGCTCGCCCCGTCGAGGAGGATGACCTGTCCGGTGATCCGCGGGTTCTCCAGAGCCGTCGTGCGCAGGAGCGCCGAGAGGGCCGGACCGGCTTCCTCGTCCTCCGCGCCCGACGTCACCACCTGCACGAGCGTGGTCCCGTCGTGCGCCTCCCCCGCGAGCGTGCGGACAAGCTGGAAGACCTGCCGTGACAGGTCGGTGAAGCGGGTCTCCGGGCGCCGCCCGGCCGTCGTGACGGCGTGGCAGCGCACCCCGGGCAGCAGACGCCCGACGCCCTCCCGCAGGGATGCGGGGGTGCCGCACAGGATGACCGCGTGACGCCGGTACGGGGAACCGTCGGCAGGACCCGGGGCCCCGGCGGCGGGCCTCGGGGTCCACCGGGGCACCGACAGCGTCGTCGCGGGGGCCGGAACGGGGGCGGGTTCCCGCGCGGGCACGGCGACGGCACGCTCCGGGCCGGCGGCGTGGCTCCGGGTGGGTGCGGACGGCTCCGGGCTGCGGGGAATCCAGTACCGGTCGCGTGCGAACGGATAGGCCGGGAGGTGCGCGCGCCTCGGCGTTCCGGAGCCGTCGGGGCCGTACAGCCGGCGCCACTCGGCCTCGCCACCGGCGCACCAGCGGGCCATCATCCCGGTGAGGCCGTCCCGGTCCTGACCGGGGACCGGATCCGGTCCGTCGCCCGAGCCGCTGATGAACTCGCGGAGCCGGGAGGCGAGTTCGCCGCGGGAGGCGACGGCCCAACCGACGCGTTCGGCCATGGCCTCCCGTCCGGTCTGGAGGGTCCACGCGATCGAACGGAGCGAGTCGGTGCGCCGGGCGTCCTCCAGGTGTGCGAGCAGGTCCCGCGCCCGCTCGCGCAGCTCCCGCTCCGTGCGCGCCGAGAGGGGCACGGCGACCCGGCGGCCCCCGGGGGCGTCCGGGTCCGAGGCCGCCTCCTGGTCCCTGCCCGGGTACTCCTCCAGGACGACGTGGCAGTTCGCGCCGCCGAAGCCGAAGCTGCTGACCCCCGCGCGCCGGGGGACGGGCGCACCGTGCTCGTCGGTCGCCCGTTCCCAGGGCTCGCACGCACGGACGATGCGGAACGGGCTGCCGTCGAGCTGTATGTACGGGTTGATCTCGTCGAGGTTCCGGGAGGGCGGCAGCGTGCCGTGCTCCATCGCGAGAACCGTCTTGAGCAGGCCCGCGATCCCGGCGGCGGCCTCCAGATGGCCGATGTTGGGCTTCACCGAGCCGAGTGCGCAGGTGCCCTCGCCGTCGCTGCCCAGCCGCCGGAACGCGTTGCGCAGCGCCTGCACCTCGACGGGGTCGCCCAGGGGCGTGCCGGTGCCGTGGGCCTCCAGATAGCCGATGGTGCGGGGGTCGATGCCGTCCATCGCCCGCACCACGAGGTCCGCCTGGGCGGCCCCGTTCGGCGCGGTGAGGGAGTTCGCCCGGCCGCCGTGGTTCTCGGCGCTCCCGACGATCACGGCGAGGATCGCGTCCCCGTCCCGCTCGGCGGCGGCGAGCGGCTTCAGCACGACCGCGCCGACGCCCTCGCCCCGTACGTAGCCGTTCGCGTCGCTCGCGAAGGTCTTGCACCGCCCGTCCGGGCTCAGCATGCCCGCCTGTGCGGCGCTGACGAACGTGTCGACGCTGAGGAGCAGGTTCACCCCGCCCGCGATCGCGGCGTCGCAGGCCCCGGACCGGAGTGCTTCGACGGCCCGGTGGACGGCGACGAGCGAGCTGGAGCAGGCCGTGTCGACCGGTTCGCTCGGACCGTGGATGTCGAGGACGTAGGAGATGCGGTTGGCGAGCATGGAGTGGGCGTTGCCCGTGGAGGTGAAGGCGTCGGGCGGGGTGCCGTGGGCGGCGAGCAGCGTCGCGTAGTCGGTGCCCGAGACGCCGAAGAACAGCCCGGTGCCGGCCGGCAGGTCCGCGGGGGCGTACCCGCTGTTCTCCACCGCGTTCCAGACGGTCTGCAGCGCCAGCCGGTGCTGGGGGTCCATCAGTTCGGCCTCGCGCGGCAGGATGCGGAAGAAGGCGGCGTCGAAGGCGTCCACCCCGTCGAGGACGCCCGCGTGGCGCGGGAAGTCGGACGCCTCCACGATCCGCGCGTACTCCTCGTCGTACCGGTCGACGGGGAACGCCGTCACCTGGTCGGTCCCGGCCGCCAGATTGGCCCAGTACGCGTCCAGGTCGGGGGCGCCGGGGAAACGGCCGCTCGCTCCGATGACGGCGATCGGGAAGGCGCCGCCCGGGTCCGCCGGGCGTGGGGCGGCGTCGGGGGCCCCGGCGCTCTCCCGGCGGGTCCGGTGCCCGGTGTCCGGGGCGGGCGGCCTCGGGGCCCCGGACGTCCGGGGGGTCCCGGCAGAGGTCCCGGAGGTCCGGACCGCCGTGGCGGGGGCGTCGGCACGGGCCGGGGTCCCGGTGGACTGTTCGTAGGCCGTGCGCAGGGTGGCCGCGTGCTCGGCCACGAGGTGCTCCCCCAGCGACGCGAGGGTGCTGCGGTCGAAGAAGACCGCGGGGGTCAGCTCGACGCCGAGCCGCTCGCTCGCCTGCGACGCCAGGGCGACGAGCGAGATCGAGTCGAAGCCGAAGGCGTCGAAGCCGGTGCGGGCGTCGAGTTCGCCGGGGTCGAACTTGAGGATGCCGGACGCCAGGCCGCGCAGTTCGTCGACCGCGAAGGCCAGCAGTCGCCCGGCCTCCCCGGTCTCCCCCGGTGTCCCGTCGTCCGCTTGCCCGTTGCCGCCCCGAGCGGCTGCCGTGGTCGCGCCCGAGGTCCGTGCGGTCACCTCCGGATCCTCCCTCGGCCCTTCGTCGTCGCCGCACCAGAGGCCGGCGAGGACACCGACCACGCCGCCGTTCCGGTCCAGCAGTCCGACCGAGCCCCCGATGCCCTCTCCGGAGGCGGTCACGTCGAAGACGGCGTACGCCACCGGGACCCGGCCGTCCGCCCCGTCGGCGAAGATCCGGACCTCGTCGATCCGGTGCGGTGCGCTCCGCGCCCACCGGGGGTCACCCGTGCGCTTCGCCTCGAACCGCAGTCCCTGCGCGACGGCCTGGAGGACCTGCGGAGCGAGCGTGACACGCGGTTTCACCCGGTCGTGCTGGAGCTCGGGGGTGCCGAGCCGCAGCACGAGGCGTCCGTCGCGCAGGCGGAACACCTCCTCGACACCGGCGAGTTCGGGGGCGTACCCGACTCCGCCCCCGGCCAGTTCCGCGAGGAAGACGGCCGGGGAGAGCGGTTCGGCCAGGTCCGGTGCCAGCGCCCCGGGGAGCAGGCCGACGAAGGGTCCGGCGTGGGGGTGTCCGGTCGGCCGCGTGCCGCCGCCCCCGTCCGCCCGCAGGGCGAACTCCGCCACGGCGGTGCGTCGCCCCGACGCGTCCTCCGTGTGGACGGCTCCCGCCGCCGAGTCCCCTCCGGCCGTGTCCAGGACCGTCACCAGGCGCGCCGCGGCCGTCCAGTCGACCGGGCCGAGGAGGCGGAGCCCGCGCACGAGGGACCCGTCGGAGAAGCCGGAGACCTTCGCGGCGGCGATCGCCAGGTCGACGGCGAAGGTGGGAACGATGCCGCGTGTCCTGTCCTGCCGCTCGCCCAGCGTGCGGCCGTAGTCCAGGAGATCGTCGAGATGCACGTCGAGGACGTACCGCAGGCCGGTGACGTCCGACGCGTTCCGGCCGAGGAACGGGTGCAGCTTCTCGCGCAGGGCGAGCGGCGCGGTCACGGACGGCGCGCCGTCCTGAGGGGCGACCCAGCACCGTACGCGCTCGAAGGGGTACGCGGGCAGGGAGACGCGGCGGGGCGCGGGAGCGTCCTGCGCGTCGGCCCGCTGCCAGTCGGCGCTGCTCCCGCCCACCCAGGCGGTCGCCAGGTCGCGCAGGTCCGCGGTGCGGGCGCCGTCGCCCGCGAGCGCGGCGCCGAGGTCGCGGTCGCCGGCCAGCCGGCGGTCGACGGCGGCCAGCGCCTCGTCCACGGTCCGCGCGAGGAAGGCCCACCGGTGCGGGAGTTCGTTCTTGCCGACGCGGAGGGTGTGGGCGACCGAGGCGAGGTCCGGCGCCGCGGCCTTGGCGAGGAAGGCGCGGAACCGGGCGAGGTAGGCCAGCAGCGCGGCGTCGTTCATCGCGGAGAAGACGAGGAGTTCCTCGCGCCCGCCGGGTGCGCTGCCGCGCGCTGCGCCGTCGTGGCGCGGGTACTCCTCCAGGATCATGTGGGAGTTCATCCCGCCCGCGCCGATCGAGGTGATCCCGGCCCGGCGCGGATGGGTGACCTCGCGTCCGTCGACGCTGGTGACGGCCGGCTTCCAGGCGGTGAGCTCCTGCTGCACCCGGAAGGGGGTGCGGGAGAAGTCGATGTCCGGGTTGGTCACCGAGCTGTGCAGCGAGGGGACGAGCTGTCCCCGCTGGAACTGGAGGAGGACCTTGGCGATGCCGATCATTCCGGCGGCGTGCAGCAGATGGCCCATGTTCGACTTCACCGAGCCGATCGCGCAGAACCCGGTGTCCGGGGTGTGCTTCCGATAGGCGGTGGTCAGCGCCTTGACCTCGATCGGGTCGCCCAGGGACGTCCCCGAGCCGTGCGCCTCCACGTAGCTGATGGTCCGCGGGTCGACCCCCGCGTCGTCGATCGCCTTCTCGATCGCGCGCGCCTGCATCCGGGGGCTGGGGACGGTGAACCCGTTGCGCACCCCGGCGTTGGCGAGGGCCGTCCCCTTGATGACGGCGTACACGTGGTCGCCGTCGCGCTCGGCCTCGACGAGCGGCTTGAGGACCAGGGCGCCGACCCCCTCGCCGAGGATCGTCCCGTCCGCCCCGAGACCGAAGCTCCGGATCACGTCCGAGGTGGCCGTGGTGAAGTGCTCCTGGGACGAGCTGATGAGGTTGTACGGGTGCAGGAGCAGGTTCACCCCGCCGGCGACCGCCATCGCGCACTCGCGCGCCCGGAGCATCTGCACGGCCTGGTGGACGCAGGTGGAGGATCCCGAGCACATGGTGTCCACGAAGAGGGAGGGGCCGGTGAAGCCGTAGAAGTACGACAGCATGTTGGGCAGGGTCCCTGTGTAGCTGCCGCTCGCGGCGGACCCCCGGGTGAGGCCGTTCTCGAATCCGTAGAGGCCGTAGTGGTTGCTCATGGATCCGGCGAGCACGCCGACGTCCCCGTCGTACTTTCGGCGCAGCGTCTCGCGCGAGTAGCCCGCGTCCTCCAGTGCCTCGACCCCGGCCCGCAGGAACAGCCGGACCTCGGGCGACATGTTCTCGGCCTCGCGCTGGGAGATGCGGAAGTAGCGCGGGTCGAACGTGTCGATGTCCGAGAGGAACGTTCCGGTACGGATGGTGCTCTTGCCGAGGACGCCTCGGTCGCTGCTGTAGATCGCGTCGTGGTCCCAGCGGTCGCGCGGCACCTCGCGGAACGCGTGGCGGCCCTCTTCGAGTACCGCCCAGAGTTCGTCCAGGGTGTCGGCGCCGGGGTAGCTGCCGGAGACGCCGATGATCGCGATGTCGTGGTAGTCGTCGCGCGCGCCCGGGGCCTCGCTCCGGCTGCGGGCGGACGCGGGGGCCGCTTCCGCCACCGGACGTTCGGGTGTGGCGGGAAGGCTCGCCGCGACCGGGACCGTGCCGCCGACCGGTGCCGTGGCCTCGGCCGGGACCGTGGCCTCGGCCGGAGCAGAGGCGTCGGCCGTCCGTCCGGCGGTGGTCCGGTGTGGGCTCGCGGTGTCGGGGACGGTCCGCAGCACCCCGGCGTGCTCCGCGACGAAGTATCCGGCGACGCCCGCGATGTCGGTGTACTCGAAGAAGATCGTCTTGGGCAGCGGGCCGAAGAGTTCTTCGAGCGCCGCGGTCGTGTCGAGGATGGCGAGCGAGTCGATGCCGTACTCGATGAGGTCGACCGTCTCCTCCAGCGTCCCGGGATCGCGGTGGAGCGCCTCGCCCACGACCCGGCGCAGCAGGGCCGTCGCACGTTCCCTCAGAACTTCGTCGGCGACGGTGGCGGCCGTTTCCGCCGGAGCGGAGGCGGCGGGAGCGGAGGCGGCGGATCCGGCGGCCGGCGGATCCGGCACCGTCGGCGCCGCCGGGGGCGTCGGTGCGGCCGTGAGCGTCGCGGCGGCGCCGTGCGCGACCACGACGTGCGGGGGCGCGTCGCCCAGGGCACGGCCCAGGAGCCGCAGGCCGTCCTCGGTGGGAAGGGGCTCCCAGCCCCGGTCCCGTCGCATCGTCCTCAGCGTGACCGCGTCCACGGACATCCCGCCGTCGGCCCACAGCGGCCAGCTCACCGAGCGGGTCCGGCCGGTCCGCTCGCCGATGTCGACCAGCGCCTGGCGGTGGTGGGCGAAGGCGTCCAGGAAGGCGTTGGCCGCCGCGTAGTCCGACTGGCCCGCGTTGCCGAACACGCCCGCCACCGAGGAGAACGTGACGAAGAAGTCGAGCGTGAGGCCGCGCGACGCGGCGTCGAGGTGGAGGACCCCGTCGACCTTCGGCGCCAGCACCGCCCGCAGGTCGGAGGCGTCCTTGGTGAAGACGTACGCGTCGCGGAGCACGCCCGCCGCATGGACGATGCCGTCGATGCCCCCGTGGGCCCCGGTGATGGCGCGGACCGCCCGGTCCACGTCGGTGCGCGAGCCCACGTCCACGGGGACGTGGTGGGCGTCGACTCCGGCGTCCCGCAGCTCCCGCAAGGCCGCCTCGCTCACGGCTCCGTGCTCCGACCGTCCGCTCAGGACGACGGTGACGCCGGGGTACCGGCCGAAGTAGCGGGCGACGTGCCGGCCGATCCCGCCGAGACCGCCCGTGATCCAGTAGACCCCGCCCTCCTTCAGCGGCGGGACCTCGGCCCCGTCGCCCAGGCGCAGTTCCCCGGGACGGGACGCCTGGCGTGTGCCGTCCGCCCCGTACCGGACATCGCAGTCGGCCGACCGGTCCGCCGCCTCCGCCCGCAGGATCTCGGCGATCCGCTCCGGCGGCGCGGCGTCGAGGTCCGCGACGCGCACGACCCGGCCCGAGACGCGCGGGTTCTCCTGGACGACGGTCCGGAACAGCCCGGTGAGGGGGGCGTGATAGTGCCGGGGCGGCCGGTCGTCCACGAGCACGACGAACCGCCGCGGACCTGCGGGCTTCGACCGCACGGCGTCGGCGACGTCCCGGAAGGCCAGGTCCAGCGCGGCCCCCGCGCCCTCGGCGACGCGGCCGGGATCGACGTCGGGGAGCCGTGCGACGGTGAATCCGGTGAGGTCCGCCACGGCGGCGGTGTGCCGGGCCGCGCGTCCGCCGAGGTACCCCCGTACGACGGGTACGGGTCCGGCCCCGTCATCGGGTACGCCGAGCGGGGCCGGCACCCAGGAGACGGCGGCGGTCACGGTGTTGCCGCCCGTCTCCGGGCCGGCTCCGGGGGTCGCCCCGGCCGGTTCCGTCCGCTGGACCAGTCCGCGCAGACTGACGCTCATCGTGCCCTTCCCGTCGCAGAGATCGATGTCGAACATGTCGAGCGGGCCGCGGCCCTCGCGCCGCCGCACCCATGCCCAGGTCTCGGGCGCGCAGGGACCGTGGACCGTGAGCTCCTCGAAAGCGAAGGGCAGCGCGGGGGCGGACCGGCCGCCACCGGTGGCCGTCGAGGTGTCCGCCAGAAGGACGACGGAGGCCTGGAAGGCCGCGTCCAGCACGCTCGGCGGCAGGACGTGTCCGGCGTCCCCGGCCCCGTCCGCTCCGGGTTCGACGATGCGCGCGACCAGCTGACCCTGCCCCAGCCGCAGTTCCCTCAGCCCGCGCATGGCGGGCCCGTAGTCGAGCCCCCGGTCGCGGAACTCCGCGTACACCTGTGCCTGCCCGCGCTCGCGGGGGCACGCCGCCAGCAACCCGGCGAGGTCGAGCCGGGCCGGTTCCCCGGCCCCGACGGTCTCGGCCAGCCCCGAGCTGTGCACGGTGCCGGGGGCCGTTCCGGTGGAGATCTCGAAGGCGAGCGCGCCGCCGTCACGCGCGGTGAGGCCCACCCGGACCTCCACCGGCCCGTCCCGCACGACCAGCGGGCGCGCCCATCCCATGGTGCGGAGCCGGACGGCCGGGGGCGCCCCGGTCTCCCGCCCCGCCGCACGGGCCACCGCGGCACGCACCATCTCCACCTGCGCCGCCGCCGGGAGAACGGGAGTGCCGCGTACCCGGTGCGCGGCGAGGAACGGCTCCTTGCCGGTGAAGGTCGAGGCGAAGCGCCGTCCTCCGGAGCCGGGGACGGCGGCGTGGAGGAGGGGATGCGGCGCCGCGGACCGGGACGCGGCTCCCGGCTGCTCCGTCAGCGCCCTCTCCGCGCCCGTCCGGGCCGGCTCCGTACGCGCGGCGTTCGCGGTCCCGGCGGTCTGCGCGGTGGGCGCGGTGGGCGCGGTGGGCGCGGTGGGCGCGGGCGAACGGTCCGCCGTCGCTCTGCCCGCCTCCCCCTCCCCCGGCGTCCCCGCCTCCCTCTCCCTCGGGATGCCCGCGTCGCCGTCCTTCGGCGGAACCCTGAACCAGTGGCGTTCGCGGGCGAACGGATATCCGGGGAGGCGCACGCGGCGCGGGGCCGCCGCGGGGTCGGCCTCCCGGGGCCGCTCCGACCAGTCCGCCGTCCCGCCGCCCGCCCAGAGCGCCGCGGCCGTCCCCAGCCCGGCCGCGTCCGCGTCGTCGGCACGCACCGTCGCGCCCCGGTGGACCTCTCCCCCGGCCCGCTCGCCGTCCGCGAAGGCCGCCAGCAGACCGACGAGTTCGGTACGGTCCGCGACGATGAACGCGACCCGCTCCCGCATCGGGTCGCGGCCGATCCGCAGCGTGTACGCGATGTCGGCGAGCGCCTGCGCGGGCTGCTCCCGCAGATGGGTGAGCAGCGTGCGGGCGACCTGGCGCAGCCGCTCCGGTGTCCTCGCGGAGAGCGGCACGAGATGCGGGCCGGGCGGGTCCGTCCGCCGTGGTTCGTCGGCGAGGTGCTCCTCCAGCACGACGTGGGCGTTCGTGCCGCCGAACCCGAAGGAGCTCACCCCGGCCCGGCGTGGCGGGACGCTGCCGTCCGGGCCCGCGGGCGGCGCCTCCCAGGGCCGGGTCTCGCGGACGACGTGGAAGGGGCTGTCGTCGAAGCTGATGAGCCGGTTCTGCTGGCGGAAGTTGACGGTGGCGGGCAGTGACCGGTGTGCCAGGGAGGCGATCACCTTGGCGATCCCCGCGACCCCGGCGGCCCCTTCCAGATGCCCGATGTTGGTCTTGACCGATCCGATCCCGCAGCTCTCCGGCCGGGCGGCGGTGCCCTGCGCGGCGTGCAGGTTCCGGAAGGCGGTCTTGAGCGCCATGACCTCGATCGGGTCGCCGACGGGTGTGCCCGGGCCGTGCGCCTCGATGTAGCTGACGGTCTCCGGGCGGATTCCGGCGCGGGTGTAGAGCCCTTCGATCAGGTTCGCCTGCGCGGTCGGACTGGTGACGGTCAGGGAGTTGGTCCGGCCGCCGTGGTTCGTGGCGATCCCCTTGATGACCGCGTGGACGGGGTCCCCGTCCGCGACGGCCCGTGCGAGGGGCTTGAGCAGGAGCACCGCTCCGCCCTCGCCGCGTACGTAGCCGTCGGCGGCCTGGTCGAAGGCGCTCGCGCGGCCGGTCCGCGACAGCATGCCCGCCTGGCTGAAGGCGACGAAGTGCTTGGGCGACCAGATCAGGTTGACCCCGCCGGCCAGGGCGAGACCGCACTCGCCGTGGCCCAGTGCGCGGACCGCTTCGTACACCGCCACCAGCGAGCTGGAGCACGCGGTGTCGTTGGTGATGCTCGGACCCTGGAGGTCGAACTGGTAGGAGATCCGGTTCGCGATGATCGAGTAGGCGGTGCCGGTGGGGAAGTAGGCGTCCGTCCGCACCCCTTCGCGTTCCATCATCTCCGCGTAGTCCGCGTGGCAGACGCCCATGAAGACGCCTGTCGCGGTACCGGCCAGATCTCCCGCCGCGTACCCCGCGTTCTCCACGGCCCGCCAGGCGAGTTCGAGCGCCATCCGCTGCTGCGGGTCCATGCTCTCGGCCTCGCGCGGCGATATGGCGAAGAAGTCGGCGTCGAAGCGGTCCGCGTGCTCGACGAAACCGCCCCAGACGCTGTTGGTCTTCTGCGCCCCGCGCCGGGGATCGCCGAAGAACTCCTCCCTCGACCAGCGTTCGGGCGGTACCTCCGAGATGAGCGAGCGGCCCGCCAGAAGGTGTCCGGCGAGTTCCTCCAGTGTCTCGGCGCCGGGGAAGCGCAGAGCGAGTCCGATGATGGCGACGTCGTCCGCCGCCGGCTGCGGTGCGGCCGTGCTCATCGGGGGCCTCCCGCCCCGTGGAGGGCGTGCGCGGCCGGCCGCGGTCCCCGGGAGCCACGGAGATCGACGATCGTGTCCGCCTTAAGCTCCGCTTCCGGGTGGCCGGCCCTCCCCCGGTCCCGGCCGCCCGCGAACTGCTGGTGCAGGACGGCCGTCGACAGCAGGTAGATAAAGGCCTGGTCCTCCTTCGTGCTGATCCCCTCGCTGGGTGTCGCCATGATCTTCGCCACGAGCTTCCTCGCGAACACCGGGTCGAGGCCGTCGATCTTCCGCAGCTCCGTCTCCGAGAGCAGCAGCTCCATGTAGTCGGGCCGGTGCTCCTTGAAGACGGCCGCGCCGGGGGCGCGGTAGGGCTGCTTGCGCCGGGCGAGGCTCGATTCCGGCAGCTCGCCCCGGAAGGCCTCCTTGAGGATGGCCTTCTCCTCGGAGCCGTCGTCGAACCGCAGATTGACCGAGGCCGCCGCACGGACCACCGCGGGATCGAGGAAGGGGCAGCGGTTCTCGATGCCGTGGGCGAGGCTCATGCGCTCCCCCTGGGTGGAGAGCAGGTAGCCGGGCAGCAGGGTCTTGAACTCGAGCCACTGGGCCTTCTGCACGGGGCTCAGGGCGGCGTATCCGGGTGTCGACGCCGTCAGCGCCAGGAGGTCCGCGAACGGATCGCCCCGCTCCTTCAGCAGACGTGCGGCGAAACGGCCGTTCTGGTAGCGGAGTTCGTGCGAGAAGAGGCCGGGGAGCCGTTCCACGGCGAACTGCTCGAACAGGCCCTTCAGCCGGGCCCGGTTCGCGGGACCGAAGTGGCTCAGCTCCGGGTGAAGGCGCCCGATCCCGGCCATGCGTTCGTCGTCGGAGAGGTCGTGCCACGCGGCACGCAGCAGGGTCTCCCGGAAGAGGGAGTAGCCGAGGAAGGCCTCGTCGGCGCCCTCGCCGCTGAGGATCACCTTGATGCCGGCGTCGCGCACATGACGGGAGAGCAGGTACATGGGCACGAACGCCGTCCGGAACGCCGGGACTTCGGCGTGGTAAACGGCGGACGGGAAGTTCGCGGCGATGTCCGCGCCGCGCACGGCGATGGACGAGTGGAGCGACCCGAGGTGCGAGGCGACGACGTGCTGGCTGCCCGACTCGTCGAAGGCCGCCTCGTCGAACTCGACCGAGAACGTGCGGACCGCGTGCGGGGAGAGTTCGGTCGCCAGTGCGGTGACGATGGACGAGTCGAGGCCTCCGCTCAGGTAGACCCCGACCTCGACGTCGCTCCGCAGCCGCATCGCGACGCTTTCCCGGAGGGTGTCGCGGACGAATGCGACCGCTTCCCGGGCGGAACCGGTGAACGGGTCGGCGTCGATTTCGAGTTCGGCGTACGTGGTCAGATCCACGCGGCCACCGCGCACGGTCAGGAAGCTCCCCATGGGCAGTTGGCGGATGTGCCGGAAGGGGGTCCGGTCGGGCAACGGGGTCCACACCGCGAAAGCGGAGGCGAGTTCTCCGGGGTCCAGTTCGAAGCGGAATCCGGGGAATGCCCGGAACGCCTTCATCTCCGAGGCGAAGAGGAAATCCCCGTCCGGGCCCGTGCCGCTCCCCCGGTCGCTGTAGAAGACCGGGCGCTTGCCGTACCTGTCCCGGGCCAGGAAGAGGTCCCCGGACACCGCGTCCCGGATGGCGAAGGCGAACGCGCCGTTGAAACGGGGCAGAGCGCCCGCTCCCCACTGGGCCCACGCCTGGAGGACCACTTCGGTGTCCGAGCGGGTGCGGAAGTGCCGGCCGAGCCCTCGCAGCTCCCGGCGGAGTTCGACGTGGTTGTACAACTCGCCGTTGAAGCAGATCCAGTAGCGGTCGGACGGGTCCGCCATGGGCTGGGCGCCCGTGGCGAGGTCGATGACCGACAGCCTGACCGTGCCCATGGCCACCCCGTCGTCCAGGTAGTAGCCCGCCTCGTCCGGGCCGCGGTGGCGGATGAGCGACAGCATCGAGGCGATGACCTCGGGCGTGGCCCCGGCGTCGAGCGAGGGCGAGACGAAGCCTGCGATTCCGCACATGCGGGGTCTCCTTGCTTCAGCGGTCGCCGCGCTCGGCGATCTTCTTCGCCACGAAGGCGTCGATGGATTCCAGCGAGGTGAGAATGTCCTTGAGGAAGTCCTCGTCCTTCAGTTGGATCGAGAACTCCTCCTCGATGGAGCCGAGGAGCTGGACATAGCCGAAGGAGTCGATCACCCCGACCTTGAAGAGGTCGCTCTGATCGGTCAGTTCTTCATCGAATTCAACGAGAAACTGTTCCTCGATCATGGTCCGCAGGCGCTGGGTTCGCCCCATGTCTCATACCCCGCTTTTCGTCAGAGTGGCCCGAGGGCCGGATTTCGCGATGCTTTTCACCATGCGGAGCAGCGATGTGCCGCCGATCTCCTCGTACTCCAGGGAGGCGTCACGATCGAGGAGATGCCGGACGCTTTCGACCCATCGGACGGGTTCGACGATCTGCCGACACAGCAGCTCCGGAATCATGCTTCCCTCGTAGGGGCGTGCGCTCGCATTGGATATCACGGTCACCGAGGGTTCCGCGAAGGTGAATTGGCGGAGGAATACCTCGAACGCGGTGCGCGCCGATTCCATGGCGCGCGAGTGAAAGGCCGCCCCGACCCGCAGCGGGGCGAAGCGGATGCCCCGCGCCCGCAGGGAGGCGTGGGCGGCCCGGAGAGCGCCGTCGGCGCCGGCGATCACGATCTGGGTGTCGGTGTTGTGGGCCGCCACCTCCACGCCCTCGACGCCGTCGGCGCCCAGTACCTCCAGGAGTCGCTCGGCCGGGGTGTTCATGACCGCCGTCATGCCGCCGCCCGAAGCCGCGGCCATCAACTCGCCGCGCTTCTGGACGATCCGGAGACCGGTCTCGAAGTCGAAGACCCCCGCGGCGAGGAGCGCGTTGTACTCCCCCAGGCTGTGCCCGAGGTAGCAGTCGGCGGGCCGGCCCTCCCGGCGTTCCCGCTCGAAGGCGTGCAGCGCGTTGACGGTGAAGAGAGCCGGCTGCGTGCACTCCGTACGGGAGAGCACGTCGTCCTGGTTGTCGCGGCAGCGTGCGGGGAGGTCGTAGCCGAGGAGATCGCAGGCGAATCGGGTGATGCCCGGATAGTGGCCGAAAACATCTGCGCCCATGCCCCGGAACTGCGAGCCCTGACCAGGAAAAAGAATCGCGAACACCGTGTGACGCCTCCTGGATCCGCGCCGAGCGATTGGCTCGGGCCACTCGGAAAATTCCGGTTTCGATCATGTTGACCCATCCCCCTTGCTGGACGCTGGCCGGTTCGCTGACACCCCGGCGCAAGGACTTGTCCACATCCCTGCCGTTCGCTTGCCGATGCACCGGCCCGGGCGTTCCCCGAGGTTGCGGTCAAAGGCCCGTACGGGGGATCCAAGGCGCCCGGGGCCCTCCGCGTATCCCTGGGAAATTCACCGTGCCGCATGGCCGGTTTCGCCTCACCGGCGAATCTGCGCCGTTGACATCCGCGCACGTTTCGCCCTAGGGCTTCGGGCCTCCATGACCACCGGGAAAATCCCCGCGGATGAGATCGCTGTTCTAAGGTGTATTCACCGACGACGTCTTAGGCGTGCGAACGAATGGGGCAGGAGAATATGTTCGTGCATCAGGCCGATGGGGCCTCGCAGCCCTCATCACCGCCCGCACCCTCCGGGCCGGAGCTTCAGGTGCTGGGGCCGATGTCGGCCCGTTACGAGAGGCGCGACGTGGCCCTCGGACCACCACGCCGCCGGGCGCTCCTGGCCCTCCTCCTCATCAGGCTGGGCCGCGTCGTCCCCACCACGGTGCTCATCGAGGAACTGTGGCGGGACGCCCGCCCCCAGCAGGCCGTCGCCACCCTGCAGAGCCACATCTCCCACCTGCGCAGGGCCCTGGCGCCGGCGGCCGGCCCCGGCAGGTCCGCGATCCTGCGCCACCAGGCTCCGGGGTACGTCCTGCGGCTCGCGTCGGACCAGGTGGACGCGTACCGCTTCGAGCAGCTCGTCTCCACCGGCCGCCGGCTGCTCACGGGGCAGAACCCTCTGGCCGCCCGGGACCACCTCACCCGGGCGCTCACGCTGTGGCACGGCGCTCCGTACGCGGAGTTCCACACCCATCCGTCGATCGCCGACGAGAGCGCCCGTCTCGAACAGATGCGGCTCACCGCCCTCGAATCGTCCGCGGAGGCCGGGCTCCTCCTCGGGCGGACCGCCGAGGTGATCGCCGAACTGGAGCGCGAGGTCCGTCAGCACCCGGCCAGGGAGCGCATGGTGGGCCACCTGATGACCGCGCTGTTCCGGTCCGGCCGGCAGGCCGAGGCGCTGGAGATGTACGCGTACACGCGGAACTATCTGGCCGAGGAGTTCGGGGTGGACACGAGCGCCGATCTCCAGAAGCTCCACACCGCTCTCCTCCGGCAGGAACTGGGCGGGCGCGCACGCGGCGCACCCGGCGGCCCCGCCCGTCCGGGAGCGACCGTGTTTCCGCGCCAGGTCCGGACAACGATGTCCAGCACGCTCGCGCGGCCCGCCGCGACCTGGGCGCCGGCCGAGCCGGCGGAACCGGCGGCAGGGGCCCGGGAGATGCCGGACGGTCGGGAACGGGAGACGCCGACCGGGTCCGCCGCCCCGGTGCCCGCACCGGACGAACCGGGGGTCGCCTCTCCGTTGATAGGCCGCGAACGGGAGTTGAATGTTCTCGTCGCCGCCATGGCCGAAACGGCCGCCGGCCGCGGACACCTCGCGTGCGTCCTCGGTTTCTCCGGGCTCGGGAAGACGCATCTCGTGATGGAACTGGTCCACCGCCTTCGGGCCCTGGACGAGAACATCGAGACGGTTCGGAGCAGCAGCTTCTCCGGCGAGGGCGTTCCGCCCTACTGGCTGTGGACACAGGTGCTGCGCCGGCTCGCGACGGCACGGCCCGAGGCCTTCCGGTCGGCCGCAGCTCCGTTCGGCGCGCTGCTGGCGCCGCTGTTGCCCGGATGGCAGCCGGGCCCGGGCGGCGACGCCGGGCCGGGCGACCCGCCAAACCCCTTCCGGACGCACGACGCGCTCTGCGAGATCCTGCTCGACCTGGCGGCGCGGCGGCCTCTGGTGCTGCTCCTGGAGGACGTGCACCGGGCGGACACGGCTTCGCTGGACGTGCTCCGCCTGCTGGCCAACCGCCGCCAGGGACATGCGCTCGGGATCGTGCTGACCGGCTGGGACCTGGAGACCTGGCCCGACGGCTCCCGGTACCCGACGATGACCGGGATACTCAGGGGCCCCAACACGCAGGTCCTGCGGCTCGGGGCCCTGACCCTCCCCGACGTCACCGCCCTGGCCGAAGCGCACTCGGGGCCGGGCGTCGACCGCCGCGTGGTGGAAGCGCTGCACCGGCAGTCCGTGGGCAGCCCCTCCTTCGTGCTCCAGATGCTCTCCCTCCTCCGCGAGGCCGGCGACCTCCGGGACCCCGGCAACGCGGACGAGTTGATCGGCCTCGTCGTCCCGTGCGCGCGCAAGGTCCTGCGCCAGGAGTTCGCCGAGCTGCCGGGACCGGTCCTGCGGCTTCTGCGGCTCTGCGCCATCGCCGCACCCGACATCGAAGGGGACTCCCTGTGCCGGGCCGCGGGCGGCGACGGCGCCGTGGCGATCGTGGAGTCGGCGGTCCGGCACGGGCTGCTCGCCGCCGGCCCACGGCCCGCCGGCCGCCTCCGGCTCACCCCACCACGCGCCCGGGAGGTGCTCGTCGGCGACCTCACCGGCGAGGAGAGCCGGCGGCTGCACGCCGCGTACGCGTACGCCCTGTCCCCGCGCTCCGCCGGGGAGAGCACCCCCGAGCGGAGCGACCGCGTCGCCCACCACGTCTGGCGCGCCGGGGGCGCCGTGCCGCCGGAGCGGGCGCTTCCCTGGCTCCTGAGCGCGGCCGAGAACGCGGGGTCGCGGCTGGCCGCGGGCGACCGCCAGATGTGGCTGCGCCGTGCCATCTCGGTCTCCGGCTCCCTGCCCGAGGGTTCGGCCGCCCGGGGCCTGGTGCCCCGGCTCCACGGTGAACTGGCCCATCTGCTGGGCCACGTACGCGGGTTCGGCGACTCGGAGGCCGAGTCGGAGATCCTCCGGGGGTACACCCCCGGCACCCCGCCGCACCGGTCCGACGACCCGGCGGCGCTGTCGATGCTGAGTGTGTCGCTCCTCGTCCGGGGACGCTACGACGAGTCGGGGCGGCTCACCGACCGGTTGAAGGCCATCGCCGCACGCACGGGGGATCCCGCGGCCCGGCTGGGCGCGGTGTACGGCGAGGGGATGACCATGTTCATCCGCGACCGGCTGCCCGACGCGCTGCGGTCGTTCGAGCACGGCGTGGAACTGTCCGAACGGCTGGCACGCGAGGGGCGGCTGCCGGACGGGATGTACCGGTCCGACCCACGCGTCTACTTCCGCACCCACGACGTCTTCGCCCGCTGGCTGATGGGCGAACGCTCGGCCGCGGCCGAGCAGGGCCGTCGCCTCCTGAGGCTGACGCAGTGGGGCGACAGGCCCTGGGACCGGGTCCACGCCCTCTACGTCAACGCGATGGTGGCCGCCTGGGAGGGCGATCCGGACGCGGCCGGGGACTTCGGAGCGCAGGGCGTCGAACTCTCCGCCCAGCACGGCCTGTCGTCCTGGGCGGCGATGCTGAACGTCCCGCTCGGCTGGGCCCTCGCTCACGGGGGGCAGCGGGAGGGCATCCCCAAGATGATGAACGCGCTGACGGAGATGCGGCTGTCCCGGACGAGGATCCACCTCCCCCTCCATCTGGGCCTGCTGGCCCAGGCCCAGCATCTCGCCGAGCAGCGGGAGGGCGCCGTGGACACGCTGCGCACCCTGCTCGCGGTCGTCGAGCACCACCGCGAGTACGTGTACCTCAACTCCGCGCTGCCCTCCACCCTCCTGCTCGACGAACTTCTCGGCAAGGAGACACGTGAAGCCGTGGGCGCGGTCGAATAGACGGTCGGCTTCCCCGTGTTCGCACCCGGCCCCGGCGGCTGTGCGGCACAGCGGCGCACGCGGCGCCCGTCAGGCGAGCGCGCGGATCGCCTCGACGGTCCGGTCCACGCTGAGGGTTCCGTTCGCGCAGTCGTGCAGCAGGGCCGCCACCCGTTCGTCCCGGTACTCGCCCAAGGGCGCGGGTGGGGCGTCGGGCGCCGCTGGTGGGGCCTGCGGCACCGCGGTTCGGGCGACGTCGTCGCGGGTCAGGAGGTAGTCCGCCAGGGCGGCGCAGGAGCGGTGCTGGAAGATGACGTCCGGCTTGACCGCGACGTCGAACACCTTCCCGGCCCGGCGGGCCAGGCGCACGTAGATGATGGAGTTCAGGCCGAGCTGCCGGAACGACGCGTCCTCGTCGAAGCCCAGCGCCTCGTCACCGATCTCCGGCTGGAGGATCTCGCGCCTGATCCGCTCGATCAGGTCGCGGCGCGGGTCGGGCGCGGCCTCTCGCGCGGTGGTGATCCGGTCGATGAGCGAGGTGAGCACCTTCGACTCGCCCAGTTCCGTGAAGTCCGACACGCCCGCGTCCCGCAGATACCGGATGGAGTCGCTCCAGCGGACGGGCCGGGCGATCTGTTCGGCGAGCAGGTCCCGGACCTCCCGCGCATCGGGGCCGAACGGCCGTCCGGTCACGTTGGAGACGACCGGTGTGCGCAGTCGGCCCACGTCGACCGCGGCCAGCACGGAGCGGAAGCGCTCGGCGGCCGGGGCCATCGCCGGCGCGTGGAAGGGTCCGCTGACGCGGACCGGAACGAAGCCCCGGACTCCCTCCATCTTCTCGAAGACGGGCCTGAGCCGGGCCAGTTCTTCGCGGCTGCCGGCGAGCACGAACTGCTCGGGCGCGTTGTGGTTGGCGATGACGACGCCGTTGGCACCGTGCCGTTCCAGGGTCTCCTCGACGATCTGCTCGGAGACGCCGACGATCGCGGCCATGGCACCGCCGCTGATCCGGCTCATCAGTTCCGCGCGGCTCCGCACCAGCGCCAGGCCGGTTGCGAAGTCGAAGGCGCCGGCCGCGTACAGCGCGCTGTACTCGCCGAGGCTGTGGCCCGCGAAGAAGTCGGCGGCCGGGAGGTCCTCCTGCGCCGCGGCCCAGTGCAGCGCGTTGACCACGTAGATCGCGGGCTGCGCGTAGGCGGTCTCCGACAGCCGGCGTTCCGGGTTCTCCAGGCAGAGTTCCTCGATCGGGTATCCGAGCACCCGGTCGGCGCGGCGCCGGAGGTCGGGGAACCGGGTGAACAGGCTCCGCCCCATCCCCTTCTTCTGGGTGCCCTGTCCCGGGAAGACGTAGCAGCGCATCAGATCCGCCCGCCCCCGAGGCCGAGTCCGCCCGGCTGCGCCGGCCACCGGGGGATCTCGGTGATCCGGACCACGGCGCACGTCCAGGTGAAGCCGGCGCCGACGCCGAGCAGCATGACGAGGTCGCCGGCGTCGACGGCGCGCTCCTCCACGAGGTGGTTCAGTCCGGCGATCTGGTCGCCCGCGCCGAGGTGGCCGACGGTGCGGCCCCAGGACCAGGTGGTGAGATCGAGGTCGATGTCGAGTGCGGCGAGGACCTCGCGCTGCAGCACGATGCGTCCGAAGTGCGGGACGACGAACCGGGCGATGTCGCCCGGGCGGGTGTCCGCGTCGCGCAGGGCCCGGTCGACGCAGTCGCGGAGGCCGGCCCGGAAGCGGCGGGTGAACTCGTCGAGCTCCACGTCTCCCAGGTACTGCAGTTTGCGCAGCCGCAGGTCGATGGGGAGCGTGGGGTCGTGGTGGGGTGTGAAGGGCGCGTCGCCGCGGTGCAGGCGCTCCAGGGTGGGGTCCGACACCGTGGAGGTGCTCAGCACCTGGGCGAAGCCGGACCTCTTGCTGAGCACCATCGCCGACGCACCGTCGCCGGGGACGATGCCGATGTCGCTGTTCCAGCGGTCGATGGCCGGCGGACTCACCTTGTCGGCGGTGGTCACCAGCGCCGCGACGTCGTCGGTGGCCGCGAGGGAGCGGGCCGCCAGGTCCAGCGCGGTCATGCAGCCGTTGGAAGCGTTCTTGACCTCGAAGGCGAGCGCCGAATGGTCCCCGAGCACTTCGCGGTGGATGTAGGAGGCCGTCGGGTAGAGCTCCAGGCCTTGGAAGTACACACAGGCGTGCAGCAGCAGCGCGATGTCCTCGGCCCGGTGGCCCGACCTTTCCAGGGCGTCCCTGGCCGCGGCCACCGCCATCTCGGGCGGTGCTTCGTCCGTGGCCTCGCAGACCGACTCGAGCTGCGTGTCCTCGGCGTCCTGGGCGTCGAACCGGCCTTCGAGGACGGCTTGTTCGACCTTGGTCGCCGGAGGCAGGCAGGTCGCGGTACCCGCGATGAACAGGGCCTCTGTCTTCACTTCTCGTTCCCTCTCGGAGCGGTGGTGTCGTGGATCAGGAGTCCGGCGATGGCCTGGGCGGTCGGGTAGTCGAACACCAGGGTGGCGGGCAGGGTGGTGTTCAGCCGCTTGGCGAGGCGCTTGCGCAACTGGACCATGGTGAGCGAGTCGATCCCCAGGGAACGCAGTGCCCGGTCGGCCGGCACGCTGTCGGGTCCGGGCAGGCCGAGCACGTCGGCGGCTTCGCTGCGGACGAGCTCCAGCAGCAGAGCCGGTCGTTCGGCCTCGGAGGCGCCCGCCATCCGCGCGTCGAGCGACGGCGCGGTCCCGGTGGCTTCGGCACGGGGCCCTTCGGTCGTGCGCCGCAGCATGTCGCGCAGCAGCGGGGGCGCTTCCGCGTCGCCGAGCGCGTGCCGCAGCGACCCCAGCTCCAGGTGGACGGGCAGCAGCTGGGTCTCGGGCCGCGCCAGGGCGACATCCAGGGCGTTCAGTCCCTCGGCCAGGGTCAGGGCGCCGATCCCCTGACGCCGCAGGCGGCCCAGTTCGCCCTTGCCGAGGTGGGCGGTCATGCCCACTCCGGCCTGTTCCCAGAGCCCGAAGGCGAGGCTGAGTCCGGCCTGGCCGCGCTTGCGCCGGTTGGCCGCCAGGGCGTCCAGCGTCGCGTTGGCCGCCGCGTACCCGCTCTGTCCCGCGGTGCCCAGCGTTCCGGCGGCCGAGGAGAAGAGGACGAACGCGGCCAGGTCCAGCCGCTCGGTCAACTCGTCGAGCAGGCGCGCGCCCTGGACCTTGGGCGCCATGACCCGGTGCAGCCGCTCCGCGGTGAAGCCCTCCACCAGGCCGTCGTCGAGCACGCCGGCGAGGTGGAACACGGCCGTGAGGGGATGGCCCGGGTCGATCCCGTCCAGTACCGCGGCCACCGCGGCCCGGTCCGCCACATCGCCGGCGACCAGGTCCACCCGCTCGGCGCCCGCGGCTTCGAGCTTTCGCGCGAACGAGCCGGCTTCGGGAGCGTTGCCACCGCGCCGCGACAGCAGGACGAGCCGCCGCGCTCCGTGCGCCCGGACCAGGTGGGCGGCGAGCGCGCCGCCCAGCTCACCGAGGCCGCCGGTGATCAGCACCGTGCCGTCCGGGTCGAGGGCGCGTGGCAGGGTCAGTACGGTCTTCCGCGCGGCGTTCCGCTGCGCGTGGCGCAGGGCGTACGGCGCGTCGCGTACGTCGAAGGCGGTGAACGCCCCCTTGTCCTGCGGCGCTGCGGAGGCGGACGGGCCGGCGGCCGCCTGGGCGAAGGTGAGGTGCGCGGGCATCGGCCCGAGGCCGGCGCCCGCCACGCGGATCTCCTTGCCGAGCGCGGTCGCCGCACGGCCCATGACCCGGTCACCGGCCTGTACGGAGGTGACGTCGCCGCCGACCTCGATGACGGTTCCCGTGAACTCCAGGGCCTGTGCCCGCTCCGGGCTCATGGCGGCGGCCCGTACCTCGACGCGGACGTCCGACGGCGCGAGCGGCTCCGGCTCGCCCCCGCCGTGCGTGGCGGCGGTGACGGCGGGCCGGCCGTCCTCCCGCCGGTGCAGGTGCCAGCCGCCTTCGCCGGGCAGGACGAGCGCGTCGGTCTGCTCGACGGTCGGCCTTGCCCGTGGGACGTGGGCGGTCCCGCCGCGCAGTACGCACTCCGGCTCGCCGCCGGTCCCGATCACGCGGGCCAGGAGCGGCAGGTCCGGGGTACCGGGATCGAGGTCGATCAGGCGCAGGGCGCGCTCCGGTTGCTCCGTGCGGGCCGTGCGTACCATGCCCCACACCGCGGCATGGGACCAGTTCCCCACCTGGTCGTCGGGGCTCGACGACACCGCGTCCCGGGTGATCCAGACCAGCTCCGTGTTCTGGAGCCGGGCGTCACCGAGGCACAGCTGGAGCGTCCGCAGCGTTTCGGCGGCGCTCCGTTCCGCGTCGTCCTCCTGGGCGGACGGGCGGTCGGGCCGTGCGAACAGCAGCTGCCGAGGCGTATCCGCCCGGTCGTCGAGCCGCTTCACGAGGGCGTCGAGGTCGGGTACGACGTCGGCGCCGAGCCCCGCGCCCAGTTCCGCGTCGCCGACCACCAGGATGCCCGCGGAGTCGGGGGTCTCGGCCCGGGGGTGTACGGGTGCGAAGGCGACGCGGTAGAGGTGCTCGGCGAACGGGTGTCCGCGACGTCGGCCCGGCTGGAACTTCAGCCCGCCGATCCGGGCCACCGGCCGGCCTGCCGGGTCGGCCAGCCACACGGTGGCCGGTGCGAGGTCCTCGTCCCCTCCGGGCTCGTACGACACGCGCACGGCCAGTTCTCTGCCCCCGGCACGGAACAGCTCGACGTCCGACCAGATGAACGGGACGAGCGGCCCGGGAGCCGCGCCCTCCTCCATCAGACCGGCGACGACGACCTGGAGTGCCGCGTCGAACAGCGACGGATGCAGGCCGTGGCCGCCCGGATCCAGCGCGCCGGGAAGGGACACCCGCGCGTAGTAGAGGCCGTCGCGGCGGGAGAGTTCGCGCAGTCCCCGGAACGCCGGGCCGTAGGCGAGCCCGTTGGCGAGGGCGCGTTCGTAGAAGGCTTCGACGTCGAGGGCGCGGGCGTCGGGCACCGGCCAGTCGTGGAGGTCCGGCGGCACCGTGGCGTCGGCGCCCGCGCGGGTCACGCACTCCCCGGTCACGTGCTGCTGCCAGACCAGCGGATCGTCCGTGTCCTCGGGCTGGGTGTGCAGGGCGAAGGGGCGTCGTCCGTGCGGGTCCGGATCGCCGACGGTGGCCTGGATCCGCAGCGTGCGGCCCGGCAGGAGGACGACCGGCTCCAGCAGCGTCAGGTCGGTCAGGGCGTCGGCGCCCGCGGTCCGGGCTGCTGACAGCGCGGCGTCGATCAGGCCGGCGCCCGGCACGTAGACCTGCCCACCGACGACGTGATCGGCCAGCCACGGGCTGTCGTCGAGCGACAGCCGGCCGGTGAACAGGTGGCCGCCGCCGCCCGCGAGGGTCGTGATCGCGTCGAACCACGGGTGGCCCACCGTGGATCGACGCTCCGTCACCGCGGCGGGACCGGAGGGAAGCTCGCCGAGCCAGAAGCGCCGGCGTTGGAACGCGTACGTCGGGATGTCCACCTTGCGGGCGCCACGGGACCCGAGAACCCGCTCCCAGTCCAGCGGGAAGCCCCGCTCGAACAAGGTGGCGGCCGCGCGCCAGAGCTGGTCCACGCCGCCCGAACCTCCCTGAGGGGGCGGGCCGATCTCGACGAAGGCTCCGAAGCCCTCGCCGCGCAGCCGCTCCAGCGCGCGGTCGAGGGTCTTGGACTCCGGCTCCGGCAGATCGCGGAGCCAGTAGGCGCCGCCGAGTTCCGGGCCCGGTACGGCCTCGCCCGTCGGACGCGCGTGGAAGGGGATGGACGTGCGGGCAGCCACCATCCCCGCGATCGCGCCGTCGACCGCGTCCCCCGAGCGCGCGCGGGCTCGCAGGGCGACGACGCGGGCGCCGTCCGCCAGGCTCAACGCCCCGCTCACCACGGCGGCGGCGACCTCGCCGTGCGCGTCGCCCACCACCGCCGCGGGCTCCACGCCCCAGCCGCGCCACAGCGCCGCGAGTCCGAGGCAGGTCGCGAACAGCGTGCACGGCAGCACCTCCGGACCGTTCCGGTCCTCCTCGCCGCGCAACACCTTCAGCACGGACCAGCCGGTCAACGGCGCGAGGACGGCGTCGCACACCGCCACGGCGTCGCGGAACACCTCGCTCTGCTCCAGCAGTGGACGGCACGTCCCGGGCGGCCGCGCGTCATGGCCGCCGAAGACGAAGGCGACCTTCCCCGGTGCCGTGCCGGGAACGGGCTCGACCGAACGCAGGGCTGCCGCGGCCTGCGCGGCGTCGGCCGCGAAGACCACGGCGCGGGCGTCGAGGTGCGTACGGCCGACGGCGGAGGTGTGGGCGATGTCGCGCATCGACGCGGCGGGCCCGGCGTCGAGCCACTCGGCCCAGTGCCGGGCCTGCGCGCGCAGAGCGGCCTCGTCGGTGCCCGAGACCACCAGCGGGTGGACGAGAACGTCGTCGCCGGGCCGGTCCTCGACGGCGGTCTGCGGTGCTTCCTCGATGATGACGTGCGTGTTCGTGCCGCTGATGCCGAAGGAGCTGATGCCGGCGCGACGCACCCGCCGTGTCCGCGGCCACGGTCTCGGCTGCCGCAGGAGCTCGAGTTCCCCGCCGCTCCAGTCGATCCGGGTGTTCGGCTTCTCCGCGTGGAGGGTGCGGGGCAGCCACTCGTGCTGGAGCGCCATCACCATCTTGATGACGCCGATGACACCGGAGGCCGCCTGGGCGTGGCCGATGTTGGACTTGGCCGAGCCCAGGTGCAAGGGCCGCACGCGGCCCGAGAACACCGCGGCGAGGGCGCCGGTCTCGATGGGGTCACCGAGCACGGTGCCCGTGGCGTGCGCCTCGACGGCGTCGATGTCGGCCGGGGTCAGCCCCCCGTCGGCCAGGGCTTCGCGCAGCACGCGCTGCTGCGCGAGGCCGTTCGGCGCGGTGAGGCCCTGGCTGCGGCCGTCCTGGTTCATGGCGGTGCCCCGCACGAGGGCCAGAACACGGTCACCGTCGCGCCTCGCGTCCGAGAGCCGCTTGAGCACGAGCACGCCGCAGCCCTCCGCCCAGCTCGTGCCGTCGGCGTCGTCGGCGAAACTCTTGCAGCGCCCGTCGGCCGCGAGCCCGTTGAGACGGCTGAACTCGACGAAGATCTGCGGGGTGCTCATCACGGTCACCCCGCCGGCGAGCGCCAGGTCGCACGCGCCGCTGCGCAGCGCCTCGCACGCCAGGCGCAGCGCCACGAGCGACGAGCTGCACGCGGTGTCGACGGTGAGCGCCGGCCCGGACAGGCCGAGGGTGTAGGAGACCCGGCCGGAGATCAGGCTCGATCCGTTGCCCGTGATCTTGTAGCCGTCGCTGCTCCCGACGTCCCAGCGCCGGGCGACGTCGTAGTCCGAACTCATCGCGCCGAGATAGACGCCGGTGTTGCTGCCCGCGAGCGACGCGGTGCGCAGGTGGGCCCGCTCGACCGCCTCCCACACGACTTCCAGAACGAGCCGCTGCTGCGGGTCCAGGGACAGCGCCTCCTTCGGGCTGAGCCCGAAGAACCCGGCGTCGAAGTCCTCCACGTCGCGCACGAAGCCGCCCCTGCGCTCGAAGCGCCGGCCGGTGGCGGCGCGCTCCGCCTCCTCGATCGTGCTGAGATCCCACCCGTCCCAGCGGCTCGGGAACGGGGAGGAGGCTTCGCCGCCGTCGACGAGCAGTTCCCAGAACGCTTCGGGCGTGTCGATGCCGTCCGGAAGCCGGCAGGCCATGGACACGATCGCGACGGGATCGTCGTCGTCGGGCGGCTCGGGCGCCGCGACGAGGGCGGGCGCGGCTTCCGGGGTCTCGTACCGCACGTCGACGTGGGTCAGCAGCAGGCTCGCGATCGCTTGCGGTGTGGGGTAGTCGAAGGCGAGCACGGTGGGAAGGGGGACCCGGGTCCGTGCGCCGATCCGGTTGCGCAGCTCGACCACCATGAGGGAGTCGAGACCCTGTTCGCGCAGCGTCAGGTCGGGGCTCACCCCTTCGGCGGGCCGGCCGAGCAGGGCCGCCGCCTCCTCCGTGACGAGGGTGACCAGCGATCCCAGCCGCTCGGCTTCGGGGAGCGCCAGTACGTCCTCGCGCCACGCGGCGCCGTTCACGGCCGGGACGACGTCGTCGTGCTCGTCCAGCCAGTAGCCGCGGTGGTCGAACGCGTACGTCGGAAGGTCGGCCCTGCGCGGGTCCGGGTTCGGCAGGACGCGCTGCCACGGGATCGGGACACCGTGGGCGTGCAGCTCCGCCGGCGCCCGCAACGCCTGCTCGATCCCGCCGTGATCGCGGCGCAGGCTGCCCACCACGACGGCGCTCCCGTCGGCCTCGGTGCCCTGCGCCAGGGCTATCTGGAGGACCGGGTGCGGACTCACCTCGACGAAGGTCCCGAACCCGTCCGCCCGCAGGCGTTCCAGCGCGCGGTCGAACCGCACCGGCTCGCGCAGGTTGCGGCACCAGTAGTCCCCGTCGAGCTCGGACCCGTCCGCCCGCTCCCCCGTGACGCTCGAGTAGAAGGCGATCCCGGGCTCCACGGGTGCGAGGCCGGTGAGCCGCTCGCGCAGGGCGGGCAGCAGCACATCCATGTGCGGGCTGTGCGAGGCGTAGTCCACGTCCACCCGCTGGCAGTACGCGCCGGTGGCCTCCATCCCCGCGAGGAAGCGGTCCAACGCGTCGGCGTCCCCGGCCACGACGGTGGAGCGCGCGGTGTTCACCACCGCGACGGACAGCGCGTCGCCGTAGGCCGCCAGCTCCTCCACGACCTCGCCCACCGGGCGTTCCACGAGCCCCATCGCCCCGTCCGGGGCGTGGTCCTGCACGGCCCGGGCGCGCGACGCCACGACACGAGCGCCGTCCGCCAGGCTCAACGCCCCGCTGACGACCGCCGCGGCCACCTCGCCCTGGCTGTGGCCGACGACCGCGGCGGGCTCGACGCCCCAGGCGCGCCACATGGCGGCGAGACCCACGTACATCGCGAACAGCGCCGGCTGGACCACGTCCGTACGCGTGAAGGAAGGCGCGAGAGCGTCCTCGCCCCGCACGACCGCGGCCACCGAGAACCCGGTGTGCGGGGCAAGTGCCTCGTCGCAGGCCGTCACGGCCTCGCGGAACGCGTCGTTCTGCTCCCACAGCGACCGGCCCATCCCCCACCACTGGGCGCCCTGGCCGGGGAAGACGAACGCGACGCGGCCACGGTCGGCAGCGGTGCCCGTCACCACCGCGCCGTGGCTCTCTTCCGCGGCCAGCGCCCGCAGGCCGGCCACCGCCTCGTCCGTCGTGCCGGCGATCACGACGCCGCGGGCGGGGTGCTGCGTGCGGGTCGTCGCCAGCGAGTGGGCGACGTCGGACAGGCTCGCCCCGGTGGACCGCCCGAGGTGGTTCGCCAGCCGCGCGGCGTTGCGCGCGAGGGCGTGCGGGCCGGTGCCGGACACCGTCAGGCAGACCGGACCGTCCGCTTGCGGTGCGGTCGGCACCGGTGCGCTCCCGGGCGCCTCGCCGAGGGCGACATGCGCGTTGGTGCCGCCGTACCCGAAGCTGCTCACCCCCGCGAACCGCGGCCCGGCCGGCCACGCGGTCGCCTCGGTGACCACGTCCAGACGTTCGGCGGAGAAGTCGATGCGCGGGTTCGGTGTGCGGAAGTGGAGGCTCGGCGGGATGACGCCGTGGTGCACCGCCAGCGCGGCCTTGACGAGCCCGAGCACGCCGGCCGCGGGTTCCAGGTGGCCGAAGTTCGTCTTCACCGAGCCGATGCGCAGCGGCGCGGGCCGGTCGGGCCCGAACACGGTGCCGAGCGCGCCCGCCTCCGTCACGTCGCCCAGGGGCGTGCCGGTGCCGTGCGCCTCGACGTACGACACCGCGTGCGGCGCGACGCCGGCGTTCTCCCACGCCGCCCGCAGCACCTCCGTCTGCGCCTCGTGGCCGGGGGCGGTCAGTCCGTCGGTCGCGCCGTCATTGTTGACGGCGCTGCCGTGCACCAGCGCGTAGACGCGGTCGCCGTCGGCGAGCGCGTCGGAGAGCCGGCGCAGCACGACCACCGCGCAGCCCTCGCCCCGGGCGTACCCGTCGCCGTCGCCGTCGAAGGCCCGGCTCAGGCCGGCGGGGCTCTGCGTGCCGAGTTTCGTCATGGCCACCGAGGTGTTCGGATGCAGCATCAGATTGACGCCGCCGGCGAGGGCGAAGTCCGACTCGCCGGAGCGCAGGCTCTGTACGGCCAGGTGCACCGCCACCAGGGAGGAGCTCGAAGCGGTCGCCACGCCCATCGCGGGGCCGCGCAGCCCGAGCGCGTAGGCGATGCGGGAGGGAATCACCGAGTTGTCCCAGCCGATGGCCGAGTGGGCGTGGATCGCTTCGGCGGCGCCCTGTGTGAACAGCGGGTACTCCTGCCACATCGCCCCCATGAAGACGCCGGTGCGTGTGCCCCCGAGGCCGGCCGGGGAACGCCGCGCGTCCTCGACGGCGGCGTACGCCACCTCCAGGGCGATCCGCTGCTGCGGGTCCATCTGCCGGGCCTCGGCCGGTGGGATGCCGAAGTGCTCCGCGTCGAATCGCATGACGTCGTCGAGGAATCCGCCCCTGCGGTTCGCCGCCCGGCCGGATGCCTCCGCTTCGGCCCATGCGGAGGCGTTCCAGCGGTTGGCGGGCACCTGACGCACCGCGTCGACACCCGTGAGCAGAGCCTGCCAGAGCTGGTTCGGGTCCTCGACGGCTGCCGGCAGCCGGCAGCCGATGCCGACGATGGCCACCGGCTCGTGGCGGCCGTGGGTCCGGGCGGCGGTCTGGTCAGCCACGGGAGGCTCCGATCTCGTCGGACGCGTAGAGCGCCAGGCAGGTCTCCTCGATCGCGGCGAGCGGCTCCGCGTCGTTCAGGATCGTCATGTGGTTCGCGGCCTCGATCTCCACGAGGCGAAGGTCCGGCATCTCGCGCCCCCAGTCCTGCTGGTAGTTCACGTGGTCGAGGGAGAAGGTCTCGCCGGCGACCTGGAAGTAGGGTTCGGCCTCGCCGAGGAAGAGCCCGCGCCGGTTGCGGAAGTAGGTGCACACCACGGCTCTTGGCCGCGGCAGCGGCCTGATGGTGTGCTCGCCGAGCCGGTAGGCGAGCTGGATGGCCATGTTCCGTCTGGTGAACCGCGCGATCTGGGCGGGTCTCATGGCGAGCCCGCGTCCGGCCGCCAGCTCCGCGAGCCGCAGGACGAACGCGTCCTCGTCCAGGTCCTCCTCCGCGACCTCGTCCCGGTGGACGAGACGGGCGCGCAGGACCGCCGGGTCCTTCTCCCCGGCCGGCCAGAGCAGGGAGTTGACGACCTGGAGAGCCGCGCTCCGTGCTGACTGGAACCCGTTCGCGTTCGACTTCGCCAGGCCGGTCTCGTCCGGCGAGTCCACCATCGTCAGCGAGGCCACCTCCTGGCCCCGCGCCTGCAACAGCCGGGTCACCTCGTAGGCGATGATGCCGCCGAGGCAGAATCCGCCGACGTCGTACGGCCCTTCGGGCTGCACCGAGCGGATGGCCTCGGTGTAGTGCTCGGCCATCGCCGTGACGCCCTCGATCGGCGCGTCCTCGGTGAGCAGGCCACGGGCCTGGATGCCGTAGAACGGGCGGTCGACGCGCTCGGCGATCGTGCGGTAGGACTCGACGCCGGCCAGGGCGCCGTGGATCCAGAACACCGGCCTGCCCGCGGTCGCCCCGTTGAGGCGCACCAGCTCCGGGGCCGGACCGCGCGGGGAGCGCGCCGCCGCCTCGGGCAGCCTCGCGACCACCTCGTCCAACGTGTCGTGCGGCTGCCACCATTCGGGCCGGAAGCCCGGGAACACCTGGCCGATCCGGCCCAGCATCGCGACGAGGAGCAGGGAGTTGAGACCGTAGTCGGCGAGCGATCTCGTGCCGTCGATCTCGTGGCGCTCCAGGCCCAGCACCGAGGCGACGAGGTCGGCGACGAAGGCTTCGCCGTCCGGAGGGCCGACGCCCGTGTGCGGGTCGCCGTCCAGCGGCGTGTGCTCGGTGCCCGGTCCCGGCGCCTGCTCGGCGAAACACGTCAGACGGGCGAAGGGGTAGCCGGGCAGGGCGATCCGCCGGCGTCGGACGCCGCGGTGCACCTGGTCCCAGTCGGTGAAGGTGCCCGCGACCCAGTGTTCCGCCAGGTCGTCGAGTCGCGTGGGCGTCCCGGCGTGCCCGGCGCCCGCGGCCGGCTCGACGCCGTCGGCGTACGCCACACGGGCGAGGGTGTCCGGGTCGCCGTCGAGCCAGCCGCCCAGCAGGCGGGCGGCCTCGTCGGTGCTCCGCGCGACGAACGCCAGCCGGCAGCTCATCGCCTCCCGGCCGATCTGCAGGGTGTACGCGATGTCCGCCCAGGAGCGCGGATCCGCTCCGGCGAGCCGGTGGAGCAGGCGGCGGGCCCGCTCGCGCAGAGCGTCGGCGCCCCGCGCCGAGAGCACGAGGACCTGCGCGCCCTGGTCGTCGTCCGGGTGCTCGGGGGCGGTGTGCCGCTCCAGCACGACATGCGCGTTCACGCCGCCGATCCCGAAGCTGTGCAGGGCCGCGCGGCGCGGCAGCGGCCGGCCGACGTCGTCGGTCCGCCCGGGCCAGGGCAGGTTGCGTTCGGCGACGCGCAGCCTCGTCCCCTTGAGGGAGAGGTCGCGGTGCAGTTCCTCGAAGCCGGGGATCGCCGGGATCACGCCGTGCCGCATCGCCTGTGCGGTCTTCACCAGCGCGGCCAGCCCGGAGACCACCTCCGTGTGCCCGATGCAGGGCTTCACGTTGCCCAGGTACGTCACGTCCTCGCTGCCGTCCTCGCGGAACCCGGCGCCGAGCGCCGCCAGCTCCGCGCTGTCCGCCAGCGTCGAGCTCATGCCGTGGGTCTCGATGTACTCGACGGAGCCCGGATCGATCGCGGCGTCCGCGTAGGCGTGCGCGACGGCCGTCTTCATGCCCCTGATGTTCGGTGCCGTGAAGGACACCCCCCTGCCGCCGTGGGCCACGCCGGTGCCGCGCACGACGCAGTGGACGAAGTCCCCGTCCTCCAGGGCCCGGCGCAGCGGCTTGATCAGTACGGCGGCGACGCCCTCGCTGCGCGCCGTACCGTCGGCGCCCTGCTGGAACGGCCGGACGTCGCCGCGCGGGCTGAGCATCCCCGCGGCCCGCATCCCGCCGAAGCCCGCGGGCGACATCACCAGGTTCACCCCGCCGACGATCGCCTGCTCGCACTCGCCGTCGCGGATGGACCGGATCGCGCGGTGCAGGGCCACGAAGGAGGACGAGCAGGTCGTGTCGCACTGCTCGCTGGGGCCGTCGAGGTCGAGCAGGTACGAGATCCGGTTGGGCACCATCGCGGGCGAGGGCAGGCTCATCAGATCCGTGGCCGCGGGCCGGTACTCGCTCTGCGTCGTGGCGACGAACACGCCCGTGGGCCGGTTCCGCAGCTCGGCCGGCCGGTAGCCCGCGTCCTCGACGGCGTTCCACGCTGTCATCAGTAAGAGGCGCAGCTCCGGCGTCACCTGGCGCGCCTCGGTCATCGACATGCGGAAGAAAAGCGGGTCGAATTCGTGCACCCCGTCGAGGAATCCGCCCCGCAGATCGGCCGCCCCGTCGCCGTGGACCGCCCAGTCCGCACGCTTCTGGGGCGGTGCGGTGATGCTCCGCCGGCCTTCCTCGACGTTCCGCCAGAACGCGTCGACGTCGTCGGCCCCGGGGAAGCGGGCGGACATGCCGACGATCGCCATGCCGTCGAGCGCCGGTCCGTCGGGCTCCGGCCGAGGCGGCACGGGGCCGGGTGTCCGGTCCGGTGCCGCGGGCTCCGGCGGAAGCACGTCCCGCAGTTCCTCGGCGTACTCGGAGACGATGAATCCGCCCAGTTCGGCGAGGGTGTTGTGCTCGAACAGCACCGTGATGTCGAGGTCGAGGCCCAGCGTCGCGCCGAGGGTACGGGCCACGTTCACCGCGAAGATCGAATCGAGCCCGTAGTTCGAGAAGGGCTCGTCCCGGCCGATCCTCGTCCGCGGGATGTCCAGCGCCTCCGCCAGCACGTCGAGCGCGACCGCCTCGATGTGGGCGGGCAGCCGGTCTCCGGGTTCGCCCCCGGCGCCGTGACCGGCGGCGGCCCGCGGCGGACTCTCGCGCACCGGCGTCGCCTGCGGCGGGGACGGGCGCGGTGCGGCCGTCGCCCGCCGTACGACGCCGTCGCTCTCGGCCACGATGATCTGCTGTCCCAGGTCCTCGGCTTCCCGCGCGGGCAGGGCGATCGCGTGGAACCCCTCCCGTGTCAGGACGTGCCGCCAACCGGCCGTCGAGAGCAGGGGGCTGCCCTGGACACGCAGGTGCGGGTCCTCGTACCGCCACCATCCGTCGAGGAGGCCGAACGAGAACTGGCTGAGCAGGTTGTTGGCGGTCAGCTCGTTGAGGACCAGCAGTCCGCCGGGCCGGAGGAGCGCCTTGGCGTTGCGCAGGGTGTGGCGGATGTCCCGGGTGGCGTGCAGGACGTTGGCGGCGACCACGGCGTCGTACGCGCCGGGGGTGAGTCCCTGCTCCGCCACCGGCCGCTCGATGTCCAGGATTCCGTAGGTCAGCCAGGGGTTCTCGGCGCCGAACGCATGCTCCGCGTGGTTCAGGAAGGCCCTCGACAGATCGGTGTAGCGGTACTCGCGCACATCGATGCGCGCGGACCGCAGCGCCTCCAGGACGACGGCGCTGGTGGCACCCGTGCCGGCGCCGATCTCCAGGATCCGCGCGGGATCCGCGGTCCGGTCCTGTGAGCGCCGTCGCAGCCGCGCCACCAGGTCGGCGGCCAGCACCTGGTTGAAGTAGGCCGACGCCGGGTTGGTCGCGTAGGCGTTCTGCACCAGGTCCAGCGAGCCTCCGGGGAAGAGGACCTCGGTGGCCGGTCGCCGTCCGCTGAGGATGTCGGGGAAGGCCCGCAGGGTGGTCTCCACCAGTTCGTGGGTGGCCGCGAGGTCGGGGTTCTCCCGCCATACGGGCTTCTCCCTCTCCCACTCGCGCCACAGTTCATCGATCGGCCGGCCCCGCGCGGTGTCGTCGAGCAGGATCCTGCCGTCCCGTCGTTCGAGGCGGCCCGCCGCCTCGAAGACGCGCAGGCATTCGTCGAACCAGGCGCCGTAGCCCGGCGCGAGGCCCGCCGACTCCCGTGCGGCCTCCGGGGTCTGCCCGGAGGCGCGGAACGCGCCGAGCGTGCGCAGGTGGGACCAGAGGAAGTCGAGCAGCAGCTGTTTCATGACCAGTCCCTTCGAAGGCGCGATCAGATCGTGAGCGCGGTCAGCTCTGCGGAGCGGGCGCGTATCCGCTCCAGTTCGCCGCCCGACGCCAGCGCGGGTTGCGGGGCTTCGGCGGTGACGGCGTCCGGCGGCACGGCCGTGGGGAGGACGACTTCGTCGTCGCCCAGGACGATGCCCCGGTTGTTGAGCGCGGGGCTGAACTTCATCAGCGTCAGCCCCCCGACCGGTCCCGCGCACAGCCGTTCGATCGCCGCTGTCAGCTCGTCCGGCTGGATGAGCGGCGCCTGCGCTCCGACCACCGCGCCCCGCTCTCCCTCGGCGGGTGCGTTGTTGAAGCAGTAGCCCAGGTTCAGCACCTTGCCGGCCGTGCCGTGGCGGCGTCGCACCGTCCGTGCGAACGAATCCAGGAAGGTACAGGCGGCGGCGTAGTCCGCCTGCTTGATGGCTTTGAGGTAGGAGTTGATCGAGGACAGGAACAGGGCGAAATCGAGCGATTCACCGCCGAACACCTGCATGCACCGGACACTCGCGTCGACCTTTCCGCGCAGCACGTCCTCGAACTGCGCCTCGCTCATCCGGGCCAGGCTCGCCCCCGCGAACACGAGGCCCGAGTGGATGACGCCGTGCACCGCGCCGAACCGCCGTACGGTCTCGTCCTTCGCCGCGCGCAGCGAGGCGAGGTCGGTGGCGTCGCACCGCAGGTACAGCGGCGCGGGGCCGTCCGGGCCGGACGCCCGCGCGATGGCGGCCTCGACTCGCGCGTCCCGCGGCCTGCGTCCGAGCCACACCACCTGGGCGCGGTAGCGGCGGATCAGGTACTCGCTGATGACCGTACCGAGGGCGCCCGCCCCGCCGATGATGACGTAACAGCCGCCCTGCCGGAGCCGGGACGGCGTCGGCGAGGCGGGTGAGGGCGGCTGAACGGTCATCAGCCGCTGCCCGTGCCACCGTCCGTCGCGGTGGACGCGGAGGTTGCCGTCCGGGTCCGCGGGCAGGTCGAGCACCGCGGCGAGTGAGGGCGCGTCGTAGGCCTCGACGTCCGCCGCCCGCACCCGCCAGTGCGGGTACTCCTTCGCGGTCGACCCGGCCAGGCCCGCGACACCGGCGTGCGCCGGGTCGACGGCCTCGGCCTCATGGGCGGCGTGCGCGCGCTCGGTGACCAGGGTCAGCCCCAGGGGGCGATCGCCGTACCCCGCGGCCAGCAGCGCCTTCACCGTGCGGAACGCGTGCAGCGGTCCTGCGGCCTGTGCCTCGACGACGCTTTCGGCGGACCGGTCGTCCACGGCGCCGGGCGCCACCCAGATCAGCTGGTCGAGTTCCGGGACCGCCCGGAGGGACGTCTCCAGGTCGTCCCGCGTGCCCTGCGACGGGTCAGCGACCACGTGTGCGCCCGGCAGGCGCGCGAGGAGGGCGTCCCGTGCCGGCCCCGGGGGTGCGATGACGCCCACCGAGTCGGAACTCCGCGGCAACGCCCCGGACCGGTCGGGCGGCAGGGGATCCCACACCGGCAGCAGCGTGGTGACGGCGTCCGCCGGGTCCGGTGCCGGCTCGGCCCCACGTTCCGCGGAGCCGTCCGCCGGGTCCGCCGTCTGCTCGGTCCGGCCCGCGATGCCGCGCAGCCGCAGGCACACCGTGCCGTCGCCGGTCGCGAGGTCGATGTCGATCCGGTCCGCGCCCCGCGTGTCCTCGGCACGGCGTATCAGGGCCCACAGGGCGGTGCCGCCGGGGGCGAGGAACTCGGCCGACTTGATGGTGAACACCAGCCCGACCCGGTCGTCGCCGTCGAGCAGTCGCATGCACTGCATCGCCGAGTCCACCAGCGCGGGATGCGGGACGAGGCCGTCCGCGGTCCCCGACGCCGCACCGGGCAGCCGCAGTTCGGCGAGGACCGCGTCGTCGCCGCGGTGCACCGCCACGACCCCCTGGAAGGTGGGACCGTACGCGATCCCGCGCTCGCGCCACTCGGCGTAGAACCGCTGGGGGTCGAATCCCGTGGAGGGCATCTCCCGCAGCAGCGCGGGCAGGTCGAGCGTCCGTGCGGCCGTCGGCCGCACGGCGGACACCTCACCCTGGCAGTGGAGTACGGGCTCGTCCCCGGCGGACTCTGTGGAGGACACCGTGAACCGGGTGGCGTCACCGTCCGCCCGGAGGTCGACCTTCAGTGCGCGCGGAGACCCCGACACCGAGAGGGGGCGCAGGAAGACGACGTCACGCAGGTGGACCGCGTCGCTCGCGGTCCGCTGCGCGGCTGCGGCGGCCCACCGGAGATACATGGCCCCCGGGGCGATCCCGGTCCCCCGCACCCGGTGTTCACGCAGGTAGAACTCGTCACCGGTGAGGACGTCCCCGCCGCCTCGGGAGCCGTCGTCCACCGCCGCACGGACCGGCAGCGCGTACCGCTCCCGCTCGAAGGGGTAGCCGGGCAGCGGGACGCGGCGGTGGCGGCCGTCGCGGAACAACGCGGCGAAGTCCGGTGCCCCGCCGTCGAGGAACTGCCGGGCGAGGGCGCCCAACCCCGCGTCCGCGCTCCGCGCCGGTGCGTCCTGCCCGGAGAGCCGGGCGGCGCACCGGCTCTCCAGATCCGCGAGGTCCCGGACCACGCTCGCCCATCGGTGCCTCAGGTGCCTGCGGCCGAGGAGGAGGGTGTGGCTCACGTCGCCGGCGTCGAGGTCCGGGTGCTCGCGGCAGTGGCGCGCGAGCCGGGCCACCTGGTCGCGCAGGGCGTGCTCCGTCGCCGCGGACAGCACGATCAGCCAGGGGCCGTCCCGCCTGCTCCGCGGCGCGGCGGGTGTCCCCGGCGGCTGCTCGATGACGGCGTGGGCGTTGGTTCCGCTCGCACCGAGCGATGTGACCGCGGCGCGCCGCCTGCCGTCCTCCGGCGCGGCCCACCGCCTCGGCTCCGTGTGTACGAAGAACGGGCTGCCGGCGAGCGTGACGCTGGAGTTCGTCTCCGTGTGGTGGGGCAGACCGGGGATCACCTCGTGCCTCATCGCCAGCAGGGTCTTGATGACGCCGATCACGCCGGCCGCGGCCTGCGCGTGGCCGATGGAGGCCTTGGTCGAGCCGAGCGAGCAGAACCGCTCGGCGTCCGTGAAGCCGCGGAACGCGCGATCGAGCGCCCGGAACTCCACCGGATCGCCGAGCCTGGTTCCGGTGCCGTGTGCTTCGACCAGGCCGATGCCCGCGGGGTCGATGCCGAAGTCCTGGTAGATCTCCCGGATCAGCCGTTCCTGCGAGGTCCCGTTCGGCGCGGCGATCCCGTTCGTCGTGCCGTTGTGGTTGATCCCGATGCCACGGATCACCCCGTGGATGTGGTCGCCGTCCGCCTCGGCGTCCGAGAGCCGCTTGAGGATCAGCGCGCCGACCCCCTCGGCGGGCACGAATCCGTCGGCCGCCTGGTCGAACGCACGGCATCGGCCCGTCGGGGAGAGCATCCCGGCGCGTGACGCCGCCAGGTACAGCCGCGGCGAGTTCTGTACGTAGACCCCGCCCGCGATCGCCGTGGTGACCTCGCCCGCCCACAGCGCCTGACACGCGAGGTAGAGGGAGACCAGCGAGCTGGAGCACGCGGTGTCGACCGCGAGCGCGGGCCCGTGCAGGTCCAGGTAGTACGCGATGCGGGAGGGCACGAGCGAGTTCATATTGCCCCACAGCGCCTGGCCCGGGTAGTCGGCCGGCCCGGTCAGATCCAGGTAGTCGCCCGCGGCGCAGCCCACGTAGATACCGCACCGGTCGCGGTCGAGCGACTCGCCCGCGTGGCCCGCGTCCTCCAGTGCCCGCCAGGCTTCCTGGAGGAACAGCCGCTGCTGCGGCTCCATGTAGACGGCCTCCGCACCGGAGATCCCGAAGAAGAGCGGGTCGAACTCGTCGACGCCGTCGAGGAGGCCGCCGTCCAGGCAGACGCTGCCCAGCGACGCGAGGTCCCAGCGGTCCACCTTCGAGACGGCGTCGTGGCCGGACGCCAGCAGGTCCCAGAACGCGTCGGTGTCCCGGGCGCCGGGGAACCGGCCGCTCATGCCGACGATCGCGACGGGCTCCCGACCGCCGCCCGACGCCCCGGACGCCGTTGACAGCTCGGGCACCGGGGACGACCGGCGGGCCGCGGACGGCTCGGGTGCCGCGGACGCGCGTGCCGCGGACCGCTCGGGCGCTGCGGAGGGCGAGGGCACCGGGGAGAGCCCGGGCGCCACGGACCGCCCTGGTGCCGCGGACGGCCCGGACAGCGCGGGCGCCTCCGGTACCGCGGGCGCCTCGGGGGCCGGGGACGCCTCGGGGTGCGCGGCCGTGAGGGCGGCGCCCTCCTCCTCGACGACGAAAGCCGTCAGCCGGGTGATCGACGGATTCTCGAACAGCACGCTCGGATCGAGGTCGGTGCCCAGCGACTCGTTGAGCCGCTGCACCAGGGAGACGCCGGTGAGCGAGTCCAGTCCGTAGTCGGCGAACGGCTTGTCGGCCGCGAGCTCGTCCGCGGTCAGCTTCAGCGTCTCGGCGAGGATCCGCTCGACGGTCGCGCGGACGTGCTCCTGGGCCGAACCGGTCGCGGCGGGCCGCGGATCCCGGCGCGGGACGGGCGAACCGGCGCGCGCCAGCAGCACCTGCTGGCCCAGGGCGCGGGCGGGCTCCGCCAGCAGTTCGACCGTGTCGAACCCGCACTCCCGCAACACCGCGCGCCACGCGTCCGAGGACAGCGCGGGACCGCCCGGGATGCGCCTTCCGTCCGTGAACCGCCACCAGCCTTCGAGGAGCCCGAAGGTCAGGTGCGACCACCAGTCGTTGCGGGCGAGCTCGTTGAGCACGAGGACTCCGCCGGGGGCCAGCAGCGCCCGGGCGTGACGCACCGCAAGCACGATGTCCCGGGTGGCGTGCAGGACGTTGTTGGCGACGACGATGTCGTAGCCGCCCGTGGTGAGTCCCTGTGAGCCCGGCTCCCGCTCGACGTCGAAGGTGGAGAAGGACACGTACGGCACACGATCGGCGAACCGCCGCTCCGCGTCGATCAGGAACGCCTTCGACACGTCCGTGTAGCGGTACTCGGCGAGGTCACGGCCCGTCAGCCGGGCGAAGACGCGTTCGCTGGTGCTGCCGGTGCCCGCGCCGATCTCCAGCAGCCGGATCCCGTCGCGGCGGGCGTCCGCCTCCGCGCGCACCGCCCCTGCCGTCACGTCGTTGAAGTAGTCGGCCGTCGCGTTCCCCCGGTACGCCGCTTCGACCAGTTCGAACGAGCCGCCCGGGAACATGACCGCCGTGGCCTTCGTCCGCCCCGTCAGGATCGCGGGCAGGGCCTCGACCATGCGCTCGGTCAGCCCGGTCTTGGCCGCCAGCTCCGGATCCTCGGCGTGGGCGTCCGTCCAGGCACGCCAGGAACGCCATGCCTGTTCGAGGCCCGGCGCACCCTCCCCGGGCGCCAGGAACCCGCCCTCGCGCACGAGCTCTCCGTGGCTCAGCAGCACCGCCACCGTATGGTCGAGCCACTGGGCGAAGGACGGCGTCACCCCCTGCCCGACCGGGTCGCGACGCGCCGGCCCGTCGAGGAGTCCCGCCGCCACGAGCTGTGCGAGCACGAGCGGGCGGGAGAGTCCGTCCATCTCGTCGGTGGCGGACGCACGACCGGACAGGAACGTCTGGACGCTCTCGGTCCCGGCCGCCGCCGCGAGCAGCGAGGCCGCGTCGAGCGGGTCGGGGCCCCGGGGCGCCGGCACGGTGCCGGGCAGGTCGGGGACGGTCGGTGCGACCGGTACCGCCCCGGCGGCCGGCCAGTACCGTTTCCCGGCGAACGGATACGTCGGCAGGCTCACGCGCACCGGCGGACGCGCGCCGTGGTGGGCACGCCAGTCGATGTCGACGCCGTTGACCCACAGGGGTGCGATCCTGTCCCACTGCCCGCGTTCGACCCATCCCGCGACCAGGTCGCGCAGCTCCCCGGGGCGGTCGAAGAGGCCGAGCAGCTGGTCCTCGGGCCGCCGGGCCGTACCTGCGAACACCGTTCCGCGCCCGCCGCGGTCGACGTGGTCCCGAAGGGCCGCGATCAGCCCGTCGACGTCGTTCGCGACGAAGACCACGCGTTCGGCCATCGCCCGCCGTCCGACCTGCAACGTGTAGGCGAGCGACGCCAGATCGCCGTGCGCGTCCCGGTATCCCGGCAGGAACTCCAGCAGCTGCCGTACGAGGACGCCGAGTTGCCCGCCGTCGCGGGCGGAGAGGATCACGGCCTGGGGGCCGGGGCGTCCGGCGGACCGCGCACCGGCGGGCGCCTGCTCCAGCACCGCGTGCACGTTGGTGCCGCCGATCCCGAAGGAGCTCAACCCGGCCCGCGCGGGCCCGTCGCCGTCCAGCGGGAGATTCCGGTCGGCCACGAAGAACGGGGACTCCTCCCAGTCGATCTCCGTGCTCGGCACGTCGCCGTGCAGGGTGCGCGGCACCTCTCCGTGCTGGAGTGCCAGGGCCACCTTGATGAGGCCGGCGATCCCCGCGGCCGCGTCCAGGTGGCCGATGTTGCTCTTGACCGAGCCGATGCCGCAGAACTGGCTGCGGTCCGTGTAGTGGCGGTACGCCTCGGTCAGCGCCGCGACCTCGATGGGATCGCCGAGCCTCGTGCCCGTGCCGTGCGCTTCGACGTAGCTGATCGTCGACGGGTCCGTGCCCGCCCTGTCCAGCGCCTTGCGGATCACATCGGCCTGGCCGCGCACACTCGGCGCGTAGAACCCCGCCTTGTCACCGCCGTCGTTGTTCACCGCGACACCGCGGATCAGGCAGTAGACGTGGTCGCCGGCGGCGATCGCCTCACCGGCGCGCTTGAGGACGACCACGCCGACCCCTTCACCGCCGGACATGCCGTCGGCGCCGTCGGCGAACGCGCGGCTGTGCCCGTCGCTGGAGAAGTTCAGACCCGGCTGGTGCACGTATCCCAGTTCCCCCGCGGAGAACAGGCTGGCCGCGCCGACGATCGCCTGGTCGGCATCGCCCGCCAGAAGTCCCCGACAGGCGACGTGCACCGCGCTCAGAGCGGAGGAGCAGTTGGTGCTCACGGCCATGCTGGGGCCGTGCAGGCCCAGCTTCGTGGAGATCATCGTGGGGACCGTGCCGCCCTGGGCGAACAGCCACGCGGCGTAGGTCTCGGAGCTCGCCAGGACCCGCGGGCCCGCGGCGTTCGCCATCAGGGCCGGAAGGAGGGCCTGGTAGAAGTTGGTGCTCGTGGACGTCGTGACGCTGGTGGCGGGGACGTCCTCCGGGCGGTAGCCGGCGTCCTCCAGGGCCTGCCACGCGTGTTGCAGCAGCAAGCGCGCCTGTGGGTCCATGAACTCGGCGTCGCGGGGGGAGATGTCGAAGAACGCCGCGTCGAACTCCGCCCTGCCGTCCACGACCGACCGCTGCGGCACGTAGCCGGTTCTGGTGATCAGCTCATCCGGCACGCCGAGCGCGCGCAGTTCCTCGACCGACCACGACGTGCCGCCGCTGCGGCCTTCCACGAGCGCGGACCAGAACGCGCGGTGGTCCCCGGCCCCCGGGAACCGGCAGGAGATGCCGATCACCGCTATCGCGTCATCGAGTGAGGCGTCGTCCGCCGCCGGAGTCGCCCGGGACGGACCGGGGCTCCGCTCGGGCTCGACCGGCCGCACCGCGGGCGCCTGCCCGGCGCGTTCGCGCCCGGCGGGGACCTGCCCGGCGGATGCGCTGCCGGCGGGGGGCGGCCCCGCCAGGTGTCGGGCCATCGTCGCGACGGACGGGTGCGCGAAGAGGCTGGTGGGCCGCAACGAGCGGCCGAACTCGCGGTTGATCCGCTCCACCGCTTCGATGGCCGCGAACGAGTCTCCGCCGATGTCGAAGAAGCCCGCGGCGCGATCGATGTCGCGGGAGCCCAGCACCTCTTCGAAGATCCCGCGCACGGTCCGCTCGATGTCGAGCCCGGCCACCGGGCCGTCGGCGGCCGGGAGCGGCACCGCCCGGGCGGTCTCGGCGAGCTTCGCCCGGTCGACCTTGCCGTGCGGCGTGAGCGGAAAGGCGTCCAGCACCACGTACGCGGCGGGCAGCATGTAGGCGGGAAGGGTTCTGGCGAGTTCCGCGTGCAGCAGCGCGGTGTCGACCGCCGCGTCCCCGCTCCCGGTGCAGTAGGCCGTCAGCCTGTCGGACAGACCGACGTGTTCGAGCAGGACGACGCTTCGGCCGATCTCGGGACGGGCATCGAGCACCGCCTCGATCTCGCCGGGTTCGATGCGGTGGCCGCGCAGTTTGACCTGGTTGTCCATCCGGCCCAGGACGACGATCTCGCCGTTCGGCAGTCGCCGCGCGCGGTCGCCGGTCCGGTACAGCCGTCCGGGGGCGAACGGGTTGTCCAGGAAGCGCTCGGCCGTCAACTCGGGCTTCCGGTGGTAGCCCAGGGCGACCCCGTCGCCTGCGATGTGCAGTTCGCCGGTCACGCCGACGGGCAGCGGGCCCAGGTTCCGGTCGAGGACGTACAGCCGGGTGTTGGCGATGGGACTGCCGATGGTCACCGGCTCCTCGGGGAGCAGCCGCTTGGCCGCCGACCAGATGGTCGTCTCCGTGGGCCCGTACAGATTCCAGGCCTCGCCGCGCGCCACGAGTTGGTCCTTCAGGCCTTCGGGCAGCGCCTCGCCGCCGCACAGCATCGTGACGCCTTCGGTGTTCTGCCATCCGACGCGCACCAGCATGGCCCAGGTCGCCGGAGTGGCCTGCATGACGGTGGGCCGCCAGTCGGCGATCCTGTCGGCCAGCAGGGTGGCATCGGCGGCCGTGGCCGAATCGGAGACGCAGACCTGACCGCCGGTGATCAGTGGGAGGTAGAGCTCCAGGGCGGCGATGTCGAAGCTGTGGGTGGTGATGGCCAACAGCCGGTCCTCGGAGGTCACGTCCAGCGTCCGCGCCATGGCCAGCAGGAAGTTGGTGAGCGCCGGGTGCGGGACGACGACGCCCTTGGGCCTGCCGGTGCTGCCCGAGGTGTAGATGATGTAGGCGGCCCGCGGCGCCGGGGCCGAAGGCGCCGGTGCGTCGGCGGTGGTGGTCTCCCCCGCCGCCCGGCCCCGGTCGGCCTGGTCGTCCTGGCGGTCCGTCGGGTACAGCCTCGCCCTCGGCATCCCCGCGGCGGCCAGCCCGTCCATCACCGCCTCGTGGCAGACGACGAGTTGCGCGCCGCTGTCCTCGATCATGTAGGAGAGGCGTTCGGCCGGCAGTCGGCTGTCCAGGGGCAGGTAGGCGGCGCCGGTTCTCATGACGGCGAGGAGAGCCGCGACCAGGTCGGTCGACCGCTCGTAGCAGACCCCGACGACGTCCCCGGGGCCGATGCCCCGACGTGTCAGCGCCTGTGCCAGCGCCGAGCTGCGGTCCGCGAGTCCGCGATAGGTGAGAGTCCGCTCCCCGCAGGTGACGGCCGGGGCGTCCGGGGTTGCCTCCGCCCGTTCCGCGAAGAGGTCCCAGCACGTTCGATGCGCGGGAAAGTCGGTCTCGGTGCGGTTCCCCGCCTCGATGACGAGGTGCCGTTCTTCCTCGTCGAGGAGGTTGAGTTCGCCCAGCGGCGCCTGCCCGTCCGCGTCGAGGATGCCGGCCACCAGGGTGGTGAAGTGCTCCGCCATGCTCGCCACGGCGTCGGCCGAGAAGGCGTCGGGGTGGTACTTCCAGTTCACCAGGAACCCGTCGCCGGGGGCCACGTCCACCGTGAGGTCGTACTCACCCAGCTGGTACAGGCCGTCGACGAGTTCGAAGTCCGCCTCGCCGGTGGCGCGAGCCCGCTCGGCCAGATGTCCTGAGAGCGCGGAATCCTGGTAGTTGTAGACGATCTGGTAGAGCGGCGACCGCGGGTTCACTCCCCGGGCGCCGAGATCGCCCACGATCCGGTGGAACGGGTAGTTCCCGTGCTCGAGCACGTCGAGCACCGTGGACCGCACCCGCAGGGCGAAGGATGTGAACGGCTCGGAGGCGTTCGGTCTGCTCCGTACGGGCAGTGTGTTGATGAAGCAGCCGACGATCGGGTCGAAGCGTTCCGTGGGGCGCCCGGCCACCGGCATCCCGATGACGAGGTCCTCGCTTCCGGTGTACCGGTGCAGCAGGGTCTGGAAGGCCGCCAGGAAGAAGATCCCCGGGCTGATCCCCTGGGAAGCGGCGAAGGCGGTGATGGCGGCGGCCCGTTCCTTCGGCAGCCGACTGGTGTACACCTCGCCCGTGTGCGGCGCGTCCGGCTCCAGGGCGACCTGCGAGGGTAACCCCGTGAGGACCTCCGCGCCGGCGAGTTCCCGCACCCAGAACTCGCGGTCCTCCTTCGCGCGTTCGCCGGCGAGCGCGTCCTGCTCCCACGCGACGAACTCACCGAACGAGGCGGATCCCCGCTCGACCGGCACGTCCCGCCCCTCGACGCGCGCCCGGTACGAGCCGAACAGCGTGTCGGTGACGAGACGCCCCGACACTCCGTCGATCACGAGGTGGTGGACGACCAGCAGAACGTACGCCTCGGACGCGGAGCGGCGCAGGACGGCCAGCCTGGTCAAGGGATCACCGGCCAGGTCGAACGGCTGCTTCGCCCGCTCCCGCAGAAGGTTCGGCACCCGGTCGGACGGCACGTCGGAGATGTCCGCCTCCTCGACGAAGAAGCCGTCCGGGTCCGCGTGGACCAGACGCGGCCCGTCGTCCGTCTCGCGGACCGTGGCCGAGAGAAGCGGATGCCGGAACAGCGTGTCGCGGAACGCGGCCTGTAGCGCCGCGGTGTCCACGTCCGCGGCCGAGAAGCACACGGGAACGTTGTACGCGTAGGTCTCCGGTTCCATCCTGGCGAGCGCCCACAGGCCGCGCTGCCCCTCGGACAGCGGGATGTCCACGCGTCTGCCGAGCTCGGCCAGGACCTCCGTCGTCGACATCTCACCGTCGGCATACATACGAGCGAGCACGCGAAGGCTCATGCCGGACCCCTTCCTGCCACCCCAGTCAGGCATGACGCCGCGTCGGAAGATCGCGTGCGCACGCAAGGACTCTGCCCGGGGCCCGCACGGAGCGGTCCCCTGTTGTCTTCGAACTCCCACTCGTGCACCCCGCCGGCCGCGACCGTCCCCCGGCCGTGGCCGGCCGTCGCGTCCCCGCACCGGGCGACGTCGCCGAGCGGTTCCCGCGGCGGCGACGGTCCCGGGTTCCGGGTACCGAAGATCGGTCGGTGCGGTGGTCGGACGTTCAGCACCTCGACCGGATTCCGCTCGATGGTGTCGAGCGGCTCGGGATGGGCCACATTTCAGCCGGGCGTTCGAGGCCTGCGCGCAGCGGCGAACAGCAGGCGCCCACGGATGTGACCGTCGGTGTCATGACAGTCAGTATGGCCCGGGGACCTTTGCGTGTTCACACGTTTGTTCCACTGTGGGACACATCACTTATACGTTTCGGCCAGCGGGAATGGTGTATTGGGCGTCGCCGCCGCACTTCGGTGAGCCCTTTCCGGCCCGACCGGTCCGGGCGCCCGGTCGGGTGCGGCAGCCGCGTCCGGCGGCGTACCGTGCCGCCGAGCAGATCAGGCGCCGCTCCGCACACGCTCCGGGGGTGAGCGGAGGACAGGGATCAACGCGTCGGGACGGTATGTCAGCCGATCGAGAAGCGTGTCGCGGCTTCGGCGGGAGTCCCCCTTGACGGTGCCCGGAAACGTCGTGGAGAACGCGCGCGCCCGCGGAGCGCGGTGGACCGGTGTCGGCGCCCCGGTCCAGAACCGGGGCACAGGCGGAAACGCCGCCCGTCACCCGCTCCCACCCCACGACGGCAAGGAGGGGCCGGACGGGGGGCCCGGGCGGTGCAGCGAGCGTACGTCGACCCCAGCCGCGGACGGGGACGGACTCAGGACCGGCGAACCAGCGGGCGAACGGCGGCAGATGGTCCTCGGTGCCGCCCGCGGAAAGCTCGCCGGCTCGCCCCGGCTTCTGTCACCGCCGCACGCGCGGCATCCCCAGCCCGATCCACGAGATGATCTCCCGCTGGATCTCGTTGTTCCCGCCGCCGAAGGTGAAGATCACGGCCGACCGGTAGCCCCGTTCCAGTTCGCCGTGGAGCACGGCGCCGACCGATCCCTCCTTGAGCGCGCCTCCGGAGCCGACGATCTCCATCAGCCAGGCGTACGCGTCCCGGCGGGCCTCGGAGCCGTAGACCTTGACCGCCGAGGCGTCCTGCGGGGTGAGGGTGCCGTCCTGGAGGGCGGCGACCATCTGCCAGTTGAGCAGTTTCATGGCGTCCAGGCGGGTGTGGGTGCGGGCCAGCAGGGCGCGGACCCAGCCGAGGTCGATGACGCGGCGGCCGTCGGCGAGCTTGGTGTCGGCTGCCCAGCGCTGGACGTCGTGCAGGGCGCGGACCGCCATCGTGCCGTGGGCGGCGAGGGTGACGCGCTCGTGGTTGAGCTGGTTGGTGATGAGCCGCCAGCCCTTGTTCTCCTCGCCGACGCGACGGGAGACGGGGACCCTGATGTTCTCGTAGTAGCTCGCGGTCGTGTCGTGCGAGGCGAGGGTGTTGATCAGGGTGCAGGAGTAGCCCGGGTCGCTCGTGGGGACGAGGAGCATGGTGATGCCCTTGTGGGGCGGGGCATCGGGGTCGGTCCGCGCGGCGAGCCAGACCCAGTCCGCTGTGTCGCCGTTGGTGGTCCAGATCTTCTGGCCGTTGACGACGTACTCGTCCCCGTCGCGGACCGCGCGGGTCTTCAGGGCGGCGAGGTCGGTGCCGGCGTCCGGTTCGCTGTAGCCGATCGCGAAGTCGATCTCCCCGGCCAGGATGCCGGGCAGGAAGTGGGCCTTCTGCTCGTCGGTGCCGTACCGCATGATCGTGGGCCCGACGGTGTTCAGCGCCATCAGCGGCAGCGGTACGCCGGCCTGGGCGGCCTCGTCGAAGAAGATGAACTGCTCCATCGGGGTCAGCCCCCGGCCGCCGTACTCCTTCGGCCAGCCGACGCCCAGCCAGCCGTCGGCGCCGAGCCTGCGGACCGTGTCGCGGTAGAAACGCTTCTGGGCGGCGGGCTCCGCGTAGCGGGCGTAGGCGTTGTCGGGCACCAGGGTCGCGAAGTAGGTGCGCAGTTCGGTCCGCAGCCGCTGCTGCTCAGGCGTGTATTCGAGGTGCACGGCCCCTCCAGAGTCTCGCTTCGGCGTCGTCCGTGTGCGGCGGCGCACACAGTAGAACCTGTTGCAAGAATCTGGAAGGGCCGACGGCGGGGCGCTTCGCTGTCAGCGCTTGACGGCGCGCAGCACCACGAACTTCGGGTCGCCCGCGACCGTGGTGCAGTTCCCGAAGATCCGGCGCAGGTGCGTGTGGTAGGAGAGGTGCCGGTTGCCCACCACCCAGAGCTCGCCGCCCCGGCGCAGGGCGGTCTTCGCCCCGGCGAACATCGTGCGGGCCGTAGCGTCGGTGGTCGCCAGGTGCGAGTGGAACGGCGGGTTGTTCAGCACCAGGTCCACGCTGCCGGGGTCGAGATCGGCGAGACCGTCACCGACCAGGAAGTCGGCCTTCGCACCGGCCGGAGCACCGGCCCGGAAGGTCTCCTCGGCGGAGGCGACCGCCCCGTAGGACTCGTCGACGAAGGTGAGATGCGCGTCGGGGTTGGCGACGGCGGCGGAGAGTCCGAGGACTCCGTTGCCGCAGCCCAGGTCGACGACCCGGACCGCCCCGGACCGGGTGGGCAGGTGCTTCAGGAAGAAGCGGGTGCCGATGTCGAGGCGCTCCGCGCAGAAGATCCCGGCGTGGTTGACCGCGGTCAGGCCCGCGACCGGGCCCACGTCCGCGGGCAGCTCGTAGCGGTAGGGCCACGGGCTCAGCGTACGGGGCAGGGCGGGGTCCGGGGTGGAGAAGATGAGCCGCGCCTTGCGCACCGCGAGAGAGGTGCGGGTCGGGCCGATGATCCGCTCGAAGATCTTGAGCGTGGAGGTGTGGATCTCCTTGACCATGCCGGTGCCGATGACCACGGTGCCGGAGTGGACGGCGGGGGCGAGGCGGTGGAGCTGGTCCTCCAGGAACGCCAGGGACTTGGGGACCCGGACGAGCAGGACGTCGATCCGGTCCGGCGGGGTGTCGCGCGAGGACAGCAGCCGGACCGCGTCCTCGTCGATGCCGTTCCTGGCGAGGTTGGCGAGGGTCGCGCGCCGGGCCAGGTAGGAGTCGCTGATCTGGACCGGGCGGTGTGCGGCCAGTGCGGTGGCGAGCGCCCCCCACCGGTCCCCCACGACCGCGACCGTCCCCGAGAGGTCGACCGGGCCCGTCCCGGGGTCCGTCAGCTGCTGGAGCAGGTAGTCGTCGGCGGCGTCCCAGGCGCGGAAGGGGTCGCGCGGGTGCTCGGGGAAGCGGGCGAGCTCGAAAGCGCCCTGTGAGGTCGTGAAACGGTTCATATGGCATTCAGGCTAGCCGAGGGAGCCGGGGGCGCCCCACACGCTCCCCGGCTCCCCCGGCCGCCTCCACCTCGGTGTACGGCTCCGCGCGCCCGCCCATTGGGGCGCCCGGCAGGGTCCGCCGGGCGGTCAGGGCAGCTGTTTGTCGATGGCCGACCGCCCCTCGGCGGCCAGTTTGCGCCGTGCCCACTCCAGATTCTCCGGCGTCACGTCCCGCCCGGAGGCGAGCACCAGGTCCTCCGCGCTCGGCCGGTCGCTCGCGCCCGTGTGCAGGAGCCGGTCGGGTGTGATGCCCTCCGGCCCGGACACGGGCGCGGATACGGATTCGGACTCTTCGCTCATGCCGCCTCCTCGTCCTTGCGGCAATTCTCGCGCCGCACGGACCCGGCCGCATCCGATGAGCCCGCGCACGCCTACCCGGGAGGGTGAATCAGGCCTTGGCGCGCCCGGGCAGTGGGCAGGAGAGGGAGATCGTTGCCCCACTCCCCGAGGTGGTACCCATGCTCCACGGCGTCGACGTCAGCGCCTATCAGCCCTCCTACGACACGGACGGTCTCGACTTCGTCTTCGTCAAGTCCACCGAAGGCCGCAGCTATGTCAATCCGCGCTTGGAGGCGCAGGTGAAGCGGGCCCGGGACGCCGAGTGCGTCGTCGGTTTCTACCACTTCCTCTGGCCGGGGAACGTGGGGGACCAGGTGGACTACTTCCTGGGCAAGACCCCCGAGAAGGCGGGCGATCTGCTCGCGGTCGACTGGGAGCAGACCGGCGGCGGGACGCGGGCGAGCAACGGCGACAAGGACCGGTTCATCCGCGCGGTGAAGAAGAAACGCCCCGACCACCGGGTCCTGCTCTACTGCAACCGCACCTTCTGGCTCGACCACGACACCACCGACTACGCGGGCGACGGGCTGTGGATCGCCGACTACGGCAAGGCGGGCAAGCCGCGCATCGAGGCGGACTGGCGCATCCACCAGTACACCGACGATCCGCTCGACCGGAACGTGGCCGACTTCGCCTCGGTCCGCGCCCTGCGCGAGTGGGCGGCCGGATAGCGCGTTCGGAACGCGCGCCCGCCCGGCTGCTCCGGGCGGGTGCGAGGACCGCAAGAGCGGGTGCTCGGACATACGCCGACGGAATCAGGCCCCGTTGGCGCCGTCACCGCACGGCCTCCGCGGGTTGCGGTGGAGTCTCTTACCGCGGCCGTGTACCGCCGCTGATTCCACGGAGGGAGCTCGCGAGGGAGGCCGCCCCATCGGTGTGCCGGCGCTCGACCCGGTGCTCGCCGAGGTGGTGAGGGAGCACTCCGGCCCCTGCCCCGTCGCCCGGACCCGGCATCGACGAGAGCCCGCGGCCGACGGGAAAGCAGGGGGCCACGCAGGTCCCCCACCCTCCACATGTTCAGGGAGGCAAGATTCGGAGGGGAACCATGCACGCCCGGAACCGCGCAGAAACCCATGAGGCCGAGGAAGGCCGTCCACCGGCCGGCCGGCCCGTCGACCCGGTCGCACCGCCGCTCGTCGCCCTCCAGCGCAGCGTCGGCAACGCGGCGGTCGTCCGGATGCTCCGCAGAGCCGGGCACTCGGAGACCGGGGCAGAACACCAGCAGGGCGACGAACGCGACCTGCGGCCGGCCGGGCACGCCGTTCAGCGCTCCACCGTCCAGGACGTCCTGCGTACCCCGGGGCGTCCGCTCGACCAGGACACCCGCACCGAGATGGGGCGCCGGCTGGGCGCGGACTTCTCGGACGTCCGGATCCACACGGACGCGGCCGCGCGCGCCTCGGCGGTGGAGGTGGGCGCCCGCGCCTACACCTCCGGCCACCACGTCGTCATCGGCGCCGGCGGAGATGACGAGCACACCCTCGCCCACGAACTCACCCACGTCATCCAGCAGCGCCGGGGTCCCGTCGACGGGACCGACGACGGCACCGGGCTGAAGGTCTCCGACCCCTCGGACCGCTTCGAACGCGACGCCGAGGCCAACGCCACCCGCGCCATGCGGCGCTCCCTGCCCTCCGCGGCTCGGACCGAGGGCAGGGACGAGGGTGAGGCCGCGGACGGCGTCCGTACCGGCGTACCGGTGCAGCGCACGTCGGAGGAGGAGCGTCAGGCCGTCGCGGCGCTCGCCGAGACCGCGCGCGGCCGCACCGAGCCGTGGGAGCGCGAGACGTTCACATCCCACGACCCGGAGATCGGCGCGGAGCAGACCGGTTTCCACATCGCCGGCGTCCAGGCACCCACGGACAAGGTGACGGGCGAGGACGCGGCGTGGTCGGCTGTCGATCTGGAGGAGAAGAAGAAGCTCCTGGGCGAGGCGATGGACCTCGCGTTCCTGGAATGGAGCGAGCGGTACGACCCCGAGCACGTGTACGTCTTCGCCGCGCCGGAGTACTACTTCAGCGGCCGGGGCACCCACTTCCTGAGCGAGGACCAGGCTGCCGGCGTGGACGAGTGGCTCGCCGCCCGGCTGACGGGTCTGCCCAGCAACTACCTGGTGGTGCCGGGAACCGTCGGCCGCAGGCGCGCCCTCGGCGGGCCCGCAGCGGACCAGGCGCGCGTCGACCAGCGGACGGGCCGCGAGTTGCTCAAGAGCCAGTCGCAGGCCGAGGACAACGACTACGCCCAGATCATGGTGGAGGAGCTGGAGCAGGTCTGGGAGCAGGGCCCCGACCTCGACGGGTCGGACGACGTGACCGTGTTCGACAACTACGCGCCCGTCTTCCAGGGCGGCCAGGGGCCGAGGAGCTACACGAAACGTTTCGAGGCACCGAGGTACGGCGGAGCTCCGGACCGTTCGGACGAGGAAAGAAAGCAGGGCTTCTTCGCCATCGGGAAGGAGAAGTTCACGACCACGGTGAAGGACGTTGAGGTCAAGCTCGAAATCTGCTCGGACAACACCGCGGACAGCCTCCGGACCGAACCGTACGAAGGCGTCCACATCCTGGTGGCGGCGAACTTCGGCGACGCGGGGGGCAACAAGGCCGGCATGCACGGGGACGCCTTCGTCGTGGCCGACGCGGGACACTCCCAGATCTTCGAGTCCGACAGTCCGGTTCCCCAGCTGGAGAACATCCCAGATCGTCGGTACCACGCTTTCGAGAAGCGGACGATGACGCGCAAGGACGCGGAGGCGACCAGCCGGAAAGGCCCGGTCTCACTCAACTTCTACCGCACGGCGATCCGCAGGCCCGCCGAGTAGCCGCCGCCCGCGTCCGGAACCAGGGAATGGAGTGAGAGATGTCGGCGCCACCGACCCGGAGCGACGGGGCCCACCCGCCCGGGTGCGTGATCGGCCTGTTCTGGGTGGAGCGGGACAGGGTCTGCCTGGGTTCGCCTCCCATCGACGAGGATCCCGGTGTCTTCCTCTCGCCGACCCGGCTCTCGGTCGGCGAGGGTGTCCGGCGGCAGTCGTGGTCCTGGGCCGACCTGACGGACGTGCGGGTTCGGGATGTTCCGGTCCGCTCGTCCGCGGCCCGGTGGCCGACCCGGGTGACGAGTGTCGTCGCCGCGGCGCTGAACGCCTGGGGTCCGCAGGGCCCGACGATGATGACCGCGGTGGTGTGCGCCCGGGACGGGAGGCGCGTCGAGACGCCGGTCTTCGCCGGCGCGGCCACCGCGTACACCCGGCGAGAGGTCGACCTCTCGCTCGGCCCCCTCTCCCACTTCGTGCGGGGCGGCGCCGCACCGGACCTGCTGACGCGGTGGTGGGACGAGAACCAGCCGTCCGACGTCCTGCACTCACGCGAGCGCGAGAGGGTCCTCGAAAGCTGGACGGCACCGCTGATGTGACGCCCCCACACGCGCCGGTACCCCCTACGCCCATGCAGCGGCAGCGTGTTGGCCGATGGACGGGGGCGGAACGCACCGCGCGCCCCACTTGACCCGTACGCCCCCGGTGGCCCAGGGCCACCGGGGGCGTGCGGCGTCCGCACGGTGCCCGGCGGACGAATTCTTGACCTGCACATGATAGGTACACCGTGTTCACACGTGCGACCCGGTGCGTGTGCCAGGCTCCCGTGACCACCTACCGCACGGCCGTCGCGCGCGCTCCCCCACCCAGGGGCCTCGTCGCGACGCCCGCGTTCCGGAGAGGACACCCCACATGTCCCGTCGTCACTCGTTCTACGCGCGTCCACTGCTCGCCGCGGTGGCAGCCGTCACCGTGCTGGCCGGCACCGCGGCCGCGGCCCCGTCGGACGCCCCGCCCGGCCGTTACACCGCCACGGCGGCGGTCCTCGACGACACCTACTACCAGGACGCGCTCGGCAAGACCGGCGCCGAGCTGAAGTCCGCCCTGCACACGATCATCAGCGACCAGACCAAGCTCTCCTACAGCCAGGTGTGGGACGCCCTCAAGGCCACCGACGAGGATCCCGCCAACTCCTCCAACGTCGTCCTGCTGTACACCGGGCGCTCCCAGTCCAAGGACGACAACGGCGGCAACTCGGGCCAGTGGAACCGGGAGCACGTCTGGGCCAAGTCGCACGGCGACTTCGGCACCGCGACGGGCCCGGGCACCGACATCCACCACCTGCGGCCCACCGACGTCCAGGTCAACTCCACACGCGGGAACAAGGACTTCGACAACGGAGGGAGCGAACTGAGCGATGCCCCGGGCAACTTCACCGACAGCGACTCCTTCGAGCCCCGCGACGAGGTCAAGGGCGACGTCGCCCGCATGATCCTCTACATGGCGGTGCGCTACGAGGGCAACGACTCCTTCGCCGACCTCGAACCCAACGACCAGGTGAACAACGGGTCGGCGCCGAAGATGGGCAAGCTGTCCGTCCTGAAGCAGTGGAGCCAGGAAGACCCGCCGGACACCTTCGAGAAGCGCCGCAACGACGTCATATTCGAACAGTTCCAGCACAACCGGAACCCGTTCATCGACCACCCGGAGTGGGTCGGCGCCATCTGGTAGTCCGCCCCAACCGGCGCTACCGGCTCAGTCCTCCCCCGCCAGGGCCTGCGCGCAGCCTTCGACGGCGCCCTCACGGGTGGCGTAGCGCGGCAGGTCCTGGCCGGTCCTCTCCCGCACGAGGTCGGCCGGGCCCAGCAGATCGTTCGGATCGACCACCGCGGCGCGCCGCCCGTCGCCGACGAGCCGGGCGAGCCCGGTGTGCAGCATCGCCCGGGCCACGGAGTCGACGGACGTGACGTCGTGCAGGTCGAGGACGACCGACCCCCCGCCCGGCCCGGACTCGTCCAGGGCGTACAGCACGCGCTCCGCGGCGGTGAAGTCGATGGACCCCTGGGCCACGACGACGCCGACCTGTTCGTGGAGGACCCGTTCGTGCCCGGCCGAGGGCGCCGACGGCAGGTCGTCCGCGGTCGTGACGAGGGTGACGGTGGAGCCGGGGAGCGCGGGGTTGAGCATGAGGTGGAGCCCGTAGCGGTCCGACATCGCCTCCAGTGCCGCGTGGCCGCGCACCGATCCGCCGGTGGCGTCCAGGGGCGGGCTGTAGGTCGCCACGCCGAAGCGGGCCGGGCCCACCGCGATGAGGCCGCCCGACACCCCGCTCTTGGCGGGAAGGCCGACGCGCAGCAGCCAGTCGCCGGAGCCGTCGTACATGCCGCAGGTCGCCATGACGGCGAGCACCCGGGCGGCGACCTCGGCGGAGACCACCCTCTCCCGGGTCACCGGGTTCACGCCGCCGTAGGCCAGGGTGGCCGCCATCGTGGCGAGATCGACGGCGGTGACGCGGATCGCGCACTGGCGGAAGTAGCGGTCGACCGCCAGGACCGGGTCGACGGGCATGGTGCCGGTGGAGCGGATCAGGTAAGCCAGCGCCCGGTTGCGGTCCCCGGTCACCGACTCGGAGCTGAACACCTCCTCGTCGACGTCCAGTTCGCGCCCGGCGAAGCAGCCGAGGCAGCGCAGGATCCGGTCGAAGGCGGGATCGTCCGGGGTGTCGGGGATCAGGGCGGTGGTGACGATCGCCCCGGCGTTGACCATGGCGTTGGCGGGCCTACCCGTACCGGGTTCGAGGCTGATGGCGTTGAACGCCTCGCCGCTCGGCTCGGCGCCGACCCAGCGGCTCACCTCGTCGAGGCCGAGCAGGGAGAGCGCGAGGGCGTAGACGAACGGTTTGGAGACCGACTGGAGGGTGAAGGGCACCTCGGCCTCGCCCGCGACGTAGCGGTGTCCGTCCATGCTCACCAGCGCGAGACCGAAGGCGTCCGGGTCGGCGAGGGCCAGCTGGGGGATGTAGTCGGCCGGCCGGCCCTCCCGTACGCCGACGAACCGGTCGCGCAGGCTCTGGAGGGAGTCGGTCACCGCGTCCGCGGCACTCACCGCCCGCCCCTCAGCCGCGCTCGGCCTGGGCGACCCGGGGGAAGGTCTTCACCCCGGCGGCCTTGCGGCTGTTGGCCTGGACGGTGACGGTCCGGTCGGGCGGGGCGTCCTCGACGCCGACGACGACGGTGTCGAGGACCTTGTCCTCGGCGTCGACGAACTCCACCTTCACCGCGAAGAACGTGGCCTCGTCGGTGGGGTTGGTGACCCGGACGAGCGCGCTGCGCACCTCCTCGGACGCGGTCATCGGCAGTCCGTTGACCGAGACGTCGCCCACGGCGTTGCCCCGGCCCTCGACCTCCGCCAGCCGCTTCGCCGCCTCCTGCCGTACGCGTTCGGACTCGGCGGACACCGAGGCGGCGAAGCTCTCCTGGGTCCGCGGGCTCGGCGCCTCCGAAGGCGATTCCGCCGGCTCGGGCGTGAGGGTGTGGACACCCTGGTCGGTGCCCTCACCGCTGGTGTCGGAGTCGCAGGCCGCCGTGACGGCGCACAGCAGGGCCGCGACGGCGACGGGAGCCAGGGCGCGTACGGCTCGGCGCGCGGGGAGGTTCGCTTTCACGGACGGTCCGTCCAATCCGGGTGAGGGGGGCGGGAGGGGGGAAGGGCTGTGCGCGGGTCAGACCGTCTCGTCGCCGAAGATGTCGCGGAGCTTCGCCTCGCGCTCGGTGTCCAGGTTGCTGTGGAGGAGTTCGGCGCCGTCGCCGGGCAGTTGTGCGCTGATCCGCTCGGGCACCTCGTTCATGGTCAGCAGGAACAGCGCCGACGTACCCGGCGTCACCTTCTCCTTGACCTCGGCGATGAAGTCGTCGTCGATGCCGACGTCCGCGAGCTTCCCGCCGAGCGCCCCGGCGGCGGCCCCGATCGCCGCGCCCAGCAGCGGCATGAGGAAGATCAGGCCGAAAAGCATGCCCCAGAAGGTCCCGCTGAGGGCCCCTGCGCCGACGAGGTTCAGCAACTGCTTCGTGCGCGGTTTGGCCCGGTCGGCGGGCCAGCTGACCACCGCCGCGTCGAGGATCTTGATCAGCCCTTCCTTCTGGAGGGACTTCAGCGCCTCCTCGACGCTCTCCGCGCCTTCGGCCGTCCGGAACTTCCACACCGTGAGCGTGGACATCGCGCAACCTCCCGCACTTCAAGGGCAACAACTCGCTCATATTAGGATCAAAAGGTATGAATTGACTCGTCGAAGCATCCGCTTCATACGGGAGCGGGTTCTAGCCCCGGGAGGGAACGATGGATACGGACGCCCTGACCGCCGACCTGTTGCGGGAGCTGCGGGCGACCCGGCCCTATCCGGCCCTGTCCCTGACCATGCCGACCCACCGCACGGCCCCGGACAACGCCCAGGACCCGGTCCGCCTGCGGAACCTGGTCGCCGAGGCAGGGCACCGCCTCGAAGCCGATCCGCAGGTCAGCCGCGAGGTCCGGGCCGCCCTCGTGCACCAGCTGGAGCGGGCGGCGGCCGAGGTGGACCCCCGCGCGGCGATGGACTCCCTGGTGCTCCTCGCCACCACCGACGAGTACTGGATCTGGCAGCTTCCGCGCACCGCACCCGAACGGGTGGTGCTCAGCGACACCTACCTCACCCGCAACCTCGTCGCCGCCAGGGCCCAGACCCGGCCCTTCCGGGCGCTGACGGTCGCCGCCGACCACGCGACCCTGTGGATCGGCACGGCCGACGGCATCCGCCGGGAGGAGGTGGGCGGCTTCCCGCTGACCGCGCCGAAGGAACCGCCGAACCCGCAGCGCGAGGAGCGGATCGGGGACACCCCGAGCACCTTCAGCGACGAGGAGACGCGGAACTTCTTCCGCGATGTCGACGAGAAGCTGCGCACCGTGCTGGCCGACGACCCGCGCCCCCTGTATCTGATGGGCCTCGCCCCGGCCCTGGCCCTGCTGGACGAGGTCGGCGAGAGCTCCGGATCCGCCGTCGGACGGGTCACCAAGGGCGCTCCGGCCGACCTGTCGCCCGCCGAGGTGCTCAAGGAGTTGCGGCCCGCCCTCGACGAGGGCGCACACCGGGCGGCGGCCGAGGTGGAGACCAGGCTCGACAACGCCCGCAGCGCCCACTCCTTCGCCGGCGGGCTCGACGAGGTGTGGGCCGCCGTCCGCGAGGGCCGGGCGGGGCTGGTCGCGGTGGAGGAGCACTTCCAGACGGCCGTCAGGGTGACCGATGAGCACCTGGAGCCGGTGCCCGAGGGGAGCACGCAGAGCGCGGACGGGACGATCCGCGAGGACATCGTCGACGAACTGGTCGAGGCCGCGCTGGACAGCGGCGCCGATGTGGTCTTCGTCGAGGACGGTTCGCTGGCGGACCACGGCCGGATCGCGGCGGCGCTGCGCTACTGACCGGAGTGCCGGGCCGGAGTGCGGGTCGGTGGCGCCGGGCCGGAGTGCGGGCCGGTGGCGCCGCCGGTCGCCTCGCCAGAACGGGTACGGAGCGCCGGTCCGCGGCGCTGTCGGGGCCTTCCCCCGTCAGCCCAGGCGGCGGACCGGCTGCCCGTCGAGGAACGCCCTGATGTCCTCCACGGCCTGGCCGTAGTAGGTCGCGTAGTTGGCGCGCGACACATAGCCCAGGTGGGGGGTGGCCAGCAGGCCCGGCGCCGTGCGGACCGGGTGGCCGGCCGGGAGCGGCTCGATGTCGAACACGTCGGTCGCGGCCCCGGCGATGACTCCGGCGTCCAGGGCGGCGAGCAGGGCGTCGGTGTCGACGAGCGCCGCCCTGGAGGTGTTGACCAGGTACGCGGTCGGGCGCATCAGGGCGAGTTCGGCCGCGCCGATCAGGCCCCGGGTCCTCTCACCGAGCGCCAGGTGGACGGAGACGAAGTCGCTGGAGGCCAGCAGTTCCTCCTTGGAGGCCGCCCGCGCGGCCCCGGCCTCGTGGGCACGTTCCTCCGTGAGGTTCTGACTCCATGCCAGGACGTCCATGCCGAAGGCGAGACCCACCCGGGCCACCCGGCCGCCGATCTTCCCGAGTCCCAGCAGCCCGAGCGTCCGCCCGTGCAGATCGGCGCCGAGGGTGGACTGCCAGGGGCCGCCCGTGCGCAGGGCCTGGGCCTCGGGGACGATGCCCCGCGCCAGGCCGAGGAGCAGCGCCCAGGTCAGCTCGACGGGCGGGGTGGAGGAGCTGGCGGTGCCGCAGACGACGACGTCGTGCCGTCGCGCGGCGTCGAGGTCGATGACGGAGTTGCGCATGCCGGAGGCGACGAGGAGCCGTAGCCGGGGCAGCCGGGCGAACAGCTCCGCCGGGAACGGAACCCGCTCGCGCAGGGTGACCACGAGGTCGAAGTCGGCGAGGGCCGCCGCCGCCTCGTCCTCGGTGGCGAGGTGCTCGGTGAAGGTCACGACCTCGACCTCGTCGGTCACGGGTGACCAGTCGACGACGGTGGTGGCGACGGACTGGAAGTCCTCGATCACGGCACAGCGCAGCTTCATGGCGGCCTCTCCGACGGGTCTCGGTTCGCCGCCCATGATCGCTCATCGCTCCGAGGGCCGGAACCGGGGCCCGGTGGGCGGTGCCGTCAGCCGCCCCATGTCCAGTCGACGACCTCCGGCAGGTCCGTGCCGTGTTCGCGGATCCACGCGTGGTGGCGGGTGCGGGCGTCCGCCATCTCCTGGCGTACGGCGACGGCGCGGACGCCGAGACCGGGCACCCGGTCGATGACGTCCATGACCAGCCGGTAGCGGTCGAGGTCGTTGCGGACGACCATGTCGAACGGCGTGGTCGTGGTGCCCTCCTCCTTGTAGCCGCGCACATGGAGGTGGGCGTGGCCGTGGCGGCGGTAGGCGAGCCGGTGGATCAGCCACGGGTAGCCGTGGTAGGCGAAGATCACCGGCCTGTCGCGGGTGAACAGGGCGTCGTACTCGGCGTCCGGCATGCCGTGCGGATGCTCGGTGTCGGGCATCATGCGGGCGATGTCGACCACGTTGACCACACGCAGGGCGAGCTCCGGGAGGTGGCGCCGGATCAGGTCCGCCGCTGCCAGGGTCTCCTGCGTGGGTACGTCCCCGGCGCAGGCGAGGACCACGTCCGGTTCCCGGCTCCCGTCCTCGGTCCCGGCCCACTCCCAGGCCCCGGCCCCGCGCGCGCAGTGGCCTCGGGCCTCCCGCGGTGTGAGCCAGTCGAAGGTCGGCTGTTTGCCGGCCACGATCACGTTGACGTAGTCCCGGCTGCGCAGCACGTGGTCGGCGACGGAGAGCAGGGTGTTGGAGTCCGGTGGGAGGTAGACGCGGACGACCTCGGGGCTCTTGTTGAGGATGTGGTCGACGAAGCCGGGGTCCTGGTGCGAGAAGCCGTTGTGGTCCTGGCGCCAGACATGTGAGGTGAGCAGGTAGTTGAGCGAGGCGATGGGCCGCCGCCAGGGCAGCCGCCGCGAGGTGCGCAGCCATTTGATGTGCTGGTTGACCATGGAGTCGACGATGTGGGCGAACGCCTCGTAGCTGGAGAAGAGTCCGTGCCGTCCGGTGAGGAGGTACCCCTCCAGCCAGCCCTGGCAGAGGTGTTCGGAGAGCACCTCCATCACCCGGCCGTCGTGGGCGAGGTGTTCGTCGGTGGGCAGGGTGCCGGCCTGCCAGGCCTTGCCGGTGGCCCGGTAGAGGGCGTCCAGCCGGTTGGAGGCGGTCTCGTCGGGGCCGACGACGCGGAAGTCCCTGCGGTCCGCGGTGGCGGCCATGACGCTCTCCAGGAGGCCGCCGAGCACCTTGGTCGGTTCGTGGAGGGTGGTGCCGGGCCGGTCGACCCGTACGGCGTGGTCCGCCGGGTCGGGCAGCGGGAGGTCGCGCAGGAGCAGCCCGCCGTTGGCGTACGGGGTGGAGCCGAGGCGGGCCGCTCCCTCGGGGACGCGGGCGAGGACCCGTTCGGTGGGGCGGCCGTCGGCGTCGAAGAGTTCGGCGGGCCGGTAGGAGCGCAGCCAGGCCTCCAGTTGCCGCAGGTGTTCCGGGTTCTCGCGGACGCCGGGGAGCGGGACCTGGTGGGAGCGCCAGGTGTTCTCGACGGGGACTCCGTCGACCTCCTCGGGTCCGGTCCAGCCCTTGGGGGTGCGCAGCACGATCATGGGCCAGTCGGGGCGCTCGGTCGCGCTGTCCTCGCGGGCGGCCCGCTGGTAGGCGCCGATCCGGTCCAGGGCGGTGTCCAGGGCGGCGGCGAGTGCCCGGTGGACGGTGGCCGGGTCGTCGCCCGTGACGAACAGGGGTCGTGGCCGTAGCCGCGCAGCAGCCGGTCGAGCTCGTCCTCGGGGATGCGGGCGAGGACCGTCGGGTTGGCGATCTTGTAGCCGTTGAGGTGGAGGATGGGCAGGACGGCCCCGTCGTGGACCGGGTCGAGGAATTTGTTTCCGTGCCAGGAGGCGGCGAGCGGCCCCGTCTCGGCCTCGCCGTCGCCGATCACGCAGGCCACCACGAGGTCCGGGTGGTCGAAGGCGGCTCCGTAGGCGTGGGCCAGGGAGTAGCCGAGTTCGCCGCCCTCGTGGATGGAGCCGGGCGTCTCGGGGGCGACGTGGCTGGGCACGCCGCCGGGGAACGAGAACTGTTTGAACAGCAGTCCCATGCCCTCGGCGTCCCGGCCGACGTCCGGGTAGGTCTCGGAGTAGCTGCCCTCCAGCCAGGAATTGGCGAGGACGGCCGGTCCCCCGTGGCCGGGCCCCCACACGCACAGGGCGTTCAGGTCGCGGTCCTTGATCACCCGGTTGAGGTGGGTGTGGACGAGATTGAGCCCCGGCGAGGTGCCCCAGTGGCCGAGCAGCCGCGGCTTGATGTCCTCGGGGACGAGCGGCCGGGTCAGCAGGGGGTTGGCCATGAGGTAGATCTGGCCGACCGCGAGGTAGTTGGCCGCGCGCCAGTGCGCGTCGAGCGCGGAGAGTTCGTCGTCGGAGAGCACGGGGGGATCGGAGGGGGTGCGGGTGTCGCTCACGGAGCGGTCTCCTCGTCGGGTGTCGGGCGCACACGGGGGCGGGGGATGTCAGGACGCCTCGGGCCCGTACCAGAGCGTGGTGGCGTTGCAGAACTCGCGGATGCCGTGTCCGGCCAGCTCACGGCCGTAGCCGGAGCGCTTGATCCCGCCGAAGGGCAGGGCCGGGTGCGAGGCGGTCATCCCGTTGAAGAAGACGCCGCCGGCCTCCAGGTCGCGGGCGCAGCGCTCCTGTTCGCCGGGGTCGCGGGTCCAGACGTTGGAGCTGAGGCCGAAAGGGGTGTCGTTGGCCAGGTGGATCGCCTCGTCGAGGTCGGCGACCCGGTAGAGGGTGGCGACCGGGCCGAAGGTCTCCTCGCGGTGGACGCGCATGGCGGTGGTGACGGAGGCGAGGACGGTGGGCTCGTAGAACCAGCCGTTCTCCAGGCCGCCGCCGAGCTTGTCGGGGCGGCGTCCGCCGCACAGTGCCTCGGCCCCGCGCCCGAGGGCGTCGTCGACGAGTTCCTCCAGGTCGGTGCGGCCCTGTTCGCTGGAGAGCGGTCCGATGTCGGTGCCCTCCTCCAGCGGGTCGCCGACGGTCAGGGCGCGCATGCCCGCGGTGAAGCGCTCGGCGAACGCGTCATAGACGTCGGCGTGCACGATGAAGCGCTTGGCGGCGATGCAGGACTGGCCGTTGTTCTGGACGCGGGCGGTGACGGCGGTGGCGGCGGCCTTCGCCACGTCGGCCGAGGGCAGGACCAGGTAGGGGTCGCTGCCGCCGAGTTCCAGCACGGTCTTCTTGATCTCGTCGCCCGCGGTGGCGGCGACGGCACGGCCGGCGGGTTCGCTGCCGGTGAGGGTGGCGGCGGCGACGCGCGGGTCGCGGAGGACCGCCTCTACGGCGCCCGATCCGATCAGGAGGGTACGGAAGCAGCCGGCGGGGAAACCCGCGCGGTGGAAGAGGTCTTCCAGGTAGAGGGCGGTCTGGGGCACGTTCGACGCGTGCTTGAGAAGTCCGACGTTGCCCGCCATCAGGGCGGGTGCGGCGAAGCGCACCACCTGCCAGAGCGGGAAGTTCCACGGCATCACGGCGAGGACGACGCCGAGCGGGCGGTAGCGGACCAGCGCGCGGGAGGCGCCGGAGTCCCGCGCGTCGTCGGGGTCCGGGTGTTCGTCGGCGAGCAGCCCCTCGGCGCGGTCGGCGTACCAGCGCATCGCCTTCGCGCACTTGGCGGCCTCCGCGCGGGCGGCCGTGACGGGTTTGCCCATCTCGAGGGTCATCGTGCGGGCGATGGCGTCGCGGTCCTCGTCGAGGAGGTCGGCGGCCCGGTTCAGCCAGGCGGCCCGCTGTTCGAAGGGGGTGGTGCGGTACTGGCGGAAGGTCTCCGCGGCGGCGGCGATCCTGCGTTCGGTCTCGTCCTCGCCGAGGGCGTCGAAAGACCTGATCAGTTCGCCGTTCGCGGGGTTGACCGTCGCGATGGGCATGGCAGTGGCCTCCTTGCATGGGTACTCCGACCGTGCCGCGCCGCACCGGTCCGTGCGACGTGGCTCCCCCTCCCCCGCGCGTACCCGGCCTGCGCGGATCATGCGTGCCGGGGCACGTTCCGCGTCGGCCGGGGTTCGCTGTCCGCCCTGCGGGGCGGTTACACGAGCGCCACCCGGGGAGCGCGGCGGGCGGTGCGGACGCCGGGCAGCGGGGCGTTGGGGAGCAGGCCCGCGGGCAGCGGCGCCTCGGCGTAGCGGGTGAACCAGACCACCTTGCCGTCCGTGGTCCGGCAGGTGCCCCAGCTGTCGCTCAGGGCCATGACCCGGCTCAGCCCGCCGCCGGCCGGCAGCAGCCGGGGCATCCGGGAACTGCCGTCCGCGACGGAGGCGGTCACGTGCCGCCCGGTCCAGCGGAGTTCGAGGAGACAGGTGTCGCCGTCGCCGACATGCCGGTGGACGTTGGTCAGGAGCTCGTCCAGGGCCCGGCACACCGGCCGGACGTGCAGGTCGAGACTCCAGTGACGAAGGTGCGCGGCGACGATCCGCCGCACCTGGGAAACGCGCTCTGCCGACACCTGCAGTTCGACCGAGTAGTGCCGGTCGAGTGGAACGGTCATCGTCGAGGCTCCTCACCACGAGGCCCACGCGCCTTCACCCCGTCGTACTTTCACCCCGTCGTACGAGCGACCCCCGGACACGGATCGTGAGCACTGATCACTTCTGGGTCACTCATCAGGGTGCGCCGGGTACGCCGGACGCGCAACAGCTGGCCCTTCCTTGCTGGTGGGAGAGGTGTCCGGGCGCGGTGTCCGGGCGCCGGTGGGTCACAGCAGGTAGGGCAGCAAGGTGTCCGGGGTGAGGGGCAGTTCGCGCAGCCGGGCGCCGGTGGCGTGGCGGACCGCGTTGCCGATGGCGGCGGCGGTGCCGACGATCCCGATCTCGCCGATGCCCTTGCTGCCCATCGGGTTGAGGTGGCGGTCGTCCTCCTCGATCCAGTGGGCCTGGATGTCGGCGGTGTCGGCGCAGACGGGCACGTGGTAGGAGGCGAGGTCCTTGGCGGTGAAGTCGCCGAAGGCGGGGTCGATGCCGCAGCCCTCGGTGAGGGCCATGCCGATGCCCATCACCATGCCGCCGGTGAACTGCGAGCGGGCGGTGCGCGCGTTGAGGATCCGCCCGGCGGCGTACACGCCGAGCAGTCTGCGGACGCGCACCTCGCCGGTGACGGCGTCGACGGCGGTCTCGGCGAAGTGCGCGCCGAAGGCGTGCCGGGCGTACGGGGGCTCCTCGGCGGTCTCCTGCTCGGTGTCGGCGGTGGCGGTGATCCCCTCGGCGGGGAGCGGCCCGGACTGCTCGGCGAGGCGGGCGGCGAGGTCGGCGGCGGCCTTGTGCACGGCCCAGCCCCAGGAGGCGGTGCCGGAGGAGCCGCCGGCCAGCGGGGCGGCGGGCAGGTCGGTGGAGCCGATGTCGACCTGGACGGCCTCCGGGGCGACGCCGAGCGCGTCGGCGGCGATCTGGGCCAGGACGGTGCGGGCCCCGGTGCCGATGTCGGTGGCGTTGACCCGGATGCGCAGGGCGCCGTCCGGGGCGGCGTGGGCAGTCGCCGTGGACCGGGAGACGAGGACGGGGTACGTCGCCGAGGCCACGCCCGTACCGATGAGCCAGCGGCCCTCCTGGCGGGCGGCGGGGCGGGGGTCGCGGTCGTGCCAGCCGAACCGGGCCGCACCGTCGCGCAGACAGGCGGCGAGGCCGCGGCTGCTGAAGGGGAGACCGCTGTCAGGTTCGGTCTCCGGTTCGTTGCGCAGCCTCAGCTCCACGGGGTCCAGGCCGAGCGCGGAGGCCAGTTCGTCCATGGCGGACTCCAGGGCGTACATCCCGGAGGCCTCCCCCGGGGCGCGCATCCAGGAAGGGCTGGGGACGTCGAGGGCGACCACCCGGTGGCCGGTGCGGCTGTTCGGCGAGGCGTACATGACGCGGGCGGGCACGGCGGCCTGCTCGACGAACTCCTTCACGGTGGAGGTCTGGGTGACCACCTCGTGGCTGACGGCGGTGAGCACGCCGTCGAGGTCCGCGCCGAGCCGGACTCGCTGGATCGTGGGGGCGCGGTGTCCGACGACCTCGGGGAGCTGGGCCCTGGGGAGGACGAGCTTGACGGGACGTCCGGTGTGCCGGGCGGCCATGGCGGCCAGAATCCCCTGGGGGCGGGTGGTGCCCTTCGAGCCGAAGCCCCCGCCGACGTGCTCGGAGACCACGGTGACCGCGTCCGGGGCCAGGCCGAAGGCCTGGGCCAGGCTCTCGCGGACCTTGGTGGAGCCCTGGCTGGAGTCGTGGACGGTGAGGCGCCCCTCGGCCCACACGGCGGTGGCGGCGTGCGGCTCCATGGGGTGGTTGTGCAGCGCGCCCATCCGGTATGTGGCGTCGATCTGGACGGGCGAAGCGGCCAGGGCCCGTTCGGCGTCGCCGCGGACCCGGACGGCGGGTGCGCCGGCGTTGGCCTCCTCGGGTGTGTAGAGGCCGGGGTGGTCGTCGGTGAGGGTCACGTCGTGCTCGTCGCGCGCGTACTCGACGTGGAGCTCCCCGGCCCCTGTCCGGGCGGCCTCCAGGGACTCCGCGATGACGAGGGCGATCGGCCAGCCGTGGTGCGGGACCCGGTCGTCCTGGAGCACGGCGAGGATCGGGTCGTCGGGCTCCTGGAGGCGAGGCGCGTTGTCGTGGGTGAGGACGGTGTGGACGCCGGGTACGGCGAGGGCGTCGACGGCCCGTACGGCGGTGACGCGTCCGGCCGCGACGGCGGCCGGGACGGTCCAGGCGTACAGGCAGCCGGAGGGCGCGCGGTCGGCCGCGTAGCGGGCGGTGCCGGTGACCTTCTCCCGGGCCTCTCTGCGGACGACGGGCGCACCGGGGAACTGCGGGGCTTGCGTGGTCATGGCGGGGATCCTCGGGGGTCGTTGGTGCGGGAGGGCGGCCGGTGTCCGCGGGGCAGCCGGGACGGCGAGGTCATCCGGTCCGGACGGGGGCGGCCCGCCCGGACCGGGCTCAGGGGGACGGCGGGGGGCGGCGTCGGCGGAGACCGCCGGGTCAGCCGGTCCGGGTCGGCTGCCGCTCGGTGAGTTCGCCGAGCACGTCGAGGGCGAGGCGACGGGCGAGGTCCACCTTGAACGCGTTGTCGCGCAGCGGACGCGCCTCGGCGAGCTCGGCGATCAGGGCGTGCTGGAAGGCGGCGGGGGTGGCCGGGGCGTCGCGCAGTTCGGCCTCGGCCCTGCGGGCTCGCCACGGCCGGTGGGCGACACCGCCGAACGCGAGCGTGACGTGTTCCACCCGTCCGGCCGCCACCCGGAGCGTGGCGGCGACGGAGACGAGCGCGAAGGCGAAACTGGCGCGGTCGCGGGCCTTGCGGTAGCGGGAGGCGGCCCCGGGCGCGGGCGGCGGGAGCACCACCTCGGTGATCAGTTCGCCAGGCCGGATCACGGTGTCCTGGTCGGGGTTCTCCCCCGGCAGGCGGTGGAACTCGGTGAGGGGGACGGCCCGTTCGCCCTCGGGCCCCAGGAGCACCACGGTGGCGTCGAGCGCGGCCAGCGCCACGGCCATGTCGGACGGGTTGGTGGCCACGCACTCCGGTGAGTGCCCGAGGATCGCGAGGTCGCGGTGGGTGCCCGCGCGTGCGGGGCAGCCGGAGCCGGGGAGCCGTTTGTTGCAGGGCTTGGAGACGTCCTGGAAGTAGCGGCACCGGGTGCGCTGGAGCAGGTTGCCGCCGGTGGTGGCGGAGTTGCGGAGTTGTCCGGAGGCCCCGGCCAGCAGCGCCTGGGACAGCACGGGATAGCGCTCCGTCACCTCGGGGTGGGCGGCCAGGTCGCTGTTGCGCACGGTGGCGCCGATGCCCAGGCCGCCGTCGGCCGTCCGGGTCACACGGTCCAGCGGCAGCCCGGAGACGTCGACGAGGACCCGGGGCGTCTCCACGCCGAGTTTCATCAGGTCCACCAGGTTGGTGCCGCCGCCGAGGAAACGGGCGCCGGCGCCCTCGGCGCACAGCCGGACGGCCTCGTCGGTGGAGGCGGGGCGCACATAGCCGAACGGTTTCACTCGATCACGTCCTCGATGGCTTCGACGATCCGGGGGTAGGCCCCGCACCGGCAGAGGTTGCCGCTCATCCGCTCGCGGATCTCGTCCGCGTCGAGCGCGACGGGACCGGCCGGTCCGGCGGCGGTGTCCGGTCCGGTGACGTGCGAGGGGTGTCCGTCGGCGGCCTCGCGGAGCATGCCCACGGCCGAGCAGATCTGGCCCGGGGTGCAGAAGCCGCACTGGAGGGCGTCCCGCTCGACGAACGCCCGCTGCACCGGGTGCAGGCTCTCGCCGTCGGCGAGCCCCTCCACGGTGGTGATCGTGGCGCCGTCCTGGGCTACGGCGAGCAGCAGGCAGCTGTTGACCCGCCGCCCGTCGACGAGGACCGTGCAGGCCCCGCACTGGCCGTGGTCGCAGCCCTTCTTGGCCCCGGTGAGCTCGAAGCTCTCCCGCAGCGTCTCCAGGACCGTGGTGCGGTGGTCGACGGTCAGGGTCGTCGGATCACCGTTGACGTGCAGGGTCACGGTGGAGTGTTCGTCGACGACCGGTTCCGGTTCGAGGTCGGCCCCCAGAGCAAGGGAATCCATGCGCGCGCCTTTCGCTTCGCCGCGGGGTGGGTCACCCCGGTCGTGGTGTCGTCCGTGCCGTCAGCGGCTCTCCAGCCGCAGCCTGACCTCCTGCTCCTGGTCTCCGGCGGCCGTGCCGACGACGCTCACCGCGAAGGCGCCGGCGAGGTGGGTCCGCAGCCGGTCGACGGCCCGGTAGCCGCCCTGGGCCTCCACCGTGACCGGTTCGGTGAGGCGGGCCGGGGTGGCGGCCGCCCGCGGTTGCGACACGTCCACGGTGGTGACCCAGACGGTCGGGCGGGGGCCCGAGGCCCGCACGGGGGTCTCGCCCATCGGGTGGTCCGAGGCGAAGGCGGTGGCGAGCACGTCGAACACGGTCCGCGCGTCCCGTGAGTCGCAGCGGCTGAGCGAGACCACCACCTCCCGGTCCGCCGGATGATCCTCGCCGCTCTGTTCGGGGGTGCTGTTCACCGTGACTCCTTCCGCTGACGTGCCGGCCCTGGGGACCACTCCAGGCTGACCCCGCGTCCGGCCGACGGCGACACGGGAAGCGTCGAAAAGAGGGCTTGGGCTCCCGGAGGACGGGCAGGAGGGCGGTCCTGACCCACGGTCTTGAAACGCGTTTCCCCTGAGATACCCATAAAACATGAATTGCTGTGAATAGCTGACTGATGCCCTTCTCCCGGGGTATGCGCATTGCATGGATGTTCAGAACGCAGTCAACGCGGCCGAGGTGTCGGCCGGGGTCCCGCACGCGGCGAGTTCGGGGGCCCTCGGGGCCGTCCTGCCCATCGTGGCGCTGGCCGTCGTCGCCCTGCTGATCGGCGGCTTCATCCTCAGCAAGCGCAAGCACGACGCCGAGCCACCGCCGCCCCGGCCCGAGGAGCAGCCTCAGAAGCCGGAGGGGCGCACCCACGTCGAACAGCACGACCCGCACGCCTCCGACCGGTTCCCCGCGGACGGCCACGCCCTGTCCCCGTACGAGCTCAAGGACCACGGCAACGGTCCGCTGCCGCCCGACGAGGAGCAGCCGCGCGGCTGACCGGGCCCGCGTTGCGGGACCGGGCGGGCCGGTCAAGGCTGGGTGCTGGACCGCAGCGGCCGGGCAGGACGCCGCTCCCCGAGGAAGGCAGTGGACCATGACCGGAAGCGACCCCCGTACGGCCTCCTCGGCGGCGCCCCTGACGGGGCCGGCCGCACCGTGCTGGGTCACCCTCATGACGCGGCAGCGGGAGGCCGCCGAGCGGTTCTACTCCCAGGTCCTGGGCTGGTCGTTCCGCCCCGGCCGCCTCGGCTCCGACTTCTCGGTCGCCTACCGCGGCCAGGTCCCGGTGGCCGGCCTCTTCGCCGTCTCCTCGGCGTTCCAGGTCGCGGTGGCCTGGACGCCGTACTTCGCGGTGGAGGACGCGAACGTGGCCGCCGCCCGGGTCCGGGAGCGCAGCGGGACCGTGGCCGTGGGCCCGCTGACGCTCGGCAAGGGGCGCGGGGTGCTGGCCTCGGACCGCGACGGGGCGGCCTTCGGCCTGTGGGAGCGCACCGAACCCTCCACGTCGCCACCGGCCCCCGACGACCACGCGCACTCCTGGCTGCGCCTGCGGACCCGGAACGCCTTCGACGCGGCGATCTTCTACGGCGAGGTGCTCGACTGGGCCAGCGGGCGGCCGGGGAGCTGCGAGGTCGCGTACGAGGGCGAGGAGGTCATCGTGCGGTGCGGGGGCCATCCGCTGGCCCGGATCAGCTCCGGGGCCGTCGAGGCCGCGGCCGACCCGCTGGTGCGCCCGCACTGGCAGGTCCAGTTCCCGGTGGCGGACCTGGCGGCGACGGTCTCCGCGGCCGGGCGGCACGGCGGCTCCCTCGTCGAGGAGCGCACCGGCTTCGGGGGCACCGAGGTCACCCTGCGGGATCCGGACGGCGCGCTGTTCGCGGTGACCGACGTGCGCAGCCCCGCCTGACCCGTCTCAGGCGGCGCCGCTCCCCCGGCCGGACGGCTTCCCCCCTCGCTCGTCCCCGGTGTCCCGTCCGCCGGAGCGCCCCCGGGCCAGGGCCCACACCGGGAAGACGAACCAGCAGGCGACGAACCACAGGGCCATCCCGCCGACCAGCCACAGGGCCGTCTCGTTGTGCAGGGCCACGCGAAGGATCAGCAGCAGCGTCGAGCACATGGTGCAGAAGAGGAGCACCAGGCCGAGGACGGTCATCCGGGAGGCCCAGATCACCGTCTCGGGCTTCATCCGGCGGCCGGTCAGCAGCCGGTGGTACGAGACGGGGCCGATGAGCGCGGCGGCGGTGGCGGAGCCCAGCATCACGGTCACCACATAGATGTCCCGGTCGATGTCCCCCAGGTCCTCGAACCGCGACTGGAAGACCACCGCGAGCAGGAAGCCGAACAGGATCTGCACTCCGGTCTGGGCGACGCGCAGTTCCTGGAGGAGTTCGGACCACTGTCGGTCGGCCCGCTCCTCATGGGTCTCCTCCCGGCCTCTGCCCCGGGGCTCCGTCATCGGTGTTCTCCTCGTCTCGACCCGACCGGGCGCTAGACACACGTTCGATCCGGGACTACAAGTGCCCCGGCGGCACGGGGGCATTCCGAACACGCTCGACCTGGCCGCGTGGCACGCCTAGGATCACCGCAAGGCATCGCGCGTCGGTCACCGGCCGGGTGAGGCGTGGAGGTAGCCCGTGAGATGCCCGTTGGAGGCATTCCACCGTGTCAGTCGAGTTGAACCACACCATCGTCCATTGCAAGGACAATCGCGCGTCCGCCGAATTCTTCGCGGATCTGCTGGATCTGACGGTCGGCGAGGAGTGGGGGCCGTTCATTCCGGTCGTCCTCGCGAACAACGTCACGCTGGATTTCGCGACGATTCCCGCCGCTTCGATCACTCCGCAGCACTACGCCTTCCTCATCTCGGAGGCGGAGTTCGACGTCGCTTTCGCGAGGATCCAGGCCCTGGGGATCGATTTCTTCGCCGATCCCCATCAGAGGATTCCCGGGGAGATCAACCACAACGACGGCGGACGGGGCGTGTACTTCCCCGATCCGAGCGGCCATGGCATGGAGCTGATCACCCGCCCGTACGGCGGCTGACCGACCCCTGAGGCACCCCGTACCGGAGCCCGGCCGCGCACCGCTGCCGGGCTCCGGTCATGACCGGCGGGACGCCTCAGCCGATGCGGAGGAGAAGCTCGGGGCGATCCCACATCACGCTCGGGGGGTCGGCACGCACCGTGCCGACGGCTTCGGCGCCGATGCTCCGGTAGAAGCCCTCGGCGGGCGGGTGGGAGACGATCCGGACGCTCGTGACCCCGGCGATCTCGGCCTCCTCGCGCAGATGGGCGGCGAGTCGTCGGCCGACGCCGAGCCCCTGGGCCGAGTCGGCGACGAACATCAGGTCCAGTTCCGGCGGGTCGAGGAGCAGCGCGTAGAAGCCGAGGATCCGGCCCGTACCGCCGTCCTCGGCGACGAAGACCCGGTGTGCCTCGATGTAGTCCGGCCCGACCCGGTAGCCCTCGACCATCGGGGCGTACGGACCCTCGTACGCGCCCGAGGTGCGTACGAGCCGGGTCAGCCGTCCGGCGTCGCCCGCCGCGGCCCGGCGGACCGTCACGTCGGCACGCCGCGGGGCCCGCCCGCGCCGCCGTCCCGCCCCGCCTGATCCCATGCGACGAGTATGCGGCACCGGGTGGCGGCTTCAGGCCGGGTGGCGCTCCTCGCGCCAGCGGCGGACGGTCCCGTCCACGTCGAAGGGGGTCAGCCGCAGCGGCGGCCCCTCGGGAGGCCTGCGGATCGCCCGCTCGATCTTCTCGTTCACCTCGGTCAGGATGCGCCGCACCTCGGACTCGGTGCGGGCCGCGGCCACCGCGGCGGGGACGTCCTCCGCCTCTTTGCGCAGGGCCAGCGCGGGCGGCAGCATCGACACGCCCTCCCGCTGCATCTTCTGCTTGATCCACCAGGCGTCGTCGTACGGGCGTTCAAGGCCGGCGATCGGCTTGCCGAAGCCCGGGAGCGCGGAGAAGTCGCCGCGTTGCTCCGCCTCGTGGATCTGCCGGTCGACCCAGGACTCGAAACTGACTCCCGGTGGTTTGCGCTCCGTCATCGCACACCCCTCCGACCTGCCGCGGATCCGACGCCTTCACCCTACAGGGGGCGCCGCCCGGAGCCCTTCCGGCGGAGACCGCTGCCTCGAACGGGAATCCGGGGGTACACGACCTCCTGTGCATCGCCCGGCGGTCGGCCGGGCTCGGACCGAGAGGGGTTGACCACTGTGCGACAGCAGAGCTGTGTACCGGCCGATGAGCGTCGGGGGAGGTAGCCATGACGACAGCGATCATCATCATCGCCGTGGTCGCCGTGGCGGCCGTCGCCGCGTTCTTCCTCCTGCGTGGACGTACGGCCGGCGGCAGGGGACTGCGCGGCCGCTTCGGGCCGGAGTACGACCGTGTGGTCGCCCGGCACGGCGGGGACACCGCGGCGGCCGAGCAGGAGCTCGGCGAGCGGGTGAAGCGGCACGGGCACCTCGACGTGCGCCCGCTGACCGAGGAGGCGCGCGCACGGTACGCCGCCCGCTGGGCGAGCGCCCAGGAGCTGTTCGTGGAATCGCCGGAGCGGTCGCTCACCGAAGCCGACGCGCTGCTGGCCGATCTGTCGCGCGAGCGCGGCTTCCCGGGCGGCGAGGACTTCCGGGACCGTACGGACGCGATCTCCGTGCACCACGCCGCGCACGTCGACGGCTACCGCCGGGTGCACGCCGCCCGTCGCGGTGATGTGAGCACCGAGGAGATGCGGGAGGCACTGGTCGAGGCCCGCGGTCTCTTCGACGTCCTCCTCGCGGACGGTTCGTCGGGGCATGAGCACAGCAACAGCCATCTGGTGAAGGGACGCGGTACATCATGACGCGGACGCCGAACGGAACGTCGGATCTGCCCGAGGGCGCGGGCCCCATCGACACGGGTACGCCCGTGAGGGGCCCGGGCAAGCCGGTGACGGCTCCGAGGACGGTCACGGGCGAGGAGCCGGCCGGCCCCACCGGGGCGGACCCCCGTACCGTCCCCGGTCCCGGCCCCGGGGTCTCGGAACACCCGGGTCACGCGGTTCCCCCGGCCGGACCGGACACCGGCACGGGGCCGGCCGAGAACGGCCCGCACCCCGGCGGGCCGCTGTTCGCCCCCGAGGAGCGGGAGGCGTACGCCGCCCGGATCCAGCAGGCGGTGACCGGCTTCGTGGAGGACCCGCAGCGGGCGGTGCGGGAGGCCGACGCCACCTTCGACGAGGTCGTCGCGAGCCTCGGGACCCTGTTGGAGGAGCGCGGACGGCGCCTGCGCGCGGGGAAGGACGGGAGCGGCCCCGCCACCGGCGCGGAGACCGAGGATCTGCGGATCGCCCTCCAGCACTACCGCGACCTGACCGAACGCCTCGTGCGCCTGTAGTCGGGGCCGCTCCGGCAGGTCGAAAGGCGGCCGGTCCGGCCAAGGAGATCCCCTTGGCCGGACCGGCCGCCTTTCCGTGTGCCCGGCACCGCGTCGCCGGCCGTGCCCCCGGCCTCGCGCGCCGGCCCGATCAGCCCCGGATCACCAGGCCGTCGCGCAGCCGCTCCAGTACGGCGTCGGGTACGCGCAGCCCGTCGCGCACATAGCCGTCGAGGCCGCCCCAGCGTTCGTCCATCGCGTCGAGGGCCACATCCAGGTAGCGGGGGCGGACTTCGACGATCGCCGCGGCGACGGCGGGGTCGCCGCCACCGTCCAGGAACTTCGCCACGTCGGGGGCGAAGGCGGCCCGTACCGCGGGATTGACCGCGAGGAAGTCCGACCGCACGGTCGCGCGGGCCGCCCCCAGGAGCATCAGCAGGACGGCCGCCGCCCAGCCGGTACGGTCCTTGCCCGCCGTGCAGTGGAAGATCACCGGGCGCGCACCGGGGTCGGCGGCCGTCTCCAGGAAGGCCCGGTAGGCGGCCGCCGCGCCGGGCGAGAGGACCATCTTCCGGTAGGTCTCGGCGAACAGCTCCTCGGCCCTGCCGCCCCCCAGCGCCCGTTCCGCCGCCATCGGGTCGGCGAGCAGGGACCGCAGTCGGGCGGGCGCCACACCCGGGTGGTCGCCGAGCACGTCGGCGACGAAGAGGCGGGCCCGGTCCGGCAGCCGGTCCGGGGCCCACCGGCGTTCGTCGGCGGTGCGCAGGTCCACGACGGTGCGGATGCCGAGCGCGGACACCGCGCGGTCGTTCGCCGGGTCGAGCCCGCTCAGCTGACCCGAGCGGAACAGGACGCCCTGCCGCACCCGGCGGTCACGGCCCAGGGCGATACCGCCCAGGTCGCGCAGATTGACAACGGTGGCGGCCGGAACGGTCCGGGCGGTCTGCACGATGAACTGCCTCTTTCCCCGATGAATTCCAGGAGTTCCACATATCAGGATCAACGTCGTATGCAGCAAGGAAAGCGCCACCGGAGTACGCCGGGCGGCGCCCGGGGGGCGTCGGCCGGACGTCAGTCCGACAGGAGCCTCGTCTTCTGCTCCACGAACTCGGCCTCGGTGAGGACGTCCCGCCTCCACAGTTCGGCGAGCCGCTCCAGCCGGGTGATGATGTCGTCCCCCGCGACCTCCCGGTCACCGGACGCACCGGCCCCGAGGCGCTCATGCGCGACGAACACGCCGCCGGCCTCGCGGGCCGTCCGGGCGAGCGGCGTGGTCCACAGGTCCTCCCTGACGACGATCGCCACGACATCGCCCGCGGGCACTCCCCGGTCCAGCCGTTCGACGTCCTCCACGTCCAGGACCGCGGCCGCCCCGCCCTCCGCCGTATCAGCGGGAACCACTCCCTCGGGGTCCAGTTCCCGCAGGTCCACCGGGGCCAGCGCACCGTCCCCGGCCCTGCGCACGAAGGCCAGATCGCCCGCCCGTACCGCTCCTGACGACACGGCCTCGGCGAGCACGGGGGCGACCTCCCCGGTGAAACGACTGCCCGGGAAGGCGATGACGAGGTACTCCACAGGTCCGACGGCCACGGTCGCGTCCTCTCCGTGTCCCGGCGGCCACGGGGGGCGCCGGGGTGGATACGGCATTCCAGGGATGACATAAAAAATCAGGAAACTTCGCACATAATATGCATCACTGTCCCGATTCATCCCGATGTCGACCACCGTCGTGTTGCCGCCGCCCGCCCGCCACGCCGACTATGCGACCGTATGTAACGGATCAAGTACCTGAACGAGAGGGCAAGGTCACAGCATGCGCCCCTGCTGCTGGTTCGGCGCACTGCCCTAGCATCTGACCATGACGGTCCAGCCTGCTGACGGGCTCTCTCCCACCGCCGCGTTTCCCGACCCTTCCCACGACCAGTGGCAGACCCTCGTAGAGGGCGTACTGCGCAAGTCGGGCAAGGAAGTCTCGGGCTCGGCCGCCGAGGAAGCGCTGTCCACCACACTGGAGGACGGGCTCACCACCCGCCCCCTCTACACCGCGCAAGACGAGACGCCGGACACCGGCTTTCCCGGCTTCGCCCCGTTCACCCGGGGCAGCAGGGCCGAGGGGAACGCGGCAGGCGGCTGGGACGTGCGCCAACGCCACACCCTGACCGACCCCGTCCGGCTCAACGAGGCCCTGCTCGGCGATCTGGAGAACGGCGTCACCTCCCTCTGGCTCACCGTGGGCGGCCCCGCGGGCGTCCCCGTCGACGGGCTCGCCCGGGCGCTGGAGGGCGTGTACCTCGACCTCGCGCCCCTCGCCGTCGACGCTCCGGCGGACCTGGACGCCGCCGCGACGGAGCTGCTGCGGCTGTACGGGGAACGCGGCGTCGCGAAGAGCGAGGCGCGCGGCACACTGGGGGCCGACCCGCTCGGCCACGAGGCCAGGACCGGTGTAGCGGCCGACCTCTCCCCCGCCGTGCGCTGGGCGCGGGTGTGCGACGCGGACTACCCGGGCATCCGGGCCATCGCCGTGGACGCGCTGCCGTACCACGAGGCGGGCGGATCGGCCGGCGAGGAGCTGGGGCTCTCCCTGGCCACCGGCGTCGCCTACCTCCGGGCTCTCACCGATGCCGGGATGAGCGTGGAAGCGGCCTGCGGGCAGCTGGAGTTCCGTTACGCGGCCACCGCCGACCAGTTCCTGACCATCGCCAAGCTGCGCGCGGCCCGCCGGCTGTGGGCACGGGTCGCCGAGGCCTCCGGGGCCCCCGCCGCCGGATCCCAGCGGCAGCACGCCGTCAGTTCGCCGGTGATGATGACGCGCCGCGACCCGTGGGTGAACATGCTGCGCACCACGCTCGCCACGCTGGGCGCGGGGGTGGGCGGCGCGGACTCCGTGACCGTGCTGCCGTTCGACCACGCGCTGGGCCTGCCGGACGCGTTCGCGCGGCGGATCGCCCGCAACACCTCGACGATCCTCATGGAGGAGTCGCACCTGGCCCGGGTCATCGACCCGGCGGGCGGCTCCTGGTACGTGGAACGGCTGACCGATGAACTCGCCGCGGCCGCCTGGGCGTTCTTCCAGGAAACCGAGCGGGCCGGCGGTCTGCCCGGGGCCCTGCGCTCCGGGACGGTCGCGGAACGGCTCGCCGCCACCTGGGCGACGCGCAGCGCAAAGCTGGCCCGTCGCAAGGAACCGATCACCGGGGTGAGCGAGTTCCCGATGCCCGGCGAGCGGCCGGTGGAGCGCGAGCCCGCGCCCGACGCGTACGCGGGCGCCCCGGGCGGATTGCCCCGGGTCCGGCGCGACGAGGCGTTCGAGGCGCTGCGCGCCCGCTCCGACGCACACCTCGCGGCGACCGGGAGCCGCCCGAAGGTCTTCGTCGCGGCGCTCGGTCCGGCCGCCGCGCACACCGCGCGGGTCTCCTTCGCCGTCAACCTCTTCGGGGCGGGCGGGATCGAGGCGGTCCACGATCCGGTGACGGTGGACGCGGACACCGCCGCCGGCGCGCTGACCGCCTCCGGGGCGACGGTCGCCGTCCTGTGCTCGTCGGACGCGCTGTACGCCGAGCAGGCGCAGCAGGTGGCCGGTGCGCTGAAGTCGGCGGGCGCTGCGCGGGTGTTCCTCGCGGGGCGCCCCGGCGAGTACCCCGATGTCGACGCCCATGTCTTCGCCGGCTGCGACGCGGTCGCCGTTCTCACCTCCGTACTCGACCGCATGGGAGTGGCGTGATGCCCACATCGCCCACGGACCGGAAACCCTCCGTCCCCGACTTCTCCGACGTGCCGCTCACCGCGGCCGCACCGCCCGCCGGCTCCGCCGAGGAGTGGCAGGCCGCCGTGACGAAGGCCGCCGACGGCGCCGGGGCTCCCCTCTGGGAGACGCCCGAGGGGATCACGGTCAAGCCGCTCTACACCGGTGAGGACCTGGAGGGCCTGGACGCGCTGCACTCGTATCCGGGGATCGCCCCGTATCTGCGCGGGCCCTACCCGACGATGTACGTCAACCAGCCCTGGACGATCCGTCAGTACGCCGGTTTCTCCACGGCCGAGGAGTCCAACGCCTTCTACCGGCGCAACCTCGCGGCCGGCCAGAAGGGGCTGTCGGTCGCCTTCGACCTGCCCACCCACCGGGGTTACGACAGCGACCACCCGCGGGTGACCGGTGACGTCGGCATGGCCGGGGTGGCGATCGACTCGATCTACGACATGCGCCAGTTGTTCGACGGCATTCCGCTGGACCGGATGTCGGTGTCGATGACGATGAACGGCGCGGTGCTCCCCGTGCTGGCGCTGTACATCGTGGCGGCGGAGGAACAGGGCGTGCCGCCCGAGAAGCTGGCCGGGACCATTCAGAACGACATTCTGAAGGAGTTCATGGTCCGCAACACCTACATCTATCCGCCGTCGCCCTCGATGCGGATCATCTCCGACATCTTCGCGTTCACCTCGCAGAAGATGCCGCGCTACAACTCCATCTCGATCTCCGGATACCACATCCAGGAGGCCGGGGCGACGGCCGATCTGGAACTGGCGTACACGCTCGCCGACGGGGTGGAGTACCTGCGCGCCGGGCGGGAGGCGGGCCTGGACGTCGACGCCTTCGCGCCGCGCCTGTCGTTCTTCTGGGCGATCGGGATGAACTTCTTCATGGAGGTCGCCAAGTTGCGGGCGGCCCGGCTCCTGTGGGCCCGGCTGGTGAGGCAGTTCGACCCGAAGAACCCCAAGTCGCTCTCCCTGCGCACCCATTCGCAGACCTCGGGCTGGTCGCTGACCGCGCAGGACGTGTTCAACAACGTGACGCGCACGTGTGTGGAGGCGATGGCCGCGACACAGGGGCACACCCAGTCGCTTCACACCAACGCGCTGGACGAGGCGTTGGCGCTGCCCACCGACTTCTCGGCGCGGATCGCCCGCAACACGCAGCTCCTGCTCCAGCAGGAGTCCGGCACCTGCCGGGTCATCGACCCGTGGGGCGGCAGCGCGTACGTGGAGAAGCTGACGCGGGACCTCGCGGAGCGCGCCTGGCAGCACATCGAGGAGGTCGAGGCGGCCGGTGGGATGGCGAAGGCCATCGACGCGGGCATCCCCAAGCTCCGGGTGGAGGAGGCCGCCGCGCGGACGCAGGCGCGGATCGACTCCGGGCGGCAGCCGGTGATCGGGGTGAACAAGTACCGGGTGGAGACCGACGAGGAGATCGACGTCCTCAAGGTCGACAACTCCTCCGTGCGCACCCAGCAGATCGAGAAGCTGCGCCGGCTGCGCGAGGAGCGCGACGAGGTGGCGTGCCAGGAGGCGCTGCGCGCCCTGACGGCCGCCGCCGAGCGTGACCCGGGCCCGGGCCTGGAGGGCAATCTGCTGGCGCTGGCGGTCGACGCGGCGCGGGCGATGGCCACGGTCGGGGAGATCTCGGACGCGCTGGAGAAGGTGTACGGGCGGCACGCCGGGCAGATCCGTACGATCTCCGGTGTGTACCGCAAAGAGGCAGGAGAGTCCCCTTCGGTGGACCGCACCCGCGCACTGGTCGACGCCTTCGAGGAGGCGGAGGGCCGCCGTCCGCGCATCCTCGTCGCCAAGATGGGGCAGGACGGGCACGACCGGGGCCAGAAGGTGATCGCCACGGCCTTCGCCGACCTGGGCTTCGACGTGGACGTCGGCCCGCTGTTCCAGACGCCGGGCGAGGTGGCGCGCCAGGCCGTCGAGGCCGACGTGCACATCGTGGGCGTCTCCTCGCTCGCGGCCGGACACCTCACGCTCGTGCCCGCGCTGCGCGAGGAGCTGGCCGCCGAGGGGCGCGAGGACATCATGATCGTGGTGGGCGGGGTGATTCCGCCGCAGGACGTCGAGGCGCTGCACGAGGCGGGCGCCGCCTCGGTCTTCCCGCCGGGGACGGTGATCCCGGACGCGGCACACGACCTGGTGACGCGGCTCGGCGCGTCGCTCGGCCACGAGCTGTGAGCCGCTGACCGGATGGCCGCGAAGATCGACATCGACGGTTATGTGCGGGGAGTGCTCGACGGGAAGCGTGCGTTCGTGGCGCGCGCGATCACGCTCGTCGAGTCGACGCGAGCCGAACACCGGGTGCTGGCACAGCAGTTGCTGAGTCGACTGCTGCCGCACGCCGGGGCGGCCCGGCGGATCGGGATCAGCGGGGTGCCCGGCGTGGGCAAGTCCACGTTCATCGACGCGCTCGGCACGATGCTCACGGGGCTCGGGCACCGGGTGGCGGTGCTGGCGGTCGACCCGTCCTCCAGCCGTACGGGCGGCTCCATCCTGGGCGACAAGACCCGGATGGAGCGCCTCGCGGTGGACCCGGCCGCCTTCGTCCGCCCCTCCCCCACGGCGGGCACGCTGGGCGGGGTGGCGAAGGCGACCCGGGAGTCCATCGTCGTGATGGAGGCGGCGGGCTACGACGTGGTGCTGGTGGAGACGGTGGGCGTCGGGCAGTCGGAGACGGCGGTGGCCAACATGGTCGACACGTTCCTGCTGCTGACGCTGGCCCGTACCGGCGACCAGTTGCAGGGCATCAAGAAGGGCGTCCTGGAACTGGCCGACGCCATCGCGGTCAACAAGGCCGACGGCCCGCACGAGCGGGACGCCCGCTCGGCCGCGCGCGAACTGGCGGGCGCGCTGCGGCTGATGCATCCGGCGGACGCGGCCTGGACGCCCCCGGTGCTCACGTGCAGTGCGCGGGAGTCGAGCGGCCTCGACACCCTGTGGGAGCGGCTGGAGCAGCACCGGACGCTCCTGGAGTCGACCGGCCGGCTCGCGGCCAAGCGCCGCGACCAGCAGGTGGACTGGACGTGGGCGATGGTCCGCGACGACCTGCTGGACAGTCTGCACAGCCACCCGGCGGTGCGGAAGCTCGCACCCGAACTCGAACAGCGGGTCCGGGAGGGCACGTTGACGGCGACGCTGGCCGCCGAGGAGATCCTCGGGGTGTTCCGCGGGGGCGAGTCCCACGGGGCCGGAGCAGGTCACGGCGGCGTCGCGGAGGGACCCGGCTGAGGCCGTCGCCGTCGCCCGCCGGGGCGGCGCGCGGTGAGGCCCCGTCCCACGACGGGGCCTCGGCCTGTTTCGGACGCCGCCCGCCCCCTCCGCCTGCCGCCCCCTTCCCCCGTCGAATCCGCGTGCCGGACCGGGGCGGCTTCCGCCTCCGGGGGTCGGGCCGATCTCCTACTCGTACCGGTATTTCAGCGACTCCGCCTCGTTCCGCTCGATGTCGGCGATCGTCAGGTGCGGCATTCTCAGCTGGGCCAGCGTCACCTCGGCCGAGGTCGGCTGGGCGTCCGCGGGCAACCACTGCTCCGGTTTCCAGGCCCCGGCGCGCATCAGCGACTTGGGGCAGTGCGGGTAGACCTCGTCGATCCCCACCACCAGCGCGCTGACCGGCGGCTTCCCCACGGCGGTCAGCTGGGAGAGGAGCTCCGGGCGGGTGGAGACGCAGGCCCGGCCGTTCACCCTGAGCGTCGTCGTCCGTCCCGGGACGAGGAACAGCAGCCCGGCCCGTCCGGTGGCGATGACGTTCTGCAGGGTGTCCAGGCGCTTGTTGCCGGTCGCGTCCGGAATCGCCACGGTCCGGGAGTCCAGGACGCTCACGAACCCGGCGGGGCCCCCGCGCGGGGAGACGTCGCAGTTCCCCCCGGCGTCCACGCTGGAGATCAGGACCAGCGACGAGCAGGCGATCAACCGCCGCGCCTGATCGGTTAGTTCGGTCATCTGCTTGCGCAGGGCCGCGTCGCTCGGGAGCGCGTACGCCCGGCGCAACGCCTCCTGGTCCGAAACCGCGTCGCTACGGAGCGAGTCGAAGGCGCTGCCGGCCGGTGTCGTCGTCATGCCCCGACCCTAACGACCCGGCCCCGGCACACGGCGGACGGGAGGCCCCGGGCGGCTCAGGCGCCGGCGACCGGCACGCGGACGGTCGGTACGACGACGGGGGCCCCGTCGGAGGTCGCGGTGAGGATCTCCGCCTCGACGCCGTAGAGCTCCCGGACCAGTGCGGTGTCCACGGTCTCGCGGGGCGGACCCGAGGCGACGATCCGTCCGTCGCGCATGGCGACCAGGAGGTCGGCGTACCGTGCGGCGGCGGCGAGGTCGTGGAGCACCATCACGATGGTGCGGCCCTGCGCGGCGACTTCGCGCACCAGGTCCAGGACCTCCACGGCGTGGCCGATGTCGAGGGCGCTGGTGGGCTCGTCGAGGAGGACGACGGGGGTCTCCTGGGCGAGGGACATGGCGAGCCAGCAGCGCTGGCGCTGGCCGCCGGAGAGCTGGTCGAGCCGGCGGCCGGCCAGGGCGGCCGTGCCGGTGGCCTCCAGGGCACGGGTGACCGCGCGCTCGTCCTCCCGCGACCACTGGCGGAACAGCCCCTGGTGGGGGTGGCGTCCGTACCGTACGAGTCCGGCGACGGTGACCGCCTCCGGCGCCTGCGGGGCCTGGGGCAGCAGGGCGATGCGGTGGGCGGCGTCGCGCTGCCGCAGCTGCCAGACGTCGGCGTCGCCGACGAACACCCGGCCGGAGCGGGGCTGGTGGAGGCGGGCCATGCAACGCAGGAGAGTCGATTTGCCGCACCCGTTGGGGCCGACGACCGCCACGACCTGCCCGGAGGGGACCGTCAGGTCGACCTGGTCCACGGCGGTATGACCGGTGTATCCAGCGCTGAGCTGTTCGACACGGATTTGCACGAGGACCGGCCTTTCCGAAGGACTTGGGCATCCCTTTGCCCAATGCCGCTAAAGTAAGGCTAACCTTAGCTCGCTCACGAGCCGACGGCCGCGCCCCCGTGACCGTACGGCCGTCACCGCTTCATGTCCCGTTGAACCCGGAGCCCTTGATGATCCTGCACCACCGCCCCACCCGTACCGCCGCCCGAAGAGCGGCGCGCGCCGTCGCCACGCTCGGCGCCGCCGCCCTGCTCCTGACGGCCTGCGGAACGGACTCAGACTCGGGCAAGTCCTCCGGGGACAAGGCCGGAAAGGCGGACAGCGCCTCCTCCGCGACCCGCACGGTCAAGGACGCCACCGGCAAGGCGGTGGAGATACCGGCGGAGCCGAAGCGCATCGTCACCCTGACCCAGGAAGACCTCGACGCGGTGCTGGCGTTGGACATCAAGCCGGTCGGCATCACCAACGGCCAGGGCCTCGACAAGCCGCCCGCCTACCTCGCCGACAAGGTCGAGGGCATCGACGTGGTGGGCAATCTGCTCCAGCCGGTCATGGACAAGGTCGTCGCCGCCAAGCCCGACCTGATCCTCGCCGGTGACATGCAGGACGAGCAGGTGCTGAAGCAGCTGCGGGAGATCACCCCGGCCACCCTGGTGACGATGGCGCCGACCGACGACTGGAAGCTGTTCTTCCGGGGTGTCGGCAACGCCGTCAACAAGCTGGACGACGCCAACGAGTTCATCTCCGGCCACGAGGCCTCCGCCAAGGCCGCCGGCGACAAGCTCGGCGCGAACAAGGGCGCCGAGGTCTCGATCGTCCGCTGGAACCCGGACGGGCCGAGCTGGATGGAGAACAAGCAGTTCGCCAGCGGCGTCGCCCTGGAGATGGGGCTGAAGCGGCCGGCCTCCCAGAACAAGGACGGCAACGCGCACACGCCGTCGCTGAGCCTGGAGAAGATCAACGAGATCGACGGCGACTGGCTGTTCCTTTCGACGCTGACCTCGGACGGCGAGAAGGCGCTCAAGGACGTCCAGTCCAAGCCCGCCTACAAGGAGCTGGGCGCCGTCAAGGACGGCCACGCGGTGACCGTCGACGGCTCGGTGTGGTCCACCCGGGGCGGCCCGCTCGCGGCGGACGTCGTCCTCGCCGACTACGTCAAGGCGCTCTCGGCCGAGTGACCTCCGCGTGACGGCAGCGCTGTGCGGCCCGGACCGGGAGCTCCCGGTCCGGGCCGCACAGCGTGGGTCGCGCTCAGATCCTGGCGGCGGCGAAGTCGGCGGCCGTCCACGCCATGCCCACCGCCCCGTCCAGCAGGGCCTGTTCGGCCGCCGGGGAGACCGCCGCCTCGGCGAACGCCGCCTCGTGCGGGCCGCAGGCGCCCCCGCTGATGTCGAGCACCGGGTGGATGGACGGCACCACGTGCGAGACGTTGCCCATGTCGGTGCAGGCGAACGGCGGGCGCTCGACCGGTTCGGCGCGGCCCAGCTCGCGGGCGTTGGCCCCCCAGAGCCGGATCAGCTCCGGGTCGCCCCGGAAGTCGAGGTAGTCCGGCTCGGGCCGCTCCAGGGTCACTTCGCAGCCGGTGGCGAGCGCCCCGGCGCGGAAGCAGTCCTCGACCCGCTGGCGAAGCTCACGCAGGTCCTCGGCGGCCAGCGCCCGTATCTCGTACGTGGCGGTGGCCCGGTCGGGTATCGCGTTGGGCGCGGTGCCGGCCGCGGTGGTGATGCCGTGCACCCGCCACTGCGGGGGCAGCTGCTGGCGCAGGAGGCCCAGGGCGACCTGGGCGACGGTCAGCGCGTCGGCGGCGTTGCGGCCCTCCTGCGGGTTGAGGCTGGGGTGGGCGGCGCGGCCGGTGTAGACGACGTCGAGGGTGCCGAGCGCGAAGGAGCGGAAGTCGGCCATCTCGAAGGGGCAGGGGTGCACCATCATCGCGGCGTCGACCCCGTCGAACGCGCCGGCCTCCAGCAGCAGCGCCTTGCCCGCGCCCCGCTCCTCCGCGGGCGTGCCGATGACCCGGACGGTCAGGCCCAGTTCGTCCGCGTGGGGAGCGAGACCGAGGGCAGCGCCGACGCCGGCCGCGGCGATGAGGTTGTGCCCGCAGGCGTGTCCCAGTTCCGGCAGGGCGTCGTACTCGCAGGCGATGGCCACGGTGACGGGGCCGGAGCCGATCGTGGCGCGGAACGCCGTGTCCAGGCCGTGGGCGGGTGCGGTGACCTCGAAGCCGTGGGCGGCGAGGAGTCCGTGACAGAGCGCGGCGGACCGGTGTTCCTCGAACGCGGTCTCGGGTTCGGCGTGCAGACGCCGGCTCAGGTCGAGCAGGGCCGGGGCGCTGCTGACGACCGCCTCCCGCACGGCGGCCCTGAGGGCACGGAACCGCTCGTCGGCCGCCTCGTCGGCCCGTGTCCCGGGGCGCGTCTCGGGGGGTGGGGCCGGGGGGACGGTCATGGGGCTCTCCTTGCGTTCGGGACCGCCCGGGGCGGTCGCCTGCACTGTCGGAAATAGGTTAACTTAGCCTTACCTAAGTGTGCGCCGAGAGCCCGTGGGCCCGGTGTCCGTTGTCCTTCAGGGGAGTCGTCACACACATGCATGAGCGTCCGAACCGCCCGATCAGCCCCTCGGCAGCGCACTCCGGCAGCGCCCCCTCCCCGGGACTCCCCCTTCTGACCGCCCAGTCGGGCATCTACTACGCGCACCAACTGGCCCCCGACAGCGCCGAGCTGAACACGGCGGACTGCGTGGAGATCGACGGGCCGCTGGACGCGGGTCTGTTCGTGGAGGCCCTGAGACGGGCGGTGGGCGAGGCGGAGACCCTCGCCCTGCGCGTGTCCGAGTCCGACGGCGTACCCGTGCAGCGGATCGCGCCCGGGGGCGAACCCCTGGTGCACTGTCTGGAGTTGACGGAGGACCGGGCCGGGGCGTGGATGCGGGAGGACCTGGCCCGGCCGGTGGACCTGGGCGCCGACGGCGCGCTGATGACGCAGGCCCTGATCCGGGTCGGCGAGGGGCGCCACCGGTGGTACCAGCGCGTGCACCACATAGCCGTCGACGCCTACGCGCTGTCCCTCGTCCGGCAGCGCGTCGCCGAGCTCTACCGGGCGCTGGTGGCCGGATTCCCCCTGCCCGAGGGCCGGTTCGCACCGCTGAGCGAGCTGACCGCGCAGGAGGCCGCCTATCTGGCCGGGGAGGAGTACGCGGCGGACCGGGTCTTCTGGGCCGGGCGCACGGCGGGCTCCTCCGCCACCGCCCTCCCCCGCTCCTCCGCCCCCTCGAACGCTCCGCACGACGGCCCGCTCCATCGGACCGTCGACCTGCCCGCCGAAGCCCTGGAGCGGCTGTCCTCGGCGGCGCGAGCGGCGAGGGCGACCTGGGCCGAACTGGTGGTGGCCGCGACCGCCGGTCATCTGCACCGGCTCACCGGCTCCGAGGACGTCGTGCTGGGTCTGCCGCTGACCAACCGACGGGGGCCCTCGGCCCTGCGGACCCCGGCCATGACCGTGAACGTGCTGCCCCTGCGGATCGGTGTGCGCCCGGGCGACACCGGAGCCGAACTGCTGCGCCGCGTGGTGCTGGAGATCCGCGAGGTCCGCCGCCACCAGCGCTATCCGCAGGCCGACCTGCGCCGCGACCTGGCCCTGGAGTCGGCCGACGTCCCGCTGACCGGCCCGATGGTCAACGTCAGGCCGTTCGACGACGCGCTGGACTTCGCCGGGGCCACGGGCACCGTGCGCAATCTCGCCGCCGGACCGGTGGAGGGCCTCGCGGTCGGCGCGGCCCCCGGCCCGGGCGGAGGCCTGCGGCTCACTCTGGACGCCGACCCCGCGGCGTACGGGCCGGAGGACCTCGCCGCCCACGAGGACACCTGGCTGCGCTATCTGGACGGCCTGACCGAACTGCTGCTGACCGATCCGGCGCGGCCGATCGGCACCCTGGACCTGCTCTCCGGCGACCAGGTGGCCGAGGCCGTGGCGCACGGCCGTTCCGAGCCCGCGGCCCCGCTCACCCTCCCCCGGTCCTTCACCGCGCAGGCGGCCCGGACACCGGAGGCCGTCGCCGTGCGCTCCACGGTGGCCGGCACCTTCCGGGGGGCGTCCGATACGGACACGGGAACCGGGGGAGCCGCCGTCGGACCCGGGGCCCGGCTCACCTTCGCCGAGTTGGACGCCGCCTCCGACCGCCTGGCCCATCTGCTGGCCGGCGTCGGCGCTCCCGCACCGGCCGGGGGGAGCCGCGGCACGGTGGCGCTGGCGCTGCCCCGGACCGCCGACATGGTCGTCGCGCTGCTGGCCGTGCTGAAGGCGGGCCTGGTCTGCCAGCCGCTGGACCTCGGCCACCCCGCCGCCCGGACGCTGGCCGTTCTGGAGGACGCGCGCCCGCTGCGCGTGATCGGCACGGCGGAGACGCTCGCCGCGCTGCCCCGTCACGGGCTGCGGACGGTCCCTCTCGACGCACCCGCCACGGCCGACGCCCTGGCCGCCTGCCCCGTCGGGCCGCCGTCCGCCGGGCCCGCTCTCGGCGACCCCGCGTATCTCATCCACACCTCCGGTTCGACGGGCCGCCCCAAGGGCGTCCTCGTCGGCCACGCCTCGCTCGCCAACCTCTGCGCCGGGCACGGCACGGACCACATCGCGCCGGCCGTGGCACGGACCGGCCGGGAGCGTCTGCGGGTCGCGCACAGCGCCTCGTTCGCCTTCGACGCGTCCTGGGACCCGCTGCTGTGGATGGTCCACGGGCACGAACTGCATCTGCTGGACGACGCCGCCTACCGCGACCCGGCGGCCCTCACCGCGTACGTCGACGCGCACCGGGTCGACTATCTCGATGTCACCCCCTCCTATGCCGAAGCGCTGCTCGCCGAAGGACTGCTGGACGAGGGCCGCCACCACCCGGCCCACCTCGTGGTCGGCGGGGAGACCGTCCCCCCGGCCCTGTGGGAGCGGCTGACCGAGGCGGCGGCCGTCCACCCGGTCAACCTCTACGGGCCGACGGAGACGACGGTCGACGCCTACTACTGGGTGCCGGGGGAGACGGCCGCCCGGCCCGACGGCCGCCCCGTGCGCGGCTCACGCGTCTACGTCCTGGACTCCTCCCTCCGCCCCGTGCCCGCCGGTGTGACGGGTGAGCTGTATGTGGCGGGGGCCTGCCTGGCCCTCGGCTATCCGGGCCGCCCCGACCTGAGCGCGGAGCGGTTCGTCGCGGATCCGTTCGGCGCGGTGAACGGCGAGCCCGGGAGCCGCATGTACCGGACCGGCGACCTGGTGCGCCGGCGCGCCGACCACACGCTGGAGTTCCTGGGCCGCAGCGACGACCAGGTGAAGATCCGTGGCTTCCGCATCGAACTCGGGGAGATCCAGGCCCGGCTGGCCGCCCACCCGCGGGTCGCGGCTGCCGCCGTCATCGCCCGCGACAGCGGTCACGGCGTGCGGCTGCTGGCCTACGCCGTACCGGCCAAGGGCACCGCCACGCCGCCCGCACCGGGCGAGCTGCGCGACCACCTGGCCGCCGCACTGCCCGCGCACATGGTCCCCGCGACCGTGACGCTGCTGGAGGCGCTGCCCCGTACCGCCAACGACAAGCTGGACCACCGGGCGCTGCCCGACCCCGAACCCCTCTCCCCCGCCGCCGGGGCGGAGGGCACCGGCGAGAGCACCCCGCACACCGAGATCGTGCGAGGCCTCTACGCCGACGTGCTCGGTATCGCGGAGCCCCCGGCCGCCGACGCGGGCTTCCTGGACCTCGGCGGGCACTCCCTGCTCGCCGCCCGGCTCGCCGCACGCGTCCGCGAGCACTTCGCCGTCCCGTTCTCCATCGCCGACGTCTTCCGCCACACCACCCCGGCGGCGCTCGCCGCGCAGGTCCGCGCCCGCAGCGGAGCGGCCATCGCTTCCGCACCGCTCTCCCCCGTTCCGCGCACGGGTCCCCTCCCCCTCTCCCCGGCCCAGCAGCGGCTGTGGTTCCTCCACCGCCTCGAAGGCCCCAGCCCGACCTACAACATCCCGCTCGTGCTCAGCGTCAACGGCCCTCTGGACCGGGAAGCGCTCCAGCTGGCCCTGGCTGATCTGGTGGAGCGCCACGAGACGCTGAGAACGGTGTATCCGCCCACGGACAACGGGTTCGGAGCCGACGGGGACGGCACCCCTCACCAGCTGATTCTTCCTCCGGGCCATGAGTCGGCCCGGCCGGTGCTGCATCTCGCGCAGCCGGGCAGCGATCTCACCGAGGCCGTGCGCCACTGCTTCGACCTCGCCGCGGAGCCGCCGCTGCGCACGGTCCTCTTCAGCGACGGGCCCGACCACCACACCCTGCTCCTGCTGCTCCACCACATCGCGGGCGACGGAGCTTCCACCACTCCCCTGGCCCGCGACCTGGCCACCGCCTACACCGGGCGCCTCGCGGACCGCGTACCCGAGTTCGCGCCGCTGAGCGGCCAGTACGTGGACCACGCGGCGCGGCTCCAGCTGCTCCTGGGCACCCCGGCCGAGCCGACCGCGCTCGCCGAGGCCCAGCTCGCCCACTGGCGCGAGGCGCTCGCGGGGCTGCCGGACCAGTTGGAGCTGCCCGCCGACCGGCCCCGGCCGCCGGTCGCCACCTCGGCCGGCGACACCGTCCCCTTCGCCCTGGACGCCACGGCGCACGAAGCGCTGCGCCGGCTCGCGCGGGCGCACGGGGCGACCGTGTTCATGACCGTGCAGGCGGGGCTCGCCGCGCTGCTGACCCGGCACGGCTGCGGCACCGACATCCCCCTCGGCACCCCCGTGGCGGGCCGCGACGACGACGCCACGGCCGGGCTGGTCGGCTTCTTCACCAACACCGTGGTCCTGCGGACCGACACCTCCGGCGACCCGGCCTTCGGTGAGCTGCTGGACCGGGTGCGGGCGACGACGCTCGCCGCGTACGAGCACGACGCGCTGCCCTTCGACCACCTGGTCGAGGCGCTGAACCCGCCGCGTTCGCTGGCCCGGCATCCGCTGTTCCAGACGATGCTGGCCTGGCAGTCGCTCGCCGACGGGCCCGTTCCCCTCGGACCGGAGACCACCGCGCGGCTGACCGCCGTGCCGTCCGGCACCGCGAAGTTCGACCTGACCCTCAACGCGGGCGAGCTGCCCGGCGGCGGGATCGGGGGCTTCCTGGAGTTCCGCACCGACCTCTTCGACCGGTCGACCGCCCAGGCCCTCGCGGACCGGCTGTCGCGGCTGCTCGCCGCGGCGGCCGAGCAGCCCGGAACACCGCTCGGTCTGCTTCCGGTGCTCGGCGACGAGGAGGTCCACCGCGCCGTGGTCGGGGCGAACGGCGTCGACGGCGACCGGCCGGTGCCGCTCACCCTCGCCGAGGTCTACGCGGTCGCGGCGCGCCGTCATCCGGAGCGGACGGCGGTGAGCTGCGGGGGCGTGTCGCTGACGTACGCCGAACTGTCCTCCCGGGCCCAGTCGCTGGCCCGGCTGCTGGCGGCCCGGCGGATCGGTCCGGGTTCGATCGTGGCGCTCGCGCTGCCGCGCTCCACGGACCTGGTGGCGGGGCTGCTCGCGGTGTCGCTGGCGGGCGCGGCGTATCTGCCGATGGACCCGGACTACCCCGCGGACCGGCTGGCGTACATGCTGGACGACGCCCGGCCGGCCGCGCTGATCACCGACGCGGCGACAGCGGAGCGGCTGCCCGCGCACGAGCTCCCGCTGATCACCGTGGACGAGGCTGCGGGCTACCCGGACGGGCCCCTCGGCCAGTCGGACCGCACCCGCCCGCTCAGCCCCGGGGACCCGGCGTACGTCATCTACACCTCGGGGTCCACGGGCCGGCCCAAGGGCGTCGTGGTCACCCACCACAACGTGACGCGGCTGCTGACGGCGACCGAGCACTGGTTCGCCTTCGGGCCCCACGACGTGTGGACGCTGTTCCACTCCTACGCGTTCGACTTCTCGGTGTGGGAGCTGTGGGGAGCCCTGCTGTACGGCGGCCGGGTCGTCGTCGTCCCGTACGCGACCAGCCGTGACCCGCACGCGTTCCTGCGGCTGCTGGCGGACGAGCGGGTGACCGTCCTCAACCAGACGCCGTCCGCCTTCTACCAGCTGGCCGCCGCCGACCGGGAGGCCCCGGGACACGATCTGGCGCTGCGGTACGTGGTGTTCGGCGGCGAGGCGCTGGAGCTGGGGCGGCTCGCGGACTGGTACACGCGCCACCCGGAGAACGCGCCGACGCTGGTCAACATGTACGGCATCACCGAGACCACGGTCCATGTCTCCTACCTGGCGCTGGACCGGGAGACCGCAGCCCGCGCGATCTCCAGCACCATCGGCGGGAACATCCCCGACCTGCGCGTCTACGTCCTGGACGACCGGCTCCAGCCGGTGCCGCCGGGGGTGACCGGTGAGATGTACGTCGCCGGTGAGGGGGTGGCGCTCGGCTATCTGGGCCGACCCGACCTGACGGCGGGGCGGTTCGTCGCGGACCCGTTCGCGCACCTCTTCGGGGAGAGCGGGAAGCGGATGTACCGCTCGGGTGACCTCGCCCGGCGGCGCGCGGACGGGACGCTGGAGTACTTCGGCCGGGGCGACCAGCAGGTCAAGATCCGCGGGTTCCGCATCGAACCGGGCGAGATCGAGGCCGTGCTGGCCGCGCATCCGGAGGTCGCCGATGTGGCGGTCGTGGTCCGTGAGGACCAGCCCGGCGACAAGCGGCTGGTCGGCTATGCCGTCCCCGCGCCCGGCGCGGACCCGGTCCCGGCCGCGCTGCGCGAGCACGCCGCCGCCACCCTGCCGGCGCACATGGTGCCCTCGGCGGTGGTGGTGCTGGACCGGCTGCCGCTGACGGGCAACGGCAAGCTGGACCGCAAGGCGCTGCCCGCTCCGGGCGCGTCGGTGGGCGCCGCAGGTCGCGCGCCGCGCACGGTCCGCGAGGAGCAGCTCTGCTCGGTCTTCGCGGAGGTGCTGGGGCTGCCGTCCGCCGGGGTGGAGGACAACTTCTTCGATCTGGGCGGGCATTCGCTGCTCGCGGTGCGTCTGGCCGGGCGGATCAGGTCGGCGTTCGGCGTCGAGGTGTCCATCGGGACGGTGTTCCAGGCCCCGACCCCCGCCGCGCTGGACACGGCGCTGGACGTCTCCCGCGAGGAGGACCCGCTGGATGTGCTGCTGCCGCTGCGGCCGGCCCGTCCCGGTGACCGCGCCCCCGTCCACTGCGTGCATCCGGCAGGGGGTCTGAGCTGGTGCTACGCCGGCCTGATCCGCAACCTGCCCGCCGATGTGCCGATCTACGGGCTCCAGGCCCAGGGCGTCGGCGAGGCGACGGCGGACGGGCCGCTGCCGACCACGCTGGAGGAGCTGGCCGCGCACTACGCGTCGCGGATCCGGGAGGTCCAGCCCGAGGGCCCCTACCGGCTGCTCGGCTGGTCCACCGGCGGCATCATCGCGCACGCGATCGCAGCGGTGCTGCAAGAGGGCGGCCAGGAGGTCGAGTTGCTGGCGATCCTGGACGCGTACCCCGCCGAGGGCTTCCGCGAGCTGCCGGTGCCCGATCGGGCCGAGGCGCTCGAATCGCTGCTCACGATGGGCGGTTACGGCCCCGAGAGCCTCGGGGACAAGGAGCTGAACACCGCGAACGTGGTGGAGGTGCTGCGCCGCGAGGGCTCCCCGCTGGCCGCGCTGTCCGCCGCGAAGATCGAGGCGCTCGGCGAGGTGTACCTCAACACCAACGACCTCGTACGGGCCTACGACCACCGGGTGTTCCAGGGCGATGTGCTGTTCTTCCGGGCCACGGTGGACACCATCGACGAGACCCTGACGCCCGAGACCTGGACCCCGTACGTGAGCGGGCGGATCGACAACACCGACGTCGCCTGCTCGCACAAGGACATGACCCTGCCCGAGCCGATCGCGCACATCGCGCGCGTGGTCGCCGACCGACTGACCGAGCTGGAGAAGTGACACCGATGAGCGACGCATCCGCCAACCCCTTCGACGCGGAAGGGGAGTTCCTCGTCCTGACCAACGCGGAGGGTCAGCACTCGCTGTGGCCGCTGTTCGCCGCGGTGCCCGAGGGCTGGTCGACGGCTCACGGCCCGCGCGCCCGGCAGGACGCGCTGGACTGGATCACCGCGCACTGGGACGGCCCCGTCGCCGCCGCCGCGCGGTGAGCGGGCTGCTGATCCGGCCCCGGATACGCCCCCGGGTCGCCGTCGTCCTCGTCTACACGGCCGCGATGTGCATGAACGGCCTGGACTCGACGATCGTGAACCCGGCGCTCTACACGATCGCGGGCGACTTCGGGCGTCCGTTGTCGGCGGCGAACACCGTGGAGACGGCTTTCCTGGTCGCGCTCGCGGTGGGGCTGCCGGTGGCGGGGTGGCTGGGCGACCGGTTCGGGACGAAGCGGGTGTTCCTCGGCGCGCTGACCGCGTTCACGGTCGCTTCGGCGGTGTGCGGTCTGGCCCCCGATCTGACGACGCTGGTGGTGGCCCGGGCCGTGCAGGGTCTGGCGGGCGGGTTGTTGACGCCGGTCGGGATGACGCTGCTGTTCCGGGCGTTCCCGCCGCACGAGCGGATGAAGCTGGCCAAGGTGCTGATCGTGCCGACCGCGCTGATGCCCGCGCTCGGTCCGCCGCTGGGCGGTCTGCTCACCGAACACCTCTCCTGGCACTGGCTGTTCTTCGTGAACGTGCCGATCGGGGCGGCGGCCGTGCTGCTGGGCGTCCTCGGTCTGCGGGAGCATGTGGAGGGCCCGGAGGGGAGGTTCGACACGGTCGGCTTCTGGCTGGCGACCCCGGCGCTGGGGCTGCTGACGTACGCGCTGGGCTTCGGTCCCTCGCAGGGCTGGACGAGGCCCGCCGTCGCCGTGAGCGCGGTGCTGGGGGCCGTCCTGCTGGTGGCGGGCGTCGTGCACCAGACGCGGGCGAAGACGCCGCTGCTCAAGCTGCGGCTGCTCGCCGACCGGGTGTACGGGTCGGCCTCGGCGCTCGCCGGGGTGACCGCGGCGGGGCTGATGGGCGTGCTGTTCGTCTTCCCGCTGCTCTACCAGGCGAGCCTGGGCGCTTCGGCACTGGACGCCGGGCTGAGCGTGTTCCCGGAGGCGGTGGGGCTGATGCTGGCCTCGCAGGTGGTGGACCGGCTGCTGCCGCGGCTCGGCCCCCGGCTGCTGACCGTGCCGGCGCTGCTGGTCGCGGCGGCGGTCTTCGGCGGGCTCGCGGTGCCCGGCGTGGCGGAGAACGCGTGGAGTGTCCGCGGGCTGATGTTCCTGATCGGTCTGGTGCTGGGGACGGCGGTGCTGACCGTGCAGATCTCCGGCTTCGAGTCGATCGCGCCCCCGGACATGGGGCAGGCGATGGGCCTGTTCCAGATCGTCCGGACGCTCGGCGGCGCGTTGGGCATCGCCGCCTGTGCGGCGGTGATCGGCGGCGGCCACGTGACGGAGGCCTCCGCCGACCCGGGCCCGTACCGTACGGCGGTCTGGGTGACGGCGGGGCTCGTCGCGGTCGGCGCGCTGATCGCGCTGCGGCTGCCGCGCGAGGCCCCGCAGCCGCCGCCGTTCGACGACGAGGACGCTCCTGAGCCGCCCGGTGAGGGCCTGGCGGCTCAGGAGGCCCCGGTCGCGAAGGGCTGAGCGGGCATATGCGTGAGGGGCGGTCGGCATCCGGAGGGGGGATGCCACCCGCCCCTCACGCGTGCTCGGGATGCGGAGTTGCGTCGTCGTCTCAGCCTTCGCCGAGCAGGTCGGCCAGCCCGTCCGCGAGGCCGCCGCGCCAGCAGGCGTAGTCGTGGCCGCCGTTGAACTCCCGGTAGCGGACGTCGTATCCGCGAGCCCTCAGCACATTGCGGAGTCGGCGGTTCTCCTGGAGGAGCATCCACTCCTGGAGGCCGACCTCCAGATGGAGGGTCACCGGTCGGCGCTCGGCCCGGGCGTACTGCCCGGTGAGCCACTCACTGCCGCGTTCGTCGTCGGGCCACCAGAAGGAGCCGGACTGGGAGAGGGCGAGGCCGAAGCGGTCGGGGCGCTGGAAGGCGGCGAAGGCGGCGGTGAGGCCGCCCGCGCTCTGTCCGGCGACGACGGTCCGGGCGGCGTCGGCCCCGGCCCCGTACTCCCGCTCGGCCCAGGGCAGCAGGGTGTCGGCCAGCCAGTCGACGAACGGGGCGCTGCACGCGAGGTCTTCCATGCGCCGGCCCATGGTGTCGACGAGGACCGCCGCGGTGGGCGGGAGATCCCCGTCGGCGTGCAGGTTGTCGAGCAGGTCGCCGACGCCGAGGACCGGCCCCCACATCTCGCCGTCGAGCAGCACGGCGAGCGCGTACGGGCCGCCGTCCGGGCGGTGGCCGGGCGGCAGGTGGACGGTGATCCGGCGGCCGTCGACCTCCGCGTCGAGCGTGCGGCCCCGGTCCACGTCGTCGCGCCGCCGGATGCGTGACTGCGGCGGGGCATCGGGGAGTTCGAGTACGGAAGCGGGGTTGCGGCCGTCCCGGGAGGGCAGCGGGGCGCGGTCGTTGAACGGGTCGGGCTCGGCGTGGTCGAGGACCCGGAGCCAGGCGGCCCGGTCGGCGCGCAGCGCGTCCTCGCGGGTTCCTTCGGTGGCGTGGAACTGGTACGAGGCACGGTGGTCGGCGCGCAGCCGGTGGCTGATCGCCCAGACGCCGGTGCCCGCGACCCGTTCCATCAGGTGCGGGGCGAGGTCGCCCGCGTGCCGGTCCTTGTCGGTGACCGTGTGGAGGAGGGCCAGGACATGGGTGGCGGGGCGCTCGAGGTCCTCACGGCGGACGAAGGTGACGAGCCGGTGGCCGGGGTCGCCCTCGGGGTCGGGCTCGACGAGCGGGGCGCCGGTGGCACGCACATGGCGCCAGAACGCCTCCTCGGCGTCGGGACTGCCCGCGGTCACGTTCTCGACGAGCGTGCGCAGGAGAGGGCTTCGCACGGGGTGCGCCTCGGTTCCGGTCGGTCCCGCGGGTGCGGGAGGGGCGGGTGGGTCGTGGTGCTGCGAGCTGGTCATGTGCGGTCGGTCCTTCAGACGCGGGTGGCGGCGGAGCGGCCGAGCAGCACCCAGAGCAGGAACGGTCCGCCGAGGACCGTGGTGACGATGCCGACGGGCAGTTCGGCGCCGTCGAGGGCGATGCGGCCGAGGGTGTCGGCGGCGACCACGAGGACGGCGCCGGTGAGCATCGAGCCGACGAGCGGTACCCGCAGGGGGCCGGCGAGCCGGGAGGCGATGACCGGGGAGGCCAGCGCCACGAAGCCGACGGGGCCGCAGATGCCGACCGCGAGGCCCGCGAGGGCGACGGCGAGGAGCAGGGAGAGGGCCCGGACCCGGCCGGGGGCGGAGCCGAGCGAGGATGCGGTCGCGTCGTCGAAGCGCAGGACGCCCAGGTGGCGGGCGACGACGAGGGCGACCGGGACCAGGACCGCGAGGCCGATGAGGACGGGGACGGCGACGGAGTAGCTGCGGCCGTTGAGGCTGCCCGAGGTCCACACGTACAGCGAACCGGCGGAGGAGAGGGACCTGCGGGACAGGACGACCTGGGTGATCGCGGAGGCCAGCGCGGACATGGCGAGGCCGACGACGAGGACGCGGTAGCCGCGTTGGCCGAGACCGCCGGAGACGGTGGTGACGACGATGACGGCGGCGAGGGCGCCGAGCGGTCCGGCCCACCAGGCGCCGAAGGAGCCGGTGGCGCTGAGGGTGACGGAGAGCAGGACGGCGGCCGTGGCCCCGTCGTTGACGCCGAGGAGTTCGGGGGTGGCCAGACGGTTGCGGGCCAGGGTCTGGGTGAGGCAGCCGGCCAGGCCGAGGGCCGCTCCGGCGGTGAGTCCGGCGACGATGCGGCCGAGGCGGAACTTCTGCACGAGCAGGACGTCGAAGCGGTCGCCCTGGCCGAGCACCGCCCGGAAGGTGCGGCCGACGCCCATCTCGCTCTGGCCCGCGTACGCGGAGAGGACGACGGCGAGCAGGAGGGCCCCGGCCAGGGCGAGGGCGGCCAGGGCGGCGCGGCGCGTGACGAGGAGGGACAGGGGGCCGCGGCGCAGGACGAGGGTGTCGGCGGGGCGGACCCGCAGGGTCTTGGCCTTCCGGGTGCGGCGGGCCGGGCGGGGCACGGTGATCCGGAGGCGGCGGGGGCGGTCGGGGGCGCGTTCCTCGGTGGCCGGTTCCGTCATGCCCATCGAGGCCAGCTGCTTGGAGCGGACGATGGCGATGAGGACGGGGGCCCCGATGAGGGCGACGATGACGGAGACGGGCGCCTCGAAGGGGCGGGAGACCACGCGGGCGGCGATGTCGGAGACCGTCAGGACGCAGGCGCCGATGAGCCCGGCGAGCAGGATGCGGGCGGCGAGCCGGGTGCCGGCGAGGGCGCGGGCGAGGAAGCCGGCGAGCAGGCCGAGGAAGGAGATGGGGCCGGCGAGCGCCACGGCGGCGGCGGTCAGGAGGGTGACGCCGATGGCGACGACCGTACGGATCACCGGGGGCCGGTGGCCGAGGCTGCGGGCCAGGTCGTCGCCGAGGGCGAGGGCGGAGAGCGGGCGGGCGACCAGGAGGGCGACGAGGAAGCCGAGGGCGAGCACGGGGGCGAGACGGCCGAGTTCACCGAAGCCCTCGACCCCGGCGAGGGAGCCGAGGACCCAGAAGCGGAATCTGTCGTAGGTCTCGGCGGAGTTGACGACGATGACGCTGGTGAGCCCGCCGAAGGTGGCGCCGAGGGCCGCTCCGGCGAGGACCAGGCGCATGGGCGAGCCGCCGCCGCGTCTTCCGGAGATGAGGAGGACAAGGCCGCTGGCGACCACCGCGCCGACGAACGCGCAGACGAGGTAGGCGTAACCGGAATCGAAACCGAGGAGCGCGATGCCGGCGACGACGCCGAGCGAGGCGCCCGCGTTGACGCCGAGCAGCCCGGTCTCGGCCAGCGGGTTGCGGGTGACCGCCTGGAGCAGGCACCCGGCGACGCCGAGGGCGGCTCCGACGAGCAGCGCGGTGAGGGTGCGCGGCAGGCGCAGGTCGCCGACGACGAGGGAGAGCCGGGCGTTGTCGCGCGCGCCGTCCCGGCCGAGCAGATAGTCCAGGACGCCGCCCGGGCCGACCTCGCCCGCGCCGATCGAGAGGGAGAGCGCGGTCAACAGCAGGACGGCGAGGGCCAGTCCGGCGAGGGCCGCTGCCACGGTCCGTCGTCGCGGGTCGGCCGTGGAGCGGGGGTCCTCGGTCACGGCGGCGGGCTGTCCGGTTTCCGAGGGTGTTCCGTTCTCGGTTCCCGGGGATGCTTCCTCGCGTCCGGTGGGCACGGTGTCCGCCGTCGGGTCGGCTGCGCCTCCCTCCAACTGAGCGGTCGGGGAGTCATGTTCGGGAGCCGAGGCCGTGGTCCCCGTGTGCGGCGTTTGCATAAGGTGAGGCTAGCCTAAGTAGATATCGACGGCTCGACACCTTCTGGGCGGTCGGATCAATTTAGGTTACCCTTACCTAACACCCGGAGGAGGTTGCTCATGCCTGAGCACATACCGGGCAGAAGCGGCGAGTTCACCGGCCGCACTGCTCTGGTCACCGGTGCCGCACAAGGCATCGGCGCGGCAGTCGCCGACCTGCTCGCCACCCTCGGCGCCCGCGTGGCCGCCACCGATCGCGCCCGGCCGGGCGTCGAGGCGCTCGCCGCCGAATGGTCCCTGGCCCAGGAGAAAACGCCCGACGGCGAACGTTCGGAGGGCAGTCTGACCCCGTACGTGATGGATGTCACCGACCGCGGTTCGGTGGAGAGCACCGTGGCCGCGATCGAGCGCCGACTCGGCCCGGTCGACGTCCTGGTGAACGTGGCGGGCATCCTGCGCACCGGCCCGGCCGCCGTGCTCTCCGCACAGGACTGGGCGGACACGTTCGCGGTGAACACCACCGGCGTCTACCACGTCTCCCAGGCCGTCGCCCCGCTCATGGCGGCCCGCGGTTCCGGCGCGGTCGTCACCGTCGGCTCCAACGCCGCCGGGATCCCCCGCACCGGCATGGCCGCCTACGCCGCCTCCAAGGCGGCGGCGGCCATGTTCACCAAGTGTCTGGGGCTCGAACTGGCCGGCAGCGGCGTGCGCTGCAACGTCGTCGCACCCGGCTCCACCGACACGCCGATGCAACGCGCGCTGTGGACCGGCCCGGGCGCCGAACAGCGCGTCATCGACGGAGACCCCTCGACCTACCGCACCGGCATCCCGCTCGGCCGGATCGCCGACCCCGGGGACATCGCGGAGACGGTGGCGTTCCTCGCCTCCGACCGTGCCCGCCACATCACCATGCAGGAGCTGTACGTCGACGGCGGCGCGACCCTGCGCTGACCGGCCCGACCGCTCTCTCCCCTTTTCCTCACCTCCCGTCCAACCCCCCTCACCCGCTGACGGGACCATCGAGAATGGAGTCCCCGTGTCGACGGCATCCCAGGTCGCCACGCACACCGCCCCGGCCGATCCGGCCCATCCGGCCGTTGGAGCGGCCACTTCGCTGCTGGACGCCTACACACCGGGCGACCATTTTCTCGCCACTCCCCGACGCACCCTGCTGGCACGGGGCCCCGGACACCGGGTCCCCCATGACGAAAGACCGTTGACCGCCCGGGTGGACGCCACGCTGGCCGCGGCGGTGGCGACCGGCCAGGAGTCGCCGTTGGTCATGGGCGCCATCCCCTTCGACCACACCGCACCGGCCGCCCTGCACGTCCCGGAGTCGGTGCGCTGCGCGCCACCGCTCACCTCCGACCCGCTCATCGCCCTGCCCGCGAGCGCGCCCGCCGCGGGCGACTGGCGGATACGCCCCGTGCCCGAACCGGAAACCTACGGCAAGGGCGTCGCGGCGGCCGTGGAGCGCATGTGGCGCGGCGAGTTCAGCAAGGTCGTGCTGGCCCGCACCCTGGAACTCACCGCGAAGGGCCCGCTCGACCTGCCCGCGATGCTCCAGCGCCTCGCCCGCCGCGACCCCGCCGGCTACACCTTCGCGCTGCCGACGGGCCCCGGACGCACCCTCATCGGCGCCAGCCCCGAACTGCTCGTCTCCCGCCACGGGAAGCAGGTCGTCGCCAATCCGCTCGCCGGGTCGACCCCCCGCAGCGCCGACCTCGCCGAGGACGTGCGCCGCGCGGCCACGCTGCTGGAATCCGCCAAGGACCTCCACGAGCACGCCGTCGTCGTCGACGCCGTCCACCAGGCGCTCGCCCCCTACTGCACGGACCTGACCGTCCCGGCCCGCCCCACACTCATCCGCACCGCCACCATGTGGCACCTGTCCACCACGGTCACCGGCACCCTCGCCTCCCCCGACGCCTCGGCGCTGGAGCTGGCCTGCGCCCTGCACCCGACCCCCGCCGTGTGCGGCACCCCGACCTCGACGGCCCGTCAGGTCATCGCGGAGACCGAACCGTTCGACCGCGGCTTCTTCACCGGCATGGTCGGCTGGGGCAACGCCGACGGCGACGGCGAATGGGTCGTCACGATCCGCTGCGCCGACGCCGAGGAGCGCACGCTGCGGCTGTACGCGGGGGCGGGCATCGTCGCCGCCTCCGAGCCCGAGGCGGAGGCGGCCGAGACCGCGGCCAAGTTCCGCACCTTCCTGAGCGCCGTGGGAGCCGAACTGTGAGTACGGACGCGGCGCCCACCTGGCCCGCCGAGTTCGCGGAGAGGTACCGGGCGGCCGGCTGGTGGCGCGGGGAGACCTTCGGGGAGATGCTGCGGCAGCGCGCCGAGGCCCACCCGGACCGGGTCGCGATCGTCGACCCGGTGGCGGGAAGCCGGTGGACGTACGCCGACCTCGACCGGCGCGCCGACCGGCTGGCGGCGGGATTCCTCGCCCGCGACATCGCCAAGGGCGACAAGGTGGTGGTGCAACTCCCCAACATCGCCGAGTTCTTCGAGGTGATCTTCGCGCTGTTCCGGATCGGCGCGCTGCCCGTCTTCGCGCTGCCCGCGCACCGCGAGAGCGAGATCACCTACTTCTGCGAGTTCACCGAGGCCGTGGCGTACGTCGTCGCGGCCGAGCACGGCGGCTACGACTACCGGGAACTGGCGTCGAAGACCCGGGCCAATGTGAGCACCCTGCGCCATGTGTTCGTCGCCCAGGGGGATCCCGGCGAGTTCGAGGCGCTGTCCGAGGTCGCCGAGGAGCCGGTCGGCTACGGCGGACCGCGCCCGGACGACCTGGCCTTCCTCCAGCTCTCCGGCGGCAGCACCGGCGTGCCGAAGCTGATCCCGCGCACCCACGACGACTACATCTACTCCCTGTGGGGCTCCAACGAGATCTGCGCCGTCGACGAGCGGAGCGTGTACCTGTGCGTCCTGCCGGCGGCCCACAACTTCCCTCTCTCCTCCCCCGGTTCGCTCGGCACGCTGTACGCCGGCGGTCGTGTGGTGCTGTGCCCGGGGCCGTCGCCCGAGGTGGCGTTCCCGCTGATCGAGCGCGAGGGCGTCACCATCACCGGGCTCGTCCCGCCGCTGGCCCTGCTGTGGACGGAGGCGGCGCCGGGCACCGCGCACGACATCAGCAGCCTGGACGTCCTGCTGGTGGGCGGGGCCAAGTTCAGCGAGGAGGCGGCCCGCCGGGTCCGGCCCGCGCTCGGCTGCACGCTCCAGCAGGTCTTCGGCATGGCCGAGGGACTGGTCAACTACACCCGGCTGGACGACCCCGTCGAGACCATCGTCACCACCCAGGGACGGCCCATCTCGCCCGACGACGAGATCCTGGTCGTGGACGACGACGACCGGGAGGTGGCCCCGGGCGGGACCGGCCATCTGCTGACCCGGGGCCCGTACACCATCCGCGGCTACTGGAACGCCCCCGAGCACAACGCCCGTTCCTTCACGGAGGACGGCTTCTACCGCACCGGCGACATCGTGCGGGTCACCGCCACCGGGCACATCGTCGTGGAGGGACGCGCCAAGGACCAGATCAACCGGGGCGGCGAGAAGATCGCCGCCGAGGAGGTCGAGAACCACATCCTCGCCCACCCGGCCGTGCACGACGCCAACGTGGTGGCCGAGCCCGACCCGTATCTGGGCGAACGCGTCTGCGCCTACGTGATCCTGCGCTCGGGCGCGGGCCCGCTCAAGGCGGTGGCCGTCAAACGGTTCGTACGCGAACGGGGCCTGGCCGCCTACAAGGTGCCCGACCGGGTCGAGTTCGTCGACGCCTTCCCGCAGACCGGAGTGGGCAAGGTCTCCAAGAAGGACCTGCGCAACGCCGCGGCCCGCACCACGCCCACCGCCCCGTCCCACTGAACGACTCCCCGAACGGAACCCTCTCCACCATGGCTCTGCCCGCCATCGCCCCTTACCCCATGCCGGCCGCCGGCGAGCTGCCCGCCAACCGGGTCGACTGGACCGTCGATCCCGCACGTGCGGTCCTCCTCGTCCACGACCTGCAGAACCACTTCCTGTCGGCCTACGACCGCCGGGCCGCTCCCGTGCCCGAACTCCTCGCCCATGTCGCCGAGTTGAAGAAGGACGCGGCACGGCTCGGGGTGCCGGTCCTCTACACCGCGCAGCCCGGCGGCCAGAGCGCCGAGGAGCGCGGCCTCCAGCAGGACTTCTGGGGGCCCGGGCTCCCGGCCGACGAGCACCTTGCGGCCATCGCGGACGAGGTCGCGCCCGGCACGGGCGACACCGTCCTCACCAAGTGGAAGTACAGCGGGTTCGTCCGCACCGATCTGCTGGAGCGCCTGCGCGAGCAGGGGCGGGACCAGATCGTCATCACCGGCGTCTACGCCCACATCGGCGTGCTCATGACCGCGTGCGACGCGTGGATGCAGGACATCCAGGCGTTCGTGGTGGCCGACGCGGTGGCGGACTTCTCGGCCGAGGACCACGCCATGGCACTGCGCTGGGCGGCGGGCAAGTGCGCCGTCGTCACGACCGCCCGGACCGTCTTCGAAGGGAAGTGACCGCCGTGGCGCTCACGCTCGAACAGCTCCGTGCCGACGTCGCCGACGTCCTGGGCGAGGATCCCCAGGAGATCCCCCTCGACGAGAACCTCGTCGACTACGGCCTCGACTCCGTCCGCCTGATGGCGCTGGCCGCCGCCTGGCGCCGCGACCACGGCATCGAGGTGGCCTTCGCCGACCTCGCCGAGCAGCCCGCACTGGAGTCCTGGGCCCCGCTCCTGGGCGTGACCGGCTGACACCGCGGCCCCGCCGCCGTCACCGAGGGCGGTGGGAACCCCGATAACGGGGTTCCCACCGCCCTCGGCGCGCGTCCGGCGTCGGGCGGGAGGCACCTCCGAGAAGCCCGCGCCCGACGTACCGGCACGTGTTCCGCCACTCCCCCGGCGCACCGTGGTACAGTGCGATCAGCACGTGTGTATGCCCTTCTCATCGGGCACCGGTGCTGATTCCTCCCCACAGCTGTCGCGCCCGTCCTTTCCGACCGGCGATCCAGCTTCTTCCCAGCGTTTTCGCTGTCTCTCCGGCCCAGGGCTTCCGTGCCCCGGTGCGTGGCGTGATGTTCCGCCGCACCCCAGGAAGGCCGGTCCCCTCATTCGCCTGTCCGCGGAAGGACCCCTCCCATGACCACCACTCTCGAACGCCCCACCGCCCCTGAGCAGCGCCCCGTCCGGGTCGCCGGCCTCCTCGACCCCGCCGACGACGGCCACGGCATGCTCCGTGTCCGCGGCGGCCACCCCTCCCCCGACGACATCCAGGTGTCGTCCGCTCTGATCCGCCGCCTCGGGCTGCGCAAGGGCGATGCCGTCGAGGGCGGCTGCGACCGGCCGCGCGTCCTGGCCTCGGTCGACCGGGTCAACGGACGCGACCCGGAAGACCTGCGGGGCCGTGCCCGCTTCCGTGATCTGACGCCCGTCCACCCGCGCGAGCGGCTGCGCCTGGAGACACCGCGCGGCGGGCCCGCGCCGCGCATCGTCGATCTCGTCTCCCCCGTCGGCAAGGGCCAGCGCGGCCTCATCGTCGCACCGCCCCGTACGGGCAAGACGGTGCTGCTTCAGCAAGTGGCCGCCGCCGTCGCCACCAACCATCCCGAGGCGCACCTGATGGTGGTGCTGCTCGACGAACGGCCCGAGGAGGTCACGGACATGCGCCGCTCGGTACGCGGCGAGGTGTACGCGTCGACCTTCGACCGGCCCGCGCGGGAGCACATCGCCCTGGCCGAACTCGCCGTCGAGCGTGGCCGGCGCCTCGTCGAGCAGGGCCGGGACGTGGTGATCCTGCTGGACTCCCTCACCCGCCTGTGCCGGGCCCACAACAACGCGGCCCGCGCGGGGGGCCGGACCCTCAGCGGCGGCGTCGACGCGGCGGCCCTGGCCGGCCCCAAGAAGCTGTTCGGGGCGGCCCGTTGCGCCGAGGAGGGCGGTTCGCTCACCATCCTGGCGACGGCTCTCGTGGAGACGGGTTCACGGGCCGACGACTTCTTCTTCGAGGAGTTGAAGGGCACCGGCAACATGGAGCTGCGCCTGGACCGCTCCGCCGCCGAAGCGCGGATCTTCCCCGCCGTCGATGTCGCCCGCTCCGGCACCCGTCGCGAGGAACTCCTGTTCGGTGAAGGGGAGTTGGCGGCGGTGAGGGCCCTGCGCCGCGCCCTGGGCACGCGGGACGGCCAAGGCGCCCTCCAGGTGCTGCTGGACAGGGTCCGGCGCACCCCGGACAACGCGGCCTTCCTGCGGCAGGTGCAGCCGACGGTGCCGGGCGCCTGAGCGCCGGCACCGGTCGGCGTGCCGGATGCCGGCGGCGGGGCTCAGGCGTCGCCGAGCGCTTCGGAGACCAGCGCCCTGGCCTCCTCCTGGACCTGGGCGAGGTGGCCGGGGCCCTGGAAGCTCTCCGCGTACACCTTGTAGACGTCCTCGGTGCCCGAGGGGCGGGCGGCGAACCAGGCGCTGTCGGTGCAGACCTTGAGGCCGCCGATCGGGGCGCCGTTGCCGGGGGCCTCGGTGAGGACGGCGGTGACGGGCTCGCCCGCGAGGGTGTCGGCCTTGACCTGCTGGGGGGAGAGCTTCGCCAGCACGGCCTTCTCCTCACGGGTGGCGGGGGCGTCGACGCGGGCGTAGGCCGGGTCGCCGAAGCGGTCGGTGAGGCGGGCATAGTGCTCGGAGGGGGTGGAGCCGGTGACGGCGGTGATCTCGGAGGCGAGGAGGGCCAGCAGGATGCCGTCCTTGTCGGTGGTCCAGACCCGGCCGTCGCGGCGCAGGAAGGAGGCCCCGGCGGACTCCTCGCCGCCGAAGCCGAGGCTGCCGTCGTAGAGGCCGTCGACGAACCACTTGAAGCCGACCGGGACCTCCACCAGGGTGCGGCCGAGGTCCTGGGCGACCCGGTCGATCATGGACGAGGAGACCAGGGTCTTGCCGATGCCGGTCCCGGCGGCCCAGCCGTCGCGGTGGGTGTAGAGGTAGTCGATGGCGACGGCCAGGTAGTGGTTGGGGTTCATCAGTCCGCCGTCGGGGGTGACGATGCCGTGCCGGTCGGCGTCGGCGTCGTTGCCGGTGGCGATGGCGTACGCGTCGCGCTGGGCGATCAGCGAGGCCATGGCGTGCGGGGACGAGCAGTCCATGCGGATCTTGCCGTCCCAGTCCAGCGTCATGAACCGCCAGGTCGGGTCGGCGAGCGGGTTGACGACGGTGAGGTCGATCCGGTGCCGTTCCGCGATCCGCCCCCAGTAGGCGACGGACGCGCCGCCGAGCGGGTCGGCGCCGATGCGGATCCCCGCGTCGCGTACGGCGTCGAGGTCGAGGACGGAGGGCAGGTCGTCGACGTAGGCGGTGAGGAAGTCGTGGCGGCGGGTGGTGTCGGCGGCCAGGGCCTGGGCGTACGGCATCCGGCGGACCACGCCGAGTCCGGCCTCGATCAGGGCGTTGGCCCGGTCCTGGATCCAGGAGGTGGCGTCGGAGGCGGCGGGCCCCCCGTTCGGCGGGTTGTACTTGAAGCCGCCGTCGGCGGGCGGGTTGTGCGAGGGGGTGACCACGATGCCGTCGGCCAGGTGCTCGGTGCGGTCCCGGTTGTACGTGAGGATGGCGTGCGAGACGGCGGGGGTCGGGGTGTAGCCGTCCTCGCTGTCGATGAGGGCGGTGACCCCGTTGGCGGCGAGCACCTCCAGGGCGGTGGCCCGGGCGGGTTCGGACAGCGCGTGGGTGTCCGCGCCGAGGAACAGGGGTCCGTCGGTGCCCTGGCGGGCGCGGTAGTCGCAGATCGCCTGGGTGGTGGCGGCGATGTGGTCCTCGTTGAACGCGGCGGCGAACGCGGAGCCGCGGTGGCCGGAGGTCCCGAAGGCCACCCGCTGGGCGGGCTCGGCCGGATCGGGGTGGAGGGCGTAGTAGGCCGTCACCAGCCGTGCCACGTCGACCAGATCTGCGGGTTGCGCCGGGTGACCGGCCCGTTCGTGCACCATCGGGGCTCCTCGTACGTCTTCGTCGTCGACCGGCCCGCGGGGAGACGGACCCGGCGCACCGGGGAAACGATCTCCCCCGGTCCGTACCCGATTCTGCTCTCCCGGCCGCCCAGGTGCGCGACCGGTTCGCGCCTTCCTCGTGTCGCTCCCCGGCCGGAGCAGCGCCGCGCCCCCGGTCCGGAGCGGACCGGGGGCGCGGAATCGTCGGGGTGGGGGCTCAACGGCCCTGGAGGGACTTCACGTTGTCGCCGAAGGTCCAGCCCCTGGAGCCGTCCCAGTTCAGGGACCAGGTCATCAGCCCCTTGAGGGAGCCCTTGTAGTGGTTCCAGGCCTGCGAGACGAGCCCGGTGGACATGTGGCCGCCGCCGGCGCCGGGCTGTGCGGGAAGGCCGGGGACCTGCTTGTCGTAGGGCACCTTGATGGTGGTGCCCTGGATGACCAGTCCCTTGTTCAGGCAGTCGGTCTGGGCGGTGAAGCCCGCGACGGTGCCGGCGGAGTAGGAGTCGCCGGAGCAGCCGTACATGCTGCCGTTGTAGTACTGCATGTTCAGCCACCACAGGCGGCCGTTGTCGGCGTACTTCTTGATGATGGGCAGGTAGGAGCCCCAGATCGAGCCGTAGACGACGCTGCCGCCGGTGACGTACGCCGTCTCGGGGGCCATGGTGAGGCCGAAGTTCGGCGGCATCGCGGCGAGGACGCCGTCGATGATGCGGATGAGGTTGGACTGCGAGGCGGAGAGCTGGTTGATGTTGCCGCTGCCGACGAGGCCGGTCTCGATGTCGATGTCGATGCCGTCGAAGTTGTACTTCTTCAGGATCGGGACGATCGTCTGGACGAACCGGTCGGCCACCGCGCTGGAGCTGAGGTCGATCCCGGCCGCGGCTCCGCCGATCGACATGAGGGTGGTGAGGCCGGAGGCCTTGGCCTGACACATCTCGGCGGGGGTGGCGACCTTGACGGTGTTGTCCATGCCGTCCTCCCAGAGGACGGTGCCGTCGGAGCGGATGACGGGGAAGGCCGCGTTGATGACGTTGTAGCCGTGCTGGGTGATGCGGGAGTCGGTGATCGGGATCCACCCGAGCGGCGGGTGCACGCCGTTGGCCGCCCCGTCCCAGTTCTCCCAGTACCCCTGGAGCACCTTGCCGGTGGGCTTCGACTTGACCGCGCAGGTCTCGACGGCCGCGGTGCCCGTCTCCGCGGCCTTCGGCGGCGCGGCTCCGACGAGCATCGGTACGACGAGCGCCGCGGCCAGGCCGAGGCCCAGCAGTCGTGAGGTACGACCCATGATCCGTACGTCCTTCCAGCCCGGGTCCGCCGCCGACGGGGCGAAAGGTTCGCCCCGCCCCGCCCTGTGTCGTGACCCTGCCAAACCGTAGAATGGTCCAGACCTTCGGTCAAGAGGTCTGGACCAGACGGCCCGTCAGGGCCGGTGCCGAGCGCACCGCGACGGGGCGGGAAGCGGCACGGTCAACCGCTCCCGCCCCGTCCGGTCACCGGCCGCGGCCCCTCGGCCGCGACCGGGACCCGGGCGATCCCGGCGGTCGCCGCGTCCTCCATGCGGCCGTTCAGGCAACGGGCCCTGGCCGCGCAGCCTTCACCCTGGGCTGCACCCCGCTGTACGTGTCCGCTCCGAATCACCGGCGGGGTCGGCCCCACGAACTCCGTCCTCGTCACGCCGGCGGGCCCCGCGGTGCTCACCACCTTCCGCCGGGCGGCCCGGAAGGCCCGCTTCCGGGCCCCTGGCGGGGATAGATTCGGGGCCGCAGGGACCGTGATCGCCTCCGGGGGGAAGAAGCATGGACTGGGGCACGCTCGTCGCGACGGTGAGCGGCGGTTTCCTCGCCATATCGGGCACCTTGCTCGCCGACCGCCTGCGCCAACGCCACGAGAGGGACCGCGGGGCCCAGGAGCGGCGGCGCGCGGTGTACATCGAGTTCATCGCAGCCGTCGGGAGATGCCACACCCGGCTGCGCGGCATAGCCCAGGCGCAGGATCCGGCCGTCGATCCGGACCTGGCCGCCCGTGCGGCGTTCGACGAAGCCGCCGTCCACGAGGTCCGCGAGCGGTTCTTCATCGACGCCTCCGCCGACGTGGCGGGCGCCGGACAGGCGATGTTCCAGCAGCTGCGCGCCGTCCAGCGCGTCGTGGGCACGGGCGCCACACACACCTCGCAGGCCTTCCACGACGCGTACCACCCCTACCTCGACAGGGTGTGGGCCTACCGGACGGCGGTGCGGGGCGAACTGAAGGACCGGGCCTTCTCGCCCGCGTCCTTCGGGTGGGACGCCTGGGACGGCAGGGAACGGTGCCCGGTGTGCCGGGGGGAGCTCACCGCGGGAGCCTGAGGGGGACCGGCCCGCCGCACGCCCCCCGGTGCCGTCACCTGGTGCCCGGGCCCTGCTCGGGCGGTGTGTGTACGCCGTCGTGGATCGAATGGGCCATGATCACGGGTCCGTTGTAGGTGCCGTCGTGGATCGTGTTGTGGTTGACCGAGACGGTGGTGCCGGCGGAGTGCGCGGGAGCCAGCTCGTCGAGCAGGCCGCGCAGCTCCTCCGCTGCCCCGGGGTTGTCCCGCAGGGCCCGGCGGAGCCTGACCCGCCACTCGGCGGTGACGTCGGCGGCACCGTCCTCGTCACCGTTGCGGCGTGCCGCGAGCAGTTCCTCGCGGGACTCCTCCAGCTCCGCGTCGACGACGTCGACGTCCTCGCCCCGCGCCAGGAACCGGGCCATCCGACCGCGCGCCTGCGTCCAGGCCTCCGTCACCATCAGCCCCACGAAGGCGGTCGCCCCCGACGCCGCCAGTGCCGTCAACTCCGCTTCCACCGGACCCCCTCCGCCGCACCTGTCGTGCCGTTCCGGGCGCAGTGCCCGTCGCTCCTGCAACCGTAGAGAGCGAACCACTCCCGCGGAAGCGGAATCAGGGGCACGGTACGGGGCGTTTCCGGCCGGGTCGGCCGGTCCGTGCGGGGGCGCGGATGCGCTGCGCCGTCGTTCGGGGCCGTTCGGGGCCGTTTCCGCTCGGGACCGGCGGTCGCGCAACCATGCCGACGCCGGATGCGTGATGATGGAGGAGGGGCCGCGGCACGACGGCGTTGCGCCGACACCGCCGGCCGACGCCCCGGAAGGGCGGTCGCCATGTCCGCAGCCGGAGTCAGGACCTCGGCCGCAGCGCTGTTCACCGCGCTCCTGCTGGCCGTCACCGCCGCGTGCACGGGCGGGGACGGGACGTCCCCCACGCCCCGCGGCAGCTCTCCGTCCGGTGGCCGGGCCGCCGTACTCGCCGTGAAGATCGACAATGTGGCGCCCGCGCGGCCGCACACCGGTCTGGAGCGGGCCGACATCGTCTACGTCGAGCAGGTGGAGGCCGGCCTGAGCCGGATACTCGCCGTGTACTCCTCCGCCCTGCCACCGGTCATCGGTCCGGTGCGCAGCGCGCGGGAGACCGATCTCGAACTGCTGCGGCAGTTCGACCGGCCGGCCCTGGCCTTCTCCGGCGCCCAGAGCCGGCTGCTGCCGGTCATCGACCGGGCGCCGCTGGACCCGGTGCCGCCGTCGAAGGCGCCGGGCGCGTACTTCCGGGGCCCGGACCGTCCCGCGCCGCACAATCTCTATCTGCGCCCGCAGCGGATCCCGTTCGAGGCCTCCGGGGTGAACGCCGTCGGGGAGCTGGGGCTCAGGGTCGGCGCGCCGCCCTCCGGCGGGGAGCGGGAGGGCAGCCGCACGGTTCGCTACCCGTCCGCGTCGGTGACGTTCACCTGGTCCGCCGAACGCGAGCGCTGGCTCGTCTCCCTGGACGGCTCCCCCGCCCGCACCACCGAGGGCGACCGGCTCGGAGCCGGGACGGTCGTGGTCCAGTCCGTGACCGTACGGCCCTCGGACTTCCGTGACCGGTCCGGGAACACCAGTCCTTTCACCGAGACCGTGGGATCGGGGGACGCGGTCGTCCTGCGGGACGGCCGGGCGTACGAGGCCCGGTGGACGCGGAGCGCGACCGACGCGGACACGGTGTACACCACCCCCGACGGGCAGCGCGTCGATCTCGCCGAAGGGCCGCTGTGGATCCTGTACGCGCCGCGCGGGGGCGCCTGAGCGACGGCCGGCGGAAGGGCGTCCGGGCATGGGGTCGCCCCCACCGCCCGGACGCCCGGGGCCCGCGGTCCTCCCGCGGGACCTCGACCTCCCTACTGCCAGACCTTGATGTAGTCGACGCTCATCTTCTGCGGGAAGCGCGTGGTGGCGTCGGGCGGGCCGGGCCAGTCACCGCCGACCGCGTTGTTGAGGATGAGGAAGAAGTCGTGGTCGAACACCCAGGGTCCGCGGGTGCGCTCCAGCTGCTCCTTGTCGACCGTGTGCGTGACCTGGCCGTCGACGCGGAACGTCATGCCCTTGCTGTTCCAGTCCACGGCGAAGGTGTGGAAGTCGTCGGCGAAGTTCGCACCGCCCGGCAGGGAGTACGGTGCTCCGTACCCGGCCGCGCCGTTGTACGCGGGTGCGTGCAGGGTGGAGTAGGTGGTGTTCGGCTCCTTGCCGACGTGCTCCATGATGTCGATCTCACCCGTGTAGGGCCACGGACGCCCCTGGTCGAAGTAGTCCGCGCCCAGCATCCAGAACGCGGGCCAGAGCCCCTGCGTGCCGGAGACCTTGATGCGCGCCTCGACCCGGCCGTAGGTGAACTGGAACTTCCCGTAGGTGTTGAGCCGCGCCGAGGTGTACTGGCACGTGGTGCTGCCGCTCAGCGGGTCGGGCGGGCAGGCGGAGCCGGGCGTCGGCTCCCGGCGGGCCTCCAGGACGAGGCTGCCGTTGCCGTCCTGGGCCGCGTTCTTGTTGTCGGTGTAGTACTCCAGCTCGTTGTTGGGTCCGGTGCCGGTCTCCGGAACCCACTTGGCCGGGTCCGGCGCCGCGCCGGCGGGGCCGTTGAACTCGTCGCTGAAGACCAGTCGGTCGTACGTGGGGTCCGCGGGCAGCGGGGGCGCGGGGACCGGCGCTCCGCCGGTGCCCCAGACCTGGAACTCCCAGAGCGAGTAGCCGTACTCACCGCTGCGCTGGGTGGCGTACAGGCGTACGTGCCGGCCGGTGCCGCTGACGTCGAGCGTCTCCTTGAATCCCGTGCCCGACGCCGTCTCGTGGATGGTCGTCCAGTCGGTCCCGTTGTCGGAGACCTCGATCCGGTAGGCCCTGGCGTGGGCCGGGTCCCACTGGAGGACGACCCGGTTGATCTCGGCGCGGGCGCCGAGGTCGACCGCGATCCACCCCTGGTCGGTCCAGCCGCCCTCGGGGCTGGTGGCCCAGCGGCTGGCCGGGTCGCGGTCGAACGCCTTGTCCGGGGAGCACTCCCAGCAGGTGCCGTCGTGCTGGGAGGTGGAGGCGGAGCCGGTCTTCCCGTAGGACAGCAGGACGTCGCCGTCGCCGGGGGCGGTGCCGCCGGAGGCCGAGTAGACCTGGAACTCGTGGAGTGAGTAGCCCCAGGCGGTGGCGCGTTCGGTGCCGTGCATCCGGATGTAGCGGCCGGTTCCGGAGACCGTCAGGGTCTCGACGCCGCCGGCGCCGGTCGTGGTGGAGTGGATCGTCGTCCAGTCGGTTCCGTTGCCGGAGACCTCCAGGCGGTAGCCCTTGGCGTACGCGGCCTCCCAGTCGAGTACGACACGCCCGATCGAGGTGCTCGCGCCCAGGTCGACGCGGAGCCACTCGTCGTCGGTGAAACCGCTGGACCAGCGGGTGGCGGGGTCGCCGTCCACGGCGGCCGCCGCGCCGAAGGGGCCTTCGGTGCTGGAGGCGGTGGCCGGCTTTCCCCGGGAGACGAGAACGGGCGCGGCGGCGGCGCGTTCGGGGGCGACGGCCACCGAGAGGGTGAACAGGAGGGCCACGACGGCCATGACCGCCAGGGCGCCGCGCGACCGTGGTGTTCCACGGGCTTCCATGCGAACTCCTTGTGCTGTGAGGGGATGAGGCCGAGAGAGCGCTCCCCCGCAGAGGGGAGACTGACGGGCCCCCGGCGAACCGTCAAGACGTGGGGCGGAGTTGGTTCGACCGACCACAGGACGCCCTCGGGCCGGCCACGCCGCAGCCGCTCAACTACCGCACCGCCTTCAGAAGATGAAACGTCCGGCGGGCCGACAGCCCGACCGCGGCTTTCCTGTGCACAACTCTTGACGTGACGGAAACACGGGAGAATCATTCGGCTACCGAGAGAGCGCTCTCTCTCCTCTCTGGGGAGCGCGCCCGTAGCTGAACCACCCCCGCCCACCTGACCTTTCAGGAGATCAGACATGTCCGTTGCCCTCGTCAGACCCTCGCGGCCTCCCCTGGCCGCATCCCGTCGACGGCGCACGCTGGCCCTCGCGGTCATCACCACCCTGGTCGCGACACTGCTCGCGGCCGTGCAGGCGGCTCCGGCACAGGCCGCACCCGTCCTGCTCTCCCAGGGCAGCACGGTGACCGCCTCCAGCCAGGAGAACGGCGGCACCGCGGCGGGCAACGCCGTCGACGGGAACGGCGGGACCCGCTGGTCCAGCGCGTTCGCCGACCCCCAGTGGATCCGGATCGACCTCGGTTCCCCGGCCACGCTCAGCCGGGTCGAACTCGCCTGGGAGGCCGCGCACGCCAAGAGCTACCGCATCGAGCTCTCGACCAACGGCAACGACTGGACGACCGCCTACAGCACCACCACGTCGGCGGGCGGCAACGAGACCCTCACCGTCTCCGGCGACGCCCGCTACGTGCGGCTGACGGGCACCGAGCGGGCCACCGGATACGGCTACTCGCTCTGGGAGTTCAAGGTCTTCGGCACCCGTGGCGGCGGCGGACCGGAGATTCCGGGCGGCGGCGACCTCGGCCCGAACGTCCATGTCTTCGACCCGTCCACGCCGAACATCCAGGGCAAGGTCGACGAGATCTTCCAGCAGCAGGAGGAAGCCCAGTTCGGCAGCGGCCGGCACGCGCTCCTCTTCAAGCCGGGCACGTACAACAACATCAACGCGCAGATCGGCTTCTACACGCAGATCGCGGGGCTCGGCCTCAACCCGAACGCCACCACGTTCAACGGTGACGTGACGGTCGACGCGGGCTGGTTCAACGGGAACGCGACGCAGAACTTCTGGCGCTCGGCGGAGAACCTGACCCTCAACCCGGTCAACGGCACCAACCGCTGGGCAGTCTCCCAGGCCGCCCCGTTCCGCCGGATGCACGTCAAGGGCGGACTGAACCTCGCCCCCGACGGCTACGGCTGGGCCAGCGGCGGCTACATCGCCGACTCCAAGATCGACGGGACGGTCGGCCCGTACTCCCAGCAGCAGTGGTACACCCGCGACAGCTCGGTCGGCGGCTGGACCAACGCCGTGTGGAACATGACGTTCTCCGGCGTCCAGGGCGCCCCCGCGGCGAGCTACCCGACCCCGCCGTACACCACGCTCGACACCACCCCGATCTCCCGCGAGAAGCCGTTCCTCTACCTCGACGGGAACGAGTACAAGGTCTTTGTCCCCGCGAAGCGCGTCAACGCGCGGGGGGTCTCGTGGGACGGCGGAACCCAGCCGGGCGAGTCCATCCCGCTGAACCGCTTCTACGTCGTCAAACAGGGCGCCACGGCCGCGACGATCAACGCCGCGCTGGCGCAGGGCCTCAACCTGCTGTTCACGCCCGGGGTCTACCACATCGACCAGACCATCAACGTGAACCGGGCGAACACCGTCGTCCTCGGTCTCGGCCTGGCCACGATCATCCCGGACAACGGGGTGACGGCGATGAAGGTCGCCGACGTCGACGGGGTGAAGCTCGCGGGATTCCTCATCGACGCGGGCCCCGTCAACTCGCCGACACTGCTGGAGGTCGGGCCGCAGGGCGCGTCCGCCGACCACTCGGCGAACCCGACCTCGCTCCAGGACGTGTTCGTGCGGATCGGCGGCGCGGGTCCCGGCAAGGCGACCACGAGCATCGTCGTCAACAGCGACGACACGATCATCGACCACACCTGGGTCTGGCGTGCCGACCACGGTGAGGGCTGGGGCTGGGAGACCAACCGGGCCGACTACGGCGTCCGCGTGAACGGCGACGACGTGCTGGCCACCGGCCTGTTCGTCGAGCACTTCAACAAGTACGACGTGGAGTGGTACGGCGAACGCGGACGCACGATCTTCTTCCAGAACGAGAAGGCCTACGACGCCCCGAACCAGGCCGCCATCCAGAACGGCGCGACCAAGGGCTACGCCGCCTACCGCGTCGACGACTCGGTGGAACAGCACGAGGGCTGGGGCATGGGCAGCTACTGCTACTACAACGTCGACCCGACCATCGTGCAGGAACACGGCTTCAAGGCGCCGGTGAAACCCGGCGTGAAGTTCCACAACCTGCTCGTCGTCTCGCTCGGCGGCAACGGCCAGTACCAGCACGTCATCAACAACATCGGCTCGCCGACGTCGGGAACGTCGACGATCCCTTCGACCGTCACCAATTTCCCCTAGTCCAGGGCATTTTCGGCCCGGACCCGGTGACCCGGGAGCGGGGGTTCGGGTCCGGTGTCCGGCGGCCCGGACCCGACCCCCGCGAACGGAGGGCGGCCTCCGGTGGACGCGACTGTCCATCGGGGGCCGCCCGTTCCGGTCGGGGAGGATCCTCTCGGCGGTCCTCCCGTCCGGCTACCGGGAGCGGGACAGCAGCTCGCCGCCCGCGTACCGCGCCGAGCCGCCCAACTCCTCCTCGATGCGCAGAAGCCGGTTGTACTTGGCCGTCCGGTCGGAGCGGGACAGCGAGCCGGTCTTGATCTGGCCGCAGCCGGTCGCGACCGCCAGGTCCGCGATCGTGGTGTCCTCCGTCTCGCCGGAGCGGTGGGACATGACGGCGCTCCAGCCAGCACGCCGGGCGGTGGCGACCGTGGCGAGGGCTTCGGTCAGGGTGCCGATCTGGTTGACCTTCACCAGGACCGAGTTGCCGACGCCGGTCCGGATCCCCTGGCGCACCTGCTCCTCGTCGGTGCAGAACACGTCGTCACCGGTGAGCTGGCAGCGGCCCCCGACCCGGGCGGTCAGCTCGCGCCAGCCGTCCAGGTCGTCCTCCGCCATCGGGTCCTCGACGGAGACGATCGGGTACGCGTCGATCAGCTCGACCAGGTAGTCGACCTGTTCGGAGGGGGTGCGGCGTACGCCCTCGCCCGCGTACGCGTAGGCCCCGTCCCGGAAGAACTCCGACGAGGCCGGGTCCATGATCAGGCCGATGTCCGCTCCGGGTCGGTACCCACTGCGCTCGACGGCGCTCATCACGAAGTCGAGCGCTTCCTCCGCCGTGCGCAGCGCGGGGGCGAAGCCGCCCTCGTCGCCGACGGCCGTGGCGTGTCCGGCGGCGAGCAGGTCGCCTCGCAGGGTGTGGAAGATCTCGGAGCCCATGCGGACGGCTTCCGCGAAGGTCCGTGCGCCCACCGGCGCGATCATGAACTCCTGGAAGTCCAGCGGATTGTCGGCGTGCGCGCCGCCGTTGACGATGTTCATCATCGGCAGCGGGAGAAGGCGGGCGTCGGCCCCGCCGAGGTAGCGGTAGAGCGGCCGGCGGTGGGCGGCCGCGGCCGCCTTCGCTGCCGCTAGGGAGACCCCCAGGATCGCGTTGGCTCCGAGCCGGGACTTGTCGGGTGTGCCGTCGAGCGCGACGAGCGCGGCGTCCAGGCCTGCCTGGTCGTCCGCGTCGCGGCCGGCGACAGCCGCGGCGATCTCCCCGTTGACGTGGGCGACCGCACGGTCGACGCCCTTGCCGTGCCACTGCCCGGCGTCGCCGTCGCGCAGTTCCAGGGCCTCCCGCGCGCCGGTGGACGCGCCGGACGGAACCGCGGCGCGGCCGAGGGACCCGTCGGCGAGGCGGACGTCGGCCTCGACGGTGGGGTTGCCCCGGCTGTCGAGGATCCGGCGGGCGGTGACGGACTGGATGACGGTGGGCTCAACTGCCTTGGGGGCCATGCGAGGTCCTTCCGAAGTCACACGCCGCGGCGCTTCTGCGACAACGCCGGCGCCCGCCGCGACACCCAGAACTCTACAGCAAGGCTGTTCAGACTAGCTGTACAGTTGAGCTGTGCAGATTGACTGCTCAGCCTCGCTGTCCAGTTGTGCTGACCGGGTCCGCTCCGCGGGGCACCCGTGGGAAGCCGCCGCCGATCACGGGTTAAAGTGCCCTATGCCGACCCCGGAACCCGCGACCGTCGCCGCCGACCTGCGCGTCGCCATGGGCAGACTCGCGCGGCGCGTGAAGCAGGAGGACCGGATCCCGCACGGCCAGGTCGCCGTCCTGGGCGTCCTCGACCGGGACGGGGCCATGACCACCAGCGACCTCGCGGCGGACCAGCGTGTGCGCCCCCAGTCGATGGCCCGCGCGGTCGGACTCCTCATGGAACAGGGCCTCGTCGTCCGCAGGGCGCACCCGACGGACGGCCGGAAGTCCCTCGTCGACCTCTCCGACGTGGGGCGGGCGGCGCTGGAGGCGGAGCGCGACCGCCGCGCCGACTGGCTCGCCCGGGCCATCGACCTCGAACTCGACGAGGACGAGCAGCGGACGCTCGCGCGCGGCGCCGCCCTGATGGAACGGCTCGCCGCGTACTAGGTGTTCCGACCCGCCCGCTCGGCGACGCCCGGCCTCGCGGACCCGGACCACGGGAAAAGCGCGTTGTCGGGGGAGTACGGGTGTGTCAGGGTCGCCCGGTGAACGCTTCGCGATGTGACCTTCTCCGCCACCAGTTCGATCTGACCTGGTCGCTGTTCGAGTACCACCTGGAGCGGCTGGACACCGAGGACTTCCTCTGGCAGCCGGCGCCCCTGTGCTGGACGGTGCGGCGGCGGGCCGACGGCCGGTGGATGCCGGACTGGGCCGAGACGGAGCCCGACCCCGTTCCGGTGCCGACGATCGGCTGGCTCAGCTGGCACATCGGCTGGTGGTGGAGCACGACGATCGAGCACTCCTCGGGCCGCGCGCCCCGGGACCGCGAGGACGTCGCGTGGCCGGGTGACGCCGCGGGGGCGATCGGCTGGCTGCGCGAGCTCCGGGAGTCCTGGCTGGTGGTGCTGGACGGCCTCGACGACGCGGTTCTCGACGCCGCCGCCCCGTCCCCCTGGGGCCAGGGGCCGGACCACACCATGGCGCACCTGGCAGCGTGGGTGAACGCCGAGCTGATGAAGAACGTCGCGGAGATCGGCCAGCTGCGCATGGTGCGCGCGGCCTCCTCCCCCTGACCGGCGGTTTCGGGGACCGGATCGCCAACAGCCCTACGGAGCGGCTGGGTTAGGCTCACCTCATCAAGGGAGTCCAGCCCCGCCCCTTCCCCTCTCTCGCAAGGAGACGCCCATGGGTCCGGTGACCGAGAAGAATCCGTTCGCCGCCTTCGGCCTCCCGGGCCGCCCCGGCAGCGACGCGTTCTGGGCGGCGGCCCGTACGCCCGTCTCGGTCCCCGCCGACGGCGGGTGGCGGACCCTCTTCCTGTGGCGTGGTCCCGAGGCGGAGGGCGGCGGCGGTCCCGTGCTCGACTTCGAGAGCTGGTCGCCGCCCGTCCCGTTGCGCCGCTGGGACGGTACGGACTGCTGGTACGCCGAGGTGCGGATGCCCGCGCGGCTCCGGGTGACCTACCGCGTCGTCGTCGGGGACGCGGCCGTCGCCGACCCGTTCAACCCGGTCGGCGCCGGAGCGGACCGTTCCGTCGCCGCGACTCCGGACGCCCCCGCCCAGCCCCACTGGCCCGCTCTCGGCGCGGACGACGTGCTCCCGCTCCCCCGCGCCCGGATCCGCTGGAGCAGCGACCGGCTCGGCGGACGGCGGACGGTGCGCGTCCACCCGGCGGGCGGCGGCGGTCCGCTGGTCCTGCTGCTCGACGGGGACGACTGGCTGCATCTGCACCCGGCCGTGACCGCCTTCGACGCGGCCGTCGCCGCGGGTGACATGCCCCCGGTGACCCTCGTGTTCCTGCCGGCCAAGGACCGCGGGACCGAGTTCGCCTGCCGCCCCGAGCTGTGGGAGGCCGTCCGGGACGAACTGCTGCCGCTGGTCGCCGACTCGGGCGTACCTGCCGACCCGGAGCGGCTGGTGGTCGCCGGACAGAGCCTCGGCGGTCTGAGCGCCCTGTACGCGGCACTGGAGTTCCCGGAGCTGGTCTCGCGGGTCGCCTGCCAGTCGGGGTCCTTCTGGTGGGCGCCCGGCGCGGAGGGGTCGCCGGATCCGCTGGGCGGGGCCCCGGGCGGAGCCGTCGCCGAGCGGCTGCGCCGGGGGGTCGACCTGTCCGGGCTGCGGTGCGCGTTCGACGTGGGCGAGCACGAGCACGCGATGCTGCCGCACTGCGAGCTGACCGAGAAGCTGACCGAACGGGCCGGGGCCACGGTCCGGGTGTCCCGTTCGGCGTCCGGGCACGACCGGGCGGGCTGGCGGCACGCCCTCCTCAGGGACGTCGCCTGGGCGCTGGGCTGAGAGGTTCCCGGGGCGGGCGCCGGGCGCGCACCCCGGGAACCGCCCGGTGGTTCACCTGGCCACGGCCCGGCAGTAGGCCTCGTCGCCGGCCAGGAGATTGCGGTGGGTGTCCTCGGCGGTGATGACCCCCTCGTCGAGGACGAGCACCCGGTCCGCGGCGTCCAGGAGCGCCGGACTGCTGGTGAGCACGAGGGTGGTCCGGCCCTTGCGCAGCTTCGCGACGTTGCGGGCGATGAGCTGTTCGGTCACCGCGTCGACGGCCGTCGTCGGGTCGTGCAGCACCAGCACGTCGGTGTCGGCGGCCAACGCGCGTGCCAGCGAGAGCCGTTGCCGCTGCCCCCCGGAGAGGTTCGCGCCCCGGTCGCGGATCGCGTAGTCGAGTCCCTCGCGGTGGAGGGCGACGACATCGGTGAGCATGGAGGCTTCGACGGCCGCCTCGATGCTCCGGCCGCTGCCCGACGGGTCGATGTTCGTCCGGAGCGTGCCGGCGAAGATCTCCCCGTCGTAGGGATTCACCAGCAGATGCTCGCGGACCGCCTCGATCGACAGGTCCGCGATCCCCCGGCCGCCGACCCGCACCGCCCCCTCGTACGTGTGGGGAGCGACGTTCACCGCGAGGACGGCGGCCAGATCGGCGGCCGCGCGCGGCTGGTACGCCGCGATCGCCACGAACTCCCCTGCCGGAAGCGTGAATCGGACCCCGCGAAGGGTTCCGTGGCGGAGGTCGTCGACCTCCAGGTCACCGCCGGGCCGCGGGCGCTCGGCGCCCGGTTCCGTCACGGGCGGCGCGGTCAGCACGAGGGCCATGCGCTCGGCCGAGGCGCGGGCGATCATCACGTACTTGGGCATCTCCGAGAACATCTTGAGCGGTTCCATGATGAACTGCGCGAGGCCCACGGCCATGACGAGTTCTCCGATGGTGATCCGGCCCTCGAAAGCCAGCCAGCCCGCCGTCAGCGAGACGGCCGCGGCGAGGACCGCGTTGAGCGCGAGCGCGGTGCCGGCGTAGACGCCGTTCACCCGGGCGACGGTGATCGCCTGCCGTTCGGCGTCCGCGCTGACCCTGCGGTAGGAGCCGAAGGCTGCGTGGTTGCCGCCGAAGCCGTGCAGCGGGCGCAGCCCGACGATCAGGTCGGCGACCTTGGCGCCCGCCCGCGCCACCCGGGCCTGCTGCTCCTGCGTACTGGCTCCGATCCGCTTGGACATGACGGCGAGGACCGACAGGATCGCGACGGTCCCCACGATCACCAGCAGGCCCAGCCGGAGGTCCGCGAGACCGAGGGCGACCGCCGCGACCGCGACGGCGACCAGGGAGCTGATCAGCAGGGGCACCACCTCGATGATGTCCGCGGTCTGGTCGGCGTCCTCGGTGGCGATGGTCAGGATCTCGCCGGATTTGAGGTCCACGTCCCTGGCCACCGGCTGGAGTCCGCACGCGGCCACCTGTACCCGCCAGCGGTGCGCCTCGGTGGTGTTGGCCTTCTGCAGCACGCGCATGCCGAACCGCCACGACAGGGACACCGTCGTGATGATCACGGCCAGCGAGCCGATCGAGACGCCGAGCGAGCCGAGGCTGCGGTCCTGCATCGTGTGCTCGACGATCAGTCCGAGAGCGATGGGGAACGCGGTCTCGGCCGCCTGGTACAGGCCCATGAGGACGGTGCCCGCGATCATGGCGCCGACGTTGCGGCGCAGTGCCGTCCGCAGGATGGCGGCCCCCGGGCGGGGGCTCTCGGTGTCAGGAGTGTTCATCGGTTTCAGGAGTTCTCATCGAGGTGGCGGGCGACGGCTTCCGGGGTGCGCAGGGTGAACAGGTCGCGGATGGTGATGACAGGACCGTACTCGCGTCGGAGGAGTCCGATCAGCCGCACCGCCAGCATGGAGTGCCCGCCGAGGGAGACGAAGTCGCCGACCGCGCTGACCTCGTCGTCGTCGAGGTCGAGCGCCTCGGCGAAGAACTCGCAGACGGCGATCTCCGTCCCGGTCTCCGGGCCGCGCTCCCCCGCCGTGGTCAGCGCGCCCAGCGGCCTGGCCTCCGGCAGCGCCTTCGTGTCGGCCTTGCCGTTCACGGTCAGCGGGATGCCGTCCACCCGGGCGTAGTGCGTGGGGCGCAGGAAGTCCGGCAGCCCGCCGCCCACCTCCTCGGCGACCCGCGCCAGGTCCGCGGAGTCGGCGAGGACCAGATAGGCGGCCAGGCGGTGGGCGCCGTCCACCCCCGGGTCGGGCTGGGCGACGGCCGCGACGAAGCGGACCGCCGGGTGGGCCGCGAACACCGCCTCGACCTCGCCGAGTTCGACCCGGTGGCCGCGGATCTTGACCTGTTGGTCGGTGCGGCCGAGGTAGGCGATGTTCCCGTCGGGCCGGCGGATCACCAGGTCCCCGGTGCGGTACATGCGCTCCCCGGGGCGGCCGAAGGGACAGGCGACGAAGCGGTGCGCGGTCTGGGCGCTCCGGCCCAGGTAGCCGCGGGCGATGCCGACGCCGGCCACGTACAGTTCGCCGGGCACTCCGGCGGGCAGTGGACGCAGCCAGGGGTCCAGGACGTACACGTCGGTGTTGTCGATGGCCACGCCGACCACCGGGTCCTGGCATTCGAAGGTGCCGACGCCGAGGGTGTTGATGGTGTACTCGGTCGGCCCGTACAGGTTGTAGCCGACCGTGCCGTCGGTCTCCGCGAGCCGTTGCCACAGCGTCGGGGTGACCGCCTCACCGCCCAGCAGGACCAGTGCGGGCCGCCTCCCGGGGTCGTCCAGCAGCCCCTCCGCCACCAACTGCTGGGCGTAGGTCGGCGTCACGTTGACGACGTCGATGCCGTGCTCGACGCAGTACGCGACCAGCCGGGGGGCGTCACGGCGCAACTCCTCGTCGCAGATGTGTACTTCATGGCCGTCGGCCAGCCACAGCAGCTCCTCCCACGACATGTCGAACGCGAAGGACACGGTGTGCGCGATCCGGAACACCCGGTGACCGTGTTCGGCGAGGACGGGCGCGAAGATCCGTCGCTGATGGTTGATCAGCATGTTGGTGAGGCCGGCGTACTCGGTCACCACGCCCTTGGGCTTCCCGGTCGAACCGGAGGTGTAGATCGTGTACGCGGGATGGCGCAGCCGGTCCGGGTCGTCCGGCGCGAACGTGGTGTACGGCTCGGCCTCCGGCAGCGGACGGTCCAGTTCGATCAGTTCGCCGTCGAGCCGGGGCGACACCGCGCTCACGGTGAGGATCACCTCGGGGCGGGCGTCCTCGACGATGGCGGCGATCCGCTCGTCCGGGTGGTCCAGTTCCAGCGGCACGTAGGCGGCCCCGACGCGCAGCACCGCGAACAGGGCCGCGATCCAGTCGAGGGAGCGCGGGATCGCCAGACCCACGGTCGTCTCGGGTCCGATACCGCGCCGGGCGAGGACGCCCGCCACGGCCCGGCTGCGCTCCCGGAGTTCGGCGAAGGTCATGGTGGCGCCGTCGGCGACGAGCGCGACACGGCCCGGGTCACGCTCGGCCGCCAGGTCGAATCGGTCGACGACGGTGTCCGTGCCGACCTCGGTGCGCACGGCCGGTTCGGGGTCCGGGCCCAGGCCGCGCAGCGCGCCCAGCGGCCCGGTGGCCCGCGCGAGGTCCTCCAGGACGCGCAGGTAGTCCTCCAGGAGTCGGTGTGCGCCGTCGGGGTCGCCGTGGCGGTGCTCCAGCTTGACCGTGAGCCGGTCGCCGGGGGTGATGACCCAGGTGTAGGGGTAGTGCGTGGAGTCGTCGGCCCGGACCTCGGTGATGCCGTGGCGGGCGTTCATCTCGGCGAACGCTTCCGGGTCCAGGAAGTTCTGGAGGACGAACAGGTTGTCGAACAGGGTGTCGTGCCCGCCGGCCCGCTGGATCTCGCCGAGCCCCAGGTGCTCATGGTCCATCGCCGCCACCCGCGCAGCCTGTACGGACGCGAGGTAGGCGTCGACCGAGTCGTCGGGCCGGGCCCGGGTCCACAGGGGGACGGTGTTCAGCAGGACGCCGACGATGTCGCCGTGCCCCTCGCCCTCGCGGCCCGACACGGTCACGCCGAAGACGGCGTCGCCGCGGCCGGTTCGGGCGCCGAGGAGGAGGCCGAAGGCGCCGGTCAGGACCGTGTTCAGCGTGACGCCCCGGGTCCGCGCCGCTTCGCGCAGCAGCTCGGAGAGTTCGGCGGACAGGGTGCGTACGAGCGGTCGCGGCAGTTCCTCGGTGAGGTCCGGGGCCGGTCCGGCGAGCAGCGTCGGTCCCGGCAGGCCCGCCAGGTGCTCGGCCCAGAAGCGCTCGGAGGGCGCCGGGTCCCTCGCGGCGAGCGCGCGGGCGTACTCCTCGAAGCCCGGCGCGGCCGGCGTCGTGTCCCACGGCCGGCCCGCCACCACCGCCTCGTACGCGTCGAACAGGTCGCGCAGCAGGATCTCGCGGGACCAGCCGTCCCAGAGCAGCAGGTGGTAGCTGAGCAGCAGGCCGTCGCGGCCGTCGGGCAGCCTGACGACGGTCAGCCGGAGGAGCGGCGGCTCGCCCGGGTCGAAGCCCTGCTCGCGGTCCCGGGTGCGCAGGGCCTCGGTCTCGGCCTCGGTCGCCGGCTCGACGGTGCGGACGGCGACCCGCCGGCCGGCCCGGAGGACCTGGACCGGGTTGCCGTCGTCGTCCGTGGTGAAGCCGGCGCCGACGACGGGGTGGCGGGTGATGACGTACGCCATCGCCTCGGCCAGCGCGTCGGCGTCCAGGCGCCGGTCGAAGGCGAAGTAGCTCTGGGCGACGTAGTGTCCCGCCGGTCCGGCCAGTTGGGCCTGGAAGAACAGGCCCCGCTGGAGCGGGGTGACCGGTGCGGTGCGCTCGGCCGTCCCGGAGGCGTTCCCGATCTGTTCGAGTGCGGCGAGCCAGTGCTCGGTGATCGCGTCCGGGATGCCGTCGGCGAGGGTGAAGGCCGCGTGGAGGCGGCCGGTGGCCGCATCGGTCCAGGCGTTGACCTCGACGGCGTAGGGGCTGCTCCGGTCGCCCACGGTGATCGGCAGGGCGTCCGACTCGCCGCCCCGGCCGAGGTAGTTGAACAGGACCTGCGGCTGGGCGGTGAGCAGGGGTGAGGTCTGCGGGTTGAGGTACCTGAGGCGGCCGTAGGCGACGTGGCCGTCCTCGTCCGGCTGGCGTTCGGTGATCTCGCGCGCCGCGGCGACGGGGTCGGTGTGGGCGGTGAGGCGTACGGGGGCGATGGAGGTGAACCAGCCGACGGTGCGGGAGTAGTCGTGGTGCTCGGCGGCCGGGACCCGGCCGTGCCGCTCCAGTTCGACGGCGAGGTCGGTGGGTTCGGTCTGGATGCGGGTCAGCGCGGTGCGCAGGGCTCCGCACAGCAGCTCGGTGAGTCCGAGACCGAGCGCGCCGGGTGCGTCGCGGGTCACCCGGTCGCTCGCGTCGGGCCGGAGGACGGCCGTCCGCTCACGGTGGCCGCGGACGGTGCCCAGCAGGGCCGGGGCCCGGAGGGCGGTGATCCAGTGGCCGAGGTCGTCGGTCTGTTCGGCGGTCCGTACGGCGAGGGCTTCGGCGTAGGCGGCGTAGGGGGTGGTCGGCTCCGGCAGGGCCGCCCCGGTCAGGGCGGTGGCCAGGTCGTCCAGGAGGATCAGCCAGGACACCGTGTCCACGGCGATGTGGTGGACGGTGACGACCAGGGTGCGGTGCGCCGCCAGCCAGGAGAACGCGATGACGTCCCCGGTCTCCGGGTCGAGCCGCCCGGCGGCCTCGTTCGCCGCGGTGGCGGCGTCGGAGGCGTCCGGGGTGTCGACGCCTGCCTCGCGGGCGGGTTCGGTGCGCAGGGCCCACACGCCGTGCTCGACGCGCAACCGCAGACGCAGGGCCGGGTGCGCTGCCACGAGGGCGTTCGCCGCGCGCCGGATGTCGTCGAGTCGGGTGCCCGCGGCGACCGTCACGGCCCTGGCCTGGGCGAAACCGGAGAGCGGTGCGCCCAGCTCCCGCCGGCGCAGGATGATCGGCGTGGGCGGCAGGGGTCCGTCCGCAGGGCGGGACGGCGGCGTCGGCACGGCCGGGGAGTGGTCGGCCACCCGGCCGGCGAGGGCGCGGGGCGTCCGGAGCAGGAAGACGTCCCGGGGTGTGATCCGCAGGCCGAGCGCCCGGGCCCGGTTGATCACGGTGATGGCGACGATGCTGTCGCCGCCCGCGCCGAAGAAGTCGGTGTCGGCGTCCACGGTGGCGCCGGGGAGCGTTTCGGCGAAGATGCCGGTCAGGGTGGTGAGTGTGGAGCCGTCGGTGGGCCGCGGAAGCTCCCGCGGGCGATCGGCGTGCTGTGCGGCCCGCTCTCTCAGCGCCCCGCGGTCCAGTTTGCCGTTGACGGTCAGCGGCAGGGTGTCTGTCGGCAGCACCAGGCCCGGCACCATGTGCGCGGGCAGCTTGGCGGCGAGCAGCCGGGTGAGGTCGGCGGGCGGGACGCCGACGACGTGGGCGACCAGGTGGTCGCCGCCGTCCGCCACGGTGACGGCCGCGTCGACGACGCCGTCGAGCTCCCGTACCGCGCTCTCCACTTCGCCCGGCTCGATCCGGAAGCCCTTCAGCTGCACCTGGTCGTCGGCGCGCCCGACGAACTCCAGCTCGCCGTCGAGCGTGCGGCGGGCGAGGTCGCCCGTGTGGTACATGCGGGAGCCGTCGGAGGCGAACGGGTCGGCCACGAACCGCTCCGCGGTGAGTCCGGGGCGCCCGAGGTAGCCGAGGGAGAGTTGCCCGCCCGCGACGTAGATGGCGCCCACCCGGCCCGGGGGCACCGGTCGCAGCCGGTCGTCGAGCAGATGGACGGTCAGGCCGGGGACCGGTCGTCCGATGGGGCCCGCGTCGTCGCCCCGGGTGAAGTCCTCGTCCGTCAGGACCCGGTGGGTGACGTGGACGGTGGTCTCGGTGATGCCGTACATGTTGACCAGTTCGGGCGCGCTTGTCCCGTGCCGCTCCACCCAGCCGCGGAGCCGGCCGAGGTCGAGCGGCTCGCCGCCGAAGATGACGCGGCGCAGCGTCGTGACCGGCTCGTCCGCGTGCAGGTCGGCCTCGATGAACCGGTGGAAGGCGGACGGGGTCTGGTTGAGCACGGTCACGCCGCGTTCGCGGACCAGCCGGTGGAAGTCGACCGGCGAGCGGGTCAGCGCGTAGTCGGGGACCAGCAGTTCGCCGCCGTGCACGAGGGTGCCCCACAGCTCCCAGACGGCGAAGTCGAAGGAGAAGGAGTGGAACTGGACCCCGACGTCGTGCGGTCCGAACTCCACGTCGTCACGCGTGTTGGCGAGCAGCGTCGTCACCGCGGAGTGCGGGACGACGACTCCCTTGGGCCGCCCCGTGGAGCCGGATGTGTAGATGACGTAGGCGGGGTCCCCGGGAGCGACGGCGGGGAGGCTGCCGGTGTCCAGGGGGTGCTGGTCGCCCTGGACGAGCACCCGGGCGCGCACGCCCGCCCGGTCCAGCAGCCGGGTGAAGCGGGCCCGCTGCTCCGGGTCCACGAGGACGACCTGCGGGGCGGAGTCGGCGAGGACGTACTCCAGTCGCTCGTCCGGATAGGCGGGGTCCAACGGTACGTAGGCGCTTCCGGCGGTGACCGCGGCGAGCAGGGCGACGACCTGTTCCAGCGACGGCGGGACGGCGACGGCGACCCGGTGCCCGGGTCCGGCCCCGGCCGCGCGCAGTACGGCGGCCAGTTCGTCCTTGGCGTGGGCGAGTTCGCCGTAGTCGAGGGAGCGGGTGGTGCCGTCCAGCGCGCACTGGGTGACGGCGGTGGCCGTCGGGTCCCCGAGCGCGGCGGCGTCGAACAGCTCGACCAGGGTCGTCGATCCCTCGTGCGCCGGGGCGTTGCCGGGGGCGGCGACCAGCAGGTCGACCGGGTCGTCCGGGCGCCCGAGCAGCCCGGTGAGGTTCCGGGTGAACGTGTCGAGGATCGCCTCGGCGCCCTCGGAGCGCAGGAGGCCGGCGTCGTGGATCAGGTTGAAGCGCGTTCGGCCCTCCGGAGCGCGCTCCACGACGAGTGTCAACGGGTAGTGCGGAGCGCCCTCGTTGACGATCTCGGCGATGGTGAGGGTGTCGTCCGGGCGGCGCAGGGCGGCCACGTCGGTCGCGATGTCGAAGACGACCAGCGTGTCGAAGATCGGGCCCGTGCCGACCAGCCGGCTGATCCGGGCGAGGGAGACGTGCTGGTGCGGCAGGACCGCCCCCTGGTGACGCTTCACGGCGTCGAGCAGGTCGTACGCCGTGTCGTTCGTGGTCCAACGGGCGCGCACGGGAATGGTGTTGATGAGGAGGCCGACCATGTCGCGGATGCCGGGGACCTCGGCGTCCCGTCCGGAGACGGTGGAGCCGAAGACGACGTCCCTGCTGTGCAGGATGGACCCGAGGGTCGCCGCCCAGGCGCTGTGCACGGCGACGCTCAGGGACGTTCCGGCCGAACGTGCGGCGGCGTCGATGTCGTCGGCGGGTTCGGCCGAGACGTCGGCGAACCGCTCGGAGGGGGTGTGTCCCTCGGCGACCAGGGAGGGACCCGGCAGTCGGGCGAGTTCCTCACGCCATACGCGGTCGCTCTCGTCCTGGTCGCGTCCGCGGAGCCAAGCCACGTAGTCGCGGTAGCCGCCGATCGGGTACACCGATCCCGGCGCGTGGTACTCGGCGAGCAGGGTGCGGAGCATCGGCGGCACCGACCAGCCGTCGGCGATGATGTGGTGCACGGTCTGCACCAGGACGGTGCGGCGGTCTCCGGCGCGGACGAGCGTGTAGCGCGTCAGTGGCCCGGCGGCGAGGTCGAACCCGGCCCTGCGGTCCTGTTCGGCGAGGTCGCGGATCTCCTCGTCGGTGAGTCCGGGGCGGTCCAGGGTGGTGAAGGGCGCGGTCCTGCCGGTCTCGACGACGGAGACGACCCGGCCGTCGGCGAGCGCCGTGAAGCGGGCGGCCAGGTTGGGGAAGAGGGCGAGGAGCCGGGTGGCGGCCGCGGCGAGGCGGTCGGCGTCCACGTCGCCGTCCAGGGTCAGCACCTGCTGCTCGACGTAGGCGCCCGTGGCGTCGTCGTCGTAGACGGTGTGGAAGTAGAAGCCCTCCTGCAACGGGGTCAGCGGCAGGATGTCGTGGAGCGCCGGCCCGTCGAGGGCGTCGACGTCGGCCTGGGTCAGTGGCACCAGCGGGAAGTCGCTGGGCGTGTGGCCACCGTCGTCGAGCGCGGCGAGCGAGGTGAGGGCGGAGTGGAAGTGGTCGCCGAGTGCGGTGATGTCCTCCTCGGTGAAGAGGCCGTCGGGCCAGGAGATGGTGGTGACCAGTTCATAGGCGCCGCTCGCGTCGGGTTCGGCGATCGCGTTGAACTCCAGGGCGCGCGGCAGCCGCATCGACGGGTCGCGCCTCTCGCCCAACTGCGCTTCGGAGGTGCTGCGTTGCCAGTCGTCGGAGGCCCCGGCGGCGAAGCGGCCCAGGTAGTTGAAGAGGACCTGCGGCGCGGGGCCGACCGGCCCGTCCCCGGCCAGGTGGCGCAGGGCGCCGTAGGAGACTCCGTTGCTCGGTACGCGGGCGAGGTCCTCCTTGACCGCTTTGAGGGCGGCGGACAGGTAGGCGGGGTCGGTGGGGTCGGGCGCCGGTCCGGGATCCACGACCACCGGGAACAGGGTGGTGAACCACCCCACGGTGCGCGACAGGTCGGGATCGAATCCGGCGGCGGCCGCCACGGACTGTCCCTCGCGGCCGTGCCCTTCCAGCTCGATGTGGGCGAACGTCTGGTCCTGCCCCCGGTCGCGGCGCAGGCGGGCGAGGGCGACGGCGAGGGCGGTCAGCAGGACGTCGTTGACCCCGGCGTGGAACTTCGCGGGGATCTCGCCCAGCAGCGCGGCGGTGGTCTGGGGGCCGACGGTGACGGTGCGGGTCCGCTCCCGTGCGACGGTGTCGGCAGCCGTGAGCGCACGCCTGCCGATGGGCGCGTCGGCGGCGGGCAGCGGTGCGGCGTAGTGCGCGCGGTCGGTGTCGAAGGACGTGCGGCCCAGCAGCTGGGTCCAGCGCCGGAACGATGTGCCGACCGGGGGCAGGTCGACGGGTGCGCCGGTGGAGTGCTGCTGCCAGGCCGTGGCCAGGTCGTCCATCAGGATGCGCCAGGAGACCCCGTCGATGACCACGTGGTGGGCGACCAGCACGAGTTGGCGTGCCGCGCGGCGCCAGACGGCGCGGAGCATGACGCCGTTGTCCGGGTCGAGCGCTTCGGTGGCCAGGGCGACGCACTCCGTCGGCGGGGCGTCGCTCTCCTCCCAGCAGGGCGGTGTCTTCCCGGCCGGCGGGATGTCGAAGCCCCAGCGTTCGCCGCGGACCAGCTTGGCACGGAGCATGTCGTGCCGGGTGAGCACGGCGGTGAGCATGGTGTCGAGGGCGTCGGCGGTCAGCTCCGCCGGGGTGTTGAGGACGACCGACTGGACGAAGCCGTCGATCGCGTCGGTGGTCCGGCCCAGCCACTGCACGATGGGCGAACCGACGACGGTGCCGGTCGCGACGTCCCCGTGGTCGACGGCGGCGACGGACTCGGCGCTCGCCACCGCCGCCAGCGCGCCGACGACGGTGTGGGTGAAGATCTGTCGCGCGCTCACATGGAGGCCGGCCTCGCGCAGGGCGCTGAGGAGGGAGATCGCCAGGATGCTGTCTCCGCCGAGCTGGAAGAAGTCGTCGTCCGCGCCGACGCTGTCCAGCCGCAGCACCTGGGCGACCGCCTCACGGACCAGGCGCTCGTTCTCGGTGGCGGGCGCCACGAAGGCCCCGGTGCCGACGGCGGGTTCCGGCAGCGCCCTCCGGTCGATCTTGCCGTTCGCGGTGAGCGGGAACTCCGTCAGTACGACGAGGTGGGCCGGCACCATGTACTCGACCATGGCCTCCGCGGCCCACGCCTTGACGTCGTCCGCGCTCAGGTCCTGGTGGCCGCCGGACGGGATGACGTATCCGATCAGGTAGGTGCCGCCCACCGAGTTCTTCCTCGCGACGACACAGGTGTGCCGTACGCCGGGGTGTTCGGCGAGGGAGGCCTCGACGTCCTCCAGCTCCAGCCGCATGCCGCGGATCTTGACCTGGTTGTCGGCGCGGCCCAGGAAGTCCAGCGAACCGTCCGGGGCGTAGCGGGCCAGGTCGCCCGTCCGGTACAGCCGGGAACCGTCCGACGCGAAGGGGTTGGCGACGAAACGGGAGGCGGTGAGGCCCGGCGCGTTCACGTATCCGCGGCCCAGGAGGAATCCGCCCGCGTACAGCTCGCCGCCGACGCCGACCGGCACGGGCCGCAGTTCGTCGTCGAGCACGTACAGCTGGGTGTTGGGGTTGGCCCTGCCGATGGAGGTCGACAGGCGTGTCGCGACCCCCCGGTAGATGACGTGGGAGACGCCGATGGTCGTCTCCGCGGGGCCGTAGCCGTGGTAGAGGGGGATGCCGAGGCGGTCGCGGAACCGCTCGTACAGCTCGGGGGTGAGCACCTCGCCGCCGCACCACACGTGCCGCAGGCAGTCGAGGCGGCCGGAGTCGCCCGCGATCTCCAGGAGGACGTCCAGCATGGACGAGACCAGGTAGGTGAAGGTGACGCGCTGCTCGGCGATGACGGAGAGCAGGTGGTGCGGGTCGCGTTCGCCGCCGGGGCGCAGGACCACGAGCCTGCCGCCGGTGACGAGGGGCAGGAAGATCTCGTTGACGGAGATGTCGAAGGAGAGCGGGGCCTTGAACAGCGACGCGTCGTCATGGCCGAAGTGCAGGATCTCGGCGGACTGCCACAACAGGCGTTCGCTGATCGCCTCGTGCCGGATCATGGCGCCCTTGGGCCGCCCGGTGGAGCCGGACGTGAAGATCACGTAGGCCAGGGAGGCCCCGGGGACGCTCACCTCGGGCGCGTCCCCGGGGTGGGCCCCGTACGTCCAGTCGCCGAGGTCGACGCGGACGGCGTCCGGCTCCCCCGCTTCGGCCTTGCCGGTGGAGTTGAGCTGCAGCACGGCCCGGGCGTCCTCGACGACGACGCTCCTGCGGGTCGCGGGCCACTGGGGGTCGAGGGGCACGAACGCGCCCCGGGCCTGGAGCACGGCGAGGAGGCCGACGACCATCTCGGCGGATCGGCCGAGGGAGATGCCGACGACCTGTTCGGCGCTCAGGCCCCGTTCGATGAGATGGTGCGCCAACTGGGCGGACAGCCGGGCCGCTTCGCGGTAGGTCAGCGTTCGGTGCTCGTCGACGACGGCGACGGCGTCGGGCCGCAGGCGCGCCTGTTCGCGGAACATCTCCATGACGGTCGGTCGGACCCGGTCGGCCCGGGTGTCGTTCCAGCGGGCCAGTTCCTCGGCCCGGGCACGGGGGTCCGACGGGCCTATGGTGCCGAGGGGCCGGTCGGGGAAGTCGGCCAGGTCGTCGAGGGCCCGCTGGGCGCCGGCCGGGTCGGCCCCGGCCGGCAGGACGACCGCCGGACCCGCGGTGTCCGCGGGCCCGCCGCTCCTCGGACCGGTCCTGTGGTGGATCCGTTCGAGGACGTCGGGAAAGGGCGTGGCGGGTGTCAGCTCCAGGTCGTCCGGGGCGATGCCGGCCGCCCAGTACGCGAGGGCGACGGTGCACGCTTCGACGATGGTCGGGTCGCTGTAGTCGCCGAGCCTTCGGCGTACGGCGGCCAGCCGGGTGGGGGAAAGTTCCAGGCGAGAACCGTTCGGTTCGGACATCGAAGTCTCAGCACCCTTCCGCGGTATGCGAATCGACCCGGCTCCCGGCCGGAATGCGCTCAACTGCCCTCTCGCCAGGCACGCCACAGCCGGGCGTACTGGCCGCCCAGCTCGACCAGTTCGCTGTGCGTTCCCTCCTCCACCACGCGCCCCGCGTCCAGCACGGCGATCCGGTCCGCCGCCATCGCCTGGGTCAGCCGGTGGGCCACGAACAGCGTGGTCCGGCCGGAGCAGGCGGCCAGTACGGCGCGTTCCAGTTCGGCAGCGCCCTCGCTGCCCGCCTCCGCGGTCGACTCGTCGAGCACGACCACGGGCGACCGGCCGAGCACCAGCCGGGCCAGGGCGATCTGGGCGACCTTGGTGACGTCCAGGCGTTCGCCGCCCTCGCCGACCGTGGTCTCCAGCCCGTCGGGGAGCTGGTCCAGCCATCCCCCGGCGCCGACCGTGCGCAGCGCGTTCCGCAGTTCGTCGTCGCTCGCGTCGGGTGCGGCGAGCCGCAGGTCGTCGGCGAGCGGTCCGGAGAAGACATGGGTCTCCTGGGTCAGGATGCTGACCAGGGCGCGCGCGCCGGCCTCGTCCGTCGCCGCGAGGTCGTGCGTCCCGATGCGCACCGACCCCGCCTGTGGCCTCCCGATGCCGGCGACGAGCGCGGCCAGGGTCGACTTGCCGGCGCCCGTCGCCCCGACCAGGGCGAGGGAGCCGCCGGCCGGGATGGTCAGGGAGACGCCCCGCAGGACCGGGTCCTCGGCCCCCGGGTAGGTGAACGTCAGGTCCCGCACGGCGACGGCGTGGGGCGCGTCGCCGGCCGCGGCCACCGAACCGTCGCCCACCAGCCGGGGCTCGGAGGGCTCCGAGAACACGCCGACCAGCCGGGTGAGGCTGGCGCCGGACTTCTGGGCCTCGTCGAAGGTGAACATGATGGCGCCGAGCGGGGTGAACAGGCGGTGGAACATCAGCGGGGCGGCCGACACCTCGCCCAGCGTGGCGGCGTCCGCCTCCAGCAGGGCGTAGCCGACGACCAGGATGAGGACGAGGCCGATGAACTCGGCCCGGTTCTCCCGGCCGACGAACCGTCCGAAGAAGCGGAACACCTCGACGCCGAGATTCCGCACCCGCCACGACTGGCTGGTGACCTGCTCGCGTACGGAGTCCTCCATGCGGTAGGCCCGGACCGTGTCGATGCCGTTCAGTCCGCTGATCAGGGCCTGCGCGCGATCGGCCTGGGCCACCCGCTGCTCGCGGTAGAGCGGCGCCGAGCGGGGCAGGTACCAGCGGAGCGCCAGCGCGTAGGCGGGGAGGGCGCCGGCTCCCGCGAGGCCCAGCCGCCAGTCGAGACCGAACATGCCGATCGTCGCGATGACCACCAGGACCCCGGCCGAGAACACCGTGGGGATGGCCGTGCGGATGCCTTTGGAGATCACGGCCACGTCGTCGCCGACGCGCGAGAGCACGTCCCCCCGCCCCACCTGCTCCACGCGTGCGCTCGGCATGCCCAGAACCGCTCGCACGGCTTCCTCGCGGAGGCCTGCGAGCAGCTCGGCGCCGAGTCTCCCGATCAGGTAGGTGGAGGCCGCGGAGGCCGCCGCGCCCAGGAGCGCCGCCCCCACCATCAGCACCCCGACGGTGAGCAGTATCGAGCGTGGCTCTCCCCCGACCACCCCGTCGACGACCCGGCCGAGGAGCAGCACCGGGAGGACCTGGAGCGCGGCCCCCGCCACCGTGGTGAGCACGGTGGCGGCGGTCAGCCACGGCGCCCGCCGGCAGTGCTCGACCACCCAGTGGGCGGCCTGGCGTCCGGTGGCCGTGCGCAGGGTCGTCCCGGCGACGGGGGTTGCGGTGACCGTCACCCGGATACCACCGGTCCGCGTCGGGGAAGGGAGCCTCGGATCGTCATCGCTACTTGACCGAGGCGACGAGTTCGTCGATCGCGTACGGCAGCGAGAGCAGGGTGCCCTGGGACATCGCCGCGCCGATCGCCGGGCCCTCGCTGTCCAGCAGGTAGGAGACCTTGCCGTTCTTGACGGCCGGGAGGTTGTTGAACAGCTCGAACTTCTTCAGCGCTTCGGTGTCGGCCTTGTCGTTGATGACGAAGATCCGGTCGACGTCGATGAGGTCGATGCGCTCGGGCGAGAGCTCGGTGGAGAATCCGCCGTCCGCGATCTTGTCGATCTCGCCCTGGTAGGTGAATCCGGTGCCCGTGATCAGGCGGCCGCGCACGTCCGTTGAGGTGAACGCGGAGATCGAGTCCTTGTACCAGGACAGGGCGACGGCCTTCTGTCCGCCGAACTCGGGGTGCGCCTTCTTGGCGGCGTCCAGCTTGGTCTGGATGCCCTTGACCAGTTCGGCGCCCTCCTTCTCCTTGCCGAGCGCCTTGGCGATGTGCACCGCGTTGTCCTGCCACGGGGCGCTGAAGAGTTCCTTCTCGCCCTTGGTGCGGCCCACGGTCGGGGCGATCTTGGAGAGCTTCTCGTAGGCCGCCTTGTCGACCTCGGAGTAGACCGCGATGATCAGGTCCGGCCGCAGGGAGGCGATCTTCTCGAAGTTGGGGCCCGCGTCGCCGTTCTTCATGACGACCTCGGGACGGGTGTCGCCCCACTGGTCCTTCACCCAGGGCCACTGGGTGTTGATGTCGGGTGTCTGACCGGCCGGGTTCGGGTACTGGTCGACCATGCCGACCGGCTTGACGCCGAACGCCAGGACGGCCTGGTCGTCGGTGTAGCCGACGGTGACGACCCGCTCGGGGGCCTTGCTGACCTCGGTGGATCCGAACGCGTGCTCCACCGTGACGGGGAACGCGCCCCCGGCGGCGGGGGTGTCGTCGTTCTTCTTCTCGTCCGCCGCATCGGTACCGCAGCCCGCGAGGAGAGCCACGCCGAGGGTCGCGGCGGTCACGGTCGCGGCCAGCCGCTGCCACGGCTTCACCAGCGTCGTTCGATGGAGAGACATCCGGATTCCCTTGCTTTCGCACTGTCCACTGCGCCCCGGTTCGAGGGCAGCCAGACTGTACCCCGAGCAAGTGAGGCCAGCCTAGCCTAACCGTCTAACTTTCCACCGGTCAGGACGAGTTGTGTCCGTCGGCCGGTCAGCGGCCCTACCGGGCAGGCCCGTTGCACGGATCGTGCCGCACATGTGTGCGGCCGATCGGCACGATGAGCGGGCGGTCCCCCACCGGATCCTCGATCACCTCGGCCCGCAGCCCGAACGCCTCGTGGAGCAGTTCGGCGGTGATCACGTCCCGGGGGTGTCCCTGCGCCAGGACGGCTCCCGCCCGCATGACGACGAGGTTGTCGCTGTAGCGCGTGGCCAGGTTGAGGTCGTGCAGGACCATGACCACGGTGCGCCCGGACTCGTGCAGGTCGTCGACCAGGTCGAGTACGTCGATGGCGTGGGCCAGGTCCAGGTAGGTGGTCGGCTCGTCGAGCAGCAGCAGGTCGGTGCCCTGAGCGAGGGTCATCGATATCCACACGCGCTGGCGCTGGCCGCCGGACAGCGAGTCGACGGGCCGGTCGGCCAGCTCCGCCACCCCGGTCATGGCCAGCGCGCGCCGCACCACGTCCGCGTCGTCCGACGACCACTGCCGCAGCCAGCTCTGGTGCGGGTGGCGCCCCCGGGCGACCAGGTCGGCGACGGTCAGCCCCTCCGGCGCGACCGGCGCCTGCGGCAGCAGTCCGAGCTTCTTCGCCACGTCCCTGGTACGGAGCCTGCCGATGTCCTCGCCGTCCAGCACGACGGAGCCGCCGGCCGGTTTGAGCAGCCGGCTCAGGGTCCGGAGCAGGGTGGACTTCCCGCACCCGTTGGGGCCGATGATCGTGGTGATCACCCCGGGGGGAACGGTGACGTCGAGCTGGTCGATGACCGTGCGGTCCCCGTACCCGACGGTGATGCCCCTGGCCGCCAGCCGGGGGACGTCCTCGACGCCCGCTGCGGTCCGGGCGGTGAACTGAGCTGCCACTGGGCCCCCTTGTTGAGGTCAGCCTTACTTCTACCATCTACCGGAGGTTCGCCCGTACCAACAGGTAGACGAGGAAGGGCCCCCCGATCACCGCGGTGACCACCCCGACCGGCAGACCGATCGGCAGCGCCGCGCGGGCGATCAGGTCGGAGCCGATCAGCAGCAGCGCGCCCACCAGGCCGGAGGCGATCAACGGGGGTGTGGGCCAGCGCGCCAGACGCATCGCCACCTGGGGTGCCACCAGGGCGACGAACGGCACCGGACCCGCCGCGCTCACGCCCACCGCGGCCAGCAGGACGGCGCTGAGCAGCAGGACGGCCCGGACCCGCGCGAACCGTACGCCCAGCCCGGCGGCGACGTCGTCCCCGAGGTGCATGGGCTTGAACGGGAAGGCCACCGCGGCCACGACGGCCAGCAGGACGAGCGTGCCCCAGAACGCCACCCGGACCTCGTCCCAGCTCCGGGCGTCCAACGAGCCGATCAGCCACACCTGGGCGCGCGCCACGTCCCGGATGTCGGCGGAGGCCAGCAGCCAGACCGTGACGGCCTGCATCATCGCGGTGACCGAGATGCCGATGAGGATGAGCCGGAAGCCGTCGATCCCGCGCCGCCAGGCGAGGAAGTACACCAGCAGCCCCGTGCCGAGACCGCCCAGGAGGGCCGCCGAGGACAGCCCGAGCGAACCGGCGATCGCCGCGGCGGTCCCGCCCGTGGTCGTCACCAGGAACACCGCGACGGCGCCGGCGCCGCTGGTGATCCCCAGGATGTCCGGGCTGGCGAGCGGATTGCGCGCCACGGACTGGGTGATGGCCCCGGAGACGCCCAGGGCGATGCCCACGATGAGGCCGGCCAGCGCCCGGGGCAACCGGAGATCCATGATCACGAACTCGTCGACCTGTTCGCCCCGGCCGAAGAGGGTGGCGACGACCCGGGAGAGTCCGATGGGGAAGTCGCCGACGGCGATGGAGAGGCAGAAGACCAGGAAGGCCGCCGCCGCGAGCACCAGCGTGACCAGGACGAGCCAGGGGCGCCAGACGAACGACACCTGGCCGAGCCGTACGCCCGGCGGCATCGACGCCCGCACGTCGGTTCCGCGCCCGGGCTCCTGGACTTTCCTCATGCGCTCATCGACCCGCCTCATGCGTTCCTGAACTTTCCCCGCCACACCAGGATCGCGAAGAACGGGGCTCCGAGCAGGGCGACGACGACGCCCGACTCCAGCTCCGCCGGCCGCACGACCAGGCGGCCCACGATGTCGCAGACCAGCAGTACGCCGGCGCCGAGCAGCCCCGCGTACGGCACCAGCCAGCGGTAGTCGGGCCCGGTCAGATAGCGGGCCACGTGCGCCACCATGAGCCCGAGGAAGGCGATGGGGCCACTGGCCGCCGTGGCGGCCCCCGCCAGCAGCGTGATGGCGACGATGCCGATGGTCCGGCTCACCGCGATGTTCACCCCCAGGCCGCGCGCCACGTCGTCGCCCAGGTTGAGCAGGTTGAGGGCGGGCAGCACGATCAGCGCCAGGACCAGCCCGACGGCGATGAACCCCGACACCGGGCCGATGACGTCGAAGCCGACGCCGGCGACGGAACCGGCGTTCCAGAAGCGCAGCGCGTTCAGCGACTTCTGGTCGGACAGGGCCACCGCCGTGGTCATCGCCGCGAGGAACACCGTGACGCCCTGCCCGGCCAGGGCGAGGGTCAGCGGATTGCCCGCGCCCCTGCCGATGCTGGCCAGGCCGAAGACGACGACGCCGGCGATCCCCGCGCCCACGAAGGCGAACCAGACGTACTGCAACGGGTCGGCGAACCCGAACAGGGCGATGACCGACACCACGGCGAAGGAGGCTCCGGCGTTCACACCCAGCAGCCCCGTGTCGGCGATCGGGTTGCGCGTGTACCCCTGGATCAGCGCGCCGCCCACGCCCAGGGCCAGGCCCGCCACGATCGCGAGGACCGTGCGGGGCACCCGCACGGTCTGCACGATGAGCCGGATCTCGGTGAGCTTCTGGTCCGGCTCGGGGTCCGCGAACAGCCCGTGCCAGACCTCGCCGGGGCTCAACGCGCGCGCCCCGACGGCCAAGGACATCGCTGCCGCGATCACCAGCGCCGCCGCGAGGACGCCCAGCCCGACGACCCGCCGTCGGCGGGTGTCGCTCGTCCCCCCGGGCACGGGGCGCTCCACCTCAGTCGTGAACATGTCGAGGAACGATATCCCTTTGATCGGAGCGGTTCGGCGGGGCCCGCCCGGCAGGCCGCCGGGCGGGCGGAACGCCGAACTCCTGGCGTTTCGAGGACAGTCCTCAGCGGGGGGCGGCCCCGCCGGAGCCCTCGGCCACCGGCCGGGACTCGTCGGAGGTGGACTTGACCCGGCGGTCCAGCAGGGAGTCCAGGATCTCGCCGACCCGTATCGCGGTGTTGGAGAGCAGCGAGGTGGTGATGCCGTGCGTGTGCTCCGTACCGCCCTGGAGGTAGATGCCGCAGCGCAAAGCGGGGTCGGTCACGATCCGGTAGTCGCGCTCGACCCGCACGCGGCCGGCCTCGTCACGCCGGCAGCTCCCACCGACCTCGCCGAGGACGCCGAGCGGGTCGGCGGGGCTGTATCCGGTGGCGAACACCACGACGTCGGCGTCCAGTTCGGACTCCTCGTCGGTCACCAGGGATCTCACGGTCGCCCGGACCCCGTCGGCCGTCTCCTCGACCCCGGTGACCCGGGACACGTTGAGGAAGCGCAGCCGTTCGGTCCCCAGGACCTTCTCGCGGTACATCTGGCGGTAGAGGTCGTCGATCAGATCGATGTCCACCACGGAGTAGTTGGTGTTGCCGTGGTAGGCCATCAGGCGGCTCTTGACCTCCTCGGGGGCGGCGAAGTAGTCGTCGACCGCGTCGGGGTCGAAGATCCGGTTGGCGAAGCTGCTGTCGTCGGCGGGGCTGTAGCCGTAGCGGGAGAAGACCGCGCAGACCTCCGCGTCCGGGAAGCGGCGGTGCAGGTAGGCGACGTTCTCGGCGGCGCTCTGGCCGGCGCCGACGACGACGAACCGCGAGGGCGAGCCGCTCTCCAGGCCGTCGACCTTCCGCAGCAGGTCGGAGTTGTGCCAGACGCGTTCGCCGCGTTCCACGCCCTCGGGCATGAGGGGGCGCAGACCGGTTCCGATGACGAGGTTGCGGGCCCGGTGGACAGCCACTCCCGCGCCCGACCGGACGGTCACGTCGAGGTACTCCACCGTCCCGTCGTGCACGTACGGTGCGACGGCGACGACCTCGTGGTCGTAGGAGACCAGGTCGTCGACCTTGGCCGCGGCCCACTCGAAGTAGTCGTGGAACTCCACCCGCAGCGGGAAGAGGTTCTTGTGGTTGATGAAGTCGATCAGCCGGCCCTTGCTCTGCAGGTAGCAGAGGAAGCTGAACTCGCTGGCCGGGTTCCGCAGCGTCACCAGGTCCTTGAGGAAGGAGACCTGCATGGTGGCGTCGTCGATGAGCATGCCGCGGTGCCAGCCGAAGCTCGACTGCTGCTCGAAGAAGTGGGCGGTGACCGAATCCTGCCTGCCGACTTTGCTGTTGTGCTCGCTGAGCGCGATCGCCATGGCCACATTCGACGGGCCGAAGCCGATGCCGATGAGGTCGTGGACCAGTGGTGTGTCGCCAGGAAGAACCTGTGACATGTCACTCCCATTCGTCTGGGAAAGTCGCCTGTCAGGCGTGTGGTTGATGGCGGAAGGAGGGCAGGCCGACGGAACTGCCCTCCTCGACTTAGGTGAGCCTAAGCTGGCCAACAAGCCTTGTCGATAGGGCAAATGAGGTGACTGATTACTGACGGCACGTCATGCATGGCCGACGGTATGCGGTGTTGCCGACTCAGGTGAGGCTTGCTTTACTTGCCCGGCCCATCCCTGCCCCGAGGAGGAACCCATGCGGGTCGTCATGTTCGGTTACCAGACCTGGGGACACCGCACCCTGCAGGCCCTCCTCGATTCCGAGCACACGGTGGTGCTCGTCGTGACGCACCCCAGGAGCGAGCACGCCTACGAGAAGATCTGGAGCGACTCCGTCGCCGATCTCGCCGAGGAGCACGGGGTCCCCGTCCTCACCCGCGAACGGCCGGACGACGAGGAGCTGTTCGAGCGTCTCAAGGAAGCGGACGCCGACATCATCGTGGCCAACAACTGGCGGACCTGGATACCGCCGCGCATCTTCGGCCTCCCCCGCCACGGCACCCTGAACGTCCATGACTCGCTGCTGCCGAAGTACGCCGGATTCTCACCGCTGATCTGGGCGCTGATCAACGGCGAGAGCGAGGTCGGCGTCACCGCGCACCTGATGGACGAGGAGCTCGACGCCGGGGACATCGTCCGCCAGGAGGCCATCGCCGTCGGTCCGACGGACACGGCCACCGACCTCTTCCACCGGACCGTCGACCTCATCGCCCCGGTGACCATCGGCGCCCTCGACCTCATCGCCTCCGGACAGACGGAGTTCACCCCGCAGGACCGGTCGCGGGCGACCTTCTTCCACAAGCGGGCCGCCGAGGACATCCGCATCGACTGGAACTGGCCCGCCGAGGATCTCGAACGGCTGATCCGCGCCCAGTCCGCCCCCTACCCCAGCGCCTTCACCTTCCACCGGGGCCGGAGGCTGGAAGTCCTCTCCGCCGTCGTCTCCCAGAACCGCTACGGCGGCACGCCCGGCCGGGTGTTCTACCGGGAGGGCGAGGGCGTGGTGATCGTCGCCGGCGCCGACGCCCGCACCGGCCGCAACCACGGTCTCGCGATCACGCGCGTACGGACCGAGGACGGCCGCGAGCTGCCCGCGACCGAGTACTTCACCTCGATGGGCGGCTACCTCACCGCCCGCCCCTGATCCGGGGGACGGCTGCCGCCGCTCAGCGGACCGGGTCGGAGCGCCGAACCGCCGGGGAATCGAGACGGACCAGCCGGTACCCCTTGAGCTCGGCCTTCTTCTTCCGGCCCGGCGACGTGGTCCGACGCCGCGCGTTCTGCGCCGCGCCGAACAGCGCGCCGAGCCGGGGGTTACCGCGCCTGAGGCGGTAGAAGGCGTCCCGCTTCGCCCCCACCAGAGCACCCACCGCGACGAACGGCACCCCGTCCAGGATGGCGTCCAGCGCCATCCTGAGCACGGCCGGGTTGGCCGTGACGTCCGGCACCACGTCATGCACGTGCGCCAGGGACCTGGCGGCCGAGAGTGCGGCGTCGAAGACCGGGTCCTCGGCCCGCCAGGACGCGAGCAGCCGCTCGGAGATCCCGGCCGCGGCGGCGCAGCCCTCGGCTCCGAGCCCCATGGCCGCGGCCCGGACCGCCTCGGCCCGCCGTTGCGCCTTCTCCTCCTTCAGGGACATGCCCGGCCGCAGGGCCTCCCCGAGAGCACGCTCCGCGGCCCGCGCGGCTTCCAGCCCGGCCACCACGGTCTCGGCCCAGCCATCCGGCCGCTCGCCCGCCATGTCGCCCACCGGTCGATCGCTCAAGGGACCGCTCCTCTCTCACGACATGAGTTGTTTAAGGTGCAACCTTATGCGTGGAGTCCGCGGCGAGAGCGGCGGGGATGCCCGGGCGCGCGGGACCGGTCGCCGACGGGTCTCCCCGGCGCCCGATCAGCCCGCCGTCGCCGCCTCGCCCCAGCCCAGGGGGTGCGGTGCCCCACCGCCGTCCGGCAGCGGGGCGGGCGGCTCGCCTCCCGCCCGGTTGAAGTCGGTGAGCGCTTCGATGAGCGCCGTCCGCCGGAGCGGGTCCAGGCGTTCGACGATCGCCGCGATCTCCTGACGTCGGCGCGCGGTGACGTTCCCGACCGTGCGGCGGCCCTCCTCCGTGAGCCGGAGCAGCGTCTCCCGGCGGTTGTCCGGGTTGGTCTGCCGGTCCGCGAGGCCCGCCGCGATCAGCCGGTCGACCATGCGCATCGCCGTGGACGGCGCCACGCCCAGCGACTCCGCCAGCGCCACGAGCTTGGTGTCCCCCCGCGAGGACAGCACCACCAGCATCCGGAACTGCGGCAGCGTCACCCGCTCCTCGACGTCCGCCAGCGAGCGCGCCGAGACCGCGACCAGCAACCGCGACGCCGTCAGCACCGCCCCGGTCACGGCGTCCACATCGTCCATGTGCTCCGCGGGAGCCGCCTTCCTGGCCATGGCACCTTTCTACCCTGCTCCCGGTGGGGCGCGCCCCGCCCCCTCGCCCCCGCACTTCTCCAATTTTTAGCCTGTGCAAAGCTTGCACAGACGAAAAGTCGAACCGGGGTCCGCCGTGCGCCGTCGGCTCCCGTTCGCGTTCGGAGGAGGTGTGGTGATGACGCCAGGACACCGGGGCGGTCGCAGCCGCCCGCCGCTGCCGCGCGGCTGGCGGCGCCGCCTGGCCCGGCTGCCCCTGTCCTTCTACCGGGTGGGCCTCGGACCGGTGTTCGGACGACGTCTGCTGCTCCTGCGCCACACCGGCCGGAACAACGGCCTGGACCGTCGGGTGGTCCTGGAGGTCGTCGCGCACGACCGCGAGGAGGGGACCTGGTTCCTGGCTTCCGGTTCCGGTCCCGGGGCCGCGTGGTACCTCGATCTGCGCGCCTCGCCGAAGACCACGATCCAGTTCGGGAACCGCCACTACGCCGTCACCGCCCACTTCCCGAGCGCGGACGAGGGCGGCGAGATCATGGCCCGCTACGCCCCGGCCCACCCCCGCACCGCCCGCCGGCTCCTCGCCTTCACGGGGCTCGACGTCGCCGACGGCAGCACCGACGCCTATCGGCGGGCCGGGCGCGCCATCCCCTTCGTGCGCCTCGACGCCGCGCCCGGCCAGCGGGTGCGCTGACCGGGACGGCTGACACGCCCTCACGGACCCGTGACGTGTGCGCGCCGCGCCCGGCCCGACGGCTCGCCGGGCCCTAGCGTGGCGGTCATGCGCGTACTGGTCACCGGCGGAGCCGGGTTCATCGGGTCACATGTCGTCGCCGCACTCACCGCCGCCGGGCACGAGAGCGTGGTGCTGGACGCCCTGCTGCCCTCGGCCCACCCCGGCCCGACACCCCCAAAGCCGCCGGCCGACCGGGTGGTGGTCGGGGACGTCCGGGACCGGGAGGCGGTGGCGGACGCGCTGGCCGGGGTGGACACCGTGTGCCACCAGGCGGCCATGGTCGGCCTCGGCAAGGACTTCGCCGACGCCCCCCTGTACGTCGGGTGCAACGACCTCGGTACGGCGGTGCTGCTGGCGGAGATGGCGACCGCCGGGGTCCGGGACCTGGTGCTGGCGGGGTCGATGGTGGTCTACGGCGAGGGCCGCTACGCCTGCCCCCGGCACGGCACGGTCCGCCCCGGACCGCGCGCGGAGGCCGATCTGCGGGCGGGGAGCTTCGAGCCGCGCTGCCCGGACTGCGGGGCGGAACTGACGCCCGGTCTGGTGGGCGAGGACGCGCCCGCGGATCCGCGCAACGTGTACGCGTCGACGAAGCTGGCCCAGGAGCACCTGGCCGCCGCGTGGACCCGCGCGACGGGCGGCCGGGCGGTGTCGCTGCGCTACCACAACGTGTACGGGCCGGGGATGCCGCGCGACACCCCGTACGCCGGTGTCGCCTCGTTCTTCCGCTCGGCCCTGGCACGCGGCGAGGCCCCCCGGGTCTACGAGGACGGGGCGCAGCGGCGCGACTTCGTCCACGTCCACGACGTGGCGTCGGCGAACGCGGTGGCCCTGGAGGCGGTACGGGAGCGCCGGCCCGCGTCCTTCGCCGCGTACAACACGGGCAGCGGCGAGCCGCACACCATCGGCGAGATGGCCTCCGCGCTGGCCCGCGCGCACGGCGGGCCGGACCCGGTGGTGACCGGGGAGTACCGCCTCGGCGACGTCCGCCATGTCACGGCGGACTCGCGGGCGCTGCGCGAGGAGCTGGGCTGGCGGCCCCGGGTCTCCTTCGCCGAGGGGATGAGGGACTTCGCCGCGGCCCCGCTGCGTGGTTCGGCGGGCCAACAAGAGGAGTCGGCGGCCCGCCGCGGGGCGAGCGCCGTGACGCTGTCGGGAGCATGACCGGAAACGCCGTCCCCCGGTCCGGGGCGTGACGGAGAAGGGCCGCCGCCCGGGACGTCGCGCGCCACACGGCACGCCCGGCGTGCGCCTCGACGATGCCGCCTATGACGGCGGGCCGGGGCCCGCCCGGACGGGCGGGGTTGCCCCGCCGACCGGTGCCGGAGACCCGGGCGGGTCCTGCTCCGGGGTGCCGGCGCGGTCCTCGGTCACCGACAGCACCGCACCGCCGCCGGAGCGCCGCGCCGCGACGGGCCCGGTGCCGTCCGGCGGGAGCGGACCAGGGCGGCGATCGGGAGACGCCCCAGGACCCGGGCCCGTCCGGGTCCCCGTCCACGACGTGGACCCGGACGAGCACCTGCTGGGCGGGCGCCGGAGGCCGGGCGGGCGGGTGTTCTCCCTGGCCTCCGCCGGGGCACCCGCGCCCCGGCACACCCGGGGCCGACCGCCCCCATCCGGCCGATGTCCATGTTTCGTACGAACTTGATGCCCTGAATGCCGGAGTTGTCTCCGTAGGGTGATGCAGGTGACCGATTCTTCTGCCGCCCTTCCGTCCCCGCCCGCCCCGCACCCTGGCCGGCCCGTGGCCGACCTCGTGCTGCCCTGCCTCGACGAGGCGGCCGCGCTGCCCTGGGTGCTCGACCGCGTCCCCGACGGCTGGCGCGCGATCGTCGTCGACAACGGCTCGACCGACGGTTCGGCCGAGCTCGCCCGGTCCCTCGGCGCGACCGTCGTCACGGAGGAACGCCGGGGGTTCGGCGCGGCCTGCCACGCCGGGCTGCTCGCCGCCGAGGCCGAGTTCGTCTGCTTCTGCGACTGCGACGGCTCGCTGGACCCCGCGCTGCTGACCGGCTTCGTGCGGCGGATCGCGGACGGCGAGTGCGATCTGCTGCTCGGCCGCCGCCGCCCCGAGGGCCGGGGCGCCTGGCCGACGCACGCGCGCGCCGGCAATCTGGCGCTGGCCCGGATGCTGCGCCGCCGCACCGGTCTGCGCCTGCACGACCTCGGCCCGCTGCGGGCGGCCCGCCGGAGCGATCTGCTCGCCCTGGACCTGACCGACCGACGCAGCGGCTATCCGCTCCAGATGGTGGTCCGGGCCTCGGACGCCGGGCTGCGGGTCGCCGAGAGCGACGTCCCCTACCGGCCGCGCACCGGGAAGTCCAAGGTGACCGGCACCTGGCGCGGGACCTGGCAGGCGGTGCGCGACATGCGGGGCGTGCTGCGGGAGCCACCCGCGGACCGGGCTGCCGACCGGACAGCGGACGGGACTCCAGGCCAGGCTTCAGACCTGGCCCGGTCCGCGGAGACGGAGGTCGTCCGATGAGCGCGTACGGACCGACGGAGCTCCTGGTCATCGCGAAGGAGCCGGTGGCGGGTCGGGTCAAGACCCGGCTCTGCCCGCCCTTCTCCCCCGCCGAGGCCGCCGAACTCGCCGCCGCGGCCCTCGCGGACACCCTGGACGCCGTGCTCGCCCTGCCCGCCCGGCGGCGCGTCCTGGTCCTCGACGGGCGGCCGGGCCCCTGGGTGCCCCCGGGCTTCGAGGTGGTTCCGCAGAGCGCGGGCGGCCTCGACGAACGGCTCGCCGCCGCCTTCGGCGGGTGCACGGGTCCGGCTCTCCTGGTCGGCATGGACACCCCGCAGATCGGCCCCGCGCTGCTCGCCCCCGCCCTCGACCCGGCCGCCTGGGAGGGCGTCGGGGCCTGGTTCGGTCCGGCCGAGGACGGCGGCTTCTGGGCCCTGGGCCTGGCCGATCCCGATCCGGCCCTGCTCCGCGGGGTGCCGATGTCCGTCCCGGAGACCGGCGCGGAGCAGCGGCGCAGGCTGGTGGAGGCGGGGCTCGCCGTGCGCGACCTGCCGGTACTGGTCGACGTGGACACCGCCGCCGACGCCCACCGGGTCGCGTCGGCGGCGCCGGGCGGCCGGTTCGCCGCGGCGCTCGGGCGGCTGTCCGGGGCGGGGGTGCGATGAGTACGACCGTGCCCTCGTCAGGACTCGCCGCACCGGCCCCGGCCGACCCCGCCGAGGCCCCGGACGCCCACGGAGCGGCGGCCGTCGGCTCCACGGAGACCGGGCCCGGTGCCGCGCCGACCCGCGCCGCTCCCTGGGGCGCCGATCCGTACGCCAACGCGCTGCGCACCGGGCGCGGTCCGCTGTTCCTGCGCCGCAACGACGGCTGGCTGCTGCCCCTGGACGTGGAGCGCTGGTGTTCCGACGCGGGCTCCGCCGACCTGTCCGCGCTGCACCGGTGCGAGGGCCCGGTGCTGGACATCGGCTGCGGGCCGGGGCGGCTGGTGGCGGAGCTGGCGTCGCTCGGGCACCGGGCGCTGGGCATCGACGTCAGCGAGGCGGCGGTGGCCCGTACCCGCGGGCTCGGCGGCGCCGCTCTGGTCCGCAGTGTGTTCGACCCGCTGCCCGGGGAGGGGCGTTGGGGCACCCTGCTGCTCCTGGACGGCAACATCGGGATCGGGGGCGATCCGGCCGCCCTGCTGGACCGGGCGGCCGGTCTGCTCGGCGTCGGCGGGCTGCTGATCGCCGAGACCGCCCCGGTCGACGTGGACGAACGGGTCCGGGTCCGTCTCGACGACGGCCGGGACGGCGCGGACGGCGGGACCGCCCCCGCCGCCGCGCACGACGCCGAGCCGTTCCCCTGGGCCCGGATCGGGACGCCCGCTCTACTGCGCCACGCCCGCGCCGGCGGCTGGCTCACGGCCGATCAGTGGGGCGCGGAGGGGCGGACCTTCGTCTCGCTGCGCCGGCCCGGACGGGAGCGGAGCGCCCGGAACAGCAGCCAGAGCGCGGAGAGCGCGAACAGCGCGCCGGTGATCAGCAGCCAGTTGCCGAAGTAGACGTCCGGGGAGGTGCCGGCGGCGGCCTCGTACCGCCGTTCGGTGCGCCGGGCGATCAGCGGGAACCAGATCAGCAGGAGCAGTCCGGAGAGGAACACCGGCACCCGGACGAAGTTCACCAGGGCCGGCCGGGGGCCGAGCGCGGCGCGCAGCGCCCGGTCGGCCCCCGCGTACACCGGCAGCAGCACCAGGTCGTGCAGGACCGCCGCCCCGGCGAACCAGAGCAGCACGCCGACGGTGTCCCCGTCCAGCAGCCGTACGCCCGCGTAGCCGGCCAGGCAGAACGTGGCGGCGAGCAGCAGCAGATGGAGCGGGCCCTCGCCGTACGCGCGGCGCGGCGAGAAGCGCGGGCGGCGGGCGGCGGGCGGTACGGCTCGGGTGGACATCACAGCTCTCCGAACGTCAGGGTCTCGACCCACTTGGTGTTCAGCACCCCGGGCGCGGCGGGGACGATGATCCGGGCCGGGTATCCGTGGTCGGCCGACAGCGGGGCGCCGTTCACCTCCAGGGCCAGCAGGGAGCGGCCGTCGCGGACCTGGTTGTCGCGCAGCGCGGCCTTGCGGAACGAGCCGCCGCGCTGGAGCGACTCGACGAACACGCCCGGGGGCCGGTCCGGGTATCCGGCCAGCGCCGCCAGGTCGAGGAGCCGCACCCCGCGCCACTGCTGGTCCGAGGTCGACCAGCCCTCCACGCAGGCGATCGGGAGCGCCGCACTGTGCAGGTCCATGGCGAGCAGTTCGGCCCGGGAGAAGCGGAACTCCCCGGCCGGACCCCGTACGGTCAGCCGCCAGCGCTCCCCCGTGTCGGCGGGCCTGATCCGTACGGCGGCGGCGGTCTTGTTGATCTGGAACGCGTTCGGCCCCGGCCCCGGGTCGGTGCCGCCGCGCGGGGTGAGGAGCGCGATGCGGCGCAGCGGGCCGTCGAAGCTGCGGCCGGCCGAGGTGACCAGCAGGAGGAGCGAGGCCGCCCCCACGAGGGCCAGCGCGCCGCGCCGGGACAGGGTGGCGGGGAGCGGGTCGGGGGCGGCGAGGGTGTCCGCCTCGCCGCGCGGGACGCCGGCGCGCAACACCCGTACGGCCCGGGGGGTCTTGAGGGCCACATGGGTGATGAAGCCGGCGAGGAAGACCCAGGCCCCGTAGAAGTGCAGGGTGTAGAAGGACCCGGGGAAGAGGTAGTCCAGCTGGATGTTGAGCAGCCCGGTGACGAACTGGAACAGCGCCCCGCCCACGAGCAGCAGCAGCGAGAGGCGTTCCAGGGCGTGGCCCGCGGAGCGGGCGGGCGGCAGGGCGAAGAGGCGGGGGACCACCGACCAGAGCTTGGCGAGCAGGACGGGCACGAGGACGATGCCGACGGTGACGTGCAGGCCCTGGGTCAGCCGGTAGAGCCAGTGCGGGCCGGTCGGCCAGGAGAACAGGTAGAAGCCGAGCAACCCCTTGTCCGGGGTCTTGTCGTTGACCCGGTTCAGGTCGGGGTTGTAGGCCGCGTACGAGAGCAGACCGGTGACGAACAGCAGGGTGAGCCCGGCGAGCAGGATGACGCCGAGCACGGCGGTGAAGCGCGCTCCGCGCACGGGGCTGCGCCAGAATGCCGGATCGGCGGGGGTGCGCGCGGCGCGGAGGGAATCGGGGAGGGAGCGGAGGCGACGGCGTTCGGGCATGGGGCCGACGCTAAGCGGGGACGGGCGCCGAGGGGTGGAGGCGGCTCCTGACGGAATTCTGACGTCGCGGCGGCGGGGCGCCGGGAACCGGACCCCCCGCCGATCGGCCGTCGCCGCCGGCCGGGTGAATCCGGCGGTTCGGTGACGCGGCCCTGCCGTACCGCCCGATCGGCCTCCGGTGTGCATAGCGTGCCAGCGTGAAGACCGAGGACGCCACCCCCACGAACACCGCCGGCGGCACGGGGCACGGCCCGCCCGCGCCGCCGGACCACGACCACGACCGCGCCCGGCGCGCGGGGCGGGCCGACCTGGTCGCCGCCGCCGGCGGCGGGCTGCTGGTCACGGCCGCGGTGGTCGTCGGCCGGGTCATCCAGAACCGGGACGGGAGTCTGCGCGCCCAGTGGCCGCCGCTGCTGGCCTCCTGGGATCCGCACCTGGGTCCGGGCACCCCGGCGGCCCTGGTCATGGCGGTCCTGGTGGTCGCCTACGGCCCGCCGCTCGCCACCAGGCTGCCCTGGCGCGGGCTGCTGGCGGCGGCCTGGGCCGGGTCGACGGCCTGGGTCCTCTCGATGGCGCTGATCGACGGCTGGCACCGGGGCGTCGCGAAGCGGCTCACCACCAAGCACGAGTACCTGCGGGTCATCGACCGCTTCGAGGACATTCCCGCCACCCTGCGCGGCTTCACCGACCACATCGTGATCGGCGAGCCCGGCAACTGGCCCGCGCATATCGCCGGACATCCGCCGGGCGCGACGCTGACCTTCGTGTGGCTGGACCGCATCGGTCTCGGCGGCGGCGCCTGGGCGGCCGTCTTCTGCGTCGTGGTGGGCAGTTCGGGGGTGCTGGCCGCCCTGATCACCGTGCGGGTGCTGGCCGGGGAGCGGCCGGCCCGGCGTGCCGCCCCGTTCCTCGTCCTCGCGCCGGCCGCCGTCTGGGCGGGCGTCTCCGCCGACGGCTACTTCACGGCCGTGGCCGCCTGGTCGGTGGCGCTGCTCGCGCTGGCCGCCACCCGCCGGGTCCGCTTCCCGGCCGGGGCGGCGGCCGGCGGGGGTCTGCTGTTCGGGTGGACCTGCTACCTCAGTTACGGGCTGGGGCTGATGGCGGCCGTCCTGCTCGCGGTGCTGGTGCTCGCCCGGACCGCCCGCCCGGTGCCGCTGTTCCTGCTCGGCGCCCTCGTGGTCCCGGTGGCCTTCACGCTCACCGGGTTCAACTGGTGGACCGCCTACCACCTGTTGGTCGAGCGCTACTACCAGGGCGCGGGCGGCGTCCGCCCGTACGGCTACTGGGTCTGGGCCAATCTGGCCTGTGCGACCCTCGCGGCCGGACTCGCCGCCGTCGCCGGAGTGCGCCGGAGCGCGGTGGCCGCGCCCGGCGCCCTACGGGCGCTGCGGGGCGGTTCCGTGGCGGCCTCGCCGGAGGCGAAGGTGGCACTGCTCGTCCTGGCGGCGCTGGCGGCGCTGCTCGCGGCGGACCTCTCCGGCATGAGCAAGGCGGAGACGGAACGCATCTGGCAGCCGTTCCTGCTGTGGCTGCTGCCGGCGACGGCACTGCTCCCCCGCCGGGGTGTCCGGTGGTGGCTGGCCGCGTCGGCGATTCCGGCGCTCCTGATCAACCATCTGCTGTGGACGGGATGGTGAGGAGAGGCCGGCACGGAGCGTGGGGCGGTCACGTGGCCTCCAGGTCCCGGCGGCGGAAGCCCAGCAGCCCCAGCAGGATCAGCCCGGCGGCGACGGCGGTCAGGGCGAGCAGGGGGGTCCAGTCCATCCCGGCGGCGGGGAGCCGCGGCACATGGCCGAAGGGCGACAGGTTCATCATCCAGTCCGGGAGGCGGAGGATCGGCCCCAGGTATCCGGCGAGGAACGCGTACGCGGGCACGATCCACGCCACCGCTCCCGCACGCGGGAACCAGCCGAAGACGAGGACGGCCACGCCGGCGGTCACCCAGAGGGCGGGGGCGTACGCGGCGGCTGCCGCGACCAGGTCGAGGACCAGGTCCCGGTCGCCCGCCGACGCCGCTCCGGAGAGACCGAAGCCCAGCCCGGCGACGACCAGCAGCGCGGTGCCGCCGCCCAGGGCGACGGCGACGTGGCTCCCGAGCCAGCGGGTCCGGGAGAGACCGGTGGCCAGGAGCGGTTCGGCCCGGCCGGCGCTCTCCTCGGCACGCGGTCGCAGCGCGGCCATCACCACGTACACCGCGGCGGCCACCGCGACGACCACCATCACCATGGACGCGAACGACTCGGCCACGGTGCTGCCGCCGATCCTCGCCAGTGCCTCCTGGACCTGTTCGATGTCCTTCACCATGTCGGCGGCCTCGCCGAGGATCGAGCCGTACATGACGCCCATCAGGCACAGTCCGGCGCCGAAGCCCAGCAGGGTCGCCCGGTGCAGCCGCAGGGCGAGGCCGAGGGGCCGGGTGAGGGCGTCGGACGCCGTGGGCCTGCCGAGCCGGGCGGGGCGCAGGCCCGCGCCGACATCGCGTCGGGTGCTCAGGACGCATCCGTACGCCGCGGACAGCGCGGCCAGGACCAGGCAGAGCGCCAACGGCCACCACCGGTCGTCGACGAAGACGTAGGTGCGCTGGATCCAGCCGATCGGGCTCAGCCAGGACAGGGCGTCGTTGCCCACGTCGCCGGAGGCCCGCAGCGCATAGGCGGCGCCGACCACCGCGAACGCCATGCCCGCGGCGCCCCGGGTGTGCGCCGTGACCTGTGCGGTGACCGCGGCCACCCCGGCGAAGACGAGCCCGATCGCGGCATGGGCGAGTCCGTACAGCAGTGCCCCGCCGGGGCCGATTCCGTCGATGTCCAGCGCGGTGAGGCCGAGGGCCAGCAGCAGGGCGAGCGCGAGGTCGGCCACGACGGCGAGCGTCAGTGCGGAGGCGAGGTGGGCGTGGTGCCCGACGACGGTGGAGCGGACCAGCTCGGCGCGGCCGGTCTCCTCCTCTTCACGGGTGTGGCGGGTGACGATCAGGATGCTCATCAGGCCCACCAGGACGGCCATGAAGCCGAGCAGTTGGTGACCGAGCATCGCTCCGGCGGTGTAGTCGGAGAGATAGTGGCGGGGGCCGGTCATGGCGAGCGCGGCCGGGCTGTCCATGGAGCCGACGGCAAGGGCGCGTTCTCCGGGGGTGGAGTACAGCTCCTTGTACTCGGCCGCCGTCGCCAGTGTGCCCAGGGTCAGGGCGAGCAGCCACACGGAGAGACGGACCCGGTCCCGGCGCAGACCGAACCTGACCAGGGTCCCGGTGCCGGTGAAGGCGCCGGAGGCGGTCCTGGTGGGGGCGGACCTTCCGGAGGCGTCGAGCGGCGCGAGGGTGCTGGTCATCGGGGTGCGCCGCCCTTTCGGCCGGTGGAGGTGGAGGGGGCCGCGTCGGAGGGCTGGGCGGGCTCGCCGTTCCCCGTACGGCCGTTGGACGCGAGCTCGTCGCCGTAGTGGCGCAGCATCAGTTCCTCGAGTGTCGGCGGGTGGCTGGTCAGGCTCCGGATGCCGAACTCCCCGAGCCCGCTCATCGCGGCGCCGAGGTGTGCTCCGTCCACGGCGAAGCGCACTCTCCGGCCCGTCACCTCCAGTCCGTGCACTCCGGGCACGGCGTCGAGTCCGGTGGCCGGGCGTTCGGTCTCGGCCTCGACGGTCGTGCGGGTGAGGTGGCGCATCTCGCCGAGCGTGCCCGACTGCACGGTGCGGCCCCGGCGGACGATGCTGACGCGGTCGCAGAGCTTCTCGACCTGGGCCAGGATGTGGCTGGAGAGCAGCACGGTCTTCCCCGCCGCCTTCGCCTGGAGGACGACGTCCTGGAAGACGACCTCCATCAGCGGGTCGAGGCCCGTCGTGGGCTCGTCGAGGAGGAGCAGTTCGGCGTCGGAGGCGAGCGCGGCGACGATGGCGACCTTCTGCCGGTTGCCCTTGGAGTAGGCGCGGCCCTTCTTGACCGGGTCGAGGTCGAACCGTTCGACGAGTTCGTCGCGCCGTCGCCGGTCGAGGCCGCCGCGCAGCTTCGCCAGCAGGTCGATCGCCTCTCCTCCGGTGAGGCCCGGCCACAGCTCGACGTCCCCGGGAACGTAGGCGAGCCGCCGGTGCAGCTCGACGGCGTCCTTCCACGGGTCCTTGCCGAGGAGCCGGACCCCGCCGGAGTCCGCGCGCAGCAGTCCCAGCAGGATGCGGATCGTCGTGGACTTGCCGGCCCCGTTGGGCCCCAGGAAGCCGTGGACCTCACCCGCTTCGACAGCGAGGTCGAGACCGTCGAGGGCGTGCGTCCGGCCGAACGACTTGTGCAGTCCGGCGATGCTGATGGCCTTCTTCATATTCCGAACGTACGCTGTTTTCAGAAATGTGTGAAGTTAAGAAACTGTATGAATCGCTCGTAGACTGACCGAGGGCACGGGCGCAACGCGGTCGTCAGGAACCACAGAGACCGGGGTCGAAGCATGGATGAGCGGCGGGAAGAGAGCCGCGTGGACGGCGGCGACGACGAGGCGACCGTCTCACGGTTCGTGGAGCGCTTCGCCGCCCAGCTCGTCCAGGCGGGCATGACACGCATGCCGGCCAGGGTCTTCGCCGCCCTGCTCTCGTCGGAGCGGGGAGCGCTCACCTCCGCCGAACTGAGCGAGCAGCTGAAGATCAGCCCGGCCGCCGTGTCGGGCGCCGTCCGCTATCTCGCCCAGGTCAACATGGTCAGCCGCGAGCGGGAGCCCGGGTCCCGGCGCGAGCGCTATCGCGTGCAGGGCGACCAGTGGTACACCGCGCTGCTGGAGCGGGACACCATGATGAAGAACTGGCAGGCCACGATGCAGGAGGGCGTGGACCGTTTCGGCCTCGACACCCCGCAGGGACGCCGGATCAACGACACCCTGGAGTTCTTCCGGTTCCTGGACGAGGAGCTCGGGTCGCTGATGCGGCGTTGGAACGCGCACCGGGCCGAACGCCTCGACGGCTGAGGAAGCGCACCGCCGGGAGGCGTTCTCGCCCCCCAACGCCCATCAGTTCAAGCGCTGTTCGGCGAGGTCGAGCCAGTGCTCCACGTCGGACGGGGCGAAGTGCCTGATGGCCCAGTCGACCATGCGGAGGCTCATATGGGCCCACGCGGGCCGCAGAACGTCCTCGGGGACCTCGTCGAGGACGGTGTCGAGGTGCCGCGTCACCCCCGGGTCCGCTCCCCCGCCGTGGACGCCGAAGCGCAGGGTGACCAGATCGAAGCGGTGGTCGCCGCGGGCGGCCCCGTCCCAGTCGACGACGCCGGTGATCGCGCCGCCGGCCGCCAGGAGGTTCCCGGGGTGGAAGTCCATGTGCACGGCGTCGTCGCCCACCAGCCGGTCGGGGTGGACCGCGCCGATCGCGGCGACCCGGTGCTCCAGGGCGGCGCTGCGGCGTCCGTGCCGGCGCAGGGGTTCGTGCAGGCAGTAGCCCGGGCCGTCCTGACGCAGGAACAGCTCCGCGGCGGGGACGCCGGGGTGGCCGGCGAGCCGGCCCGCCTGCAACCGGTTGAGTTCGAGGGCCCGGACCAGGGAATCGTGGTCGAGGTGGTCGATCTTCGCACCGGGCAGAAGCTCCTGGACCATGACGACCGCGTGGCCGACCTGGGCCACCAGTTCGGTGTCCGGGGCCGGACAGCCCGCGTGTCGCATCACCCGGCTGACGGTGAGCGGCCCTGCCTCCAGATCCGCCGCGCGGCTGTGCGGTCGCCACTTGAGCACGGAACGCCCGCCGTCCGGCCGGCGCACATAGGCGGTGCCGACCTGACCGCCCGGGCAGAGGCCTTCGAGGGTCAGCCGGACACCGGTCACCTCCTGAAGGGCGTCGAGCGTCCTGGCGGCATCGAGGCGCTCGGCCCGCGCCCAGCGTTGCGGCGGAGAAGTCATGGTTCCCATGATGGCCGCGCGCCCGGGGGCCGCCGCCCGCCGGGGCGGCCGGACGGCGGCCCCGGCGGGCGCGGGACGGGGATCAGTCGGGAAGCCGGTCCATGATCCAGGTGCACAGCTCCTCGGTGATGGCCGTGTGCGCGGTGGTCGTGGACGAGCAGAGGAAGTCGTCCAGCTCGCTCTCCTCCGGGGCCAGCTCGTCGACGTTCACGTACAGGTCGTCCTGCTTCCCGATGTCGCGGACGGCGACCGCGCTGACCGTGGGAACGAAACAGACGTCCTCGTGCCGCAGGTCGATCTTGCCGCCGAGCTTCTCCATCGCCCCGGAGAGGATCTTGTACGTGTGCAGGGTCCCGCCCGGCGCGCCGTCCAGTTCCGGGAAGTCGTCGGTCGCGACGGTCCTCTCGGCCTTCGGGAACCTGCGGTTCAGGTACGCGGCCGTCACGTCGGCGCCCTGGGCCTGGGTGTAGAAGGTGGTGCCGGGGTAGATCCGGTCGATCCGCAGCGCGACCTCGCCGGGCTTCACGTCCGGCAGACCGATGGCGTCGCCACGGCCGTTGGCCACGCCGATGATCCTGGGAATCCGCGGCCAGGTGCCGACCCGCTCCAGCGCGTCCAGGAACTCCGCGCGCTCCGGGGCGACCGTGATCTTCTCGGTGTCCTTGTCGTAGTGCTGCCACAGCATCTGGCGTGCGGCGGGGCTGTTCATCTGCCGCGCGAAGTCGTTCGGGAACGGGATGAAGTGGGAGAACGCCTGCACGCCCACCGGGATGGAGGCGCCGCGGTGCGGGCTGTCGTAGGAGAAGTACAGCGCGGTCCGGTGGTCCATCCGCTGCGTTTCGAGCTTGGCGAGTGCGTAGCGGGTGACGATGCCTCCCATGCTGAAGCCGCCGACGGTCAGGCGGGCGTCGCCCAACTGCTCGGCGGATGTGCGCAGGATGGCGGCCACCACCGTCTCCGCGTTCTCCAGGATCGACGCGCTGCGCTCCTCGAAGCCGACGAGGATCACGTCCCGGCCGCGCCGGCGCAGCTCGCTGATGAACGGGAAGCCGCCGGCCTCCAGCCCGTGGTAGAGCACGTCGAGCTTGCTCCGGCCGAGGCTGAAACCGTCGGCCATGATCACGGGCCGGACGATGCCGCCTCGGTTGCCCTCGCCGGGAAAGACCCACGCGAAGCCGTTCGGCAGGGGCCACTCCTCGTGCTCCGGCACATCGACGGGCCCGGCCGGTTCGACGGCGAGCGGGCCGCCGAGGGTGAAGGCGCCGACGTTGGGCTCGGACGTCTCTGACATCGTCGTACTCCTGAGGGGAAGCGGGGCGGGACGACCTCATCATGGTGGGCGAAATGGATGTATCACCCCTGGGAGCCCGGAGGTTCACCACATCTGATGATCATGAACGGAAAAGCGCGTCCGGTCCGTCCGGCAGGTGCTCGTGAACTCCCGCCCGGCGGGCGGGTGCGCGATCAGCCGGTGGCACTGGCCCGCCCTCCCGGTCCCCGTGGTCCGACGGTTCGGCTCCGGCCGCCGCCGGATCGGCCGGAGGGCCGCGGTCACCGCCGCGGCCGGGCGAGGGTTCCCGGGCGGATCGCCTGATCGCCGAAGCGGGTCCGCGCCCGGTCGGCTGCTTGCTCGATGCGGCGCCGTTTGCCGTCCGCCGGGTCCAGGAGCAACTGCTGGACGGCGTACCGGGCATCGGTGAGTTCCGCGCGAACGGTGATCGTACGGACCCGGGCGCGCTGCAGCCCGAAGCGGGAGTACAGGTCGTACGCGGCAGTGCTGAGTGCCGGGGTGTGAGCGGTGTACTCCTCCAGCGTGCGCGAGCGCTGGGTCGTCGCGCCGTCGGCGTACGAGATGTTCAGCGCGAGCCGCACGGCGACCTGGCCGGTGGTGCGCAGCCGCAGCCCGAGACGTTCGCAGAGGTCGAGCAGGGCCCGGCGGTGTGCGGCGGGGTCGAGCTCGTCGTGACCGAACTCGTGGGAGAAACCGGTGGACCTGGGCGCCGCGTCGGAGGTGACCGGGCGCGGGTCCAGACCGCGGGCCCGTTGCGACAGCGTCAGGGCCGTGGCCCTGCCGAGGATGCGCTGGAGCGTCAGCAGCGGAACGTCGAGAAGGTCGCCGACGCGGTGGAGCCCGTACTCCCCGAGCGTACGGGCGGTGGCCGGGCCGACCCCGTGGAGGGCGTCGAGCGGCTTGGGACGGAGGAACGCGGCGACCGCCCCGGGGTCCGGGGCGACGACGGTGACCTGACCGGGAGCGCTCGCGTCGGCCGCCATCGCGGCCAGCATCCGGTTCGGGCCGGCGCCGATCGTCGCGCGCAGCCCGAGGTGCGCGGCCAGGCGGAGCGCGGCCATGGCCGCAAGACCGCCCGTGTCCCGGTCGAAGAACCGCAGGGCACCGGTGACATCGAGGTCGGCGGCGTCCGGCGGGAGTGCCTGCACCAGCGGGGTGAGGTCACGCAGCAGCGCGAGGGCCTGCTCGTACCTCTCCTGTCCGGCCGGGCCGAGGCCGTGGAGCTGGACGCGCAGGACGCTCCGGGCTCGGGTGGTCACGGCGCTCACCCCGCCGATCCGGGCGAGCGATGTCCCAGGCGCCGCAGGTCGGCGGAGCGGGATCCGGCGGGCCGCAGATCGCTCCAGGCGTTGAGCTTCGCCCCGGCCGTTCCGTCTTCGAGCGTCCGGCCCGGACCCGGCGCGCCGTCACCGCGGGCAGGTGTGGGGGCGGGTGCGGTGCGGCCGAGCAGGCCGAGGGCGGCCTCGGGGCCCAGGTCGCGGCGGGTGGTGGCGACTTCCTCCAGGTCCCAGGCCATCTGCCCGACCACGGTGCGCCGGGGGCCGCGTTCCTCGACGACTCCGCGGACCAGGAGCAGGCCGGAGTGGAAGACCGTGTGCGCGCAGGCGTCGTGGGAGTCCTCGAAGAACGCGAGGTCCACGAGGCCGGAGCCGTCCTCCAGGGTCACGAAGATGACCCTCTTGCCGGACGGGATCGGCGGTGTCTGGGTCGATGCCCGCACGCCGGCGACCAGCACCTGCTCCCCGCGGCGCATCGCCTGCAGGTGACGGGCGTCGGTCGCGCCGAGCTCGGCGAGCAGGCGGTGGTGGTGTTCGAGCAGATGGCGGCTGACGTCGATGGAGAGCACGTCGATCTCGGCGCTCATCACGTCGCGGCCGGTCATCTCGGGCAGCCCGGCCGGCTCGCCCGCGTGCGTCTCGTCGCCGAGCGGCAGTTGGCCGTCGATCGCGGTCCGGTTGCGTGCGGAGCGGTGCAGTTCGGTGGCCTGCAACAGCAGATCCCGCCGGGTCAGCCGGCCTTGCAGCGGAGCGAGGGCTCCGATCCTGATGAGGCGTTGGACGAGAGGCAGGGACGGGCGGGCGCGCAGCCACAGGTCCTGCAGTCCGGTGTACGGCTGCCCGGCTTCGATGCGGGCGCTCTCCGCCTCGGTGATTCCGCGCACCGTGGACAGCGCGAGCCGTACGCCCCAGCCGTCCGCCGTCGGCTCGACGCTGTGTGCGCCGCGGGAGGTGTTGACGTCGACCGGCAGGATCGCCACGCCGAACTGCTTCGCGTCCTGGACCAGGACGCGGGGCGCCCACATGCCGGGATCGTGCTGGAGCAGCCCGGCGAAGAACGCCGCGGGGTGGTGCGTCTTGAGCCACGCCGACTGGACGGCCGGGACCGCGAAGGCCACGGCGTGCGCGCGGCAGAATCCGTACGCCCCGAACTCCTTGACGATGTCCCAGACCTCATCGATCACGTCCGGGGTGTAACCGCGCTCGCCGGCGCAGCGGCGAAACCACACCTCCACCTTCGGCAGCCGCCCGGCGTCGGCGAGGGCGCGGCGGGCGACGTCCGCGGCGGCACGGTCGCAGCCGGTCATCGTGGCCAGGATCATCATGATCTGCTCGTGCCAGATCACCACCCCGTACGTGTCATCCATGATCGGCACGAGGTCGGGGTGGGGATAACGGGGCTCCTCGATCCCGTGACGGGCGGCGATGAACCTCGCGGGCATGCCCCCGGCGACGGGCCCGGGCCTGAAGAGGCTGATGTCGGCGATCACGTCCTGCATGTGCCGCGGCTGGAGCCGCGCGATGAGGTCCTGCTGCCCCGAGCTCTCCAGCTGGAAGCAGCCCAGCACCTTGGTGCTGCGGATCAGTTCGAAGGTGGGCTCATCGGCGAGGTCGACGTGGTCGGGGCTGTCGAGGTCGATGTGCCGGCCGGTGGTGCGACGGATCTCGGCGACCGCGTGCGCCATCGCCGACTGCATGCGTACGCCGAGGACGTCGAGCTTCAGCAGGCCGAGGTCCTCGACGTCGTGCTTGTCCGCCTGCACCGTCGGGTACGCGCCTCCCGGGGCGGGCTGCACCGGGAGGCGACCGAGCAGGCTCGCGTCGGAGAGGATCACGCCGCACGGGTGCATGGCGAAGCCGCGCGGCAGGGCGTCCAGGCCCTCGGCCAGCTCCCACAGCGGGCCGTACTGGTCGGCCTCGGCCGCGAGTTGCCGCAGTTCGGGCAGTTCGGACAGCGCGGAGCCGATGTCGCACGCGCGGATGTGCGGAAAGCTCTTGGCGATCCTGTCGACGGTCTGGGGTCGGATCCCGAGCGCGAGCCCCGTGTCGCGCAGGGCGTGACGGGCGCGGTAGGTCTCCGGCATCCCGGTGACCGCCACGCGCTCGGAGCCGAACCGTTCGAAGATCCGGTCGTAGACCTCCAGGCGTCGGTCGGACTCGACATCGAGGTCGATGTCCGGCAGGGCGGTGCGGCGCTCGCTGAGGAAGCGTTCGAACAGGAGCCGGTGCGAGAGCGGGTCGGCCGTGGCGATGAAGAGGCTGTGGTTGACCATGGACCCGGCACCGGAGCCGCGGGCGGCGACCCGGATCCCCATGGACCGCACGTCCGCGACGACCTGGGCCACCGCGAGGAAGTACGCCTCGTATCCGAGGCGTTCGATCACCCCGAGCTCGTAGCCGAGCCGGTCCATCGCCCGTACGTCCCGGTCGAGGCCGCGGGCGGTCATCCCGGCCTCGCTGCGCTGGCGAAGCAACCGCATCCCGTCCCCCGGCCGGGTGCCGGCCCCCACCACGTGCGGCTCGGGGAAGTGCGCCCGCCCCAGGCCCAGGTCGCGCACCGGATCGACCGCGCACTGCTCGGCGGTGGCCGCCGTCTCCTCGATCAGACGCCGCCCCCGGCCGGCCGGGGCGCTCGCGGCCGCGGCCACCCGCTCCGCCACCTCGGCCATCTCGGCTCCGGACTTCAGATACCGCTCGCCCGGGTCGAGCGGTCCGCGCCGCGGGACCGGACGCAGCAGCCGGGCGGCGTCCAGCACGTCGGCCAGGCGGTGCTGCTCGCGTCGCTCGTACCGCACCGCGTTGGTGAGCACCGTCGGGACGCCGAGCCGGTCGCCCAGAGCAAGGGTGTGCGCGGCCAGCCGCACCGATCCCGCGCCCAGCCCGGACAGGCCGTAGGCGACCGCCTCCAGCCGGAGGAGCCCTTCGCCCGCGATCTCCCGCCACGGGACGAGCAGCTTCTCCGCGATGTCCGGCCGCCCGGCGGCCAGCGCGCGTACGGGCTCGGAGGTGGGGCCGAGGATCGCCACCACATCCTCGCCCAGGCCCTCCCGCAGCGCCTCCCACGAGGCGACCGGAAAGCCGTCGACGGGATGTGCGTGGGCCGCGGAGACCAGACGGCAGATACGCGCCCACCCGTGCACGGAGCCCGCCAGCAGGGTGATTCTCAGGCGCGGCTCCGTCACGTGCCCACCGCCGCGGACCGGTGTGCGCGGGCGGTGGGGCGCCCTTGCCGAGTCGAACGCGGGGACGGCGAGATCCACCCCGAAGATCGGGCGTACCCCGGCGCTCAGACACGCCTTCGCGTGCCGCACGGCGCCGGTGACGCTGTCCCGGTCGGTCAGCGCGAGCGCGCCCATGCCGAGCTCCGCCGCCCGGCGCACCAGGTCCTGCGGATGGGAGGCCCCGTAGCGGGCGGAGAACCCGGAAGCGACGTGGAGATGCGTGAAAACACCCATCGCGCACCTCCGAATCTGCTCTGGCACCCCCTGCTCTCCGTCGTCCTGCGACCAGGACGCTGCAATCCATCCATTAGCACAATAGTTCGATAGAACAGTTTCAGCCAACCGATCTTGAGTGGCGAGAACCTGCCCCCCGAGGGGTGCAGGTTGATCACGTGGAGCCGGCACGACGGGGCGCCGGCACCGACTCCGGCGGCGTGGCGAGCACGTGGACCGCACGCGGCCCCTGATCACCCTCCACCAGCCGGGTGGCCGGATTCGCATCCTCCCGAACAGCGGGCCGACGGACCGGGAAGCGGGGGCGCCACCGCGCCGACCACCACACCTCACCCCTCGACCACCTGCGAACCTGTCCACACTCTTCGATATTCGCTCGAACGTTCGAATAATTCAAGCCAGACGTTCCGCGACGGGGCAGGGCCGGGCAGAGGAAGCGGCCTGGGCGCGAAGCAGCCGTCGAGGCCAACCCGGGCGGGAACCGGCAACCGTCACGACGGCCACCCCGCTCGACGCCGCACGTGCCGACGCCCCGGCCCCGTTCGGCCCCTCCGCGGCTCAGCGGAGGTCATCGGGGGTGAGGTCGGGGCGCAGGCGGTGCCAGGAGGGCTGGCGCAGCCGTCCGGCCCTGGTGCGGGTCGCGTAGCGGACCTCTCCCACCAGCCGGGGCTCCACCCACCGGGCGCCGGTCACCGCGGGCCGCTCGGTGAACGGGCAGGTGTCGGTCGCCGAGGCGTGGAGGAGGGCCCCGAGGGTGGTGCGTTCGTCGTCGCTCCAGCCGGTGCCCACGCCGCCGACGTAGCGCAGTCCCCCGCCGGGGGCCGGGCGGCCCATGAGGAGGGCGCCGGGCAGCGAGGTGAGGCGGCCGTGGCCGGGCAGCCAGCCGCCGACGACGACGTCCTCGGTCCGTACGTGCCGGATCTTGATCCACGCCCGGGAGCGGACACCAGGCTCGTAGAGGGAGGTACGTCGCTTGGCGACGAGGCCCTCGAAGCCGGCGGCCCGTGTCATCTCCAGCGCCTGCCGCCCGTGGCCGACGACCGCCGCCGGGGTCGACCACGCGGGCCCGCCCAGCTCCAGGGACTCCAGGACGGCGCGGCGTTCGGAGTACGGGGTGCGGGTGAGCCGTTCCGTGCCGAGGAACACCAGGTCGAACAGCATCAGGTGCACGGGCGTCTTCGCGGCCATGCGGGCCGCCCTGGCCGGAGATCCGGCCAGTCCCATCCGGGACTGGAGCCGCTGGAAGTCGCCGCGCCCCTCCTCGTCCGGGGCGACGATCTCCCCGTCCAGCACGGCGGGGCGGGAGCCCAGCGCCGTTCCCAGGCCCGCGAGCTCGGGATAGGCGGGGGTGATGTCGGCGCCGGACCGGGAGCGCAGTTGTACGGACCCGTCGCCGGGAAGGTAGACCACGCACCGCTGCCCGTCCTGCTTCACCTCGTACGCGTAGGCGGTGTCCTCGGAGGGCGGCGGCAGCCGGCCGGGGGTAGCGAGCATCGGTGCGATGCGGGGCAGCCGCGCCACGGGTTCGTCCCGGTCCTCGGTCAGGAGGCGCTCCGCTTCCTCGCCGTGCGTTTGGTTCCGGTCGTCTTCTTCGCCGCGGCCGTCTTCCCGGCGCCCGCCTTCCGGCCGGCGGCCTTCCCGGAGGCGGCGGCCTTCTTCCGGCCGGTGGCGGAAGTCCCGGACGAGGCCGTCCTCCTCGGCGCGGTCTTCTTCCGGGGCCGCATCTCATGCACCGTGGCCTCCCCTCCCCCGTCCTCCCCGCGGCTCTCCCTCGCCGCCTCGACCGACGCGTTCAGCGCGGCCATCAGGTCCACGACCTTGCCCTCCTCCTGCTCCGCGTCCTCGGCGGGCTGAGGAATCTCCCTGCCCTCCGACTTCGCCGTGAGCAGTTCCTCCAGGGCGTCCCGGTAGGTGTCCCGGAACCCGGCGATGCTGTCCAGAGCCATGGTGTCGGTGAGCTGGACGGCCCGCTCGATCTCCTCGTCGTCCAGTTCGACCTGGCGCGGGGCCAGGGACTCGGGGCTGCGGACCTCGTCCGGCCAGCGCATCGAGTGCAGCACGATCGCCCCTTCCCTGACCCGCAGCAGCCCCAGCCGCTCACGGTTGTGCCAGGCGAACTTCGCGACGGCCACCTTGTCCGAGCGCTCCAGCGCCCGGCGCAGCAGGGTGTAGGGCTTCTCGGCGACCTTGCCGTCGATCGCGAGGTAGTAGGAGTCGCTGATCCGGATGGGGTCGACGCTGCCGGCGTCCACGAAAGCGACGATCTCGATGGCTTTCGCGGTGGGCAGGGGAATCCGGTCCAGTTCCTCGTCCGTGATCGGCACCGTCTGCTCCTTGGAGAGCTCGTACCCCTTGCCGATCTCGTCCTGCGACAGTGCTTCGCCGTCCAGTTCGCAGACCTTCCGGGTGCGGACCCGCCCGAGATCCTCCAGGTGGACCTGGCGGAAGTGGATCGAGTGGTCCTGGGTCGCGGAGACGACCTTCACCGGGATGGTGACCAGGCCGAAGCTGATCGCACCGGTCCACAAAGGCCTCGGCATACCCACCTCCACGCCCGCCGGCCGAGCCGCCGGTCGGGCTCTCACGACCCCCCACCACATTCTCAGCACCATTCGGATACCGGCGCCATTCGTGGTGCCGCGCCGGAGCGGTGGAGCGACGAAGGCGGCGGCCCGGTCGTTCCACTCCGTGGCGAGGGGGGCCGGTCGCCTCACATCCGGGATCTCAGCACGTCGACCTCGCAGCCCGGCGCGAACGGATCGAAGCCGTGCTCGGTCAGCCAGCGGACCGCCAGCAGGCTTCGCAACGACCACCACGCGTGGATCACGTCCAGGTCGACGGCGGCGCCGTAGCCGGCGAGGACGTCGTCGAGATGCTCCTCGTGTCCGAGCGTGAAGGTCGCGAGGTCGTACAGGGCATCGCCCCGGCCCGCCTCGGACCAGTCGATGACGCCCGTGACCTCGTCGCCGTCGAGGAAGACGTGCGCGATCTGCAGGTCGCCGTGTGTGAACGCCGGAGTCCACGGCCGGAGCGCGGGCTCGGCGACCCGGCGGTTGCGGGTGACCAGGTCGGCGGGCAGGAGCCCGTCCGCCACGAGCGACGCGCACGCGGCGTCCAGCTCCGCCGCCAGCGCGTCAGCGCTCCGGCCGGCCCTACCGGGCCAGGGCGGCGGCGGGGCGTCGTGCAGCTTCCGGACGGCGGCGCCCGCCGCGGCCCATGCCGCCGGCGAACCGGTCGACGGCCCGCCGAGCCGCCCGAGCGTTCTTCCCGGAACTGCGGCGATCGCGAGCACGGGCGGCTTGCGCCACAGGAGCCGCGGGGTCGGGACCGGCGCGAGGGACATCGCCTCCACCTCGACGTCGACACGCGCCTGATCGGCGTCGACCTTCAGGAACACGTCGCCGACGCGCAGGGTCGCACGTTCGGAATGGGCGACGACGACTTCGACTTCTTCCATGGCCTACCACTGTCCCGGGGATGATCGCCGATGTCGCCGGAACAGGGGATTCCGGCGGGTGCCACCGGTCCCGCACGACCGGGGACGGGACGCTCCCGGCTGTGCGCAGGCGTGCGCCGACGGCCCGTACTCCCCGGTGGAACGGCGGCAGTTGAGCACTGTATATCCCGTCCGCGGACCGCCGGTCCGTACACTCACGAGGTGGACGACCACAGGGCTACCAGGATCGAAGCACGTCCGGCGCCCGCCTTGCGGCGGTACGTCAGTTCGTATGTCGGTTTCGACCTCCGCGGGTTCCCGGCGGGGGTGCACTGCGGGCCTCCGGGCCGGGTGCTCACCGCGGTGATCAGCCTGTCCGGCCCTCTGGAAGTGGCGACGGGCGTCGACGACGGGTCACCGGTCACTCGATTCGACAGCGTGGCCGGCGGTCTGATGTGCCGGTCCGTCGCGATCCACCACGACGGACACCAGCAGGGCGTGCAGCTGTCGTTGACACCGCTCGGGGCCCGGGCCGTCTACGGCCTGCCCGCCGCCGCACTCGCCCACCGGCTGGTTCCGCTCGACGAGCTTCTCGGCGCGCTCGGCGTCGAGTTGGTCGACCGGCTCCGCACGGCGACGGGCTGGGCCGCACGGTTCGCCGCGCTGGACGAGTTGCTCCTGCGGGCCGTCGGCCGCGGCGCGGGCGGCGACCCCGCCCCCCGGGTACGCCCCGAGGTGGCCGAGGCCTGGCGCCGCCTCGTGGCCGCGCGCGGCCGGGTCCAGGTCGGGGCGGTCGCCGCGGAACTGGGCTGGAGCCGTCGGCATCTCACCGAGCGGTTTCGCGGCGAGGTGGGCCTGTCGCCGAAGACCTTCGCCCGAGTCCTGCGCTTCGAGCGCGCGCACGAACTGGCGACCGCGCACGCCCCGCTCCCGTGGGCCGATGTGGCGACCCTCTCCGGCTACGCCGACCAGGCCCATCTCATCCGGGACTGGGGCGAGTTCACGGGCCGGTCACCGACCGCCTGGCGACGCGGCGAGGTCCTCCTCGGGACCGCGTAGCCGCCGATCGGCTCCCGTCGCGCCCGCTTCCGTTCCGTTTCGTTCAAGACCCTCCGGCGACCGCCCTGTGACGATCCTCGGCATGAGACTCATCGACGACGAACGCAACGCCATCGACCTGCGGACCACCCCGGTGCACCTCGGACTGGGATCGAGAGCCGCATCCGTCGAGGGCTTCGCCTGGGACCCGGAGGTGCTCCAGGCCTACAGCGCCGCGGTCGCGGCGGACGGCGCGGAGGGCCGGCTGGTCACGATCTTCGACGGCGACGGCCCCGGCGACCACTGGGAGCGCCACCCCGCCGGCGACGAACTGGTGGTCTGCCTCAGCGGGTCGGTGACGGTCACGCGGGACATGGACGGGGTGCCCGACCGCGTCACGCTCCGGCCGGGCGAGGCCACCGTCAACCCGGCCGGGACCTGGCACGCGGTCGACATGGCGGGGCCGGCGTCCATCCTGACCATCACCGCCGGGCTCGGCACCGACCACCGCCCCCGGACCGGCACCCGCCCGGACGAGCGCGTCGGCACGCCCGGCCCCCCGGCGCCGTAACACGGGCCGCGCTCCTCCAACTCGCCGCGGCACGGGTCGGCGACACGGTTCGGGCGCGATCGCGGTACGTGCCCGGAGCGAGGCGGTCACGTGGGCGCCCCGGGCGGCAGGGAGGTGGGGCGGGGGGGCTTCTCGGACGTGCGGCGGCCTGGGCCGATGCCGTGGTGGCGCGGCCCGGGCGGGCGGGGATAGGGCGGTGCAATCACGAGTTGGCATCATTCCCAGCGGGTGTCCGCTCCCCCCACACTCTCCCCGTACCGCTCCGCGCCCCGTCCGTTCAGCGGACAAACTCCCGGGTGCGGCTTCATCGGACCGTAGGAGAAATCCCCCATGAGACACCTCCCGACCGCCCTCGCCTCCGCCGTCGCCGGCCTCGGCCTAGTCGCCGCGCTGGGTTCGGCTCCCGCGGTCTCCGCCGCTCCTGCTCCCGCCACCTCCACCCCCGCCAGCATCGCCGCGTACAACGGGTCGGGCGAGAACGCCGCCGCGAACCGGGCCTTCTTCGACGCGGTCATGAAGTCGGTCGCCGAGAAGCGGGCCGCCAACCCGGGAGCCCAGGCCGTCACGGTCACCTACAGCGCGGCCTCCGCCCCGAGCTTCCGCACCCAGATAGCCAACAGCACCCGCATCTGGAACAGCTCGGTCTCCAACGTCCGGCTCCAGGAAGGCTCCAGGGCCGACTTCACGTACCGCGAAGGAAACGACCCGCGCGGATCGTACGCCTCGACCAACGGGCACGGCCGTGGCTTCATCTTCCTGGACTACCGGCAGAACCAGCAGTACAACTCGACCCGCGTCACCACGCACGAGACCGGACACGTGCTCGGCCTGCCGGACAACTACTCCGGACCGTGCAGCCAGCTGATGTCCGGCGGCGGCCCCGGCCCCTCCTGCACCAACGCCCAGCCGGACGCCAACGAGCGGGCCCGGGTGAACCAGCTCTGGCAGAACGGCTTCGCGGCCGCGTCGGTCCCGGCCGGCTCCTGACCGGGAGCTGATCGCTCCACCCGCATGAGTGGGGGGCCGTTCCGGGCAGGAACGGCCCCCCACGCCGAGCATTCTCGCGTCCTCGCGGGGTAGGCGGACGGCACGCCCTTCCGAGGAGGAACCATGTCCGGACTGATCACCCGCCTCACGCGATTCACCCGCAGCCCTCGTGGCCGGCGGACCATCGAGTCGGCCCGACGTGCCGCGGCCGACCCCCGCAAGCGCGCCCAGGCTCGCGGTCTGCTGGGCCGACTGCGCGGACGCCGGTGACCCCGGCGCTCCGCGAAGGGGGACCGCCGTCGGCCGTTCCGGCAGCGCCGAGCAGGCCGACGGCGGTACGGTCCCCCCGTGGACCGGGGACGCGCGCGGTCGTGGACCGCGGCGCCGACCGCTCAGGAGGGGGACGTCAGGTCGCCCCAGTCGAGGCGGAGTACGGCCAAGTCGTCGGAGTGCCGTCCGGCGTTCAGCCGGTGGGTTTCCCTGATGAGCCGGTCCACGTGGGCAGCCGGTTCCGCGGGAGGCAGGTTCTCGATCAGGGTGAGGAGTCCTTCCACGCCGAGCCGCTCCCGGTCCGCACCGCCGTGCCCCTCGGTGAGTCCGTCGGTGTAGAGGGTGAGGGCTCCGCTGGGCGGCAACGGAACGGTGGTGGAGGGCCAGGAGCGGAGGCCGGGGACGATCCCGAGCGCGATGCCGTGTGCCGCGGTCACCTCATGGGTCCCCTCCGCTGTGGTGAGCAGCGGTTCATGGTGACCGGCGAGGTGGAAGGTGATCGTGGGGGCGTGCTGGTCCAGGGTGAGAACGGTGCACGTCGCGAACAGGGAGAGGCTGCCCCGTTCGGCGATCAGGATGCGTTCCATCAGGTGGAGCAGGTCCTCGCCGCGATGTCCGCCGAGAACGAGGGCGCGCCAGGCGATGCGCAGGAAGACACCGAGTGCGGCGGCGTCGGGGCCGTGGCCGCTGACGTCGCCGACGACGGCATGGAGCAGGCCGTCGTCGCCTTCGACCACGTCGAGGAAGTCTCCGCCCAGCAGAGCGAGTTCGGCTCCGGGCAGGTAGCGGGAGGTCACTCTTATCGATGAGGTGTCGAGCAGGGGCTGAGGGAGCAGGCCGCGTTCCAGGCGGGCGTTCTCCTCGGCGCGCTGGCGGGCCGTCTGGGCTTGGACGTTGGCGCGCTCGGTCTGGCTGCGGTGGACGGCGTAGCGGACCGTACGGTGCAGGAGGTCGGGTTCGACCTTGCCTTTGACGAGATAGTCCTGGGCTCCGGCGGCCATCGCGTCGCTGCCGGCCTGGGCTTCGGAGAGGCCGGTCAGGACGATTACGGCGGTGTGCGGGGCCAGGGTTCGTACGGCGGTGAGGGCGTCGATGCCCGACACGTCCGGCAGGTGCAGGTCCAGAAGGACGCAGTCGGCCCGGTCCGCGGTCAGTTCGGTGCGTGCCGCGGTCAGGGTGGTCCGGTGGGTGAGTTCGAAGCTCAGTCCGGAGTCGTGGAGGAGTTCCTCGACGAGGACGGCGTCGCCCGGGTCGTCCTCGATCAGGAGGATCCGGTAGTGGGACGGGTCCGGGGCGGCCTGCGGGGTGCCGGGCCCGGCCGCGGTCATCGTCTCCGCTCCGCGTCCGGGCCCGTCGCCTCGGACGGTTCGGTGGGGCCGGAGACCTGCGGCGGTTCGGGTGCCAGGGTGAAGGTGATGCGAGCGCCGTCGCGGTAGTCCGGGTCGATGGTGATGGTGCCGCCGTGGAATTCGACGATCTTCTTGCACATCGCCAGGCCGATGCCGCTGCCGCTGTAGGTGTCCTTGGTGTGCAGCCGCTGGAAGATGACGAAGATCTTTTCAGCGTACTCGGGCGGGATCCCGATGCCGTTGTCGGTGACCGTGAACCGCCACAGCCCGGACTCCGCCGCCGCCGTGACGTGAATCCTCGGAACCTCTCCCGGGCGGCGGAACTTGACGGAGTTGCCGATCAGGTTCTGCCAGAGCATGGCCATCTGGCTGGGGTCGGCGACCAGGGCGGGCAGCGGATCGTGAGTGATCGTCGCACCGGTCTCCTCGATGGCCACGCTCAGCGCCGACAGGGTCTCTTCCAGCACCGTGTCCAGCTCGATGCTCCGGTGGGCGTTGTGCACCCTGCCCACGCGGGAGAAGTTGAGCAGATCGCTGATGAGGGTCTGCATGCGGTTCGCGCCGTCGACGGCGAAGTCGATGTACTGGTCCGCCCGCTCGTCGAGCTGCCCCCCGTAGCGGCGCTGCAGGAGCTGGGTGAAGCTGGAGACCTTGCGCAGCGGTTCCTGGAGGTCGTGCGAGGCCACGTAGGCGAACTGCTCCAGCTCGGCGTTGGAGCGCTGGAGGTCGGCGGCCTGCACGTCCAGACGCAGCCGCGCCTCCTCGGTGAACGCCAGCTCCCGTACGAGGCGTCGTCGCATGGACTCGATCTCACCGCTGAGGCGTCGCAGGTCGGCCGGGCCGGTCGGGGTGATGGGATGGCCGAAGTCACCTGCGGCGATGATGCGCGCCTCGGCGCCCAGATGGTCCAGGGGCCGGTTGATGCCACGGCGCAGCCCCTCGAAGACGAGAGCGGCCAGAACGGCGATCAGCAGCGCGATGGCGCCGAACACCCAGTTCCGCAGGGTCACCGTGGACTCCAGGTCCGCACGGGCGTGGACGCGGTCCGCGCGCAGCCGCTCCTGCTGGTTCTCCAGGGCGACGCGTACGTCGTCGAAGGCGGCCTTGCCCTCGGCGACCCGCTGCGTGATCAGCGAGGAGGGGGCGCCGGGCGGGGCTGCGGCGATGGGCTCGGCCGTGTTCTCGTGCCACGTGTCCACGGCGTCCCGCACCGCTTCGAGGTCGTTCAGCCGGGCCCGGTCGTCGTGGAGCAGTTCCTCGAGCGACCGGGTGTGCGTCCTCTGGTCCGCGAGTCCCTGCCGATAGGGGGCCAGGAAGTCCGGCATGCCGGTCAGGCCGTAGCCGCGTATGCCGGTCTCCTGGTTGACCAGGGACGTCTCCAGGCGGAACGCGGTCGCGAGGGAGGGCGATCTCACGTCGGTGAGGTTGTTGCTGATCGTCTGGGTACGTTCGAGGACCCAGGCTCCCGTGACCCCGAGCAGACTCAGGATCACCAGCGCGCCCGTCATTCCCACGCGGAGCCAGCGGCGAGTCGTCCAGGTGGGCGTTCTCCGCGTGCGCGGTCGCCGTTCGTCGCCGGTCATCCTGGGTACTCCTTGCTGGGGCAGCCCTTCTGGTTGGCTGCGGCCAGCACACTCTAGACCCGATCGACAACGCATGTTGTCGCAGGTCTGTTCGGGGGCCTACAGTGCCGGGTATGCCCGGCAAGAACTTCGCACTGCGGACCACTTCCGAGGAGACGGCTGCCATCGCGGACGCGAGGATCAGCGATCTCGCGCATCGTCTTGCCCGCCAGTTGCAGGAAAGCCCGGCGCCTCCCGTGTCCGGTGATCCCGCGTACCCGCTGACCCTGCTCCACGTGCTGGACCAGTTGCAGCAGGCCTCGGAGAGGCTCCAGCGGCAGGCGGCCACGGACGCCGCACGCGCCGGGGCCGGCTATCCGCAGATCGGCGCCGCCTGCGACATGACCCGCCAGGGCGCCCGGCGCCGCTGGCCGGGACTCTTCCACCACTCGAACGAAAAACCCACGGAGCACCCGACGATGACCAGCCCCGCCCGCCCCTTCGACGTCCTGCTCGTCGAGGACGACATCGCCGACGCCATGCTCATCGAAGAAGCCCTCTCCGAGCGCGGGACCCGCAACCTGGTCCAGGTCACCGACGGAGTCGCCGCCCTGGAGCACCTTCGTGCCCCCGGCGCGGTCCGGCCCGACCTCATCGTCCTCGACCTGAACATGCCGCGCATGAACGGCCAGGACCTGCTGAAGGTCCTGAAGACCGACAACGACCTGCAGACCATCCCCGTCGTCGTGCTCACCACGTCCACCGCCCCGGACGACGTCACCGGCGCGTACACCAGCCACGCCAACGCCTACGTGACCAAGCCCGTCAACCTCGACGAGTTCGAGCAGGCCGTCCAGAGCATCGACGCCTTCTACCTCGACACCGCCACCCGGCCCCGCCCCTGAGCCGACCGGTTCCTCACCCAGCGGCCGACCCGTGCCGTCACCGCCGGGTCCGGGGATCGGCGGTGCACCGGGGTTCCCGGGCGGGCGGCGTGGCGGCGTGCCCCGGGAGCTGTGGCCGGCGCCTCTCCCCCGCCGGGCCCCGGATCGGCGAGGCGGGAGAGGGGCTCCGTTCGGGGATCACTCAGCGGTCGGCGAGGGCCCGGATCTCGGAGGCGATCAGCCGGGGGTCCTCCTCGGCCATGAAGTGACCGCAGGAGACGGTCCGGTGGCGCAGGTCCTCGGCCCAGGCGCTCCAGAGACCCTGGGCGTGGTAGCCGAGGGCGGCGCCCCAGTCCTGCTGGAGGACGGTCACCGGCATGGCCAGCGTGCTGCCCGCGTCCTTGTCGACGGTGTCGTGGTCGACGTCCACACCGGCCGAGGCGCGGTAGTCGGCGACGATCGAGGGCACGGCCGCCGCGGAGGCGGCGAGGTAGTGGGCACGGACGTCGGCGGGGAGGGCGTCCGGATCCTTGGTCCAGGCGTCGAGGAAGTAGCCGAAGAAGACGTCCGCGGCACCCTGGATCATGTCCTCGGGCAGGCCGGGCGCCTGGGCCATCAGATAGAGGTGGAAGCCGACCGCTCCGTTCACGCCGCGCAACGCGTCCCACATGTCGAGGGTGGGCAGGACGTCCAGGAAGAGGGCACGGGCGACGGCCTGCGGGTGGTCCATCGCGGCGCGGAAGGCGACCAGGGCGCCGCGGTCGTGCCCGGCCAGGGTGAAGCGGTCGTGACCGAGTGCGGCGGCGAGGCGTACGACGTCGCGGGCCATGGTCCGCTTGGCGTAGACGTCGGGTCCGGATGCGACGGGCTTGTCGCTGGCGCCGTAGCCACGCAGGTCGGGACAGATCACGGTGTGGTCGGCAGCGAGGTCGGCGGCGACGTGCCGCCACATCAGGTGGGTCTGCGGGAAGCCGTGCAGCAGCACCACCGGGGTGCCGCTGCCGCCGACTGCGGCCTTCAGGGTGACGCCGTCGTCGACGCTCACGCGGTGCTCGGTGAATCCGGGGATGGTCGGGGTTGTCACAGTGGGTCCTGGGGTTCGTGGGAGAGTGGACGGCCTGGACCTCTTCTTCGTCGGTCCGGGCTGTTCGTGGACGTCACCCAGGTTGCGGGCCGCGGATCAGCGATCGATGAGTGCCGACGCCGCACTCTCCGGCGGCGGCACCGCCTCGTCCGCGAAAGGACTCCGCCGTGAGTGTGCGATTCGGACTGCTGGGACCGGTCACGGCCTGGGACACGGACGGAGCGCTGCTGCTGGGTGCGCCCAGGCACCGGGAAGTCCTCGGGCGGCTGCTGATCGCCCGCGGCCGGGTGGTCCCGGTCGGCCGGCTGGTGGCCGACCTGTGGGAGGAGGAGGCCCCCGCGGGCGCGGTCGGCGCCGTCCGTACCTTCATCGCGGCCCTGCGGCGTGTGCTGGAACCCGGGCGCCCTCCCCGACAGCCGGGACGGCTGCTGGTCACCGAAGGCCCCGGGTACGCCCTGCGGGCGGGCCGCGAGGCGGTGGACGCCTGGCGGTTCGAGGACGCCGTCGCCCGGGCCGGTCAGGCCCCGCCCCGGTCCGCGGTCGAACTCTGGGACGAGGCGCTCGCCTGCTGGAGGGGGCCGGTGCTCGCTGATTTCCCCGCTGCCGCCTGGGCCGCTGCCGAGCGGGTACGCCTGGACGCGCTGCGCCTGGACGCGGTGGAGCGGCGAGCCGACGCCCTGCTGGCGACCGGCGCCGCCCGGGACGCCGTGGTCGACCTGCGCGCCCATGTCTCCGAGCACCCCGGCCGGGAGGACGGCTGGGTGCTGCTGGCCACCGCGCTGGACCGCGCCGGGCGGCGCGGCGAGGCTCTGCGGGCACTCGCCCAGGCCCGTGCCGCCCTGAGCGGAGGCGGGGGCGCCCTGGCACGGACCGAGGCGCGCATCCTCAACACGCGAGCGGACTCTCCGGCCGAACCGGCCGGGACGACCGACAGCATCTGGGGCCGGGCGGCGGCGTCCTGGGACCGCTCCGTGCCCGCCAGGTCCCGGGCGCGGCTGCACGCCACCGCCGGCCTCCTGCGTGACCTCGCGGTGACCGGCCCCGACGGGCTGGAAGAGGCGCACCGGCACCGGCGCGATCTGGTCGCGGCGGCGGAGACGACCGGCGATGCGGAGTTGGCCGCCCGGATCATCGGTTCCTACGACGTCCCAGCGGTGTGGACCCGTGCCGATGATCCCGAGGGCGCCGGTGAACTGTCCCGGGCCGCTGCCCGGACTGTGGCCCGGCTCGGCCCGCAGGGGCCGCCCGCCCTGCGCGCCCGGCTGCTGTCGGTGGTGGCGGTCGAGTCCCGGGGCGACGCTGCCGCGGACACCGCGCTCCCCATGGCCTCGGGCGCCCCCGCCACCGAGCCGTGGCGTCTGCGCGCCGAGCGCGCCGCGGACGAAGCCGTCCGGCTCGCCCGGCGTCTCGGCGACCCCGCGCTCCTGGCGTTCGCCCTCAACGGTGCCTTCATGCAGGCGTTCGCCGGTTGCGGGTCCGCCGCCCGCCGGGACACCCTCGGCACCGAACTGACCCGGCTGTCCGTCGACCACCAGCTCCCCGGGCACGAAGTGCTCGGCCGCATCATCCGCCTCCAGGCACGCGCCGGACTCGGCGACTTCACGGAAGCGGACACCGAGACCGAGGAGATCGACCGGCTCGCGGACCGCAACGAAAGGCCACTGGCCGGCGTCTTCACCGCCTGGTACCGGGCCTTGCGGCTCAGCGAGACGGAAGACTGGCCGGCCGCCCGCCACCGGTACGCACGGGTCCTGGCGGAGACCGCCGACTGCGGCATGCCCGGCCTCACCCAGGGGGCCGCCGCCCTGGTCGCGCTGGTACCCGTCATGCGGGGTGACGCCTTGCCCCACCCCGGCGACTTCGACGGCCTGGACCCGGGACCGTACCGGCTCTGGCTCGACCCGCTGTTGCTGGCCGCCAGCGGAGACACCGAGCGAGCCCGGCAGGCTCTCAGTACCGTCCCCCGGCCGCCGCACGATCTGCTCCAAGAGGCCCTGTGGTGCGTGCTGGCCCGAGCCGCGGCGTCCGTGGGGCACCTGCCGGTACTGCGCCGCGCCCGCAAGGAACTCGCCGCCGCCGGAACCGAGTACGCCGGCGCGGGCAGTGGCCTGATCTCCTTCGGCCCGGTCCTCCAGCACCTCGCCGCTGCCGACGCGGCCATCGAGACGCACGCCGGGCGCACCACCCGCGTGCCGGGCGTGTCCGGGACGCGTGCGGGCCCCGTACGGGACACGTCCCGGACGGAATAGGTCTTGAGCGGCTCCTCGACGGCCGGGAAGAGTGGCACCCCGTCAGGCCCAGGCATCGTCGGGCCCATCTTCGGTAGAGGAGCCTTCATGCGCATCCGTATGCTCGCAGCGGCTGGAGTTCTCGTCGGCATCGCGCTCACCGGGACCACGGTGGTCCCCGCCCATGCAGTGCCCACCCAGCCCGCGGCTGTCACCGAGGCGGCGGCCGGCTGGGCCATGTCGATCGGCGGACCTATCAGGAGCTGTGCTGCCGCCAGTTGCGGCGTTGTCTACCAGACGTCGTACGGGCAGGACGTCTACTGGGACCGCAGCCAAGTCAACTCCGCCGGCAACCGCTGGTACCACGTGACGTCCCCCGCCACCGGCTGGATCTACTGCGGGAACATCAGCGCTCCCTGCTGAGCGCACAGCGTGCTGTTCGCCTGGATTGATCGCACGGTTCCCGGGGCTCCGTGGAGGAACCCCGGGAACGCCCATGTCGTCAGCAGGACAGGTTCGCGGTCACCGCGCCCTCCAGACCGCTGGCGGGAAGGACCGGCTCCGTATGCGCCAGCGACCTGAGAACTGGACACGGCAGTCCGCGTTCAGTTCGCGCCGGACCCGCTCGGTGCGGCAGCGGTTCGCGGTGGCGGAACCAAATCGATCAGGAAGTCCTGGTCGGAAGCGCCGGAACAACGGCCCTGGACGACTTCCGTGCCCTCTTCGGTGTCCTGATCGCGCAGGCTCAGGCACTGACCGGTACTTACCGGGCGGATGAGGAAGCGGGCGGAGGCACGTGAGCCCACGTGGTCTACGCGGAACTGTTGGGCGCGGTTGCTGTCGGCACAGTCGTCTCGGGGTTCCAACAGGTTGCGCGCCGACCCCTTCGACAGGACGGTGAGGCAGCCGATTCCGTACTTCGGATGGTGCCACTGGATCTGCACCGTGTCCTTGCCCACTGGTTCGAGATACACCTCGGGCAGGCCGGCCGCCGTGCAGGACCGCTGGACGGCGACCGCGGTCGGGTAACGTCCCGTGCGGTCCCTGCCCTCGGTGAGACACCGTTCGGGTGTGCGAGCGGGATGGATCCGCACCCAGCTGCCCACGGCCAGCATGCGCAGCCCGTTCACCGGCGTCGCGGGCAGGTCGGCCGGCGCCGACGCGTCCTGGGACTGGCTGATGACACCGAGCGCGCTCGCGGCGCCGAGGAGAGCGGCACCGAGGAGACCGGCCGCGTAACGCGACCGCCGGGCACGCACTGCGACGGACGTGTCCGTGATCGGCACAGGTATGTCGCGATCATCATGTGTCTTCTGCTCAACCGGTACGGCCCAGTGAGTCGCGATGCGGCCGCGCACCTCGAGCCACTCGTCTGTCTCTTCATCCGTGAGACCGCAGGCGCGGGTGAATACCTCGACGAAACGTTCACGAGGAAGGGTGGAGCGGCCGAGGGCGCTCGCGGTCGTGCTGGTCGGAAGGGAGTCGCCGTGCGCGGCGGCTTTGGCTTCGAGGTGACGGTAGGACAACCCGGACCGGATGCGCAGTGTGCGAAGGGCCTCGATAAATTCGGCCGGTGACCTGGCCTGCGCCGGCTGTGGCAACTCTTGCTGCGAGCTGACGAAGCCGCCCCCTCCGTGGTCCATGGTTTCAGCATGGCCCCAGGGTTGGTAGTTGGGAACGTCGGAATCAGCCTCGTGCTGACCCTCGCTTTGCTGCGCCGGGGTTCTCACGAGACGCGCGTCGGTCGTCTCGTCATATGCCGAGGAAGGACCGCGCAGAGCCCGCGTCCGGGGACACCGGAGCAGGAAGGCTCTCGAGCACGGAACGAGAGTCAGCAACCGTGGATCGATAGCACCGCCGGCCGGCTGACCGAAGCAAGCCGTAGACCGCGGACGTCAAGGCGTGTCGCCGGAGTGGTGGAAGCGGCACAAGGCTCCGGTCCGCTCGCGTGGCTCGGTGGGCCGGCCACGCTCGGCCGGGCGGACAGCCCGGGTCCGTCAGAAACTCGGTTGGTTGCCTCCTCTGGGAGCGTGGCTCAGGTCCACCACGCAGAAGAGGTTGTCATCCGAGTCGGCCAGAACCGGCCGCGCGGGCAATGTCTGTGACGCCCAGGACAGGAATTCCGATTCTCAGCATGGGAGAGTCCGCGGTCGTTCGCTGGCTGAGGCGTTGGTTGCACAGCCTGCCGATGTGCGAGCCAGGGCGGTCAGGCTGCCGGGTAGGAGCTGTCGGCGAGAAGGCGCGCCAAGTGCGTGGCGTTGGCCGCGAGGGCCTTGGTGGTGGAGGCGACGGCGTCGGGGGTTTCGTCGAGGTCCTGGTAGTCGCTGCCGTGCATGGCTTCGCCGACCCAGTACGTGACCGCGCCGGGCGCGAGGGAGAAGCCGACGTCGTTGAGCCCCTGGAACACGTCCGCGCTGACCTTGTGCGCGCCGTCCTCGTTACCGACGACGGCGACGGCGGCGACCTTGCCGTAGGTGTGAGGGCGCCCCTGGTCGTCGGTCTCGGAGGACTCGGCGTTGAGGCGTTCCAGGACCCGCTGGCAGACGCTGGAGGGGTGGCCGAGCCAGATGGGGGTGGCGATGAGAAGGATGTCGGCGGCCAGGACCTTCTTCCGCAGGGCCGGCCAGGCGTCGCCGTCGCCCATGTTCACCCCGGTCCCCGGGCGGACGTCGTGGTCGGCGACCCGGACGATCTCGCCCTGTACGTCATGGCGTGCGAACTCGGCCATGACCTGCGTGGCGAGGTGCTGGCTGCTGGAGGGGGCGGGCGAGGAGTTCAGTGTGCAGACGAGAGCAAGAGCACGCATTGCGGAGCCTCTCCTTGATCTTGATGGGGGTGCGCGGGTATGGGCGTTACGGTGCGTGAGCGGAGAAATGCGGTGGCTTTCCGTGGTCCTCGGCGCGGACGCGGATGGTTGTGAGGGTGGGGTCGGCGGGGTCGGGAACGTTCGTGCCGGCCTCGACGCCGGAGCGCAGGTAGCGCAGGACGGGCTCGGTGATCCGCTCGCCGGGCAGCACGGCCGGGATGCCGGGCGGGTAGGGCGTGAGCATCTCGGCGGCGACACGGCCCACGGCCTTCACAGCGGGGACGTCCTCTGTCTCGGCGAAGAAGGCGTCGCGCGGCAGGCATACCTGGTCGGGACGGAGCTCGGCCGGTGCGGGCACGTGCACGGCGGGAGCGGGGCGGAGCGTGTGCGCGTTACGGGCCAGGTCCCGGAGAGCCGTCAGCAACCGGTCGGCGGTGGTGTGGTCGTCGGCGTGGGTGAACTGTGCGCTGATCCGGCGGTGGTCCACGAGGTGCATGTCGATGTGGTGGTGCTTGCGCAGCCAGTCGGCGGCCCGGTAGCCGGTGGTGCCCGTGGCCTCGATGTCGATGATCACGGGCAGCGGGTCGAATTCCGCGGCGGCGCCGGGCCCGCAGAAGTCGTCTGGCCCGTTGACGTGCATTCCCTCGATCTCCTCGATGCGTTGGCGCACCCTCGCTACGAGGTCGAGTGCTCGGGAGAGCAGGCGGTGGCCTTCCAGGACCATCTGTCGGCGCCAGCCGTCGATTCCGGCGTAGAGCAGCACGGAGGGGCTGGTCGTGCCGAGGAGGTCGGCCCGTGAGGCGAGCGTGTCGGGGTCGATCAGGTCGCCCTGGAGATGGAAGACGGAGCCTTGTTAGAGGCCGCTGCCCATTTTGTGGATGCTGGTGACGCAGACGTCGGCACCGGCGTCCATGGCCCAGGAAGGCAGGTCTGCGTGGAAGGGCAGGTGGGCTCCCCAGGCTTCGTCGACGATCAGCGGCTTGGAGCGCCGGTGGCAGATGTCGGCCATGGCGCGCAAGTCGGCCGCCGTGCCGTACGGAGTGGGGCTGGTGATCAGGGCACCACGTGCGTCCGGGTGGTCCGCGAAGGCTTTCTCCAGGGTGGCTGGGGAGGGTGGGTGGGCGAGGTGGCGTTCCGCATCCCACTGAGGTTCCAGCCAGACGGGCTCGATGCCGCAGAGGATGAGGCCGGCGATGACGGACTTGTGCGCGTCCCTGCCGACCAGCAGCTTCTGGTGGGGTGCGGCGACGCTGAGCATGGCGGCCTTGACCGACAGGGAGCTGCCGCAGGTGGAGAAGAAGGTGTGCTCCGCGTGGACGGCGTCGGCCATGAGGGCTTCTGCCCGCTGTAGTACGGAGGACTTTTCCCGGCGGTCGTCCAGCCCTCCTGTGGCGAGGACGTCTCCGAAGAACACCGCGTCGCCCAGCACAGCGCGCACGTCCGGAGCGGCGCCTCGCGCTTGCTTGTGACCGGGTGGGGAGAACCCCAACTCGCCCCGGTCCCGGTAAGCGGCGACAGCTTCGAGCACCGGAGCTTCATGATGGTCTGTGGCCATGGAAAACGCCTTCCCGACTCGGACGTTCCTCCAGCACCGATGCAGGGGGTGTGGGCTGCGGTGGTCAGGCTCGCGCGTTGTTCGGCTTGAGCTGTCGGATGGGCCTGTCGAGCTCGCGCTGGTAGAAGTCGATGAAGCCGTCGGGGTCCGGGCCGGCGTTCTGCATGACCAGCCTGTCGAAGCCCGCGTCTACGTAGCTCTGGGCGACCTCGATGTAGCGTCCGGGATCCGCTCCGCAGGCGAACTTCTCCAGGATGTCCTCCTCGCGCACGGTGGTGGTCGCGGCATCGAAGTTGACCGGATTGGGCAGCTCGCTCATCACCTTCCACCCGGTCAGCGCCCAGCGTGAAGTCTCCAGAGCCGCGCGCGCGGCGGTGTGCGCGTCCGCCGCCCAGGCCATCGGGACTTCCCCGTAGCACGGGCCGGCGCCACCGGCGTCACGGTAGCGCCGGACGATGCTCGGTTTGTCCTCCGTGGCGAACAGGCCGTCGCCCAGTTCGGCGGCGATGCGGGTCGACTCCCGGCCACTGGCCGCCACGGCGATCAGGGGCAGCTCGTCGGGAAGGTCGAAGACCCGTGCGTCCCGCAGCCGCAGGTGCTTCCCCTCATAGGACCGGTAGCCCCCGCTCCACAGCAGCCGGATGATCTCCAGGGCTTCCGTGAGCATTTCGTGCCGGGTGCTGACGGCGTCGGGAAATCCGGGACCGACGACGTGCTCGTTGAGCCGCTCCCCGGAACCGACGCCCAGGACGAAACGGCCCTCCGAGAGCAGGGCGAGCGTCGCCGCCGCCTGAGCGATGACGGCGGGGTGGTAGCGCACGGTCGGGCACGTCACCCCGGTCGCCAGACCGATCCGCGACGTCTTCGCCGCGATGCTGCCCAGGACCGTCCAGGCGAACGGCGAATGGCCCTGATTGTCGAGCCAGGGGTGGTAATGGTCGCTGATCTCCACGAAATCGAAGCCCGCCTCCTCAGCGAGCACGGCCTGCCTCACCAGCTCCGCCGGACCGAATGCCTCCGCCGCCAGCTTGTATCCCACCTGCATGTCGTCTCCTCGTTCCGCACATGACGTAGGCCGCTTCTTCCGCACAGAGGTACCCCCCGATCTATGGACATAACAGTCATGGGCGTCGGGATGCGGTCCACCCCCGCTTCTGGGTGATGGTCGATGGCAGTGACGGCTCGTTGCGGCGACAGGAACTGCTGATGCCTCGCAGGAGATGGGCCTGCGGCACCACCGCCGGAGCAGCGGGGTGGACAGAGCGCCGCAGGAGACCACTGGTTCGGTGATCAGTCGCGGCTGGTCGCTGAAGTCGAGCGCGACAGGGGGGATCTTCCTGCGGCCGATCATCCACGTGTCCGACCGGTGTCGTGCTGGGATCAGCGAAGGCCGAGGGCCGCGTGTCAGTCGAGGGGAGGCGACCCGAACGGGCCTGCGTCGAGCTGGTCGAGCAGGTCGGCGACGTCCCGGTAGACCGCGACCGCCCCCGCCCGCTCCAGGTCGGCGCGCGGGATGCCGCCTGACAGGAGCGCCACGGCACGCACCCCGGCCCGGGCCGCCGCCTCCATGTCCCACACGGTGTCGCCGACGAACACCGCCTGCTCCGGAGCGACGCCGGCCAGTCGGCAGGCCAGCTCCACCGGCTCCGCGGCAGGCTTGCCCCGGTCGACGTCGTCCGAACTCGCCGTGTCCTGGATCGCCTCGTCCGCGTCCACCGCCCGCCGCAGCGCCGCCAGCTCCGCCCCGCTCGCCGAGGTGGCCAGCACGACCCGCCAGCCCCGTCCGGCCAGCGTGCGCAGCAGATCGCCCGCACACCGGAAGGCGGGGAGCCGGTCGAAGTACGTTCCGTAGAGCACCGTGTGCGCGGAGCTGATGGCGTCGTCCTGCTCACGGTCCCGGTCGGCCCCGAGCAGCCGCTCGATCAGGTCATCGGACCCGAGGCCGACCGCCCGGTGGATGTCCGGCATCGGCACCGTGTGCCCGGCCTGCCGGAACGCCTCCCACCACGCCACCACGTGCAGATGGTTGGTGTCCGTGAGTGTGCCGTCCACATCAAAGATCGCCGCGCCCGCCATGCTCTCCCGTTCCTCTCGCTGCTCACCCGCCGACCTGCGCCGTCAGGCTTCGCGCTGGTCGTCCAGATCCCGTCCGCCGAGCGTGTTCTCCAGGTCGAGCTCATCGTTCGGGGGCATCGGGCCGTCGTCGTCCTGCGACCGGTACACGTCGTCGTCGCGTGCGTCTGCGGGCATGTCCTGCTCCTCCGCTTCACCCTGGACGCGCCGGGCCCGTCAACTGTCACCTCCGCGGGGACGCACATCGCGTTTCCCGTGTGGATTCCACTAAACAACGCACCACGCGACGGCGCCCCCGGAGGCAGATTCAGGAGTGCCACCCGGACAGGCCGGGTGGCCTACGTGCAGCGGAATCGTCTCCTCGTAGCGGCGCCGGTGCTGGCCTTCAGACTCGGTCTTCACGATCCGCACGTACTCTGCGAACGCGGTGACTGGGCGGAGTCGGGCGTCGGTCGCGGTGGAGCAGGCGCAGAAGGCCGCAGGCGCAGGTTCACACGGTTGCCGGCCAGGACCCTGACGGCCGGCCGTACGGGCCGGTCTCGACGCCGAGCATGGTGCCCGTCAGACCCGCTGATCGTCCAGACGCTGGGGTCAGGGCAGGGGCGTGCCGCCGGTGGCGTTCATGATCTCGCCGGTGAATGAAGGAGGCGTTCTGGAGGCGAGGAACACGTAGGCGGGCGCCATTTCCGCGGGCTGGGCGGGTCGGCCGAGCGGTGTCTGCTTACCGAATTCGGTGGTGTCGGGCAGGGTCGCCGGGATGAGGGGGTCCAGACGGGGCCTCCGCAGGCGGGGTCACCCGATTCGCCGGAGCTCCGCCGGCGGCGCGGCCGGGGTGGCTCAGCCGACCTTCCGGCCTGCCAGCGGTGCAGTGTCCTCGCCCCGCCCTGTGCGAACACCGCGCAGAAAGGCGTTCAGTGCGTCTTCCGCCGTACGCGTGGGCTGCCAGCCGAGCACCTCGCGGGCCCGGCCGGAATCCAGTACGGGCAGTCGGAGCACCGCGTCGAACAGGTGCGGGGAAGCCGGCACGGCGTGGGCCCGCCAGGCGGCCGAGAGTGCGGTGCGAACCAGGACCCTGGGGATCCGCACGATCCTGGCGTCGAGGAGGCCCGCCAGCCTGCGGGCGTCGATGACCGGGTCTGCCACCAGGTTGAAGGGGCCCCGTACATCGCGGAGCACGGCCAGTCGGTAGGCGTCAGCGGCATCAGCGGTGTGGAGCACCTGGAAACGCAGCCCGCTCAGGTCGGGCACGAAGGGCAGCAGGTCGGGCCGCAGCAGGGGGCCGGGGGCGTAGCGGCCGGCGAAGATCCGCCGCTGCTCGGGTGCGGCCGTCTCCTTGAAGAGGAATCCGGGCCGCATCCGGACCACCCGGATCTGCGGGTGGCGCAGTTCGAACGTGTCCAGGACCCGTTCCAGGTAGGCCTTCTCCCGGCAGTAGGCCGCGTCCGGCCAGCCGTCGGTGGGCCATTCCTCATCGACGCCGGGTTCGTCCTTCGGGCCTGAGGAGTATGCGCCGACGGACGAGGCGTGGACCAGAGCGGGAACCCCGCTGCGCGCCACGGCCTCGAAGACGCGCCGGGAGCCCAGCACGTTGCTCTGCCAGGTCACGACCGGGTCGTGGGTGGGCTGGAAGCGCCAGGCCAGGTGGATTACGGCGTCGGCGCCCCGCACGAGGCGAGTGAGCCGGTCCTCGCTGTCGGTCCGGGACAGGTCGACGGTGTCCCATTCCACCTTCGGGATCTGAAGCCCTGGCCGCCTGCGGGCCAGCCCCAGGACCGAGCCGATGTCCGGGTCGGCGGAGAGCGCGCGCACCACGCTCGTTCCCACGTTGCCGGTGGCTCCCGTGACGACGACTCGCTTGCCGGGATGAGGGCCGTTGTTCTTCATGCCGAGGATTCCTTCCTCCGTGCGGGGGGGGACCGTTCCCCGTCCTCCGGTCAGGGGACGAGCAGGGTCTTGATCATCCCGTCGGCCTTCTTCTGGAACGTCTCGTAGGCCTTCGGGCCCTCCTCCAGGGGCAGGTGGTGGGTGGCGAAGGAGTCCACGCCCAGCGGGTCGTCGTCGGTGAGCAGGGGCAACAGGTCATCCACCCACCGCTTGACGTTGGCCTGCCCCATGCGCAGCTGGATCTGCTTGTCGAACATGGTGAGCAGGGGCATGGGGTCAGCACTGCCGCCGTACACGCCGGAGAGGGAGACCGTGCCGCCGCGGCGGACCAGGTCGATCGCCGCGTGCAGCGCGGCGAGGCGGTCGATGCCCGCTGTTTCCATCATGCGCTGGGCGAGGGCGTCGGGCAGGTGTCCGACCGCCGTGTGGGCCGCCTTGGCCACGGGTGAGCCGTGGGCCTCCATACCGACCGCGTCGATCACCGCGTCCGTGCCACGCCCGTCGGTGAGGTCGCGGACGGCGTCCCCGAGGTTCTTGCCGTAGCGGCGCAGGTCAAGGCAGGTGGCGCCATGGGTGCTTGCTCGTTCGAGACGTTCGGGGACCAGGTCGACGCCGATGACGAGGCCGGCACCCCGGTGGCGGGCGATCCGGGCGGCCATGGCGCCGATCGGGCCGAGGCCCAGGACGGTGACGCTGCCGCCGGGTGGGATGTCGGCGTACTGCACGGCCTGCCAGGCGGTGGGCAGGACGTCGGAGAGATACACGAACCGGTCGTCCGAAGGGCCGTGGGGGACCTTGATGGGAAGGTCGTTGCCGAAGGGGACTCGCAGGTACTCGGCCTGGCCTCCGGGCACTTGCCCGTAGAGCTTGGTGTATCCGAACAGGGAGGCGCCGGTTCCTCGTTCGCGCACCTGGGTCGTCTCGCACTGCGAATGCAGTCCCTGTCCGCACATGTAGCAGTGTCCGCAGGAGACGTTGAAGGGGATCACGACCCGGTCGCCCGGAGCGACGGCAGTCACCTCGCGGCCGACTTCCTCGACGATTCCCATGGGTTCGTGGCCCAGAATGTCGCCCGGGTCGAGGTAGGGGCCGAGGACCTCGTAGAGATGGAGGTCGGAGCCGCAGATGCCGGTGGACGTGATTTTCACGATGATGTCTGTCGGATCCTGGATCCGTGGGTCCGGGACCGTCTCCACTCGGACGTCCCGCCTTCCCTGATAGGTCAGTGCGCGCATGGCCTCGCTCCCTCCATTGCCGATATTCGCGGACGAGTGTGCCGGGTTCCCATCGGCCGGCTCATGAAACACGCAGGCAGGTCGGAGGGCGAAGCACGAGCGGCCCATTCGCGATGCTCGTTCCGTCCGTCCGGACAGCGCTGCCGCACATCGCCCGGCTTATCGCCCGCGCCCGCTCGGAGAATATTCTGGTCGTCTACGCGGACGAAAACTTAGGGGAGTGGCGATCCCGCCGCAAAGAGATCATGGAAAAAACACTCACAGGGAAGAACGCAGAGCTGGTGGAGCCCGTTCTGCCGCACGGCGATTCCCTTTTCGTGGCCAGAGCGCGGCACTCCATTTTCTACAGAACGCCGATGAGCTACCTGCTGTCCCAGTCGGGTGCTGAACATGTAGTGCTGCGCGGGCAGGTCACCGAACAGGCGGGCTGAATTCAGCACTCGATTCAGCAGACGATGTCACCTTCTGAGACCGCGTTTGAGATCTGCCGTGTCCGGGACTGCAGCGGTCGTTGAGGCCTGTGTGAGTGGTTGCTACCGCCCGCGCGGGTTTGTCCGAAGGGCGGACGGCGGGTGAGGCACCCGTGCCGGCGGATCGTGGACGAGGTCTTCTACGTAGTGCGGACCGGGTGCGCCTGGCGCCAACTACCGAAGGACTTCGCACCGTGGCCCACCGTGTACTGGTAGTTCACGTGGTGGCACGACGACGGCACGGTCGAGCGGATCCACGACGCACTCAGGAACCAGGTCCGTCAAGCCGATGGCCGCAACGCCGAGCCCAGCTCTGGCGACAGACTACGAGGCCGGCCCGGCTCACTCGGAGACCATGATCCGTTGGGTGATGAGCGGCATCATGCTTCGGCGGCTCACACGCGAAGGACCGGCGTCACGGCCTGGTCCCCGGCCGCTTACCCGTACCTCTGCGAGCTGAACAGACGCGCGGCTCGCGGCGGACGTTTCAGTCCGCGGCTTACCCGAAAAGCTTGACCTCCATCGCGAGAAGGTCAGCGTTGCTCACAAGCGGAGCAGTCCAGTGGTTACCGCGGGCGTGCGCGACAAACCGCGGGTCGAGCGCCACATGATGGCGCTCGACATAGTGGGCCAGGTCCGAGTACCAGAGCCAGTGCCCGTCGGTCAGCAGGTGCAACCCGCCGATCACTGCGCTGCGTGGGCTCAGCACGTCATGCACGAGCGTGGTCGTGGCGGCCAGGATCGTACCGGCACGCAGGTACTCGACCAACTCGCGAGCGTTCGCCGGCTCCTGGGCGCGAACGGCGGACCGGAGCGACGGGCCGTCCGGCCTACCGTGCCCGAGCTCCTTGAACTCTCCGACGAAAGGAAACGTCTCATCGATCACCCACAGAAGGTAGAGCACGTGGGCGCCACGATCGACTGAGATCTCAAACGCGGTCCGAGACCAGTACAGGTGCCATCAGGTTCCCCACCGTGTCGGCGATCCCCCTGAGGGTCGTGGTCTGGTATCAGGCTGATGCCGCAACCCCAGCGGGAACACTCTCCCTCGGAGCCCGGCGCCTGGGGGCCGGGCGTGGTCCGGGTGTGTCCAGGAGATCCGCGGTTTCTTCCCGGCGGTTCTGGATCTCAGCAGGAGTCTTCCGAACCCCGCTGTGCCCACGGGGCGCCACACGGCATCAGGTAGGGGGCCCGCACAGACTCTGGCCACCTACCGGATGCCCGTACATTCCGACCCGCCGGCCGCCCACTGCCTGCCGTACTCCATCGCGCGTGGTGGGCTCACTTCTGACGCGCGGACGGGAGAAGCTGCAAAATTTGAGGCACCGAGCACAACGCACACAGCGAATGCCGCCGTCCCGGGCCGATTTACCTCTCCACGTACGGGTACCCGACGAAGCCAGTCACCACTGGAGAGGGACGACCATGACAGAGATATCAGAAGCAGACGGAAAGCAGCGGTACTGCAAAGCATGTGGTACCCCCGCCGGTGCAGCGAAGCTGTGCGAGCGCTGCGGTGCCGTGTTCCCCGGGGACAACGACGGACTTACCGACGACGAAGGTGCTTCCGCACGCCGTGTCTTCGAAGGCCGGGAAGAGACCTTCCCGGACAGCTAGGTCCTGTCGTCGAACTGCCGTCGTCGCCCGGAGGGCGGCCTTGCGGGGTCGGGTGCGTGCTCTCGGTGTGCCGGGTGCGGGTCCTCGTACCGGACGTACTCGGGCCGGTGCCCGGTGCGGCGAGAGCGCGTGCACGGCCCCGCGGGGCAGGCGGCAGTTCGACGACAGGGCCTAAGCCACCCAATCCGCGGCTGGGCTGAAGCGGGGCCTGCCTGCTCACCGGCGGCTGCGCAGGATTTTCCGCCAGGCACAGCGGGAACCCGACCCGGAACACGTTGGCCATGCCGGCCACGCCGAAAGGGAATAGGTAATCGCCATGACAACACCGCTCCAACCGGCCGCCGATCAGGGGCAGCATCTCGCTGCCCCGGTGTGGGCCGACGGAACCGTTCCGTTCATCGTGGGCATCTTCGTAGTGGCACTGCTGATCGGCACCGTTGCCTGGCGGACCCGCAAAGGGTAGGAGTCGGCCGCCGCACCCGGACGAACAACGGCACCGCCCAGCAGCCCCCTCCCACGCACCGGGCGAGCCCCGCACCGCCGACGACTTCGGAGGACAGGGCGAGCGGCTATCACCCCACCAGATGAAGGGGTACGGCAACTTGAGTGGCCCCACTCGCTCCGAGGTCGACGATCAAAGCGGCGGACGCGGCAGTGGCCGGCACGGAGCATGACTCCCCTACCGGACGGCTTCGATGGCGGCCCGCCCGGTCGGCAACGAGACTGAAGATGTACGCGACGACGATCTGCGCTTCACCGGCGGGCAGACGAGCTGCTGCGAACGCGTGGTGGGCGGGGGCGGTGCAGGTCGTAGAAGGTTGGTGAGCGCGGCGGGCGGGATAGCCAGGGCCATTCCACGTGGTGGCCATGCGCAAGCCTCCGCACGGCCGAGTGGGCACCGCGCCTGTGCAGGCGCGACTCCACATGGGGCAGATAGGTCGGCATCCGGCTCAAGCCGCAACCCGGTAAACAGAGGTGTGAAGTCGTTCAATCGACGACCCACGTATCCCTTGAGGGTGAGGGCCTACTTGTCGGGCAGGCCCTCACCGTATGCCGACCCGCGGTCGCGCGATGGGCTGAGGGGTTGGCGCGGGAGTACCGCAGGGCGGCGCGTGGCGTGCCCGGCTTTGTTACTGGTTCACCGTGCTGGCGCTCGCCTGGTCCATGAAGATGGCGACGTGAGCGGGAGGCATCCCGGCCAGCGTGCCACCGACGGGTGACGGTCGCTCCGCACTGTCGATCATCGCGCGGGCGGCCTTTGGCGAGATGGGCGGAACCGGGTGTTCGAGGTAGAAGCGCTTTTCCTCATCACCGGTGATCCCGTCAGGGAGGGCAGGGGCGTACGGCCAGAAGTAGACGGGCGTTTCGGGCTCGATCCGCCAGCTCTCCGCGAGCGAGCCGGCGTCGACCACGTCGTAGCCGACCGCCTCCAAGAACTGCCTCACCGCCTTCTTGGCAGCGGGATCGTCGCCCGCGATCGGCAGGGTCGTCCGTTCGGCGTCGCCCTTCGGCCGGGCGTTGGAGTACATGTGGTTCCAGTCCAGATTGTGCAGCCCCTTCACGACAAGGGAGTCCTTGAGGTGCCGCTGCACGAGCTCACTTGAGGTGATCTCCCCCGCATCGAGCTCGGCGTTGCGCCAGAACTCCGGGTAGTAGTTCGTCTGGTCCAGGACGACCTTCCCTGCCAGCTTGTCAGCCGGCAGGGCCTCGAAACTCGCGAGCGGCACGGGGAGGGCGATGATGTCGCCGGCTTCGACGGCCTCATCGACCGTCGCGGCGCGCGCCGGCGGGCCGAGCTCCGATACAAGTTCCGCGATCGATTCCGGACCCCGCGAATTGCTGAGCACAACACTGTATCCGGCATCGACAGCCAGCCGGGCAACGGAGCCGCCGACCAGACCGGAGCCGATGATTCCAATGGTGGGTGCCATCCTGGGTATCTCCTCGCACAAAAGGCGCCGCGAGCGGGCGGCAGACTTCGCCGCGCCCCTGACGCACTGGGGACTGACACGTCGATACTCGGCTTGGCCAGAGGGGTACACCAGGCGCTGTCGTCCCTGGTAGCGCCAGTACCACCCCATCTCTCGCCAACAGACCCATACTGGATTCATGACCACCCACACCGCACTCGGCCCGGCACTGCGGGCGTGGAGAGAGCGCATCGGCCCGGCCGCGGTCGGTCTGCCGACTGCGGGAAACCGACGGGTTCCGGGCCTGCGCCGTGAGGAACTCGCAGTCTTGGCCGGCATATCCGTCGACTACCTCGTACAGCTCGAACAGGGCCGCGCGAAGAACCCCTCCCCCCAGGTACTCGCAGCCTTCGCACAGACTCTCCGGCTCAACGCCGTGGACCGCGAACTGCTCTACCGGCTGGCAGGCGCGGTCGTTCCGCCGTCCGGGACGGTGCCGCGCGATGTGCCGCCCGGCGTGCAGCGCATGATCGACCGGATGAGCGACACCCCGCTGGCTGTCTTCACCGCCTCCTGGGACCTCGTGCAGAGCAACCGTCTCTGGGCCGAGCTGTTCGGCAGCCCCGTAGATGCCGGTACCCGGTCAAGCAACCTGATCTGGGGGCACTTCGCCGCGCCGCCCGCACCAGGCGCTTCCCGCATCGAGCGCGGCGCCGCACACGCCGACGCCTTCGAGCGCATGATGGTGTCCGACCTGCGCCGGGCCGCCGACCGGTACCCCGACGACCGAGCCGTCACCGAGTTGATCAACGGGCTGCGGGAGTCCGACCGACGTTTCGCCGAGCTCTGGACCCGGTACGAAACCCTGCCGATCGGGCGTTCGAACAAAACAGTCGTCCACCCCGATCTCGGCGAGATCGTCCTCGACTGCGACATCATGACCATCGAACGCGCCGACCTGCACATCGTGCTGAACTGGGCTGCGCCGAGCACCGGCGCAGCCGAGAAGCTGGCCCTGCTCCGCGGCCGCGTTGCCACAGCAGCACACTGAGCGTCTGCACCACGTCGGGTACGGCCATGGAACTCAACACGCAAGACCTGACAGAGAACGGTGCCGCCGATCTGCCGGGACCCGTGAGGCCCTCACCCGGGCAGCGAGCACGGCGCGCCGGCCTCGCCGTCGCACTCAACTCAACTCCGCGCCGCCGGAAAGCCGAGCGAAGCGGAGCTGAGGCAACAGCCGGACGAGCTGCTGGCTCGCCGCACATGACACCCGCCCTGAGCGGTCGGCGACAGCGTTGTTCCTACCGGCATCCCTACTGCTGACGACCTCGTGCACGACTGAAGCCGTTGCTGTGTCCGTACAGCTCAGCGGCTCATGCGCCATGACAACGCACGTCGTTGACCTGCGACGGTCTCTATCGTCCACGAGGTCGTCAAGGTGGTGGTCGCGAAGATCGGCGTGGGCAGGCCGGGGTTGGTGTTCGAGTATCTCCGGCTGCTCTCCGGGGGTGTTCTTGGTGTCTATGCGGCCGGGGTGAGACCGGCTCGGCCGAACAGCAGGGCCCAGCCTGTGGGGAGCCGGTGGAGGATCCGGGTGATCAACAAGGGGCCGGCCTGAGCGGAAACTGCGGTGAAGACGGCGCCGATGTCCCAGCGGGTGGTGGCCAGGGAGGCGCCGGAGCGGGTGGCGATGTCCTTGGCGAAGTCCCATCCGGTGAGCGGCTGGGAGCCGGGAATCTGAACGGTCAGTACGCGTGCCGCCTCCAGGGGCAGGCATCGTGCCAGGTCGACGCGTTCGTCGCCGGTCAGTTGGCGCCCGAGTCCGGCGAGCACCAGGCGAACGGCTTCGTCGGCCCGCTCACGGGTGGGGTAGGCGCCTTCGTAGCGAACCATTTCCAGCAGCTGCTCGTACCCGGTCGAGTACGGCTGCTGGGAGCCTCGTGGTCCGCGCGCTTCGGTGATCATCGCGGTATGCGCCTTTCGGTGTCATGGGAGTGCGGGGCACCCGATTGCGGCGGGCACCAGGCGGGGGAATGCGTCGGCCTGCCGCGGTTGCGGAAGCGCTTGGCTGCGAAGTGCTCTAGCGGCGGGTTCATCTCGATCAAAGCGTTCCGGGCGTACCGGTGATCGGGTGTGCCCTCTTCGGGCGTCTTCAGTCGCTCAAGGAAGAGGGAGCCCAGCTCCCGCGCGTCCAGTTGCGCGTATTGCCGGAGCGGGCAGGGCCCACCACTTTTGTTCCGCTGCGGGTTCGGAAAACCGAGGGTATTGCGATACGCCACGCATGCGGGTCTCCCAACAACTGCTAGTTGTTCACAGCACGGGAGGGCAATGAACAGACGCGCCTCAGACGGCTGTATACGCCGCTCCCGTGAGTGTGCCTGTTTCTGCCTAAGCACGCTGCGTCGCCTGCCCCTGATCGGCATACTCAAACCTGCTCGCGCTCACATCGGGCGTCGGGCCTGGACCACACATCCTGAACACGGGCTGTGCGAATGAAGCCAGCGCAGTCGGCGTGGCATGGAAGTCACAGCGATCCGGTCCGACGCCTCTCCCTGATCGGGGTGCGGTGGCGGTGGCGGTGGCACAGAGGCCCTGACGAAGACATGGGAAGTGGCGGAGCGCGGTGAGGCCGACGAGGGCTTCAAGATGGCGCACCGCTTCGTTCGCAACCAGAGTCCCGAGGCGGGGCGACCTCGGTCACCACCCACAGAGAAAGGTCTAGACCTGAGGTTGGAGGGTAAGCGGAGGGATGAGCCCCGGGGCGCCCCCCAGAGTTCCGCCGGACTGCCCCCGGCAGGACACCGCCCCGGGGCTCACTCTCCGGTCACCGGAGCGGCAGCAGCAAAGTCGGTGGATCGTACGTGGCCGAGAGCGTCACCTTCTGCTGTTCAGTGACCGGGGCGGAGGAAGCGAAGTCGACGTACAGGCAACTCCCCCTGTTGCGGGGCGCCGGTCGCCCGACTGGAACCTGCTCGGCAGACGTGAGCACCCAGGCGCCACCGACTCCTGTGTCCCGTCGTGGTGCTGTTGCCGCCGGCGCAGCTTCCTCATCGCCCGTAGGGCGGGTCGGAATTCTTTCACGCGGAGAGGTCACGTCCAGGTGGCCCCGCCACTCGGCGGCCTCGGGCTCGGACGCCCACGTTCGCTCACCTCCTCCTGGGTCCAAGCCGACGGTTTCACGCTCCGAGGTCTTCGGTCGGGGACTTCGCAGGCCGTCTTTGCGGTGGCATCGGACACGCCGCGTTGGCATCATCACGTTGGACTCCCAGAAGCCCGCCCCGCAAGATCAAGAAGCGCCGCGCCAGCCGGTGACGAACAGCCAGGAGACCCAGCAAGCAGTCAGCGTCAGTACCGCCACAAGGCGCGGCAAGCCGCTACGGACCGCCAAGATCCGCAACGGGCCGCACCCCCACTGAACTGGAAGAACGCAGGTCCCGAAGTCCTCCACTACGCTCACCAGGAGACCGGCATGAAAATGCTCATCAACGTTCCCGAGACCGTGGTCGCCGATGCCCTGCGGGGCATCGCCGCCGCACATCCCGAGCTGACCGTCGACGTGGAGAACCGGGTCGTCGTGCGACGGGACGCGCCCGTGGCGGGAAAGGTCGGTCTCGTCTCCGGGGGCGGTTCGGGGCACGAGCCGCTGCACGCCGGGTTCGTCGGGCCCGGGATGCTGTCGGCCGCCTGTCCCGGAGAGGTGTTCACCTCCCCCGTGCCCGACCAGATGCTGCGGGCGGCCGCGGCCGTCGACAGCGGGGCGGGGGTCCTGTTCGTCGTCAAGAACTACACCGGTGACGTGCTGAACTTCGAGATGGCCGCCGAGCTCGCCGACGACGAGGGGATCCAGATCGCCCAGGTGGTGGTGGACGACGACGTGGCCGTGAGCGACAGTACGTTCACCGCCGGGCGGCGCGGTACGGGAGCGACGCTGTTCGTCGAGAAGATCGCCGGAGCCCTGGCGGACGAGGGCGCGCCGCTGGAGCGGGTGGCCGCCGTCGCACGGCGGGTGAACGGGGCCTCGCGCAGCTTCGGGGTGGCGCTGAGCGCCGTCACCACCCCGGCCAAGGGCAGCCCCACCTTCGACCTGCCCACCGGGGAACTGGAGTTGGGCATCGGCATCCATGGCGAGCCGGGGCGTGAGCGGCGGCCGATGATGACCTCCGGGGAGATCGCCGACTTCGCCGTGAACGCGGTGCTGGAGGACCTGCGCCCCACCGGGCCGGTGCTCGCGCTGGTGAACGGCATGGGGGCGACTCCGCTGCTGGAACTGTACGGGTTCAATGCCGAGGTCCATCGGGTCCTGTCCGAGCGGGGTGTCCCGGTGGCTCGTACGCTCGTGGGGAACTACGTGACCTCGCTCGACATGGCAGGCTGTTCGGTGACGCTGTGCCAGGTCGACGAGGAGCTGCTGCGGCTGTGGGACGCGCCCGTGCGGACGGCCGCGCTCCGCTGGGGCGGTTGAGCGCCGACGGGACCCCGTGACCGTGCGCGACCCCGGCAGGGGGTCGGCCGTACGGCCCGTGCCGCCGCCGGGACGATCCGGTCCGGGCGGGACCGAGGAACAGGAGATCATGTGCTCGACACCGACTTCTTCCGCCGCTGGATGACCGCTGTCGCGGCGTCCGTGGAGCGTGAGGCGAGCCATCTGACCGAGCTGGACTCGGCGATCGGGGACGCCGATCACGGCAGCAATCTCCAGCGCGGCTTCACGGCGGTGACGGCGGTGCTGGAGAAGGATGCCCCGGCCACTCCCGGCGCTGTGCTCACCCTGGCCGGACGGCAGCTCATCTCCACCGTCGGCGGAGCGTCCGGACCGCTGTACGGGACGCTGCTGCGCCGTACGGGCAAGGCGCTCGGGGACGCCGAGGAGGTGACGCGGGACCAGCTGGCGCAGGCTTTCGCGGCCGGTGTCGCCGCGGTGGGACAGCTGGGTGGCTCCCAGGCCGGGGACAAGACCATGCTCGACGCGCTGCTGCCCGCGGCGGAGGCTCTCGCCGGCTCGTTCGAGGGTGCCGCGCGCGCGGCGCGTGCGGGCGCCGAGGCGACGGTGCCGTTGCAGGCGCGCAAGGGCCGGGCGAGCTATCTCGGCGAGCGCAGCATCGGGCATCAGGACCCGGGGGCGACCTCGTCGGCGCTGTTGGTCGAGGCCCTGGCGGCGACGGCGGACGGAGCGGGCGCGTGAGCGGCGAGCGGCAGGTGGGCATCGTTCTGGTCTCCCACAGCGGCGCCGTCGCCGAGTCGGTCGCCGAACTGGCCCGGGGTCTCGCGGCCGGCGGGGGAACCGCGCCGGTCGCCGCGGCGGGCGGGCTGCCGGACGGCGGGCTCGGGACGAGCGCGGAGCTGATCGGCCGGGCCGCCGCCTCGGTGGACCGGGGTGCGGGCGTCGCGGTCCTGGTGGACCTGGGGAGCGCTGTCCTCACGGTGAAGGCCATGCTCGCCGAGGGCGACGAGCTGCCCGAGGGCGCCCGGCTGGTGGACGCGCCGTTCGTGGAGGGCGCGGTGGCCGCCGTGGTGACCGCGTCGGCGGGCGGCGACCTGGCGGCGGTGGAGGCCGCGGCATCGGAGGCGTACGGCTACCGCAAGACGTAGCGCCTTCCTCCGGTTCGTGCCGGGCCCGCGTGGCGCCCCGCGCCGCGCCGCCGCAGACTTGACGACATGTCGACCGGCAGACGCAGTGCGGGGCTCCTTCTCTTCCGGGTCACGGAGGGTGTGGGCGGGCGGGATGTCGAGGTGCTGATCGGGCACATGGGCGGGCCCTTCTGGGCGGGGCGGGAGGCAGCCGCCTGGTCGGTGCCGAAGGGTGAGTACGGACCGGAGGAGGGCGCGGAGGCCGCCGCCCGCCGGGAGTTCGTGGAGGAGCTGGGCGTGCCGGTCCCGGCGGGCGAGTGGATCGCGCTGGGCGATGCGCGCCAGCGCAGCGGCAAGACGGTGACCGTCTGGGGCCTGGAGGCGGAGCTGGACGTGGCGTCCGTCGTGCCCGGCACGTTCACGATGGAGTGGCCGCGCGGGTCCGGCGTGCGGCAGGAGTTCCCGGAGATGGACCGGTTCGCCTGGTGCACGCCGGAGCAGGCCGCCGAGCGGCTGGTCGTCGGCCAGCGGGTGTTCGTCGACCGGCTGCGCGCTCAGGTGCGCGGGACGGCCGCCTCCCCCGACGCGTAGGCCGGCGCCGCGCCCGCCGGGCGTCCTGCCCGCAGTTCCAGTACGTCGCCGGTGAACCGGGCCCGGAAGCTGCGGTCGTGCGAGACGACGACGACCGCGCCCCGGTACTGGTCGAGGGCCTGTTCCAGCTCCTCCACCAGGCTCAGCGCGATGTGGTTCGTCGGTTCGTCCAGGACCAGCAGATCGGCCGGCCGGGTCACCAGACGGGCCAGGGCCAGCCTGCGTTGCTGCCCGACGGAGAGGGACGCGACGGGCACATCGAGGTCCTCGGGACGGAACAGGCCGAGGGCCAGGAGTTCGTCGGCGTACTCGTCGGGGAAGCCGGGGCGGCCCGCCGCGAAGGTGGCGAGCAGAGTGCGCCGGGTCGGGCGCGCGGGCAGTTCCTGCGGGAGGTAGCCGATGCGGGCCCGGCGGGTGACCGTGCCCGTGTCGGGGGTCAGGTCACCCGCGAGGACCCGCAGCAGGGTGGTCTTCCCGGCCCCGTTCTCACCGGTCACCAGGAGGCGGGCCCCCGGGTCCACGCGCAGGGCGGGAAGGCGGAGGCGGTCCCCGACGGAGACCGCGTCCAGCTCCACGAGGGGCCCCGTCCGGGCCGCGGTGCCGGTCCCGTCGGGGATCGCGCCGCGGTGCGCGGTGCCGGGAGCGGTCCGCACACTGTCCGTGGTTTCCGCCCCGGGTGCGGTCATCGCGCTGTCCTCGGCGGCGGTCCCGTCGGAGACGGCCGGCCGGCCGGTGAAGGCGAGCGGGCGGGGCGGGGGTGGCACGGGCGACCTGCGCAGCGCGTCCAGCCGGGTCCGGGCGGCCCTGACCTGTCCGGACAGCTTCGCCTCGTGCGAGCGGCGGTGCTTGCCGAAGCCTTGTTTCGGGTCTCCTCCGGCGGCCGCGAGCCGCGCTCCGGCCGCTGCGACGAGTTCCTCGGTGCGGGCCAGGTCCGTGAGGTACTCCTCGTGCTCCTGGGCCCAGCGGCGGCGGGCTGCGGCCTTGGCGGTGCGGTAGCCGTCCCAGCCGTCCCCGTACCGGGTGACGGTGCGCAGGTCCCGGTCCACCTCCAGGATCACCGAGGTGACGCGCTCCAGGAACGCCCGGTCGTGGGTGATCGCCACGACGGTGCCCCGGTGGGCGCGCAGGTGGTCCTCCAGCCAGCCGACGGCGCGGGCGTCGAGGTGGTTGGTCGGCTCGTCGAGCAGCAGCAGTTCGGGGGCGGCTGCCAGGACGCAGGCGAGGGCGAGCCGGGACTGCTCGCCGCCGGAGAGCGTGGCGAGGACGCGGTCGCGGGAGAGGTGGCCGAGGCCGAGGCCGTGCAGAGCCGTTTCGGTGCGGGCGTCCGCCCGGTAGCCGTCGCGGTCCTCGTAGGCGGTGAGGAGGTCTCCGTACGCGGCGAGCTCCGCGTCGCTCGGCCCGGGATCTCCGGGCTTCCGCTCCGAGAGGCCGGCCTCCGCCTCGCGGATACGGTGTTCGAGGTCGCGCAGTTCGGCGAGGGCCGCGTCGACGGCGTCCTGCACGGTGTGGGCCGGGTCGAGGCCGAGGGTCTGGGCGAGATAGCCCGTGCCGCCGGGGAAGCGGACGGTGATCTCACCGGTGTCCGGTTGTTCCACTCCGGCCAGCAACCGGAGCAGGGTGGACTTTCCGGAGCCGTTCTCGCCGATGACGGCGGTCTTCTCACCGGGCCGTACGGTGAGGGTCACCTGGTCGAGTACGGAGCGGTCCCCGTATGCCTTGGAGACGTCCTTGATAGCCAGTTGAGCGCGGTCGCGCTGGGGGTGCATGGGTGCCTTTTCCCTGGGTGACGGCCCGCGAAGGCGCGCGGAGGCGCGGCGGCGGGGCGTGGATGCCGGACGGCGGAGGGGACGGCGGCGGGCGCGCGGCTACGTCGAAGTCACCGGGGCGTCCGGAAGGGACGCGCGGTGTGGCGCGCTGCGGCCGTCCGGCCGGGAATCAGCGGAAGAAGTAGAAGCGGTACGAACCCATGTCGGAGAGTCTAACGGGGGTCCTTCTCCCGGCGCCGGGATTTTCCCGCCCCCACCGGTGGCGACCGACGGGCGGGAGAAGGAGGCCGATGCCGGTGGGGGCGGGCGGACGCCGGACGACGAGAGAACCGAGGCCGGGAGGCCGGAGGGGCTCCGGCAGTTGCCCGGGTCCGGGAGCGGAGGCCGTCCTCCCGGACCCGGAGGGGCACGCAGCCGCCCGGTCCCGGAGGGGCTCAGCCGCCCGGGAGGATGACGGCCCGGCCGTTGATCCTGCCGTCGTGGAGGCGCTCGTAGGCGAGCGGGGCCTCGTCGAGGGTGTACGTCTCCACGTGGACGTCCACCGCTCCGGCGTGGGCCAGGTCGAGGACCTCGGCGAGTTCCTTGCGCGAGCCCCAGTAGGGCGCGCAGACGTTGGCGCCGTACGGGAGCGTTCCGAAGCCGACCGGGAGCGCGCCGCCGCCGATGCCGACGATGGTGACGTCGCCGTCGACGCGGGCGACGGCGCCCGCGGTCGCCACGGTGGGCGGCGCTCCGACGAAGTCGAGGACCACGTGGGCGCCGAGTCCGCCGGTCAGCTCCATGACGCGGGCGGCCGCCTTTTCGTCGGAGAGGACGGCTTCGTGCGCGCCGACGGTCCTGGCCAGGGCGAGCTTGTCCTCGGTGACGTCGAGGGCGATCACCCGGGCGGCCGTCATGGCGCGCAGCAGCTGGATCGCGACGTGGCCGAGGCCGCCGGTGCCGATGACGACGGCGGTGGAGCCGGGCACCAGCTTCGCCCGGGAGCGCACGATCGCGTGGTACGGGGTCAGTCCGGCGTCCGTGAGGGGCACGGTCTTGACCGGGTCGAGGTCGCCGATCGGGATCAGGTGGCGGGGGTCGTCGACGATCATGTACTCGGCCATCGCGCCGGGTGCGCCGAGTCCGGGCGGCATGATGCCGAGCTCCTTGGCGCGCAGGCAGTAGTTCTCCTTGCCTTCGGCGCAGTTCACACAGGTGCCGCAGCCCCAGGGCCCGTAGACGGCGACGGAGTCGCCGAGGTCGAAGCCGTCGACGCCGTCACCGAGGGCGGCGACCGTGCCGACGCCCTCGTGCCCCAGGGTCAGGGGCAGCGGGAAGGGGATCTGGTCGGCGGGCCAGCTCATCACGGCGATGTCGGAGTGGCAGACACCGGCGGCGGTCACCTTCAGCAGGACCTGGCCGGGGCCGGGCTCGGGGTCGGGGACGGTGACCACCTCGGGGGCGGCGCCGACGGCCCGGTACTGAACGGCTTTCATGAGGTCTCCTCGTTTCGCTCTCGGTTCTCTTCAACGCCCCCGTGTCCCTTTGTCGCCCCCGTGTCCCCCGCGCGCCACTCGGGCTCCGTCACGGGGCGGAGTAGCCGCCGTCGACCAGGTGGTAGCTGCCGTGGATGAAGGAGGCCTTCTCGGAGAGCAGGAAGGCCGCGAGTTCGGCGACCTCCTCGGCGGTGCCGAGCCGCCCCGCCGGGTGCAGGGAGATCAGGTGCTCACGGGCTCCCGGGTCGGTGTTCCGCAGGAGCGGGGTGTCGATGAAGCCGGGGCCGACGGCGTTGATCCGGACGTTCTGACCGGCGTATTCGAGCGCGGCGGTCTTGGTGAGGCCGACGACTCCGTGCTTGGCCGCGACGTAGGCGGGCGACCCGGCGAAGCCGTTGGTGCCGAGGATGGAGGACATGTTGACGATCGCGCCGCCGCCCGCCGCGACGATGGCGGGCAGTTCGTAGCGCATCGAGTGGAAGACGCCGCTGAGGTTGGTGGCGACGACACGGTTCCAGTCCTCGACCGGGTACGCGCCGGTGGGGGTGCTGGGGCCCGCGATGCCGGCGTTGTTGACGGCGAGGTGGAGGGCGCCGAAGGTGTCCACCGCGAACCGCACGCCCGCTTCGACGGAGGCCGGGTCGGTGACGTCCATCGCGACGGCGGCGGCCCTGGCTCCGGCGCTCTCCAGTTCGGCCGCGGCCTTGCGCGCGCTCTCCTCGTCGTAGTCGGCGACGACGACCGCCGCGCCGCCGGCGGCGAGCCGGCGGGCCAGGGCGAGGCCGATGCCGGAGGCGCCGCCGGTGATGAGGGCGGTGCGGCCCGCGAACTCGGCCGGGGCTTCGGCCTTCGACTCGGCCGCGGGGGTGGCGCTGTGCTCGGTGCTCATGGTGTTGCCTCGGTTCCTTCTGCTTCTTCGGTGGGGCTGGTGGGACTGGTGGTGTCGGCGGTCCCGGCGGTGTCGCGGAGCTGTCCCGGTGGGGGCAGGCGCTGTTCCGGGGCGGGTGGCGGATCTCCGAGCAGGTCGGCGGAGAGCGCGTCGAACGCCTCGGCGACCAGGTCGGGCAGCGCGGCCGGCCGGCCTCCGCGCACCCAGGCGGCCTGGGCGGCGAGCAGCGCGCCCGCTCCTGCGGCGACGGTCACGGCGGGGCGGATGTCCTGTCGGGGATCGACGCCGAGCCGGTCGGCGACGATGGCGATCGAGTCCTCCTGGGCATCCACCCGGATGTGGTGGAAGACGGCGTAGAGCGTCGGCTCCCTCTCGGCGACGACCAGCAGGTCGAAGATCCGGGGGCGTCGGTGCCAGGGTTCCGCCCCGGGATCGGCGAGCCAGTCGAGGACGGCACGGCGGTAGGCGAGGAGCGGCGGTTCGGGAGCCGGGCGGGCCTTCAGGGCCGCGTTGATGCGGTCGCCGTCGCCCCGCAGGGAGTCGAGGGCCGCGGCCTCCTTGCTCGGGAAGTACCTGCTGAACGTGCGGCGGTCGACGTCCGCGGCTTCCGCGATCTCCTCGACCGTCACGTTCCGCAGCCCCCGGTCGAGCACCAGCTCGAACGCGGCCTGCGCCAGAGTGTCACGGGTGCGGCGCGCCTTGCGGCCGCGCCGATCCGGGATCTTCCGTTCCGGAGTCATACATGCACCGTACACCTGAAAATGTCCCCACGCGACATTCGTCTCGTGGGGACATCATGGTGACGTCACGGAAACGTCGTGGGGGGCCTCAGGGGTGCGTGCCGCGGGCTCACGAAGCGCGTTCAGACCGCGGCGGGCCGCCGCCGGGCCCCGGCCTCGCCCGCTGCGGCGGCCCCACCGGGAGACGCGGCGGCGTCGGGCGCGGCATCGGCGGAGACCGCCGCGGCCACCACCGTGGGCCGCCCTCCGTCGGCGGGGGTGCGCAGCAGGGCGAGTGCGGCGATGTCGTCGCGTCGGACGCCTCCGGAGAACTCCTCCAGATCGACGTGGAGCGCGTCGAGCAGCTCGCGCGGCCCGTGCCCGGCCCAGGCCCCGATCCGCTCGTCCAGCGGGTAGAAGGCGCCGGTGGCGTCGCGGGCCTCGGTCACCCCGTCGGTGACGACGAGGAGCGTCGCGCCCGGCGGGAAGTCGAAGGACTCGGTTCTGCGGGTCTCCCGGCTGAGTCCGGCGAGGCCGAGGGGGACGTACGTCCGGTGGAGCGTGACGGCCGAGGACCGGCCCCCGTGCAGCAGGCGCGGCGGCAGGTGCCCGCAGTTCACGACCTCCACCCGGCCGCCCTCGTCGAACCCGAGGACGAGTGCGGTCACGAAGCGTTCGGCCTCGCCCGTCTGGGCGGAGAACACGTTGTGCCGGACGACGGCGTCCTCCAGCGCCTCCACCACTCCGGTGAGGGTGGGTTCGCGGATGGCCGCCTCACGGAACGCGGCGATGGCGGCGAACCCGGCGCCGATGGCCGCGAGCCCCTTGCCCTGGACGTCCCCGATGATCACCCGGGTCCCGTAGGGCGACTCGACGACCTCGTAGATGTCCCCGCCGACGAAGCGGTCCTCCTCGATCGGCTCGTAGAGCCCGTGTGCGACGACGTGGTCGGTACCGACCGGCAGCGGCCGCAGGATCTGGCGCTGGAGAGTGACGGCGGCGGACCGGAGGCGCGCCATCTCGGTGGCGTGCCGGATGCGCGCCGCGCAGGCGGCGACCCCGAGCGCGCAGGCCAGTACGGCGAATCCGATGCCGAAGACGAAGTCCCAGAAGGTCCCGTCCGCCCCGGCCCGGAACCCGACGACGACCGTGGTGATCCACACCGCGATCCAGATGGTCTGGCGGAGGCTGCAGTAGACGGAGGCCAGCGCGGGGACGACGACGAGCAGCGGCACGACCCGCAGGTCGTTGCCCGTGCTGATGTCGAGGAACACGACGAATACGGTCAGCAGCGAGAGACCGCCGACCAGCGCCCAGTTGCCGATCCGGCTCCGGGACGCCGCCCCGACCCCGTCCGCCCCGGGCGCGGCACCGCTCCGGGGCCCGCTCCACTTCTGTGCCATGTCCAGGAACCTCATGGGCACGGCATGTCCTCCCGCTGATCTCTCGGCGCCGCCCGCGGTTCGGCCGGTCCCTTCCAGTTGACCGGGTTACGGGCGTCCGCGCAGGAGGGCTTAGGGCCCCGAGCGGCTGCCGAAGGTCCCGCCAGGGATTTCCGCCCCGGGACCCGGGGCCCGTACCGGAGGCGCCTCAGGCCCCGGCCCCGTCGCACGGATACCGGGCACCCCGGTACCCGGGTCCGCGCCGGCGCTCGGTCCTCCGTTCTCCTGTGCCCGCGTGTTCGATGCTCGTGGTCCTGTATCGGTCAGCGCAGTGAGGCTCTGCGGCCGGCGTCGGCGGACGGGAGCGTGGCGGGGACGAGCGCGGAGAGGAATTCCGTACGCCGGCGAAGCCCGAAGCCGAGGGACTCGTAGAGCCGGATGGCCCCGGTGTTGGAGGCGGAGGCATGCAGGAACGGCGTCTCGCCGCGCTCCCGGATCCCGTGCGCGACCGCCAGGACCAGCCGGCTCGCCAGCCCCTGCCCCCGTACGGACTCGTCCGTGCAGACACCGCTGATCTCCGTGAAGCCGGGCGGATGCAGCCGCTCCCCCGCCATCGCCACCAGCGCGCCACCTCGACGGATGCCCAGATAGGTGCCCAGCTCGACCGTGCGCGTCAGGAAGGGTCCGGGGCGGGTGCGCGCCACCAGGTCCAGCATCTCCGGCACGTCATCGGGTCCCAGCGGGACCGCCTCCGGATCGGGCGCGGCGTCCACGGACGCGTCGACCAGCTGGACGCCCTCGGCCCGGAAGACGATCTCCCAGTCCCGCGGCGGCGGCTCCTGGAACGCGGCCAGGGCGACGGAGCCGCCCGGCCCCGCGAGTGCCGCGACGTCGGCCCAGTCCCGGGCCTCCGGGGCGTCGGGGAGCGCGAGCCAGGGAGTGACGTCGGCGGGATAGCGCAGGACGCGCCCGCGGCTCTCGGCGAAGTGGGCGTGCGGGCCGGTGAGCGAGGACCGGGCAGGGTTGTCCAGGGGATGGAGCCTGGAAGGATCGTCGGTCCGGGGCCTGGTGCGGTTCTGGGTCATGGTCTTCCTCGTTCTCGTTCCGTCCATCGCACGGTTCTCGGCAGCGGGGCTCCGGGGTCGGGAACGGCGCACCCACCAGGCGGGAAATGCCGGTGGCCACGGCTGGTATTCCGTGCGGCCCATCTGTTCACGGGCTCGCAATCATCGGGGCGCGGGCCCTCCGTCCCCGTGCCGGGCCCGCACCGCCGGGAGCCGACAGCCCCTGCGCCCTCCCCGAGCCCCCGGCGTACACCCGGACGGGTGAGCGGCGAAATCGACTCATCCGTAGGCTGATACGCGCCGGTCCGGTCCCAACAACCCCCCGTCTGTGGCACTCTGGTGGCGACCGCCCCACCGGGCTCCCCCGTACCGGTGGGGCGGTTGTTTGCGCATTCATTGCGCGCCATCCCTCACGTGGGCCCCTCGCATACGCCCTCCACCTGCACTTTTCCGCTCGCGTCCTGCGGCCCGCACCCCTCGGCCCGGGCCGCTCGGCACGCGACGCGCACCTCACGGTTCGCACCTCGCGGGTGACCGCCCATCAGATCCGAACTGCTCCCCTTTCAAGCCAACTCATTCCTGATGGCCGGATCAACTCTCTCTTCGACGCATGAGAGCCGAGCCTCTGGGAAGGCGAACAGACCTCAGGGCCTACGAACCAGGGGAGCGTGAAGCCGACATGAGCGCGCAGACCGCACGGACCGCGCAGACGGCCGACAGGGAGCAGGCGGGCACCACCGGGGAACTTCCGTGGATCGAGGACGCCGGAAAGGTCGCCCCGATGGACGCGCGCCGGCTCTCGCGCCTCTTCTTCGACCGCCTCCAGACTCTGGAGGAGGGCACCCACGCGTACCAGTACGCGCGCAACACCCTGATCGAGATGAACCTGTCCCTCGTCCGTTTCGCCGCCAACCGCTTCCGCAACCGGGGCAGCGGCGACATGGAGGACATCGTCCAGGTCGGCACCATCGGGCTGATCAAGGCGATCGACCGCTTCGACCTCTCACGGGAGGTCGAGTTCACCTCGTTCGCGGTGCCGTACATCGTCGGGGAGATCAAGCGGTTCTTCCGTGACACGAGTTGGGCCGTGCACGTGCCGCGACGCCTCCAGGAACTGCGCGTCGACCTCGCCAAGGCGAAGGAGGCGCTGGCCGGCGTCCTCGACCGGGACCCCACGGCGAAGGAGCTGGCGGAGTACCTGGGGATCGAGGAGTCCGAGGTCACGGAGGGGATCGTCGCCTCCAACGGCTACACGGCGGGCTCCCTGGACATGCCGACCGACACCGCGGAGGCCGGGCCCGGCCAGACCGCGGGGCGGACCTTCGCCGATGTGCTGGGCGACCCGGACCCCGCCATGGAGGCCGTGGAGAACCTCCACGCCCTCGCACCCCTGCTGGACGAACTGGACGAGCGGGAGCGCCGGATCATCGACATGCGCTTCGGCCAGGAGATGACCCAGGCACAGATCGGCGCGGAGCTGGGGATCTCGCAGATGCACGTGTCCCGGCTGCTGAGCCGGATGCTGGGCAAGCTGCGGAGCGGGATGCTCGTCCAGGAGTGACCGCCGCCGGGGCGGACAGCACGGAGGAGGGGTGTTGCGGTTCTGACTGATGCATCAGTCAGAACCGCAACACCCCTTCTCATTTATGTTTCCCCCTTACTCGTGTTGAGGTTTTCTCAACACGTCGTTACGGTGGCTGACCATGCAGCAACAGCACGAGGTGGCCGCACGGGTCCGGCGGGTGATCGACGCGGCGGGTGTGAGCGCGCGGGAATTCGCGCGGCGGATCGTCATCGATCCGTCGAAGCTCTCCCGGTCCCTCAACGGCACCCGGCGCTTCACCGCCGCCGAACTGGCCCGGATCGCGGACACCGGCGGCGTGGACGTGGGATGGCTGCTCGGGTCTGCGGCCGGTGCGGCGGCGACGCCGTCGACCGTACGTTCGCCGTCGGCCCCTCGCCTGCCCCCGGCCTCGACGGAGGGCGGCAGGCCTCTCCAGATCGTGCGCGAAACCGTCCGGCTCATCGCCGAACGCGGCTTCCACGCCGTCCGGGTCGCGGACATCGCCGCGGCCTGCCACACCAGCACGGCGGCGATCCACTACCACTTCCCCGGGCGTGACGAACTGCTGGAGGCGGCGGTCCGCTGGTGCATGGACGAGGACACCCGGCGCCGCGCCGACGCCACGGCCGGCGCCCGTCACGCCGGGGACGAACTGCGGCTGCTGATCGAACTCCAGACGCCCCGCACCGAACAGCAGCGGCGACAGTGGTGTGTCTGGCTCGACCTGTGGGCCGAGGCCGCCCGGTCCACCACGGTCGGACAGCTCCACGTGGAGTACTACCGGCAGTGGCGGGGAACGGTCGCCGACGTGATCCGTCGCGGCGTCGGACAGGGCGTGTTCCGCCCGGTCGACGCGGACGGCGCGGCCCTCACCCTCACCGCGCTCATCGACGGCCTGGCCTCCCAGGTCCTGGCCACCGCGCCCGGCCACCCGGGCACCGGCGCACAGACCATGCACGACGCGCTCATCGCCCACGTGAGCGCCTGTCTGGCGGCACCCGCTGCCGACTGACACCCGGCAGCCGCCCCGTACACGCTTCCCCCCTCCCCTTCCCCCTCCTCCCCCGGCCTCCCGGCACGCCCGGCACGCCCGGCGCCCGACTCCCGAGCCCGAGACTCCCGACCCCCAGCCCCCCCTGAACCCCCCGAACTCCCCGAACTCCCCGAACTCCCCGAACTCCCCGAACTCCCCGAGAGGAGACGTTCCCGCATGCCCGTGAACCAGGACGTCATCATCACCTGCGCCCTCACCGGAGCCGGCGACACCGTCGGCCGCAGCCCCCATGTCCCGGTGACGCCCGAGCAGATCGCCGCCTCCGCCGTCGAGGCCGCCGGGGCCGGGGCCGCCGTGGTGCACATCCATGTCCGCGAGCCGGAGACCGGCGCGCCCTCCCGCGATCCGCGGCTCTACCGGGAGGTCGTCGAGCGGATCCGGGAGACCGGCACCGACGTGGTCATCAACCTGACCGCCGGCATGGGCGGCGACCTCGTCATCGACCCGGAGGCCCCGCTCCGCCGGCTGCCGGGGACCGATCTGGTCGGCGGTCTCGAACGGCTGCCGCACGTCGAGGAGCTGCTGCCGGACATCTGCACCCTGGACTGCGGCTCGCTCAACTTCGGCGACGGCAGCAACCTCTACGTCTCGACCCCCGACATGCTGCGCACCGGCGCGAAGCGCATCCAGGAGCTCGGGGTCCGGCCCGAGCTGGAGATCTTCGACACCGGGCAGCTGTGGTTCGCCAAGCAGCTCCTCGCCGAGGGACTGCTCGACGATCCCACCGTCTTCCAGCTCTGCATGGGCATTCCGTGGGGCGCGCCCGCCGACCCGGGCGTCCTCCAGTCGATGGTCAACCTGCTTCCGCCGGGCGCCCAGTGGGCGAGCTTCGCACTCGGCCGGATGCAGATGCCCTGGGTCGCCCAGTCGATCCTGCTCGGCGGACACGTCCGGGTCGGACTGGAGGACAACCTCTATCTGGGCAAGGGGGTCAAGGCCACCAACGGGCAGCTGGTGGAACGCGCCGTCCGGATCACCGAGTCCCTGGGCTCCCGGGTCGCCACGCCCGACGAGGCACGCGCGAAGCTCGGCCTGCGCCCGCGCCCCTGACCACCCTCCCTCTCCCCCTGACTCCCCTGCCCCTCCCCCCCTGTCTCTCCCACTGATTCCTCCCTCCCCCACCTTTCTGGAGTGTCGCCCGTGACTGTCACCCCCTCTGCCGCCACGACCGACGGCCCCGCCGCCCCCTGCGCCCCGGAGGACGTACGACGTGTCGCCTGCGTCGGGACCGGGGTCATCGGCGGCGGCTGGGCCGCCCACTTCCTCGCCCGCGGATACGACGTCACCGCCTGGGACCCGGCCCCCGACGCGGCCGTCCGGCTGCGCCGGCTCATCGCCGCGGCCTGGCCCGCGCTCGAACAGCTCGGACTGGCCGAAGGCGCGTCGCAGGACCGGCTGACCGTCACCTCCACCCTCGAAGAGGCCGTGGCCGACGCCCAGTTCGTCCAGGAGAGCGCACCCGAGAAGCTGGACCTCAAGCGCGATCTGCTGGCCCGGCTGGACGCCGCGACCCCCGCCGGCACGGTGATCGCCTCGTCGACCTCCGGCTACCCGATGACGGACATGCAGACGGAGGCCGCCGACCCGGGGCGGCTCGTCGTCGGGCACCCCTTCAACCCGCCCTACCTCATCCCCCTCGTCGAGGTCGTCGGCGGGGTACGGACCGCGCCCGCCGCGGTCGACTGGGCCGCGCGCTTCTACGCCGTCGCGGGCAAGTCCGTGATCACCATGGAACGCGAGGTGCCCGGCTTCATAGCCAACCGGCTCCAGGAGGCCCTCTGGCGCGAAGCCCTGCACATGGTCGCCAACGGCGAGGCGACGGTGGCGGAGATCGACGCGTCGATCACCGAGGGCCCGGGGCTCCGCTGGGCCGTCATGGGACCGATGCTGACCTTCGCGCTCGCGGGCGGCGAAGGCGGGATGGCCCATATGCTCGACCACTTCGGCCCGTCGCTCACGTCACCCTGGACCCGGCTGGAGGCGCCGGAACTGGACCGGGCGCTGTACGACGCGGTGGTGGCGGGCTGCGAGGAGGCGGCCGACGGCCGGAGCATCGCCGATCTGGTCGCCGAACGGGACCGGGGCGTCATCGACGTCCTGCGGGCCACGGGCCGGCTCCCCCGGTCCGCCGAGGAGGCGGCCCGATGAGCGAGCACGCCACCACGCAGGAGACGGCCGCGACCGACGAGGCCACACAACTCCCCCTGCTCCACCGGACCGTGCGACCGGAGTGGATCGACTACAACGGCCACATGAGCGAGGCGTTCTACGTCCTGGTCTTCGGGTACGCCACCGACGCGATGATGATCGAGACCGGCCTGCACGCCGGGTACCGGGAGAGCACCGGCTGCTCGCTCTACACCGTCGAGTCCCATCTGCGCTATCTCCGCGATGTGGCCGAGGGCGCCCATCTCGCCGTCCGCACACGCCTGTTGGGGGTGGACGCGAAGAAGGCGCGCTTCAGCCACGAGCTGTACGCGGTGGACGCGCCGGACGGCGTACCGGAGCCGGATGCCGCCCCGGTGGCGACGAGCGAGCTGCTGGCCCTCCACGTGGACCAGCGGGCGGGGCGCACCGTCCCCTTCCCGGACGCCGTACGGGAGCGGCTGGCCGCGCTCGTCGAACCGGCACCCGCGTGGGCGGGCCGCTCGATCGCCGAGGTCCCGGCGGCCCGCTGAGCCGTCTCCGCCCTCTCCCACCATCCCCGCTCCCCTCCTCCCGGCCGCGTCGACCCGGGTCGGCGGCCGAGGGCGGGCGGGGGCCCGGAGCGGCCGGGTGTGGCTTCCGCGTTGCCACCGTGTTGCGGGAGGTGACGCGCCATTGCGGGTTCGTGGCCGGGCGGGCGTCACGCTTCCGGGGGCGCCCGGTGCGGCTTACGGTCCGTATTCAGCCGTCACCGCTCCGTGCGAGGAACCACATGAGCCAGCCCCTCGACTCCGTCACCGCAGGCCACACCCCCGAGGACCAGCACCGTCAGGAGCCCGGCGCAGCCTGGTCGTTCGAGACCAAGCAGATCCACTCCGGCGCCGCCCCGGACCCGACGACCGGCGCCCGGGCGGTGCCGATCTACCAGTCGACGTCCTTCGTCTTCCGCGACACGCAGCACGCGGCCGACGTGTTCTCGCTGGCCGAGCCGGGCAACATCTACACCCGCATCCACAACCCCACCCAGGACGTCCTGGAGCAGCGCATCGCCGCGCTGGAGGGCGGGGTCGCCGCCGTCGCGCTGGCTTCGGGGCAGGCCGCCGAGACGCTGGCGATCCTGACGCTGGCCGGGGCCGGGGGCCACATCGTCTCCTCCCCCTCGCTGTACGGCGGCACCTACAACCTCTTCCGTCACACGCTGCCCCGGTTCGGCATCGAGGTGACGTTCGTCGAGGACCCGGAGGACCTGGCGGCGTGGCGGGCCGCGGTCCGGCCCAACACGAGGGCGTTCTTCGCCGAGACGCTCGGCAATCCGCGCGGCGACGTGCTGGACGTCCGGGGCGTCGCGGACACCGCGCACGCGGCCGGGGTTCCGCTCATCGTCGACAACACCGTGCCCACCCCCTACCTGCTGCGGCCGATCGAGCACGGCGCGGACATCGTGGTCCACTCGGCGACCAAGTTCCTCGGCGGGCACGGCACGACGATCGGCGGCGTGGTCGTGGACTCCGGCGCCTTCGACTTCGGAGCGCATCCCGAACGCTTCCCCGAGTTCCACGATCCCGACCCGAGCTACCACGGGCTGCGCTACTGGCCGGACCTCGGCCCCGGCGCGTTCGCGGTGAAGCTCCGGGTGCAGTTGCTGCGCGACTTCGGGCCCGCCCTCTCGCCGCACTCGGCGTTCCTGCTGCTCCAGGGCGTCGAGACGCTGAGCCTGCGGCTGGAGCGGCACACCTCCAACGCCCTGGAGCTGGCCCGCTGGCTGGAGGGGCGCGACGAGGTGGAGACCGTGCACTACGCGGGCCTGGAGTCGAACCGCTGGTACGAGGCCGGGCAGCGCTACCTGCCGCGCGGGGCCGGGGCCGTGCTGGCGTTCGAGCTGAAGGGCGGGGTCGAGGCGGGCCGGAGGTTCGTGGACGCCGTCGAGCTGTTCAGCCACCTCGCCAACATCGGTGACGTACGGAGTCTGATCATCCACCCGGCCTCCACCACGCACAGCCAGCTCACCGAGGAGCAACTGCTCGCCACCGGCGCCACGGCCGGTCTGGTGCGGCTGTCGGTGGGACTGGAGAACGTGGACGACCTCAAGGCCGACCTGGAGGCGGGTTTCCGGGCGGCGAAGGCGGCGTCCTGAACCGGCGGGACCCGCACCGCGCCTTCCCCCTCCCGCCGGCCTCCGGAGGCCGGCGGGAGGGGGATCCGCCCGGTCGCCGCCGCTGGGCGGCGATCGAGGACCCGCTGCCCCTGGAGTCCGGCGTCCGGCTGCCGGGGGTGCGCCTGGCGTACGAGACCTGGGGGCAGCGGGCGGCGGACGGGTCCAACGCGGTGCTGGTGCTGCACGCGCTGACGGGCGACAGCCATGTGGCCGGACCGGCCGGACCGGGGCATCCGACGCCCGGCTGGTGGGACGCGCTGGTCGGTCCCGGCCGGGCGCTCGACACCGACCGCTGGTTCGTCGTCGCGCCCAACGTCCTGGGCGGCTGCCAGGGCAGCACCGGACCGTCCTCCCCCGGCCCCGACGGCACGCCGTGGGGGCCGCTGTTCCCCTATCTGAGCGTCCGGGACCAGGTGGCGGCCGAGGCGGCGCTCGCCGACGCGTTGGGCATCGACCGGTGGGCGGCCGTCGTCGGCGGGTCGATGGGCGGCATGCGGGCCCTGGAGTGGGCGGTGAGCAGGCCCGGGCGCACCGGTTCGCTGCTCGTGCTCGCCGCCCCGGCGGCGGCCTCGGCCGAGCAGATCGCCTGGGGCTCGGTACAGGTCGGCGCGATCCGCTCCGACCCGGGGTGGCGGGGCGGCGACTACCACGCGGCGCCCCCGGGCGGCGGCCCGCATCTGGGGCTCGGACAGGCGCGCCGCATCGCCCACATCACCTATCGCGCCGAACCCGAGCTGGACTCCCGCTTCGGAAGGAAGGCACAGCCCGGGGAACGGCCGGGGGCCGGCGGCCGCTACCGGGTGGAGTCCTATCTCGACCACCACGCGGACAAGCTGGTGCACCGCTTCGACGCGGGCAGCTATGTGACGCTCACCGAGGCGATGAACGGCCACGATGTCGGCCGGGGCCGGGGCGGGACCGCCCGGGCGCTGCGCCGTGCGGACATGCCCGCCCTGGTCGCGGGGGTCGACTCGGACCGGCTGTATCCGCCGGCGCAGCAGGAGCGCCTGGCCGCACTGCTGCCGGGGGCGGACGCCGCGCGCACCATCGCCTCGCCCTGCGGGCACGACGGGTTCCTCATCGAGACGGAGCAGGTGGGCCTGCTCGTGCGGGAGTTGCTCGCGAGCCTGCCGCAACCGCGCCCGCATCCCGTCCCCACGCCCTCCCTCTCCGCTTCCACGTCGACGTCCGCCTCCCCTCCCCTTCCCCCCTGAACCGCGAGGAGCCTCCATGAGCCCCGTTCCGACCGAGGACGTCTACGACCGGATACGGATGCGGCAGTGGACCGGCGGCCGGGCACGCTCCGCCGGGATCGACCGCCGCGATCTGCTGAAGCTGGTCGCGGCGGCCTCGGCCGCCGTGCCGCTGGCCTCGGTCGCCGCACCGGCGCGGGCCGCCGACGGGCTGCCCGGCGTGGTCAAGCCGCTGCCCCCGGAGCTGTTCACGCTGCGCGGCACCAACGCGGAGACGAAGTTCGAGGCCCTGCGGGACACCGGGCTGCTGACACCCGCCGACCGGTTCTTCGTCCGCAATCACACCGCCACCCCGCGCATCGACCGGGCCGACTGGAAGCTGACGGTCTGGGGCGACGGGCTGAGCGGCGGCCCGGTGGACTTCACCTTCGCCGATCTGCTGGCCCTTCCCCCGGTGACGCGCACCGCGTTCGTGGAGTGCGCGGGCAACGGCCGCAGCTACTTCGCCTCGCAGCAGGGCCAGGCGGTCAGCGGGACCGCCTGGACGCTCGGGGCGATCGGGACGGCACGCTGGCACGGGGTGCGGCTGGCGGACGTGCTGCGCCGGGCGGGGATCGGGCGGCACGCGGTGGACGTCCTGCCGCGTGGCCTGGACGCGGAGGTCGTCACCGACGGGGTGAACCTGGGGCGGGTGCGCCGTCCGCTGCCCGTGGCGAAGGCCCTGGACGACGTGCTGCTCGCGTACGGGATGAACGGCGAGCCGCTGCCGCCCGACCACGGCTGTCCGGTGCGGCTGATCGTGCCGTCGTGGGTGGGTATCGCGAACATCAAGTGGGTCGGGGACATCGAGGTGAGCTCCGGGCCGCTGCTCACCCCGTGGAACACCGGCCTCTACCGGCTGTTCGGTCCCGGCCATCCGCCCGAGGGGAGCGCGCCGCTGACCCGGCAGACGCTCAAGAGCGCCTTCGAGCTGGCCCCGGGCGCCGCGTTCCGCACCCATCGGCGCACACTGCTGACCGGACGTTCCTGGTCCGGCGGGGCGCCCGTGCGGGCCGTGGAGGTCAGCACCGACGGCGGAGCGCGCTGGCGGGCGGCCCGGCTGCGGGACGAGCCGCGGGCCGGGAGCTGGGTGCGCTGGACGGCCGACTGGGTGCCGAGGGAACGGGGCCCGGTCGTGCTGCTGGCACGGGCGACGGACCGCTCGGGGCGTACCCAGCCGGTGGCCACCGCCCACAACACGCAGGGCTACCTGTTCGACGCGGTGGTGCGGCATCCGGTGACCGTGGACTGACCCGGCCCGAGCCCGTCACAGTGCCGTGCGGGCCCCCGCGAGTACGGCGGTGTGCACGGCGCGGGCGATCCGCGCGCCCCAGGCGGACCGGGGTCCGGCGAAGGGTTCGCCGCCGTCGGGCCCCGGTTCGGGAGCGGCGACGCACACGGCGTCCGTGGGGGTGCCCGAGCAGTCGAGTCCGGCGTCCAGGAGGGCCTGCACCTTGGCCTCGGTGGCGGTGGCGACCGCGTTGACGAGGGCCGCGTCGGAGAGCGCGACGGGCAGGGTGACGACGATGTTGACCGTGCCCGGCCGGAACGGGGATGCCGGGGCCCGTTCCGGCCCCGGACACGTGTCCGGGGAGGCGGTCTCCGGGGCCGCCGCCCAGCCCCGTACGCCGAGGCCGGCGGTGACCGTCGCGGTGACCCCGCCGTCCTGGCCCGTCGTGTACGCGGCGACGTCGGCGGCGGTCATCAGCCCCGCGCCCGGCCCGGTGAGCCCCTCCGCGGCGGCGATCTCGGCGAGGTGCCGGTCCGGGTCGAGGCGTGGGTAGCCACCGGGGACCTGGGCGTTGAGGATCCAGGCCCGGGTGCCGATGCCGCCGCCGAGAACCGCGCTGCTGCACACCCGCAGGCCGGGCCCCAGCCGCCACACGAGGTGATGGAGGCGGTGCCCGTCCTCGTGGCGGTCGCGCAGTTCGCCGCGGTGCGCGGGTGCCCGGAGGTCTACGGGAGAGATGGCGCACCCCTGGTGGCTCGGCGGGTCGGCGGTGGTCCGTCGTTCCGCCGCCACGGTCCGCCCGATCATATGCGGGACCGGCGCCTCACCCGATTGGCCTAACGGGTGCGGGGGCGGCCCGGTGCCGCCGCACGGGCCCGGGGCTCCGCGCCGGGCATCCGGGAGCCCTGATCCGGGCAAGCGGGCGGTTGCAGCGTCCATGTGGGTGAGGCGCGATGGAATCCGGACGCGCCACCTCTGGTGGAGCCACCCACAGGGCGTGCCCGAGAGGAGGAATCGGTTATGGGAGCCGCTGACGGTTTCACGGATTCCGGAGAACTCGACGGTCTGACCGTGTACGACAACGACGGCGAGAAGGTCGGCAGCGTCGGCCGGGTGTACGTCGACGACGACACCGGCAAGCCCGACTGGGTCACGGTCAAGACCGGCCTGTTCGGCATGAAGGAGAGCTTCGTCCCGCTCGCCGGAGCCCGTCGGGTGGGCTCCGACCTGCACGTCGCGCATCCGAAGGACAGCGTCAAGGATGCGCCGCGCGTGGACGCCGACGCGCACCTCTCCGTGGCCGAGGAGGAGGAGCTGTACCGGCACTACGGCCTGACCAGGAAGTCCGGCAACCTCGGCGAGAACCGGACGGCGGGCACGGACGCGCCGACCGCCGCCGGGACCGGGGCCATGGGGGCGGCGGGCGCCGCCGGTGCGGCGGGCGCGGCCCGTGGGACCAGGACGCCCCCCGGCGCCAGGGCGACCGGCAAGGACACCACGGTGGGGACGAGCGCCGGAGCGGCCGGCGTGGGAACGACAGGAGCCGCGGGCATGGCAGGAGCAGACAGCGGTACGGGCAAGCACCGCGACACGGACGCCTCCACCGCGGGGCGCCCGCTGGCGGGCGCCGGTGCGGGCACGTCCCGGTCGGCCGACATGGGCGGCCGCGAGGAGATGATCCGCTCCGAGGAGCAGCTGCACGTCGGCAAGGAGGAGTACGAGAGCGGCAGGGCACGGCTGCACAAGTACGTGGTGACCGAGGAGGTCACCCGGACCGTGCCGGTCTCCCACGAAGAGGTCCGCGTGGTCCGCGAACCGATGCAGCCCGGTGAGAAGACCGCCGGGACCACGGACTTCGGCGAGCAGGACGTCGAGGTGACGCTGCACGCGGAGCGCGCCACGGTGCGCAAGGAGGCCGTGCCGGTGGAGCGGGTCCGGCTGGAGACCAACCGGGTCACCGAGCAGAAGGAGGTCTCCGCCGAGGTCCGCAAGGAGAAGATCGACTACGCGGACGGTACGGAGATGGGCAAGGGCAAGGACGCCGGTGGCGAGTTCGGCCAGGGGCGTCGCCGCTGACCGGCACTTCCTCTGGTGGCCACACGGCCGCTCCCACGTCCTCGGCCGCCGGGCGGACCCGTCTCACGGGCCCGCCCGGCGGGCTGTCCGGCGCCGTACGCGCTCAGCGTCGCGGCAGGAACCGCACCGAGGGGCGCCCGTCGGGCCCGTCCGGGGTGACGACCGCTCCGACCCCGTAGACGTCCGCGATGAGCTCCTCGGTGATGACCTCGACGGGGGTGCCGCCGGCGACGACCCGGCCGGCCTTCATCACGGTGATCCGGTCGCAGAACATCGCGGCGAGGTTGAGGTCGTGCAGCGCGACGACGCTGGTGACGGGGAGGTCGGCGATCAGCGCGAGCAGGTCCAGCTGGTGCTGGATGTCGAGGTGGTTCGTCGGTTCGTCGAGCAGGAGTTCGCGGGGCTGCTGGGCCAGGGCGCGGGCGATCTGGACGCGTTGGCGTTCACCGCCGGACAGGGTGTGCCAGGACTGCCCGGCGTGGCCGGTCAGCCCGGTGCGCCGCAGCGCCTCGGCGACGGCGTCCTCGTCGGTGCGGCCGGGGGCGGACCAGGCGCGGCGGTGCGGGATACGGCCGAGGCGTACGACGTCCAGGACGCTGAGGTCGACCTGGGTGACCGCGTGCTGGTCGACGACGGCGATCCGGCGGGCGACGGTGCGACGGCCGAGGCCGGCGAGAGCGTTGCCGTCCAGGGTGACGACCCCGGCGTCCGGGGCGAGGAGGCCCGCGAGGATCCGCAGCAGGGTGGACTTGCCGGAGCCGTTGGGGCCGAGCAGTCCGACGGTGGCGCCGGGCGGCGGGGTGATGGCCACGCCGTCGAGGATGAGCCGGCCGCCCGCCTCCCGGCGGACCCGCTCGGCGCGCAGTCCTTCACCGGCGTCCGCGGGGTGGTTCATGACGTGCTCCGGGTGCGGTACAGGACGAGGACGAACGCGGGAACGCCGATCATCGCGGTGACGACGCCGACCGGGATCTCCTGCGGGTCCAGGACGGTCCGGGCGAGGGTGTCGACCCAGACCAGGAACACGGCCCCGGCGAGCGCGGTGACCGGGAGGAGCCGCCGGTGCCCGGAGCCGGTGAGGGCGCGGGCGGCGTGCGGCAGGACCAGCCCGACGAAACCGATCGCCCCGGCCGCGCTGACCAGGGCCGCGGTCAGCAGCGCGGTGGCGCACAGCAGCACGATCCGGGTGCGGGCGACGTTCACGCCGAGAGCGGCGGCGGCGTCCTGACCGAAGGCGAAGGCGTCGAGCGTACGGGCGTGGGCGAGGCAGATCACCAGGCAGACGGCGAGCACGGCGGAGCAGAGGACGACCTCGCTCCAGCCGACCCCGCTGAGCGAGCCGAGGAGCCAGAACAGCACCCCGCGGGTCTGCTCGGCGTCGGCGGACGTCATGACGACGAAGGAGGTGAGGGCGGAGAAAAGCTGCATCGCGGCGACGCCGGAGAGGACGACCCGGTCGGTGGAGCCGCCGAGGGTGTGGCTGAGCAGCAGCACCAGGGCGAACGAGAGCAGCGCCCCGACGAACGCCCCGGCCGACAGCGACACCGCTCCCCCGCCGACCCCGAGGACCACCACCACGACCGCCCCGGTCGAGGCGCCGGAGGAGACGCCGAGCACGAAGGGATCCGCGAGCGGGTTGCGCAGCAGGGACTGCATCACCGTGCCGCAGACCGCGAGGCCCGCGCCGCACACGGCGGCGAGGAGGGTGCGGGGCATGCGGAGGTTCCAGATGATGCCGTCACGGATCGGGCTGAGGCCGGAGTCGCCGAACCCGAGGTGCGCGGCGACGACGGACCGCACGTCGGGCACGGAGATCCGGGCGGGCCCGATCGTCACCGCGACGGCGACGGACGCCAGCAGGAGCAGGATCCCGCCCGTCCAGAGCGGTACGGCGAGGCGGGCCCCGTGCCGGGAGGGGCCGGGCCCGAAGACGGGTGGCGCCGTGCCCCGCTCCCGGGCCCCGGGCTCCGGTCGCGCCGCCGTTCGGTTCCCGGTGCTCATCCCGCGAGCCCGAAGCCGCGGAGACCGGCCGCGACGCGTTCCAGGCCCTCGACCGTCCGGATGGTCGGGTTCATGGCCTGGCCGCTCAGCAGCACGTAGCGGCGGTTCTTCACGGCGTCCATGGTCCTGGTGACCGGGTTGGACTCCAGGAACTCGATCTTCTTCGCGGCGCTCTCCGCCGTCTGCGTCGTACGGGTCAGGTCGCCGATGACCAGGACGTCGGGGTTGCGGTCGGCGACGGTCTCCCAGCTGACCTGGGGCCATTCGTCGTGGGTGTCGTCGAAGACGTTCTGCGCGCCGAGTTCCTCGGTGATGACGCCGGGCGCCCCGCAACAGCCCGCGAGATAGGGGGCCTTGGAGTCGGAGAACCAGTAGAGGAGGGAGGTGTCCGACGCGTCGACGTCTTCGGTGGCCCGCTCCACGCGTGCCCGGAGCTTCTCCACCAGGGCCTCGCCGCGTTCGGGTACGCCGAACACCCGGGCCAGTTCCCGGACTTCCGTGTAGACGCTGTCCATGGCCAGTGGCGCGGTGCGGGCTCCGTCGCCGCCGCCGCTGTTGTCCTTGCCCGCGCAGTCGGCGGGCGAGATGTAGGTGGGGACGCCGAGCCGTTCGAACTGTTCGCGGGGCGCGACGCCGCCCTTGGCGAGGGTGGAGGTGAAGGACGCGGAGAGGAAGTCGGGTTCCTTGTCGAGGACCTTCTCCGAGGAGGGCCGGTTCTCCGAGATCCGTTCGACGCCCGCGTTCGCCTTCTCCAGCCCCTTCATGACCGGGTCGGTCCAGGTGGCGGTGGCGGCGAGCCGGTCCGCCAGACCGAGCGAGAGCAGGATCTCGGTCGAGCCCTGGTCGACGGAGACCGCCCGCTCGGGCGGCGCCTTCACGGTGACGGTGCGCCCGCAGTTCTCGAGCGTGACCGGGAATCCGTCGGCCGTGCCGCCCCCGGCGGCCGTGGTGGTGCTCCCGTCGCCGCCGCAGGCGGTGAGCACGAGGAGTCCCGCGGCGAGCAGGGCGGCGGCGCGTATCGGGGCAGGGGTGGCCGTGGGCAGCACGAAGGACCTCGGTGTCTCTGGGCCCAGCCGCGGAGCCCGTCGTACGGTACCCGCGCCACGGTTCGGGCGCGGGCGCCAGCAGGTCTTCGGACTCGGGTTCGTCCGGGCGGGACGCCTTCCCGGAGCACCTGTGCGCTCCAGTGGCCGTGGCCCCGCCCGTCCCCCTCACCGCTGCGCGTCAGTTCCGGATTCGCACCGGATTCCCTGACCCCGTCGTGGGGTTCGACTGGCCCCGGCAAGCTATCACGCGTCTTCGGGCTGGTCGGGGGCGGTGCGGCGGGCGGCTGCGGGCGGGGCCGGTGCGGCGCGGGATCGACCCGCCGCACCGGCCCGGTGGATTCCGCCCGGACCGCGGAGCCCGGGGGCGACCGGTCCGGGTCGGCCGGTCGGGGCTCGCGGAGTCCGGGACGCGGGGCCTGGGTTACGGGGCCTGGAGGGCGATCACCGCGTTCTGGCCGCCGAAGCCGAAGGAGTGGCTGACCGCCCGACGTACGGGCACCCGGCGCGGGGCCTTGGTGACGCAGTCGATGTCGAACCCGGGCTCGGGGGCGTCCAGGTTCGCGATCGGGGGGACCACTCCGTGCTGGAGCGTGAGGACGGTCAGGCCCGCTTCGATGGCGCCGGCCGCCCCCATGCAGTGGCCCAGCACGCCCTTGGGGGCGGTGACGGGCGGCCGGTGCGGATAGGACCGGCGGATGAGGGCGGCTTCGGTGGCGTCGTTGAGGGGGGTCGACGTCCCGTGCGCGTTGACGTGGTCGACCTCCTCGGCGCGCCAGCCCGCATCGCGCAGCGCGGCCTCGACCGCCGCCCCCGCCACCTCCCCGGACGGGTGGGGGCTGGTGGGGTGATGGGCGTCGGTGGTGGCGCCCGCGCCCGCGATCAGCGCCCGGGGAACGGCGCCTCTCGCACGGGCGTCCGCCGCGCGCTCCAGGACCATGATGGCCGCGCCCTCGCCCATGACGAGGCCGGCCCGGTCCGCCGCGAAGGGCCGGCAGAGGCGGGCGGGGTCTCCGTCCCGCAGCGCCGCCGCGCCGGAGCGGGCGAAGCCGGTCATGGCGACCGGGAACACGATCGACTCGGTGGCCCCGGCGATGGCGATGTCGCACCGGCCCAGCGTCAGCATGTCCCGGGCCACCGACAGCGCGGTCACGCCGGACGAACAGGCCGTGCACGGGGCCAGGCTGGGCCCGGTGGCCCGCATCCCGATGGCGATCTCGGCCGCGGGCATGCTGGGGATGGTCAGCAGGATGCCCGAGGGTGAGGTGGCCGCGGGCCCCCGCCGCTCCAGAGCGACGGTCTGTTCGGTGAGTCCGGCGGATCCTCCGCTGCTCGTGCCGACGACGACGGCGACCCGGGCGCCGTCCCAGCGCGCCGGGTCCAGCCCGGCGTCGGCGACCGCCTCCCGGGCGGCCAGGAGGGCGAACTTGACGTACCGGCCCATCCGGAAGGCGGTCCGGCCGCCGACCGCGTCGTCGAGGTCGATGCCGGTGACCGTACAGGCGAAGTCGACTTCGCAGCCCAGCAGTTCGGGAACGGTACGGGCGGGCGACACGCCCGCGCAGACTCCGTCCCAGGTGGTGTCGGTGGTGTGGCCGACCGGGGTGATCATTCCGAGCCCGGTGACGGCGATGGCGGGTCGCTTCATCGGGTGTTGCTCACCGGCACCGTGGCCTCGGCGCCCGCGCCGCCGACGACCGCGTCGATGTACGCGGAGATGTCGGCCAGCGTGGAGCCCTTGTACAGCTTCTCCGAGTCCGCGTCGACGCCCAGGGTCTCCTTGATGACGACGGCGAACTCGGCGACCGCGAGGGAGTCCATCTCCAGGCTGTCCATGGTGGACTCCGGAAGGATCTCGGCGGCGGGCACCTTGAACGTCGCGGTCAGCACCTCGGTGATCTTGGGGTGGATGGTCTGCATGGTGGTTCCTCTCATCGGCGTCTCATCGGCTTGGCTTCGTTCTGCGCGGCGGGGACGTGAAACGCGACGGCCCACCGCCCGATGTAACTGGATGACGATCCTCCGGTTACGCCTTCGGGCGAACCGATTCGTCTACGCTCACCTGCGGCTTCTCGAACCACCTGGAGAGCATGGAAGTGGTTCCCCAGTACGCCAGCAGGACCCCGCGGGTACCGAGCGCCGCCACCTTCTCGCGCAGCGGGCGCCGCCTGCTGCCGCAGACGGGCCGCCGGAACTCGGCCGCGCGGCCCCGGATCCCCGCCCGGCGGCCCCGGTGCCAGGGCCCCTCGGGGTCGTCGTACACGTCCGCGTACCCGGGCCCGGCGATCGGCCAGTCCGACATCAGGCGCTCGGGGAGCGCGAAGGTCTCCACCAGGGCGGGGGTGTGCTCGGCCACGACGGCGACCGCGTCCTCCACCGCGTCCGGCAGAAAGGTGACCTGATCGGCGGTCAGCCGTCCGGACGCGAGCAGGGCCCCGCTGTTGTGGGCGATCCACCGGAGCGCGAAAAGCCTGCGCAGCTCGGACAGCCGTTGGCGCGCCGCACCTTCGGGCAGGGAGGCGACCGCCTCCGCGTACGCCTCGTCCGCCTGCCGGCAGGCGTGCGCCTCGACGCCGCGCAGCGCGGCCGACGAGGCGGCGTTCCAGCGGCCGAGCGGGTCGCCGGGCGGGGCGGCGGCCATCCGCTCGCGGGCGCGGGCGAACCAGAGGTCCTCGACCGCCGCGAACAGCCTCCCGAGGAAGACGGGGTCGTCCAGGCCGCCCGGGCCGTCGTCCTCGGCCGGTTCCGGGGCGGTGGCGCTGAACAGCATCTCGGCGGCCGCCTTGGCGTGCACGGCGAGGTTGTCGCCCTCGGCGGTGATCGCGCCCTCGATGCCGGTGAACAGCTCGGTCATGCCGTTGTTCTCCAGGAGCCCCTGGGCGCCGCACCGTTCACGGCACTCGACGATGACGGCGCGCGCCTGCCAGGTGATCCACCCCTTGGCGACGGCCACCAGGCGCTCCGCCTCCCCCCGGTCGGCCTCCGGGGCGGACTCCCAGCGGTCCAGGGCCCTGCGGTGCAGCAGGCTCATCGCGTAGACGGTCGCCATCGCCCCGGCCAGCGGCCCGTGATGGGTGCGGTGCGCGTAGACCGGGATCCGCCCCACCGCGCGTGATCCGGAGATCATCCGGTGGCCGGCGTACCGCACGGCGATGGCCAGGGTGACCCGGGCGGAACCGACCGCGCAGGCGCTCATGGAGAGCTTGCCGGGGGTGACCCGACCGATGGAGGCGAGGAACCGCCTTCTGCGGTTGGGGACTTCGCTGTGGAAGCGGCCGTCGTCGCCGACCCGCCCCTGTTGGCCGGCGAGCAGCGCGCCACGCGGCACGAAGCGCCGGTCGAAGGAGGTGAGGCAGTGGTCGACCGGGGAACCCATCCGCGGGGGCAGCCGTCGCACCCGGACGCCGGGCAGGGCGCGGTGGGCGTCGGTGAGCGGGACGAGGAAGAGGAAGACCCCGTGGTCGGCGCCGTCGACGAGCAGCCGGGCCGCGACCACACCGGACTTGGGGCCGCCGGCGGGGCTGGTGTTGGGCATGAACTTCTGCGCCCCGGCGTGCGGGGTGTGCAGCACGAACCCGTCGCGTTCGCGGTCGTACGTCGCGGTCGTCTCGATGGCCGCCGCGTCGTTGCCGTGCGCCACCTCCGTACAGAGGAAGGTGCCCACGCGCCGGAGGGCGAGGAAGTCCGACACGTCGCGCGGGGCGCCCGCGTCGTGGTCGAGGAGACTGCCGAGGAAGAGGTTGTAGTGGATGCCCGCCACGGTGGTCAGCGCCGGGTCGACGGGGCCGAGCCACTCGTGCAGGGCGGCCAGCGCCCGGGGGTCCGCGGCCAGCCTCGCGCCGCTGTCGAGCGCGTCGTTGAGGATCCGCAGCCGGTGGTAGGAGAGGGCGAGTCGTTCGTCGGGGGTGCCGCCACCGGGACGGCGAAACGGCTCCGTGGTGAGGAGTCGGCGCCAGAATCGGTGCTCCTGACGGAAGTTCGGTCCGAAAAGCACGGCGGTGAGCAGGTCGTTCGTCGACGGCGGGGCCGCGTCGTTCATGATTACGGTCACAACAAAGTAACGATCAAGGAACGGCGAGGACACCCCCGCCGTCCCGAAATGCCCCTGTGGATCAGGCGCGTTGGAAGGCGAGGGCGACATTGTGGCCGCCGAAGCCGAAGGAGTGGCTCAGAGCCGTCTCGACCCGTTGCCGACGGGGCTCCTTGGTCACGCAGTCGAGCGGGAAGGCGTCGGGGAGCGCGTCCAGGTTGGCGATCGGCGGGATGACGGAACGTTCCAGCGTCAGGACGGTGGCCACCGCCTCGATCGCGCCCGCCGCCGCCAGGGTGTGCCCGACGACGCCCTTGGGCGCGGTCACCGGTGGCCGGTGCGGGAAGAGGCGGGAGATGAGGGTGGTCTCCATGGCGTCGTTGAGGGGTGTGGAGGTGCCGTGGGCGTTGATGTGGCCGACGTCGGACGGGTCCCAGCCCGCCTGGTCCAGCGCCGCACGGACCGCCCGCTGGGCGCCGTACCCGTCGGGGGCCGGGGCGGTGGGGTGGTGGGCGTCCGTGCTGGACCCGGCCCCGGTGAGCAGGGCGCGCGGGCGACCGCCCCGGGCACGGGCCGCCGCCTCGCGCTCCAGGACGAGCATGGCCGCGCCCTCGCCGATGACGAAGCCGTCGCGGTCGGCGGCGAACGGGCGGGACGCGCCGGCCGGGTCGCCGGTGCGGGTGGAGAGCGCGCCCATCCGGGCGAAGGCGGTGACCACCAGGGGGGCCAGCACCGACTCGGCGCCGCCCGCCACCACCACGTCACAGCTGCCGCCGAGCAGCAGGTCGCGGGCGACGGCGACGGCGGTGGCCCCGGAGGCGCACGCGGTGGCGGGCGCGAGACTGGGGCCGCCCGCCTTCAGCGCGATGGCCACCTCGCCCGCCGCCGCGTTGGGGATCATCATCGGAACGAGCAGCGGGGAGACCGCGTCGGGGCCCGAGGCGGCCAGCCGGGCCGCGTTGTCCACCAGGACCGAGACGCCGCCGACCCCCACGCCGAGGACCACCCCGACCCGGCTGCCGTCCCACCGTGCCGGGTCGAGGCCGGCGTCGGCGACGGCCTGCCGGGCGGCCACCAGGGCCAGCTTCACGAACCGGGCCATCCGCCACACCGACCGGCCGCCCACCGCCTCGTCCAGGTCGATGCCGTCGACCGGGCAGGCGAAGTCGACCGGCAGGCCGGCCAGTTCCTCGCACCGCCGGGCGGTGGAGTGCCCGGAGCAGAGCCTCTCCCAGAAGCTGTGCTCGTCCGCCCCTGCGGGTGTCACCAGGCCGACCCCCGTCACCGCGATGGCGGTGCCGGTTCCGGCCTCGGTGCGCTGATCAGCGGGGAGCGACATGCTGTGTTCCTTCCGTAGAATCCGTGGAAATGGTCGCCGGGGCGCCCGGCCAGCGAAGCGCCGCCGAACCCCAGGTCAGTCCGCCCCCGAAGGCGGTGAGCAGCACCCGGTCGCCGGAGCTGAGGCGGCCTCGGCGCGCCTCGTCGGCCAGGGCCAGCGGAATGGAGGCGGCGCCGGTGTTGCCGACCCGCTCGATATGGGTGACGCAGCGCTGCGGCGCGATGCCGACCCGCTCCGCGACGGCGTGCAGGATCCGGGCGTTGGCCTGGTGCGGCACGAAGCGGTCGACCTCGGCGGGGTCCCAGCCGACCCGGTCCAGCAGTGTCCGGCAGGAGCCGGTCATCCGCTCGACGGCGTGCTGGTAGACGGTGCCGCCCCGCATGCGGAAGAACCCGTCGTCCGGGGCGGGCGGCTTTCCGCTCGCCCGTGCGCGGGCCCCGCCGCCGGGGACGGTGATCAGGTCGTAGCCCGTGCCGTCGCTGCCGAGGTCGAAGGCGAGCAGTTCCCCGGGGTCGCCCAGCCGCCCGGCCGCCACCAGCGCGGCGCCGGCCCCGTCGCCGAAGACGACGCCCGCCGAGCGGTCGGCCGGGTCGAGCCAGGTCGAGTAGGCGTCGGCGCCGACCAGCAGGACCCGGTCGTAGAGGCCCGAGGCGACCAGCCCGTGGCAGACGGCGAGTCCGTAGACGAAGCCGCTGCACACGGCGGCGATGTCCAGGGCCGGTACGGTGCCGAGCCCGAGCCGGACCGCCAGTGCGGGGGCGGTGCCCGGACAGAGGTGGTCGGGGGTGGCGGTGGCGAGGACCACCGCGTCCACCTCCCCCGCCGCCGGATCGCGGGCCAGCAGCCGGGAGGCGGCCTCGTAGGCGAGGTCCCCGGTGGCGACGTCCGGTCCGGCGCGGTGCCGGCTGCCGATGCCGGTGCGGCGGCGGACCCAGGCGTCGTCCACGCCCCAGTCGGCGGGGAGCCGCTCGTTGCCGACCGGCTCCCCCGGCACCCACCCCGCCACGCTCTCCAGCACGGCCGTGCGTGCTCCGGCCCCTAAGACGCCCGCCCGCGCCCCCGGCTCCGTACCGCTGTCGGCCACCTGTCTCCTCGCCACCCGTCGCCCCGATCCCGTTGTCGTACTGCATCCGGTTGACGAACGGCGGAACGTCTCACGAGGATGCGTTCGACTGCGCCGAACGGGTCATGACGTGGCGTCAGGTGTTTACGAGCGCCTCGCGGAGCTCGTCCGCGCCGGGTGGACTGGCCCCGGCCCGGGAGACGGTCACCGCGGCGGAGGCGACCGCGTGGCGCAGCACGTCGGTGACGGTTCCCCGGTCCACGGCGTGCAGCCGGCCACGGGCGCCGGGGCCGAGGAGCCCGTGCGCGGCGAGGGCGTGGAGGGTTCCGGACATGAACGCGTCGCCCGCGCCGACGGTGTCGACGACGTCGACCGGCGGGGCCGCGGCGACGGCGCGGCCGTCGGCGAACAGGGCGAACGCACCCGCCCCGCCCCGGGTGACGAGGACGAGCGCGGGGCCCGCGGCGAGCCACCGTTCGGCCACCCGCTCGGGCCGCTCGCCCGGATACAGCCACCGGAGGTCCTCGTCGCTGGCCTTCACCACGTCGCTCAGCGCGACGCAGCGCTCGACCCGGACCACGGCCCGGGCGCGCTCGCCCATCAACTCGGGCCGTACGTTGGGGTCGTAGCTGACGGTGGCGCCGGCCCGCAGGGACTCCACGGCGGCCAGGACCGTCGCGGCGCCGGGCTCGACGACGGCCGCGATCGAACCGGTGTGCACGTGCCCCGGTGTCCGGTCGAGCGCCACCGGGCACAGGGTCCAGCCCACCTCGAAGGCGTACGTGGCGTGCCCGTGGTCGTCGAGGGTGACGGCCGCCGACGGGGTGGGGCCGACGGCGTCGTCGGTACGGACCTCGACTCCGGCGGCGGTCAGGTGGTCCCGGATGAGCCGGCCGTGGGCGTCCGGGCCCAGCTGGGTGAGGAGCGTGGTGTCATGGCCGAGCCGCGCCAAGCCGTACGCGACGTTCGCGGGGCTGCCGCCCGGGTGGACCCGGTCGGGCTCCTCCGGCAGCCGGACGATGTCGGCGACGCATTCGCCGATGACCAGCGGATCACATCGGTCGGGCATGGGGGCGGGTCTCCTGGGTCGACGGGGCGGGGAGTCGTCCGGCGGTGGAGCCGTCCGCCGGGGCGGCGGCCGGCGGGGCGGCGGCCGGCGGGGCCAAGGTCGGGGGCGTCCGGGGGAGTTCGTCGGGACCGCACCGGTCCGGCCGGAGGAGCGGCTTCGCGGGGGCGGCCCGGCGGAGCCAGAGCAGGGCGCCGGCCAGGACGACCGCGGCGGCCAGCAGCCAGGGCAGCGGGCCCGGCGGCAGAGTGCCGGCGGCCAGTCCGGCGCCGGCGGCGACCAGTTGCAGGGAGAGCGACTGGACGGAGAGCGCGGTGGCGCGGCCCGAGGCGTCGACCCGGCGGTGCAGCAGGTCGTTCTCGTTCGGGCCCGCGGCTCCGAGGCCCAGGTGCACCAGCCCGTAACCGGTGACGGCCACCGTCGTGGCGAGGGCGCTCATCGCATGCGCGGTGAGGCCGAGGAGCGTCAGCCCCAGCGTCACCACCCCGAGGCTCACGAGCACCGCGCGCTCACTGCCGCCGCCGAGCCGGGCGGCGAACGGGGCGAGTTGGCTGCCCAGGGCGTGGCAGAGGAATCCGGCGCAGGCGAGCCCCGCGAAGACCAGGGCCCCGGATTCGGCCGTTCCCATGAGGGCGGCGGCCCGGCCCGGGGTGAGCAGTTCCATGGCGGCGAGCGCGGCGCCCGCGGCGCTCGCGGTCAGCAGGATGCGCCGGATCAGGGCGTCCCGGGCGCCGAGCCGGAGCCCGGCGGCGATCGCGGCGGGCACCCCGCCCACGACCCCTCGCACGCCCGTCCGGGGCCGGGTCGGCTCGGTGAGGGCGCTCAGCACGTAGAGCACGAAGACGACCTCGACCAGCGCGCCGAGCAGAGCGGGCACGGAGAGCAGGATCACGAGCCCGCCGGTCGCGTCGGCCAGCCACGGGGCCAGGCCGGGGACGCGGCCGAGCAGCCAGGGCAGCCCGCCGCCGAGCAGGGTGCCGAGCGCGAGGGCGGCCGAGGTGGCGGAGCTGCCGCGCGCCAGCCCCGTACGCAGATCGGCGCCGGGGCCCGCGTGGGCGTGGACGGTGTCGACGTACCAGGCCTCGGCGGGCCCGCTGGACAGGGCGCGGGCCAGCCCCATCAGACCCATGCCCAGGGCGATGGCCCAGCCCGCCGCGCCGAGGCCGATGAGGGTGAAGGCGGTCAGGTTGAGCAGCCCGGCGATGGCCAGGACGGGCCGCCGCCCGATGACGTCGGAGAGCCCGCCGGTGGGCAGCTCCATCGCGGCGGCCGTGAGGGAGTGCACGGCGTAGAAGCCGGCGACGGCGGCGAGGCCCATGCCGCGTTCGGTGAACAGGAGCACTCCCGTGGCGATGGACATGCCGATGGGGAGCCAGAAGAGGAAGGAGACCGTGGCGAACCGACGGCGCGCGGTCGCCTCGTCCGGGCCGCCCCGAGGTGCGGGAACGGCGGTGTCGGGCGCGCCGGTCATGGGGCGTCTCCGACGGCGGGGGCGTCCGGGGCTCCGGAGTCGGCGTCCGCGCGGTCCGGATCCGAGGCGTCCGGACCGGCGACCGGGTCCGGGGCCAGTGGCAGTCCGGCGGTGAACAGGACGACCTGCTCGGCACGGGGGTCCTCGGCGTCGCGGGCGGTCAGCTCGTCCGTCTTCTCCTGGAACACCCGCCACAGCTCGGCGAGGGACTCGGGGGTCAGCCGGGGCATCGCGTCGCTGACGCCCGACGGCTCCTGCCACTCGGGGCCCAGCCGACCGCTCTCCAGGTCGGCCTCATGGCGGTCCAGCGACAGTTGGAGGTGCTCGATCTGGCGGCGGTGCAGGACACCGAGGATCGTGCTGCCGCCCGGGCTGCGGCGCATCGCCTCGTTGCTCCAGGAGGTCGTGCCGTGCACGGACTTCCAGCGCCTCTCCCGGCTGTCGCGGTGTTCGGCCTCGGTGACGAACGCGTATTTGGCGAGCACCCGCAGGTGGTAGCTGGTGGAGGCCGAGGACTCCCCCGTCCGGGCCGCGAGCTCGCTGGCGGTGGCCGGGCCGTGCTGGCGCAGCAGTCCGAGCAGGGTGAGGCGCAGGGGGTGGGTGAGCGCCTTGAGGGCGGCCCCGTCCCGCGCCGGATCGAGTACGCGACGACCCGCTTCACTGTCCATGACCGCAGCGTAGAACGGATCGAACACTTTCCCAAAGTATTTTTGCAGAATATTTTTTGGGAATCCGCCGGGGCTCGGCGGGCCGGCCGCCCTCAGGAGTCGGCCCGGGCCTCGCGCCGCGCCCGGAGAACCTCGACCGCGTCCCGGCACCAGTCGCGGTTGGCCCGTTCGAAGTCCCGTCCGCGCCGGCAGGTGAGGTACGGGCCGACCCGTGCGCCGTGGAGCAGGAACTCCGCCTCGCCGCGCTCCCCGCGCATCGCACGCAGCTGCTCCTCGAACAGCGCGGCCTTGGCCTCGGCGAACGCGTACCGCTCGGTGAGCCGATCGATCAGCACATCGGTGTCGAGGTGGTCGGCGGCCTGGACCTGGACCAGGAGGTCCTCCCGCAGGAACGAGGGTTTGGCGGCGGCGGACGCGAAGCTCTCCAACTCGGCCAGCCCCTCGCCCGTCACCCGGAACAGCCGCTTGTTGGGGCGCGCCACCTGTACGACCTCGCGCCCCGCGACCAGGCCCTCCTTCTCCAGCCTGGCCAGCTCCGCGTAGACCTGCTGCGGCAGGGCGTGCCAGAAGTTCGCGACGCCGGCGGCGAACGCCTTCGTCACCTGGTAGCCGCTCAGCTCCTCGTCGAGCAGTGCCGCCAGTACCGCGTGACGCAACGCCATCGGACCGCCTCCCTCTCCGCCGCGGCCGGGCCCGTCCCCGCCCACCCCTGTTCGGAACACCGACCCTCATGATACTCATGAAAGTGACTAGTCACTTTCATGAGTATGCGTGCTTCTCGGCGAGGACACGCCTCATCAAGGAGGACCCATGACCACCGCAGTGGACCGTTTCCGCGCCGCCGTCGACCGTCGCGACCTCGACGCCCTGGACGATCTGTTCACCGAGGACATCCGGCTCTACAGCCCGGTGAAGTTCACCCCGTTCGAGGGCAGGCCGATGGTGCTGGGCCTTTTCGGGGTCCTGCTGCGCACCTTCGAGGACTTCCGTTACGTCGGGGAGTTCGCGGGCGCCTCGCAGACGACCGCCGACGGGACCGAGGCCCCGTCGGCGGTCCTGCTCTTCCGGGCGACGGTCGGCGGCCGGGAGATCCACGGCATCGACCTCCTGCACCTCGACGACGACGGCCGGATCAAGGAGTTCACCGTGATGGTCCGCCCGGCCTCCGCCGTCCAGGCGCTGGGCGAGGCGGTGCTCGCCGGCCTGGTCGCCGACGGCCTCGCCCCCGCGCCCTGACCACGCCCCGCGGTCGCGCCCGCGCCCGGCGCCGGCGCTCCGGGCTCAGCTCGCCCGCGCCGCCTCCAGGGCGTCCGCGACCAGGCCCAGGAACCGGGCGTGGTCGCGGGGCCCGTAGAGGGGCTCGGGGTTCCACGGGACGACCGGGACCGGAGCCGTCCCGCTCCCCCGCAGCTCCTCCAGCGGGGCCGCGTGGGCGCGGATGTCGGTCAGGATCACCTCGGGGCGCAGCGCGAAGGTGTCGGAGCGGTTCTGCGTCGACCAGTTCGCCCCCGGGCCCTCGGCCGGTGCCACGACCCGGACGCCCAGTTCGGTGAGCACGCGCAGTTCCGGCCACATCCCGGGGCGCGCGACATGCGCCTGGTCCGGGCCCGCCGGGGAGAGGGCGAGCACCCGGGGCGCGTCGGCGGAGGTGGCGGCCACCACGGAGCGCAGCCGCTCCCGGGCGGCGTCCAGCTCCTGGCCGGCCCCCGGCCGGGCCGTGGCGCCGAGCGAGCGGGCCAGCTCGGCGAACCGGTCGCCGATCTCACCGAACGTACGGGCCTGGCTGACGTCGAGGACGACGACCGGGACCCTCTCCTCCAGCGGCTTGGCGGTCTCCGGGGTCAGCCCGTAGACATGGCCGCCGCCGTAGCTGACCGCCACCACGAGATCCGGTTCGGCGCTCAGCAGCCGTTCGACGTCCAGGGCCGATCCCGCACCGACGTACGCGACCTCGCCCAGCGGCAGGGTCCCGGTCTTCGCCGTGTCGGGGTCCGGTCCGTCGTGGTCGGAACCGAAGATCCCCACCGGCCGGATCCCGAGGTCCCACAGGGTGGCGCCGGCCTGGACATAGGCCAGCACCCGCCCGGGCGGCCGGGGCGCCGTCGACTGCTGACCCCGGTCGTCGGAGAACCGCCATTCGCTCTGTTCCGTCACGTCACACACGCCCCTCTGCCGCCGACTGCCGTTCCATTCGTGCGAGTTCGTACACGTGTACCTGCCCACCTCCTCACCGCCACACCCCTCCGGCCAGGGAACAAACGGCCGTCAACCGGTTCCGGCCACGACGGGCGCCCGCCGTCACGGAGTGTTAGAAATGAGGGACCCTCAGTCATCGGGCGGCGCCCCCGGCCGGCCCCCCTTCCGGACGGAGTCGACTCCGCATGCGCGCGACCCTTGTGAAGGCAGCCCTGGCCGTCGGTCTCGGCGCGTCGCTCTGCGCGGCCTCGGCGGACGCCCCGGCCTCGGCCGGGGCCGCGGCCCGTCCGGTGGCGGAATCGGCCAGGGCGGTGACCTGTCCCGTGGTCGACGTGCTGGCCGTCTTCACGCCCAAGGCCGCGAAGCGGGTCGGCGGCGAGCACCGGGTGCCCTCGTCGGCCCAGCGCATCGCCACCCGGATGAACCGCTCGCTGGCCGGGGGCGGTCTCTGCGGCGTCATCCGCGTCGTCCACCCGTACACGGCCACCGGTTACGAGGGCTCCGAGGAGTTCCGCGCCGCGCACAGCGCCCTCAAGGACCACGCCTCGGCGGGGCTCGGGCGCCAGGTGCACGAGCAGCGGGCGCGGTACGGCGCCGATCTGGTGACGCTCGTCGTGGACCGGGAGGAGCGGGGCGGCGGCACCGCGGACTACACGCCCGAACTCGACGCGTCCACGGACGAGTACGCCTACGCGGTCGTCGAGGTCGACGGCATCGACCTGGACTCGGCGAGCCACGAGATCGGCCACAATCTGGGCCTCGCCCACGACCGCACGACGCTGGCGGGCAACACGGACGGATCGATGAGCGTGAGCCGCAACCGTCCGTACAACACCGGCTGGATCACCGAGGACGGCAATCACTACACGATCATGGCGTACCGCTCCGCGTGCGGGAACCACTGCCGGCGGATCAGCCGGTTCTCCGGCGCGACGGAGACCTGGAAGGGGCACCGGCTGGGTGACGCGGACAACGACGGCGTACGGGTGCTGCGCGAGACCATGCCGATCGTCGCCGGATACCGCGACAAGCGCTGACCGCGCAGTCGCTCGGCGCGCCCCGGCGCCCCGGAGGCTCCCGGGCGGCCGTGACGCCCCGCGGGGTGCGTCAGCCGGTGGCGGCGCGTCCGTCGCGGGGGCGCGCGCCGTCGAGCGTCAGGTCCACGATCCGGCGCGCGAGCCCCCTGTCGAGCGATGCGCCGGTGAGCAGGACCCGGGCGAACAACGGTCCCGCCAGGGTCTCCGCCACCAGCCGGGCGTCGGTGTCCGGCGCCAGTTCACCGCGCTCGACACCGCGTCGCACGATGTCCTCGCCCCGCTCCAGCCGGGCGTCCCAGTACGGCAGGCGGGCCGCCTCGACGGACCCCGCGTCGGGGGAGGCGCCGAGGTGGAGCAGGGCCGCGCCCTGCGGAGAGGCGAGATAGTCCGCGACCGCCGACATCAACTGGGTCAGGTCCTGGCGCACGTCACCCGTGTCGGGCTCGGGCAGCGCCTCGTCGGCGTGCGAGCCGAGGGCGTCCAGCAGCAGGTTCTCTCGGGTCTTCCACCGCCGGTACACCGAGGTCTCGTGCACCCCCGCCGCCCTGGCGACCGCGGCGACCGTGGTGCCGGTGAGCCCTTCGGACGTGAGCAGGTCGACGGTGGCGGCCAGCACGGCCTGCCGCATGCGTTCGCCCCGGCGGCGCAGTGGCGCGGGGCTCTGGTCGGTGGTCACCCCCGAACCGTATCGCAAGGCAACTTGCTTTACCGGCAGGCGGGGCTTACGTTTCAAAGCAAGGCGACTTGCGATAGGCCGCCGATCCGAACCGTAAGGACCCGTCATGGAACGCATGCGCGCAGCGCGTCTGCACCTGCCCAGCCGCACCCTCGCCGTGGAGGAGGTGGTCAGGCCCGTCCCGGGTCCCGGCGAGGTACTGGTGAAGGTCGAGGCGGCGGGGGTCTGCCTCTCCGACGTGCACCTCCTCGACGGCACCCTGAGCCCGCTCCACCTGGAGGGGGACACGGTCACCCTGGGCCACGAGGTGGCCGGGACCGTGGCGGAGCCGGGTCCGGACGTCACCGGCTGGTCGCCCGGCGCCAGGGTGGTGCTCCAGGCGGGCGAGCAGCGCCGGGGCCGGACGCACACCCGCGGCGTCGACTACGACGGCGGCTGGGCCGAGTACGCCCTCGCCACCGCGTCGACCCTCGTGGCCCTGCCCGACACCCTCCCCTTCGAGCAGGCGGCGATCATCCCGGACGCGGTTTCGACCCCCTGGGCGGCGGTGACCGCCACCGGCGACGTCCGGGCGGCGGAGGCCGTGGGCGTCTGGGGCGCGGGCGGGCTCGGCGCGCACGCCGTGCAGTTGCTGCGGGCGGTGGGCGCGCACCCGGTCGTCGCGGTGGACCCCGCTCCGGCGGCCCGGCGGCGGGCCCTGGAGTTCGGGGCCGATCTGGCGCTGGACCCCGCCGATCCGCTGTTCCGCGAGAAGGTGCTCGGGGCCACGGGAGGCGTGGGCCTGCGGGCGGCGTTCGACTTCGCCGGAGTCCCCCCGGTCCACGAGCAGGCGCTGACGGCCCTGGCTCCGAAGGGACGGCTGGTGCTGGTGGGGCTCAGCGACCAGCCGCTGACCGTCGCCCGGGGCACGCTGTTCAGCTACCTCCAGCACCGGATCCTGGGCCACTACGGCTCGGAGGGCCACCATGTGCCGGAGCTCGTCCGGCTCGCCGAGGGCGGCCGGCTGGACTTCTCCCGGTCGATCAGCGACGTCCTGCCCCTGGAGGACGCGGCGGAGGCCGTGCGCCGGATGGAGACCAAGGAGGGCGACCCGGTCAGGATCGTTCTGCGTCCGTGACGGGCTCCTCGCGCTCGGCGCCGGCCGCCCGCTCCGGCTCGGGCCGCCGCAGCTCCACGTTGAACTGGGCGCCGGCGAGCAGCGAGAGATTGGCGAACCAGACCCAGATGAGGAAGACGACGAGCCCGGCGAGCGATCCGTACAGCCTGCTGTAGCTGCCGACCTGGGTCGCGTAGAGGGCGAACAGCGCCGACGCGGTGAGCCAGCAGAACGCGGCGAGGACCCCGCCGGGCAAGCCCCGGCGGACACCGCGCGCGGAGCGGGGGCCGGTGCTGAAGAGGACCATGATCAGGCAGGCCACGAGGAGGACCAGCAGCGGCCACTTCAGCGCCGCCCACAGGGTCTCCCCCTCGTGCGGCAGGCCGACGCGGCGGCCCAGCCAGCGGGCCAGCGGGCCGGTCATGACGATGGCGAAGGCGCTGGTCATCAGGAGGAGGAGCAGGCCGATCGCGGAGACGACGATGATGTGGGCCTGTCGCAGGGGCGGGCGGGTGTCCCGGACTCCGTGCATGGCGTGCATCGCCCGGCGGAAGACCGCGAGGTAGCTGCACGCGGACCACACGGCGCTCACGGACCCGGTGGCGACGAGCAGCCAGACGGCGGAGCGCTGTTCGGTGGCCGCCTCCAGCGGCCTGCGCAGCGCGTCACCGGACTCGGCCGGGGCGAACGCGGTGATGTCGGCGATGAGCGCGCCGGTCGCGTCGGGGTTGGCCAGTCCGATCACGGAGACGGTGACCAGGAGCGCCGGGAGCAGCGCGAGGATGGCGTAGTAGGTCAGGGCGGCGGCCCAGTCGGTGATGTCGTCGTTCCACAGCGAGACCGGAGTACGCCGCAGGGCGGCGCCCCAGCGGCGGGGCAGGGCGGCGGGGGCGGTGCTGTCCGCGGCGGACGCGGTCTGGGTGGGCAAGCTGGTACTCCGGGGACGTGGGCGGACGCGGTGGGCGGCGTGACCTGTCCGTCTCCGGACGCGCCGACTCCGCTCGATCCTCTCCTGCCACGTCGCGGCGGAAGCACACCCCTACCCGGCCGGCAAGTCCCGCACGCTCCGGCGGGTCAGTCGTTGACGGCGGTGAGCAGGACCACGGCGTCCTGGAGCGCCAGCAGTCCGTGCCGTTCCCGCGGGATCGGGTGCAGGGTCCCGGACGGCAGCTCGGCGTCCCCGGAGGCGGCGGTGAGGCGGACGCTGCCGCGCAGGACGAGGAGCGAGGCGGCGGGCGGCGCGTTGTGCTCGTCGAGCGCCGTGCCCTCGGTGAGGGCGATCACCGTCTGCCGCAAGGGGGGCTGCTGGAGCAGGAGGTGGGCGCTGCGGCCGTGCGCGGAGGCGCGGGCGGCGGTCAGGTGTTCCTCGGCGAGTGCGTTGAGGTCGTCCATGTGCCCACTGTGCCGCAGCCGCGACGGCGCCGCGATCCGCGGCGTCAGCGGGGCGCCTTCGCGGTGGAGCCGCGGACCACCAGCTCCGGCTCGAACAGCAGCTCGTCCGGAGGGACCGACCCGCCCTGGATGCCCGCGCAGAGCAGTTCGACGGCGGCCCGGCCCATGGCCTCGATGGGCTGGCGGATCGTGGTGAGCGGGGGTTCGGTGCAGTTCATGAACGCCGAGTCGTCGTAGCCGACGACCGAGATGTCCGACGGCACCCCGAGGCCGCGCCTGCGGGCCGCCCGCACCGCGCCGAGCGCCAGGGGGTCGCTGGCGCAGATGATGCCGGTGACGCCGCGCTCCAGCAGCCGGGAGGCCGCGGCCTGCCCGCCCTCCAGGGAGAACATCGAGCGCTCGACGTTCTCCTCGGTCAGCTCCCCGCCGGTGGCCGCCGCGACGGACCGGGCTGCCGCGAGCTTGCGGCGGGAGGGTACGTGGTCGGAGGGGCCCATCACCACGCCGATGCGCTCGTGGCCGAGGGAGGCCAGGTGGCGCCAGGCGCGCTCGATCGCGACGGCGTCGTCGCAGGAGACGCAGGGGAAGTCCAGCCCTTCTATGGGGGCGTTGATGAGCACGACGGGGATGCGGCGCTCGGCGAGCCGGTGGTAGTGCTCATGGGCCTCGTCGGCCTGGGCGAACAGCCCGCCGGCGAAGACCACCCCGGAGACCTGCTGCTGGAGCAGGAGGTCCACGTAGTCCGCTTCGGAGACTCCGCCCTTGGTCTGGGTGCACAGCACGGGGGTGAGCCCCTGCTGGGCGAGGGCGCCGCCGATCACCTCGGCGAACGCGGGGAAGATCGGGTTCTGCAGTTCGGGCAGGACGAGGCCGACGAGCCGGGCGCGCTCGCCCCGCAGTTGGGTGGGCCGCTCGTAGCCGAGGACGTCCAGGGCGGTCAGCACGGACTGCCGGGTGGTCCGGGACACCCCGGGCTTGCCGTTGAGCACCCGGCTCACCGTGGCCTCGCTGACCCCAACCTTCTTGGCAACCTGTGCAAGTCGTCGCGTCATGCCGCAAGACTAGCGTAAGCAGCGCAAACTATTGACTTATCAACGCAAGGATTGCATGCGCGCAGGGGCGCTTCCCTGTCATCGGGAAGCACCCCCGCGCCGGTGTCCGCGGCCCCTCCTGCGGGCTACGGGTTGTTGATGATCTTGAAGGTGGAGGTGGTGTTCCTGATGTCCTGGGCGTTGTCGCTGAGCTTCAGGCCGTTGAAGGTCACCTCGCCGACGGCCGGGCCCTGCCCGGCCTCCGGCATCTCGTTGGCCCACAGCCCGAACCCGGACTTGGCGTCGAAGGCGTCACCGCTCTTGCGCGCACCCGAGATGGAGACGTCGGTCAGCACGGTGTCCTTGATGGGGAACTGAGGCTGTCCGCCGACGTAGTTCGTCTGGAACATGATCCCGCTGTAGGTGGGGTCGACGATGTCCACGTTGTTGATCCGGATGCCCTGGAACACCTTGGACGCCGAGAACAGCCAGATGCCGGGGAAGGTCTGCGATCCCCAGAAATGACCGCCCGCGCGCACGATCGAGACGTTCTCGATCCTCGTCGGTCCGGTCCCGAAGCCGTTCATCGGATAGCCGAAGTCCAGCGAACTGACCGTGATCCCGGAGTACACCAGGGTGTCGGCGATGTGGATGTTGCGGAAGGTGTTGTCGTAACCGCCGTAGACGGCGACGCCCGCCGCGCGCCAGGTGAGGATCGAGGTCAGGTTCTCGTAGACGTTGTTCTTCATGTCCGCTCCCCCGGCGTCGATCGCCGAGAAGAGGGCGAAGCTGTCGTCGCCGGTGGCCCGAGCCTCGTTGTTGGTCACCAGGTTGTCGGTGGACCCGTTGGTCATGTTGACGCCGTCGGCGAACATGTTGCGGATCCGGGAGTTCTTGATGGTGACGCTGTCGGTGTTGGCGCCCCAGTAGAGGCAGACCATGTGCTCGTTCCAGATGTTGTCGATGACGATGTCCGACACATTGGAGAAGTCGAACACCTTGCCGGGGCCGTCGATCCGGGACGTGTAGTTGCCGAAGTACGCGAAGTTCGCGAACGAGGACCCCTTGGCACTGGCCTCGGCCCGGAAGCCGACGTCGGTGTTGTCCTGGGTGGAGGGGGCGTTGAAGCGGGTGTACCAGGGCCCCGCGCCGACCACCTTGACGGCCTTGCCGTAGACCTGGAACTTACTGGCCGTGGTGTACTGCCCCGCCGGGAGGTAGACGCCCACAAGGGTGCCCGTGGTGTCCATCCGGACCTTGTCCAGGGCGTTCTGGACGTCCTGGTGGGTGAACCCGGCCGGCACCGTGTACGTGGCGGGGTTCGGGTTGGCGACCGGTGCGACCTGCTCCAGGTTGATGAAGTCGATCGCGTACGTGGTGGTGTTGGCGCTGTCCTTCTGGAGCCGGATCTTCGATCCCGCCGGAACGGTCCTGCCCAGCATCGTGTTCGCCTCGTCGTAGATGTGACGGGGCGCCCCGGAGCCCGGGGAGTTGCCGGGAGCGGCCTCGTTCCCGTACAGCCAGGCGTACTTGGACGTGAGGTCGATCGCCTTGAGGAAGACTCCGTCCACGTAGACGTTCAGGGTGGAGTCGATGCCGCCGCCGCCCGGGGCGTCGGGGATGGAGAACCGGGTGACCAGAGTGTTGGTGGCCGCCCGGGTGGTGAACTCGACGTAGTCGCCGGTCCGGTCGAGGGTGACGGCCTTGCGGCCCGAGGCCTCGCCCGCGACGTCGCCGATCGTCCGGTTCGGGCCGACGGTCTTCGCGGCGCCGCCGGCCGTGCCGTCCTCCGCCTCGTACATGTCGTACGGCATGTTGGCGCCGCGGCCGACGAAGAGTGCCTGGGTGGAGGTGTTGTTCTCGCGTTTGACCGGGAGTTCGTTGGCGTCGGCCGCGATCACGGTCCGCACGGTGTACGAGCCGTT
>NZ_UAVD01000038.1 GCF_900460065.1 Streptomyces griseus | reverse complement strand
ACCCGCAACCTCCACACCTTCCGGCCCGTCGCGGTGTACAGCCCGGCGGTACTGCGCCGGGTGGCGGCGTTCGGCGTGGACGGTTCGTGGGCCACGCGGGAGTACGCCGAGGAGCTGGCCGCCCTGCTCGGGCGCCTGGCCCCGCGCTACCGCGAGGAGCACTGGCGCGGGGCGCCGCACCCCGTCCCCTGCCGGTGCCACGACTGCCTCAGCCCAGCGTGAGCCGGGGCTTCGGCCCGTCGGTGCGGCCGGTGGGCGGGGGGCGGCTGCCCGCGCCGTACGGGAGGGGCCAGGGAGCGGCGGGCCCGCTGTAGCCCTGTTCGGCGGCCGCGTGGAGGGTCCAGTGCGGGTCGTACAGGTGGGGGCGGGCCAGGGCGCAGAGGTCGGCGCGGCCCGCCAGGAGCAGGGAGTTGACGTCGTCCCAGGAGGAGATCGCGCCGACCGCGATGACGGGGACGCCCACGGTGTTGCGGATCCGGTCGGCGTACGGGGTCTGGTAGGAGCGGCCGAACTCGGGGCGCTCGTCGGCGACGACCTGCCCGGTGGAGACGTCGATGGCGTCGGCCCCGTGGTCGGCGAAGGCGCGGGCGATCGTGACGGCGTCCTCGGCGTCGGTGCCGCCCTCGGCCCAGTCGGTGGCGGAGATCCGGACGGTCATCGGCCGCTCCCTCGGCCAGACCCGGCGTACGGCGTCGAAGACGTCGAGGGGGAAGCGGAGGCGGCCCTCCAGGGATCCCCCGTAGGCGTCGGTGCGGCGGTTGGTGAGCGGGGAGAGGAATCCGGAGAGCAAGTAGCCGTGGGCGCAGTGGAGTTCGAGGAGGTCGAAGCCGGATTCGGCGGCGCGCCGGGCGGCCTGCGTGAACTGCTCGCGCACGGCGTCCAGTCCGGCCCGGTCCAGTTCCGCGGGGACCTGGCTGACGCCCGGCTCGTACGGGAGCGGGGAGGCGGCCGTCAGGGGCCAGTTGCCGTCCTCCAGGGGGTGGTCGATGCCTTCCCACATGAGCTTGGTGGAGCCCTTGCGGCCGGAGTGGCCGAGTTGCACACCGATGGCGGCGCCGGGGGCGCAGGCGTGGACGAAATCGGTGATCCGCCGCCAGGCGAGCGCCTGTTCGTCGTTCCACAGCCCCGTGCAGCCGGGAGTGATGCGGCCCTCGGGGCTGACGCAGACCATCTCGGTCATGGTGAGTCCCGCGCCGCCGAGCGCCCGGGCCCCGAGGTGGACGAGGTGGAAGTCGCCGGGGTACCCGTCGGTGGCGGAGTACATGTCCATGGGCGAGACGACGACGCGGTTGCGCAGTTCCAGGCCGCGCAGCCGGAACGGGGTGAACATCGGCGGGGTGCCGGGCGGGCAGCCGAACTCCTCCTCGACGGCGGCGGTGAACGAGGCGTCGCGCAGCCGGAGGTTGTCGTGGGTGACCCGGCGGCTGCGGGTGAGCAGGTTGAAGGCGAAGCGGCGGGGCGGCTGGTCGACGTAGGTGGCCAGCTCCTCGAACCAGCGCAGGCTGGCGGCGGCGGCGCGCTGGGTGGAGGCGACGACCGGGCGGCGCTCGGCCTCGTACGCGGCGAGGGCCGCCGGCAGGTCCGGCTGTTCCTCGACGCAGGCCGCCAGCGCCAGGGCGTCCTCGACGGCGAGCTTGGTGCCGGAGCCGATGGAGAAGTGGGCGGTGTGGGCCGCGTCGCCGATGAGCACGGTGTTGCCGTGGGACCAGCGGGAGTTGGTGACCGTGCGGAAGGCGAGCCAGGAGGACCGGTTGCCGCGCAGGGGGCGGCCGTCCAGCGCTTCGGCGAAGAACTCGGCGCAGCGGGCGGTGGATTCGGCCGCGTCAGCGGTGTCGAGCCCGGCCGCCCGCCAGACCTCCTCGCGCATCTCGACGATGACGGTGGACGCGTCCGCCGCGTAGGGGTAGCCGTGCAACTGCATGACTCCGTGCGGGGTTTCGGCGATCTCGAAGCGGAAGGCGTCGAGCGCGAAGTCGGCGGCGAGCCAGATGTAGCGGTTGTGGTGCTCGGCGACGTGCGGGCCGAAGGCGTCGGCGTGGGCCGCGCGGGTGGCGCTGTGCACCCCGTCGGCGGCGATGACCAGGTCGTGGTGGGCGGCGAGCTCGGCGGCGGGCGGGGCCGGGGCGCGGAAGCGGAGGTCGACGCCGAGGCCGCCGCAGCGCTCGTGCAGGATCTCCAGGAGCCGGCGGCGGCCGAGGGCGGCGAAGCCGTGGCCGTCGGAGGTGTGGGTCCGGCCCCGGTGGACGACGTCGATGGAGTCCCAGCGGACGAACTCGCGGCCGAGCGCGCGGTACACCTCGGGGTCGGCGTGTTCGATGCCGCCGAGGGTCTCGTCGGAGAGGACGACGCCGAAGCCGAAGGTGTCGTCGGGGGCGTTGCGCTCGTAGACGGTGACGGCGCGATCCGGGTCGAGCCGTTTGAGCAGGGACGCGGCGTAGAGCCCGCCGGGGCCGCCGCCGATGACCGCGACCCGCCGTACGGGGGCGGTGCCGCGCGCCACGGCTACCGCCCCTGCCACTGCGGCGGCCGCTTCTCGGTGAAGGCGGCGTGGAACTCGGCGTAGTCCTCGCCGTGCATCAGGAGGGCCTGGGTGCTGGCGTCCAGCTCGACGGAGGCGGCGAGCGGCATGTCGAGCTCGGCGGTGAGCAGGGCCTTGGTCTGGGCGAGGGCGAGGGCCGGTCCGTCGGCGAGGCGGCGGGCCAGCTCGGCGGCGCGCTCGTCGGCCTTCCCCTCCTCGGCCAGCTCGCTGATCAGGCCGATCCGCTCCGCCTCGGGAGCCCGGACGGCGTCCCCGAGCATCAGGAGCCGGGTGGCGTGGCCGAGGCCGACGACCCGGGGCAGCAGGTAGGCGGCGCCCATGTCGCCCCCGGAGAGGCCGACCCGGGTGAAGAGGAAGGCGAAGCGGGCCGAGGGGTCGGCGACGCGGAAGTCGGCGGCCAGGGCCAGCACGGCGCCGGCCCCGGCGGCGACGCCGTGGACGGCGGCGACGACGGGGAAGGGGCATTCCCGCAGGGCCCGGACGACCTGGCCGGTCATCCGGTTGAAGTCGAGGAGCCGCGCGGTGTCCATGGCCAGGGTGGCGCCGATGATCTCGTCGACGTCGCCGCCGGAGCAGAAGCCGCGCCCCTCCCCGGCGAGGACGAGGGCGCGGACGGAGCGTTCCCGGGAGAGCTCGGCGAGGAGGTCGCGCAGATCGGCGTAGGCGCCGAAGGTGAGCGCGTTGAGTTTCTCGGGGCGGGAGAATGTGACGGTGGCCACACCGTCGTCCCGGGTCAGCCGCAGATGACGCCATTCCTCGGTGCTCGGGGCCGAGCTGGGAAACGGGCTCATGGAGGGGTCCCCTTCAGCGATCGGGCTGGTGCCGGCCGTGCGCGGGTCGCTTTCCGCCCCCGAAGTTATCACTCTTGCGTGACCTCCGTCACGAGGGCGCAATACGGCATCCATGAGACCGTTGTGGCGAAAGTCCCCTTTGCTCCGGCCGACCGCCTCTATGGCTCGACCGGAGCGGTTCGTAAGGTTGACACCAGGAAGTCCCGACCCGAGTACCGCGTGAACCCCCAGAAGTCGAGACCTCCCGCTTCGAGGAAGACCCGCTCCCGAACGGAAACCCCGCCGTGCCGCCCGATGTCCCCGTCCCCGCTTCCTGGCGCATCGCCCTGCCGCACTCCACCGCGGCCGTGCCGATCGCCCGCGCTCTGATCCGTACGGCGCTGTCGGACATCGACGCCCCGGCCGACAGCGACACCGCCGAGCTGCTGACCGCCGAGCTGGTGGCCAACGCGGTCGAGCACACCCTGGGCGGTGAGCCCATCGAGCTGGTCGTGGAGCTGATGCCGACCGGCTGCCAGGTCGAGGTGCACGACCGCGACCCCGCCCCGCCGGGCGACCTGTCCCGGCCGCAGCCGGGCTGTGAGGTCGACCCCTGGCAGGAGCACGGCCGCGGCCTGCTGCTGATCCGGACCCTCAGCTCCGCGTGCGGTCACCGCACCACGGAGCACGGCAAGGCCGTGTGGTTCACGCTTCCGGCGATACCGGCGCAGCCGGGTCCGTCGCCGGGGAGCTGACCAGTCGGGAGCGCTTGCGTCCGTAACCGGCGTACAGCAGCGAGCCGACGGCGAGGAAGACCGCGAACTGGACCCAGGTCGTCCAGCCGGTCCCGTACATCAGGTACAGGCAGAACAGGACGCCCAGCACCGGGCTGACCGGGTAGAGCGGCACCCGGAAGGTCCGCTTCAGCCCGGGGGCGCTCCGCCGGAGAACCACCACCGCGACGTTGACGGCGACCATCGTGGCGAGCGTGCCGATGGTCGTCAGGTTCACGACGACGTCGAGCGGGACGAACGCGGCCGGGACCGCGAAGACGCAGGCCACGATCCAGGTGTTGGCGACCGGGGTGTGAGTCCTGGGCGAGACCCGCTCGAAGACGCGGGGGACGAGCCCGTCGCGGGACATCGACATCAGGATGCGGGTCTGCCCGTACATCACGGCGAGCACCACCGAGGCGATGGCCACGACCGCGCCGAAGGCGACGATGCCACCGCCGACCGCGGAATCGGTGACCTGGTTGACGGCGATGGAGAGGGCCGCGCTCTCGTTCGCGACGGCGTCCGAGCCGATCGCGCCGATCGCCGAGAGCGCCACCGCGCAGTAGAGCAGGGTGACGACGCCGATGCAGATCAGGATGGCGAGGGGGATGTTCCGCCGGGGGTTCTTGACCTCTTCGCCCGCGGTGGTGATGGCGTCGAAGCCGATGTAGGAGAAGAACGCCAGCGAGGCGCCCGCGGTGATCCCGCCGAGCCCGTGGGTCGCGAACGGCATGAGGTTGTCGTCCTGGAACGCGCTGAACGCCACGGCGCAGAAGGCGATCAGGATGCCGATCTTGAGGACCGCCATGGCGGCGGTGGCGGTGGCGCTCTCCCGGACACCGCGCACCAGCAGCGTGGCGGCCATGGCGATCACGACGACCGCGGGCAGGTTGACCACACCGCCGTCGGCGGGTCCCGAGGACAGAGCGGCGGGCAGTTCCCAGCCGAACAGGCTGTTCAGCAGTTCATTGACGTACTGGCTCCAGCCCACCGCGACGGCGGAGACCGACACGCCGTACTCCAGCAGCAGGCACCAGCCGACGAGGAAGGCGGTGCGTTCGCCGAGCGCCGCGTAGGCGAAGGAGTACGAGCTTCCGGAGACCGGAATGGCGCTGCCCAGCTCGGCGAAGGAGAGGGCGGTGAAGACGCACGTGACGGCCGCGAGGACGAACGAGATCACGACGGCGGGGCCGGCCTCGGCGACGCTGTCGGACAGCCCGACGAAGATGCCGGTGCCGACGATCGCGCCGACCCCGAAGCAGACGAGCTGGAAGAGGCCCATCGTGCGCTTGAGGCCGTGGCCCTCCAGGTCGCCGCCGGACTCGGCGATGAGCTGATCGGGGCTCTTGCGGCGCAGGCCCGGCTTCGAGGTGCCGGGGCGCTGCGGGGTGCCGGAATCCGGCAGACCGGTGCTCATGCGGGACGTTCTCATCTCTGGTGGTGCAGTGGGGGGACGTCTCCCGGTGCGCACGGCGGCCGTGGGGACCGCGGGCGGCACATGGGAAGGGGGTCCGGGCATCGCGAGCCCGAACCCCACCAAGAGGCGACATCGTAGCCACCACCTCGCATGTTCACCCAATCGGGTGAATGAGCATGCGAAGCCCCCCTCCGTGGCCGCACCGGTCGGCACCGGCGGGGCTACTTCCCCGCGAGCGTGGCCACCAGTACGGCCTTGATCGTGTGCATGCGGTTCTCCGCCTGGTCGAAGACGACCGAGTGCGCGGACTCGAAGACCTCGTCGCTGACCTCCAGCTCGGTCAGCCCGTACCGGTCGTGGATGTCCCGGCCGACCTGGGTGCCGAGGTCGTGGAAGGCGGGCAGGCAGTGCAGGAACTTCACGTCCGGGTTGCCGGTGGCCCGCAGGACGTCCATCGTCACGGCGTAGGGGCCGAGGGCGGCGATGCGCTCGGCCCACACCTCCTTGGGCTCCCCCATGGAGACCCAGACGTCGGTGGCGACGAAGTCGGCGCCCCGGACGCCCTCGGCGACATCGCCGGTGAGGGTGATCGTCGCGCCGCTGACCTCGGCGAGCTCCCGGGCCCGCGCCACCACGGCCTCGTCCGGCCAGTACGCCTCAGGGGCGACGATCCTGACGTCCAGGCCGAGCAGGGCGCCGGTGACCAGATAGGAGTTGCCCATGTTGAACCGGGCGTCGCCGAGGTAGGCGAAAGCGGTCTCCGCGACGGGCCCCTCGCGGAACTCGGTCATGGTGAGCACGTCGGCGAGCATCTGGGTGGGGTGCCAGTCGTCGGTGAGGCCGTTGAAGACCGGCACTCCGCCGTAGGCGGCCAGCTCCTCGACGGCCTGCTGGCTGTCGCCCCGGTACTCGATCCCGTCGAACATCCGGCCGAGCACCCGGGCGGTGTCCCTGACGGACTCCTTGTGGCCCATCTGGGAGCCCGCCGGGTCGAGGTAGGTGGTGGAGGCGCCCTGGTCCGCCGCGGCGACCTCGAAGGCGCAGCGCGTACGGGTCGAGGTCTTCTCGAAGATCAGCGCGATGTTCTTGCCGCGCAGCCGCTGGACCTCGACCCCGGCCTTCTTGGCCGCCTTGAGCTCGGCGGCCAGGGAGACCAGGCCGAGGAACTCCTCGGAGGTGAAGTCCAGCTCCTTGAGGAAGTGGCGGCCGGTGAGGTCTATGGCCATGATGACTGCTCCTGGGTCGGACGGGGATCGGCGCACTGCGCGCGGGCAGAACTGGAAGTCTATACGACGACCCGCATCTCTATACAGGGCGCGTCTCCCTACCGGCCCGGCTCGCGGTCGGCGCGCTCCTCAGCCCACGGGGTCGCGCTCCACCGGGCAGCTCATACAGCGCGGCCCCCCGCGGCCCCGGCCCAGCTCGCTGCCCCGGATCTCGATCACCTCGATGCCCTGCTTGCGCAGATAGGTGTTGGTCGTCGCGTTGCGCTCGTACGCGACGACCACCCCGGGCTCGACCGCGAGCACGTTGCAGCCGTCGTCCCACTGCTCGCGCTCGGCCGCGTGCACGTCCTGGGTGGCGGTGAGCACCCGGACCGAGTCGAGGCCCAGCGCGGCGGCGATGGCGCGGTGCATGTGCTCGGGCGGGTGGTCGGTGACCTTCAGCTCGCGCGGGCCGCTGCCGGGCTCGATGGTGTACGAGCGGAGCATGCCGAGACCGGCGTACTGGGTGAAGGTGTCGCCGTCGATCATCGTCATCACCGTGTCCAGGTGCATGAACGCCCGGGCCTTGGGCATGTCGAGGGCCACGATCGTGCGCGCCGAGCCCGCGTCGAAGAGGCCCCGGGCCAGCATCTCCACGGCCTGCGGCGTGGTGCGCTCGCTCATCCCGATGAGGACGGCCCCCTGCCCGATGACCAGGACGTCACCGCCCTCGATGGTGGAGGGATAGTCGTCCTGCCCCTGCGACCAGTGGTGGAAGGCGCCCGCCTCCGGGCCGGTGAAGAGGGGGTGGTGCCGGTAGATCGCCTCGAAGTGGACGGTCTCGCGCTGCCTGGCGGGCCAGCGCATCGCGTTGATGGAGACCCCGTCGTAGATCCAGGCCGAGGTGTCCCGGGTGAAGAGGTGGTTCGGCAGCGGGCCCAGCAGGAAGTCGTCCTTGTCCATCACGTGGAAGCGGACGGAGGTCGGCTCGCTGTGCCGCTCCAGGAACTCCCGCTTGGTCATGCCACCGACCAGGGCCTCCGCCAGCTCCTCCGAGGACAGCTCCTCGAAGGCGGCCCGCAGGTGCTCGGTGGCGAGCGGACCGTACTCCTTCTCGTCGAAGACCCGGTCGAGCACGAGCCGCCGGGCGACCGGGATGTCGAGGGACTCCCGCAGGAGATCGCCGAAGAGGTGCACGGCGACCCCCCGGTCGCGCAGCACGTCGGCGAACCCGTCGTGCTCCTCGCGGGCGCGGCGCACCCACAGGACGTCGTCGAACAGGAGCGCGTCCTTGTTCCTGGGGGTGAGCCGCTTCAGCTCCAGATCCGGGCGGTGCAGGACGACGCGGCGCAGCCGCCCGGCTTCGGAGTCGACATGGAATCCCATGCCTTCATCCTCACCGCGCGGAGCGCCGTTCACCCGGCGAATCGCCTACCGGTTGGCCCCGGCGGATGTCCGGCCCCGGTTCAGAGCCGGGGGTCCACCGGCTCCGACTCCAGCGCCAGGACCGCGAACACCGCCTCGTGGACCCGCCACAGCGGCTCGCCCTCCGCCAGCCGGTCCAGCGCCTCCAGACCGAGCGCGTACTCCCGCAGCGCCAGCGAGCGCTTGTGGCCGAGGAACCGGGAGCGCAGGCGCTCCAGATTCTCCGGGCGGGTGTACTCGGGGCCGTAGATGATGCGGAGGTACTCCCGGCCCCGCACCTTGATGCCGGGCTGGACGAGGCGGCCCCCGGCGTCCCGGACGAGGGCGCCGAGCGGTTTGACGACCATGCCCTCGCCGCCCCGCCCGGTCATCTCCAGCCACCAGTCCACGCCCGCCCGGACCGAGGCCTCGTCGCCGGTGTCGACGACGAGCCGGCGGGTGACCTGGAGCAGTCCGGTCGGGTCGTGCTCCACCAGCCGGTCGAGCAGGGCGAGCTGCTCGTCGTGCGGGACGGCGGCCAGGGAGCGGCCCTGGACGGCGAGGATCTGGAAGGGGGCCAGGCGCACCCCGTCCAGCCCCTCGGTGGGCCAGCAGTAGCGCCGGTACGCCTCGGTGAAGGCTGCCGCGTCCCGCGCGCGGGCCCGCTGCTGTCCGGCGAGGCCGGCCACCTCGACGCCCCGGGCGACCGCCTGCTCCAGGGCGGCGACGGCCGGTGGGAAGACCGCGCCGGACGCGGCGCCGACGGCGGCGTACTGCGAGCGCAGCAGGCCGCCGGCCTTGAGCGACCACGGCATCAGCTCGGCGTCCAGGAGCACCCAGTCGGTGTCCCACTCCGCCCAGAGCCCGGCGGCGGTGACGGCGGTGCGGAGCCGGTCCAGGACCGTCTCGGTCAGGGCCGGGTCGTCCAGGAACGGGCGTCCGGTGCGGGTGTACAGCGCGCCGGTGGTGCCCGTCGTGCCGAACCGCGCGGTCGCCGCCGCCGCGTCCTTGCAGACCAGGACCACGGCCCGGGAGCCCATGTGCTTCTCCTCGCACACGACCCGCTCGACGCCGTCGGCCGCGTACTGCGCGAAGGCCTCGGCCGGGTGCTCCAGGAAGCCGTCCTCGCGGGAGGTGGCGGTGGGGGCCATGGTGGGCGGCAGGTAGGCGAGGAGGCGCGGGTCGACGGCGAACCGGCTCATGACCTCCAGCGCGGCGGCGGCGTTCTCCTCGCGCACGGCGACGCGCCCCAGGTGCCGGGTCTCCACGACGCGGCGGCCCTGGACGTCGGCGATGTCCAGCGGCCGGCCCTCCCGGCCTCCGGGCGCCTCGGTCACCAGCGGCTTGACCGGCTCGTACCAGACCTTCTCGGCGGGTACGTCGACCAGTTCGCGCTCCGGCCAGCGCAGCGCGGTCATCCTCCCGCCGAAGACGGCCCCGGTGTCCAGGCAGATGGTGTTGTTGATCCAGGAGGTGGTGGGGACGGGGGTGTGGCCGTAGACCACGGTGGCGCGGCCCCGGTACTCCTCGGCCCACGGGTAGCGCACGGGCAGGCCGAACTCGTCGGTCTCCCCCGTCGTGTCCCCGTACAGCGCGTGCGAACGGACCCGGCCGGAGGTGCGGCCGTGGTACTTCTCGGGCAGCCCGGCGTGGCAGACCACCAGCTTGCCGCCGTCCAGGACGTAGTGGCTGACGAGGGAGTCGATGAACTCCCTCACCTGCCCCCGGAACTCGGGGTGTTCGGCGTCCTCGCGCTCCAGCTGCTCGACGGTCTCGGCGAGCCCGTGGGTGAGCTGGACCTTGCGGCCCGCGAGGTAGCGGCCGAGCTTGTTCTCGTGGTTGCCGGGGACGCAAAGGGCGTTGCCCGCCGCCACCATGGACATGACGCGGCGCAGCACGCCCGGGCTGTCGGGGCCCCGGTCCACGAGGTCGCCGACGAACACGGCCGTGCGTCCTTCGGGGTGGGCGCCGTCCCCATAGCCGAGCTTGCCGAGCAGGGTGTCCAGCTCGGAGCGGCAGCCGTGGATGTCCCCGATGATGTCGAACGGGCCGGTGAGGTGGCGCAGGTCGTTGTAGCGGCGCTCCAGGACCACCGTCGCGCTCTCGGCCTCCTCCTCGGTGCGCAGGACGTGCACCTTGCGGAAGCCCTCGCGCTCCAGGCCCCGCAGGGAACGCCGCAGCTCGCGGCGGTGCCGCTGGATGACGTGGCGCGGCATGGAGGCGCGGTCCGGGCGGGCCGCGTTGCGGGCGGCGCAGACCTCCTCGGGGAGATCGAGGACGATGGCGATGGGCAGGACGTCGTACGCGCGGGCCAGCTGGACGAGCTGCTTGCGGCTCTCGGACTGGACGCTGGTGGCGTCGATCACGGTGAGCCGACCGGCCTCCAGCCGCTTGCCGGCGATGTAGTGCAGCACGTCGAAGGCGTCGCGGCTGGCGCTCTGGTCGTTCTCGTCGTCGGCGACCAGACCCCGGCAGAAGTCCGAGGAGACGATCTCGGTCGGTTTGAAGTGCTTGCGGGCGAAGGTGGACTTGCCCGATCCGCTGGCGCCGATGAGGACGACGAGGGAGAGGTCGGTCACCGGCAGGGTGCGCACGGGGGTCGGGGCGGCGGTCTCCGCGCCGGTCGTGCTGTGGTCTCTGTTCATGCGGCTTCCGCCTCCTTCTTCTTCTCGGTCTTCGTGGTGGTTGGGGTGGTGTCGGCCCGGGTGAACACGGCCAGCTGGGTCGGCGGCCCCACCTCGGGGTCGTCGGGCCCGACCGGCGCGTACCGCACCGTGTAGCCGTGCCGTTCGGCGACCTGCCCGGCCCAGTCCCGGAATTCGGCCCGGGTCCACTCGAAGCGGTGGTCCCCGTGGCGGACGTGTCCGGCCGGGAGGGTCTCCCAGCGGACGTTGTACTCGACGTTCGGCGTGGTCACGAGCACCGTCCCGGGGCGCGCGGCGCCGAACACGGCGTACTCCAGGGCGGGCAGCCGGTCCAGGTCCAGATGCTCGATGACCTCGCTGAGCACAGCGGCGTCATACCCCGTCAGCCGCTTGTCGGTGTAGGTCAGCGAGCCCTGCCGGAGGGTGACCCGGCCGGCCTGGCGCTCCCCCATCCGGTCCAGCTTGAGCCGCCGCGAGGCGATGGTGAGGGCGCGCATCGAGACGTCGACGCCCACGATCTCGGTGAAGCGCACGTCCTTGAGGAGCTCCTGCACCAACTGGCCCTGGCCGCAGCCGAGGTCGAGCACCCGGCTCGCCCCGGCTCCGCGCAGCGCGTCGAGGATCGCGGCGCGTCGCTGTGCGGCGAGCGGGACCGGCTTCTCCTCGGTGTCGGCGCTCTCGTCCACCGCGTTGTCGAGGCTGTCGACGTCCAGGTCGTCCGCCTCGGCGAGCCGGACCAGCTCCAGGGCCTGGTCGGCCCGGCGTGTGAGTCCCCAGCGGTGGGAGAGGTAGCGGCGAGTGATCAGCGGCCGTTCGGGGTGGTCGGCCAGCCAGCCCTCGCCCGCGCGCAGCAGCTTGTCCACCTCGTCGGGCGCGACCCAGTAGTGCTTGGCGTCGTCGAGGACCGGGAGCAGGACATAGAGCTGGCGCAGCGCGTCCGCGAGCCGCAACTCGCCCTCCAGCACCAGGCGTACGTAGCGGGAGTCGCCCCACGCGGGGAACTCCTCGTCCAGCGGTACGGCCGTGGCGTCGACCCGCTCCCAGCCGAGCGGCGCGAACAGCTTGTGCACCAGCTCGGCGCCGCCCCTGGCGGGCAGGGCGGGCACCTCGATCCGCAGCGGCAACGGGCTGCCGGCCCGCTCGGGCAGGGCCCGGCAGACACCACCGAGCGCGGACTTGAACACGGCGGCGAGGGCGACCGAGAGCAGCGAGGACGCCGCGTAGGGGCGGTCGTTGACGTACTGCGCGAGCGCCGCGTCGGGGGCGCCGCCCCGGCCCTTGCCCTTGCCGCGCCGCACCAGCGCCACCGGATCCACCTCCAGCAGGAGCGCGGCCGTGCAGCGCTCGGCGGACGCCTCGGGGTAGAAGACGTGCGCGGAGCCGTGCGAGGTGGAGAACACCTGCGCCTTGTCGGGATGCTTGTGCAGCAGAAAGCCCAGGTCCGTGGCGGGACGCTCTGGGGTGCCGGTCGTACCGATTGTCAGGAACACCTGTCCGAGTATGGCCGTCGCCTCCCTGCCCCCACCAGGCAATTTCGCTCCTCCCGGCCCGCAACGCTCTCCGGAACGGCCCCGGGGGCGCCCGCTGAAGAGGGCCCCTACCCCTCCAGCCGCCCGTCCAGCTCCGTGATGAGATCCGGCCCCACCCGGCAGCAGCCTCCGACGAGCCTGGCCCCGGCCCGTGTCCAGGCCCGGACCTGCCCGGGGTCGAAGGTGCCGTGCCCGGTCCACCCCCGCGCCCCGGCGTCCCAGCCCTCCCCGCTGTTCGGGTAGACCACGGCGGGCCTGCCCGTGACCGCCACCGCCTGCTCCACCGCCCCCCGCGCCTCCTGCGGATCGCAGCAGTTGACCCCGACCGCGAGGACCGAGTCCCGCCCCGCCGCCACCGCGAACGCCTCCTGAAGCGGCTGGCCGGCCCTCGTCCGGCCGTCCGCCACGCTGTACGAGAGCCAGTACGGCAGCCCGGTCTCCTCGGCCACCCGGACCAGGGCCTCGGCCTCGTCCAGGTCCGGCACGGTCTCCAGTGCCAGTGCGTCGGGCCCGGCCGCGGCCAGCGCCGCCACCCGGGGGCGGTGGAAGCGCTCCAACTCCCGGACGCTCAGCCCGTAGCGGCCCCGGTACTCGCTGCCGTCCGCGAGCATCGCCCCGTACGGTCCGACCGACGCGGCGACCCAGGTCTCCCGGCCGGGGTCGGCCCGGCGCGCCGCCTCGGCGGCGCGCCGGGCCAGCTCCACGCTGCGGGCGAGCAGGGCCCCGGTCGCGGCCCGGTCGAGACCGTACCGACCGAACCCTTCGAAGGTGGCCTGGTAGCTGGCCGTGATGAGCACCCGTGCCCCGGCCCGGAGGTAGGCGAGGTGAGCGGCCTCGATCTGTTCCGGCGCGTCGGCCAGCAACCGGGCCGACCACAGGGCGTCGGACAGATCGCAGCCCTGCGCCTCCAGTTGGTTGGAGAGCCCGCCGTCCAGCAGGACGGGCCCGGCGTCCAGCGCTTCGGCGAGCGTGCGCACGGTACGCACCGCCACCTCCTCCTCGTCAGGCCAGCTCAGCTCGGGTCAGCTCAGCTCAGCTCGGGTCAGGTCAGGTCAGGTCAGGTCAGGTCAGGTCAGGTCAGGTCAGGTCAGCTGGGACTGGATCTGCGAGGAGATCAGTTCCAGGTGGTCCAGGTCCTCCAGATCGAGGACCTGGAGGTAGATCCTCGACGAGCCGATCGCCTCGAAGCTGCCGATCTTGTCGACCACCTCGGCGGGGGATCCCGCCAGCCCGTTCGCCTTGAGCTCCTCCACGTCCCGGCCGATGGCCGCCGCGCGTCGGGCGACCTCGGCGTCGTCCTTGCCCGTGCAGACGATCAGCGCGTTGGAGTACACGAGGTCGTCCGGGGACCGCCCGTGCGCCTGCGCGGCGGCCCGGACCCGGCCGAACTGCTTCTCGCTGTCCTCCAGCGAGGCGAACGGGATGTTGAACTCGTCCGCGTACTGCGCGGCGAGCCGCGGGGTGCGCGTCGCACCGTGGCCGCCGATCAGGACGGGCACCTTGGCCTGGGCCGGCTTGGGCAGTGCGGGTGAATCGGTGAGTTGGTAATAGGTGCCGTCATAGCTGAAGGTCTCGCCGACCTCGGTCGCCCACAGCCCCGTGACGATGGCGAGCTGCTCCTCCAGGCGGCCGAACTTCTCCTTCGGGAACGGGATGCCGTAGGCCTTGTGCTCCTCCTCGAACCAGCCTGCGCCCAGGCCCAGTTCGACCCGGCCGCCGGACATCTGGTCGACCTGGGCCACCTGGATGGCCAGCACTCCCGGCAGCCGGAACGTGCCGGCGGTCATCAGCGTGCCGAGCCGGATGCGCCGGGTCTCGCGCGCCAGTCCGGCCAGGGTGATCCAGGCGTCCGTCGGTCCGGGCAGCCCGTCGCCGGAGCCCATGCGGAGATAGTGGTCGGAGCGGTAGAAGGCGTCGAAGCCCAGGTCCTCGGCGGCCTTGGCGACGGTGAGCAAGGTGTCGTAGTCGGCCCCTTGCTGGGGCTCGGTGAAGATGCGGAGATCCATGCCCTCCATCCTGCCCCTCGGGCACCCGGTCCCGCCCACCGGCCAGGCCGGACCTCCTCCGCATCTCCCCCGGGCTTTCCCGCCCGCCCCGGGCCCGTCGCCTCCCCTCACCCGTCGCCGCCCTGCCCGGACGCCCGCGATCCGCCCTTCTCCAGGTCCTGTCGTCCCGCTGCCGCCGTCGCCCGAAGGGCGGCCCCGCGGGGCAGGCGGCAGTTCGACGACAGGGCGCCTAGGGGCCCGCCGCCGATGCCGCGGGGCCGCGTATGCCGCCGTAGGGGCCGTCGCGCTCCCTCTCCCGCTCCGCCAGCCGCCTCAGCATCCCGTGCACGCGTTCCAGTGATTCGTCGGCCGCGTCCATGGCCTCGATGCACTGCCAGTACAGACCGTCCTCCCCCGTGTCGCAGGCCACCCCGACCAGGGCGATCCCGGCCTCACTGAGCAGCAGCGCCAGCCCGGCCAGGGACCGCCGCACATCGGCGATCCCGGACAACTGCGCCGCCCGGGCACCGCCGGAGAGCACCGCCGGGTGGTCCAGCGCCGAGCATCCGGCGCCGATCTCCCCCAGCGCCCGCGCCTCGCTCCGTAACTCCACCGGGCCGTAGAGCGCCAGCCGACTGCCGACCGCGCGGGCGAGTGCCTGCGCCTGCCAGGCCTCCGCCATGACGTCCAACGCGCCCCGGCTGTCCGCCAGAGCCCGCCGCCCCGCCTCGATGAGTCGCTCCGCTTCCATGTCTCTCCCCCGTCCGTACGAAAACCCGCTCACCTCATTCATTACCCACAGTGAAGTAGACAGCACCGTAAGGCCAGAGGAAATCGGAAATCTGTGGACAGGAAGTCGACTGTGGATATCTCACTCACTCCGAAGAGTGACGATCGAGAGGTTCCGCAGCGCTCGACAGGGGGAAGCGCTTCTCGTTCCGCTCCAACTTGGCGACCAGCGCCGCGGTCGGATCGATGCCCAGCACCCGGGAGAACTGCAGGAGATAGGCGAGCACGTCCGCCACCTCGTCGGCGACCCGGTGGGCCGACTCGGGGTTCTCCATGATCCGCGCCGACTGTTCGGGCGTCAGCCACTGGAAGATCTCCAGCAGTTCGGACGCCTCGACGCTGAGCGCCGCCGCCAGGTTCTTCGGGTTGTGGTACTGCTCCCAGTCGCGCGCCTCGGCGAACGCGGCCAGCCGTCGCTGGAGTTCTGCCACATCGATGTCTGTCACGGTCCCAGGTCTATCACCGGCCACCGACAGCGCCTTCCCGGGCGCAACCCCGGCACGGAGGGGCACGGTCCGGCACGTAAGGAGGGGCACGGTCCGGCGCGCAAGGCCGACGGGCCCGCGCGCGAAGGCGCGCGAAGGCGGGCGGTGGCGGGAGGACGGGACGGCGCGGCCGGGGGCGGCGGTCCGGTCCGGCTGCCGCCCCGACGGCCCGCCTCCGCCTACTGGGCGAGGCCCGCGGGCGTGACCCCCTCGACCTCCATGCCGACCGGCGCGAGCAGGAAGACATTGCGGTCGACGCGGTGCATGCCGCTGCCGAGGCCGAAGACCACGCCGCTGCTGAAGTCGAGAATCCGCTTCGCCACGTCCGTCTCCGCCGCCGTCAGGTCGAGCAGCACCGGCACCTGGGCGACCAGGTACTCGGCGACCTCACGAGCGTCCGCGAAGACCTGCACCCGCAGGACCACGAGACGCCGCTGTTCGGCCGCCCGCTCGTCCGGGACGGTGCGGTGGTCGACGCGCGACGGCCACTCGTCGCGGCCACGCAGCGGTACGACCTGTGCGAGCCCTTCCCACTGTTCGTCGGTGGCGTCGTATCTGTCGTACCTGTCGTACCTGCTCACAGGGCCACCCCGTCGTCGAGCCGGTCGGGTTCCCGCCGGCTGCACTCACTGTTCATCGGGCAATCCTCTCGCCCCTCACCCGTTCGGCGTACCAGCGACACGGCGAAGTCTCCGTCCGTGTCTCTTCCGGTACCCGACGGGAACCGGTTCATGACGCCCCGCGCCCCCGGGTACGGCGGGCCGGACCGTGCCGGGCCGGACCGTGCCGGTCAGACGGTGACGACCTGGACCCCCGCCTCGCCGAACCGGCCCTTCGCCTCCGCGCCGATACGGGAGTCGGTGACCAGGACGTCGACCCGTCCGAGGTCGCAGACCCGGGCGAACGCCCGCTTGCCGATCTTCGACGAGTCGGCCGCCACCACCACCCGTTGGGCCCGCTCCGCGAGCAGCCGGTTGACGCTGGCCTCGCCCTCGTGGTGGACGTACGCACCGCGTTCGATGTCGATGGCGTTGACGCCGAGGACGGCGACGTCGAGGGTGATCTCGTTCATCACACCGACGGCGAGCGGGCCCGTCAGCTCGTACGACTGGGGCCGCGCGACCCCGCCCGTCACGACCATCTTGATCTGCGGCCTGATCGCCAGTTCGCTCGCGATGTTGAGGGCGTTGGTCACCACGGTCAGCGTCGGCTGCCCGCCCGCCACCGCCGTCTCGCCCACGATGTCCGGGCGCACGGCCAGTGCCCTGGCCACCTCGGTCACGGTCGTCCCGCCGGTCAGGCCGACGACCTCGCCGACGGCGACCAGGCCGGACACGGCGCGGCCGATGGCCTGCTTCTCGGGCGCGTGACGGCCCGTCTTGTAGCGGAGCGCCAGTTCGTAGGAGACCCCGTGCGCGACCGCGCCGCCCCTGGTCCTGGTGAGCAGGTGCTGTTCGGCCAGCTGGTCCAGGTCGCGGCGGATGGTGGCGGCCGAGACGTCGAGCGCGGCGGCCGCCTCCTCGACGTCCACCCTGCCGTGCTTGCCGACCAGTTCCAGCAGCGCGTCCCACCGGGCGTCCCTGGACAAGAGCGTCTCCTCACCGTCCGGCGCGGGCACCGCGTTTCGCGGGAACGCGGTCGCCGGGGGCCGGACCGCCGCAAGCGTCGCACAGGGCCTACCGCGCCCCCTTCACCCACCTGCGGCTTGCTTGTTTTTGCTCGATAAGTGCATGTAACGTGCAGAATTCTACATCGGGGCGGGTCGGCCCCGCTCAGCCCCGTTCCCGTGGTCCACCTCGTTCCCGTGGAGTGCAGACGTGTCGTATGCCGAGTCCGAGACAGCCAGTCAGCCCGCCTGCTGGCGGCGCGCCGCCGCCTTGGCGGGCGGCCCCGAGACCGCCGCCCTGCCCGTCGCCGGCGAGCGGATCGCGGTGGTCGGCTGCGGTACCTCCTTCTACATGGCGCAGGCCTACGCCGGACTCCGCGAGGGCTCCGGCCAGGGCGAGTCGGACGCCTTCGCCGCCTCCGAGTTCCCCCACGGCCGCGGCTACGACCGCGTCGTCGCGCTGACCCGGTCGGGGACCACGACCGAAGTGCTGGAGCTGCTGGACCGGCTGCGCGGCGCCACCCGCACGGTGGCCGTCACGGCGGATCCGCAGACCCCGGTCAGGGCGGCGGCCGACGCTCTCGTCGTCCTGGACTTCGCCGACGAACGGTCCGTCGTCCAGACGCGCTTCGCCACGACCGCCCTCACCCTGCTGCGGGCCCATCTCGGCCTGCACTCCGAGGCCGTGGTCGCGGACGCGGAGGCCGCACTCGCCGAGCCGCTGCCCGACGGGCTGCTGGAGAGCACCCAGTTCTCCTTCCTCGGCCGGGGGTGGACGGTCGGGCTGGCCCACGAGGCGGCGCTGAAGATGAAGGAGGCCTCGCTGTCCTGGACGGAGTCGTACCCCGCGATGGAGTACCGGCACGGCCCCATCAGCATCTCCACCACCTCCACCACGACCTGGATGTTCGGTGAGGCTCCCGAGGGCCTGGCCGAGCAGGTGCGCGCGACGGGTGCCGAGTGGGTGGACGGCGCCCTCGATCCGCTGGCCGATCTCGTACGGGTACAGCGCCTCGCCCTGGCCCGTGCGGCGGCACGGGGGCTCGACCCGGACCTGCCCCGCCATCTGAGCCGTTCGGTGGTGCTCGACGGGGCCTGAGGGACCATGGACACATGGACCTGACCCCGTCGGCCGGCCTGGGAGCGCTCGCCGCCCCGGAGCCGCAGGGGGGCATCGTCGGCTGGGCCACCGGGCTGGTCGAGACGTTCGGCGGTCCCGGCGCGGGCGCGGCCATCGCGCTGGAGAACCTGTTCCCGCCGCTGCCCAGCGAGGTCATCCTGCCGCTGACCGGGTTCGCCGCCTCTCAGGGGGTGCTCAGCATCGCCTCGGCCCTGTTCTGGACGACGCTCGGCTCGGTCGTCGGCGCGGTGGTCCTGTACGGGATCGGAGCCGTGTTCGGCCGGGAGCGGATGCACGCCTGGTGGGCGAAGCTCCCCCTGGTCAAGGCCTCCGACCTGGTGCGGACGGAGGAGTGGTTCGCCCGGCACGGCACCAAGGCGGTACTGCTGGGCCGCATGGTTCCGGTGTTCCGGAGCCTGATCTCGGTGCCCGCGGGCGTGGAGCGCATGCCGCTGCCGGTGTTCGTGGGGCTGACGACGGCGGGCAGCCTGGTGTGGAACACGGTCCTCGTGATGGCCGGATACTGGCTCGGCGACCAGTGGGACGTGGTCGGGGCGTACGTCGGCGTCGTGACCAGAATCGTGCTGGCGCTGGCCGCGGTCGCCCTGGTCGGTTACGTCGTGATGCGCGTCCGGGGCCGCGACCGGCCCTGAGGGCAGGCGGGCGGGGCCGGGCGCGACGCGTCGCGAAGCACCCCGGCGCGGCGCGGCGGAGCACAGCGCGGCACGACGCTCCGCGCACGACGGGGCTCGGCGCGGCACGGTCCGGCGCCGCGCGGCCGGAATTCGGCACCGCGCGACGCGACCGGAACCGGGGCCGCCCCCTGGCCCCGACCCCCGACCCCCGTCGTCGGGAAGAAGACCCAGAACCTCCCGGGCCCCGGGAACAACCGGGGCGCCCCGGGGCGCCCCGCCGGGGTCTCTCACGGCAGACGGCTCAGGACTCCTCGAAGTAGGCGTCCAGAGCGGCGTCCAGCTCGGCCGGCCAGCCCTTCAGCTCGGCGCGGCTCACCGCCTCGACCTCGGCGTTGAACCAGCGGCGGCTCGACAGGTGGACGGTCACCGTGAACCGGCGGCCGAAGCGCGCCGGGGTGGTCTCCACCGCGCCGATCTCGTCCCAGTGGAACTCGGCCTCCTGGTCGTCGAGCGTGAAGCGGACCCCTTCCCGGTCCACCCGGATGGAACCGCGCCGGTCGCTGACCTCGAATACGGGGCCCTCCTCGGCGTCGCCCTCGGCAGCGTCCCCGGCTTCGCTCTCCGGACCGGCGCCGTCCGCCGCGGATTCCGGTTCCTCGTCGGCGTCGGCCGCCGCGGCGTCCGCCACGGCCTCGTCGTCGCGTTCCGCCTCCGCCTCCGACGCCGATTCCGACGCCGACTCCGGAGCAGCGTCCTCCGGACCGGCCTCCGATTCCGGTTCGGGCTTCCGGGTGGCGACGGGCGCCGCCAGTCCGGGCAGGGGAATGAACGCCGGGTCGGTGCCTGCGGCGAACTCGGGCTTCTTGTTCGAATCTATGCTCTGCTCCACGGCGGGCAGTATGGTCGACGAACCTGTACGTGACCAGTCGTCACCGCCCCGGCGCCGCTCCCCGGCCCCGCTTCACAGGTGAACTCCCCTCCCCGGAACGGCCACAGCCCTGTCGAGCACGGAAAAAGTAAGGGTAGGCTCACCTAACCAAAACAGCCTGTCCGTGACCGGCTGTGCCGCCGCATGCCAGGAGGAGGCGCGTGCGCATGGAACAGGACGACGGCCCGCCGCAGGGATCGCGGAGAACTCCCGAACGCGACGCGGAGCCGGGGCGCACACCGGAACCGGGGCACGCGGCGCAGCAGGCGCAGGCCGCGGGGCCCGTGCGGGAGCGGGACCCGAAAGCCGAGGCGCGGGCCGCGCGGGCCGCCCTCGCCTCCCTGCTCGCCCCGGTCCGCGTCCGCACCCGGATCGCCATGGCGCTCCAGATCATCGGCGCGGCAGCCACCGTCGTCCCGTACATCGCCATCGCCGAGCTGGCCAAGACCCTCCTCGCCCCCGGTCCCGCCGATCCGGACGAGGTGCGCGCGGCCGTGCTGATCACGGTGGTGGGGCTCTCCGTACGGGCCCTGTCCGGCGGGGTGGCCCTCGCCCTCACGCACTTCGCGGACGTCGCGCTCCAGGCCTCGCTGCGCCGCCGCATCGTGGCACGGCTGGGGCGCGCCCCGCTCGGCTGGTTCACCGCCAACTCCTCGGCCACCGTGCGCAAGGCGGCCCAGAACGACGTCCACGACCTGCACTACCTGGTCGCCCACAGTGCCGTGGAGACCACGGCCGCGGTGACCGTACCGGCCGTGGGGCTCGGCTACCTCTTCTGGCTGGACTGGCGGCTCGCGCTGCTGGCGTTGGCCACGCTGCCGCTCTACGCCGACGCGTACGCGTACATGATGAGGGACTTCGGCCCGCAGATGGGCCGGCTCAACGCCGGGATCGCCGCGATCAACAAGGCCATCGTCGAGTTCGTCACGGGCATCGGCGTGGTGAAGACCTTCGGCCGGGCGGGCGAGGCGCACGCGGGTTACCGGGAGGCCGCGACGCGGTTCGGCGACCACTACAGCGGCTGGGTGCGCCCGATGCTGAAGCTGGAGGCGTTCGCGTCGATGGCCGTCTCGCCGCCCGTGGTGCTGCTGGTGAATCTGGCGGGCGGCGTCTGGTTCGTGCACCGGGGCTGGGTCTCCCCCGTCGACGTGCTCACCTCGTCCATGGTGGCCCTGGTCATCCCGAGCGTGCTCGTGACCCTCGGCTTCGGCGCCCAGGCCCGGCGCGAGGCCTCCGCGGCGGCGGGGCGCATCGCCGCCGTCCTGGACACGCCGGTGCTGCCCGAGGCCGTCCACCCGAGGCCCCCGGACGGCAACGAAGTCGAGCTGCACGACGTGACGTTCAGCTACGACGGGGCCGTCGACGTCCTCGACGGGGTGAGCCTGCGCCTGGCGCCGGGGACGGTCACCGCGCTGGTCGGGCCGTCGGGTTCCGGCAAGTCGACGCTGGCCTCGCTGGCCATCCGCTTCCACGACGTCACCGGCGGACGGATCACCATCGGCGGCGTCGATGTGCGCGAGATCGCCACCGAACAGCTCTACCGGCACATCGGCTTCGTCCTCCAGGACGTCCAGTTGCTGCGGACCAGCGTCCGGGACAACATCCGCCTGGCCCGCCCGGACGCGAGCGAGGAGGAGGTGCGCGAGGCCGCCCGTGCCGCGCGGATCGACCGGCGGATCGAGGAGCTGCCGCGCGGCTACGACTCCGTCGTCGGCGAGGATGCCGTCCTGTCCGGCGGGGAGGCGCAGCGGGTCTCCATCGCGCGCGCCCTGCTGGCAGGGGCCCCGGTCCTCGTGCTGGACGAGGCGACGGCCTTCGCCGATCCCGAGTCGGAGGCCGCCATCCAGGACGCCATCGCCCGGCTGGTGAGGGGCCGCACGGTCCTGGTCATCGCGCACCGGCTCCCGACGATCGTCGAGGCCGACCAGATCGCCGTCCTGCGCGACGGGCGGATCGTCGAGCGCGGCCGGCACCCGGAACTCCTCGCCGCGGAAGGCCTCTACGCCCGGATGTGGGCCACGCACGAAAGGGCAGTCGTATGATCCGCGATCTCTCCGCCGTCCTCGGCGGCGCGCACCGCGCGGTCCTCTTCCGCTATCTCACCGCCCTGTGCGGTTACGGGATCGCGCAGGGCCTCGCCGTCTCGCTCCTGGTCCCCGTGCTCGGCGATCTGCTGAACGGCGACACCGGCGGCGCGGCCCGCTGGACCGGGTGGCTCGGGGTGGCCGTGCTCATCACGCTCGGGGCGCACTACGCGCAGGCCATGCTCGGGTTCCGGGTGGCGCTGGTCATCCTGACCACGCTGCACCACCGGCTCGGCGACCATGTGGCCGCGCTGCCGCTGGGGTGGTTCGACGGGACGACCGTGGGCCGGCTCACCCGGATGGGCACCAGGTCGGTGCTGTCGATCGCGGGGAGCTGCGCGCATCTGCTGCAACCACTGGTGACCGGGGTGCTGACGCCGGCCACGGTGGTCGTCGTGATGCTGTTCCTCGACTGGCGGCTCGGGCTCGCCGCCCTCGTCTGCTCGCCGCTCATCCTGCTCGCCGCCCGGGTCTCCGTACGGCTGCTGAACCGGATGGACGAGCTGAACGACGCGGCCGGGGTCGAGGCGTCGGGCCGCGTCCTGGAGTTCGCCCGCAACCAGCCCGTGCTGCGCGCCTTCGGCCGAACGACGGGCGGATACGCGCCGCTGGAGGCCGCGTTGGCGGAGCAGCGGGCCGCGTCCCGCAAGCAGGTGTGGATGTCGGTGCCGGGGATGCTGCTCGGCGGGTTCGCGGTCCAGGTGTGCTTCTCGGCGCTGATCGGGGTCGGGGCGTCGCTGGCGCTGGACGGGGCGGTGGATCCGGTCGAACTCGTGGCGCTGCTGGCGCTGGTGGCCCGATTCGCGGGGCCGCTGGCGGAGGTAGGGGACTTCGCCGCCGTGGTGCGGACGGCCCGCAACGACATGGGCCGGGTGCGGGCCGTGCTGGACGAGCCGCCGCTGCCGGAGCCGGAGCGCTCGACTCCGCCCCGGACGCCGGGCGCGGTGGAGGTGGACGGGGTCCGTTTCGGCTATCCGGGACGGCCGGGCGATGGTCCGGAGGCGGGCGGCGCGGTGCTGGAGGACGTCTCGTTCACGGTGGCGCCGCGTTCGGTGACCGCGCTGGTCGGAGCCTCCGGTTCGGGGAAGACGACGCTGACGCGGCTCATCGCCCGGTTCTTCGACGTGGACGCGGGGACGGTGCGGGTCGGTGGGGTGGACGTGCGCGACCAGACGACGACCGCGCTGATGGAACAGCTCTCGCTGGTCTTCCAGGACGTGTACCTCTTCGACGACACACTCATCGGGAACATCCGCGTCGGCCGTCCGGACGCGGCGGAGGCCGACGTTCTGGAGGCGGCGCGGCTGGCCGGGGTCGACGAGATCGTCGAGCGGCTGCCCGACGGCTGGCGGACGCGGGTCGGGGAGGCGGGCACGTCGCTCTCCGGCGGGGAGCGACAGCGGGTGTCGATCGCGCGGGCGCTGCTGAAGGGCGCGCCGATCGTGCTGCTCGACGAGGCGACGGCCGCGCTGGACCCGGAGAACGAGGCGTACGTCCAGCGGTCGATGGAGGCGTTGCGGGAGACGAGCACCCTGCTGGTGATCGCCCACCGGCTGTCCACGGTGACCGGTGCCGACCAGATCGTGGTGCTCGACGAGGGGCGCGTCGCGGAGGTCGGGACCCATCAGGACCTGATGGCGCTGGACGGCCGCTACGCCGGCTTCTGGAACGAGCGCCACCGGGCCCTGGGCTGGCGGATCGCGCCGGGCGCCTCATGAAACGGCCTCCCGACGGGCGCTTCGTGAAGACGCCGCCTTCCGGCGGGGGCGCCACGGAAGCACCTTCCGGCAGGGACATCGCGGGAACTCCCTCCGGCGGGGGCATCGCGGAAACTCCTTCCGGCGGGGGCGACGCGAAACGGCCGTCCACCGCCGGGCCCGGCAGGCGCCCCGGCCGGCCCCCGTCGCTGACTCGGGCCGCCATCGCGGAGGCGGCGCTGGCCGAGGGGGTCGCCACGTTCAGCATGCCGGGGGTGGCGGCCCGGCTGGGGGTCGGCCACTCCACGCTCTATCGCTATGTCGACAACAGGGAGGCGTTGGTGCGCCTCGCCGTCGAACTGGTCGCGGAACGTACGGTCTGGCCGTCGGCCGGGCCGGCCTGGCGCGCGTTGCTGACCGGGTTCGCGGACGCGCTGTGGGGGGCCTGCGAGGCGTTCCCGGGACTGGACGAGGCGATCCTTACCACGCCGGGCACCCCTCGCGTCATGGTGGACCTGCTGACCGGGTACGGCGGGGCACTCGTCGGGGCCGGGCTCACCCCCCGGGACGCGGCGGTGGCCGTGGACTTCGTGGCCGACCTGGTGTTCTCCTCGTCCGTCGCGATGCGGGGCCTGGACCGGAGGCTCCCGGACGCGGCGGGCGGCTCGTCCACCGCACGGGAGCGGTACCGGCGGGCCTGGGCCCGGGAGTCGGCGGGCCGGCACCCCTTCGAGGCGGAGTTCACCGCCGAGGAGACCTGGCACGGGCGCGGCTGGTTCGACGACAAGCTCGACATCTTCCTGGACGGCCTGGCCACCAGGATCGCCCCCGGCCCCTCCCGCGCCCCCGACCGCGCGGCCTCCCCCGGACCGTCCACCGAGGAGAACGCGTGAAGCGCACGGCCAGGTTCCATGAGGGACGCGCACAGGGCCTCGCCGAGTACGGCGATCCGCGCGGCCGACCGGTGGTGCTGCACCACGCGTTGCTCGGCGACGCCGGGCTGCCGGGCGTCGGGGACGAGGCGATCCGTCGTCTCTACCCGTAGGGGGGGCCGCGCCCGTCCGGACGTTCTACCGCGAGGCTCCCGAGGCCGAGGCGGTCGCGCGGTTCGCCGGGGCGGTGGAGCGGGTGGCCGAGCGGTTCGCGCTGTGGCACGCGCCGGCCGACGGGGAGGCGCCGTTCGCCGCGGCGGAGGCGACCGCCGGCCTGTTCGCCTCCGCCCGGCTGAGTGAGCAGCGCGCGCCGGATCACGTCCCGAGCGGGGAGACCCTGCGCGCGCTGTTCGCGGAGCTGCGGGCCGCGGGCGGGGCCTGACCGCGTCTCAGAGCACGCCCCTGCGCCACTCCCGTACCAGCAGATAGCCGAGGTACGCGCCGCCGATCGCCATCGTGTAGATCCCGACCGGCAGGTCGTCGAAGATCGCCAACTGCTGGGAGCAGAGGTCCGCGAGCACCAGCAGCAGACCGCCGGTGAGGGCGGAGATCAGCAGGTGCGGGCCGGAACCGCGGGCGAGGCGCCGGGCGATCTGGGGCGCGGTCAGGGCGATGAAGGCGATGGGACCCGAGACACTGACCGCGGCGGCCGAGAGGCCGATGGCCAGCACCACGGCCAGCGTCTTGGCCTTCTGCGGCTCGGAGCCGAGCGCCTCGGCGATGTCGTCGCCCATCTCGCCGATGTCGAGCCGCCGGGAGATCAGGGCGGTCAGCGGGGCGGCGGCGGCCAGGACCAGCCAGACGGTCGTGGCGTCGGTCCAGGAGCGTGCGGTCAGGCTGCCGTTGACGTAGGCGGTGAGGACGGACGCCTTGTCGCGTTCCAGGGCGTAGACGACGTACTGGGTGACGGCCGCACCCATCGCGGCGACGCCGATCCCGGCGATGACGAGCCGGGCGGGGTTGCGGAAGCCGGTGCCGGTGGAGACGTACACGAGGGCCATCGCGAGGACGGCGCCGAGGAGGGCCCCGATGGCGACGGGGACCGTGTCGGGGAACATCAGGGCACAGATCGCGGCACCCGCGCCGGCCCCCGCGGAGAGCCCGATGACGTCCGGGCTGCCGAGCGGGTTGCGGGTGACGGACTGGAACAGCGCTCCCGAGAGGCCGAGTGCCGCACCGACCCCGACGGCGACGGTGAGACGGGGTCCGCGCAGCCGGTTGAAGACGAAGCGGTCCTTGCCCTCGGCGTCGCCGACGAGCGCGGCGGGCAGATCGGCGAGGTCGATGCCGAGGCGTCCCCAGGCCAGCGTCGCGACGGCGGCGGCGAGGAGCAGGACGAAGATCCCGGCGCCCGCGAACAGGGAGGCCCGGCGCATCGGTACCGCCACGGTGCTGCCGAGGGTCAGATAGCCCCGGGGCGCCTTGCGGGCGGGGGCGGCGCGGTCGGTGACGGTCATGAGGTGCCCCGCATCCTGCGTACGGCGATGAGCAGCGCGGGCGCGCCGATGAAGGCGGTGACGACGCCGACCATGAGTTCGGTGGGGCGCATGACGACCCGGCCCACCACGTCCGCGAGGAGCAGGAGGGTGGGGCCCATCAGGGCGGAGAAGAGGATCTGGACCCGGAAGTCGACGCCGACCAGGGCCCGTACGACATGCGGGACGGCGAGGCCGACGAAGGCGATCGGACCGACGGCGGCGGTCGCGGCGGCGCTGAGCAGGGTGGCGGCGAGCAGTCCGCCGCCCCGGGTGCGCCCGGGGTGCGAGCCGAGGGCGACGGCGGTGGCGTCGCCGAGGGCCAGGGCGTTGAGGCCGGGGCCGAGGGCCAGCGCGAGCAGGAGACCGACGGCCGCGAAGGGCAGGACGGACCAGAAGACCTCGAAGTCCCGGCCGCCGAGCGCTCCCACGACCCAGTAGCGGTAACTGTCGAAGACCTGCGGTTTGCTGAGGGTCACCGCCTGGATGAACGCCATGAGCACGGCGGTCAGCACGGCTCCGGCGAGCACGAGGCGCACCACGCTCGTCCCGGTGCCGGCGGAGCCGATGACATGGACGAGGACGCCCGCGACCAGGGCACCGGGCAGCGCCCACCACATGGTGTCGGTGGCGCCGGAGGCCCCGAGCCAGGCGGTCGCGGCGACGATGCTCGCGGAGGCGCCGGCGTTGATGCCGAGGAGGCCCGGTTCGGCCAGCGGGTTGCGTGAGACGCCCTGCATGAGGGTGCCCGCGACCGCGAGGCAGAGTCCGGCGAGGACCCCGAGGACGGTGCGCGGGTAGCGGCTCTCGACGATGACGGTGATGGTGGGGTCGGCGGTGCCTCCGAGGACGTCGACGACCTCGCCGAACGAGGTGGAGCGGCTGCCGAACATGACGCTCGCGCAGAGCGCGAGGGCCAGCGCGGCCAGACCGAGGAGCAGGAGGAACGCCGTCCGGGCGGCGCCGGTGCGCGAGGCGCCGGCGCCGCTCGGAGGTGCGACCGTGGTGGTTGCCATGAGTGTGGAGTGTGCCCTGTGGCCTCGGAGGTCGGGGTACCCGGCCGGGGTTACTTGCCGGCGGTCTTGACGGCCTCGTCGATGATCGGCAGGTAGCGCTCGATCGTCCACGGCACGGTCAGCGGGTTGATGATCGAGGAGGCGGTGACGAAGGAGTTGTCGTCGCTCGCGACGACGGCGCCCTTCTTGATCGCCGGGATCGCGCCGTACAGCTTCTGGCCCTCGATCTCCTTGCGGTTCTTCGCGTCCGTGTAGAACGTGAAGACGAGGTCGCTGTCCTTGAGCTTCTCGGCGTTCTCCAGGCCGATGAGGGCCGAGTCGGTGCCGGGGGTCTCCTTGAAGCCGTTGACGACCGGGTCGACCTTCAGGCCGAGCGAGGAGACCATCTTGACGCGCTGCTCCTCGGGCTTGAAGACGCCGAGGGTGCCGGGGCCGGAGTTGTAGATGTACGAGAAGGTGACGTCCTGGTAGTTCGGCCGGGTGGCCGCGGCGTCGGCGAGCTGCTTCTCGATCTTCGTCTTGAGACCGTTCGTGTCCTCGGTCCGGCCGAGCGCCTTGCCGATGATGTCGATCTGCTGGTCCCAGTCGGTGCTCCACGCCTGGTCGGGGTAGGCGACCGTGGGGGCGATGTCCTTGAGGACGTCGTACTGCTTCTGCGTGATGCCCGACCAGGGGGCGAGGATGACGTCCGGCTCCAGCTCGGTGATCGCCTCGAAGTCGATCTCCTCGCCGCCCGTGAACTGCTTCGGCAGCTTGTCGCCGGACTTCTTGACCGCCTCGTTGATCCACGGGAGGTAGCCGGACTTGTCGCTGCCCCAGGGGTAGCTCTCGATGCCGACCGGGGTCTGGCCGAGGGCTATCGCGGTCTCGGCGGAGCCCTGGCCGAGGGTGACGATGCGCTCGGGCTTCTCCTCGATCTTCGCGGTGCCGAGCGAGCTCTTGATCGAGACGGGGAAGGCGCCGCCGCTCTTGGCCGAGTCCTTCGCCCCGTCCTGGTCGCCGTCGCCGTCCGAGGAGCAGCCGACCAGGGCGACGGCGAGGGCGACGGTGGTGGCCGTCGCGGCGAGGGTGTGGCGGCGCACGCGGGTGAAGCCGAGCATGGAGGGTCCTCAGGTTGGCCGAGCAAGTGAAGGTTAGGCAAGCCTAAGCCAGAGCTGTCGACGCCTCAACAAACCCCCTCCCGAACCACCCCGGACCAGGGGCCCCGCGGCCGGACGGTCGGCCCCCACGCGCTTCCCCCGCGCTCCGCCCCGGGGTGAAGCGGATCCGCGGACTGCCCCCGGAGAAAGGGCTGTTGCTCACCGGAACCGCCGACAGACCCCCTCCGCCCCGGACGGCGGGACGCGCTTAGCCCGTGTGCTGATCGTTATGGAATCCACCGGGACGGACGAGCCGCGCTCAGTGCCCGTGCCCGGCGGACTCATCGTTCCCGGGCTCGGGCTCAGCGGCCGCGGGTCCCCCGGCGTGCACGGTGAAGGCGGCCGTGCGGACCTTCCCCTCGTGCCGGAAGTCGAGGAAGAGGCGGTAGGCCCCCTTGCTCGGGGCGGTCGCGGTGAAGGAGACCTCCGGTCCCGGCTTCGTCCGCCCGTCACCCGGTTCGCCGTTCGGGTGCACGTGGAGGTAGGCCAGGTCTCCGGCGCGGAGCGCCACGAGGTGGCCGTACGCGCCGAGGTAGGGCTGGAGGTCGGTGACCGGCTTACCGTCCTTCTCCACTCCCAGCTTCAGCTCGCTGCCCGCACCCGGGCGCAGCGCCCCGTCGAGCGTCACCTCGTACCCGTCGACGGTCACCGTCCGCTCGGCGTCCGGCAGTGCCTCGGGGCGCGCGTCGCCCGATACGGCGAGGTCGGCGCCCAGGGTGACGCCCTCGGCGTTCTTCCCGTCCGGGGTGAAGTCGGCGAAGACCCGGTAGCCGCCGGCCTCGGGGAGCTCGACGGGGGTGGACCAGGTGCCGTCGGCGGCCCGCTCGGGGTGCAGGTGCCGATAGGTGGTGAGGTCGCTCGACGCCACGATCAGGTGCAGTTCCTTGCCGTGCTCACGGCGGAACGCCGTCACCTTGCGGGAGGAGTCCTCGTCCACGACGGCGAAGCGCAACTCGGCGGGCTCGCCCGCTTCGACGCGTGGGGTGTCGAGGTCGAGGGCGTAACCGCCCTGGGAGATCTGCAGGCCGCCGGGGAGCTCCGGGGTCCGGGCCGCGTCCTTCTCCGCGGCCGGGCGCTCCTTCGCGCCGTGCGCGTCCTGGTGGGACGGCTCCTTCCCGGCGGCGGGATCCATGGCCCCGCCGACCGCGTACGCCGACCCGAAGGTCGCCGCGAGCGCCGCGGCGAAGGCCGTGATCTTGAGACCGGTATGCATGGCCCACTCCCTCCTCTGGGCCGCCGGGTCGCGACCACTCACCACACAAGATACCCCCCAGGGGTATGAAGTCAACCGGAGGGCGATCTTGTGGGGTGGGAACGGGGCGGGGAGAATCACCCTCACCGGCTCGGCCGAGGCGCAGGGGGAGTGGATTTCCATGGGGGCGTTCGTCGCGCTGATGGCGGGACTGGGCGCGGCGGCCGCGTGGTGCGCGGTGGTGCTGGTGCGGCGCGGGCGCCGGGGGGCCACCGAGAACGCGGACGGCCTGCTGATCGAACAGGCGGCCCGGCTGCGGGCGCAGCGGATGAGGAGCGACGGACGGGCGTTCCGGGACCACCCGCACGGCGATCCGGGCTCCGGCTCGGGGCAGCGGCGTCACTGACCCGCCGAGCCCGAGGGCCGGGGACCGGGCTCAGGACGGGCGGTGCCACCGCCCCCGTGGAGCCCGGGGACGCGGGCTCCGGCTCAGGACGGCGGCGTCACTGGCCCCCGGAGCCCAGGCATGCGCGCCCCGGCTCGGGACAGCGGCGTCACCGACCCGCCGGGCCCATCGCCGCCAGGGAGCGCAGCACGGTGTCCGTCTGCTCGTCCATCGGGAAGAACGACTCCACCGCGAGTTCCGACAGGGTCACGTCGGCAGGGGCGCCGAAGGTGGCGATCGTGCTGAAGAACGCCATGTCGCCGAGCGGCGTACGGATGCGCAACGGGACGACGATGCCCGTCGGGTCCACCGGTCCGGGGTCGGCGTCGAGGCCCGGCGGGGCAGGGTAGGCAGACACCTCCTCGTACAGCTCCCGCAGATCGCGGTGGCCGGTCGTGTCGGCCTGGTGCCGCAGCCGGCCGAGGGCATGGGCGCGGACCTGGGCGAAGTTCAGGCACTGGGAGGCGAGGCCGTCCGGGTGGAGGATCAGCCGCATCACATTGCCGCCGGGCTCCGTCAGGTGCGGCGGCACGGTGCCGAGCAGGAGGGACATCGCGTCGTTGCGGTCGACGATGTTCCAGATCCGGTCGATCGCCGCGGCCGGGTAGGGCTCGTGGCCGGTCAGCATCGCCCTGACGGCGGAGCGGACCATGGCCATCCGCTCGCTGTCGAGCGGCGACTCCCGGTACGCCGGGGCGTAACCGGCCGCCAGCAGCAGGCCGTTGCGGTCCCGCAGCGGCACGTCGAGGTGCTCGGCGAGCTTGAGGACCATCTCCCGGCTCGGCCGGGCACGGCCGGTCTCCACGCAGGAGAGGTGCCGCGTCGAGGAGTCCGCGCGCAGCGCCAGGTCGAGCTGGCTGAGCTTTCGGCGTCGGCGCCACTCCCGGAGCAACAGGCCCACTCCGGGCGGATCTTCGGTCTCCATGGCCTCACCGTATCGGTGCTCCGCCGTCCGTACTCCATGACCTGGGAGGTCATGGAGTACGGACCACCGCGCGTGGCACGGTGTCACCGACCCCACCGGCCGAAGGAGATCCGAGATGACGTACGCCCTCACCCCGTCCGCGACGGTGGCTCCCGCACGGGACGCCGCCCGGTTCCTCCGGCTGGTGCTGCGCGTCGACAGCGCGAGCACCGCCGTGATGGGCGTCGTGCTGGTCGCGGCCGCCGGGCCGCTCGGCTCCGCGACCGGGATGCCGGTGGCCTTCGCCGTGGCGTTCGGGATCTTCCAGATCGGCGGGGCCGCCTGCCTCGCCCTGATCGCGGGCTATCCGGTGATCCCACCCGCCCTGGCCAGGACCGTCGTCGTGGTGAACGCCCTGTGCGCGGTCGGGTGTGTGGTGACGGCCTTCGCGGACTTCATTCCGCTGAAGGGGTTCGGAACGGTGTTCATGCTGATCGGTGCGCTGATCGTGACGGTCTACAGCGCGCTCCAGTACACGGGACTGCGACGGATGATCGCGGCCCCCTCGTCGCGGTAGGGGCCGGTGGGCTCCCGACGACAGCCGCGGCGGCGCCTCGCGCTGGTCCACCGGGAACCGCGGGCGACCCCTTAGCCTGGCGAAGGGGGCCCGACGGCAGGACAGACGACCTGATGGCACCACGTACCCACTGGATCTTCGGGGACCAGCTCGGCCCCCACTTCCTGGAACCCCGCCACGGCGGGCCGGACGCGCACGCCCCCGTCCTCATGATCGAGGCCCGGTCCGTGCTGCGCAGACGCCGCTTCCACCGGGCCAAGGCCCACCTCGTCCTCTCCGCGATGCGGCACCGGGCGGCCGAACTGGGCGACCGGGTCCGCTACGTACAGGCCCGGACCTACACGGAAGGGCTGGCGGAGGCGGGATTCGACGGTGGCGGCGGCCGTCTGACGGTCTGCCACCCGACGTCCCGGGCCGCGCTGGACTTCGTGACCGGCCGGGACGGGATCGACGTGCTTCCGGCCCGGGGCTTCCTGCTGGCGCGGGAGGAGTTCGGTGCGTGGGCCGAGGAGCACGGGAGCGACCGGCTGCGGATGGAGGGGTTCTACCGGTGGATGCGCCGGGAGCACGAGCTGCTCATGGACGGCGACGCGCCGGCCGGCGGAACGTGGAACCTCGACCACGACAACCGCGAGCCGCCGCCCCGGGACGCGAAGGCCCTGGACGTCCCCGCGCCCTACCGCCCGCACGAGGACGAGATCGACGACGAGGTGCGCCGCGACCTCGACCGGTGGGAGCGGGACGGCGAGGTCACGTTCGTCGGCCGTGACGGCCCCCGCCGCTTCCCCGTCACCCGGCGGGAGGCGCTGGCCGCACTGCGGCGCTTCGTCGCGCACCGTCTCGGCGACTTCGGACGGTACGAGGACGCGATGCTCGCGGCCGACCCCGTGATGAGCCACAGCCTGCTGTCCGTCCCCCTCAACCTGGGGCTCCTGGACCCCGCCGAGTGCGTGGAGCGGGCCGAGCAGGCGTGGCGCGCGGGCGAGGCGCCGCTCAACAGCGTCGAGGGCTTCGTCCGGCAGATCGCGGGCTGGCGGGAGTACGTGTGGCAGCTGTACTGGCACTTCGGCGAGGAGTACCGGACCCGCAACGCGCTGCGCCACCGGGCTCCGCTGCCCGGCTGGTTCCTCGACCTGGACGCCGACGCGGTCACCGCGAACTGCCTGTCCGCCGTGCTGGCCCAGGTCCGGGACACCGGCTGGACCCATCACATCCCGCGCCTGATGGTGCTGGGCAGCCGGGCCCTCCAGGACGGCTGGGACCCGGCCGCCGTGACCGACTGGTTCCACCGCTGCTTCGTCGACGGCTACGACTGGGTGATGCTGCCCAACGTCGTCGGCATGTCGCAGTACGCGGACGGCGGCCGGATGACGACCAAGCCGTACACCTCCGGCGGCGCCTACATCAACAAAATGAGCGACCTGTGCAAGCCCTGCGCCTACCGCCCCACCGACCGGACCGGCGAACACGCCTGCCCGTACACGGCGGGGTACTGGGCCTTCCTGCACCGCCACCGGACCGCGCTGAGCGGCAACCACCGCATGGCGAGGGCGGTCAAGGGCCTGGACCGGCTGAAGGACCTCGACGCCCTTCTGGAGGAGACCTCGGAGCGCGGGGACCGCGCGCCCTGAGAAGCGCGGCAATGGCCCCCGGGGCACTGCTCCCGGACCGTCAGCGCACCGCGCGAGCAGCGCCGCATCGCCGGGTGAATCCGATCAGCCGACGGGATGGACGGTCTCTGCCACGCTATCAGCGTCCGACGTAGATGAACCGTACGTAATGTGCGTATGCCAACCTGCGGAGGCTCATCCTGGCGGCCTCGACCGAGGCACTCAGGGACTCATGGATCGCACGGTTCTGCTTCAGTGTGACAGCCCGTTGGCTGAACTCCTGCCGCTGTCGCGCTGCTTCTTGGCCTGCGAGCGTGTGCTTCTGGGTGAGGCGGGAACGGCCATCCTCCAGTTTCTTGCGCGCCTGCACGCGCAAGGCTTCGGTGGCCGGCTCAAGGGCACTGCGCTGATCGGTGAGCTGGGCTCGGCGTCGGGTGATTCCCTGTTCGATCTGCTGCCGTTCCGCGGTGCCGAGTGCCTTCGGCTGACGAGCGACGGCAGAGGCGACGACGTCGCGACGCCAGACGTCGAGCCCGATGGCCTTCGCCTCGCCGATACCAGTGACATTGACCAACCTGCCGTTGCTGATTACCAGTACGGCACCGGTGCTGTTGAACGAGTTGTTCTGCACCGTCCGGTACCCGGTGAAGTCGGCCGCTGACCGGATGCCCACGGCCGCGAGACGTGCGGCGAGCGTCGGCCCGATTCCGTGCGGCGGTGAATCGGCGATCAGCCTCCGGCCCAGGCGGTCCCGGACGTAGGCGTTCTGTTTGTCGGTGAGAGCCTTCAACAGAGCCTTGCTCAGGTCCTCCGCGAGCTTGCCGATCTTCTTGTCGATTTCGCGCTGCTTGCGCACCTTGCGCTGTTCGGCTTCCTTGAGCTCGGCGTGGTAGCGAGCCGTGAGTTTGTCCTGTTCCTTGGGGTGCGCGGCGCTCCGCTCCGACTCGGTCGCCTCGAACTTCTCCTTCTCCTTGCGCAGCTTCTCCGCTGCTTTGACCGGTTCGTCGAGCCGGCCGAGTTGTTGCGTCAGTCCGGCCAGAGCGGCCCGCGCCTGCGCACGTTCGACGCGGCGGCTCCGGGCGAATGCCGTGAGGAGGAGAGCCGCGGCGACGGGTGCGCCGGCCACGGCGGTCGGCATCGGAAGTCCGGCCATGAGCAGTACGCCGGTCATGGCGAGCAGAAGCGGCCACAACAGCGCCGTGGCGACGTCCAGAGCCGTCCGGCCGCGAAATCCGTCCGGTGACGTGCTGACGGTGGCAGTCGAGGTTGGTCTCGCAGGCGAGGGAACATGGCCCGTCATCCAGCCGGGCAGTCCGCCCGCACCGCCCGCTGGGGCGGCAGCCGGGCCGGGGGAAGTCGTGGTGACCGTCGGTGCCGTGCGCTGCTTCGGGATGGTGTCGGAGAGCGGCGGCAGGAGTTCCAGCGGCTGGAAGGCCAGAGATCTCACCCGGTCGGCGAGACCGCTGACCAGTTGGTCGGGGTGGGCGAGCAGGGTCTGCAGTCCTGTGGAACCGCCGGGGCTGCTGAAGTCCTCCTCGGTGAGCAGGAGGAACTCGCCACTGGGCTGATGCAGCCGGTTCCAGAGGGTGGGGTCGGTGGCGATGGCCTTGAGCGACATGAAGATGACCCAGGCGGAGAAGCGGTCCAGCTCCACCCCGAAGTCGTCGTTTCCGCGCAGGGGCGACTGGTAGTTGCGGTGGCCTCGCTCGGTGCCGCCGAGTCCGGCCAGGTCCGGCACGTACATACCGTCGTAGTCGACCAGCCGCAGGGTGTCGTCGCCAGCGACCAGCAAATTGCCGTGCTGAAGGTCCCCGTGGGCGATCTCGTGCTGGGACAGGTCACGGGTGAGCGCCGCGAACCGGTCGGCCAGGCGGTCCACGGCGAACCGGTCGGCGTGGTTGTCGTCCAGCCAGGACGACAGGGTGACGGCCTCGATCCACTCCATCTTCAGAACGGGATAGCGCTGCTGGCCCACGCTGATCGCGTCGGGGAGATACTCGAAGCCGAGGTTCCAGGGCTGGGAGAGTTCGGCCCGGTCCAGACGCGCCAGCCGGGCGCTAATGGCCTGGTAGCGCCGTTCCTGATCCGGAACGTATCGGGTGAAGCATTTGACCGCGTACCGCTGGCCGGATGTGGCCGAGGTGAGTGAGAAGACGCTGGCGAAGGCTCCGGAGATGGCGCGAGGCAGCCCGAGCTTGGTCAGGTCCGGCCGGGCACCCTTGAGTTCGGGATGTCGGAAGCACAGCTGGGTGTGTTGCAGCGCTTCCGCGTAGGCCGCGCCGCTGGGAAACTGCGGCTGCGGAGCGGTGGGCGATCTCACGCTCATCTCCCTTCGAAGTCGATCCGTACGACGGCGACGTCGTCGTTGCGCAGTTGCTGACGCTCGCGAAGTCCGTTCAACCAGTCCCCGAACCGGTCCAGGTCATCGGGTCCCGAGAACTCCAGCAGCTCGCGTACGGCGGCCAGCCGATCCGGTGCTGAGAGATACCAGGCGGCCAGCGCGTCGGTCGCTAGGAGCAGTCGGTCACCGGGCAGGCAGTCGCCTTGGAGGAATCGCGTGCGTTCGGCCAGCAGCGCCGCATCGTGGTTACGGCTGCCGAAGAGGTCGGGGACCGTGCCGAAGTCGTCCGCCGACTTCACCGGAAACGCCTCCAGCAGTCGATCATCACGCAGGTGGAACAGGCAGCTGTCCCCCAGGGCCGCCGCCCGCCACCGCCAGCCCGGGGTGGGCTCGCCATCGTCGGCGGCGTCAGCGTCGGCCCGAGGCTCGGCATCGGGGTCCACGCGCACGGCGAGCAGCGTGGCGAAGGCACCTTCGGCGAGCTTGGTGTGCTCATACCATTTCAGTGGGCGCCCGTCCTCGACGCGCTCTTTCGTGTATTGCGCGAGCCAGGGATCCCACCGGTCGACAACTGTTGCGGCGAATTGCTCGAACTCGGCCCCCGGCTTCAGAAGGTCGGGCAGTCCCATGGCTTCCTCGGCCACCGTACGGGCAAGCAAGGCGGCCCAGTCCTTCGCCAGCGCGCTCTCGGTCGCACCGTCGCAGACACCCACAGTGAGCGGTTCCCGCAGCATTTCATCGTGCGAACGGTCAGGCAGCACGACGACGGCGTCCTCGCATTCCGCCGGCGTGCTGCCGTGCTTGGGGGCTACGAGGTGCGTGACATAGACGCAGGAGGGCGGACGCGTCACCGCAGTTCGGTGGCGCGCGTGCCGATGTCGAGGAACTGGACGACCGTGGTGATGTCCGCGTTGTAGACGAATCCCCGGGTGGTCTCGCTGACCCGCTGCCCCTGCGAGGCGGCGTAGGAACGCATGTGGCTCGGCAAGGGGCTCGACATGGAGAAGAGCGTGCGGGCGTAGCTGTCGGGGAGTCCATCGGCGGTATCCGGGAAGGCGGTAGGCGTTCCGCCTGCGGCCGACACGTGCAGGTTGAACAACAGGGCGGCTCCGTCCGCCGTCGCGTGCGAGGTGATGGCCTCGGCTGCCGCAGTGGGGTCGCCGTCGGTCGACTCGCCGTCCGTCAGGTTGATGACGATGGGCGGGAAGCTGGCCGGGTAGCGCTCGGTCCAGCCGGAGACGAGGCTCTCGGCGTACTGGAGAGCACGGTTCATCGGCGTCCCGCCATGGGCGACGGGGTCCATCCACAGCGGGAAGCTGACGGAGGTCTCGACCAGGCCACCGGCACCGTCCGGCACCTTCTTGCTCCGCTCGTCGACGCGGGCCGGGTTGTCCGCCACCTCGCTGAGGGGAACGATGTCGCGGCCTCCGAGGGAGCCGGCGAACGCCGAGCCGACGGTGGCGCCGTAGCCGACGACCGCGACGTGGAAGTAGTCGCGTACGCCCTCTTCCTTCGCGCACTTGACCGAGAGCTCGGTGAGCAGGCGGTTGATGGCGTCGGCGACGACATCTGCCTTCTGCTGGGGGACCTCACCGCCGATGGGGTCGCTCATCGAGGTGGACTGGTCGACGAGGAAGATGATGCTCGTCGGGTTGGTGCGGCTGATCTCGGCCGTGTACGGCACGCTGCGCTCCTGGCGGACTGCGAATGTGGATCGGTCTTCGGAGGAGTTCGCGCGACACACGTACGTACGGGCCCGGCACTCGCCGGGACACCGATACCCCCCGCTCGGATGGTAGAGCCAGGAGCCGGGTCCGGGGGTGGATTCGATCAAAGTGCTTCTTCCCGAATTGCCCGAGCCCGACTCAGTCGGACGGATCTCTTCGAGTGGGCCGAAATCGCGGCGTCCACCACGTAGCGGTGCGCACTGTCCGCCTGTCTTCGTACCAGAGCGGCGACGTTAGGATTTCTCCTCCCGGGTGCCACATCTGCCATCGGCTCGCTCGACACGACGGGTCAACCGGGTGTAACCACGGGGATACGGAAACCAACGGGTGGGGACAGCGCATGCGAGAAGGCCGGTGGACCACGGTCACCGAGTCGGAGTTCGACCATGAGCGGCGTGGGCTGAAGGCCATCCGCGAGCAGTTGCCGGACGCCGACCCGTGGCGGGCCTGGTCGAATTTCACCTTCACCGCGAACAGTGGCCACGTCCGTGAAGTGGATCTGCTCGTCGTCGCTCCCGGCGGCGTCTGCATGATCGAACTCAAGAACTGGCACGGCTCCCTCACCAGCGAGAACGGCACGTGGGTGCAGACCGCGCCGAACGGCCGCCGCATCCCGCACGGCAATCCGCTGCATCTGGTCGACAAGAAGGCGAAGGAACTGGCGGGCCTGCTCGGCCAGCACGGCAGGCGGGTGTGGGTGGGCGAGGCCGTCTGCTTCACCGAGGGTTCGCTGCGCATCCGGCTCCCGGCCAACGACCAGAACGGCGTTCACACCGTCGACGAGCTGGTCGCCATGCTCAAGCAGCCACCCCGTGACGAGCGCCGGCGGATCACCGCTCCCGGCTCCCGCGACATCAAGAAGGCGCTGGACCGCGTCGGCATCCGCAAGAGCGATGCCGAGTTCAAGGTCGGTCCCTACGAGCTCAAGCGGAAGTCCTTCGACACCGGACCGACCTGGGCGGACTACCTGGCCGAGCACAGTGAGCTGCCGGAGATCGCCCGCGTCCGCGTGTACCTGCGGGAGCGCGGCTCGGACGCCACCATTCGCCGGTCGGTGGAGACCGCAGCCCTCCGTGAGGCCGCGGTGCTGCAGAGGTTCCAGCATGTCGGCGTGGTGCAGCTCAAGCAGTACAACCCGTCCGGGCACTCGGCGGGCCCGGCGCTGATCTTCGACTACCACCCGCAGACCCTGCGCCTGGACGAGTACCTGCTCCAGTACGGCGAGAAGCTCGACATCCTCGGACGGATGGCGCTGGTACGCCAACTCGCGGAGACAATGCGCTCCGCCCATTCGAGCCGGATCTTCCACCGGGCGCTGGCCGCCCGCTCGGTGCACGTCATACCGCGTGACCGGGGGCGGCGGGACCACGCCCTGGGAGAGGAAGCCGCGTGGCTGACCCCGGGGCTGCAGATCTCGGACTGGCAGATCGCCACCCAACAGGGCGCCACGACACCCGGTTCGACCCGGCTGGCCCCGACAGCGCTGTCCACGACGCACCTGGCCGAGGGATCGGACGCCTATCTCGCCCCAGAACTGCGGGCCCCTAGCGCGGACCCGGTGTATCTGGACGTGTACGGGCTCGGTGTCCTGACCTACCTCCTGGTCACCGGCAGAGCGCCCGCCGCCAGCCAGGCCGAGCTGCTGGCCAGGCTGGAGGCCGGGGAGGGGCTGCGGCCCAGCTCGCTGGTGGACGGTCTCTCGGAGGACATCGACGAACTGGTGCAGGCGGCGACCGCCTACCGCCCGGACCACCGGCTGTCCACGGTCGACGAGTTCCTGGAGATGTTGGAGCTGGTCGAGGACGCTCTCACCGCCCCGTCCAGCTCACCCGTGACCGAGGCTCCGGAGAAGGACCCGCTGGAAGCCGTGGCCGGGGATGTCCTGGGCGGGCGCTGGGAGGTCCGCCGACGCCTCGGCACAGGTTCGACGAGCCGCGCCTTCCTGGTCCGGGACCTGGAGGCGGAGGCGCGCGGCACCCGGCCGCTGGCCGTCCTGAAGGTGGCGCTGTCCGACAGCCGGGGCGATGTGCTGGCCCGGGAGGCGGAGGTCATGGGGCGGCTGCGCCCGGACTCGCGCGTCATCCGCCTCGTCGAGCCGCAGCCCCTGCGGATCGCGGAGCGGACGCTGCTCGCGCTGGAGTACGTGGGCGACGAGCGGGACGACGACGCGGAGAGCACGGAGACGGGCGGCAAGCGCAGCCGGCGCCGGCAGGAGACGGTGGCCCGCCAGCTCCGCGACAGCGGGCGTCTCCAGGTCGACCAGTTGGAGGCGTACGGAGAGTATCTGTTCGGCGCGGTCGACTTCCTGGAAGGGGAGAGCGTCTGGCACCGGGACATCAAGCCCGACAACATCGCGATCCGCGTCCGCCCGAACCGCACGCGCGAGCTGGTCCTGATCGACTTCTCGCTGGCCGGTTATCCGGCCCGGGAGTACGAGGCGGGCACGGACGGCTACCTGGACCCGTTCATCGGCACGCTGACGCGTACGGCGTACGACTCGCACGCGGAGCGGTACGCGGTCGCGGTCACCCTTCACCAGATGGCCTCCGGCGAGCTGCCGAAGTGGGGGGACGGCTCGGTCCTGCCGCGCCAGACCGACCACAAGGAGTTCCCGTACCCGACGGTGGCGGCGGACGCGTTCGAGCCCGCGGTACGGGACGGGCTGGTCGCGTTCTTCCAGAAGGCGCTCCACCGGGACGTCTCCCGCCGCTATCCCGAGCTGAAGCCGATGCGGGACGCGTGGCGGAAGATCTTTCTGGACGCCTCGCAGACCGTTCCGTCCAGCTTCTCCCGCCCGGCCAGCACCCCGGTCCCGGTCTCCGAGGACGGCCGTCCCGCCATCGCGGACGCGGAGCCGCTCAGTGCGGAACAGCAGCGCGACCGGCTCGCCAAGGACGTCACCCGCGAGACGCACCTGTCGACGGCCGGACTCACCGAGGCCGCCCAGTCCTTCCTCTACAACCTGGGCATCACCACGGTCGGCGGGCTTCTGGACTACAGCCGCCGCAAGCTCGTCAACGCACCGGGGCTCGGCGCCAAGACCCGGGGAGAGGTGCAGCGCCGCCAGCGGGAGTGGGGCGAGCTGCTGCGCGAGGCGCCGGTCTCCCCGTTGACGGCCCGGGGCCGCGCGGAGGCCAAGGAGGAGCTGGCGCAGCTCACCTCCGGCGAGGCGGCGGTGGTCGACGCCCTGGCCACGGACGGCAAGGCGGCGGGGCTGTCCGGTGCGGCACTCCGCTCGGTCAGCCTCGACACCCTCGCCACCATCCTGGTTCCGGAGCTGAACAACAACGGCGCGAACAGCAGCAAGGTGGAAATGGTCCGTCTGCTGCTGCGCCTGCCGAACGAGCGCGGTGTTCTGCCGGCCATCGGCGTCTGGCCCCGGCCGAAGGACGTCGCGGAACTGGTGGGCGTGACCCCGCAGCGCGTCTACCAGATGCTCAAGGAGGAGCGGAAGCGCTGGAAGAAGGACCCGGCCGTCTCCGCGCTGCGCGCCGAGATCATGGATCTCCTGAAGGGGCTGGGCCGGATCGCGTCCGCCTCGGAGATCGCGGACGCCCTCGCGGTGCGTCGCGGTACGCAGCTGTCCGAGCGGGAGCAGCGCCGGGCGCTGGCGCTGGCGGCGGTACGGGCCGTGGTGGAGCTGGAGCAGTTCGACCCGGAGAGCGCCCAGTTCCAGCACCAGGCGAACCGCGGGGCCACCGACGAGTCTCTCGGCGCGGGTCTGCTGGCCTTGGACGTCCGGGACCCGGACGAGGAGGCGGGGACGCCTGGCGACCCGCCGGACACCCCGACGGCCCCGGGTCTCCTGGACTACGCGGCCCGGCTGGGCAGGAAGGCCGACGGGCTCGCCGCTCTGGACACCCTGCCGACCGCGACGACGGTGCTGGGCGAGCTGGCGGCGCTGGCCCCGCCGCCGGGGACGGTGGAGTGGGACGAGCGCCGCCTGGTGGAGCTGGCCGCCGCGGCATCGGAGAACGCCGCGGCCACTCCCCGTCTGGAGATCTACCCCCGCGACCTCGACCTGGTCCGCGCGCTGCGACTGACCCAGGCCGGTCTGGTGCGCCTGATCCCGGGATCGCCGGAGGGCCGGCAGCCGGGGATCACCGGCGACGACGTGCACGAGCGGGTACGGGCACGTTTCCCGGAGCTGGTCGTGCCGGACGGCCGGGGCGGCACGACCGTCGACCTGCCGACGGCGGGCCCGCTGACCAAGGCGCTGCGGGAGGCGGGCTTCGAGCTGACCCTCGCCACCCGCGAGGACACCGGGACGCTGCGCTACCTCCCGACGCGGATGGACGCGGCGTCCAGCTACCTGACCACGGACAGCTGGGGCCGCTCGACGAACCTGGGCGCGGTCACCCGGTACGCGGACGATCCACTGGTGGCAGCCGCCGTACGCACCGACGAGCGCCTCGTCGCCTCGGCCCGCAAGGACGGCTACCGGGTTCTGACAGTGCGCCAGGACCTGTCGCCGAAGGCGGTACGGTCCCTGGCGCGCGAGAGCGGGGACGGTGCGCTGGGCGCGCACGCGGTGTCGGCGACGCAGTTGTTCCTGGACGCCCTGCACGCACTGGTCCCGCCGGGGACGAAGCCGACGTGGGAGACGCTGCTGAAGGCGGACGCGGCGGAGCCGGGGCACCGGGGCGCGGTGAAGTTCGCCGAGTACGCGCGTACGGCGTGGGGCTCGGTGGAACCGCGTGTACGGGAGCTGCTGGCGGAGGGCGGCCCCGGTACGCCGCCAGTGCTGCTGACGGACGCGAACGTCTTCGCCCGGTACGACGCGATGGGCGTCCTGCACCGGCTGGCGCAGGCGGCCCGCCACGGCGGGCGGGGGCTGTGGCTGCTGGTCCCGCAGGGCGACCCGGCCCGCGAACCGAAGCTCGGCCAGGTCGCGGTCGCCTATCAGGCGGGCCTGGGTGAGTGGATCGAACTTCCGGACGCCTGGGTGGACGACGTCCACCGGTCCGTACCCGCCGCCAGGAGCGGCGTCCAGCAACACCAGGGAGAAACCAAGTGATCGACCGCAAGGCTCTGTTGAACGACCTGAAGCAGCAGGTCAAGGCGGCCGAGACGGACCTGTCCCAGCAGGTGAAGGCCGTGGCGGAGGTGGGTGCGCGGCTGCGCGCCGAGTACGACCGAGCCCGGAAGCTGGGCCGTACGGCGGCGACGTGGAACTCCTGGCTCGACGAGCGCGTCACGCAGGTCGCGGTGGCATGGGTGCTGGGCACGGTGTTCGTCCGCTTCTGCGAGGACAACCGTCTGATCCCGGAGCCGTACCTGACGGCCCCGGAGGACGACCGCCGCGACCTGGCGCTCGCCCGCTTCGAGGACTACGTGTCCACATCGGACGACCCGACGTACCGGGGCTGGCTGGAGACGGCGTTCGAGGAACTGGGCGCGGGCCAGGCGGGCCGGCTGCTCTTCGACAAGAAGCACAACCCGCTGTTCCAGATCCCTCTCTCCCACGACAGTGCCCGCGACCTGGTCGACTTCTGGCGGGCGAGGGACGAGGAGGGCGTGCTCGTGCACGACTTCACGGACCCGCTTGAGGAGGACGGCGACGGCACGAAGGGCTGGGACACCCGCTTCCTGGGCGACCTGTACCAGGATCTGAGCGAGGCGGCCCGGAAGACGTACGCGCTGCTCCAGACGCCGGAGTTCGTGGAGGAGTTCATCCTCGACCGGACGATGACTCCGGCGGTGCGGGAGTTCGGGTACGAGGGCTTGAAGATGATCGACCCGACGTGCGGATCGGGGCACTTCGTGCTGGGTGCGTTCCGGCGACTGGTACGGCTATGGGCGGACGGGCAGCCGGGGCGCGATGTGCATGAGCGGGTGGCGGCTGCGCTGGACTCGGTGCACGGGGTGGACCTGAACCCGTTCGCGGTGGCCATCGCGCGGTTCCGGCTGTTGGTGGCGGCTATGGCGGCTAGCGGAGTGCGGACGCTGGGGGACGCCGCGGGGTATGAGTGGCCGATTCACTTGGCGGTGGGGGACTCGCTGATCAAGCACCGGCACAAGCAGGGGAACCTGTTTGACGGGCTAGAGGAGGAGGGTGCGGACGAGCTGGCGGAGTTCAAGTACGAGACGGAGGACGTCCACGAGCATCCTGAGATCCTGCGGCAGGGGCGATACCACGTGGTGGTGGGGAACCCGCCTTACATCACTGTCAAAGACAAGAGGCTCAATGAGCTGTACCGGGGACTCTACGACGCTTGCGCCGGAAAGTACGCCCTCTCTGTTCCATTCGCCCAGAGATTTTTCGAGCTGGCGCTGATTGGGCATGCCGAGAGCGGACGCGGGTACGGAATGGTCGGGCAAATCACCGCAAACTCCTTCATGAAACGGGAGTTCGGAACTAGGCTAATCGAGACTCACTTTGCACACGAGATTGAACTGACAGAAGTAATTGACTGCTCGGGAGCTTACATTCCCGGACACGGTACACCAACCGTGATTCTAGTCGGCAGGCACCGCTCGGGCAGTCAACGCTCAGACACTATCCTCACGGCAAGAAGCATCCAGGGAGAACCAGGTACACCGAACAACGCTGAAGAAGGTAAAGTCTGGTCGGCTATCACCAATCAGATCGAAGATCCCGGCTCGGTGAGCCAATGGATTTCAGTCGACCATCTCAACCGAAAACATTACTTCGGAAAACAGCCTTGGATTCTGACTGATGGCGGACTAGAACTCAATCAACAAATCGAAAAGACTAGCACAGAAAAACTACGAAGTGCCCTATCTCGCGATATTGGCTTCGCGAGCTTCCCCGGCCAGGACGACGCATTCATTCATCCGCCAGAAACGCTCCGCCGTTACGGCATCGGAGACAATGTAGCGAAACCGTTGATCGTTGGCGAAGTGGTTCGCGACTGGAGCACACATAGCTTCGAGAGCGCAATCGCACCGTACGACTCTTCGCTTTCTCCTCTACCGTACGACGAGAGCAGTCCATGGGGGCGCCTCCTTTGGACGGCGCGACGCTACCTGCGATCAACAACCGACTTCGATGGACGCACTCAGCACGACCTAGGAAAGCCCTGGTGGGCATGGTATCGCTGGGTCCCCGAGCGATACAGGACCCCGCTCTCGATTACGTTTGCATTCGTTTCGCGACAGAATCACTTCGTATTGGACAGGGGAGGGAACGTATTCAAGCAGTCCGCTCCAGTGATCACCCTGCGTGAGGGGTCGAGCGAAGAAGATCACTTGCAACTAATTGGACCTCTGAATAGCTCCACCGCCTGCTTTTGGCTCAAAATGGTAAGTCAAGCCAAGGGCGGCATGGACAATAACAGTGGGGGTGGAAACCGCTGGGTTCCTGAGTCCTGGATGGTCCACTACGAGTTCACTGGAACCAAGATTCAGGAATTTCCCTTGCCCGCCATCAGACCCACAGCCCTTGCTGCGACTTTGGATTCGCTCGCGAGCCAGCTCGCTTCCGAAAGCTCCAGCGCTACCATCCGGGAAACTACACCCACTGCGTCCGCCCTCCGCGAGTTGAGGGGGAAATGGCATTCCGTCCGCGCTCGTATGATTTCGCTGCAGGAGGAACTGGACTGGCAGGTCTACTCACTTTACGGTTTGCACCCTGAGGATCTCACTGGCTCAGAAGACCCCGACTCCTCTTGTGTTCCCCCACTGACTCTCGGTGAGCGCGCCTTCGAGATCGTGCTTGCCCGTCGCGTCGCCGCAGGCGAAGCCAGCAACGAGTGGTTCAAACGCCACAACTCAGTCCCAATCACCGAGATTCCCAGACATTGGCCCGATACTTATCGCGAGCTCGTTCAAAAGCGCATCGACGCTATCGAGTCAAGCCGAGCCATTGGAATGGTAGAACGGCCCGATTACAAACGCCGCTGGGCCACCGAAGGATGGGACGCACTACAACAGAAGGCCCTCCACTCTTGGCTGCTAGATCGGATCGAGAATCGACGCCACTGGTTTACTGAGAACGGCACGCCTGCTCTCGTCTCCCTCGCTCAGCTAACCGACGCTCTCTCCCGCGATGAGGACTTCGTCTCCGTCGCCAAGATCTACGAGCCGCACAAGGAACTCCACACCGTCGTTGCTGAGCTGATGACGGGCGAGCATGTGCCGTTCCTCGCCGCCCTGCGCTACAAGCCCTCCGGGCTCAAGAAGCGCGCGGACTGGGAACACGTGTGGAATCTCCAGCGGCAGGAGGACGCGGCCCCGGATGAGCTGGCCAAGCGGAAGATCCGGGACACCATCCCCGTGCCGCCGAAGTACACCTCCGCCGACTTCCTGCGGCCCTCCTTCTGGAAAGCACGCGGCAAGCTCGACGTGCCCAAGGAGCGGTTCATCTCGTACGGGCAGAGCAACGCGGCCACGCCCGAGCTGTACGGCTGGGCCGGCTGGGATCACCGTGAGCAGGCCTACGCGCTCGACGCGTACATCGCGTCCCACGAGGCATTGACCGCAGAGGAACTCACCCCGTTCCTCGCGGGTCTGCTCGAACTCCAGCCCTGGCTCGACCAGTGGCACAACGAGTTCGACGCCACCTTCAGCTCCTCCCCCGCCACCTACTTCCGGGGTGACCGGCAGATGGTCCAGGGCGAGAACGGGCTCACCGACGACGACCTGCGCGCCTGGCGACCGGTCGCTGTCAAACGGGGCGCCAAGCGGAAGTAGCCCGCGCTCGACAACGACGATGGCCCTCGCTGAACGCGCCAGCGAGGGCCATCTCGTACCAGAGTCGGATCAGGCGCTTAGCTCGCCATCCCTCACGGCAGACACGAAGGACGACCAGCCGCCAACCGTGAACGTGAGCGCAGGGCCGGACGGTTTCTTGCTGTCACGAACAGGAACGACATTAGAGAAACTGTCAGAAACCTCTACGCACTGGCCGCCGTCAGAGTTGCTGTAGCTGCTCTTGCGCCACGCGGCAATGCTCAGGTCAATGGATCGCACGGTACTTCCTCCAACACGCGCAGAATGTGCTGACGCGACTCGCCCGGGGACGACGCCAAGTCGCGCACCGAATCGTACAGTTGCTGGAGCTCCTCAACCTGCCGAGCTGCCTCGATCAAGTTGCCGTGGCTTGCACTCTCTACGTATGCAACAGTACGTCCCTCGGCAACACGTAGGAACATCACGTCGGTACTCGACAAGCTGTGTGCGCCAGCGCTGTGCGGCAGCACCTGCACGACCACGTGAGGCCGGGCCGCCATCTCCAGCAGATGCTTCAGCTGTTCCCGCCAGGCGATCCCGTCACGGAGGCCCGTACGCAGCACCGTCTCAGAGAGGATGCAGCGGAAGTGAGGCCCGCCCTCGCCCTCAAGTAGGTCCCGCCGCGTAAGTCGAGCCTTCACCTGCGCCTCGATCTCCTCGCCCGTGAGCCGTCCAGCCGCCAGCACTTCTCGCGCATACGCCTCCGTCTGCAGCACTCCAGGCAATACGCCCACCGCAAAGTGCCAGAGACTCGTTGCCTCCGCTTCCAGGGTCATGTACCGCCGGTACCGCTCGCGGAACTGCGTCTGGTCGCTGACCGCCAGCTCCCACAGCGCCAGCAGCAACCCGGGCGTCCCATAGTGCGTGTCCAGCGCCTGGACCACCTCCGGGCCGCCGACCGTCTCGCCCTTCTCCATCTTGCCGAACAGTGACCAGTCCCAGCCCAGCCGGTCGCCCAGTTGCCGCAGGCTGTGGCCGCGCGCCGTGCGCAGGAGGCGCAATTCCTCCGCGAACCGTGCTCGTGGTTCCCTGCTGCGGCCCGTGACCGCTCGCCTCGTCGGCATCGCACCCTCCGTGAAACGTGGAACGTGTGGAAATTGCGGATCCGGCCGGGGAAGCTCCTCCGGCTTCGGCAGGACTCTGCCCCTGACCAGGGCATTCTCGTAACGAGCCCCTCACGCACGGTAATTCACGACCTACGGCCGGGGCACAGGTTCCGCGCAACAACCAGCCGAAAGAAGAGGCCCCCACATGCCCTCCAAGCCGCCCCTCCCTCGCCGAACGCCCCAGCACACCTCCGCCAACCCCGCCGCCACCGCCCACGTCCCGGTTCCGCCCACCGGACTCCCTGGCGCGGCCAAAGTCCAGGAAGCCCTGGACGCCCGCGACGCCCTCGCCGCCGCCCTGTCCCGGGCCGGCATCCAGCTCCCCGCGATGGACGTCCGTACCCCGTGGGCCGACGCCGTCCGCGAAGACGGCACGCCCTCCCCGTACGGCAGCGGCGAGAACGCCAATGACCACACGCGGCCGGCGACCGAGCGGTCCGGCGAGATCCGGTACGCCCTCGTCCACCTCGGCGTGTGCTCCGCGCCCGTGGCCCACGCTCTCGCGACGGCGATCACCAACGGGCTGGCCCGGTGACCGAGGACGGCGTCCCCGGCGTCGGGGTGGCCGTCCACGACAGCGGGAGCGGCCGGGTCGGGCTCGTGGCGAGCCATCGGAGCCCGCACGTCCTGCTCCGGCCGCTCGACGGAGGCCGGGAGTGGGAAGCCGATCCGGGGCACCTACGACCGCTCAGCCGGGCCGAGTTCCTGAGCGCGCAGCTCGCCGAGGTCAACGCCCGCAGCCGACATCCGCGCCCCTGCTGAACTCGGCGGCCCCCACCGGCGAGGTGTAGCGGGAAGGAGCCCTCCCCGTCTCCGGACCCGAAACTCCTCGCCCCCTGTCATCCCCCGTCCTACGATGAGAAGGATCATCTCAGCGGCCCGCCGGGCTTCCGTTCCGCGTCAGCGGACTGAAGAGGACATGCCCCCACCCGCACGAGTCGTTTCGTGCTGCCTGGGGGCAATTCCTTGCTGTTCCGCGAGTCCGCCGCGTCCGTCGCCGCCCGCAACCTCGAAGGTTCGCTGTCGCTTCATCTGATGGAGAACTTCAAGCATGCGCACGGCCGTAATCCCGGGGACTCCGAGGTGCGATCCTGGAAGCGCAGCATCCCCGCTCTCACCGGGGCGCTGCTCGACGCCGGGCTCGGCGAGGTCGAGATGCTGATCGAGTACTCCCTGCCGCTCACCAGCAAGCGCGCCGACGTCCTGCTCGCCGGGGTGCACCCGGTCACCGGAGAGCCGTCGTACGTCGTGGTCGAGCTGAAGCAGTGGAGCCAAGCGTACGCGGAAGAGGACGATCCGCTGCTCTGCCGTATCGACGCGTACCCGCGGCCCCTGCTGCACCCCATCGAGCAGGTTCGGGGCTACGTCTCCTACCTGCTGTCCTTCAACGGCGCGCTGGAGCGGATGCCGGAGTCGGTCGCCGGGGTGGCGTTCCTGCACAACGCGACGGAATCCGGCGTCAGCTCCCTCCGCGAGGTGTCGGGAGACATCCAGGGGTCCATGTACACCGCCGAGCAGCGCGGCGCGTTCCTCGACTTCCTGCGTTCGCGGCTCGCCCCGAAGTCCGGGGCACACTCCGCCGACCTTCTGCTCCAGGGGAAGGTGCGCCCCTCCAAGCAGTTGATGGCGGTCGCGGCGGCCGAGGTCCGCGACCGTGAGCAGTTCGTACTCCTCGACGAACAGCGCGTCGCCTACGAACTGGTGCTCTCCGCCGTGCGGAAGGCGAAGCGGTCGAACCACAAGCAGGTGGTCGTGGTGACCGGCGGGCCTGGTTCCGGGAAGAGCGTGATCGCTCTGTCGCTCCTCGGGGAGCTGTACCGGCGCGGAGTGACCGCTCTGCACGCGACCGGGTCCTCGTCGTTCACCACGACCATGCGCAAGGTCGTGGGGGCCCGGAAGCCCGAGGTGAAGAAGTTGTTCATGTACTTCAACAGCTTCATGGACGCCGAGCCCAACGATCTCGACGTCATCATCTGCGACGAGTCCCACCGGCTCCGCAAGACGTCCGCCAACCGCTACACCAAGGCCGAGCTGCGCACCGACCGCCCCCAGGTCGCCGAGCTGATCGAGGCCGCCCGCGTACCGGTGTTCCTGCTGGACCAGCACCAGGTGGTGCGCCCCGGCGAGATGGGGACCAAGGAGCAAATCGGGGCGGCCGCCGCCGCGATGGGCCTGGACTGCGTGGTGGTGGAGCTGGACAGCCAGTTCCGCTGCGGGGGCAGCGACGCGTACGTGAAGTGGGTCGCGAGCCTGCTGGGGCTGGAGAGCGACGGGCCCGTCGCGTGGGAGCCGGACGGCAAGGTGGAGCTGCGGACCGCCGAGAGCCCGCAGGAACTGGAGGACTTCCTGGTCGCCAAGCGGGCGGAGAAGTACGGGGCGCGCATGACGGCCGGATACTGCTGGAAGTGGACGAAGAAGATCACGCCAGAGATGTCCGCCCTGCCCACCGACGTCGTCATCGGCGACTGGGCCCGGCCGTGGAACGTGTACGGCGACCGCTCCGTACTGGGCGCGCCGCAGGCGGCGCTGTGGGCGACCGATCCGGCCGGGTTCGGGCAGGTAGGGTGCGTGTACACCGCGCAGGGCTTCGAGTACGACTGGTCCGGCGTCATCATGGGTCCGGACCTGGTGTGGCGGACCGACCGGTGGGTGGTCGACCGTACGGCGTCGAAGGACCCGGTCTTCACCAAGGCGACCTCGGACGACGACGTAGCGCGGCTCATCCGCAACACGTACAAGGTGCTGCTGACCCGGGGCATGGTAGGGACGATCATCTACTCCACCGATCCCGAGACCCGGGAGAAGCTGCGCTCCCTCGTCAGCCCGGAGGCCGTGGCGAAGGACCTGGCCCTCGTCTGACCCTGGGCAGTCCCGGGGCGGTCCCGGGCTGGCGGGATCATTGGTCCGCTGTCGTACCCAAGCCATACGATCGGACCGACACCACCTTCCATCAGCCCGCCGGAGAGTGAGACCGCCCATGGTCCAGCAGCCGCCCCTGCTCCGCGATGTCATCGACATCAAGGAGTCCCTGTCGACCTCGGACTTCGTCCTCCGGCTCTCGGAGGCGACGACCCCGGCCGGCGCCGAGGGCGCTCTGCGGGACTACGTGGTTACGGAGCGGCTGCGGGACAACTTCGACGAGGCGCTGGGGCTGATCAAGGCGGCCCTGGACGGGCACACGTCGAAGGCTGCCTATCTGCACGGTTCGTTCGGTTCGGGTAAGTCGCACTTCATGGCGGTGCTGCACGCCCTGCTGAGCGGTAGCCCCGCCGCGCGGGCGCGTGCCGATCTCGACCCGGTGCTGTCCAAGCACGAGTGGCTGGGCACCGACGGGAAGCGGTTCCTGCTGGTGCCGTACCACATGCTCGGAGCGAAGGCCCTGGAGCAGCGGGTGCTCGGGGGCTATGTCACGCATGTGAAGAAGCTGCACCCCGACGCTCCGACGCCGCAGGTGTACCGGACGGACGCGCTCTTCGACACCATCCGGTCGCTGCGGGAGCGCAACGGGGACCGGTTCATCATCGACGGCCTCGCGTCCTCGGAGGCCACCGGTGGTGTCGAGGACGACGAGTGGGGCGAGGCGTTCGCCTGGCAGCCGGAGCTGCTGGACACCGCACTGGCCGCCGAGGAGGTCCACGAGTCGGGTCAAGCGCTGAATCTGGTGAGCCCGTCGACCCCGGCCGAGCTGCGCGCCCGGCTGGTGGAGGACGCGAACGCGCACCTGCTGCCGGGCTTCACGAGGAACGCCGCCGAGGACGAGCACGGGTTCGTGTCGCTGGACGCGGGCCTGTCCGTCATCGCCGAGCACGCCAAGTCCCTCGGTTACGACGGGTTGATCCTGTTCCTGGACGAGCTGATCCTCTGGCTGGCGACGCTGATCCACGACCAGAAGTTCGTGGCGCGCGAGGCCAGCAAGATCACCAACTTCGTCGAGGGCGGCGACGCACGGCGTGCCGTGCCCGTGGTGTCGTTCATCGCGCGCCAGCGTGACCTGCGCGAGCTGGTCGGCGAGGAGGTGTCGGGGGCCGCCGAGTCGTCCATCCAGGACACGCTGAACCTCGCCTCCGGGCGTTTCGACAAGATCACGCTGGAGGACCGCAACCTGCCCCAGGTGGCGCACGCGCGGCTCCTGACGCCGAAGGACCCGGAGTCGGCGGCGCTCGTGAACGCCGAGTTCGAGAAGACCCGCAAGGTCCGCCAGGAGGTCTGGGACACCTTGCTGGGCTCGGATCGGGGAGCCGACGGGGTGGGGGCCGACGAGGAGAGCTTCCGGCTGACGTATCCGTTCTCCCCCGCGTTCATGGACACCCTCGTCCATGTCTCTTCCGCCCTCCAGCGCAACCGGACGGGTATGAAGCTGATGGGGCAGCTGCTCGCCGACCACCGGGACGAGCTGCGGCTCGGGGACCTGATCCCGGTGGGCGATCTCTACCCGCTGATCACGGCCGGTGGCGACAAGCCGTTCACCGACAGCCTCAAGGTCGTCTTCGAGGCGGCCGACAAGCTCTACCGCACCAAGTTGCGCCCCTACCTCCTCGCCACGCACAACGTGTCCGAGGAGGACGTCGAGCAGTACACCCACCGGGGCCCGGACAGCATCGCCGACCCGGACCTGAGGGGTCGGGTCAAGATCTTCGTCGGGGACAACCGGATCGTGGGCACCCTGCTGCTGTCGGCACTGGCGCCCAGCGTGCCCGCGCTCTCCGACCTCACGATCCGTCGGCTGTCCGCCCTGAACTACGGATCCGTCGTCGCCCCGATCCCGGGCCGCGAGTACGGCATCCTGAAGAACAAGATCGCGGAGTGGGCGGGGCGCTTCCCGGAAATCAAGGAGACCGGCACCGACACGAACCCGGGTGTCCGGCTCGAACTGACCGGTGTGGACGTCGACTCCGTCATCGCCAACGCCAAGGTCAACGACAACCCGGGCAACAGGCAGGCGCTCGCCAAGCGCCTCCTGTCCGAGGAACTCGCCATCGAGCACGGCCAGTTGGCCAACAGGGTGCACTTCGATTGGCGCGGTACGAGCCGTAGCGCGGAGGTCCTCTTCGGCAACCTCGCCGACGAGGAGGAGCTGCCCGACCACGACCTCTCGCCGAACGAGGACGGTCTCTGGCGGATCGTCGTCGACCTCCCGTACGACGAGGGCGAGTACGGTCCCATCGACGACGTCAACCGGGTGCGACGGCTCCGGGAGAGGCAGCAGGACGGCGAGCCGTGGCGTACGGTCGCCTGGCTGCCGGCCCACCTCTCCGCCCAGCGGTACACGGACTTCTGCCGCCTCGTCGTCATCGACAAGGCCCTCTCGGACGAGCAGCGCTTCGACACCCAGTACGCCGGTCACCTGAACGCGGACAACCGTGCCCGCGCCAAGGGGCTGCTGGAGACGCAGCGGGAGTCGCTGCTCAAGAACGTGAAGGCCGCGTTCAAGCAGGCGTACGGGCTGGCAGAGAAAAAGCCCACCGACGTGGAGCTGGGCTTCACCGAGCATCTCCAGTCGCTGCGGGACATCGACGGGCTGGTCTTCTCCTTCGGCCAGTCGATGCGGGACGGGCTGCGGCACGTGGCGGGCAAGCTGCTCGCCGACCAGTTCCCCGAGCACCCGGACCTGGACCCGGACCACACCGGCATCCCGCTGAAGGCGGCCGACGCCCGCAAGGTCTTCACCCATATCCGGGCGGCGGCGGAGGCCCGTGACCACCGGACCGAGGTGCCGGCCGCGGACCGGAAGCTGCTCCAGCGCATCGCGGGGCCGCTGCGACTCGGGCAGCAGAAGGAGGCGTACTTCGAACTGTCGCTCTTCTGGGCCGACCACTTCCGTCAGCTCGCACGGGAGCGTGGAGTGGCCGGCGACCTCTCCCTCATCACCCTCACCGACTGGACCGACCTGCCGCAGCCGCGCGGGCTCCCCGACTTCCTCACCCGGCTGATCGTGGCCGCGTTCGCAGAGATGGACGACCGGGTGTGGGTGCGGAGCGGGATGCCTCTGGACCCCGCACCCGAGCTGTCGCAGATCAAGGACCACGACGCGCTGCGCAGCCAGCCCCGGCCCTCCGAGCAGGACTGGGACACAGCTCGCCAGCGATTCGCCACGATCTTCGGGGAGCCCGCTCCCACGCTGCGGCGCGGTCGCATGGTCAACCAGTTCGCCCGCCTGATCATCCAGGCCGCCCATGCCCACAAGGACTACGCGATCAGTCTGGTGTCCAAGTTGGAGGAGCACGCGGGATTCCTCCGGCTCGACAGCACCGACGAGGCCGCGCGGCTGCCGCTGGCCCGCCGGTCCGTCGAGCTGCTGACAGCTCTCGGCCAGAGCGCCGGGCAGGGTGCGGCCGGAGCCAAGAAGACGGTGGACGCACTGGCCGCCTTCGACCTCGGACAGGTGAGCGCGGACCGGTTCGGTTCCTCCATCACCCAGGCCAGGGACGTGGCCCGCGCCCTGACCGACACGTCCTGGACCACGCTGGAGCTGGCGGTCAACGAAGGGCCCGAGGGGCAGGCCCTGCTGGACTCCCTGCGCAACGCGGCAGGGAGCGACCAGCGGACCATCGACCTGAAGGACGCTCTCGCCCGCACCCAGCGCGACGTGCTGGCGCTGGTGAAGCGCAACCGGGCCGCTGCCACTTCCCCGCCCCCGGCCCCGCCGGCCACTCCCAGCGCGGACGAGGTACCGCTCAACACCGGGACCAGCCACCCGCCCGTTCCCACTGACCGGGTCGCGGAGCCCGCCCAGAGCGCCTCGCGGAGCCGGCGGTCGGGCGGCGGGCGCACGACCGCGGCACGGGCCGTGGCCAAGCTCCAGGCAGAGATCGCCGACCTGGCGGCCCGTGAACCGGGAACCGCGATCGAGATCACCTGGCGGGTCGTCGAGTCATGAGCGTCACGAGCACATCGGCGATCGCCCGGCTGAACGTCGCCACGATCACTCAGTACCTGTCGTCCCAGACCTCGCTGGCCTCGTCCCTCACCGGAGCCGGGCGACGCCGTGCCGTCCTCCTGCGTTCCACCCCTCAGTGGGACGGTCCGGTCGAACCGGTGTGGGGCGAGGGACGTACCGCCCGCATCTCCACGGCCCCCTCGCCTCTCGCCGTACATGAGCTGCTCCTGGACCACCTCGGTAAACCGCTCGGGGACGAGGCGAAGGACACCGGCACCGCGGGCTCCACCGGTCCCGCCGTGCTCGTCATCCTGACGGACCGCGAACAGAGCGAACTCGACCCCGCGATCCTGGCCCGCGTCCACAAGAAGCGGATCGACACGCTCGACAGCTGGGACGTGGTCCGTGAGGCCTTCGGGGCCGAGCAGGTCGACACCCGGCTCCGCCATGCCAACTGGGCTGCCGAGGCGCTCCTCGACGCCACCCCGCCCGGAGGCTGGCCTCCCCTGGCGGGCGGCGTGCTCTCCCGCCGGAAGGCCCTGTCCGCCCTCGCCCTGCGCCGACTGCGTCTGGGGAGATACGACACCGAGGCGGATGGGCCGGTGGACCGCGTCCGCAGGACGGACGATGCTCTGGACACCCACGCCCTGCTGAGCTGGTCCCTGAGCCCTGGCGGCCCCGGTCGGCTGCTCGATCTGCGCGGCCCCGAACGTGCCGGGCTGAGGCAGTTCCTGGGAGAGGAGGACCAGGCGGGCCTGGCCGGACAAGCGCTCCTGGCCCTGGTCGAGGCGGAACACGGCGAGGAGGCGGTGGCGTTCGGGCTGGTCTGCGCCGCATTGTGGCAGCACGCCGTTCCGGACGCCGAGGTCTACCAGGCGCGGGGCCGGGCCGAGCGATGGTTCGGAGACCGGCCGCCAGCCGCGGGAGAACAGCTCGGCCACCTGGCGTCCGCCTTCGGAAGGGCCTGTGAGGACTACCTTGGCGTCCTGTTGACCACCGCCGCACGGACCGCGGGCTCCGAGAGCGAGGAGACCCGGGAAGCACGGCGGATCAGCGACACCGTCCTGGATCGGGCCACTTCGCTCGTCCGGCAGTTCGGGGCGGAATCCGCCGCTCGGACGAGCCCGCTGCTGCCGAGCGGTCTGGAGTCGCGCTTCGCCCTGGTGGGACAGGTCCTGGAATCGGGGCAGACCGGTGCTCTCGAAGAAGCCTTCCGACAGCTGGAAACCCACCGGCGGGCCGGTGCACCTGAGGCAAGGACCCGGATCCGACGGGCCAGGATGGGCGGGCGCCTGACACAGTGGCTCGCCGGTGAACCGACGTCCGCGTGTGACTCGACAGGCACCGGAATAGTGCGCCACCTCGCGGAGACCGGGTGGGTGGACCAGGCACTGGAGCACATCGAGGCCGGCGGCGACCCCGACCCCTCTCTTCGGTCCGCGTACGACAAGCTGGGTGCCCGTGTCCGCGAACGACGCCTCGACATCGACCGGGAATTCGCGCGGTCGCTGGCCACGTGGACCGCGGCGGGCACGCACCCCGGTTCCATGCTCACGGTCGAGACCTTCCTCGACCGGGTGGTGAAGCCCATCGTCCGCGGCGCCGACGGCCGACGCGTGCTCCTCCTCGTCCTGGACGGGATGAGTGCCGCGATCGCCACCGAGCTCGGCCAGGAGCTGCGCTCGACGTGGGCCGAGTTCGATCCGGTCAAGGACGGCGAACCGCACCGACGGGCTATGGCCGCCGCGCTGCCGACCCTGACCGCCGTCTCCCGCACCTCTCTGTTCGCGGGCCGCCTCATGAAGGGAACGCAGGCAGACGAGAAGAGGCTTTTCCCCCAGCAGAAGCTGTGGGGCGGAGCGCAGGCAGCAGTGTTCCACAAGGACGACCTGCGCACGACCAGCGCCGGGGAGGTCTTCGGTCCCGGTCTCGGCGAAGCCCTCGCCGACGGACGCACTCATGTGGCTGTCGTCCTCAACGCCATCGACGACCGGCTCGCCAAGGAGCAGAAGCTCGGCGACGGGACCTGGCGTGCCTCCGACATCCCTGGTCTGGTCGAGCTGCTACGGGTGGCGGCGGCCCAGGGTATGGCCGTGCTCATCACCAGCGACCACGGACACGTCGTGGACCGTCGTGGCACGAAGGTCGATTCGAGTCTCCCGGAGTCGGCTCGCCATCGTCTGCCCGGCGGGACGCTGTCGGCGGCCGAGGTAGCGCTCAACGGCCCTCGGGTCGTCTGGCCCGAACCCGGCGGTTCGATCGTCGCCCTGTGGGACGCGGATTCCCGCTACACGTCTCTCAAGGCCGGCTATCACGGCGGGGCGTCCCTCGCTGAGTTCACCATCCCGGTTCTGGCCTTCCTGCCCTTCGGGGCGACACCCCCGAAGGACTGGCGCGAGCTGGGTGACCAGCGGCCTTCATGGTGGTTCCTGGACGAGCGAGCACCAGCTGCTCCTGTACCGCCGTCCCCTGCACTCACGCCTCCTGTGAAGAAGCCGGTCCGGCAGGCGCCGTCCAAGTCCCAGGCCGAGTTGGCACGCACACACGACTCGCTGTTCGATGTCGTTCTGGTACCGGCCGAGGAGGCAGGGGACGCCTTGGTCACGACGGAGCTGCGTACCCAGACGGAGAGCCTGGTCCACCGGCTGTTCGGGTCCGCTGCCTTCCAGGACCAGGTCGAGCTGCTGGCCCGGAAGCCGCGCGAGCGCGAGCTGGACAAGTTCCGGCAGGCGGTTCAGGCACTCGTCGACGCGGGTGGGACTCTCCCTGTGACGGCCCTGGCCCAACGTGTGGAGTTCCCGGTCACCCGCGCGGACGGCTTCGCTGCCGTCCTGCGTCAGCTGCTCAACTACGACGGCGTACAGGTCCTGGAAACGCTGCCGGACGGCCGGACCCTGCGCCTGCACCAGGGACTGCTGCGCGAGCAATTCGAGCTGGGCTGAGCGGGGCGATCCGGGACTGCGCACAGCCAGTCGTCCAACAGGCCATCGTGCTAGCCTCGGATTCAGGGACGTCTCCAGAAACTGACGCCCGGTTCGCCTCAGGCCCCGCGGAAGCGGGGCCTTTGTGCTGCTCGGGGCACGATCGGCCCGGCGCGGCCGGAAACCTCAACAGGTGTGCTGACCGGGCACCCAGCAATGGCTGCGGGCGACACGGGGAGCCACATGCGCCCAGAGCATCTCGTTGGCCCTGCGCGCCCGGGAATCATTGTCCTGTCCGCTGACCAACCGACGGTGCAAGTACGCGATCAGGTCCGCCGCCTGAAGCAGCCGACTCGCCTTCGAGGGTGCGAAGTGGATGGTGTCCACGAGACAGGGCAGATTGTCGCTCACGCTGCCGCCGACGGCATCCTGCTGGTAGTCGCGGAAATGCCGTCGATGATCGTCCGCCCCGTCGATCTCGTCTGCGATCACCAAGGCCAGCTCGTCCCGCGCCTGCACGTGCTCGCAGATCTCTTCCAGCAGTTGCCGCAGAACCACCTCGTGCGGTGAAGGACATGCTTCGGGGTCGACATGGGTGCCGCGGTGGGGTCGCAGGTCGAGCCCCTGCACGATCACCCGCACGTCATGAGCGCCGATCGCCTTCATGGCGTCCGCGTAGACACCAATGCGGGCGCGCACCATGTTGTGCCCCTTGTTGCCCATCCGCGTCCAGTCGTCCCTCGCCTGCACCAGCGCGTGGCCATGCAGCTCGGCGTGACGGTCGACGGGGTAGTGGTCCGCTGCCTTGGACACGACGGAGTCGAGTGCACGGTGCAGAGGACGAAGATGTTTCTCCGCCACGACCAGAGCGACCATCCAGTAATGGTCCCGGTCATATGACTCGTCGACATAGGTCAGCAACACAACGTGAGTGTTTCACACCGGTACTGCCCTGCCGGAATGGCTGTGACCCTCCCCTACGGCCCCGGCGTCCGGCACGCCGGGTGAGAGACTGAGTCGGTGAGCTCAGCCAAACCACATCCTCCCGCCTCTGCCGCCCGCCGTCGCACCGTGATCGATGCGCTCCGGCGCGGGGCCGTACCCGACAGCGGACTCGACCTGCTGGCCACAGGCCTGGACCGCTTCGCTTCGGCGCTCGACGGCGAGCTGGACTCGGTCGCATCCGGTGGCGCCGTGTTCAAGGCGGTGCGCGGCGAGTACGGGTCGGGCAAGACCTTTTTCACGCGTTGGCTGGGAGAGCGGGCCAAGCGACTCGGCTTCGCGGTCGCGGAGATCCAGGTGTCGGAGACGGAAACGCCTCTGCACAAGCTGGAAACCGTCTACCGGCGGCTCACTGAGCGGCTGGCCACTGCGAGTTTCCCACCGAGTGCACTCCGGCCCATTGTGGACGCCTGGTTCTACGCGCTGGAGGAGGACGCCCTCGCCGCCGGCGCGAGCGACCATGAACTGGCCCGTGAGGTCGAGGCGTTGCTGACCACCCGGCTGGCCGAGGTCTCACGGCACGCTCCGTCGTTCGCGACCGCTCTGCGCGGCTACCGTGCGGCGCTCATCGAGGGCGACGAAGCGACGGCCGCAGCCGTACTCGCATGGCTGGGTGGCCAACCTCATGTCGCCGCGGCCGCTCGGCGGTCGGCCGGGGTCCGGGGCGACCTCGACCACTTCGGTGCCCTCGGCTTCCTCCAAGGGCTGCTCACCGTGCTGCGTGACTCCGGGCACCGTGGACTGTTCGTCGTTCTCGATGAGGTGGAAACGCTCCAGCGCGTACGGTCCGACGCCCGGGACAAAGCTCTGAACGCACTGCGCCAGCTCATCGACGAAGTCCACTCGGGCCGCTTCCCCGGCCTCTACCTCGTGATCACCGGTACGCCCGCCTTCTACGACGGACAGCAGGGCGTGCAGCGCCTGGCTCCGCTGGCCCAGCGGCTGGCCACCGACTTCACCACCGACCCGCGCTTCGACAATCCCCGCGCGGTGCAGCTGCGGCTACCTGGATTCACCCAGGAATCCCTGGTGGATCTGGGCGTGACCATCCGTGACCTCTATGCGGCCGGCGCCTCGGCTCCCGAACGTACCGTGGCCGTCGTCGACGACGCCTATGTGGCCGAACTCGCCCGAGCGGTCGGCGGCGCACTCGGTGGCAAGGTGGGAGTGGCACCGCGGCTTTTCCTGAAGAAGCTGGTGGGCGACGTCCTCGATCGTGTCGACCAGTTCGACGACTTCGACCCTCGTCAGCACTACCGGCTGACCGTGAACAGCAACGAACTCACCGACGTGGAGAGGAACTCCGCCGCCACCCACTCGGCGGACGACATCGAGCTGGACGTCTGATGGGGCAGCAACCGGTGGCCGAGGATCCTGTGGACCGCCTGGATCCGGTTGTTCTGCACCATGTGGTGAACACGCTGGGCTGGCCGGACCTGCGCCCTTTGCAGCGGGCGGCGATCCGACCGCTGATGGACGGTGAGGACGCGGTCCTCCTCGCTCCCACAGCAGGCGGGAAGACGGAAGCGGCGTGTCTGCCGATCCTGTCAGCCATGTCGGAGCAGCGCTGGTCCGGCACGTCCGTGTTGTATCTGTGTCCGCTCAAAGCGCTTCTCAACAACCTCGTGACGCGCATCGACGGCTACGCGCAGTGGCTCGGTCGCCGGGCCGCCCTGTGGCACGGAGACACCAGGGAGTCTCAGCGACAGCGCATCCGCGCCGACCGGCCGGACATCCTGCTCACTACTCCGGAATCGCTGGAGGCCATGCTCATCGGCGTGAAGACCGATCACGCGCACCTTCTGGGAGGTGTGCGAGCGGTCGTGGTCGACGAGGTCCACGCCTTCGCGGGTGATGACCGTGGCTGGCATCTGCTCGCGGTGCTGGAACGTCTCGAACGAGTCACCGGGCGTCCGGTCCAGCGGATCGGTCTGTCGGCGACCGTCGGCAACCCTGAGCAGTTGCTGACCTGGCTGCAGGGGTCGGGCGCAGGCAAGCGGCCGGCTGGCGTGATCTCGCCCGGCCCTGCCGCGATCGGCACAACGCCGACCGGCGAGGTGGAGCTGGACTACGTGGGTTCACTGGAGAACGCGGCCAAGCTCATTGCCGTACTGCACCGCGGTGAGAAGCGGCTCGTCTTCTGTGACTCCCGACGGCAGGTCGAGCAGTTGGGAGCCGCCCTGCGTGAGCGGGATGTGACGGTATTCCTGTCGCATGCCTCGCTCTCGGCGGACGAACGAGCGCGATCGGAGCAAGCTTTCGCCGAGGCCCGGGACTGTGTGATCGTGTCGACATCGACGCTGGAACTGGGCATCGACGTGGGCGACCTCGACCGTGTGATCCAGATCGACTCGCCCAGCAGTGTCGCCTCATTCCTCCAACGCATCGGGCGGACAGGGAGACGACCGGGGAGTACGCGCAACTGCCTCTTTCTCGCCACCCGGAAGGACACACTCCTCCAGGCGGCAGCACTCCTTCTCCTGTGGGGAAAGGGATGGGTGGAGGCGGTGACCCCGCCGCCCGAGCCCCGCCATCTGGTCGCCCAGCAGTTGCTCGCGGTCATCCTCCAGCAGCAGCGGGTAGGTGACCGACTGTGGCCGGTCCAGTGGAACGGGCTGGCGCCCTTCGACGCCTCCGCGAAGCCGATCCTGCGCCACCTGGTGGCACAAGGCTTCCTCGACGAGGACGACGGCCTCCTCTTTATCGGCCCTGAGGCAGAACGGCGCTTCGGACGCCGTCACTTCATCGAGCTCACAGCGTCCTTCACGGCACCGCCCCAGTTCACCGTCCTCGCCGGCCGTACCGAGATCGGCCAGATGGACCCCTCGGTACTGACCGAAGATCGGCCCGGTCCACGTCGACTCCTGCTCGGTGGCCGCAGCTGGCAGGTGACGTTCGTCGACTGGACCCGCAAACGAGCCTTTGTCGAACCGACAGACGGCGGCGGGATCGCCAAGTGGAGCAGTGGATCCGTCCTCGGCCTGTCGTACCACCTCACCCGTGCCATGCGCACCGTACTCCTCGGGGAGAACCCTCCCGTGTCCATCACCCGCCGGGCCGAGGTCTGTCTGACCGGCTGGCGGGAGGACGAGGCTCCCGAACTTGTCCACCCGGCCATGTCCCTGGTCACCCGTCATGGTGCGGACGTTCGCTGGTGGACCTGGGCCGGCTACCGCGCGAACGCGACCTTGTCGGCGACGCTGCCGTCCGTCGCCGATCCCGTGCAACGCCCCACAGACTGCTATGTACGACTGCGTGAGGACCTGACCCCCGACATGTGGCGCGAAAGTCGGGAGGCTGCGAGCAGCAGCCCGGCGCTCGTTCTTCCCGACATCGATCGCCGCGCCGTACATGGTCTCAAGTTCTCCGCAGCCCTGCCCCAACGGCTCGCAGTGGCCACCGTCGCGGCCCGGCTCGCCGACTTCGAGGGAGCACGCTCGGCTCTTGACGAAACCGTTCGATTCCACCACGGCTTCGCGACCTGAGATGCGCTCGAACGCTGCCCTTCTGCCCGGACGAACTTGTAGATGGAGCGCGCCCTCACTCCCCCGCGAAGTCGTCCGGTGCCGAGCGCGCGAGGTCGGCGAGGGTCGCGAGGGCCCGGGAGAGTACCTCCCGGGTGGGTGAGGCCAGGCCGAGGCGGACCGCCTGCGGGCCCCGGGGGCGGCCCGCGGAGAACGCCGCGGCCGGGGTCACCGCGATGCCGTGCCGCGCGGCGGCGGCGACGAAGGTGTCGGCGCGCCAGGGGGCGGGCAGCTCCCACCAGCGGTAGTACGAGGAGGGGGCGCCGCGTGTGCGGAAGTCCCCGAGGTGCCGCTGGGCGATCTCCTGCCGCACCGCCGCCTCCCGCTGCTTCGCCCGTACGAGGACGTCGACCGCGCCGTCCCCCTGCCACCGCGCCATCGCTTCCAGCGGGAAGCGCATGGGCCCCCAGCCGCCGGAGCGCAGGGCCCCCGCGACCCGGCCCGCCGTCGCGGCGGGGGCCACGGCGAATCCGAGGGACAGCCCCGGGGAGAGGCGCTTGGAGAGGCTGTCGACGACGACGGTCCGCTCGGCGGCCCGCGAGGCGAGGGGCGCCACGTCGTCCCGGAGGAATCCCCAGACGGCGTCCTCGATCGCGTGGATCCCCGAGGTCAGCAGCACGTCGGCCAACTGGTCGAGCCGCCGCTCGGGCATGGTGAGGGACAGCGGATTGTGGAGGACCGGCTGTACGTAGACGGCGTGCAGCGGATCCGCGCGGTGCGCCTCCTCGACCGCCTCCGGGATCAGCCCGTCCCCGTCCATGGCCAGGGGCACGAGGGTGACGCCGAGCCGGGCGGCGACGGCCTTGAGCACCGGATAGGTGAGCTCCTCGACGCCCAGCCTCGCGCCCGGCCGGGTCAGCGCGGCGACGGCGGCGGAGACGGCCTGCCGTCCGTTGCCGGCGAACAGGATCCCTTCCGGGCCGGGCCGCCAGCCTCCGCGCGCGAGGAGATCGGCGGCGGCCTCGCGGGCGGCGGGGGTGCCGGCCGGCCCGACCGGGCGGAGGACCGACTCCAGCCGGTCGGAGCGCACCAGCTTCTCCAGGCCGGCGGCGAGCAGCCCGGCCTGTTCGGGGACGACCGGGTGGTTGAGCTCCAGGTCGACCCGGCTGTCGGCGGGCTCGGAGAGGGCCGGGGCCGGCGCGGGCGCGCCGGGCGCCTCCGTGACGAAGGTGCCGCGCCCGACCTGGCCGACGGTGAGGCCCCGGCGGGCCAGCTCCTGGTAGACGCGGGAGGCGGTGGAGTCGGCGATGGCGTGGAGCCGGGCGAACTCCCGCTGCGGAGGGAGTCGCTCCCCGGCCTTCAGCCGCCCCGCCGCGATCTCCTCCGCCACCGCGTCGGCGACGGACCGGAAGTCCTTCACGGGCTTCGCCTCCCTGTGAGCGTTCGGCGTCGAATCCCTGGCGAGCGGCATCCAAACACAGCATTGCACCGAGTGCAATGTCGGCTATTGAACCGAGAAGAACGGTGAACCTAGACTCCGATTGCACCGGTCGCGGGGGGCCGGTGCACAGGGCGCCGGACCCACCGGCCCCATGAACAGAACGGCTTACGGGCATGGTTGAGCTGAGCGGAGTGCTCGGGGTCGCGATGGTCGCCCTGGGCATGGTGCTCACCCCGGGCCCCAACATGATCTATCTGGTCTCCCGGAGCATCACCCAGGGGCGACGCGCGGGAGTGGTCTCCCTGGGCGGTGTGGCCGTGGGCTTCCTGGTCTATCTGCTCGCCACCAATCTCGGCCTGTCGGTGGTCTTCCTCGCGGTGCCCGAGCTGTACGTGGCCGTGAAGCTGGCGGGCGCGGCCTACCTCGCCTATCTGGCCTGGAACGCCCTGAGGCCCGGGGGCGTTTCCGTCTTCGCCCCCGAGGAGCTGCCGCACGACTCCTCGCGCAGGCTGTTCACGATGGGCCTGATGACCAATCTGCTCAACCCGAAGATCGCCATCATGTATCTCTCCCTCATCCCGCAGTTCATCAGCCTGGAGGCGGGAAACGTCCTGCTCCAGGGCTTCCTGCTGGGCTCCGTCCAGATCGTGGTGGCCCTCACCGTCAATCTGGGCATCGTCCTGGCCGCGGGAGCCATCGCCGCCTTCCTCGCCCGCCGCCCCTCCTGGCTCCGCGTCCAGCGCTACCTGATGGGCACGGCGCTGGGCCTGCTCGCCGTGTCGGTGGCGACGGACACCTCGGCCCCGGCCCGAGCGTGATCAGAGCATGATGAGCAGCCGCGTGTCGGCCTTGAGCTTCCTGTTCACCGAGCGGCTCTGCACATAGACCTCCAACTTGGGGTTGTTGCCGGCCTTCACCGAGACGGTCCCCCGGACTCCGGCGCCGAACAGGAGGTTGCGCGCCGCCTCGCCCGTGTAGGCGCGGTCGGTGTCCTTCTCGACCACGATGACCTCCTTGTCGGGCTGCACCTGCACCCGGGTGCCCAACTGGTAGTAGCAGGAGCCGCGTTCGTAGGTGACTCCCGGGTGCGAGTCGACGAAGGCGCGGATCTCCGTCTCCTTGTCGACCTTCAGCAGCCGGTACTTGTCGGCCGCGACCGGTTCGAGGGTGGCCCGCACGTCGTCGACGGATATGTCCTGGCCGACGGCGAACAGGTTCTTCGTACCGCGCACGCCCTGCTCGCGACCGCGCAGGAAGCTGGTGGCGGCGGCCCGCACCGTGCCGATCGCGTCCTCGACGCCCTTCTGGGAGTCCGCGTCCCAGATGGCGATGTTGCCGGCCGGGAAGCCGTAGTTCTGGGCGGTGCGCTTGGCCAGGGAGTTCGGCACGAGGATCGCGGAGGTCCAGTGTCCCGGCAGGCCGTTCATCTTCGCGGTGATGCGGTCGAGCCAGGGGCCGAGGATGGTCATGTCGCCGTCGTGCCGGCGGTCGCCGCCGGAGGCGTTCTCCTCGCCGTCCGTCACCACGATCTGGAGGAAGCTGTGCTCGCCGTACTCCTCCCAGATGTGCCCCAGGTCGTCCAGGGACTTCAGGGAGGCCTCGATGAGGGCAGTGGCGCCGTTGTTGACCTTGTACAGCCCCCGCATGGACGGGAGGTGCTTCACGTCCATGTCCCAGACCAGGTTCTCCACCCGGTGGTCGAAGGAGTAGAGGCTGATCCGCGTCTCGTGGCCGAGGCTGTCCGACTCGGCCTTGAGCCCCGCCACGAACTCGTCCACGACGCGGATGAGCTGACCCTGGTGCTGGTACATGGAGCCCGAGGCGTCCACGACCAGAGCGACGTGATTCACCTTGTGCTGGATCCTGTTGGCGGACATGGTCCTACTCCTTCGTCCGGTGCTCCCCGGTGCTCCCCCGAGTGATGCTTCGACTGTATGGGGAGGCACTGACAGCGGAGCCCGGTCGCCCGCCGGCGTCCCGGCCCACGGCCGGACCGGGGCCCGCACCCGTGGCGCGGACCCCGGCCGGGGGCGTGGATTCCTCGGTCAGTAGGCGGTCGTGACGGTGGCTCCGCCGAAGGAGGCCACCGCGTGGAGGCTGATGTAGTTGGCTCCCGAGCGCGGGTTGCTGATCGTCAGCGTGTGGGAGTTGCCCGCGCCGGTGGCGCGCTGGGTGGAGGAGCCGGTGGTGGCCCACCCGGAGCCGCTGTAGTAGAGGTCGGCGTCGCCGGTGCCGCCGCTGACCGTGATCTTCAGCTGCTTGGTGCCGGCCGGCACGTACAGGTAGTGGTAGGAGTAGTTGCCGGTGGTGGCGGAGAGGTTGCTGCGCCGGCAGTTCTGGCCGAGCACCCGGGGGTCGGAGTCGGCGCACTCGGTGACGGCGCCGTCGCCGCCGCCGCAGTCACCGGCGGCGCACCCGGCCAGCCAGGTCCTCCAGTCGCTGTCGTAGCGGGTGCCGACGGTGGTGGTGAGGTAGGTGCGGGCGGCGCTCCACTGGCCGGCGCGGTAGTGGGCGAGCACCTTGTCCATGTCGGCGGGGTGCTTCTCCAGCATGTACCGCACGGCGAGGTAGCCCCACCGGTACACCCGCGTGGTGTCGTGGCTGTAGTCGGTGCTGAACAGCGTGCTCAGCGCGTAGGTCCCCTTGCCCGCCTCGGTCATCGCCGCGGTGTAGGGCTCCTGGCGGTAGTGGTAGGAGATGTACTCGGCGAAGCCCTCCACCCACCAGATGGTGGGGGTGGTCATGTTGGCGGCGAAGTCGCCGTACATGGTGAAGCGGCCGTCGAGGTAGTGGGTGTACTCGTGGTTGAGGTTCCAGATGTGGAAGTCCGGGCGCAGCCACTCGGCCTCGTAGGCGATGAAGCGGGGCTGGTTGCCCGCGGCGGAGGGGTCGCCCTCCAGGTACATGCCGCCGTTGTTGGTGTCGATCCCGTACATCGCGCCGGCGTAGGTCTGGTAGTCGGTGCTGGAGTCGTAGGCGATCACCTCGATGGTGGTGTTGTTGTCGTCGGCGACCGGGCCGCTGTCCTTGGCGATCCGGTGGAAGTAGGCGTCCTGCTCGATGAGGCTGGTGCAGCTGGCGTTCAGCTCGGCGGACGTCATCTGCTGGGCCAGGATGCGGATGCTGGGGCTACAGGTGTGACGGACCGGCAGGACCTCGCGCTTGAGGCGCTCCTGGAGGTCGCAGACGCCGTACGCGGCGCAGTTCGCCTTGTCGTAGTAGTCGGCCATCTCCGCTATGCCCACCCAGAGCGGGGCGGTGGGGCCGGTGAGGGAGGTATCCCGGAGCAGGGCGGTGGCCAGCGGGCGGACCTTGCTCCGCAGGCCGGCGTGCTGGAGGAAGCGGCCCAGCTCGCGTCCGGCGTTGGAGGTCAGGTACGACTGGTCGCCCTCCAGCAGGGAGAGGTGGTCGGCGGCGAAGCGGTGCAGCGCGTCGATGAGGCTCGGGTCCGCCTCGACCGCGCTGACGAACGCGGGCACCTGGTGCCCCCGGAAGGTCACCGTGTACACGTTGTTGACCGCGGCGAGCATCCGCGAGAAGGCGTTCCAGGTGGAGTCGTAGTCCGCGAGCATCCGCTTGACGACGGAGATGTACCGGGCGTTCTCCTGGGCGCTGTCGATCAGGATGACCGCCTCGGAGAGCGTCTCGCCGTTGTCGTCGGTGACGTCGCGCGACCGGGGGCTGGCGAAGAAGGCGTCGAGGCCCGAGCGGATGGCGGTCCGCAGGGTGGGGCCGTACGGTCCGACGACGTCCGGGTTGTACCACTGCACGTAGTACCCGGCGCGGAGGTACAGCACGAGCTGCGGGGTGCCGGTGCTCCCGTCGCCCGGGTAGTAGGCGGCGTTGTCGCGCAGCGCGTAGGCCACCGAGGTCATCTGCGCCTCGCGGAAGGCCAGTCGGGCGCTGCTTCCGGTGAGGCTGAACAGGGTGTTCACGCAGTCCGTGGTGGACGCCCTGATGAAGCGCACCAGTTCGCTTCCGGTGCGTCCGGTGAAGTCGGCCGGGTCGCACGCGGCGGCCGCCTTCGCCCGGGACTTCCCGTCCGCGCCCTGCTCCGACGGGGCGTCGTGCTCGCCGTGGGCCTCCTTGAGGGGGGACTTGTCGGCGCTCAGCGGGGGGAGCTGGGACGCCTTCGACCGGCCCTCGGCCTGGTGGCCGGGGTCCGAGGTGGGGGACTGCTGCGCCTGCGGCGCGAGGTCGGCCGAACCGGCGGGGCGGGACGGCTGGGACGCGTTCGATGCCGTGGCTGCCGAAGGGGAGTTCGGCTGCGCCTGGGCCGGCTGCGCGAGCAGCGCGAGGCCCATCGCCCCGGCCAGAGCCAGGGGCAGAACGGCACCCACACCTCGGCGGACGAGTGTGGTTCTCACGTTTTTCCTCCCATGAGGGGTCGGAGGCACGCAGATGCGTGACCGATGGGATGTACGGGGCGTGGGCCAGGGGGTGTTGTCGTGCCGTGCTGTCGGCCGGACGGAATGGGGTCCATGTCCAGAATTGACATGCCCACGCCCTGTGACATGTACAATGGCACAGGTCACACATCACAGGGAAGGCCCCTGACCGAATCCCCTGCGACTTTCCGGTGAACGGCACCCGGCGGGCCGGGGCGGACCAGGGGGCCGGGGCGGCCCGGCGGGCGCCGTGCACGGGAGAGCGGCGGCCCGGGTGGGTCCCGGACCGCCGGGGGCCACCTGGCCCCTCAGCCCGTTTCGGGGAAGTGGCAGGCCGCCGTACGCGCGCCGGAGCCCACGACCCGGAGCAGCGGGCGTTCGGTGCGGCACACGGCCTGGGCCTTGGGGCAGCGCGGATGGAAACCGCAGCCGCTGGGCGGTGAGGCCGGGCTGGGCGGGTCGCCGAGCAGGAGGATCCTCTCCCGGCGGCGCTCCGCCGCCGGGTCGGGCAGCGGGACCGCCGAGAGCAGCGCCCGGGTATAGGGGTGCGCCGGCCTGTCGTACAGCTCGCGCTTGTCCCCGGTCTCGACGACGCGGCCCAGATACATCACCGCCACCCGGTCGCACACCCGCTTCACCACGGACAGGTCGTGGGCGATGAAGAGGAACGACACTCCCAGTTCGTCGCCCAGCCGCTCCATCAGGTTGACCACCTGGGCCTGCACGGACACGTCGAGCGCGGAGACCGGCTCGTCGGCGACAATCAGGCGGGGGCCGGTCGCCAGGGCGCGGGCGATGCCGATGCGCTGGGCCTGGCCGCCGGAGAACTGGTACGGGTGGCGGTCCAGGTGCTCGGATCCCAGACCCACCAGGTCGAGCAGTTCGGCGGCCCGGTCCCGGGCCGCCCGGACCGTGGCCCCCTGCACCAGCAGGGGTTCGGAGATGATGCGGGCGACGGTCTGCCGGGGGTTCAGCGAGGCGTGGGGGTCCTGGAAGACGATCTGCAGGCGCCGGCGGACGGGCCGCAGCTCGCGCTGGGACAGATGCGTGATGTCACGGCCCTCGAAGGCGACGGTCCCCGCGGTGGGTTCCAGCAGCCGGACCAGCATCCGGCCCGTGGTGGACTTGCCGCAGCCGGACTCCCCGACGAGCCCCAGGGTCTCCCCCTCGGCCAGCTCCAGATCGACGCCGTCCACCGCGCGGACCGGAGCGGCGGCGCGGCCCAGGACGCGGCGGCCGGGGAAGGTCTTCACCAGACCCCGTACGGACAACAGGGGCGCGGCGCCACCCGCAGCGGAAGCAGCCTCCGGGAGCGGGGACGTGGAGAGCGTGGGTTTCATCGGGCCTCCTCGGCCGGTACGGGGGCCCCGCCGGGCGGACCGGCGTGCGGGGCGGTCGGGGCGGCCGACAGGGGCAGGTGGCAGGCGACCAGCCGGCCCCCTCCGGGGACGGCCGCGGGACGGGGGCTCTCCCCGGCGCAGCGGGCCCGTTCGGGGGCGGTGGCATCGGCCGCCCGGGGGCAGCGCGGTGCGAAGGGGCAGCCGGGTCGCGGCTCGGCCGGTGACGGCGGGGAGCCGGGGATCGCGCGCAGCGGTGCGTCGTCCGGGTCGTCCAGTCGGGGCAGGGAGTCCAGCAGGCCCCGGGTGTAGGGGTGTGCGGGGCTGTGGAACAGCTCGTCCACCGGGGCCTGTTCGGCGCCGCGCCCGCCGTACATGACGAGCACCTCGTGGGCGACGCGGGCCACCACGCCCAGGTCGTGGGTGATCATCAGGACGCCGAGTCCGCGTTCCCGCTGGAGCCGGGCGATGAGTTCGAGGATCTGCGCCTGGACGGTGACGTCGAGCGCGGTGGTCGGTTCGTCGGCGACGAGGAGTTCGGGTTCGCAGGCCAGGGCCATCGCGATCATGGCGCGCTGGCGCATGCCGCCGGAGAACTGGTGCGCGTACTCCCCCGCCCGGCGGGCCGGTTCGGGGATGCCGACCTCGCCGAGCATCTCCACGGCCCGTCTGCGGGCGGCCCGCCGGCCGCTGCCGAAGTGGTGGCGGTGAGCCTCCGCGATCTGTTCGCCGACGGTGTACGCGGGGTGCAGCGCGGACAGCGGGTCCTGGAAGACCATGGCCATCCGGCGGCCTCGGAGCCGGCCGAAGCCGCGGTCGGTCAGACCGAGGATCTCCTGTCCGGCGAGGGTGATCGATCCGCTCACCCGGGCCCGGCGGTGCAGGCCCATCACGGCGAGGGAGGTGACCGATTTGCCGGAGCCGGACTCGCCGACCAGCCCCAGCGTGCGGCCGGCCTCGACGGTGAAGGAGACCCCGTCGACGGCCTGGACGGTTCCGGCGGGGGTGTCGAAGGCGACCCGCAGGTCGCGGACGCGCAGCAGGGGGTGGTCCGGTTCGGTGGTGGGCGGCACGTCAGTTCCTCACCCTCGGGTCGACGACGGCGTACAGGAGGTCGATGACGACGTTGGCCGCCACGATGAAGAAGGCGGCGAGCAGGGTGACGCCGAGCACCACGGGCTGGTCGGAGCGTTGCAGGGCGTCGAAGAACAGCCGGCCGACGCCGGGGATGCCGAAGATGGACTCGGTGATGACCGCTCCGGCCAGCAGGGCGCCGAGGTCCATGCCGAAGAGGGTGAGGACCGGCATCATCGCGGACCGCAGGCCGTGTTTGACCACGACGGTCCGGGCGGGCAGGCCCTTGGCCCGGGCGGTCCTGATGTACGGCTGCGCCATCGTCTCGATCATCGAACTGCGGCTCTGGCGGGCGTACATGGCGGCGTAGAGCAGGGCCAGGGCGATCCAGGGCAGCAGCAGGTTGGCCGCCCAGGCGAGGGGGTCGTCGGTGAGCGGGACGTAGGCGGGGTAGGGCAGCAGCCCGGTGAGCCGGACCAGGCCGTACAGGAGCATCACGGCGGTGAAGTAGACGGGCAGGGAGGCCGTGGCGACCGCGCCGACCATCAGGGTGCGGTCGAGGAGTCCGCCCTTGCGCAGGGCCGCGGTCACCCCGGCGCCCAGCCCGAGCACCAGCCACAGGCAGGCGGCGCCGAAGGCCAGGGAGACGGAGACGGGCAGGCGGTCCATCAGCAGGTCCCACACCGGCAGGGCGTTCTCGTAGGAGTAGCCGAGGCAGGGGAATCCGCACGGGATCGCGTGGGGGCCGCTGCCGAGCTCGCGGCCGGCGAAGATCCCGGTGAGGTAGTCGCCGAACTGCCGCCACAACGGCTGGTCGAGGCCCATGAAGCGGCGTACTTCCGCGAGCCGTTCGGGGCTGCACGTCTTGCCGCAGGCCGCCGCGGCGGGGTCGGCGGGGAGCAGGTAGAAGATGACGAAGGTGACGGCGCAGATGGCGAGCAGGACGCCGGCCACGCCGAGGAGCCTGCGGACCAGGTAGGCGATCACGGGCGGCCTCCCTGGGGGTCGAGGATGTCGCGCAGCGCGTCACCGAGGACCGTGAAGGCGAGGACGGCGACGAAGAGGAAGACGCTGGGGACGACGAAGTACAGGGGGTCCGTCTCGTAGTAGGCGACGGCCTCGGCGATCATCTGGCCCCAGGAGGGGGTGGGTGGGCGCACGCCCACCCCGAGGAAGCTGAGCGCCGCCTCCGTGCTGATCATTCCGGGGATCAGCAGCGTGGTGTACGCGATGACGGGTCCGGAGATGTTGGGCAGCACCTGCCGGGTGAGGATGCGCCAGGGTCCGCTGCCGCAGGCGCGGGCGGCCTCGACGAACTCGCGGTGGCGCAGGGAGAGCGCCTCGGCGCGCACCACGCGGGCGATGCCGGGCCAGCCGAAGACGCCGATGACGACGGTCATCAGGACGACCCGGTTGACGTCCTGGGCCACGGACATCATCGCGATCATGAAGATGAGCGAGGGGAAGGACATGGTGAGGTCCATCAGCCGGCTCAGTACGGTGTCGACGCGACCGCCGAAGTATCCGGCGGCGATGCCCGCGGCGGTGCCGGTGACGACGACGATCGCGGTGGCGGCGAAGGCGATCAGCAGGGAGACCTGGGCGCCGTGGACGACGCGGGCGAAGAGGTCGCGGCCGGTGACCGGTTCGACGCCGAGCCAGTGTTCGGCGCTGATGCCGCCGAGGGGGCCGTGGGGCAGGCCGCCGAGGTAGGGGTCGATGGCGTCGGCGTCGAAGGCGGTGGGCGACCAGCCGCCCAGCCGGCTGAGCAGGGGTGCGGTGAGGGCGACCAGGATCAGCAGGACGGCGGCGATCAGGGCGGTCCGACTGCCCCGGTCGCCCCACAGGCGGCGCCAGGTGGTCCGCCAGGGGGCGTCGGGCGGGGCGGGTGAGCCGGGTCCGCCGGCGGCCGGGGCGTCGCCCGGTCCGGTGGCCGGGGCGGTGACGGTGTTCATGGGAAGGTGTCCTCGCCCTCTCAGCCCCGGCTTCGGGACGGGTCCTTGAGTCCGATCGCGGCGAAGTCGAACTGCCCGGTCCAGGAGGGGTGTCCGAAGGCTCCGGCGATGTTGTCGCCGACGAGCAGCGGCTTGCGCTCCCACAGGAGCGGGACGGCCGGGGAGGTGCGCTGGATCTCGCGGTCGAGCGCGGTCCACGCCTTGTTGGCGGCGGTGGCGTCGGCCATCGCGGCGATCTCGTCCATACGGCGCTCGACGGCCTTGTCGCGGAACTGGGAGACGTTGCCCTGGTTGCCCTTCGGCTTGATGGTGCGGCCGTCGAAGACGAACGGCAGGAAGGTGGCGGCGGACGGGTAGTCCGGGCACCAGCCGCTGATGGCCATGTCGGGGGCGCCCGCGGTGTCCCCGATGGTGTCGTAGTAGACGGAGGGGTCGACGGTCTCGATCCGCAGCCGTATGCCGACCCGGGACAGGCTCTGCTGGAGCGCCTCGGCGCGGGTCTTGTCCCCGGTGGACACGGTGATCGTCGTGTCGAATCCGCCGGCCCTGCCCGCCTCGGCGAGGAGCTTCTCGGCCTTCTTCACATCGCCGGTGGCCGGTCCGTCGTGGACCGGGGCGGCGGCCCGGCCGCCCGTGAGGGACGGCGGCAGATAGGCGGTGGCGACGTCGTTGAGGGCCGGGCCGCCGTTGGCGGTCACCTGGGCCTCCTTGTCGACGGCGTACTGCATCGCGAGGCGGAGCTTCGGGTCGTCGAACGGCGCGCGGGAGGTGTTCAGCGCGAGCATGTCCGTACAGCCGGTGCGTTCGGCGGAGAGCCGCTGCCGGATCCCGGGCTTCGGCAGGACCTTGGCGACGCTGGAGGGCTGGAGGTCGGACCACTCGACCGCGGAGGCGTCGACGCCCGCGCTCTCGATGATCCGGTCGTCGATCTGGCCGCCCTTGAGCCCCTGGATCACGACGATGCGGTCGGGGTAGGCCTTGCGCACCGGGTCGGTCGCCGCGTCCCAGTGGGTGTTGCGGACCAGCACCAGCTTCTTGCCGCGCGCGTAGCTCTCGACGCGGTACGGGCCGGAGGAGAACGGGCGCAGGTCGTACTGGACGCCCTTCTCGCGGGACGCGGGCACGGGCGAGAAGGTCGGCAGCGTGACCGTGTAGGAGAACTCGGCGACGGGCCTGCGCAGCGAGAAGACGATGGTCCGGTCGTCGGGGGTACGGATCGAGTCGAGGTGCTTGCCGTCCAGCGGGCCGGCGTACCCCTCGGTGTCGGCCAGATAGCGCTGGGCGTAGTCGGGCCCGCCGGCGAGGTCGGGGGCGAAGGACCGCTCGACGTTGTACTTGATGTCGCGGGCCCGGATCGGGGTGCCGTCCTCGTAGACGAGGCCGGGCTTGAGGGTGAAGGTCCAGGTGCGCCCGCCGTCGGAGGATCTGCCGAGGTCGGTCGCGAGGTCGGGGACGATCTCGCTGCCCTTCTTCCCGGGTTCGGCGCGGAAGGTGGTCAGGGTGCGGTAGATGAGCCGGGTGCCGAAGTCCATCGTCGGCATGACCCAGTTGCGGGCCGGGTCCAGGTGGGCGAAGTCCTGGTTGGACAGCACGGTCAGGGTGCCGCCCCGCTTCGGGGTGCCGCCGATGACGGTGCCGGTCGCCACGCCGGGCTGTCGCCCGTCCGGGTCGCGGTCGCCACCTCCCTGTGCGGTGCAGGCGCCCAGCAGGGCCAGGGCGAGCGAGGTGCTCAGGGATGCGGACAGCATCCGGGTGCGACGGGACATGGGTGCACTCCTCGTACGGGAAGGGTCGCGGCGGGCGTGGGAACGGGCCGGGAGGACGGATGCGGGAACGGGCCGGGGAAGAGGTTCCGGCCAAAGGACGAGCACGGAACAGGCCAAAGGCGAAGGAGCGGCCCCGAGGGGCCCGGTGGTCCGGGCGGCCGAGCGGCCCGGAGGGCTACTGCTTGCGGAACGCGAAGCGGAGGGGGCCGGAAAATGCGCCCGCATCCGTGTGGTGTGACCCGTAACATAGTAATGTGAAATTGCACAGCCAAGCGGTGCGTCATCCCGTTACCGAAACGTGTCCCCGTGGTGCGCGCCGCCCGGCGGTCCGCGGGCGCCGCCGGGACCGGCGGTGACGAGCGCTCACCCGACCGCCGCTACGGCATCCTCCACCCACCCTCGATCCACCCGCGAAGGAGACCCATGACCGCAAAGCCCCCGGCCCAGGTCCACACCGGCAGCCACGATCTGCCCGTTCCGGCCGCCCTGGAAGCCTTCATGGCGGCCGACTGGGCGCCGTCCCCCCTGCCCGCCGGCGCCCAGGTCCCCGGCCGCGCCCTGCTGCCGGACCGCCTGGAGCGGCTGTCGGCCCGCTTCCCGGGCGAGCGGCTCGCCATACCCGCCGGGACGCTCAAGGTCCGCTCGAACGACACCGACCACCGCTTCCGGCCGCACAGCGCCTACGCCTGGCTGACCGGACTGACCGGGGAGGAGCAGCCCGACCACGTCCTGGTCCTCGAACCCTCGGGACCCGAGGGGCACGAGGCGGTGCTCCACGTCCGCCCCCGCTCCTCCCGGAACACCAGCGACTTCTACCGCGACCGCCGCTACGGCGAGTTCTGGGTCGGCCGCCGCCCCGACCTGGACGAGACGGCGGCGCTGACCGGGCTGCGCTGCGTTCACCTCGACGACCTGGCCAAGCTCCTCGCCGGCCCGCAGCCGCCGACCCGGCTGCTCGCCGGCGTCGACGCCCGGGTGGACGGCCTGCTGGCCGCCGGGGCCCACACCCCCGCGGGGGACGCCGAGTTGGACGCCGCGCTCGCCGAACTCCGGCTGCGCAAGGACGCCTGGGAGGTCGGCCAGCTCCAACTGGCCGTCGACCACACCGCGGCGGGCTTCGAGGACTCCGTCCGCGCCCTGCCCGACGCCCTGCGCCACCCCCGGGGCGAACGGTGGATCGAGGGCGTGTTCCAGCTGCGCGCCCGGAGCGAGGGCAACGGCACCGGGTACGAGACCATCGCGGCGGCGGGCGCGCACGCCTGCGTCCTGCACTGGATCCGCAACGACGGACCGCTCGACCCCTCCCAACTGCTCCTGCTCGACGCGGGGGTGGAGACCGACACCCTCTACACCGCCGACATCACCCGCACCCTCCCGCTGTCGGGCCGCTTCTCACCGGCCCAACGCGACGTCTACGAACTGGTGCTGGCCGCCCAGGAGGCCGCCATCGGCGTCCTGCGCCCCGGGGCCCGGTTCCGGGACTTCCACCGCGAGGCGATGCGGGTCATCGCCGAAGGGCTGCACGCCTGGGGCATCCTGCCCGTTCCGCCCGAGGAGGCGCTCGCCGACGACAGCGGCCTGTACCGCCGCTACACCCTGTGCAGCAGCGGGCACATGCTCGGCATCGACGTGCACGACTGCGCACGGGCCCGCGCGGAGACCTATCTCGACGGCGTCCTGGAAGAGGGCCATGTCCTCACCGTCGAGCCCGGGCTCTACCTCCAGCCGGACGACGAGACACTGCCGCCCGAGCTGCGCGGCATGGGCGTGCGGATCGAGGACGACCTGGTGATCACCGCGGACGGGGCGAAGCTGCTCTCCGGCGCGCTGCCCCGCACGGTCGACGGCGTCGAGGAGTGGATGGCCCGCCTGCTGGACAGCTGACGACGCCGCCCTCGACGAGCACCGTCCCCGACCGATGAGGCACCGCGCAACGTGACATTGTATAGTGCGGTGCCACATCATTGAAGGGGAACGCATGAGTGAGCTGAAGTCCCGCAAACTCATCTCGGTGCAGGAGCATCTGCGCGACCAGGTGGCGGGCGCCCTGCGTGCCGCCCTGATCTCGGGGGAACTCCAGCCGGGCGTGATCTACTCGGCGCCCACGCTCGCCGCCGAGTACGGCGTCTCCGCCACGCCCGTGCGCGAGGCCATGCTGGATCTGGCCCGCGAGGGCCTGGTCGAAGCGGTGCGCAACAAGGGGTTCCGCGTCACCGAGCTCTCCGAGCGCGACCTGGACGAGTACACCGAGATCCGCGCCCTCATCGAGATCCCCACCATCGGCCGCGTGACCCGCACCGCCTCCCGCGAGCAGTTGGAGGCGGTGCGTCCGGTGGCCGAGGAGATCGTGACCGCCGCGCAGAACGGCGACCTGATCGGCTACCTGGAGTCGGACCGCCGCTTCCATCTCGACCTGCTCGCCCTCGCCGGGAACGCCCGCCTGGTGGAGACCGTGGCCGACCTGCGCAAGCGCTCCCGGCTCTACGGGCTCACCGACCTCTCCCAGGAAGGGTCGCTGGTGGGTTCGGCGCGGGAGCACACCGCCCTCCTGGACATCATGATCGCGGGGGACGCGGAGGGCGCCGAGGAGCACATGCGCCGCCATCTCGCGCATGTGCGGACCCTGTGGGCGGCCCGGAAGCGGGAAGCCGAACGCGCCGCCCCGTCCCGCAGGCTCGGAGCGCGCTGAGCCCGGGTCGGGCCGGGGAGAAACGCGCCGGCACCCCGTCGGCGGGGCGCCGAACCGGGGCCCCGCCCCGGTGAACGCCCCGCCCGGCTCAGCTCGGTTCCGCCGGACCTCCCTCCGTCCTCTCCCCCGGCGAGCCCACCTTCCGCCGGAGGGCCGCGACCGCGACCACCAGGTCCTGCCAGCCCATCCCGCACGTCTTCACGACCAGCGGGCGGTCGGCCGGGGCGCCCGCCGCCGGACCGCGCGGATCCGCCAGGGTGACGAGGTCGTCCGGGGCGAGCGCGCCCTCGCCGATGGCCATGACGACGTCGCCCGCCTCGCGGAGGGCGGTCGCACGGCTCTCCACCAGGACGGTGGCACGCCCCATGAGCACGCTGTCGAGCTCCCGCGCGTCCGGTTCGTGCGAGCCGACCGCCAGCACCACCGCGCCGTCGCGCACCAGCCGCCCGTCGACCACCGGTACGCGCGCGGACGTCGCGGTGACGACGACGTCCGCGCGCCGCACCGCGGCCGCCGCTCCCCCGCGGACCGCCGTCGTGCGCCGGTCCGCCCAGCAGGGCACGGGCCCTTCGCTCCGGGTGACGACCACGACGTCGGCGACCGGGACATGGGCCCGTACGGCGGCCACGTGCCCCTCCGCCTGGGGGCCCGCGCCGAAGACCACCAGACGCAGCCCCCCGCCCCCGCCGGCGAGCGCGCGCAGCCGGTCCAGGCAGGCCGCGACCGAGACGGCGGGGGTGCGCAGGGTCGTCAGCGCCACCCCATCCAGCAGGGCCACCGGCGTCAGGGTCGCGCTGTCGTGCAGCAGATACGTGGCGTTGATCCGCCGCAGCCCGCGAGCGGCGTTGCCGGGCGCGACGGTGGCGGCCTTCACTCCGTACCAGCCGCCGTGCTCCGAGGGCATGAGCAGCCCCTGCCCGTGGGCCAGCGGGACGACCGCCCGCGGTGCGTCGCCGTCCGGATCGAGCCCCCGGGCCAGCGCCTCCCGGAGCGCGGCGACCGCGCCGTCCGGACCGAGCGCGAACACGTCCGCGGCGTCGAGCGTCACCGTCATCGCAGCACGAACCCGGGCAGGAGGGCGTCGTCGGGATCGACGGTGAAACGGCTCGTCCCGGTGGCGTACGCGGTTCCCGTCACGGCCGGGACGACCGCGGGGCGGCCGTGGACGGTGGTGGACCGCTCGATCCGGGCGCGGAAGACGGAGCCCACCACCGACTCGTGCCGCAACTCGTCGCCGGGGCGCAGCTGCCCGTCGTCGGCGAGGAGCGCCACCCGGGCCGCTGTGCCCGAGCCGCACGGGGAGCGGTCGACCTGGCCGTCCGCGAACACCGTGACGTTGCGGTGGTGCAGCAGCCAGGTGCCGTCGAGCCGTTCGACCGGGGCGCCGGCCTCCTCGGTGAACACCGTCCCGTAGACGCCGGACAGCCGGGCGTCCTCGGGGTGTTCGGCGGCGTGGGCCGCGTTCAGGGCGTCGCGGATCTCGCGGCCGGCCGCGACGAGCGCGGTGACGTCCCGGGGCCGGACCCGCAGGCCGAGCCGGTACGCGGGGAGCACGGCGTACATGGCGCCGCCGTAGGCGATGTCGACGGAGACCGTGCCCTGCGAGGTGGCCACCTCGACGCCGCGGGCGTGGACATGGCCGGCGACGTTGACGAACGTCACGTCCGCGACCCGGCCGCCTGCCGTGCGCACGCTCGCCGTGACGCGGCCGGAGGGGACGTCGATGACGACGTCCGTCGTGCCGTCGGCCGGCGCCGCGACCAGGCCGGTGGCGACCGCCCAGGCGCCGAGGGCGATGGTGCCGTGCCCGCATGCCGTGGAGAAGCCGTCCTTGTGCCAGAAGAGGGCGCCGAGATGGGCCCCGGCGTCGTCCGGCGGCACCAGGAAGGCTCCGTACATGTCGGCGTGCCCGCGCGGTTCACCGCACAGCAGGGCTCGGGTCCACCGCACCCCTTCGTCGGCCATGGCGGCCGTGCGGCGCTCGGCGACGGTGGGCCCGTGCCCGGTCACGGCCGGCGGGGGCGCGGTCACGATCCGGAACGGTTCGCCCCCGGTGTGCCAGTCGACCGTGTCGATCGGCCCGGTGTACGGGAGTGCCGTCCCGGCCGGCCCGGTGTACGGGAGTGCCGTCCCGGCGTACGGGTCGGAGGTCATACGGTGAATCCCGTCGGATAGGGGTCCGTGGGGTCGAGGAGATACTGCGCGGTCCCGGTGATCCAGGCGCGGCCGGTGACCGAGGGCAGGACGGCGGGCCTGCCGCCGACCGTGGTCTCGCCGAGGATGCGGCCGGTGAAGCGGGAGCCGATGAAGGACTCGTTGACGAAGTCCTGCCCGGCCTTCAGCAGCCCCCGCGCGTGCAGTTGGGCCATGCGCGCGCTGGTTCCCGTACCGCAGGGCGAGCGGTCGAACCAGCCGGGGTGGATGGCCATGGCGTGCCGAGAGTGCTCGGCGGTCGAGCCGGGCGCCTCCAGGTAGACGTGGTGGCAGACGTCGATCGCGGGGTTCTCCGGGTGGGCCACCGGGTTCCGCTCGTTGATCGCCCCCATGACGGCGAGGCCCGCCTCCAGGAGCCGCCCCTTCTCCGACCGGTCGAAGGGGATGCCGAGGTCCTCGGTGCGCACGACGGCGTAGAAGTTGCCGCCGTACGCCATGTCGTAGCGGACCGGGCCGAACCCCTCGACCTCGACGATCTGGTCCAGCGCGTGGCTGTAGGAGGCGACGTTCTCCAGGGTGACGGACTCGGCGCGGCCCTCGCGCACGGCGACCCGTGCGGTGACGAGACCCGCGGGGGTGTCGAGGCGGATCAGGGTCTCCGGCTCGACCGCCTCGACCATGCCCGTCTCCACGAGGACCGTCGCCACGCCGATGGTGCCGTGGCCGCACATGGGCAGGCAGCCGGAGACCTCGATGAACAGCACGCCGAAGTCGGCGTCCGGCCGGGTCGGGGGCTGGAGGATCGCTCCGGACATGGCCCCGTGCCCGCGCGGCTCGCACATGAGCAGGGTGCGCAGTCCGTCGCGCTCCGCGATGAACCGCTGCCGTCGCTCGGCCATGGTCGCCCCCGGCAGGACACCCACCCCGCCGGTGACGACCCGGGTCGGCATGCCCTCGGTGTGCGAGTCGACCGCGTGGTAACAGACCGTGGAGCGCACGTCAGTTCACCCCGGCGTCGATGAGGGCCTGGGTGGCGGCGCGGACGACGGCCTCGGTCTCCGGGTCGAGGGCCTGCCGGGGCGGGCGGCAGCCGCCGCCGGTCCGGCCGATCATGTCCTGGCCGAGCTTGATCGCCTGGACGAACTCGGTCCTGCTGTCCCAGCGCAGTACGGAGTGGAGCTGCCGGTAGAGCGGGAGCGCGGTGGCGAGGTCGCCGGCCAGCGAGGCGTTGTAGAGGTCGAGGCAGGCGCGCGGAAAGACCTGGGGGTAGCCGGCGACCCAGCCCTTGGCGCCGGCGACGCCGACTTCCAGGAGGGTGTCGTCGGTGCCGACGATCAGGTCGAGTCCGGGGGCCAGCTCGTTGATGGCGTAGCAGCGGCGGACGTCGCCGGAGAACTCCTTGACGCCCACGATGAACCCTTCGGCGTGCAGCTTGGCCAGCAGCTCCGGGCGCAGGTCGACCTTGGTGTCGATGGGGTTGTTGTAGGCGGTGACGGGGAGTCCGGCGGAGGCCACCATCGCGTAGTGCTCCAGGACGGCGCGGTCGTCGGCCCGGTAGGCGTTGGGCGGCAGGCACATGACGGCCTGGCAGCCGGCGTCCTTGGCGAACCGCGCGTGCCGCCTCGCCTCGATCGCGCCGTACGCCCCGACGCCCGGCATCACGGTGAAGCCCTCGGGGGCGTTCGCGACGGCGGTCTCCACGACGCGGTCGCGCTCCTCGTACGTCAGGGTCTGGTACTCGCCCAGCGAGCCGTTCGGGGCGACGCCGTGCAGGCCCTGCTCGGCGAGCCAGGCGACGTTGTCACCGAAGGCGCCGTGGTCGACGGCGTGGTCCGGGCCGAACGGGAGGCTCGTCGCGACGATGACGCCGTGCCAGGGCATGCGGGTGGGAAGGGAGGTGCGGTCCAGGTCCATGGGAACTCCTCAGGTGTGATCGGAGGCGGGCTCGGCGGAATCGGCGAGCGCACCGAGAGTGACGGGGGTCGCGACGAGCCGCTCGGCGGGGGTGTACGGCTGGTCGCGGGCGGCGACGAGGCAGTGGACGGCGGGCCCGCACATACGGCCCTGGCACCAGCCCATACCGGCTCTGGTCAGCTGTTTGACCTGCCGGTGGTCGGCTGCCGCGTCGTCGGCGCGGGCGGACCGGACCGCCCCCGCGGTGACCTCTTCGCACCGGCAGACCGGTGTGTCGTCGGTCAGCCACGCGGGCCAGGCCGGGGGCAGGGGGTGCGCCCGTGCCATCGCCCGTGCGAAGGCGCGGTGCCGGGCCACGGCCCGGTGGTCCGCGGCCGGGCGGCGGGTGCCGGGCCGCCCGGGGGCGGCGAGGTCGGTGAGCACCGAGACGGCGGCGAGGCGGCCCTCGCTCACCGCGAGGGCGGCCCCGCCCACGCCGCAGGTCTCGCCGGCCGTGTACAGCCCGGGCACCGTGGTGCGCTGTCCGTCGTCGACGGCGGCGGCCATGGTGCCGTCGCCCGCGTCGGCGAGGTCGCAGCCGAGCGGGAGGAGCAGGTCGAGTTGGGGGACGAAGCCCCAGCCGACGCCCACGGTGTCGGCCTCGATCCGGCGCTCGGTGTCCGGGAGCGGGCGCCCGGCGGCGTCCAGGGCGGCGGTCCGCACGACGGCGACCCGCCCCCGCGTTCCTTCCGCGCCGACGATCGCGGTGCGGGTGCGGACCGGGACGCGGTGCCGGGCGAGGGTGGCCGCGTACCGGGCGCCCTCGGCCCACTTGGCGGGGTTGCGCAGCAGCGCGCCGGGGTGGCGCAGCCAGGCCGAGGGGGCCGCCGCCTCGCACACGGCGACGACCTTCGCCCCGTGCGCGGCGAGGGCGGCGGCGACCGGCAGCAGGAAGGGGCCCGTGCCGCCGAGGACGACCCGCCGTCCGGCGACGACTCCCCCGCCCTTGAGGAGCGACTGGAGCCCGCCGGCGGTGAGCACTCCGGGCAGGTCCCAGCCGGGGAAGGGGAGTTGGCGGTCGTAGGCGCCGGTCGCCACCAGCAGCGCCGGTGCGCGCAGCACGACGGCCCGTTCCTCGGGAGCACGGCCGCGGTCCACGGCGTGGACGGTGAAGCCGTCCTCGTCGCGGGCCGCGGTCCACACGTGGTGGTTCAGCAGCAGCGTGAGCCGTCCGGTGCGTTCGTGGGCGGAGAGGGCGGCGCACAGCGCACGGTAGGCGCCGAGCCCGTGGTGCAGACCGTCGGTCGGCACGGCCTCGCGCGCCGTGAGCGGCGGGTGGCGCCAGAACTGTCCGCCCGGGGCGGCGCCCGAGTCGACGAGAACGACCCGCAGCCCGCCGTCCAGGGCGGTGACGGCGGCGGCCATGCCGGCCGGTCCCGCGCCCACCACCACGAGGTCGCGGGGTTCGCCCGGCGCCACGGGGTCACGGACCTCGGGAGTCGTCCCGGGGCCGCGGGGCTCACTCATCGTCGGCCTCCCCGGTCGTGACGGCCATGCCCGCGCGGGCCTGCACCAGGCAGGCGCGCTGCCCGCGCGTTCCGTCGACGGTCACCAGGCAGTCGTAACAGACGCCGATCCCGCAGAAGATCCCCCGGGGCCGCCGCCCCTCCCGGGTGGTCCGCCAGGCGACCCGGCCGGAGGCGACGAGCGCGGCGGCCAGGGTCTGTCCCGCGACGAACGGCAGTGGTTCGCCGTCCACGGTGAACACGGTCACTGGGGCACACCTCCGGGGGCGAGGAATCGGTCGGGCAGGAGGCCGGTGTGGGCGGCCGGATCGGCTCCGCGCCACGGGCGGCCGAGAAGATGGGCGGTGACCAGGGCGCCGGTTCCGGGGGCGAGGCCGATGCCGGCGCCCTCGTGGCCGCACGCGTGGATGACACCGGGGACGCGGGGGTCGGGGCCGATGACGGGCAGGTGGTCGGGGCAGTACGGCCGGAAGCCCCGGTAGGCGCGGATCAGGTGGACGCCGCGCAGGAACGGGAAGAGGCGGCACGCCTGGGCGGCGAGCGTCGCCACCACGGCCGGGTTCATTGAGGTGTCGAAGCCGACGCGTTCGCGGCTCGCGCCGATCAGGATCGTGCCCGCGCGGGTCCCCTCGACGACGCACGAGGTCTCCAGGCCCTCGTCGCTGGAGGCGACGTTGGCCACGTAGTCGGCGGAGTAGACCTTGTGCCGGATCATCGGGGGCAGTGGCTCGGTGACGAGGACGAAGCCCCGACGGGGCAGGATCTCGACGGGCGCTCCGAGCCGGCGGCCGACCTCGCCGCCCCAGGTGCCGGCGGCATTGACCACGGCGTCGGCGGGCAGCACCGCGCCGTCGGCGGTGCGCACTCCGGTGATCCTGCCGTCGGCCCCGGTGACCGCGCCCGCGGCCTCGCCGGTGTGCGTCCGTGCCCCGTGCCGGACCGCGGCGCGCAGCAGTGCGGCCGCCGCGAGAACGGGCTGCACCTGGGCGTCCTCGGGGTAGTGGACGCCGCCGGGGAGGCCGGGAGCGCTGTGGGGTTCGAGGTCGCCGACGTGCTCGACGGCCTCGGTGCGCACGCCCGCGGCCGTCTGGCGCGCGGCGAACGCGTGCAGGGCCCCGAGGGCTTCGGGGGTGCTCGCGACGACCAGGCCGCCCTTGGCCTCCAGCTCCAGGGATTCCGGCCCGAGTTCCTCCCCGGCCCGGTCCCAGAGGTCACGGCTGAGCCGGGCCAGCTCCAGTTCGGGGCCGGGCTCCTTGTCGGAGAGGAGGATGTTGCCCTCCCCCCGGCTGGTGGTGCCCGCGCCGACGGGACCACGGTCGAGGACCGTGACGCCGAGCCCCGCCGCGGCGGCGTGGAACGCGCACGCGGCGCCCACGATGCCCGCTCCGACGACGACGACTTCCATGGCCGCTCCTTAGTGCAATGTCACATGCCATTGCTTAGGCTATACATCCGGACGACCCGAGGACAACGCCACCGCCCCGGTGACTTTCAGCCGGGCACCCGACGACGGCACGCCGCCCACCGGCGCGCACAGGGAGACGCATCGCTGTGAACCCGACCGAGAACCCGCCCCTGCCCGGGGACCCGCACCCGGACCGGCCCGCCCCCGCGCCCCTGACCGGACACGAACCCCCGACCGGGAAAGCACCGTTGCCCGGCCACGCACCCCCGGCAGGCACCGCCCCCCTCACCGGGGACGCACCCCCGCCCGGGAACGCACCCCCGCCCGGGCATGCGCCCCTGACCGGGCCCCCGCCCCCGACCGAGCCTCTGCCCCTGACCGGCCACTCGCTCCTGGCCGGTCGCGAGGTCCCCGGCACCGGGGACGCCTGGTACGCGGTCGCCGCCGCGACCGGCGAACCGTTCGGCCCCCCGCGCCGGGACGCCTCGACGGAGCAGGTCGCCGAGGCGGCCCGGCTCGCAGCGGCGGACGCCCGCGCCTTCCGCGCCCTGCCGCCCGAGCGGCGGGCGGCGTTCCTCGACGCCTGCGCGGAGGAGATCGAGGCCCTCGGTGACGTCCTGACGGCACTCGCCGCCCGGGAGACCGGGCTCCCGCCGACCCGGCTGACGGGCGAACGGACCCGCACCTGCGGGCAGTTGCGCCTCTTCGCCGACCTCGTCAGGAGTGGGAGCGCCCTCGGTGCCCGCATCGACTCCGGCCCCTCGGGCACGGACGTACGGCTCCGGCGGGTCCCGCTCGGCCCGGTGGCCGTGTTCGGGGCGAGCAACTTCCCGCTGGCGTTCTCGGTCGCGGGCGGTGACACCGCGTCCGCGCTCGCCGCCGGCTGCCCCGTGGTGGTCAAGGCGCACCCCGCGCACCCGGGCACCGGGGAGGCGGTGGCCCGCGCCGTCTCGGCCGCCGCCGCGCGCACCGGCATGCCGGCCGGCGTGTTCTCCCTGCTGGTGGGCCGGGGCCACGACGTCGGGCTCGCCCTGGTCGGCGACCCGCGGATCGCCGCGGTGGGGTTCACGGGCTCCCGGCCCGGCGGGCTGGCGCTGATCGCCGCCGGCCGGGCGCGCCCGGTGCCCGTGCCGGTCCACGCCGAGATGTCCGCGGTCAATCCCGTGATCATGCTCGACGGGGCCCTCGCCGAACCGGAGGCCGCGGCCGACGCGTATGTGGCGTCGCTGACGGCCGGCGCGGGGCAGTTCTGCACGAACCCCGGCCTCCTGCTGCTGCCGGCCGGACCTGCGGGCGACGCCTTCCTCTCCGCCGCGGCCCGGGCCGTGAAGGCCGCGGCGGGCCAGGTCATGCTGACCCCCGACATCGCCCGGGCGTACACCGAGGGCGTACGGCGGTGGGAGGGCGTCCCCGGCGTACGGGAGGTGGCCCGGGGCGCGGCCGGGGCCGGCCCGTACGCACCGGCCCCCGTCGTCCTGGCCTGCGACGCGGCCACGTACACCGCGCACGAAGATCTCTCCGGCGAGGTATTCGGCGCGGCGGGGCTCGTCGTGCGCTGGTCGGACACGAACGAACTCCTGCGCCTCCTCGTGGAGTTGGAAGGCCAGCTGACGGCCACCCTGCACGCGACGGACGCCGACCGTCCGACGGCCCTCGAACTGCTGCCGGTGCTGGAGGAGCGGGCGGGCCGCGTCCTGTGGGGCGGCTGGCCCACCGGCGTCGAGGTCTGCCACGCGATGGTGCACGGGGGGCCGTGGCCGGCGACGAGTTCGCCCGGAGCGACGAGCGTCGGCACCCTCGCCGTCGAGCGCTGGCTGCGCCCGGTCTGCTACCAGTCCTTCCCCGATGCCCTCCTGCCCTCCGAACTGCGCGACGGCAACCCGCTGGGGGTTCCCCGGCAGACGGGGGCGGTGCTCACCGCGGGATCCTGAACTCCGGCAGCACCAGCGCCTCGTGGGCCGGCCGCCCCTCCGCCGGGGGCGGCAGGGCGCCCAGTCCGCGCAGCAGGGCGTTGCGCCGCTCCAGCCCCCGGGCGGTGGTCGGGAAGAGGGTGGCGTCGCCCTCGCCGACCTGATCCTGGTTCAGGGTCACGAACGCACGGGTGTCGCGCTCGTAGGCGGCGAAGCCCGCGGTGTGGTCGCGTTCGGCCGCCAGGGAACCGGCGAGCATGTACGCGCCGACCAGGGCGAGGCTGGAGCCCTGGCCGGTGAGGAAGGAGGGCGCGTACGCGGCGTCGCCCACCAGCGCGACCCTGCCGCCGGACCAGCGGGGCATGCGGATCTGGCTGACCACGTCGAAGAACAGGTCGTCCGCTTCGCGCAGCGCGGCGAGCATGCCCGGGACCTCCCAGCCCGCGCCGACGAAGACCTCGGCGACCAGGTCCCGTTGGGCCGTCGGGTCACGGAACGCGTCGAGCGGCGGTTCCGCGCGGGCGAAGGTGAGGAAGCCGTGCACATCGCTGTCGTCGCCCACGGCGTACAGCACGGCGGCCCGGCCCGGGGCGTTCCACATCGCGGTCTCGCGGACGAGCCCGAAGGTGTTGCGCAGGGTGAACCCGGCGAAGCAGTGGCCGAGATAGCGGTGGAAACGCTCCTCGGGCCCGAACAGGAGCGCGCGGGTGCGCGAGTGCAGTCCGTCCGCCCCCACCACGAGGTCGAACGTACGGACACCTCCCCCGCGGAAGGTGACGTCGACGCCGCCGCGGTGCTGGTCGAGGGTGTCGACGGAGTCGTCGAACAGGAACTCCACCTCGTCCCGGACGGCCTCGTGGAGGGCGTCGGCCAACACCCCGCGGCGCACCTCCAGGTCCCTTCCCGCGACCCCGCCGGTGACGGCGTGCGGGTCGACCGATGCCACGTGGGAGCCGTCCTCGTCGAGGAAGGTCAGCCGGCGCAGATCGACGTGCGCGTCCCGCAGCCGCGGCAGGAGCCCCATCCGCCGGACGACGTCGAGCGCGGTGCCGCGCACGTCGACGGGATAGCCGCCGTCGCGGACCGCGCCCGCCTTCTCGACCACCGTGACCGCGAATCCGTGGCGGTTCAGCCAGTACGCGAGGGCGGGCCCCGCGATACCGGCCCCCGAAACCAGGACCGTGCGCCCGGGTGCGGCGGGCCCGGTCACCGTTGTGTCGTGACGGGTCATTCCTTGACTCCTTTGTTCAGGGTGCGGACGACGAGCAGGGACAGCACGGTGACGGCTCCGGCCAGGACGAAGCCGAAGACGTAGGCCGATTCGGCCGGGAGGTCGGACCCGGCGGGGGTTCCGGCGGTGAGGATCGCGCCGCTGATCTGGACCCCCACGGCGAAGCCGATCACGCGCGTGACCAGGACCAGACCGGTGGCGATGCCGGTGTCACCGCGGTCGACGGAGGTGGCGGTACCGGTCACCGTCGCGGTGACGCAGAGCCCGTTGGCCAGCGCGATCAGCGTCTTGCCGACGACGAGGTGCCAGACCTCGGTGTGCACGGCCGCCAGGCCGAACAGGCCGACGGCCATGATGAGGATCCCGGCGGTGACCACGGCCCGCGAACCGAACCTCCGCACCCCGAAGCCGCCGAGCGGCCCGGCCAGCGAGGCGGCCACGGCCCCGGGCAGCAGGAAGAGGCCGATGTGCGTCGCGCCGGCCCCGAACCCGTACGCGTCGGCGTCCACCGCGAACAGCGCCGGGACGAGGTAGGCCGCCACCGACGTACCGACGCAGATCGTGAACGTCAGCACGCACGCCTTCCACACCTCGGGCCGCGCCACCATGCGCAGATCGACCACGGGCGAAGCGGCGCGACGTTCGACGGCCACCCATCCGCTCGCGAGGCAGGCGAGCAGCGCCAGGAGGGCGAGGAGTACGAGGGGCCGCGCGAGGATCTCGGGCGCCAGCGCCAGGACGAGCATCAGCGTGACGAGCGTTGCCCCCAGCAGGACCAGGCCCGGCCGGTCGATCCCGGCGCCGCCCGACCGGCGCGGCGGATCCTCGGGCATCAGCCGGCGCACCAGCGCGGTGGCCCCGATGACCGCGAACGTCGGCAGCGCGAACATCCAGTGCCGGGACAGCCCTTCGGCCACCGGTCCGGCCGCCAGCGTCCCCGCCATCGTGCCGGCCACGAACAGCCCGCTGACCACCCCGATGGCCACCTTGGACCGGCCCTCGGGCAGGTGTTCGCGCACCAGGATGAACGACAGGGGCAGCGCGCCCACCATCGCTCCCTGGAGTATCTGGCCGAGCAGCAGCACCGGCAGGTTCGGCGCCAGGGCGGAGACCAGACCCCCCGCGCAGACCACCGCCATCAGCCGGACGAGGACCCGTTTCCCGCCGTAGCGGTCGCCTAACTTCCCCGCCACCGGCGTGATCAGCGCACCGGTGACGAGGAGCACGATGCTGAGCAGCGCCCCTTCGGCGTGGCTCATGCCCAACTCGCGCCGCAGCAGCGGGAGCGTCGGCGTCACCACCGATTCCAGCGCGCCGGTGGCCAGCGCCAGGAAGCCGAGGGCCCGGACGGCGCCCCTCCCGATACGGAGCGGAGGGGCCGAGGTCGTGGTCATGGAGGTCCTTTCCGTCACGGCCCGGCGGAACGGTGCCGACCGCGCACGGAGGAACGCGCACGGCGCCCACCGGACCGCAACTACACTACACCGTGCAGTGTAGAACGGTTACGATGAGCCCATGCCGACCACCAAGACCCTGCGCGAGGGGTCCACACGGAAGCGGGCCGCCATCCTCACGGCGGCCCGGGAACTGTTCCTCGCCGACGGCTTCGACCGCTCCAGCGTCGACGCGGTCGCCGCCCGGGCGGAGGTGTCCAAGCGGACGGTCTACGACTACTTCGGCGACAAGCGCACCCTGCTGCGGGCGGTCGTCGACTCGGTCGGCCAGTCGCTGGTCACCACGGTCCGGCGCACCCTCGACGACACCCTCCCGGAACCGGCCGGAGCCGCCGAACTGGAGGACGGCCTGGTCGCGTTCGCGATGCGCATCGCGACGGACATGCTCGGCTCGGCGGAGTACACGACCCTGCAACGCCTGGTCCGGACGGAGTCCGGCCATCTGCCGCAGCAGGACTACAACCCCATGGCGGACACCCCCGACGAGGCGATCGCCGAGCGGTTCGCGGCCTTCGCCGAGGCCGGGCTGCTCGACGTCCCCGACGCCCGGCTGGCCGCCGACCAGTTCCTGGCACTGACCTTCGGCGTGGCACTGGACCGCCTCGGCTCCGCGAACGCCGCGCAGGACCCCCGCGTACGCCCGCTCGTCGTCGAGGGAGTGCGGACGTTCCTCCGCGCGTACCGGGCGGACCGGGGCGCGGGCGGCACCGCCTGATCCGTCGGAAGCGGGCAGCACCGCCTCATCCGGCCGAAGCGGTCGGCACGCCGTCGGGCGGGCGGTCGCGGATGCCGCTGGACGGGAACCGAGCGGGCCGCGCGGACATTCATGGGTGTGAAGTCTTCACTGAACGAGCGGATTCGATCCGGCGAGCGCGAGGCGTTCGCCGAGATCTTCGATCAGCATGCGCGCGTGGTGTACGCGCACGCGATCCGGAGTACGGGTGACTGGGCCGCCGCCGAGGACGTGATGTCCCTGACCTTCCTCGAAGCCTGGCGGCTGCGCCACAAGCTCCACGGCGATGTGGGCAACGTTCGGGCCTGGTTACTGGGCATCGCCACCAACGTGCTCCGGAACTCGGCGAGGACGGCCCGGCGGCACAGCCGGGCCATGGCCCGGCTGCCGGCGTCCGAGGACGCGCAGGACTTCGCCGACGAGGTCGTCGGTCAGCTCGCCGACGCGCAACGCCTGGCAGCGACGGCGAAGGCGCTGAGCCGCCTCAAGCGCAGCGAGCGCGAGGTCTTCACCCTCGTCGTCTGGTCCGGCCTGAGCTACGCGGCGACCGCCGAAGCGCTCGGGTTGCCGACGGGAACGGTGCGATCACGCCTCTCGCGCGCCCGGACGAAGCTGCGCCGTTTGGTGGAGGCCGAGTTACGGGCGGACGTCACCGCCGCCCCGATCGCCGAGCCCGGCAACCGGCGCGGCACACGAGGCCCCGCACCCGAGGTCGCGGACGCATACCGGAGGAACACATGACGGACCCCCGCGAAGGCGCGGAACTGACCGAGACCCGGAAGGAGTTCCCGCCGCCCTCCTCCCCCCGGCCCCGCCCCGGGGTGGTTGAGCTGCACCGGCGGATCCTCCTCGCGGAGATCGACCGCACAGGTCCGGACGGGCACCGGAGGGCTCGTACGAGACGACGGGCCGCCGTCGCCCTGGCCACCGCGGCGGTCGCCTCCATCGCGACCGTCACGGTGGTGCTCCTGGACTCCGCCGCTCCCCCGGCGCCGGGCTCCGAGCCCGCTTCGCGCGCGTCGGTACGGCTCCTGGACCGTGCGGCACGCGTGGCCGCCGCAGGGCCCGCCCACTCCCCGCGCGACAGCCAGTTCGCGTACGTCAAGGTCACCGGCCACACCACCTCGCTGTCGGAGACCCCGACCGGGGGGATGAAACGGACTAGGGAGGACGAGAGCTACGAACAGTGGACCTCCGTGGACGGCAGCAGCCGTACGCTGCAACGGGACAGAGGCGCCCCCGGGACACTGCTGGAAGCCCCGGGGAAGGGCAGCTTCAGCTCACCGACCTACCGCTTCCTCGCCGGGCTTCCGGCCGACCCCGGGGAAGTCCTCGCGGCCATCTACCGTGAGGCGAAGCTCAACCACGGGGAGGGCTCCGGCTCCACCACCGGTCCGGACCAGGAGGCCTTCGTCATCATCGGCGACCTGCTGCGCGTTTCGGTGGCGCCACCGCAGGTGACAGCGACCCTCTACCGCGCGGCAGCACGGATTCCCGGCGTCGTCGTGGTCCCGAGCTCCGTGGACGCCGCAGGCCGTCGGGGTGTCGCCGTGGCCCGCGCGCACGACGGGGAGCGAACCGAGTGGATCTTCGACCGGGAGACCTCCCGGCTCCTCGGCGAACGAACCGTGCTGCTCGAGGACTCCGCCTGGGGCCGAGCCGGAACAGCGGTCGACGCGACGGCCATCATCGCCGGCGGCTTCACGGACGAGCCGGGCGAAAGACCTGCGGAACCCCTCGACGGAGGATGGGAGAAGGGAGCGCCCCCCGAGTGACGAGGCCCGCCCTCCGACGAACCGCGCCACTCCGACAGCAGGAAGCGTTCCCTCCCATGACCGCACGCCGCACCCGCCCCGGACTCACCGGACGCACCGGACGCACCGGACGCACCGGACGCACCGGCACCGAAACGCCCCCGGCCCTGGATGTCCCACCGTTCAAGCTCTCTCTCGTCAGAGCGGTCTTCAAGGAGGTGACCTCGATGCACCTCTCCAGGCCGGCGGCACAGGCCGCCGCGTCGGTGACGCGAACGGTCCTGACCGAGATCATCGACGGCGCGAGGAGATCGGCGGCCCACGAAGCACGGAAGAAGCTGCTCCCCCGGGACCTCCTCGCGGCGCTCGACCGGAACGTCGAACTCGAGGTGGGGATCGGGTGGTACGACCACAGCCCGACGTTCCGAGGCCTGACCGGTGGCCCGTACGACGCCGACGGCGCCCCGGTGACGTCTCCCGAGCGCAGCAGATCACGCAAACCGAGCCCCTTGGCCGGCGCCCACAGATTCGAGTCCGGGGTGAGGAGAATCCTGCGCAGCCGGGGTGCGACGGCCGCCCCCGTGCTGCTGCGCGACCTGGACGGCATAGCGAGCACGTTCCTGACGGACCTCGCCCGGGACGCGACCAGAGCCGCCCGCGAGAGCGCGCCAACCCGTTTCGGTACGGTCACCCTGGTGGCGTCGGGCGAACCGGCCCCGCCCCCGCCCCTCATGGATCCTCCCCGGCCCCCGTCCGCTCGCGGAGGAGACCGGCGGACCATCCGCAAGGACGACGTCCTGACCGCCGCCACCTTCCAGCTGTTCGGCGGCAACCTCAGACACCAAGCCCTCAACGAGGCGCACAGGGCGACGGAGACCGCCTCGACCGCCTGAACGCCCCCAACTCAGGATCCGTGAACCCGCTGGACCCCTTCCAACTCCACGAGTGCTTGGGCTGACAGCCCAAGCAAAGGGCTCTCTGCGCCGATGACCGGTCGGCACAGGGACGGCCCGCTCTCAGGATGCTCGTAGGCTTGCCTGCCATGACGACGCGGACAGAGGGGGATCAGGTGCTCAATCCGTGGACTCGCACGACCAGGAACGCACCGTACGCGGTCCCCGAGGACCTGCCGCACTTGCGGGCCCTCGCCGACACCCAAGTCCACCCCTCGCACGCGCGATACAAGCTCAACCTGACACTCCCGCCGGAACCGTTCGTCGGCCTCCACGACGCGCCCCTGGTCATGCTGTTGGCCAACCCGGGCGTGAGTGACGCGGACCCGGCCGCCTATGCCCGGCCCGGCGCGACCGAGCGAACTTTGCACCACATCGCGAACGCCGGCGGTTCTCCCAACCACTTCCTGACGCACGCCGACAAGACCCACCCAGGCTTCCGGTGGTGGTCCCGAACCCTGAACGGCCTGACGAAGCGGGGGCACAGTCACGACGAACTCACCCGGAAGATCCTTGCCGTGCAGTTCCACGGCTACCATTCGCGATCGTGGCGGCCCATCCCGTACACACTGCCCTCCCAGCCCTTCGCCTTCCACCTGGTGCGCCGCGCCATGTCCCGTGACGCGGTGATCGTCCTCGGCCGCATCGCGGCCACCTGGAAGATCGCCGTACCGGAGTTGGCGTCGTATCCGTTTGTGGTGACGCCGAGACAGAACCGGAGCGTGCAGATCAGCCGGGGCAACTTCAGCCCCGAGGACTTCGAGCGGATCGAACAAGCCATCAAGAGCTGAGCACGCACGGCGATGTGGTGTGCGCCCAGCGGGACGGGCTGTCAGAGGTTGGCACGCGCTTCGGCCAGCTTCACGTCCGCCGCCCGCATCTCCCCGCATGCCTGCGGGTGCTTCTGATCCATCTCCTCAAGCCGTACCGGTGACTTGGACAGAGCCGTGGTCGCCCTCAGGTCCAGTTCGGCGTCGAACTCGTACGGCTTGTGCGAACCGATCGGCGCCGGTCGCGGTGACGACTTCACGCGCGCCATCGCCGCGATCTTTCCTTCGCCCCCGCCGAAGTAGATCCACAGCCGGTCGCCCTCCCTCATCCGCTTCAGCGGCTTCCCGAGCCACCACTCGGTCGAGCCGGGGTCTTCGCCCGCCAGCCTCGCGACCCGCGCTGGGGTGGAGGGACCGTTCTCCATCGTGTCGCGCTCCGGGTCCAGGCAGTACAGCCAGTCCCGAGGACTGACGAGCTGGTAGACGGCTCGTCCGCCGCGATTCGGAATCTTTTCCAGCACCTCGTGGTCGGTCAGCGCCCGCAGCAGTGCGCGGGCCCGCCTGTCGTCGGTCTCCCAGCCGTAGCTGTTCATGGTGGCGACGACGCGGGCCGGGTCCCATTCTCCCTCCTCGGAGGTAACCCGGTTCTCCAGCACCTCCACTTGGGTCAGTCGAGTCTGATTGCGTGGCCGGCCGTGCCGCTCCAGCAAGTCGTACAGCTTTGCCGCGCCCATGCTCGCGGCGACGCCGAGGGAACTCCGGTCCACGGCGCCGCTTTCGTCGACCGCCACGATGGCCCTCTCCCGCCAATCCGCCAGGCCCTCCAGCAGTCTGGTCACGGCTGCGATGTCCCGCCACAGGTCATGAGGCGCGGTCCGCTCCGACAGCAGCACCTTGTCTTGCAGTACGGCGCTCACCACTCGGGCGAGCTGGTCGGAGCTGACCACGACGCTCTCCTGGCTTCCGTCGTCACCAAAATTGAAGTCAACCCGCGTCACCATGGAAACTCCTCTCCTCTGTATCGGAGAGGAGGTTACGTTCCACGTCTGAGGACGCGCCACCGTTTCGACCACACGTCTTCCCCAATACCGACATCAGCACCTGACTGTGGGGCTCAGCAACCGTGAGCCGGCACAGCGCCGAGATCACCGGGCTCTACCTGGACGACGTGTCCGCCGACCCCGCCCAACAGCCGGACGACCGGGTCCGCATGGTCTCCCCGCACGAACCGATGTACCGACGCGGCACGGTCGATCAACGACCATGTCTGCGCTGGCAATTTATGTGCAACAGTGGTGCGGGGGTGGACTCTCAGGCCGAGCGGAGGCCAGGGTGGCGGCATGGATTGGCAGTCTGAGAGCCCGGAACTCTGGGCGTTTCTGGAGTCCCTCCACCCCGGGGACATCCTGTCCGGCAGCGTCGCGGCGATCGAACGATTCGGGGTCTTCGTGGCCCTGGACGACGGGCCTGCCCATCCCCTCTTCCCTGGTGTCGGGTTCATCGTCATCCCCGAACTGTCCTGGCGGCACATCGACGCTCCCACCGATGTCGTTCAGGTAGACCAACGTGTCGCGTGCGAGTTCCTCCAGTTCGACACCTACAACGCTGAGGCCAGGCTGTCCTTGAAGGCACTGGAGCCAGATCCTCTCCAGGCTTTCGCCGACCGCACGGCCCTGGGCCAGGAACTCCGTGGGACGGTTGAGAGGACGGTCTCCTTCGGCGCCTTCGTCGACCTCGGGGACGGGATCGTAGGGCTGCTTCCTCTCAGGGAAGCCCACGGTCGGCCTGCGACAGGTCCGCGGGAAGACTTCGAGGCCGGAGAGGAGATCACCGTCGTCGTCACAAAGATCGACCCGCCGACCCGCCGGGTCCTCCTCACCAGACCGCAGGGGGCTGACACGCAAGGCATCGCGCAGGCCACCTGACGGCCGACCTGCCCCAGCCGTTGAACGGAGCACGGGACGGGGTGATCTGAGTGATGATGAGCAGGAACGACCGCGTGCGTACCTGCCGGTCGGTACCAGACGCTGTGGCCGGTGGCGGGATCGCCGGCAGGTGATCGCCGGGGCGCCTGCTCCAGCAGCTCCAGGCCGCGGCCGACCCTGCGGGCAAGATCGACGGGGACGTCTCGGTCGCCTCCGCGGCTCACCATCTGGCTCCGGACATGATCCGGCCCGACGAGTCCTAGCTCGTGGGCAGCGGGCGCTGGTCCGGCCCGTTGTAGGCGCCGAGGGAGCGGATCAGGGCGTTGTGTTCGAGCTGCTCGGCGATGTGGGCGGTCCACCCCGTGACGCGGCTCATTCCGCAGCACGTCCATCGGGTGGCAGGTCTCGGGCAGTCGCGCGAGAACCTCGGCCGTGGTGCGGTCGAGGGGGCGCAGGGCACGTTCCTGTGCCTGGAATTCGTTGCGGCGGGCGGCGGGGTCCTGGACCGGGTAGCCCCGGTAGGTGCGGGAGTTGGTCTCCTGGATAGCGGTGGTGTCGACGACGACACCGGCCAGTCCCCGGTGGATCTCGGGAGCGGTGGCGGTCATGGTGGTCTCCGGTGCTGTCGGTCAGTTGCCGGGCGGAGCCTGGCCCACGTGCGCGGCCAGGGCCTCGTGCCCGGAGGTCCGCGCGCGGTCCTCCACCAGCCGGTCGAGTCGTTCGGACGGTACGAAGTGGTCGGCGAGCCCGCACAGCAGGGCGTCGGCGGCGCCGACGGCTGCTCCGGTCAGGGCGAGGTGGGCGCCCGGCTCGCCGGGTGCCAGGGCGAGGAGGCAGGTGCCGCCGACGTCGGGGACGAAGCAGATGCCGGTCTCCGGCACGGCGACGCGGGAGCGCTCGGCCTGATCCCCGGCTCAGGCCGACGGGTCGGCGACCGGGTACGGGACGAAGGTGCTGGCGTTCTGGTCGATCCTAAGCGGGCGCCCGAGGGGCGGAGCCGCGCGCTGGGGGCAGTCGAGGCGCTCGCAGACGCGGCAGCCCATGCCGATCGGGGTCGCCGCCGACGCGTTGTCCAGGTCCAGGCCGTCCGAGTACACGAGCCGGTGGGCGTGGCGGATCTCGCAGCCGAGACCGATCGCGAAGGTCTTCCCGGGCTCGCCCCAGCCGCCCCGGTGCCGGGTGACGGCGCGGGCCGTCCACAGATGCCGCTGTCCGTCGGGCATGGCGGCGATCTGGACGTGGATGCGGCCGGGCGAGGCGAACGCCTCGTACACGTTCCACAGGGGGCAGGTGCCGCCGGCACGGGAGAAGTGGAAGCCGGTGGCGGACTGCCGCTTCGACATGTTGCCCGCCCGGTCGACGCGGACGAAGGAGAAGGGGACACCGCGCAGCCTGGGGCGTTGCAGGGTGCTGAGGCGGTGGCAGACCGTTTCGTAGCCGAGTCCGAAGCGGTCGGTGAGCCGTTCGATGTCGTACCGGAACTCCTCAGCCGCCGTGTGGAACGCCTCGTAGGGGAGGATCAGCGCGGCGGCGAAGTAGTTCGCGATGCCGATGCGCGCCAGTCGGTGGGCCGGGCCGCCCGGCGGGAAGTCCTCGGCCGCCTGTCCGTCCAGGCCGTCTCCGTATTCCAGGAGCGCGAGCTGCGTGGCCATGCGGAAGGCGCGCTGACCGGGGCGGAGGCGGGTGGACAGCCGCAGGGTGCGGGTCTTCTCGTCGTAGGAGTGCAGCCGGTCTCCCGTCTCGGTGGAGAAGCGGACGCCGTGCCGGTCGGCGAGCCGCCCGCTGAGGGCGCTGATGATGTCGCCCGGCCTGATGCCGATCTCCGCCGCGACCGCCTCCGCCGCGAGGTCGGTCTCGTGGAGGTAGTTCTGCCTGCGGTAGAAGAAGTCGCGGATCTCCTCGTGCGGGGAGCGCGGCAGCTCCGGGTCCGATCCACGCGGGTCCCCCGCGTCCGCGATCCGTTCGGAGAGCCGCTGGTTGCGCCGCCCCAGGTCGACCAGGACGCGGGCGACAGCCGGCATGCGCGCGGCGAGGTCGGCGAGGTCGGACGGGGAGACCCGAGCTGCGGCGAGCTCCCCCGACAGCGCTTCACGGAGGTCCGCGACGAGGCGGCTGGTGTCCCGCTCGGAGAAGAAGCCGGGATCGACACCGAAGGCCTCGGTGAGGCGCAGCAGCACGGGCACGGTGAGCGGTCGGGCGTCGTGCTCCATCTGGTTGAGGTAGCTGGGCGAGATCGCCAGGGTGCGCGCCAGCTCGGCCTGGCTCATTCCACGGTCCTCACGCAGTCGCCGCAGCCGCGCCCCCGCGTACGTCTTGCTCACCCTTGGCCTCCCGATCGTTCAGGACCTCGGCGTCAGCGTAGGCCAGCTGGACACCCCCTCACCCTTGGCAAGGTTGGCAAAACGCATCGGAACAATTCGCAAAACTTGGCATGGGTCCACGATTGATGGCACTGCGTGCCAATGCCAGAGTCTGAGTGCGGCCCGCCGGACCCGACAGGTCCAGGGGCTAGATCGGGAACCGATCCATGCCCTGGCTTCGGCAAACCCGACCTGGTCACACCTGGATCGGCACAGTTCGCTCACCGCCGCCCGTCCGGGCGTCGGCGGGCCGCACTCTCTCGAAAAGACACTCAGTGCCAAGCTGCACAGGTTCATAGCCGCATTGGCAAGGCACGACCGAAGGAGACGGTGACGGTCATGGCAGACACCCACACGACGACGGCGGAGATGCTGGCCGAGCGCTGGGCGACGGACCCGCGCTGGAAGGGCATCGAGCGCACGTACACCGCCGAGGACGTGGTCCGGCTCTCCGGCAGCGTCCGCGAGGAGCACACCCTGGCCCGGCGCGGCGGCGAGCGACTGTGGCGGCAGCTGCACGACCTGGACTACGTCCACGCGCTCGGCGCCCTGACCGGCGGCCAGGCCGTGCAGCAGGTCCGCGCCGGCCTCCAGGCCGTCTACCTGTCTGGCTGGCAGGTCGCCGCCGACGCCAACCAGGCCGGCCACACCTACCCCGACCAGAGCCTCTACCCCGTCAACTCCGTCCCGCAGGTGGTCCGCCGGATCAACAACGCGCTGCTGCGCGCCGACCAGATCGCCACCGCCGAGGGCGGCACGGACACCACGGACTGGCTCGCGCCGATCGTCGCCGACGCCGAGGCCGGCTTCGGCGGTCCGCTGAACGCCTTCGAGCTGACGAAGGCGATGATCGCGGCCGGCGCGGCGGGCATCCACTACGAGGACCAGTTGGCCTCGGAGAAGAAGTGCGGCCACCTCGGCGGCAAGGTCCTCGTCCCCACCGCCCAGCACATTCGCACCCTCAACGCGGCCCGGCTCGCCGCCGACATCGCGGACACCCCGACCCTGGTCGTCGCCCGCACCGACGCCCTGGCCGCCACCCTGCTCACCAGCGACATCGACGAACGCGACGCCCCGTTCGTCACCGGTGAGCGCACCGCCGAGGGCTTCTACCACGTCCAGAACGGCATGGGCCCCGTCATCGCCCGCGGCCTCGCCTACGCCCCGTACGCCGACCTCATCTGGGTCGAGACCGGCACCCCGGACCTGGCGCAGGCCCGCGAGTTCGCCGAGGCGATCCACGCCGAGCACCCCGACCAGATGCTGGCGTACAACTGCTCGCCGTCCTTCAACTGGAAGGCGGCCCTGGACGACGACCAGATTGCCAAGTTCCAGCGCGAACTCGGGGCCATGGGATACAAGTTCCAGTTCATCACGCTGGCCGGCTTCCACTCCCTCAACCACGGCATGTTCGACCTGGCCCGCGGCTACGCCGAGCACGGCATGACCGCCTACGTCGACCTCCAGGAACGCGAGTTCGCCGCCCAGGAGCACGGCTTCACCGCCGTCAAGCACCAGCGCGAGGTCGGCACCGGCTACTTCGACCTGGTCTCCACCGCCGTCAACCCGGCCTCCTCCACCACCGCGCTCGCCGGGTCCACCGAGGAGGAGCAGTTCCACTAGGCACCACCGCGACCGGACAGTTCGCGTCCCGGCCGAACGGGGGCGAACGACCGTCTCCGCCCGCCCCCGTTCCCCCCGCAGCCCAGGAGAATCCGATGACCACCAGCGCCCCGACCCGTGAGATCCGTGTCCTGGCCGCCCCCGGTGACCGCCACGGTGAGATCCTCACCCCCGCCGCCCTCGACTTCGTCGGCAAGCTGGCCGCCGCCTTCGGCGAGCGCCGCCAGTGGCTCCTGAAAGAGCGCCGCCGGCAGGCCATCCGGCTCGCCACCGGTTCCCCGCTCGACTTCCCGGTCACCACCTCGGGCGTCCGCGCGGACCGTGCCTGGCGGGTGGCCCCGCCCGCACCCGGGCTGACCGACCGCAGGGTCGAGATCACCGGCCCGCCCGAGCGCCGCATGGCCGTGAACGCGCTCAACTCCGGAGCGCGCGTGTGGAGGGCGGACTTCGAGGACGCCACCGCGCCAACCTGGGACAACGTCATCGGCGGGCAGCTGGTCCTGCTCGACGCGATCGAGCGGCGCATCGACTTCACCACGCCGGAGGGCAAGGAGTACCGCCTCGGGGAGCACCCCGCCACCATCATGGTCCGGCCGCGCGGCTGGCACCTCGACGAGGCGCACCTGGAGCTCGACGGCCGTCCCGTCCCCGCCTCCCTTGTCGACTTCGGCCTGTACTTCTTCCACTGCGCGCAGCGGCAGATCGACGCCGGGTACGGCCCGTACTTCTCCCTCCCCAAGCTGGAGAACCACTACGAGGCCCGGCTGTGGAACGACGTGTTCCTCCTCGCCCAGGAGCTCCTGGGCATCCCCCGGGGCACGGTCCGCGCCACCGTCCTGATCGAGACGATCACCGCCGCCTTCCAGATGGAGGAGATCCTCCACGAACTCCGCGAGCACAGCGCGGGCCTCAGCGCCGGGCGCTGGGACTACCTGTTCAGCCTGATCAAGACCTTCGGCCACCGCACCGACTTCCTCCTCCCCGACCGGGCGAAGGTCACCATGACCGCGCCCTTCATGCGGGCGTACACCGAACTCCTGGTCCGCACCTGCCACCGGCGCGGCGCCCACGCCATCGGCGGCATGGCAGCCCAGGTCCCCGGCAAGGACCCGGCGGCGAACGAGGCCGCCCTCGCCAAGGTGCGGCTCGACAAGGAGCGGGAGGCCGAGGACGGCTTCGACGGCTCCTGGGTCGCCCACCCGGGCCTCGTCCCGGTCTGCCTGGAAGTCTTCGACGGTGTCCTGGGCGGCCTTCCGGAGCAGATCCACCGGACCCGTGACGACGTGGCGGCCACGGCGGCGGACCTGCTCTCCGTGCGCCGCATCAGCGGCCCGCCCACGGCCGAGGGGGTGCGCACCAACATCGCCGTGGCCCTGCGCTACTTCGACGCCTGGCTGCGCGGGCAGGGAGCCGTCGCCATCGACGGGCTGATGGAGGACGCCGCCACCGCCGAGATCGCCCGCGTCCAGATCTGGCAGTGGCTGCGCCACCGGGTCATCGAACGGGAGGAGGTGCTCCTGGTCCTCGACGAGGAGCTGGCCCGGGTCGGCGCGGAGTACCCGTGGGCCGCGCTCGACGAGATCCGCGCGCTGTTCGAGAGGACCGCGCTCGCGCCGGAACTGCCGCTGTTCTTCACCCCCGAGGCGTACACGCGCCGCCTCGTCCGGACCACCACCTCGGAAGCGACGGCATGAGCGGCACCGACATCCGCCGCGTCGGGATCGTCGGCGGCGGCCAGATGGGGGCCGGCATCGCCGAGGTGTGCGCACGAGCCGGGCTCGACACCCTGCTCTGCGAAGCGAACTGCCCCGCGGCCACCGCCGCCCGTGAGCGGATCGCCGTCTCACTGGAACGAGCCGTCCAGCGCGGCAAGCTCGACCGCTCCTCGGCCGAAGCCGCCCTCGCACGGATCATGGCCACGGCGGAACTCACCGATCTGGCCGACCGGCAGCTCGTCGTCGAGGCCGTCACCGAGGACGCCGATGTCAAGACCTCGTTGTTCACGGCCCTCGACAAGATCGTCGAGGACCCGGCGGCGATCCTGGCCACCAACACCTCCTCCCTGCCCGTAATGCGCCTGGGCATGACCACCGGCCGGGCCGACCGGGTCGTGGGACTGCACTTCTTCAACCCCGTACCCGTGCTCCCCCTCGTTGAGGTCGTCACCACCCTGCACACCTCGGCCGACGTGACCGCCGATGTGACGGAGTTCGCCACGGACGTGCTCGGCAAGACCGTCATCCACGCGCACGACCGCGCCGGCTTCGTGGTCAACGCCCTCCTCGTCCCGTACGTCCTCTCCGCGATCCGCGTGACCGAGTCCGGCTTCGCCACCGCCACGGACGTCGACCGCGGCATGGAACTCGGCTGCGCCCACCCGATGGGTCCCCTGCGACTCGCGGACCTGATCGGCCTCGACACGGTCGCCTCGATCGCCGTGTCGCTGTACGACGAGTTCAAGGAACCCCTGTACGCCCCGCCGCCGCAGCTCATGCGCATGGTCGAGGCGGGGCTGCTCGGCCGGAAGACGGGACGCGGGTTCCACACGTACCACCGGGAGGAGAGACCCGGTAGCCCGGGCTGAGGGGCCCTGGGCGGCGCGCGAGTACCGGGTGAGGGTCCGGTGCGGCGTGTACGAAGGAGGGCGGGGAAGCGTGGAGGCTTCCCGCCCTCCTGCGTGCTCCCCCTCCTGCGTGCTCCCCCTCCTGCGCGCTCCCCCCCTCCTGCGTGCTCCCTCATCCCGCGTGGCACCCCACCCACCGGGCGACGGCGGCCGGTCCTCCGCGACCTGGTCCGGTCCACCCCTCACCGGGTCCGATCCGGATCCGGCGAACCTGGCGCGGCCGGGTCCTCCCTCACCGGCCTCCGACGGGCCGTGCTCGCCGAACACGCCTCCCGCCCGCATCGCGTGGTCGAGGCCGAGGACCCGTGGCGCGACCGCGCCCAGGGCGCCCGGGGCGGCAGCACCGAGGCGGTCCACGACTGGCGGCGCGCCACCGCGTCGGTCGAACCGGGTGGGCCGCCCGATCCACATCACGCCCGGACGGAGACTGGCCGAGACGGTGGGCGACGACGACGGAGACATCGTCGTCATGCCGGACGCCCACGAATCGTTCCGGCAGTTCGTCAGCGGCGGCACGTGGATCCAGTGGGGCGCCTGTCCCGGCGCCCCGGACGAGATCCTGATCTCCGCCCCGCTGGACGAGGCCGCCGAGGACATCAGTCGGACACACGCCGCGGCCAGGGCGGAGCACGGCAGGATCATGGACCGGCCGTCGACCGTCGTCGTCGCGGGCTCGCTCCTGGCGGTCATTGCTTCCCCGTTCTTCCCGCTTCGCGGGAACCGGACGTGTCCGGACCGCCCCGGCCCGCGGTCCGGTCCCCGGCCGCGGGCCGTGTCCGCGTGCTTCCGGTCCCGCGCCGCGGCGGGTGAGGGCTCAGCAGCGGGCCCTCACCCGCGCGGTCCTCAAGCGCCCCAGCGCAGCGCGATGGTGTCGCCCACGTTGATCGTCTTCTCGCGGAGGGCACCGGCGAAGGCGGAGCCGTCGACGCTGACCTTCCAGGTGTTCGAGCCGCTGTTGGCCTTGCCGTTGACTGCGGTGATCGTGCCGGTTCCCGAGGCCGGGGTCACCGAGGTGACACATCCGGACGGGGTCGCGGCGCTCATGGCGGCGGCGAGGACGTCGCCGAGGGTCGTGGTCGTCCCCGTGGGCGTGAAGGCCACCGAGCACACCTTGAGGTTTCCGGCGCCGTCGTCGACGGTCAGGGCCAGCTTGGTGGCGGTTCCGGCCGTGAAGGCGGGCTGGGCGACCCACTGGGGGGCGCCCGGGGTGGCCGGGACCGGCGGGGCGGTGGTGAAGCCGCCTCCGGCGACCGCGCGGAGCGCGTCGATGGAGGAGTAGGCGGAGGGCACGGTATCGGCCGGCTTGTACTTGAAGCCGCCCGCCGGGTTGTACTGGTTGGCGATGAGGAAGTCGACCGGCGTCTTGCCGGGGACCGTGGTGAAGTCGGCGGACTGCGGGTTGATACCGCAGGCGTTGAGCCCGGCGATGCCCCAGCCGTTGGAGCTGGTGTTGACGCCGTACAGGGAGTTGAACGCGCCGGAGGAGGCGACCAGTTTGCCCTTGAGGAAATTCTTGGCCTGCACGACGTCGGTGTCGGTGCTGGGGACGCCGGAGACGCAGAGGGCGGCCATCGCCGCGCCGGTCATGTCGATGTCGCTCGCCGAGGCGAGGCCCGTGGGGTTGCCCTCCACCTTCTGGTAGGTCCAGCCGCCGTCGTTGTGCTGGTTGGCCCGGAGACGGGCGACGATCGAGTCGGTCAGGGTCTGGGGGATGCGGGCGGTGCCGGCCTGGGTCTTGGCACCGCGCAACGCGAGGGCGGCGAAGACGGTGCCGTTGAAGTTCGCGGACGGGCCGAAGTAACCGGACTCTGCGGTCTGCCAGTACGCGTAGATGTCCGCGACGAGGTTGCGCGAGGCGGACACGCGGGCCGGATCGATGCCCGCGGCATAGGCGTTGAGCGCGCCGCGCTCGTAGTCCGTGACCACCGGGGTGGCCGACGGCCAGCCGGCCGTCGACAGCAGGTTCCGGTAGACGGTTCTGGCGTTCTTGGTGGTGTCGCCGCCGGGGGCCACGTCGACGACGGCGGTACCGGCGGCGGCGAGCGCGCTGAAGGCCCATTCGTTGGAGAGACCGGAGCCGGCGTACGAACCGTCGGCGGCCTGCAGGGACTTGATGTAGGCGACGCCGTTGGTCTTGGACGTGGCTATCTGCGCGGGCGTGGAGGTCGCGAACGCGGGCAACGTGCCGAGGGCGAGGGCGCCGAGCGCCGCGGGCACCGCGAGAGAGAGACGGCGGGAGGTACGGGGAAGGGGCATGGGCCTGCTCCTGGAGGTCGGCGGACGCCGGCCGCTCGGCACATGCCCCGCGTCGCCCCGACGGGGCACGGCCGGGGAATCTCCGGGGAGCCGCCGTCCGGAACGCGTGGTACGGCTTCTGTGCTGCGTCGCCGTATGGGCATTCGGGCTCGGAGACGGCCCCCGCCGTCTCGACACCGTTGCGCGTCAGCTCCGGATTCGCACCGGATTCCCCCACTTGGCAGCCCAGGACGCTACCCGAACGACCACAGGACCGCCAGCGGCACCACCGGAAGCGGCCTCGGGGGCGACGCGCCGGATCCCGATGAGACGGACGGCATATTGACGGTGCCGACGGATCCGTGTTGCACTCCGTCCGATAAGCAGTCAGCACCAGGGGAAGCCGGTCGAATTCCGGCACTGACCCGCAACCGTAGGCCCGGATCGTCCCGGGTGAGTCGGAATGCCTGGAGCTGGATCTCCGTACGAAGAACGCCGTCGCGGACTACGGTGTGGTCGTCGCCGCCTCTCCACGGCACCAGAGCCGTTCGAGGGCGCACCGCCACGCGCGCGGTCCGCCCGGCAGAGACGAGGGCCGCGGTGGGGACCGAACAGCAGGCGAGACGGGGGCCGAGGGCGAGACGGGGGCTCTTGTCCGCCCTGACCGCTTCCCTTCTGACGCTCGGTGCGGCTCTGACCCACCTCACGACGGCCTCGCCTGCGAGCGCCGACCCGATCGCGAAGTGCACCCGCACCAAGGGCGCCATCGTCGCCGTGGACTTCGGGAAGTGGGGCGGCCCCGTCGTCCGCGGCTGCGACACCACCCCCACCACCGGCTACGACCTGCTGCACGCGGGCGAGTTCACCACCGAGGGCACCGGCCACGACGGTCCCGCGTTCATTTGCCGCATCGGCAATCGCGCCTTCAACTCCGGTAAGAAATACCCCACTCCGGCCCAGGAGGACTGCGTCCTCACCCCGCAGGCCACCGCCTACTGGTCGTACTGGATCGCCTCCCCCGGCCAGAAGAAGTGGACGTACAGCCCGTTGGGCGCCATGTCACGCACCCTGAAGCCGGGTGACGTGGACGCCTGGGTCTTCGGCGCTACGGACATCGGCGGCACCAAGGGCAGGCCGTCGTTCACTCCCGACGACGTCCGCGCGGACGGTGGCGACCCGCCGGCCCCCGGCGACCCACCGGCGCCGAACGTGCCCCCGGGCACGATTGATCTGCCCGCAGCGACCCGCTGGCTCACCGAGCGGCTGACCAACGGACAGCGCGTCGTCAACGACGGCGACACGACGCCCAACTACCCCGCCACAACCGAGGTCGCCTATGCCCTGGCGGCCACCGACAGCGAGAACGCCACGGCCCGGCGGATCGCGGCCTTCCTCGGCCGGCCCGAACACACCGACGCGTACGCCTACCCGGCCGGGAAGGACGAGGCGCCGGACGCAACCGCCGCCGCACGCCTCGCCCTCCTCGCAGAGGCCACCGGCAAGGACCCCCGGAACTTCGGCGGCCACGACCTCCTCGGCGACCTCATGGCGAACGTCTGCCTCAGCGGCTCGGACGCACCTCAACCCGTCCCCGGCTGCACGACCAAGGGCGACTTCCGCACGACCGGACAGACCGAGGGCCAGACCCTGGCCGTCATCGCGCTGCTGAACGGAGGCATTACCCCGCCGGCCGATTCGGTGACCCGTCTGACCCAACTCCAGTGCGACGACGGCGGGTTCCCCAGCTTCCTGATCCTGGACGGCCAGGTCTGCGAGAGCGAGGCACCGACCACCGCACTCGTCGCGCTCGCCCTCCAGCACGCCGGCGGCCACACCCCGGCGGTCACCAGGGCCCGCTCCTCCCTCAAGAAGGCCCAGTTCGAGACGGGTTCCTGGCCGGCCGCCTCGTACAGCGTCCCGGGCAGCGCGTACGCCACCGGCTGGGTCGCCCAGACCCTGCGCGCCCTGGGCGACCGCGCCCACGCGGACGCCGGCCTCTCCTGGCTCTCCCGGCAGCAACTCCCCGGCGGCGGCTTCGCCTTCGAGGAAGGCACCACCGACCCGCTGTTGTACGCCACCACCGCGGCCGTCATCGCCGGCGCGAAGAGCGACCTGGTGACGCTCACGACGAAGGAGCCCGTCCCGCCGACCACGCCCCCGACGACCCCGCCCACCACGCCTCCCACGACGGGCCCCACCGCTCCCCCGGCCGGTGACGGACCGGACCTGAAGAAGGGTTCGGCCTACCTCACCGACCACAAGCGGCTGATCCAGGGCCGGTATTACGAGGGCAGCCCCCGCTTCGCGGACTACGGCATGACCATCGACGGCGCCTACGCGCTCGCCGCCACCGGCCACGACAACGCCACCCTGCGCAACATCGTCGACTTCCTCGACCAGGGCGGCAAGGACGCCTCGGGCCGCGGAGTCCACGACTGGACGAAGATCGGTACGAAGTACGCGGGCGGCGGCTTCATCGGCAAGACCGCGGTGCTCGCCGAGTCCGTGGGCCGCGACCCCCGGAACTTCGGTGGGAAGAACCTGATCGCCGCGCTCGCCAAGAGCATCTGCGCGGCCGCGACCCCGGCCGAGCCCCGCAGGTGCGCGGGCAAGGGCAACTACACCTACGCCACCTCGGTCTTCTCCCAGTCCCTCGGCATCATCGCCCAGGTCCGGGCGGGCGAGACGGCAGCCGCCGCGCAGCCCGTCACCTATCTCAAGAGTCTCCGCGACCCGTCGACGGGCGCCTGGCCCAGCCTCATCGGCGAGCCGAGCGACATCGAGGTCGACTCGACCGCCATGGCCGCCATGACCCTGGACCTGCTGCCCGACGCCGACTCGAAGGCGGCCGTGGACCGGGCCCTGAAGTGGCTGGCCGGGCGACAGCTCCCCGACGGCGGCTTCACCGGCGCCTCCGGCAACTCCGTGAACTCGGCGGCGCTCGCCGTCCAGGGTCTGTCACTGGACGCCGACACGTACGCCACCGAGATCGCGAAGGCCCGCACGTTCCTCGCCTCGCAGCAGAACAAGGACGGCGGATTCAACGTCATCAAGGGCGGCCAGCCGGGATCGGACGTCCGGGCCTCCACCCAGGCGGTCGGCGGCGCCACCGGCATCTCCTTCGGCGTCCTGACCCGCGACCTGAGCGGCACCACCCCGCAACCCGTCCCGAGCATCTCCGGGCAGCCCGGCACCTCCACCCCCGTGATCATCACCGAGGGTGAGAACGGCGGAGCCTCCGGAGGCCAGGCCACCGGTACGGGCGGTGGCAGCCTCGCCGCGACCGGATCCCAGGTCACCGGCCTCGCCGTCGCGGCCGTCCTCCTCGTCCTCGCCGGCTGGGGCGCGACCCATGCCGCCCGCAGGCGCCGCGAGACCGCCGGCGGTCAGGCATGACCGCCCGACAGGGCGCCCGCGGCCTCGCCCGTACGACGACCGCTCTGGGGCTGACGGTGGCGGCCTTCGCCGCCACCACCGCCCCGGCCGCAGCCGCCCCCCAGCCCATGGGACAGTGCACCACCTCCTCCGGCGCCGTGCTCGCCGTCGACTTCAGCCACTGGGGCGGGCCGATCTACCGTTCCTGCGGCACCACGCCCACCACCGGGTACGAACTCCTCAACCAGGGCGGCTGGCGCACCACCGGCACCGGCCACGACGGCCCCGCCTTCATCTGCCGCATCGGCTACAGCGGCCACCAGGGAGGCAAGCAGTACCCGACGCCCCAGCAGGACGACTGCGTGCTGACCCCGCCCGCCTCGGCGTACTGGTCGTACTGGCACGCCGACCCGGGGCAGAACACCTGGACGTACAGCCAGCTCGGCGCCATGCTCTACAAGCCCAGGCCCGGCAGTGTCGACCTGTGGATCTTCGGTGGCACCAACATCGAGGGAACGCAGGGGCGCCCGACCGTCACCCCCGACCAACTGCGCGCGAAGAACACGAGGCCCACCGGCGGCGGGCCCGTGCCCCGCGACACTCGGACGGCGGCTCCGCTGCCCCCGGGCGTCGACACCGGGCCGGCACCGGGAAATCCGCCCCCGGCCGACCGGGCCACGCCTCCCCCGCCGTCCCCCTCCCGCTCGGTCACGGCGAGCCCGACTCCGTCGAAGATCGTCTCCCCGACACCGACACCGACACCGACTCCGTCCGCCACGCCGTCGGCGACGACCGGCTCTCCGGCGGTGGCAGCACCCAGCCCCAAGGTGGTCGACGCGGCACCGGCGGCGGACGCGGCCCATGACGCGGGCTCCTGGGTGCCCGCCGTCATCACCGGTGCCCTGGGTCTGCTGATCGGCGCCGCCGCCGTGTTCGCGGCCAAGCGCCGCCGCCGTACGGAGTAGCCGCGTGCCCCGCACCTCTGCGGCGACCGCTCGGTCGTCCGCGCCCGGCCTCGCGCCGGACGCGGGCGGCCGCCGGCTGCCCCGCACCCTCCATCCCGTCGCCTGGTGGATCTGGGCCCTGGCCCTCGCCACCGCGGTCAGCCGCACCAACAACCCGCTGCTGCTGTTCCTGGTGCTCGCCGTCCTCGGCTACGTCATCACCGTGCGCCGTACCGAGGCCCCCTGGGCACGCGGCTTCAAGTACTACCTCTACCTGGCGCTCACCGTCGTCGCGATCCGGGTGGTGTTCCGCGCGGTCTTCGCCACCGGGATCACCCCCCATGACCACTTCATCTTCTCCCTCCCCCACCTGCCCACCCCGGACTGGTACGCCGGCATCAAGATCGGCGGACCGGTCTCCCTGGAAGCGCTGCTGTCCGCCGCCACCGACGGGCTCCGGCTCGCGTGCATGCTCTGCTGCATCGGCGCCGCCAACACCCTCGCCAACCCCAAGCGGGCGCTACGGGTGCTCCCCGGCGCGCTGTACGAACTCGGCGTCGCCGTCACCGTCTCCATCAGCGTGGCACCCCAACTGGTCCAGAGCGTCCAGCGGGTGCACCGGGCACGACGTCTCCGGGCCGGGCGTTCCCAGGGGTTGCGCGCCCTGCGCGGCATCATCGTCCCCGTCCTCGAAGACGCCCTGGAACGCTCCCTGCGCCTCGCCGCGGCCATGGACTCCCGAGGCTACGGCCGGGCCGGAACGGCCACCCGCCGCTCGCGCCGGGCGACCGGCGCCCTGATGCTGCTCGGCATGTGCGGCCTCTGCGCGGGTGCGTACGGGCTCCTCGACGCCACCGCACCCGCCCTGCTCGGCTTCCCGGCGCTCGTCCTCGGCGGACTGCTGTGCGTGGCGGGCCTTCGTCTCGGCGGGCGCCGGATCACCCGGACCACCTACCGGCCGGACCCCTGGCGGGCCGCCGAGTGGGCCGTGGCCGGCTGCGGTGTCCTGTCCGCCGTACTCCTCTTCAGCAACGCGGGTTTCAACGCCGCGGAACTCAACCCCTCCATCTACCCGCTCAGCTGGCCCACCCTCCCGCTGGTACCGGCCGCCGCGATCCTCCTCGCGGGAACCGCCGGATTCCTGGCCCCACCACCGAGCGCACCGGTCCGTCCGAGCGTCCCCGCACAGCGCACCGAGGAATCCACGTGATCACCTTCGACCAGGTCACCGTCCAGTACGAGGACACGGCGGAGCCCGTCCTGCGGGACGTGAACCTGACCGTGGAGGAGGGCGAACTCTGCCTCGTCGTCGGCCACACCGGCGTCGGCAAGTCGACCCTCCTCGGCGCCGTCAACGGGCTCGTCCCGCACTTCACCGGCGGCACCCTGTACGGCAGAGTCACCGTCGACGGCCGGGACACCGCCGAACATCCGCCGCGCGAACTCGCCGATGTCGTGGGCGTCGTGGGACAGGACCCCCTCGACGGCTTCGTCACCGACACCGTCGAGGAGGAACTCGCCTACGCCATGGAGCAGTTGGCGGTCGCGCCCGCCACCATGCGCAAGCGCGTCGAGGAGACCCTCGATCTCCTCGGGCTCGCCGACCTCCGCCACCGGGCCCTCCACGAACTCTCGGGCGGGCAACAACAGCGCGTCGCCATCGGATCCGTCCTCACCGCGCATCCCCGCGTCCTGGTCCTCGACGAACCCACCTCCGCGCTCGACCCGACGGCCGCCGAAGAGGTCCTGGCCGCCGTCACCCGGCTCGTCCACGACCTCGGCGTCACCGTCCTGCTCGCCGAACACCGCCTGGAGCGCGTCGTCCAGTACGCCGACCGCGTCATCCACCTCCCCGGGGACGGGCGCGTGGTCTCCGGGCCGCCCGCCGAAGTCTTCCGTACGTCGTCCATCGCCCCGCCCGTCGTCGATCTCGGCCGCATCGCCGGATGGTCGCCGCTGCCCCTGTCCATCCGCGACGCCCGACGTGCGGCGGCGCCCCTGCGGACCCGGCTGGACGGTGTCGTACCCCCGCCGGTACGGACGGCTCTCCCGGCGGACCGGCCCCGACTGCTGAGCGCACGCGGCATCACCGTGACGTACCAAGGCGTCCCCGCCGTCCGCGAGGTCGCCCTCGACCTCCGCGGCGGGGAGATCACCGCGCTGATGGGCCGCAACGGCTCCGGCAAGTCCTCCCTGCTCTGGGCGCTCCAGGGCTCCGGCCCCCGCAAGGCCGGTTCGGTCTCCGTAGGAGAGTCCGACGGCCCGGGGACGCGAGATCCCCGGAAGGTCTCGGCGACCGAGGCCCGCCGCCTCGTCGGTCTGGTGCCGCAGACACCCACCGACCTGCTCTATCTGGAGAGCGTCAAGCAGGAACTCGACCAGGCCGACTCCGAGTCCGCGGTGCAGGCCGACGGCATCCCGGCCCGCACCCTGCTGGACCGGCTCGCTCCCGGCATCCCCGACACCACCCACCCCCGTGATCTGTCGGAGGGCCAGAAGCTCGCCCTCGTCCTGGCGATCCAACTCGCCGCCGCACCCCGGGTCGTGCTCCTCGACGAGCCCACGCGCGGGCTCGACTACCGGGCCAAGGGCGAACTGATCGGGATCGTCGACGGCCTCGCGGCAGAGGGCCGCACCGTCGTCATCTCCACCCACGACGTCGAGTTCGTCGCCCGGGCCGCCGACCGGGTCGTCGTCATGGCCGAGGGGGACGTCGTCGCCGACGGACCCACCACCGAAGTCATCGTCGCCTCGCCGGTCTTCGCCCCGCAGACCGCGAAGGTTCTCGCTCCTCTGCCCTACCTCACCGTGGACCAACTGGCCTCGGTACTCGATGCCCACGGAACGGACCCGAGCGCGTGAGCACCTCCTCCGCGGCCATCCGCATACGTCCCCGGGCCGCGCTCGTCATCGCCATGGCGGCCTTCCTCGGAGTCGTCGCGTTCTTCTGGCCGTTCCTCGTCGCGCCGGGAAAGTTCGGCTCGAACTACGCTCCGCCGCTGATCTTCGGCGTGCTGCTGGTCATCGTGCTCGCCGTCGTGATCTCCGAGATCTCCGAGGGCGGCATCAACTCCAAGGCCCTGGCCATGCTGGGCGTCCTGTCCGCCGTCAACGCCGCGATCCGGCCCCTCGGGGCCGGGACCGCCGGTATCGAGACGGTCTTCTTCATCCTCGTCCTCGCGGGCCGCGTCTACGGCCCCGGCTTCGGTTTCACCCTGGGCTGCACCTCACTCTTCGCCTCGGCGCTCATCACCGGCGGTGTCGGCCCCTGGATGCCGTACCAGATGTTCGGCTGCGCCTTCGTGGGCATGCTCGGCGGCTTCCTCCCGAGGGCCACCGGCCGCCGGGAGATCGCCCTCCTCGCGGTGTACGGCTCGCTCTCCGGCTACCTGTTCGGCTTCCTGCTGAACCTCTCCTTCTGGCCCTTCTCCCTGGACCCGAACAGCTCCATCGCCTACCTGCCCGGCCTCCCGTTCACCGAGCAGTTCCAGCGGTACCTCGCCTTCGACCTGGCGACCTCGCTCGGCTGGGACACCGGCCGCGCCGTCACCAACCTCGTCGCCATCACCCTGGCCGGACCCGCCGTCCTCACCGTCTTCCGCCGTGCCGCCCGCAAAGCCCGCTTCCAGGCCCCGATCCGCTTCGCGGGCCGGGACGCGAGCCCGGACGGCACCGCCGGATGAACCACGCACCGACCACGCATTCCTTACCGAAGGGAACCTCATGGGCACCACCCTGCTCCGCCGCACCGCCCTCACCACCGCCGCCCTCGGTCTCGCCCTGACCGCCGCCCCCGCGGTCGCGCAGGCTCAGACGGCAGCGGCGTTCACGAACGCTCCGGTGAGAGTCACCGTCACGGTCCAGGGCCCCGACGGCCTGCTCTTCCAGAAGAAGGTCTTCACCTGGGGCCACGACGTCACCACCGCCACCGGCGGCACCCACAAGTGCGACGGCACCAACGGCAGCGCCCACGCTACGAAGGTCCCGACCCCGACGGCCGCCCTCGACCACGCGGCCAAGCGCAACGGCTTCACCTGGGACGGCACCTGGTACGCGTCCTTCGACGACTTCTCCGTCGACACGGTCAAGGGCGTGAGCGGGGGCGGCTCGGCCTACTGGAGCATCTCCGTGAACGGCACCCCGACCCCCGTCGGCGGCTGCCAGTTCGAGATCGAGAACGGCGACCAGGTCGCCTTCACCTGGACCTCGTTCTGACCGTCGGCGTTTCTCAGGGCGTCCCGGACCTCCCCGGTCCGGGCCGCCCGCACGCGATGTGGCGTGAACCGCACGGATCGGGGTGGCCGAAATTGCGTTCACCTGCAGAGATTCGGCCGTTCCGCTTGCTGGCGGACGTACAACCGAATGCGTACGCGAGGGAGGGAAGCCGGTGCGATTCCGGCGCTGACCTGCAACCGTGAGCGGTGGAGCACTCGTTGCCGCGAGCCGGATCACTCTCTCGTGTCCGTGTACTGCTTCTCACTGTCATGGTCTGCAGCGTGGAGCCCGGTCACCGCCTCCCGGACCCTGGTGGGTGCGTCAAGGTATCGCACCTGACGCACGTAACGCCCACTCGGGGAAACGCCAGTTCAGCGGCCCTTTTCAGCAGGCTCAAGGATCGCGACGCACTCGACATGATGCGTCATCGGGAAGAGGTCGAACGCCCGCAGCGTCCGCACCTTGTATCCGCCGTCCCGGAAGTACGCCAGGTCCCGGGCCAGGGCCGCCGGGTCGCAGGCCACGTAGGCGATCCTGCGGGCGCCCAGACCCGACAGGTGCTTGACGACCTGCTTGCCCGCGCCCGCGCGCGGCGGGTCCAGGACGATCAGGTCGCACTCCGTGATGCCGGTGCGGGGCAGCACCTGGTCGACCTTGCCGTGTTCGATGCGGACCCGGTCCAGGTCCTTCAGGTTGTGGCGGGCGTCCTCGACCGCGCGCTTGCCGGACTCGATGCCGAGGACCGCGCCCTTCTCGCCGAGGCGCTGGCCGATGGCGCCGGCGAACAGGCCGACGCCGCAGTAGAGGTCGAGGGCGGTGTCGTTCTTGCGGGGCAGCAGGCCCTGCATGACCGCGCGGACCAGGGTGTTGGCCGCCTGCGGGTGGACCTGCCAGAAGCCGCCGGAGCCGACGCGGTACGTGCGGTCGTCGGCGCGCTCGCGGACGAAGGCGCGGCCGTGGACGCGGTGGACTCCGCCGTCCTTCTCCTCGACGCGGAGCACGGAGACCGGCTTGTCGAGTTCGACCAGGGGGAGCCGGCCGCCGGGCTTCGGGGTGAGGATGACCTGGCGGTCGTTCGAGCCGGTGGCGGTGATGGCCTCCACGGCGGCGATCTGGGGCCATTCGCGCTTCTCGACGCCGAGTTCCGAGACACCCGGCGCGGCGATCAGGCAGCGGTCGATCGGCTGGACGTCGTGCGAGCGGTGCTTGCGCAGGCCCGCGCGGCCGTCGGCGTCGATCGTGTACTGGACGCGGGTGCGCCAGGCCGGCACCTCGCCCGCGGGCAGCTTGTCGCCCTCGGCCGGCATGACCGTGCCGTCCCAGCCGGCCTCCTCGGGGGTCAGGCCCGCCAGCCGCAGGAGCTGCTCGGCGATGACCTCGCCCTTGAGGCGGCGCTGCGCGCCCGGTTTGGCGTGCTGCCAGTCGCAGCCGCCGCACATGCCGGGGCCGGCGTACGGGCAGGGCGCCTCGACGCGGTCCTTGGACGGCTCGATGATCCGTACCGCGTCGGCCCGCAGGAAGCGGGAGTCCGAGTCGCCGTCGGTGACCTTGGCGATGATCTTCTCGCCGGGGAGCGTGTGGCGTACGAAAAGCACCTGGTTCTCTGCGGTGCGGGCGATGCAGTGACCGCCGTGTGCGACGGGCCCGACCTCGACCTCGTACTCCTCCCCGACCAGCGACGACGTGGGTTCGTTCTGCATGAGGGGAGGCTCCAGGGAGAAGGGGGCGAACGGTCGGGCCCGCGGCCGGACGACAGCCCACCAGTCTACGCGGACGCGGTCGGGGTGCTGACCACGCCCGGCCAGGCACCGCCGCGCGCCCTCCTGCGGGCCCGCGCCGCCGCACCGGTCCCGCGCCCTCCGGGCGGGCCCGCGCCGCCCTCGCCTCCGGCCCCCGGTGTCCGCGCGCCACCCGCCCGCCGTCCCGGACCGTCGTCGTGCCGAGGCGCCGACGGTCTCATCCCCTGCGGGTCGGCTCCTTGTGCCTGCGCTCCACCGGGCCCCGGCGGACCGAGCCCGGGGCGCTCCAGTCGGCACGTCGGCGGGCCCGCTTCTTCGCGGCTTCGGAGGACTGGAGCTGGTACGGGACCGACGTGACCATGACGCCCGGGGTGAACAGCAGGCGGCCCTTCAGGCGCAGGGCGCTCTGGTTGTGCAGCAGGTGCTCGTACCAGTGGCCGACCACGTACTCCGGGATGTAGACGCTGACCACGTCGCGCGGGCTCTGGCGGCGCAGGCCCTTCACGTACTCGATGACCGGCCGGGTCACCTCGCGGTAGGGCGAGTCGAGGATCTTGAGGGGGACGTTGACGGCGCGGCGTTCCCAGTCCTCGCGGAGCGCCTTCGTCTCGTCCGGGTCAACGCTGATGGAGAGCGCCTCCAGATGGTCGGCGCGGATCAGTTGGGCGTAGGCGAGGGCGCGGAGCGTGGGGCGGTGGAGCTTGGAGACCAGGACGATGGCGTGGACGCGGGAGGGGCGCACGCTCTCGTCCCCGGGCGTCTCGTCGGCGGCGATCTCCGCGGCGACCCGGTCGTAGTGCTTCCGGATCGCGGTCATCGTGCCGTAGAAGATGACCATGCCGAGCAGCGCCACCCAGGCGCCGTGGGTGAACTTGGTGGCCAGGACGATCACCAGGACCATGCCGCAGAAGAAGGCGCCGAAGGCGTTGATCGCGCGGGAGCGGACCATGTGGCTGCGCTTGGCCTGATCCTTCTCGTCGGCCAGCAGGCGGTTCCAGTGCCGCACCATGCCGGTCTGGCTGAGGGTGAAGGAGACGAACACCCCGACGATGTACAGCTGGATGAGCCGCGTGGAGTCGGCTCCGTAGATCCAGACGAGCAGGATCGCGGCGCCCGCCAGCAGCACGATGCCGTTGGAGAACGCGAGCCGGTCGCCGCGCGTGTGCAGTTGGCGCGGCAGGTAGCGGTCCTGGGCGAGGATCGAGCCGAGCAGCGGGAAGCCGTTGTACGCGGTGTTCGCGGCGAGGAAGAGGACGAGAGCGGTGGCCGCGGCGAGGGCCATGAAGAGGAAGGAGCCGTGGCCGAAGACAGCCTCGGCGACCTGGGCGATGACCGGGTCCTGGGTGAAGCCGGCGCCGACCGGGGCGCCGTCGCGGATGAGGTCGACCGCCGGGTTCTCGGCCATCTTGACGTCGGTGGCCAGGGCCAGGCCGATGATGCCGCAGAACATGGTGACGGCGAGCAGCCCCATCATGGCGAGCGTGGTCGCGGCGTTCTTGCTCTTGGGCTTCCGGAAGGCGGGTACGCCGTTGCTGATCGCCTCGACCCCGGTGAGGGCGGCACAGCCGGAGGAGAAGGCCCGCAGGAGGAGGAAGACGAGCGCGAACCCGGCCAGTCCCTCGTGCTCCGGCCTGATCTCCAGGTCGGAGGTGGGGGCGTGCATCGCGTCGCCGAGGACCACTCCGCGGAAGGCGCCCCAGAGGATCATGAGGAAGACGCCGGCCACGAAGAGGTAGGTGGGGACGGCGAACAGCTTCCCGGACTCCTTGACCCCGCGCAGGTTCATCAGGGTGAGCAGGACGATGGCGCCGATGGCGCAGAGTGTCTTGTGCTCGATGACGAACGGGATCGCGGAGCCGAGGTTCTCCACGCCCGAGGAGATCGACACGGCGACGGTGAGGACGTAGTCGACGAGCAGGGCGCTGGCGACGGTCAGTCCGGACTTGGGGCCGAGGTTGGTGGTCGCGACCTCGTAGTCGCCGCCGCCGCTCGGGTAGGCGCGGACGTTCTGCCGGTAGGAGGCGACGACCGTGAACATGAGGACGACGACCGCGACGGCGATCCAGGGGCTGAAGTGGTACGCCGACACCCCCGCGATGGACAGCACGAGGAGGACTTCTCCCGGTGCGTACGCCACCGAGGACAACGGGTCGGACGCGAAGACGGGGAGCGCGATGCGCTTGGGGAGCAGGGTCTCCCCGAGCTTGTCGCTGCGCAGCGCCCGGCCGATCAGGATCCGTTTGGGCAGGTCGGTCAGTTTGGACACGCTGAGGATCGTAAGCGGAGCCCGTGACCAAAACGCACGCCCTTTCGACGCGCCCCCGCAATCTCCTGCGGTCGGCGGAGAAAGCCTCGCCATTCTTTAACGCAATCCTTGCGCCCGTTCGGCCTATTTTGCTTTCCCTTTGCCGGAGTGCGCGAGGATGCGGACACTCGGATGAGGGATTGCCCGCCCCGGCGCATAAGCTCGACTCCGGGCCGCGCCGCGGGCGTCGGTCCCGTTGTGTGACCAGCAAGCTGAGAGAGAAGTGTGAGCAGCGTGTTTTCGCAGGTCAGCCGGATGACCAGGACGGCGGGGTAGGCGCACAGTGCACATCGTCATCATGGGCTGCGGGCGCGTCGGAGCCGCTCTCGCGCAGACCCTGGAACAGCAGGGGCACACAGTCGCGGTGATCGACCAGGACCCCACCGCGTTCCGTCGCCTCGGGTCCGGTTTCGGCGGTCGCCGGGTCACCGGGGTCGGCTTCGACCAGGACACCCTCCGCGAGGCGGGGATCGAGGACGCCGGGGCGTTCGCGGCGGTCAGCAGCGGCGACAACTCCAACATCATCGCGGCCCGGGTGGCCCGCGAGATGTTCTCCATCGAGAACGTCGCGGCGCGGATCTACGATCCCCGGCGCGCCGAGGTCTACCAGCGTCTCGGCATCCCGACCGTGGCGACGGTCCGCTGGACGGCGGACCAGATGCTGCGGCGGCTGCTGCCTTCGGGCGCCGAGCCCCTGTGGCGCGATCCGAGCGGGGGTGTGCAGCTCGCCGAGGTGCACACGACGCCGTCCTGGATCGGCCACAAGATCAGCACGCTCCAGGAGGAGACGGGGGTCCGCGTCGCCTTCCTCACCCGGTTGGGCGAGGCCATACTGCCGAGCTCGCAGACCGTCCTCCAGGAGGGCGACCTGGTCCACGTGATGATGCGTACGGACGAGATCGCCAAGGTCGAAGAGGCCTTCGCCCAGGGTCCCGAGGAGGACGGTCACTGATGCGTGTGTCGATTGCCGGGGCGGGCGCGGTGGGCCGTTCCATCGCCGCCGAGCTGCTGGAGAACGGGCACGAGGTGCTGCTGATCGACAAGGCGCCGACCGCCATCTCGGTGGAGCGGGTCCCGATGGCCGAGTGGCTGCTCGCGGACGCCTGTGAGATCACTTCGCTGGACGAGGCGGCGCTGCAGCGGTGCAACGTGGTCATCGCCGCGACCGGGGACGACAAGGTCAACCTGGTCGTCTCGCTGCTCGCCAAGACGGAGTACGGCGTGCCGCGTGTGGTGGCCCGGGTGAACAACCCGAAGAACGAGTGGCTGTTCAACGAGTCCTGGGGCGTGGACGTCGCCGTCTCGACACCGCGGCTGATGTCGGCCCTGGTCGAGGAGGCGGTGAGCGTCGGTGATCTGGTCCGGCTGCTGCGTTTCAGCCACGGGGACGCCAACCTGGTGGAGCTGACCCTGCCGCCGGAGTCGGCGCTGGCCGGTACCCGGGTCGGGGACGTCGCCTGGCCCGAGGACACCTCGCTGGTGACGATCATCCGGGGTACGCGGGTGCTGACGCCGAGCCCCGAGGAGTCGCTGGAGTCCGGTGACGAGCTGTTGTTCGTGGCCGCCCAGGCGCGCGAGGAGCAGTTGGAGGACCTGTTGTCGGTCCGCCGCGATCCGTCGGAGGACTGACCGGCGGAGTGACAGGGAAGGGGCCCGCAACCGCCGAGCGGTTGCGGGCCCCTTCCCTGTGAAGCCCTGCGGCGTCCGGGTCGCGGAGCTCCCGGGTCAGGCGTCCGGGTCGCGGACCGCCGCGGCGGCCTGCGCCTTGCGCTCCTTCTCGGCCTGTTCCTCGGCCTCCATCTCGGCGAAGACGTCGATGGGCGGCGGCGCCTTCGCGAGGAAGATCCAGGTGAGATAGACCGCCAGCAGGAACGGCGGGATCTTCAGCGCGATGAGCACCCAGCCGAATTCGGTGGTGTCGGCCCACCAGTAGAGCGGGAAGAGGATCGCGCACTTGGCGAGCAGGATGAAGCCCCAGGCGTAACTGGCCTTGGTGTACGCCTTCTTCCGGCCCGGGTTGCGGGTCCGCCAGGAGAGGTTCTCCTTGAAGACCGGACCGAGGACCAGGCCGATCAGCGGCACCCCGGCCACCGCGGTGCCGATGTAGGCGACCGCGAGCCCCAGGGTGTAGAGCATGCCCGGCAGGTAGAAGTCCTTGGCCTCACCCGTCATCTTCGCGAAGACGACGCCGAAGGCCACCCCGAAGACGCCACTGAAGGCGTGCTTCACGGTGTCGCGGCGGATCAGCCGCACGACGACGAGGGCCAGGGACACCGCCAGGGCCGCGATGGCCGAGGCGTTCAGGTTCTTGTTGATGGTGAAGATCGTGACGAAAAGCAGCCCGGGGAGGACGGTCTCCACCATGCCGCGCACGCCGCCGAAGGCCTCGAAGAGGGCGGCCTCGGTGACGGCCTTCGTCTCGTCGTCCTGCTGGGCCGCGTGCCTCCCGCCTGCGTGCTGCGGGTCCGTGCGGTGGGGCTGGTCCGTTTCGGACGTCGGCTTGTCGAGAGACGTCACCGGCTACTCCTTGCCGAGCGGTCGGAGTTCGTATGTGGGGTTGAACAGCACCCGGCGGCCATGGCTCATGGCGACCCGCCCCGAGGCGATGATCCTGCGGCCGGGCTCGATGCCGACGATGGAACGACGGCCGAGCCAGACCACGTCCAGCGGCTCGGTGCCGTCGAAGAGCTCCGCCTCCAGGGCGGGCACTCCGGCCCGGGGACGGAGGGTGACGGTCCGCAACGTACCAGCCACCTTCACGATCTGCCGATCGGAGCACTCGGAGATCCGGGTGCATCCGGTGGCCTGCGCGTCCTCCTGCAGCTCCTGGGACTCCAGGTCCTCCTGGGAGCTGGAGAGCCGGTCGAGCATACGGCGGAAGCGCCCGGAAGGTCTCGCCGCCTTCCCGGCTTTCTCGGATCGGGGAACAGCACTCATACCCGAAGGGTACCGGTCCCGCGGGCGGTACACGGAGGCGTCGGGATACCACCCGAAAGAGTGACCCGGGGCCCGTCAGCCGCGCTCGAAGCGGTAGCCCATGCCCGGTTCGGTGACGAAGTGCCGGGGGTGCGAGGGATCCGCCTCCAGCTTGCGGCGCAGCTGGGCCATGTAGACCCGCAGATAGTTGGTCTCGGTGCCGTACGAGGGGCCCCAGACCTCCTGGAGCAGCTGCTTCTGGCTGACCAGCCGGCCGCCGTTGCGGACGAGGACCTCCAGCAGATGCCATTCGGTGGGGGTGAGCCGCACGTCGCGCCCGGCCCGGTGCACCTTCTTCGCGGCCAGGTCGACGGTGAAGCCCGCCGTCTCGACCAGCGCGATGTCCTCGGCTCCCCCTTCCTGACCGACCGGTTCCGCCCGCCGTACCGAGGCGCGCAGCCGGGCCAGCAGCTCGTCCATGCCGAACGGCTTGGTGACGTAGTCGTCCGCGCCGGCGTCCAGGGCCTCCACCTTCTCGTCGGAGGTGTGGCGCGCCGAGAGTACGAGGATGGGCACCCGGGTCCAGCCGCGCAGGCCCCTGATCACCTCGACCCCGTCCATGTCGGGCAGCCCGAGGTCGAGGAGGACGACGTCGGGATGGCGGGCGGCGGCGAGCTGGAGGGCGGTCGCCCCGTCGGGCGCGGCGTCGACCTCGTACTGGCGCGCCTTCAGGTTGATCACGAGGGCGCGGACGATCTGCGGCTCGTCGTCGACCACAAGCACCCTGGTCATCGCGGACCTGCCTTTCTGCTGCACGGGGAGGAGGGAAGAACCCCGTTGGACGGGGAAGCGGAGGGGCGGGCAGGGAGGCGGGCGGCGTACGCCCCGGGGCGCGACGGGGGGCGGGGAGCCGTCATGAGGTGGCCCGGGCCGGCAGTTCGGTCTCCGTCCGGACGCCGCCCGGCGCCGCGGTGAGGGTCAGGACCATGGTCAGCCCGCCGCCGGGGGTGTCCTCGGCGTCGAGGGTGCCGCCCATGGCCTCGGCGAAGCCCCGGGAGACGGCGAGGCCGAGGCCCACTCCGGCGCCGCGCGGGGCGTCCCCGTACCGCTGGAAGGGTTCGAAGATCCGTTCCTTGGCCTCGTCGGGGACGCCCCGGCCGCGGTCCACGACCCGCAGCTCGACCCGGCCGCCGAGGGCGCTGGCGGCCACGGCGACGGGCTCCTGGCCGGGGTTGTACTTGACGGCGTTCTCCACGATGTTGGCGACGACCCGCTCCAGGAGTCCCGGGTCCACGGCGACCATCGGCAGCGTCTCGGGGATGTCGAGATCGACGCTGCCCTCCGGGACGCCGCCGAGCGCCATCGGGACCACCTCGTCGAGGTCGATCTCGCGGATCAGCGGGGTGACGGTGCCGGTCTGGAGGCGGGACATGTCCAGCAGGTTGCCGACGAGGTGGTCCAGCCGGTCGGCGCCGTCCTCGATGCCCTCCAGGAGCTCCGCCTCGTCCTCCTCGGACCAGGCGACGTCGTCGGAGCGCAGCGAGCTGACGGCCGCCTTGATGGAGGCCAGCGGGGTGCGCAGGTCGTGGCTGACGGCGGCGAGCAGGGCGGTCCTGATCCGGTTGCCCTCGGCGAGCCTGCGGGCCTGCTCGGCCTCCCCGACCAGGCGCTGGCGGTCCAGGACGACGGCGGCCTGGGCGGCGAACGCGCCGAGCACCCGGCGGTCCTCGGCGGGCAGCACCCGGCCGGACAGCGCGAGGGCCATGTTGTCGCCGACCGGCATGTCCACGTCGGCGTCCTCGGGGCGGGTCACCGGCGCCGGCCCGACGTATCCGGCGCAGGTCCACGGTTCGACGTCGCTGCTGCGCTCCAGCAGGGCGACGGACTCCATGGCGAAGGTCTCGCGGACCCGGTCCAGCAGGGCGTCCAGGGCGGTCTCGCCGCGCAGCACGCTGCCCGCGAGGAAGGAGAGGATCTCCGACTCGGCGCGCAGCCGGGCGGCCTGGTGGGTGCGCCGGGCCGCGAGGTCCACCACGGAGGAGACCGCCACGGCCACCGCGAAGAAGATCACGATGGCGACGAGGTTCTCCGGGTCCTGGACGGTCAGGGTGTGGGTGGGCGGGGTGAACCAGTAGTTCAGCAGCATGGAGCCGACGGCGGCCGAGGCGAGCGCGGGCCGCACCCCGCCGAGCAGGGCGGCTGCCACCGTCAGGAAGAGGAAGAGCAGGACGTCGTTGGCGAGGCCGGGGGCGTCCTCCATGGAGCGCAGCACCACCGCGAGCAGGACGGGGCCGACGACGCCGACGAGCCAGCCCCAGAGGATCCGGGCCCGGCCGAGCCGGGCGCCGCGCGCCATGGGCAGGCCGCGGCCCTTGGCGACCTCCTCGTGGGTCACGATGTGGACGTCGAGGTCGGGCCCGGACTCGCGGGCGACGGTCGCGCCGACCCCGGGGCCGTAGATGTACTGCCAGGTCTTGCGGCGGCTGGAGCCCAGCACGATCTGGGTGGCGTTGACGCCGCGGGCGAACTCCAGCAGGGCGGCGGGTATGTCGTCGCCGATGACGTGGTGGAAGGTGCCGCCGAGGTCCTCGACCAGGGTGCGCTGGACGGCCAGCTCCTTCGGGGACGCGGAGGTCAGGCCGTCGCTGCGGGCGATGTAGACGGCGAGGATCTCGCTGCCGGAGCCCTTGGCGGCCATCCGGGAGGCGCGGCGGATGAGGGTGCGGCCCTCGGGCCCGCCGGTCAGTCCGACGACGATGCGTTCGCGGGCCTGCCAGGTGGTGCGGATGTTGTGCTCGCCCCGGTACTGCTGGAGGTACTCGTCGACCCGGTCGGCGACCCAGAGCAGGGCCAGCTCGCGCAGGGCGGTGAGGTTGCCGGGGCGGAAGTAGTTCGAGAGGGCCGCGTCCATCTTGTCGGGCCGGTAGATGTTGCCGTGCGCCATCCGGCGGCGCAGCGCCTGGGGCGACATGTCGACCAGCTCGATCTGGTCGGCCCGGCGCACCACCTCGTCGGGCACCGTCTCCCGCTGCCGGACGCCCGTGATCGACTCCACGACGTCGCCCAGCGACTCCAGGTGCTGGATGTTGACCGTGGATATGACGTCGATCCCGGCCTTCAGCAGCTCCTCGACGTCCTGCCAGCGCTTGGCGTTGCGGGACCCGGGGACGTTGGTGTGGGCCAGCTCGTCCACCAGCGCCACCGCCGGGGCGCGCTCCAGGACCGCGTCCACGTCCATCTCGGTGAAGACGGTGCCCCGGTACTCCAGCTCACGGCGCGGCAGCAGCTCCAGCCCGTGCAGCATGACCTCGGTCCGCGGCCGGTCGTGGTGCTCCACGAACGCCACCACGCAGTCGGTCCCGCGCTCGACCCTGCGGTGCGCCTCGGACAGCATCGCGTACGTCTTGCCGACGCCCGGTGCCGCGCCGAGATAGATCCGGAGTGTGCCGCGTCCCATGGCCCCATTGTCTTCTTCCGTCCGGCTCTGTCGTCCCGACGGCCGGTGGCGCCCGGTGCGGTTGCCGTCCTCGACGCTACTCCGCCCGGGGCCGTGGTTCGGTCCCGGGAGTGCAGGTGGGGAGCGTATTGACGGAACTCTGATGCGCGCCGGGGCGGGTGCGGGGCCCCGGAGAACGTCAGCCGTGTTCGACGATGTGGCCGTCGCTCAGCTCCAGGACCCGGTCGGCGAGACCCAGCAGCTGGGGGTCGTGGGTGGCGACGAGGGCGGTGACGTTCTCGCTGCGGACGACCGCGCGGAGCAGTTCCATCACGGCGAGCCCGGTCTCGGCGTCGAGCTGCCCGGTGGGCTCGTCGGCGATCAGGAGGGCGGGGCGGTTGGCGAGGGCGCGGGCGATGGCGACGCGCTGCTGCTGGCCGCCGGAGAGCTCGCCGGGGCGCTGCTCGGCGTGGTCGGCGAGGCCGACGAGGGAGAGCAGCAGGGCGACGCGCTCGTCGCGCTCGGCCGGGTCGGCCTTGCGCAGCCGCAGGGGTACGCCGACGTTCTCGGCGGCGGTCAGGATCGGGATGAGGCCGAAGGACTGGAAGATGAAGCCGACCCGGTCCCGGCGCAGCTCCAGGAGCCCCTTCTCGCCGAGGCCCGACAGCTCGGTGCCGTCGACGGTGATCCGGCCGCCGTCCGGGGTGTCCAGGCCGCCGACCAGGTTGAGCAGGGTGGTCTTGCCGGAGCCGGAGCGGCCCTTGAGCGCGACCAGCTCGCCGCGGGGGATCTCGAACGAGACCCCGCGCAGGGCGTGCACGGCCGCCGCACCGCTGCCGTACGAGCGGTGCAGGTCCTCGACCGTGACCATGACCGTGCGGGCCGGGTCCTCGGCCAGGGCCGTGCCGGACTGCCCGCTGGTGCTCTCGGTCATGCTGCTCCCCCGTCGTACGTACGTGGCCTGCGTCGTCGCCCGCCAAGTATGTGCGTACGGCACGCGGCCGGGCAATGGCCGATGGGCCGCACCCGTGGAAAGGGTGCGGCCCATCGGCCTGTGCTGGGGTGCGGCCGGCGCCGGGGCGTGTCCTCAGCGTCTCGTCCGGCCGACGGACGGCCGACGAGACGTTGCGGACACTTCCTAGCGGACCTCGGTGATCTCGGGGCCGCGCTGGAGCTGGCCCATGCCGCCGGAGAACTTCGAGCTCTCCTGGTCCTCCTGCTGCACGCCCTCGGGCACCATCTGGGCGTCGTTGGGGAGCTTGAGGACGATCGGGTCGCGGGGGGCCATCGGGCCGTCGCCGCGGACGACCACGGTGTCCCGGAAGATCGTCTCCAGCAGCCCGGCGGCCTCCGGCTGGACGGCGCCCTGGCCGGAGATCACTCCGCGCAGGAACCAGCGGGGCCCGTCGACGCCGACGAAGCGCACGAGCTGCACACCGCCCGTGCCGTCCGGGAGCTGTACGGGGACCTGCGCGCGCAGCTCCCAGCCCAGCGGGCCCTCGACCTCGTCGATGATGCCGCCCTGCTGGGTGATGCCCGAGGCGATCTCGTCGCGGACCTCGCCCCAGATGCCCTCCTTCTTGGGGGCGGCGAAGGCCTGCAACTGGATGGCGCTGTCGCGCAGCACCACGGTGGCGGCGACGATCGCGTCCCCGGCCACCTCGACGCGCAGCTCCATGCCCTCGACCCCGGGCACGAAGATGCCGCCCAGGTCGACCCGGCCCTCGCCGGGCTGGGTGACCTCGGTGCTGTCCCAGGGGCCGTCCGGCCGGGGGGCCGGCGGAAGGTTCATCCGACGGGCGCCCGTGGCGGCTCCGTCACTGCCCTCGGGCTCGTCGGCGACCTGCTCGGCCTCGCGCACCTCGTCCGCCGCGTCCTCGGCGGAACCACTCTTCTTGCGACGTCCGAACACGTCACTGTCCTTCCCGGTCGGATACGACCGAAGCGTAGCTGTTCCCACCGTGGGTGATCCCGCCCTCGGCGCCGTCCACCGACGCGTGGCCGCCGGTGGACCCGAAGCCCCCTTCGGCCCGCGCCGAGCCGGGAAGTTCCGCCACCTCGTGGAAGCGCACCTTCTCGACCTGCTGGACAACCAATTGGGCAATCCGGTCGAACCGTTCGAATCGCACGCTCTCGCGCGGATCGAGGTTGACCACGATCACCTTGATCTCCCCACGGTACCCGGCATCAACCGTCCCTGGGGCATTCACGAGGGCCACTCCGCAGCGGGCCGCGAGGCCGGAGCGCGGGTGGACGAAGGCGGCGTACCCGTCGGGCAGGGCGATGGAGACCCCGGTGGGGAGGACCGCGCGCTCGCCGGGGGCGAGTTCCGCGGCCTCGGTGGTCACCAGGTCGGCTCCGGCGTCTCCCGGGTGCCCGTAGGACGGAATCGGCACGTCCGGGTCGAGCAGGCGGATCAGTACGTCGACGGGACCTCGGGTCACGGGTTCACCTCGAAGGCACGGGCACGCCTGACCTGGTCGGGGTCGGACATGGCGGCCTGGATCTCGGCGGGCCTGCCGTTGTCGATGAAGTGGTCGACCTTGACCTCGATGAAGAGGGCGTCGGCCCGGACCGCGACGGGCCCGTCGGGGCCGCCGATGCGGCCGGTGGCGGTGGAGTAGATCTTCCGGCCGTGCACGGCGGTGATCCGGGCGTCGAGGTGCAGCACGGTGTCCACGGGGACGGGGCGGACGAAGTCGGTCTCCAGCCGTCCGGTCACCGCGATCGTGCGCAGCAGCCAGTTCAGCGAGCCGAGGGTCTCGTCGAGCGCCGTGGCGAGCACCCCGCCGTGGGCGAGGCCGGGGGCGCCCTGGTGGGCGGGCTGCACGGTGAACTCGGCGGTGACGCTCACGCCTTCACCGGCCCGCGCCATCAGGTGCAGTCCGTGCGGCTGTCCCCCGCCGCAGCCGAAACAGTGTTCGTAGTGCGCTCCGAGGAGTTCGCCGGGGGCGGGCGCGTCGGGGTGCCGGACCGGCGCGACGGCGTCGGCCGGGGGTTTCAGAGCTGCTGATGTTCCACTCACAGGCGCAGACCTTACCCGCGCGGCGGTGCGGCGGTCGCGCCGTGCCAAGCTTGGTGCCATGCAGCCTTCCGCACCGCCCTTCGACGAACGTCTCACCGCGCCCCGCTCCTGGTGGTTCATCGCCTTCGGGGTCGGTATCGCCTGCGCTCTGATGCTGCTGCCCCTGGGCACCCTGCCGCTGCTCGCCGGGCTGGCCGGCGGCACGGTCGCGGCCGCGCTCGTGGTGAGCGCCTACGGCTCCGCCCGGATCCGGGTGGTGGCGGGGGCGCTCGTCGCCGGCGACGCCCGGATTCCGCTGTCGGCGCTCGGCGAGCCCGAGGTGCTGGACGCCGAGGAGGCCCGGGCCTGGCGCACGCACAAGGCCGACGCCCGTGCGTTCATGCTGCTGCGCGGCTATGTGGAGACGGCGGTGCGGGTGGAGGTCACGGACCCGGACGACCCCACTCCGTACGTCTACCTCTCGACCCGGAACCCGCAGGGCCTGGCGGCGGCGCTGAGCACCGTCCCGACCGCCTGAGCGGGCGTCGCGGGCGGGGCTCCGGACCCGGTGCGGGTTCAGGGGCCCCTGGTCGTCGCGCGGGCCCCCTCGTCTCCTCGTGCAGGACCCTTGGACGCTCAGGAGCCCTCGTCGCTCAGGGGCCCTCGATCTCCTTGGGCAGCTCGGCCGGGTTCGCGGGCTGCTCCAGCGGAGGCAGCTCGGGGAGCCGGTCCCAGGCGATGCGGTCCTTGCGCAAATCGCTCCTGACCCGGTCGGCGAGCTTGCGGGTGTCGCGGCGGTTCATCGTGGCGCCGACGGCGGCGCCGATCATGAACGGGATCAGGTTGGGCAGATTGCGCGCCATGCGCTTCATGATCTGCTGGCGCAGCTCGCGCTTCATCTGACCGCCCAGCGCCGCGTTGAGCGTGGTGGGGCGGGTGATGTCGATGCCGCGCTCCTCCGTCCACGACGTCAGATACGCGGTGCTGCGCTGGCCGAGATTGCCGGGAGGCCGGCGGCCGTAGACCTCGTGGAGCTCGGCGACGAGCTTCATCTCGATCGCGGCGACCCCGGTCACCTCCGCCGCCAGCTCGGCGATCATGGCGGGCGGTACGGGCATCATGGCGGCGGCGCCGATACCCGCGCCGACGGTCGCGGTGGCCCGGCAGGCTCCCGTGACCAGCTTGTCGGCCAGCTCCTCGGGCCCCAGCCCGGGGAACTGCTTCCGCAGGGTCGCGAGGTCGCGCACCGGCACACGCGGGGCCGTGTCGATGATGCGGTCGGCCAGCTGTGCGGCCAGTGCCTTCGCGCTCTCCCGGCCCTTGCGCGCACCCCGTTTCACCGCGTGCAGGCGGCCCCCGGTCGTGGGCTCCGCCTGACCCTGCTCCTGCTCTGCGGGCCGGTCCGGCGACGCCGCCCCGGCCACTTCGAGCGAGGCCGAACGGCCCCGCTCGTCGTCGAAACCGCCGGAGTGGTCCGGCGGGGCGGCGGACCGCTCGGCAGACGCGTCTCCGCCTTCTGCCGGGCCTGTGCCGCCTGTACCGTCCTGGCTCGTCTCCGGGCCGCGCCGACGCCAGGGGCGCCGCTTCCGGAACGGTGTCTCGCCTGCCACGGCCGACTCGACCTCAGTCGCAGTCGCGGCAGATGGGCTGACCGTTCTTCTCGCGGGCCAGCTGGCTGCGGTGATGCACCAGGAAGCAGCTCATGCAGGTGAACTCGTCGGCCTGCTTGGGCAGCACCCGGACGGCCAGCTCCTCGTTGGAGAGGTCCGCGCCGGGCAGCTCGAGTCCCTCGGCCGCGTCGAACTCGTCGACGGCGGACGCCGTCTTGTCGCTCCGACGCGCCTTGAGCTCTTCGAGGCTGTCCTGGTCCACGTCGTCGTCGGTCTTGCGTGGGGTGTCGTAATCCGTTGCCATGTCGCTCTCCCCCTCTTGGGTGTCTACGGGTGTCTCAGCGCACGTAACGCGTGAGAGGCCGGACTTGTGCCCGACCTGAGGCGGAGATTTTGCCTCACATCAAGGTCTGTTACTCAATCGACACCCAACCGGGCACCTCGGCGAGGCTCGGCTTGGGTGGCGATGGGGACCGTACACGGTCCCGACCGCGCAGTTCACAGGCGCTACCCCGTGTACTTCCCGTGATAATGATCCCCGAAAACCCGGACGATTACCGGCTTTCCGATGGAGTTGCGGTCACGGAGGGTAGATGGTCGGAAAATCGCCTCTGTGATCGATCACACACGACCCGCCCGGGAACGGGTCCTGAAAATTCCGCCCAAAGCGAACATGAAAATTCGGTGCGGAGTCACACCGCGCAGCCTCTCAGACCGGCAGGGTGACGCGCATCACGAGACCACCGCCCTCGCGGGGCTCCGCGATGATACGGCCTCCGTGGGCCCGCGCGACGGACCGGGCGATCGACAGGCCGAGCCCGACCCCCTTGTCGCTGCCCGTGCGCTCCGTACGCAGCCTCCTGAAGGGCTCGAAGAGGTTGTCGATCTCGTACGCCGGGACCACCGGGCCGGTGTTCGAGACGACGAGCAGGGCCTGCCCGTCACGGGCCTCGGTGGTGACCTCCACCCAGCCGTCCTCCGGCACGTTGTAGCGCACGGCGTTCTGCACCAGGTTCAGCGCGATCCGCTCCAGCAGGACGCCGTTGCCCTGGACCACCGCCGTGGAGCGCTCGCCGCGGATCTCGACCTTCTTGGCCACCGCCTCCGACCGGGCCTGGTCGATGGCGCGCTCCGCGACCTCCGCGAGGTCGACCGGCTTGCGCTCGACGATCTGGTTGTCGCTGCGGGCCAGCAGCAACAAGCCCTCGACCAGTTGCTCGCTGCGCTCGTTGGTGGCCAGGAGGGTCTTGCCGAGCTGCTGGAGCTCCGGCGGGGCCTCCGGGTCGGAGAGGTGGACCTCCAGCAGGGTGCGGTTGATCGCCAGCGGCGTGCGCAGCTCGTGCGAGGCGTTGCCGACGAACCGCTGCTGCGCGGTGAAGGCCCGCTCCAGCCGGTCCAGCATGTCGTCGAAGGTGTCCGCGAGCTCCTTCAGCTCGTCGTCCGGGCCGTCCAGCTCGATCCGCCGGGTGAGGTCCGTCCCGGCCACCCGGCGCGCGGTCCTGGTGATCCGGCCGAGCGGGGACAGCACGCGTCCGGCCATCGCGTAGCCGAAGGCGAAGGCGATCACGCTGAGGCCGACCAGGGCGAGCAGCGAACGGTTGAGCAGGGTTTCGAGCGCCGCCTTGCGCTGGTGGTTGACGCAGGCGTTCATCGCCGCGTTGAAGTCGTTCGGGCTGGCGTTCGCGGGCAGGTCGCAGATCTCGCTGGTGACCTTGCCGCTGACGATCTCGAACGGCAGGTCCGTGCCGACGCTCAGCGCCTGGGCGGCCAGCATGTAGATGATCGACAGCAGCACGATGCCCGCGATCAGGAACATCCCGCCGTACAGCAGCGTGAGCCGTATCCGGATGGTCGGGCGCAGCCAGGGGTACGGGGGCTCCTGCTGCTTGGGCTCCCAGGTGGGCTTCGGAGGCGCCGCGGGGGGCCCCTGAGTGGTGGCCATGACTCTCAGATCCGGTATCCGGAGCCCGGCACGGTGACGATGACCGGCGGTTCGCCGAGCTTGCGGCGGAGCGTCATGACCGTGACCCGCACCACGTTGGTGAAGGGGTCGGTGTTCTCGTCCCAGGCCTTCTCCAGCAGTTGCTCCGCCGAGACGACCGCGCCCTCGCTGCGCATGAGGACCTCCAGCACCGCGAACTCCTTCGGGGCGAGCTGGATCTCCACCTCGTCACGGAAGACCTCGCGGCGGTTCGGGTCGAGCTTGATGCCGGCGCGCTCCAGGACGGGCGGCAGCGCCACCGTCGTACGGCGGCCCAGCGCGCGCACCCGGGCGGTCAGCTCGCTGAAGGCGAAGGGCTTGGGCAGATAGTCGTCGGCGCCCAGCTCCAGGCCCTCGACCCGGTCGCTGACGTCGCCGGACGCGGTGAGCATGAGCACCCGGGTGGGCATGCCGAGCTCGACGATCCTGCGGCAGACGTCGTCCCCGTGCACCACCGGGAGGTCCCGGTCCAGCACGACGACGTCGTAGTCGTTGACCCCGATGCGCTCCAGGGCCGCGGCACCGTCGTAGACGACGTCGACGGCCATGGCCTCCCGGCGCAGTCCGGTGGCCACCGCATCGGCGAGCAGCTGCTCGTCCTCGACGACGAGTACGCGCACGGCGCAGTCCTTCCTTCGGTCCTTCGATGGGTTCACAGAGCCGGCGACCCACGCGGGGCCCGCCCGGAAGCGGGCAGCGAGGGCTGACTCTGCGCCTCCATCCTGCCCGCAACACGCATAAACCGGCGGTAAGGCGGCGGTGGGCCGGACCGGCAAACGGCCGCCCGCCGGGAAACCGGCGGATTTCCGGGCCAGTTGAGGTTTCTCCGAACCACGGTAGGGGGAAGAGGGCTTCACACCCGCGATCACGCCTGTCACGTGGCATGCCACTGCTCGTTCCGTTTCCCCGGAGCGGCGGCGCGATCACCCGCTCCTCCGGTCCTCCGGCCGGGGAGATCCCGGGCACACCCCCGTGCCACCGACCCACGATGAGGGGGCGCATCATGGACGCTTTCACCGCAGGTCTGCTGCAACGCATCAGGACGACCGAGACCGTCCTCACCCGGGCACGCGAGGACGGCGACGACTTCCTCGCGGACGTCGAGCAGGGCGAGCTGGACGACCTGCGCCGTCTCGCCGCCGAGCACGGCGTGGAGATCGGCGCCACCAGCGTCTGAGCCGTACGCCACGGGGCCCCGGAACACCGTCACGGTGTTCCGGGGCCCCTGGCGTGTGCGGCGGCCTCAGGCCCCTCGTCAGGGCCTTCCCGGCGGGCCCCGTCAGTCGTGCCAGGCGCCCAGCTCGTCGAGCGCGGCCTGCAACGGCTCGAAGACGCCCGGGGTGGCGGCCACCGTCAGGTCGCCGTCGGCGGGCAGTCCCGGGCGTCCGCCGGTCAGCGCGCCCGCCTCCCGGGCGATGAGGTCGCCCGCCGCCAGGTCCCAGGGGTGCAGCCCGCGCTCGTAGTAGCCGTCCAGCCGCCCCGCCGCCACATCGCAGAGGTCGACGGCCGCCGAACCGCCGCGCCGGATGTCCCGGAGCCTCGGGATGAGCTGCTGGGCCACGTCCGCCTGGTGGGCGCGGACGTGGCCGACGTAGTTGAAACCGGTCGAGACGAGGGCCTGGTCCAGCGGCGGGGCGGGTCGGCGGCAGCGCAGGGCCTCGCCGTTCGCGAACGCACCGCCGCCGAGCACCGCCTGATACGTCTCCCGGCGCATCGGGGCCTCCACGACGCCCACGACCCGCTCCCCGTCGCGCTCCGCGGCGATGGACACCGCCCAGGTGGGCAGACCGTAGAGGTAGTTCACCGTGCCGTCGAGCGGGTCGATGACCCAGCGGATGCCGGTGGAGCCCGGGGAGCCGGCTCCCTCCTCACCGAGGAAACCGTCGTCGGGGCGGAAGTCGGAGAGGTAGCCGATGATCAGCTTCTCGGCGGCGATGTCCATCTCGGTGACCACGTCGATGGGGCTGGACTTCGTCGCGGCCACCCCCAGGTCGGCCGGGCGGCCGTCGCGCAGCAGGGCTCCCGCACGGCGGGCCGCCTCCAGGGCGAGGTCGAGCAGTTCGGACAGGGCGGGGTCGGTCACGGTGCTCCCAAGGGTGTCGGTGCGTCGGGTTACACGTACGGGCTGTCCGCGCCCGCGGCGGCCGGCTTCGGGGCCCTGGCCGGACAGCAGCCGACCGGGCAGAGGTCGTGGGAGGGCCCCAGGGAGCCCAGAGCGCAGCGCTCCACCGCCCGGCCGCGCTCGGTCGCGGCGCGCTCCAGGAGCAGGTCGCGCACGGCGGCGGCGAACCGCGGGTCGTCGCCCACCGTGGCGGACCGGCGGACCGGCAGACCGATCTCGGCCGCCTTCGCGGTGGCCTCGGTGTCGAGGTCGTACAGCACCTCCATGTGGTCGGAGACGAAGCCGATCGGCGCCATCACGACCGCGGGGACGCCCTCGGCGCCCAGGGTCTCCAGGTGGTCGCAGATGTCGGGCTCCAGCCACGGGATGTGCGGGGCGCCGCTGCGGGACTGGTAGACGAGCCGCCAGGGGTACTCGATGCCGGTCTCCGCGCGCACCGCGTCCACGATCAGCCGGGCCACGTCGAGGTGCTCGGCGACGTACGCCCCGCCCTCGCCGTGCGCCTCCACCGGGCCGGAGGCGTCGGCGGCGGAGGTGGGGATGGAGTGGGTGGTGAACGCGAGGTGCGCGCCCGCGCGGACGTCCTCGGGGAGGTCGGCGAGGGAGGCGAGCACGCCGTCCACCATGGGCGCGACGAAGCCCGGGTGGTTGAAGTAGTGCCGCAGCTTGTCGACCCGGGGGACCTCCAGCCCCTCGGCCTCCAGGGCGGCCAGCGACTCGGCGAGGTTCTCGCGGTACTGGCGGCAGCCGGAGTAGGAGGCGTAGGCGCTGGTGGCGAGGACGGCGATCCGGCGGTGTCCGTCGGTGGTCATCTCGCGCAGGACGTCGGTCAGGTACGGGGCCCAGTTGCGGTTGCCCCAGTAGACCGGGAGGTCCAGGCCGTGGTCGGCGAAGTCCTTGCGCAGGGCGCCGAGCAGGGCCCGGTTCTGCTCGTTGATCGGGCTGACCCCGCCGAACAGGAAGTAGTGCTGGCCGACCTCCTTGAGGCGTTCCTCGGGGATGCCGCGGCCGCGGGTCACGTTCGCCAGGAACGGGACCACGTCGTCCGGGCCCTCGGGGCCGCCGAAGGAGAGCAGCAGCAGGGCGTCGTAGGGAGCGGGATCGCGCAGATCGGACATGACATCGATCCTGCCACCCGCCTCCGGCAGGGCGGCACCCGACATCCGACGCCCCGTCGGAAAGACCGGGAGGGCCGGGGCATCGGCGGCCGGGCGGCCGCGCCGCTCCCCCGGGCCGCCGCCCGTGATCCGGTGTCCGGGACGGCCGGCCCGGCCGTAAGCTGTATCGGCCAGCTACACGCATGACAGGCATGACCGGAGTACCCCTTGCCCAGCCCCTACCGCGCCATCTTCTCCGCCCCCGGTTCGAGGGAATTCTCCGCCGCAGGCTTCTTGGGCCGGATGCCGTTGTCCATGATGGGCATCGGCGTCGTCACGATGATCTCCCAGCTCACCGGCCGCTACGGGCTGGCCGGGGCGCTCTCCGCGACCCTGGCGATGTCGGCGGCGGTCTGCGGCCCCCAGGTCTCCCGGCTGGTCGACCGCTACGGGCAGCGCCGGGTGCTCCGCCCCGTCACGCTGGTCGCGGTGGCGGCGGTGGCGGGTCTGCTGATCTGCGCCCAGCAGGGGGCTCCCGAGTGGACGCTGTTCGTCTTCTCGGTGGGCGCGGGCTGTGTGCCGAGTGTGGGGTCGATGATCCGGTCCCGCTGGGCGGAGATCTACCGGGGCTCCAGCCGGGATCTGCACACCGCGTACGCGTGGGAGTCGATCGTCGACGAGGTGTGCTTCATCTTCGGCCCGATCATCTCCATCGGTCTGTCCACCGCCTGGTTCCCGGAGGCGGGGCCGCTGATCGCCGGCGGCTTCCTGCTGGTCGGCGTCTTCTGGCTGACCTCGCAGCGGGCCACCGAGCCGGTGCCGCACCCGAAGTCGCAGCAGACCGGGGGCTCGGCGCTGCGCTCGCGCGGGCTCCAGGTCCTGGTGGCCACCTTCGTGGCGACGGGCGCGATCTTCGGGGGCGTGGACGTGGTGACCGTGGCCTTCGCCGAGGAGCGCGGTCACAAGGCCGCGGCCTCCCTGGTGCTGGCCGTCTACGCGCTCGGCTCGTGCCTCGCGGGGGCCGTGTTCGGGCTGCTGCACCTCAAGGGGAACCCCTCGACCAGGTGGCTGGTGGGTGTCTGCGCGATGGCCGTGAGTATGATCCCCCTCCTACTGGCCGGGAACCTTCCGTTGCTGGCCGTGGCGCTCTTTGTCGCGGGCCTCGCCATCGCACCGACGATGGTCACCACCATGGCCCTCGTCGAAGCGCACGTACCGCGCACCAAGCTGACCGAGGGCATGACCTGGACCAGTACCGGGCTCGCGGTCGGAGTGGCGCTCGGCTCCTCGGCCGCCGGCTGGGTGGTCGACGCCGCCGGGGCGAAGGCGGGGTACGCGGTGCCCGTCGTGGCGGGAGCGCTCGCGGCGGCGGTGGCGGTCCTGGGATATCGCCGGCTGGCCGGGCCGGCTGCGACGGGAGGGCGCGGGGAAGATGACCGACACCTACGCACGGACGAGGACGAGCGCGTGGCGTAACTGGGCGGGCACCGTCACCGCCCGGCCCGCCCGCGCCGAGTCCCCCGCGTCCGTGGACGAGCTCGCGGACGTGCTGCGCCGGGCGGCCGCGGAGGGCCTGCGGGTCAAGCCGGTCGGCGCGGGCCACTCCTTCACCGCGGCGGCCGCCACGGACGGGGTGCTGATACGCCCGGACCTGCTGACCGGGATCCGGGACATCGACCGCGGGGCGATGACCGTGACGGTGGAGGCGGGCACTCCGCTCAAGCGGCTCAACACCGCGCTCGCCCGCGAGGGCCTCTCGCTCACCAACATGGGCGACATCATGGAGCAGACGATCGCCGGGGCGACCTCCACCGGCACGCACGGCACGGGCCGGGACTCGGCGTCCATAGCGGCGCAGATCCGCGCGCTGGAGCTGGTCACCGCAGACGGCACGGTCCTGGTCTGCTCGGCCGAGGAGAACCCGGAGATCTTCGCGGCGGCCCGGATCGGCCTCGGCGCCCTCGGGGTGATCACCGCCGTCACCCTGGCCGTGGAGCCGATCTTCCTGCTGACGGCCCGTGAGGAGCCGATGACCTTCGACCGGGTCACGGCGGACTTCGACTCCCTGGTCGCCGAGAACGAGCACTTCGAGTTCTACTGGTTCCCGCACACCGGGAACTGCAACACCAAGCGCAACAACCGCAGCGCCGGACCGGCCGCCCCGCCCGGCAGGGTGAGCGGCTGGATCGAGGACGAGCTGCTGTCCAACGGGGTCTTCCAGGTCGCCTGTTCGCTCGGCCGCGCGGTCCCGGCGACGATCCCCTCGATCGCCAGGCTCTCCAGCCGGGCGCTGTCGGCCCGGACCTACACCGACATCCCGTACAAGGTGTTCACCAGCCCGCGCCGGGTGCGGTTCGTGGAGATGGAGTACGCCGTTCCGCGCGAGCAGGCGGTGACGGTGCTTCGGGAGCTGAAGGCCATGGTCGAGCGGTCACCGCTGAAGATCAGCTTCCCGGTGGAGGTGCGCACCGCTCCGGCCGACGACATGGCCCTGTCGACCGCCTCGGGCCGGGACAGCGCCTACATCGCCGTGCACCTCTACAAGGGCACGCCCCACCGGTCGTACTTCACGGCGGTCGAGCGGATCATGACCGCGCACGCCGGCCGGCCGCACTGGGGCAAGATCCACACCCGTGACGCGGCCTACCTGGCGGAGGTCTACCCGCGCTTCGGCGAGTTCACCGCGCTGCGCGACCGGCTGGACCCGGACCGCCTCTTCGGCAACGACTACCTGCGGCGCGTGCTCGGCGACTGAGTCCGCCCGGTCCCCGGTCCCCGGTACGCCGTCGGCCCCGGCCTCTCCCGTGCGGAGGAGGCCGGGGCCGATGTGCTGTGCGCGGAGAGCCGGTGGGTCACTCGGCGCCGGTGCCGGGCGGGGCCTGCTCGCCCTGCCCCGGGGCGACACCCGTGCCGGTCGAGGGGGTGCCGGTTCCCGCGTCGCCGGAGGGCGACGGGGTGGGCTGCGCCGGGTCGGGCGCGGTCGGGCCGCCGGTCGCCGACGGCGTCGGCGTGGGGGTGGATCCGGTGCCCGGGTTCTCGCCGCCCGTGCCCGTACCGGGGTCGGCGCTCCCGCCGTCGCCGTCGCCCGGGACCGTGGCGGGGGCGGAGCCGGTGCCGCCGTCGGGGTCGGGGCGCCGTTCGCCGTCCTCCCCGTCCCGGCCGGTGTCCCCGGAGGGCGTGGGGTCGGCGGGGCCGGAGTCCCGGTCGCCGTCGTCGCCGCCGCGGACCACGGAGCTGAGGGTGGTGCCCTGGCCGCCGCTGAGGTCGTTGCCCGAGATCATCTCGAAGGCGGTGATCCCGGCCATGGAGACGGCGAAGACCGCGGCGGCCGCGAGCGCGGGGCGCTTCCAGCCGCGCATCCGGGTGCCGTGGGTGACGCCGTCGCTGAACGCGTCGTCGGGAACGACCCGGTCCGCCGCCCCGGCCGCCGGGAGGACGCGCGTACGGTCGTCGGCCCCCGAGGGCGTCTCCGTGCGGTCGCCGATCTGCCGCAGCGGCCGCGTGCGGTCGTCGGTCCCCGGACCTCCGGGGGGTCCGGGCGGCGGGACGCGGAGCATCCGGGTCCGCGCGTCGCCGAGGTCCAGCATCTGCGTCCGGTCGGTGTCGACCGGCTTCAGCAGCTGCGTGCTCTCCGCGTCCGGGATCACCTCCGGGACCGTGCCCGGGTCGACCGTGGGCAGCACCGTGGTGGCGTCCTCGGCCGGCTCCGGCTCGGACCGCCTGGCGGCGCCCCGGTGCCCGGCGGGTGTCGTCTCCTTGGTGCGCACCGTCACCTGGCGGCCCTCCGGGTGGGTCACCTGGACCGTCACCTCGCGGATCTGCTCGCCGGTGCGGCGGAAGAAGTGCTGGAAGACCGAGCCGCCGCAGGTGGCGACGACGCTCATCACCCCCGCTCCCGCGATCGTGCCGTACACGCCCAACTGCGAGGCCAGCACGGCCGCCGCGACGGCCGCCACGGCACTCCCGGCGACCTGCGGGAGACTCAGATCTATGCGCCTTTCCTTGGGTTCTGTGTCACTTTCCGGCTTCTGAACCATTACCAGCCCCTGCTTGACATCTCTCCCACCATGCAACAGGAAGGGACAAATGAGCGAAGTGGATAGTTCCATTTCCGGAGATTGTGTGAAGCACAACACGCATCAGGGGCATTTCGCGGAGAACTGGGTACCTCAACTCCCGCACCGCGCGAGAACTTCGGCGGCGCGCCGGTCCACCCCGGTGGCCCGAATGGAGTACTGTGACGAGCCCTGGGGCGGACTCCGACGTGGGAATCCGCGGCCACCGGAGGGTCCGGCGGCGGCACTCGAACCGGCGGAGTCAAGGCATCACACGGATGCCCACTGCACAGAGCGGCCAAATCGGTCACTTTGGGTCGCAATGGGTAACCGTGTCATGGTGGTGCACCAGGACCAGCGCCCGACACGCCGGGCAACTTGGCAAGGTTGTGGCAGGCTGCACCCGGGCAGGTCACACTCGACTAGCGGAAGCAGCGACGCACGTGACGTCGGCAGGCACCACCCGGGAGGTCCCCATGCCCGAACTGCGTGTCGTGGCCGTCTCCAACGACGGCACACGACTGGTGCTCAAGGCTGCGGACAGCACGGAGTACACGCTTCCGATCGATGAGCGGCTGCGCGCCGCCGTGCGCAACGACCGCGCCCGGCTCGGCCAGATCGAGATCGAGGTGGAGAGCCACCTCCGGCCCCGCGACATCCAGGCCCGCATACGGGCCGGTGCCTCCGCTGAGGAGGTCGCCCAGTTCGCGGGCATCCCCGTCGACCGTGTACGCCGCTTCGAGGGCCCCGTGCTCGCGGAGCGCGCCTTCATGGCCGAACGGGCCCGGAAGACTCCTGTGCGCCGTCCCGGCGAGAACACCGGCCCCCAACTCGGCGAGGCGGTGCAGGAGCGCCTCCTGATGCGCGGCGCCGACAAGGAGACCGTCCAGTGGGACTCCTGGCGCCGCGACGACGGCACCTGGGAGGTCCTGCTCGTCTACCGGGTCGCGGGTGAGCCGCACTCGGCGAGCTGGACGTACGACCCGCCCCGACGGCTCGTCCAGGCCGTGGACGACGAGGCGCGTTCCCTGATCGGCGAGACCGACGACGTCGCCGCGCCCGAGCCCAGCTTCCCCTTCGTGCCCCGGATCGCCCGGCTGCCCCGCGACCGGCCGCTGGACCGGAGCCTCGACCGGCAGATCGACCGCGACCGGCCGCTGGACCGGGCCCTGGACCGGCAGATCGAGCGGCCCGCCCCGGCCGCCGCCGAACCCGAGGAGTACGTCAGCAGTGCCTCGGCCGGTGAGCGCGACTCGCTGACCAGCCTGTTGGAGGCGGTGCCGAGCTTCCGCGGGGACATGGTCGTCCCCGAGCGGCCCTCCCAGCCCGAGCCGCCCGCGCTCGAACCGGCGGAGGAGGCGGAGGCGGACGAGCCCCCGGCCGCCGCCTCGGCCGGGGCGGGGTCCGCGTACGCGGATGTGCTGATGCCCCGGGCGGTGGCCGGTCACCGCGACCGGCTGACCGGAACGACGGACCGTCAGGCGGAGGCGGACGGCGTCCGGCCGGGCCGCCGGGCCGCCGTGCCGAGCTGGGACGAGATCGTCTTCGGCACCCGGCGCAAGAAGCAGGACTGACCGGGAATGACCACCGGTGGCAGCGGGGTCCGTACGCGAGCGCGTACGGACCCCGCTGTCTTACCGTCGGCCCCGCACCGGCCCCAGGGCGCGGTGGGGGCCGCGGGACTACCGGGGCTCGGGCCCCGTGGCCACCGGCCGGGAGGGGTCCGAGGACCACTCGGACCAGGAGCCGGGATACAGGACGCCCGTGAAGCCCGCGATCTCCAGGGCCAGCACCTCGTGCGCGCCGGAGACCCCGGATCCGCAGTAGACGCCCACGCCTCCGGGGCTCTCCGCCGCCCCCAGCCCGGCGAAGCGGGCGGCGAGCCGCTCGGCCGGCAGATAGCGCCCGTCCTCGTCGACGTTCTGCGTGGTCGGCGCCGAGACCGCCCCGGGGATGTGGCCGCCGACGCGGTCGATCGGCTCCACGTCGCCCCGGTAGCGCTCCGCCGCGCGCGCGTCCAGCAGCAGACCCGAGCGGGCGAAGGCCGCCGCGCTTTCCGCGTCCAGTGTGGGCAGGGCCCCCGGCTTCGGCCGGAAATCGCCCTCGGCGGGGTCCGGGATCTCGGTGGAGAGGCCGCCCGTCCAGGCGGCGAGACCGCCGTCCAGGACCCGTACGTCGCCGTGCCCCGTCCAGCGCAGCAGCCACCAGGCGCGCGCCGCGGCCCAGCCCTGGCCGCCGTCGTACACCACGACCGGGGTGTCCTGGCCGACCCCGGCCCGGCGCATCACGGCCCCGAAGTCCTCCGGGTCCGGGAGGGGGTGGCGACCGCCGTCACCCGCCGGTCCCGCCAGTTCCGTGTCGAGGTCGACGTAGACCGCGCCGGGCAGGTGACCGGCCTCGTAGTCGGAACGGCCGTTCGGGCCGCCGAGCTGCCAGCGGACGTCCAGGAGCACCGGCGGTCGCGACCCGGCCGACTCGCTCGCGTATGCGGATGCGGTGATGATGGGCTTCATGGGTGCCATCTTCGCGCAGCGGCGCCGGCGCCCGTAACAGCATCGGAAGGGACGGCCGGCGGGAATCCGGCCGTCCTTCGTCGAGAACGAGGACGACGCGGCGCGGCCGGTGCGCCTCCCGCGCCGGGGGGTGCAAGCATCTGCACGGGGCACACGGACAGCGTCCCGATCCGGGACGGCGTCCCCGCCCCGTCCCCCGCACGGCCACCCATACGGTCCGAGGAGAGAAGACGATGACCGAGGCCCACGCCCGGCGCACGCCCGGAACACCTTGCTGGGTAAGTCTGATCGTGCACGGCCTGACCACGACCCAGGAGTTCTACGGAGCCCTGTTCGACTGGGAGTTCCGGCCGGGCCCCGACCAACTGGGCCCCTACGTCCGCGGGCTGCTGCACGGGGAGGAGGTCGCGGGGATCGGCCAGCTGCCGCCCGACCGCCATCTCCCGATCGCCTGGACCACCTACCTCGCCACGGACGACGCCGACGCCACCGCGGAGGCCGTCCGTTCCTGCGGCGGCACGGTGGCGGTCGGGCCGCTGGACGCCGGCGAGGCGGGGCGGCTCGCCATCGCCTCGGACCCGGGCGGTGCGGTGTTCGGGATCTGGCAGGGCTCGGAGCACATCGGCACGATGAAGGCGGGGGTGCCCGGCACCCCGGTCTGGAACGAGCTGGTGACCCGGGAGACGTCGATGGTCGCGAAGTTCTACCAGACCGTCTTCGGCTATGAGACGGAGGCGGTCGTCTCGGCCGACTTCGACTACCAGACACTCCACCTGGACGGCGTCGCGGTGGCGGCGCTGCACGGGGTCGGCCACGCGCTGCCGCGCGACCGGGGGCCGCACTGGATGACGTACTTCGAGGTCGCCGACACCGACCGGGCGGCGGCCCGGGTGGTGGAGCTGGGCGGGCGCGTCCTGCAACCGCCGCGCGAGGGGTCGAGCGGCCGGCTGGCCACGGTCGCGGACCCGGAGGGCGCCGTGTTCACGGTCATCCGGTCCGCCCCCGGGGGCGGACCGGCGGAGGGGTCGGCCTGAGGGCTGCCGCCCCGTATCGCCGCCGGGCGCTCAGGCGTCGGAGGCGACCGGCAGGACGTCCGGGGAGAGGCTGCTCGCGCGGGCCGCGGTCGCGGTCGTGCGACGGCGGTGGTGCCGGCGGCACAGCACCTCGTAACCGACCTCGCCCGCCTGCCGGTTGACATCGCCGACGACGACCTGGGCGCCCTCGACGACCATCTCCCCGTCCACGGTGCGCGCGTTGTGCGTGGCGCGGGCTCCGCACCAGCAGAGCGCCTCGACCTGGAGGGCCTCTATCCGGTCGGCCAGCTCGATCAGCCGCTGGGAGCCCGGGAACAGCTTGGTGCGGAAGTCCGTGGTGATGCCGAAAGCGAAGACGTCGAGCCCCAGGTCGTCGACGACGCGGGCCAGTTGGTCGATCTGGTCCGGGGCGAGGAACTGCGCCTCGTCCACGATCACGTAGTCGACCCGGCCGCCACGGCTGACCCGGCCGACGATGTGCGCGTACAGGTCCATGCCCTCCTCGGCCTCGACGGCGTCCGTCACCAGGCCGAGCCGGGAGGAGAGCTTGCCCTCCCCCGCGCGGTCGTCCCGGGTGAAGATCACGCCCTGGAGCCCGCGTGCCGAGCGGTTGTGACCGATCTGCAGGGCCAGCGTGCTCTTTCCGCAGTCCATGGTTCCGGAGAAGAACACCAGCTCGGGCATGAGGGGTCGAGCACCTTTCGGAGGGGGGTGGGCACGGCGGGAAGGGTTACGAGCGTACTTCGAGGAGGGGGACGAGCTGTTCCACGGGGGTCAGGGAGCCGTGCACGCCCGCCATCGCCGACTCGTGCGGCTCGTTGACGGAGGCCGTGATGATCACGTCGTCGTGGGCGGCGGCGACGACGTCGCCGATCCGGCCGTACACCCGTTCGTCGACCGTCGGCCCGAACCAGCCGGCCGCGATGGCCTCGTCGCGGCTCGCCACCCAGAACTGCTCGCCGAGCACTTCGCGCCAGACGGCCAGGACGTCGGCCCGGGCGCCCGGCACCGCGTAGACGTGCCGGGCGCGCCCCTCGCCGCCGAGGAGGGCGACGCCGGCGCTCAGCTCCCAGTCCTCGTCGAAGTCGATCCGGGACTGCTCGTCGAAGGGGATGTCGATCATGCCGTGGTCGGCGGTGATGTAGAGCGCCGAGCGCGGCGGGAGCTGCTCGGCGAGGCGCCGGGCGAGCCCGTCGACGTACATCAGCTGGCCGCGCCAGGCGTCCGAGTCGGTGCCGAAGCGGTGGCCCTTGCCGTCGACCTCGCTGTAGTACGTGTAGACGAGCGAGCGGTCGCCGGCGGCCAGGCGCTGGGCGGCGACGTCCATCCGGTCCTCGCCGGAGAGCCGGCCGAGGAAGGAGCCGCCGCTGAGCGCGACCTTGGTGAGCGGGGTCTGCTCGAACGTCGGCGCGGAGACCTGCGCCGTGTGCACGCCCGCCGCGTCGGCGAGCTGGAAGACCGTGGGGTACGGCTGCCAGACCTTCGGGGCGGTCCACGGCTTCCAGCGGAGCTGGTTCATCAGCTCGCCGGTCTCCGGGTTGCGCGCGGTGTAGCCGGGCAGGCCGTGCTCGCCGGGCGGCAGCCCCGTGCCGACGGAGGCGAGCGAGGTGGCGGTGGTGGAGGGGAAGCCCGCGGTGAGCGGGCGGCCGGTACCGCCGCGCGAGGTGGGGAGGAGCGAGTGCAGGAAGGGCGCCTCGTCCGGGTGCGCCTTGATCTGCTCCCAGCCGAGGCCGTCGATCAGGAAGACGCAGTTGCGGTCGGCCGGGGTCAGCTCGGGGATCGCGGCCGTGAAGCCGGGGACCTCCTGTCCGGCGACGAGCGTCGGCAGCAGGTCGGCGAGCGAACCGCTGCCGTACTCGGGGACGGGCGCGGTGTCGAGGGACAGCGGGACGGGGTCCTGCCAGACGGGCTGGGCCATCAGCGGCCACTCGCCGCGGTGGCGGCCGTGGCCTCGGAGAGCGACTGGGCGAAGGCGAGGGTCTGGCGCACGGCGTCGGGGCCGTCGCCGGCCTCGCTGACCCGCAGGCTCAGGTCGTCGGCGGTGGAGCTGCCGGTGTAGCCGTGGTCGGCCTCGCAGTTGGAGTCGCCGCAGGCGGCGGGCTCCAGATCGATCCGGGAGACGGCGCCCCAGCCGATGGTGAGGACGACCTCGCGAGGCAGGGTGCCCGGGACGTACTTCTCCGGGTTGGCCACGACGCGGCTGACCACGACGGAGGAGATCCGCCCGAGCTTCACCGACTCGGTGGAGGTGGTGGCGTACGGCGTCGGGGAGCTGGTGTCGGCGGCCTGCTCGTCGGTGTGGCTGACGATGAACCGGTGCTCGGTCAGCACGAGGACCGTGACATGACGGCGCACCTCGTTGGAGTCGAACGTGGTCTCCTGGTGCACCAGGTACGAAGCGACCGGTTCCCCGCCGACGGCGGCCTCCACCGCCTCGGCCACGAGGGCCGGGTAGTAGCCGCTGCGCTCGATCGCCGCGCGCAGCCCCTGGGTCGTCGTACCGGTCTTTGCCATGAGCACCATCCTACGGCGGACCGGTGGCTGCCGGGGACGCCCCGGCGGGCACCGGCGGCTCTCAGTAGTTCGGAAGGCGGCGGGGGCCGAGGTCGTTCCGGGCGGGTGGCGGGGCCAGCCGGACGCTCGCGCCGAGCACTGTCAGCCCGTGCGGGGCGACGACGACCGGTTCGAGGGCGACGGAGACCACCTCGGGGTGGTCGTCGACCAGCCGGGACAGCCGCAGCAGCAGTTCTTCGAGCGCTGCCGTGTCGACCGGGGCGGAACCCCGCCAGCCGAACAGGACCGGGGCCGCCCTGATGGACCGGATGAGCTCGGCGGCGTCCCGGTCGGTGGCGGGGACCAGCCGGTGCGCGGTGTCGCCGAGCAGTTCGGAGGGCGCGCCCGCGAGGCCGAAGGAGAGGACGGCCCCGGCGGCGGCGTCGATGGAGGCGCGGACGACGGTGTCCACTCCGCGCGGGGCCATCGCCTGGACGACGGGGAGCAGTTCGGCGGGCTTGCCGAGGAGGTCGGTCAGCTCCCCGTACGCCCGGCGCAGCGCCTCCTCGTCGGCGACGTCGAGGCGGACCCCGCCGAGGTCGGCGCGGTGGCGCAGGTGGGGCGCGGTGGTCTTGAGGGCGACCGGGTAGCCGAGCCGGGCCGCCGCGGCGACGGCCGCCTCGGGGTCCGGGGCGGGGAGGGTGGGGCGTACGTCGATGCCGTAGCGGCCGAGCAGTTCGCGGGCCTCGTCGTGGGTGAGCGGGCGGCCGCGCGGGTCGGGGGCGGTGGCGAGCTGTTCCTCGATCAGGGCGGCGGCCCCGGGCTCGTCGATGGTGTCGTCGAGGAACTCGGGGATCTTGCCGGGCACGGCCGCCTGGCGCCGCCACTGGGCGTACTTCACGGCCTCGGCGAGGGCCCGTACGGCGCGTTCGGCGGCGGGGTAGGCGGGGATGCGGCCGGGGGCGTGGTCCCTGGCGGTGTCCGGGGTGGGGCTCGCCGCCGGGGTGGTCTCGGAGGGGGTGGCCGCCCGGGTGGCCGGGTCGGCGCTCGGGGCCCGGGTGGTCTCGGGAGGGGTGGCCGCCCGGGTCCGGTCGGTGGCGGGCGTCACCGTGCGGGGGCGCGGGGCGGCGGTGCTGGAGGCGGCGGCCAGTGCCTCGGCGAGGCCGCCGATCTCGACGTGGACGACGGCCACCGGCTTGGCCGCGCCTGCGGCGACGGCCTTGTGCAGGGCGGTGGCCAGCACTTGTCCGTCACCGGTCTCGGCCTCTCCGTTCTCCCCCACCCACGGGATGGCGGTGACGATCACGGCGTCGCAGGTCCCGTCCGCCAGCGCCTCGGCCAGCGCGTCCCGGAAGTCCTGCGGGGAGGCCGCGGTGGTGAGGTCGATCGGCGGGCGTGGGCGCAGCCCCTCGGCCAGGCAGGCGTCGTACGTCAGCAGGCCGAGGGACTCGGAGTTGCCGAGGATGGCGACCCGGGGGCCGGCCGGGAGCGGCTGGCCCGCCAGCAGGATCCCGGCGTCGACCATCTCCGTCACCGTGTCGACCCGGATGACGCCCGCCTGGCGCATCAGCGCGGAGACCGTGGCGTCGGGGATGCGGCTGACCGGGACGGCGTGGCCGGGCGGGGTGGAGCCGCTGTGCCGGGCCCCCTTGACCACGACGACGGGCTTCACGGCGGCGGTGCGGCGGGCGAGGCGGGTGAACTTCCGGGGGTTGCCGAGCGATTCGAGGTAGAGCAGGGCGACATCGGTGTCCGGGTCCTCGAAGGAGTACTGGAGGAAGTCGTTGCCGGAGACGTCGGCCCGGTTTCCGGCCGAGATGAAGGAGGACAGGCCCGCGCCGCGCCGGTGGAGGCCGGAGAGCAGGGCGATGCCGATCGCGCCGGACTGGGTGAACAGGCCGATCCGGCCGCGGGCGGGCGACTCGGGGGCGAGGGAGGCGTTCAGCCGGACGGACTCGGCGGTGTTGATGATGCCGAAGGCGTTGGGGCCGATGATCCGCATGCCGTACGAGCGGGCCTGGCGGACCAGTTCGCGCTGGAGCTCGCGGCCCTCGGCGCCCCGCTCGGCGTAACCGGCGGAGAGGACGACCAGGCCCTGGACGCCGTGTTCGCCGCAGTCGGCGACGGCCTCGGGGACCCGGTGGGCGGGGACGGCGATGACCGCGAGGTCGACCTGCTCGTCGATCTCGCCGAGGGAGCGGTGGGCGGGTACCCCGTCGAGGGTCGCGAGGCCCTCGTCGAAGGCGCGGTTCACCGCGTACGTACGGCCCCTGTAGCCGGAGGCGAGGAGGTTGCGCAGGACCGTGCGGCCCACTCCGCCGGGGGTGCGGCCGGTGCCGATGACCGCGACGGAGCCGGGGGCGAGCAGGCGCTGCACCGAGCGGGCCTCGGCGCGCTGTTCGCGGCCGCGCTGGACGGCGAGGGACTTCTCGGTGGGTTCGAGGTCGAGGGTGAGGTGGACGGAGCCGTCCTCGAAGCTGCGGCGCTGGGTGTAGCCGCCGTCCCGGAACACCTTGATCATCTTGGTGTTGGCAGGGAGCACCTCGGCGGCGAAGCGCCGGATGCCGCGCTCCCGGGCGACCGCGGCGATGTGTTCGAGCAGGGCGGAGGCGACACCGCGTCCCTGGTGGGCGTCCTGGACGAGGAAGGCGACCTCGGCCTCGTCGGCGGGGGCGGAGGCGGGGCGGCCCTGGTCGTTGATGCGGTCGTAGCGGACGGTTCCGATGAACTCGCCGCCGATCGTGACGGCCAGTCCCACCCGGTCGACGTAGTCGTGATGGGTGAAGCGGTGCACGTCCCGGTCGGATAGGCGCGGATACGGGGCGAAGAACCGGTAGTACTTCGACTCGTCGGACACCTGCTCGTAGAAGCTGACCAGTCGCTCGGCGTCGTCCGTGGTGATCGGCCTGATGCGTGCGGTGCCACCGTCGCGGAGTACCACGTCCGCTTCCCAGTGGTCGGGGTACGCGTGATGCGGACTCTGCTCCGGGGTGGGCTCCATGGGCAAAGCCTACGGCGGGGAGCCCGGTAGCGGACAGGTCGGCGTCCGGGCAGTCTTGGGGGCCCGGACCGGGGCCGTCGGAGCACGGGAGCGGACAGGAGGCCGGGCACAGGACCGGACAGGAGGCCGGGCACAGCACCACGCACTGCATGAGAGACTGGTCTAGACAACCGTTGATATGTGAAGGGCAGAACCATGGCTGAGCGCCGCGTAAACGTCGGTTGGGCCGAGGGCCTGCACGCCCGCCCCGCTTCCATCTTCGTCCGTGCCGCCACGGCTTCCGGCGTCCCCGTGACGATCGCCAAGGCCGACGGCAACCCGGTGAACGCCGCCTCCATGCTGGCCGTGCTCGGTCTGGGCGCGCAGGGCGGCGAGGAGATCGTGCTCGCGTCCGAGGCCGACGACGCCGAGGCCGCGCTGGACCGCCTCGCGAAGCTGGTCGCCGAGGGCCTGGAAGAACTCCCCGAGACCGTCTGACCCGCGCGCCCCGGCCCTGCCGGGGGCGCCGGGTGCGAGAGCCGTGACCCCTCGGAGGGATCACGGCTCTTTCGTGTTCTCGGGAAAGCACCGCGCATCGAAATTCGGGCAGCGCGCCCCGGGGCCCATAATTACTTCTCTTTGTTTACGCCTCTTCTGTTAATAGCGGACGCCCGCAATGTTTACGTCATGTTGCGAAGTGCTCACACGTGGAGCGGGCGCGATACGCCGCCCCGGCGGATGCGGGCGGCGCAGCCGATGGGTCCCGGTGGCGCGTTCCGCGTACTGGGCGGTCAGCGCCCTGGCCCGCTCCGCGTCGCCGCGGGCGACGGCGTCCACGATCGCGCCGCGCTCGGCCCAGGAGTCGACCGGGCGGGCCGGCTGCTCGACCGCGTACATCCAGGCGATCTTGTGGCGGAGCTGGGTGAGCAGGGCGATGAGCCCGGGGCTGCCGGAGGCCTGGGCGAGGGTCTCGTGGAACCAGCCGGCCAGTGAGCGCAGATCGTCGCTCTCGCCGCGGCGGGCCCGCTCCTGCCCCAGCCTGACCAGGCCCCGGAGCACCTTCAGGTGGGCTTCCGTGCGGCGGTGCGCGGCGCGGGCCGCGCCCAGCGGCTCCAGGAGCATCCGCACCTCCAGGAGATCGGCCGCCTCTTGCGCGGTGGGCTCGGCGACGCAGGCGCCCGCATGTCTGCGGGTGACCACGAAGCCCTCGGACTCCAGTGTGCGCAGGGCCTCGCGGACCGGGACGCGGGAGACCCCGTAGCGACGGGCCAGCAACTCCTCGGTGAGGCGGCTGCCCCGCTCGTAGACACCGGAGACGATGTCGTCACGGATTGCCGTGCATACCGAATGCGCGGGAATGCGCATATCCGAACCTCCGCCTTGATCCCCGCGAAACGCGGCCGCCCGATGCCTGTTCCGCGACTCTATGGCAATCTGCCGGAATTTCCGATGGCAGGCCGGAATCCCTGGATATCTTCGGGCCGGAATTACCGAAGGCCCCGGCGGGTGCCGGGGCCTTCGGACGGGGTGGCGCGGGACGGCTCAGACGTTCAGGCCGTGGGAGCGCAGGTAGCCGACGGGGTCCATGTCGGAGCCGTAGTCGGGGGTGGTGCGGGCCTCGAAGTGCAGGTGCGGGCCGGTGGAGTTGCCGGTGGATCCGGAGAGGCCGATCTGCTGGCCGGAGGAGACGCTCTGGCCGACGGAGACACCGATCGAGGAGAGGTGACCGTACTGGGTGTACGTGCCGTCCGTCATCCGCAGCACGATGTTGTTGCCGTACGCGCCGCCCCAGCCGGCCTCGACGACCGTGCCGGCGCCGACGGCGACGACGGAGCTGCCGGAGGCTGCCTGGAAGTCCACGCCGGAGTGGCTGCCGGAGGACCAGAGCGCACCGCCGGTGTTGTAGCCGGTGGTGACGTGGGAGCCGGCGACCGGGAGGTGGAAGGCGTTCAGGCGGGCGCGCTCGGCGGCGCGGGCGGCGCGCGCCTTCTCCTCGCGGACCTCCTTGGCGCGGGCCTCGGCCTTGCGCTCCGCTTCCGCCTTCGCCTTCGCCTTCGCGGCCTTCTCCCGGGCCTCCGCGGCGGCCTTGGCCTTCGCCTTGGCGATCGCGTCGGCCTGCTGCTTCTGGGCGTGGGCCTGCGCGTCTATCTGCTCGGCGAGGGTGGCGTCGAGGGCGACGGCCTGGGTGAGGCCGGTGTCGGCGACCTGGGCGGCCTCGGCGTCCGCGGCGAGGGCCGGGGAGGCGAGCGAGCCGAGGACTCCGGTGGTGGCCAGAGCCGCGATGCCGGCGGCCCGGGCGCTGCGGCGCGTGAGACGGCTCGGGGCACGGTGCTTCCCGGTGGCACGGGTGAACGCCATGGAGGTGCTGATCCTTTCCTTCCTTCTCGCCTACCGGGTTAGCTGACGGGTTCGGAGCAGGAAGGTCTCCTACGGATCCCCGCGCCGGTTCGCGGCACGGGCCTCCGATTCACCCCAGGGACTGCGTGGGTCCCCGGCTCCCCAGGCTCGCGCCTGACGGGGACTCGGCGATGACTGCCCGGCGCCGCGGCTGCGGCATACGGGTGGCGGACAGCCGAGCCGACGCTAGGCGGGGCGACTTCCCATCACCAAACGGACCAGGGGATTTGTCGCACATCCCACAGGGCAGACAGGCAACCTCTCCAACAAAAGGGGCAATCGGAAGCAAGCGCCCAAAAAGGGAAGAACCCCGACGAACATCCCTTCGTCGGGGTTCTCTTCGCGGCGGTGCGCCGCGGGTGGCGCGTCAGCCGGTGACGACGGACACCTCTCCGATGCCGAGGGCCTTCACGGGCTCCTCGATCCGCGCGGCGTCCCCCACGACGACCGTGACCAGCCGGTCGACCGGGAAGGCGCTGACCACGGCGGCGGTCGCCTCCACGGTGCCCGTCTCGGCGAGCCGGGCGTAGAGCTGGGCCTGGTAGTCGTCGGGGAGGTGCTGCTCGACCTGGTCGGCCAGCGTGCTCGCGACGGAAGCGGCGGTCTCGAACTTCAGCGGGGCGACACCCACCAGGTTCTGCACGGCCGTCTCCCGCTCGGCATCGGTCAGCCCCTCGGCGGCCAGCGTGCGCAGGACCTTCCAGAGGTCGTCCAGCGCCGGTCCGGTGGACTCCGTGTCCACCGAGCCGCTGATCGCGAGCATGGCCGCGCCGCCCGAGTCGGGGCCGCTGGAGCGCAGCACCTGGGCGAAGGCCCGCACTCCGTAGGTGTAGCCCTTCTCCTCGCGCAGCACCCGGTCCAGCCGGGAGGTGAGGGTGCCGCCCAGGCAGTAGGTGCCGAGCACCTGGGCGGGCCACACGCGCTCGTGCCGGTCGGCGCCGATGCGGCCGATCAGCAGCTGCGTCTGGACCGCGCCGGGCCGGTCCACGATCACCACGCGGCCGGTGTCGTCCGCGGTGATGGGCGGCACCGGACGGGCCTGGCCGGCGTTGCCCGACCAGTCGCCGAGGGTCTCCGCCAGCAGCGCGTCCAGGTCGACGCCGGTCAGGTCGCCGACGATCACGGCCGTCGCGGTGGACGGCCGGACATGGGCGTCGAAGAAGGCGCGCACGGCGCTCTCGTCGATCCGCCGGACCGTCTCCTCGGTGCCCAGCCGCGGGCGGGACATCCGGGCGGTGGCCGGGAACAGCTCCTTGGAGAGCTGCTTGGCGGCCCGCCGGGACGGGTTGGCGTGCTCGTGCGGGATCTCGTCGAGGCGGTTGCCGACGAGGCGCTCGATCTCGCTCGCGTCGAAGGCCGGGGCCCGCAGCGCCTCGGCGACCAGCCCGAGGGCCTTGGCCAGCCGGGAGACCGGGACCTCCAGGGAGACCCGGACGCCGGGGTGGTCGGCGTGCGCGTCGAGCGTGGCGCCGCAGCGCTCGAGCTCGGCGGCGAACTCCTCGGCGCTGTGCTTGTCGGTGCCCTCGGAGAGCGCCCGCGACATGATCGTGGCCACGCCGTCCAGGCCCTCGGGCTCGGCCTCCAGCGGCGCGTCCAGGAAGATCTCCACCGCGACGACCTGCTGGCCGGGGCGGTGGCAGCGCAGCACGGTCAGCCCGTTGGGAAGGGCGCCTCGCTCGGGCGCCGGGAAGGCCCAGGGGCGGGCCGTGCCGGGCGTGGGCTGCGGGTGGTACTCCATGGCTACTCCAGTCACGGCGGCGTCGCTCACTTGTCCGCCCCCTCGTGCGCGTCGGTGCCCTCGGTGCCTGCCGTGCCCTCGTCGGCCTCGTCGGCCGGCTCGATGGGCTCGTACACCAGCACCGCCCGGTTGTCGGGGCGCAGGCTCGCCTCGGCCGCTGCGCGCACCTCCTCCGCGGTGACCTCCAGGACCCGGCCCACCGCCGTCAGGGCGAGCTGGGGGTCACCGAACAGGACCGCGTACCGGCACAGTTCGTCGGCGCGGCCGGCGACCGTGCCCAGGCGGTCGAGCCACTCGCGCTCCAACTGCGCCTGGGCCCGCTCCATTTCCTCGGGCGTCGGCCCCTCGGCGGCGAACCGGGCGAGCTCCTCGTCGACCGCGGCCTCGATCGTCTCCACCTCGACGCCGCCGGACGTCTTCACGTCCAGCCAGCCCAGCGAGGGCGCCCCGGCGAGCCGCAGCAGGCCGAAGCCCGCCGCCACCGCCGTACGGTCGCGGCGGACCAGGCGGTTGTGCAGCCGGGAGGACTCGCCGCCGCCCAGCACGGTGAGCGCCAGGTCGGCCGCGTCACAGGCACGGGTGCCGTCGTGGGGGAGGCGGTAGGCGGCCATCAGGGCGCGCGCCGGAACCTCCTCGTGGACCACCTCGCGCAGCTGCTCGCCGATGATCGCGGGCAGCGTCCCGTCGCGCGGCGGCTGCTTGCCGTCGTGGGAGGGGATGGAGCCGAAGTACTTCTCGATCCAGGCGAGGGTCTGCTCGGGGTCGATGTCGCCGACCACCGAGAGCACCGCGTTGTTCGGCGCGTAGTACGTACGGAAGAACGCGCGGGCGTCCTCCAGCGTGGCCGCGTCCAGGTCGGCCATGGAGCCGATCGGGGTGTGGTGGTACGGGTGGCCCTCGGGGTACGAGAGGGCGGTCAGCTTCTCGAACGCGGTGCCGTAGGGCACGTTGTCGTAGCGCTGGCGGCGTTCGTTCTTGACGACGTCGCGCTGGTTCTCCATGGACTCCTCGTCGAGCGCGGCGAGGAGGGAGCCCATCCGGTCGGCCTCCAGCCAGAGCGCCAGCTCCACCTGGTGGGTGGGCATGGTCTCGAAGTAATTGGTCCGCTCGAAGCTGGTGGTCCCGTTGAGGGAGCCGCCGGCCCCCTGGACGAGCTCGAAGTGACCGTTCCCCTTGACCTGGCCCGAGCCCTGGAACATCAGGTGCTCGAAGAGGTGAGCCAGACCGGTGCGTCCCTTGACCTCGTGGCGCGAGCCGACGTCGTACCAGAGGCAGACCGCGGCGACCGGGGTCAGATGGTCCTCGGAGAGCACCACACGCAGGCCGTTGGCCAGGCGGTGCTCGGTCGCTGTCAAGCCGCCGGAACCGGCCTGTGCGGTGGCCGTGTGACCCATGGGCATGTACGTCCCTTCGATCGCGATACTGGACTTCCTGCCAGACCTGCCACTCTAAGCAAGCGCACCGGCACCTGGCGAAGTTCCCGATCCTCGGATGTTTCCGTCGATGGTGTCCCGGGCGCTGCCCGGGTGGACCGGCGCGGCCCGCTTCTGCCGGGTCGAGGTCGGCGTTGTCAGTCCGGCGGTCCACAATGGACCGCGTCAGTAGCTCGTGTCGTACCGAACAAGCCCAGGTTGTCCGAACAGAATCCGTGAAGGAGTCGCAGCCGCGATGGCCCGCCGTAGCACGAAGACCCCGCCGCCGCCGGACGACTTCGAGGAGAAGATCCTCGACATCGACGTCGTCGACGAAATGCAGGGCTCCTTCCTCGAGTACGCGTACTCGGTGATCTACTCCAGGGCCCTGCCCGACGCCCGCGACGGCATGAAGCCGGTGCACCGGCGCATCGTGTCCCAGATGAACGAGATGGGGCTGCGCCCCGACCGCGGCTATGTGAAGTGCGCGCGCGTCGTCGGCGAGGTGATGGGCAAGCTGCACCCGCACGGCGACGCCTCGATCTACGACGCCCTGGTGCGCATGGCGCAGCCGTTCTCGATGCGCCTCCCCCTGGTCGACGGCCACGGCAACTTCGGCTCCCTGGGCAACGACGACCCGCCGGCCGCCATGCGGTACACCGAGTGCCGGATGGCCGACGCCACCTCGCTGATGACCGAGGCGATCGACGAGGACACCGTCGACTTCCAGTCCAACTACGACGGCCAGGAGCGCGAGCCGGTCGTCCTCCCCGCCGCCTATCCCAACCTCCTGGTCAACGGGGTCTCCGGGATCGCCGTGGGCATGGCCACCAACATGCCCCCGCACAACCTGGGCGAGGTCATCGCCGCCGCGCGGCACCTGATCAAGCACCCGGGCGCCGACGTCGAGACGCTGATGCGCTTCGTCCCGGGACCCGATCTGCCCACCGGCGGCCGCATCGTCGGGCTGGGCGGCATCAAGGACGCGTACACGGCGGGCCGCGGCTCGTTCAAGATCCGTGCCACCGTCGCCGTGGAGAACGTGACGGCCCGCCGCAAGGGCCTCGTCGTCACCGAACTGCCCTTCACCGTCGGCCCGGAGAAGGTGATCGCCAAGATCAAGGACCTGGTCTCGGCGAAGAAGCTCCAGGGCATCGCCGACGTCAAGGACCTCACCGACCGGGCGCACGGACTGCGGCTGGTCATCGAGGTGAAGAACGGCTTCGTGCCCGAAGCGGTGCTGGAGCAGCTCTACAAGCTGACGCCGATGGAGGAGTCCTTCGGCATCAACAACGTGGCGCTGGTCGACGGCCAGCCGCTCACGCTGGGCCTCAAGGAGCTGCTGGAGGTCTATCTCGACCACCGCTTCGAGGTGGTGCGCCGGCGCAGCGAGTTCCGCCGCACCAAGCGCCGCGACCGGCTGCACCTGGTCGAGGGCCTGCTCGTCGCCCTGCTCGACATCGACGAGGTCATCCGGATCATCCGGGACAGCGACAATTCCGCGCAGGCGAAGGAGCGCCTCATGGCGCACTTCTCGCTGAGCGAGATCCAGACGCAGTACATCCTGGACACCCCGCTGCGCCGGCTCACCCGGTTCGACCGGATCGAGCTGGAGAGCGAGCGGGACAAGCTCAGCGGCGAGATCGACGCGCTGACCGCGATCCTGGAGTCGGACGCGGAGCTGCGCAAGCTGGTCTCCTCGGAGCTGGCCGCCGTGGCGAAGAAGTTCGGCACGGACCGGCGCACGGTGCTGCTGGAGTCGGCCGGCGCGCAGATCGCGTCGGTGCCGCTGGAGGTGGCGGACGACCCGTGCCGGGTGCTGCTCTCCTCGACGGGCCTGCTGGCCCGTACGGCGAACGCGGAGCCGGTCGAGATCTCCGAGGACGCCCGGCGGACCAAGCACGACGTGATCGTGTCGGCGGTGGCGGCGACGGCGCGCGGCGACGTCGGGGCGGTGACCTCCACGGGCCGGATGCTGCGGCTCTCGGTGATCGATCTTCCGCAGTTGCCAAACACGCACGCGGAGCCGAATCTCTCGGGCGGGGCGCAGATCTCCGAGTTCCTCAGCCTGGAGGCGGACGAGGAGCTGGTCTGTCTCACCACCCTGGACGAGTCCTCGCCCGGTCTCGCGATCGGCACCCTCCAGGGCGTGGTGAAACGCGTCGTGCCGGACTACCCGCCCAACAAGGACGAGTTGGAGGTCATCTCCCTCAAGGACGGTGACCGCGTCGTGGGCGCGACCGAACTGCGCACGGGCGAGGAGGACCTGGTGTTCATCACCTCCGACGCCCAGTTGCTCCGCTATCCGGCGGCGTCGGTGCGCCCGCAGGGGCGGCCCGCCGGAGGCATGGCGGGCGTCAAGCTGGCGGCCGGCGCCGAGGTGCTGTCGTTCACGGCGGTGGACCCGGCTTCCGAGGCGATCGTGTTCACGGTGGCCGGCTCGCACGGCACGCTGGACGACTCGGTGCTGACGTCCAAGCTCACCCCGTTCGACCAGTATCCGCGCAAGGGGCGGGCCACCGGCGGGGTGCGCTGCCAGCGGTTCCTCAAGGGGGAGGACGTCCTGGTGTTCGCCTGGGCGGGCCCGACCCCGGCCCGGGCCGCGCAGAAGAACGGCACCCCGGCGAAGCTGCCCGCGCCGGACCCGAGGCGGGACGGCTCGGGCACGCCGCTGCTGGAGCCGGTGGCCGTGATCGCGGGACCGCCGCTGTAGGCGGCCCCGGCCGCACGGCGGGGAGCGGTCGCGGAAGGTGTCACGCCTCCGCGGCGGCTTCCCGTACGTCCCCGGGGTCCTCCAGTCCGTCCGCGAGGCCCTCCGGTCCGTCCGCGGGGTCCGGCTCCTGGTGTACGTACCGGAGCACGCCCCACATCGCGCGTTCGGTGACCGAGCTGTCGACGGGGTCGGCGGGCGTCCCGGGAGCGGGATCATCCGTGCGGCAGGCGGCGAGTCCGGCCAGCAGCGCCCCGGCGTCGATGCCCGCGCCGATCATGACGAGCTGGGTGAGCCGCTCGTCGCCGCGTGCCCACGGGCGGGGCACGAAGCGCAGGAAGCGGCCCACGGCGTGCAGCGCGTAGGCGTTGTCCCGGTCCCCCGCGCCGAAGTCCGCGAACCCCTTGATCCGGTAGAGCCCCTCGGGCCGGGAGTCGAGGAACTCCATGAAGCGGCGCGGGTCCAGTGGCACGTCCGAGGTGAAGTCGACGCTCTCGTACGCGGCGTGGAGGTGGTCGTCGTGCCTCTCGTGCCCGTCGGCCGTCTCCTCCCGCAGCAGGTCCTCGAAGGTGAGCTGGCGGACCTTGTCCTCGTGGTCCGGCCGCAGGGCCGGGTCGAAGAGGAGCTCGGGGTCGATCCGGCCGTGGACGGCGGAGATCACGGCGGCCGGGCCGCTCAGCTCCGCGACCATCGCCCGCAGCCGCTCCCGCTCCGCCTCCCCCACCCGGTCGGTCTTGTTCAGCACGACGAGGTCGGCGACGGCGAGATGGCGGTCGAGCTCCGGATGGCGTCGGCGGGTGCTGTCGAACTCCGCCGCGTCGACGACCTCGACGAGGCCCCCGTACAGGATGTGCGGGTTGTCGCTGGCCAGCAGCATGCGGACGAGTTCCTGGGGTTCGGCAAGTCCGCTCGCCTCGATGACGATCACGTCCAGTCGGGCGGACGGCCGGGTCAGCGTCTCCAGGAAGGTGTCGAGTTCGCTCGCGTCGACGGCGCAGCACAGGCAGCCGTTGCCCAGCGAGACGGTCGAGCCGACCTGCCCCGAGACGGTCATGGCGTCGATCTCGATGGCCCCGAAGTCGTTGACGATCACGCCGATCCGGGTGCCCGCGCGGTTGCGGAGCAGATGGTTCAGGAGCGTGGTCTTGCCGGAGCCGAGGAAGCCCGCCAGGACGACGACCGGGATCTGCGGGGTGCGGGGCAGGGTCAACGGGGGCCTTCCTGGGGCGTCGTCAGGGTGCCGGGACCGGCTGCGGCGGGGGTGCGCCGACGTAGCGGGCCGCCGGGCGGATGATCTTCGAGTCCTCCGCCTGTTCCAGGATATTGGCGCTCCAGCCGATCACCCGTGCCGCACAGAACGTGGGGGTGAACATCGCGCGCGGCAGCCCGCACAGCTCCATGACCACCCCGGCGTAGAACTCCACGTTGGTGTGCAGTTCCCGGCCCGGCTTGAGCTCGGCCAGGATGGACTCGACCTGCCGTTCCACCTCGACGGCGAAGTCGACGAGCGGTCCGCCGAAGCCCTGTGCGAGGGACTTGAGCATGCGGGAGCGCGGGTCCTCGGTGCGGTAGACGGGGTGGCCGAAGCCCATGATGCGGCGGCCCGAGAGGACCTGTTCGCGGATCCAGCCGTCGATGCGGTCCGGGGTGCCGATGGCGTCCAGGGTGTCCAGGGCGCGGCTGGGGGCCCCGCCGTGCAGCGGTCCGGAGAGCGCGCCGACCGCCGCGACCAGGCAGGCGGCCAGATCGGCTCCGGTGGAGGCGACGACCCGGGCGGTGAAGGTGGAGGCGTTGAAGCCGTGGTCGACGGTGGAGACGAGGTACTGCTCGACGGCCCTGGCGTGCTCGGGCTCCGGCTCCGCCCCGGTCAGCATGTACAGGTAGTTCGCGGCGTGCGGCAGGTCCTCCCGGGGCTCGACCGGCTGGAGCCCCTGGCCCAGGCGGTGGAGGGCGGTGAGGATCGTGGGGACGGCCGCGCAGACCGTGAGCGCGTCCTGGCGCCGCCGCTCGGTTCCGATGTCGTACACCGGGCGGAATCCGGCCGAGGCGCCCAGCAGGGACAGCGCGGTGCGCAGTCCGGCGAGGGGGCCGGAGACGGCGCCGGCCCGGGCGATGGCGGGCAGCGCGTCGCGCACCTCGGCGGGCAGGGTGCGCAGCGCGGCCGTGCGGGCGGCGAAGTCGGCGGCGGCCGCCCGGTCCGGCAGTTCGCCGTGGACCATCAGGTACCAGACGTCCTCGAAGCCGCGCGTCCGCGCGAGCTCGATCGCCGAGTACTGGCGATAGTGGTAGAAGCCCTCACGGCCGCGCACATCGCCGAGGGCGGTGTCGGTGACGACGACGCCGGCGAGACCGCGGGGGACGGCAGGGGTGGTGGTCATGGCTGGTCTCTTCTCTCTTTCCGACCCACGGAACATTGATTCGACTGTCTATGCTTGACTCGAATTCTGTCAATGTTGATTGAATCAATACATGAGTGGGCCTCTTGCCTCTTCTCATGGATTCAGGATGGATACGGTGGTCGGCATGACGGATCGATCAGCACCCGACGAGCAGGGGCCGCCCCGGCTCACCACCCGGGAGGCCGCCGAGCTGCTGGGCGTGAAGCCGGCGACGGTGTACGCCTACGTCAGCCGGGGCCAGCTGAGCAGCGCCCGGGCGCCCGGGGGGCGGGGCAGCACGTTCGACGCCGACGAGGTCGCAGCGCTGGCCCGGCGCTCGGGGCGCAGGGACGCCTCCCCGGCCGGGGGCGACCTGTCCTTCCGTACCGGCATCACCCTCATCGAGGACGACCGCTGCTTCTTCCGCGGGGTCGACGCGACGGAGCTGGCCGGGACCCACAGCTACGAGGAGGTCGCCGAGTGGCTGTGGACGGGGGAGCCGAGCCCCGGCGCCCGGTTCACCGCGACCGCCGCGACCCTCGCGGCGGCTCGTCGGACGGTCGGCGCGCTGCCCGCGCACAGCGGGTCGACGGACCGGCTGCGGGTGGCGGTGACCGCCGCTGCGGCGACGGATCCGCTGCGGTTCGACCTGTCGCCCGAGGCGGTGCTCGGCAGTGCCCGGAGCCTGATCCCGACGCTGGTGGGCGCCCTGCCGGCAGTGGGCGACCCGGCGGACGGCGACGGCTCCCTGGCGCGTGGACTCTGGTCACGGCTCACCGCGGAGCCGGCCGACGCCCCGTCCCTGGCCGTGCTGGACGCCGCCCTGACCCTCCTGATCGACCACGACCTGGCCGCCTCCACCCTGGCCGCTCGGGTCGCCGCCTCCGCTCGGGCCCACCCGTACGCCGTGGTCTCGGCGGGTCTCGGCGTGCTGGAGGGGCCGCTCCACGGGGCGGCCAGCGGGCTCGCGCACCGGATGCTCCGGGAGGCGGTGGACCGGGGCAGCGCGGTCCCCGTGGTCGCCGATCACCTGCGGACCGGGCGGCGGGTGCCGGGCCTGGGCCATCGGCTCTACCGGGGCGAGGACCCGCGGGCCACGGCCCTGTTCGCCCTGCTGGAGGACGTGCCGCAGGCCGCCGGGGCGCTGTCGGCGGCCCGCGAGGTGGTCGGGACGACGGCGCGGCACGCTCCGCTGCACGCCAACATCGACCTGGCCCTGGCCGTCCTGTCCGTCTCCCGGGGGATGCCGGCGGACGCGGGCGAGACGGTGTTCGCGGTGTCCCGCACGGCGGGCTGGATCGCCCACGCGCTGGAGGAGTACGGGGAGCGCCCCCTGCGCATCCGCCCCACCGGGCAGTACACGGGCCCCCGGCCGCCCCAGCCGCTGCCCGGCCCCGAAACGGGCTCCCAGGTCCGGACCAGAGGCTCGGGCAGCGCAAATTAGCTACGGATCACAGGGAATTCTCGCGCGGCGGCTGCGCGGTGGACCCGCGCACCACCAGCTCCGGCTCGAACAGCAGCTCGTCCGAGGGGACGGTCCGCCCGCCGATCTGCACCGAGAGCAGTTCCACGGCCGCCCGCCCCATGGCCTCGATGGGCTGGCGGACGGTGGTCAGGGGCGGCTCGGTGCAGTTCATGAAGGCCGAGTCGTCGTAGCCGACGACCGACACGTCGGCGGGCACCGAGAGACCGCGCCGGCGGGCGGCGCGCACCGCGCCCAGCGCGAGCGGGTCGCTCGCGCAGATGATGCCGGTGACGCCCCGGTCCAACAGCCGCATCGCGGCGGCCTGCCCGCCCTCCAGCGAGAACATCGCACGGGCCACCCACTCGTCGGGCACGGTCGTGCCCGCTTCCTCGGCGAGCACCCGGGCGGCGGCCAGCTTGCGCTGCGAGGGCACGTGGTCGGAGGGGCCGAGGACCAGACCGATGCGCTCGTGGCCGAGCGAGACGAGGTGCCGCCAGGCCTGCTCGACGGCGACGGAGTCGTCGCAGGAGACGCCCGGGAAGCCGAGGTGGGCGATGGCCGCGTTGATGAGCACGACGGGGATCTTGCGGTCGGCGAGCACCTGGTAGTGGTCGTGCGGGGCGTCGGCCTGGTGGTAGAGCCCGCCCGCGAAGACCACGCCGGAGACCTGCTGCTGGAGGAGCAGTTCGACGTAGTCGGCCTCGGAGACGCCGCCCTTGGTCTGGGTGCAGAGCACCGGGGTCAGCCCCTGCTGGGCGAGCGCGCCGCCGACCACCTCGGCGAACGCCGGGAAGATCGGGTTCTGCAGCTCGGGCAGGACGAGACCGACCAGCCGGGCCCGTTCACCGCGCAGCTGGGTCGGGCGCTCGTACCCGAGGACGTCCAGCGCGGAGAGGACGGCCTGCCGGGTGGCGTCGGAAACGCCCGGCTTGCCGTTCAGCACCCGGCTGACCGTCGCCTCGCTGACTCCCACTTTCTGGGCCACCTGAGCAAGTCGTCGCGTCATGAGCGCAAGATTAGCGCAAGAAGTGCAAGAAGATTGCGTTGAGGGAGAACTCCTCGGAGACGCTCCAGGAACGCTCACAGAGACAGCGCCGCGAAGCAAGGGGCGCGGACGGCAAAGGCCCGCGGAGTCCGTCCGGAACCCGTCGGAATTTCCGCCCCGGCCGCCCGGCGCTTACCGTCTCTACGATGAACGCCCCACCGACCCCCGGCAGGGGACCTCGCCGGTTCGGCTGGCCCCAGCGGGTCTTCTCCCAGGTCCTGCTGATGCAGCTGGCCATCATCACCGGTGTGACGGTCCTGGTGACCGGCCTGTTCCTGGCCCCCCTCAGCGACCAGCTGGACGACCAGGCGATGCGCCGCGCCCTCGCCATCGCCCAGAGCACCGCCGCCCAGCCGGGGATCGTGAAGGACCTGAGCAGCACGGACCCGTCGGCGCGGGGCCCGGTCCAGTCGGCCGCCGAACGGATCAGGCGGGCGACCGGAGCGGAGTACGTCGTCGTCATGAACCAGCGCGGGGTGCGCTGGTCGCACCCCGACACCCACCGGATCGGCGCGATCGTCTCCACCGACCCCGGCGAGGCGCTGGGCGGCCGCGAGGTGATGGAGATCGACAGCGGCACCCTCGGCCGCTCGGCACGGGGCAAGGTGCCGTTGTTCGGCCCGTCCGGCGACGTGATCGGCGCGGTGTCGGTGGGCATCTCCTACGACAGCGTCCGCGCCCGGCTCCTCGGGGCGATCCCGGGGCTGCTCGCGTACGCGGGCGGAGCCCTGGCCGTCGGGGCGCTCGCCGCGTACCTGATCTCCCGCCGCCTGCAACGGCAGACCCACGACCTGGCGTTCTCCGACATCTCCGCGCTGCTGACGGAGCGCGAGGCCATGCTGCACGGCATCCGCGAAGGGGTCGTCGCCCTGGACGGGACCGGCCGCGTCCGACTGCTGAACGACGAGGCGCAGCGGCTGCTGGGCGTGGGCCCGGAGGCCGCGGGCCGGACGCTGGAGGAGGTGCTGGGCGAGGGCCGGACCGCGGACGTGCTGGCCGGGCGGGTGGTCGGCGACGACCTGCTGGCGGTACGGGGCAACCGGGTGCTGCTGGCCAACCGGATGCCCACGGACGACGGCGGGGCCGTGGTGACCCTGCGCGACCGGACGGAGCTGGAGAACCTGGGCCGCGAGCTCGACTCCACCACCGGGCTGATCGACGCCCTGCGCGCCCAGGACCACGAGCACGCCAACCGGCTGCACACCCTGCTCGGGCTGCTGGAGCTGGAGATGCACGAGGACGCGATGGAGTTCGTCACGGAGGTGGTGGGCGTACACCGGGCGACGGCCGAGCAGGTCACCGAGAAGGTCCAGGACCCGCTGCTGGCCGCCCTCCTGGTGGGCAAGGCGACGGTCGCCGCCGAGCGCGGCGTGGCGCTGCGACTGGCTCCCGGCACCCTGCTCCCGGACCGGGTGGTCGATCCCCGGGGCCTGGTCACCGTCATGGGCAACCTCGTCGACAACGCCACGGACGCGGCGGCCGGATCGGAGCGGGCGCGGATCGAGGTCGGGCTGTGCGCGGAGGGACGTACGGTGATCCTGGAGGTGCGCGACAGCGGCCCCGGCGTTCCCCCGGAGCAGCACGCGTCCATCTTCACGGAGGGGTGGTCCACCAAGGAGGTCCCGGCGCACGGCAAGCGCGGTTTGGGGCTCGCCCTCGTCCGGAGGCTCGCGGAGCGTCAGGGAGGCAGAGTGACGGTGTCCGGAGCGGACGGAGGCGGTGCGGTGTTCACGGTCGTGCTGCCGGAGGCGCTGAGGGAGCCCGGGCCGCGGGCGCAGGCCGGACCCGACGCCCCGCCGTCCGCCGCCTGTCCGGCCACGACGGGAGAGCGGCCGTGATCCAGGTCCTGGTCGTGGACGACGACGTCCGGGTGGCGCAGATCAACGCGGCGTACGTCGCCAAGGTCCCCGGCTTCCGGGTGGTCGCGCAGGCCCACTCGGCGGCCGCGGCGCTGGAGACGGTCGAACGGGTCCCGGTGGACCTGGTCCTGCTGGACCACTACCTGCCCGACCGCAACGGCCTCGCCGTCGTACGGGAACTGCGCCGTCTGGGTCATCAGGTCGACGTGATCATGGTGACGGCGGCCCGGGACGTCGCGACCGTGCAGGACGCGATGCGGCACGGCGCGCTCCAGTACCTGGTGAAGCCGTTCACGTACGCGGGCCTGCGCTCGAAGCTGGAGGCGTACGCGGCGCTGCGGCAGGCGCTCGACGGGGGCGGGGAGGCCGAGCAGGCACAGGTGGACCGACTCTTCGGCGCGCTGTGGGCGGCGGACGAGCCGGCCCTCCCCAAGGGCCACTCCCCCACCACGGCCGAGCTCGTCCGAGGGGCCCTGCGCGGAGCCGACGGCCCGCTCTCCGCCCAGGAGATCGCGGACAGCGCGGGGATGAGCCGCCAGACGGCCCAGCGCTATCTGAAGCTGCTGGAACGCACCGGCAAGGTCCGGCTGACGCTGCGCTACGGGGAGACCGGGCGCCCGGAACACCGGTACGCCTGGGCGGCCGGCTGAGCCGCCTCAAGCCCGTACGCGCTCTGTCCTGGCGCCCGTCGGCCCGTACGAGCCTGCCCGGGCGCCCGCCGGCCCCGTACGCGCCCTGCCCGGGCGCCCGCTCCCCTCAGGCCGCCCCGGCCCCCGTCAGCGCCCGGACCTCGGCCTCGGCGTGCTTGGCCTCGTCGGGCGGCTCGGGCGAGGTGACCGTACCGAGCCAGCCGGCCAGGAAGCCCAGCGGAATGGAGACCAGCCCCGGGTTCTCCAGGGGGAAGACCTGGAAGTCGACGCCGGGGAACAGGGACGTGGGGCTGCCCGAGACCACGGGTGAGAGCAGCACCAGGACGACCGCCGGGAGGAGGCCGCCGTACACGGCCCAGACCGCTCCCCGGGTGGTGAAGCCGCGCCAGAACAGGGAGTAGAGCAGCGCGGGGAGGTTCGCCGAGGCAGCCACGGCGAAGGCCAGGCCCACCAGGAAGGCCACATTGAGGTCCTGGGCGAGCAGTCCGAGTCCGATCGCGACCGCGCCGGTTCCCGCGGCGGCGATACGCGCCACGGCGACCTCGCCGCGCTTCCGGCGCCCGGGGCGGCGGAGCGTGGCGTACAGGTCGTGGGCGACGGACGCGGACGAGGCCAGCGTGATGCCCGCGACGACGGCCAGGATGGTGGCGAAGGCGATGGCGGCGACCAGGGCGAAGAGAATCGTTCCGCCGGTGGAGCCCTCACCGCCGCCCAGACGGAGCGCCAGCAGCGGGACCGCGGTGTTGCCCGCCGCGTTCGAGGCGCGGACCTCGGCCGAGCCGACGAGGGCGGCGGCGCCGAATCCGAGCACGATCGTCATCAGGTAGAAGCCGCCGATCAGCCCGATGGACCAGACGACGGAGCGGCGCGCGGCGCGGGCGGTGGGCACGGTGTAGAAGCGCGACAGGATGTGCGGCAGCCCCGCCGTGCCGAGGACGAGGGCGACGCCCAGGCTGATGAAGTCGAGGCGCGAGGTCAGGTCCCCGCCGTAGCGCAGGCCGGGCGCGAGGAAGTCCTCGCCGTGGCCGCTGCGTTCGGCCGCCGTGCCGAGCAGGGTGTTGATGTTCCCGTGGAAGTGGACCAGGACGAGCACGGTCAGCGCGACGGCTCCCGCCATCAGCAGGACGGCCTTGACGATCTGGATCCAGGTGGTGGCGCGCATGCCGCCGAAGGACACGTAGACCACCATGAGCGCGCCGACCCCGACGACCGTCCAGGACCGGGCCGCGTCGCTCGTGCCGCCGAGCAGCAGGGCCACCAGGCTGCCCGCGCCGACCATCTGGGCGACCAGGTAGAGCACGGAGACGGTGACGGACGAGATACCGACGGCGGTACGCACCGGTCGCTCCGCCATCCGCGCCGCGACCACGTCGGCCAGGGTGAACCGGCCGCAGTTGCGGACGAGTTCGGCGACGAACAGCAGGACGACCAGCCAGGCGACGAGGAAGCCGACCGAGTAGAGCATGCCGTCGTAGCCGAAGAGGGCGATCAGCCCGGAGATCCCGAGGAAGGAGGCCGCCGACATGTAGTCGCCGGCGAGGGCGAATCCGTTCTCCATCGGCGAGAACAGCCGCCCGCCGGCGTAGAACTCCTCGGCGGAGCCCTTCCGGCCGCGGCCGACCCGGGTGGTGATGAACAGCGTCACCGCGATGAACGCGCTGAACAGCAGCAGGGCGAGTGTCTGGTGGTCGCCTCTCAACGTCCGGGCCCTCTCGTCGTCTCCGGGCCGAGGCCCCGGGTCATCTCCTGGGTGTCCCAGCGCAGATCGAGTGCGGCCCGGTCCCTGCGCAACCGCGCGTGGCGTGCGTACGCCCAGGTGAGCAGGAAGGTGGTGAGGAACTGGCCGAGACCCGCCACCATCGCGACGTTGACGGCTCCGGCGACCGGGCGGGCCATCAACTCGGGCGCGGTGGTGGCGGCGACGACGTAGGCGAGATACCAGAGGAGGAAGGCGAGGGCGGCGGGAGCCACGAAGCGGCGGTAGCGGCGGCGCACCTCGCGGAAGGCCGCGCTGCGGTGCACCTCCAGGTAGATGTCGGCCGCGCTGGGCTCGGGGCCCGGCCCCGCGACGGCGGGCGCGTCGAGGTCCCCGACGGGTGCGGCCGTGCCGTCCCGGCCGCACCCGTCGGGGACCGGTACGTCGTCCCACGGGTCGTCGAGCCGCACCCCCGCGGCCTCCGGCCCTGCTTCCTTCTCCACCCCACGACTCCCCTGATCCACGAACCTTTTCGGCCGCATGGCCAACCATGGGCGGTTCGGGAGGATCCCGGGCGCGCCATTCGCCCGGCTTCACCCCTTCAGGTGACAGAAGTCCCGTACGGCTGCGCGGACCGCGAGTCCTCGGCCCGGGAACGTACGCGGCCCCCGCTCCGGCGGTACGGGAGCGGGGGCCGGCGCGGCGCCGCGAGGCGGGCGGGGTCAGGCGTCGATGCGCGAGCGGTCCAGGGTGGCGGCGGAGCTGGTGATGAACTCCTTGCGGGGCGCGACCTCGTTGCCCATCAGCAGGTCGAAGACCTGCTCGGAGGATTCCAGGTCGCCGATGTTGATCCGCCGCAGCGTGCGGTGGCGCGGGTCCATCGTCGTCTCCGCCAGCTGGTCGGCGTCCATCTCGCCGAGACCCTTGTAGCGCTGGATCGATTCCTTGATCCGGACGTTCTTGCGCTGGAACTCCAGGAGGGTCTGGCGCAGTTCGTTGTCGGAGTAGGTGTAGACGTACTTGTCCTGGCCCTTCTTGGGCTGGACCAGCTCGATCCGGTGCAGCGGCGGGACGGCGGCGAAGACCCTGCCCGCCTCGACCATCGGGCGCATGTAGCGCTGGAAGAGGGTCAGCAGCAGGCAGCGGATGTGAGCGCCGTCGACATCGGCGTCCACCAGCAGGACGATCTTCCCGTAGCGCGCGGCGTCGATGTCGAAGGTCCGCCCGGACCCGGCTCCTATGACCTGGATGATCGCGCCGCACTCGGCGTTCTTCAGCATGTCCGAGACGGACGACTTCTGTACGTTGAGGATCTTCCCGCGGATCGGCAGCAGCGCCTGGAACTCGCTGTTCCGGGCCAGCTTGGCGGTGCCGAGCGCCGAGTCCCCCTCGACGATGAACAGCTCGCTGCGCTCGACGTCGTCGCTGCGGCAGTCGGCGAGCTTGGCGGGCAGCGAGGAGGACTCCAGGGCGGTCTTGCGGCGCTGGGCGTCCTTGTGCTGCCGGGCGGCGATCCGGGTGCGGGCGGCGGCGACGGCCTTCTCCAGCACCGCCCTGGCCTGGGCCTTGGCGTCCCGCTTCGTGGAGGTCAGGAACGCCTTGAGCTCCTTGGCGACCACACCGGCGACGATCCGGTTGGCCGCGGAGGTGCCGAGCACCTCCTTGGTCTGCCCCTCGAACTGCGGCTCGGCGAGCCGTACGGTGACGACGGCGGTGAGTCCTTCGAGGGCGTCGTCCTTGACGATGTCGTCCTCGGCGACCCGCAGCATCTTGGCGGAGCGCAGCGCCTCGTTCACCGTCTTGGTCAGGGAGCGCTCGAACCCGGTGACGTGGGTGCCGCCCTTGGGGGTGGCGATGATGTTCACGAACGACCGTACGGTCGTGTCGTAGCCGGTGCCCCAGCGCAGGGCGATGTCGACGGCCAGCTCGCGGGTGACCTCGGTGGCGGTCATGTGGCCGCGGTCGTCGAGGACGGGCACGGTCTCCTTGAACGTGCCGGTGCCGCTGAGGCGCTGGACGTCGCAGACGGCCTTGTCCTGCGCCAGGTACTCGCAGAACTCGCTGATGCCGCCGTCGAAGCGGAACGTCTCCTCGGTCTTGCCCTCGCCGTCCAGCCCCCGCTCGTCGCGGACGATGATCGTGAGGCCGGGGACCAGGAAGGCCGTCTGGCGGGCGCGCTGGTGGAGGGTGTCCAGGTTGAGCCTGGCGTCCTTGAGGAAGATCTGGCGGTCCGCCCAGTACCGCACCCGGGTACCGGTACGGGTCTTGGGGACGCGCTTGCCCTTGCGCAGGCCGTTGGCCGGGTCGAACGGGCTGTCCGGCCCCTGCTCGGTGAACATGCCGGGGACACCGCGCCGGAAGCTGATGGAGTGGGTCGCGCTGTTGCGGTCGACCTCGACGTCCAGGCGGGCGGAGAGGGCGTTGACCACGGAGGCGCCGACGCCGTGGAGACCGCCCGAGGCGGCGTAGGAGCCGCCGCCGAACTTGCCTCCGGCGTGCAGCTTGGTCATCACGACCTCGACGCCGGAGAGCCCCGTCTTGGGCTCGACGTCGACCGGGATGCCCCGGCCGTTGTCCCGGACCTCGACGGAGGCGTCGTCGTGGAGGATGACCTCGATCTGGTCGCAGTAGCCGCCGAGGGCTTCGTCGACGGAGTTGTCGATGATCTCCCAGAGGCAGTGCATCAGGCCACGGCTGTCGGTGGACCCGATGTACATGCCGGGCCGCTTGCGGACCGCCTCGAGCCCTTCGAGGACGAGAAGGTGCCGCGCGGTGTAGTTGGAGCTGTCCCGGTCGCCGCCTGCTCCGGTCAGCATCGCGGTGGACGGCACGGACGTTTCGGCGGTCACGCGGTTCGCTCCTCGCTGAATTTCATCGGGGGCCCCCGCGGGTGGAGGGCTGGCCTTCGGTTGCCGCTGAGAGCCTACAGAGGCCTGGTAGAGCGGTTGTAACGCCACCCTCGGGGAATCCTCATGCTAGTCGAGCTTCTTCCGGGCTCGCATGGATGTTCGATCATTCGTTGGAGTGACGTGCACATCACGTTCCCTTCGACGCATGAACCATTTAGGCTCCGGGCACGTCCTCATGAACAAACCGGCAAGCCGGCCGGCGGGACCGACCCCCTAGACAAGCAATGCGAAACCGTAGCGCTCCGCATACGGCACATTCGCCGCCAACCGGCAACAGACAGCCACACCGAGAAGAAGTTTCGAAGAAAAGCCACGAGCGGGAACGTTTTCGGCCTGGTTGGATGTTGACCCTGGTACGACAGCTCGTCGAGCTAGAGAAGAGGCGACGTGACTACTGTTCTGACCCCCGCGAGCCCGCTGACCGCAGCAGACCGCTGTGACCGTTGCGGCGCCCAGGCATATCTGCGCGTCGTCCTGATCAGCGGCGGTGAACTGCTCTTCTGCGCCCACCACGGGCGCAAGTTCGAGCCGGAACTCAAGAAGATCGCCGCGGAAATACAGGATGAGACGGATCGGCTCACCGCCGTGCAGACGGCTACCGCCGACGAGGAACAACACTGATACCTCGCATCCACGACGAGCCAGGGGCCGGTCCAGGACCGGCCGACGGGCGGCTCCCCCACCGGGGGGAGCCGCCCGTTCTCGTCGCGAGGCCACGGACGCCGTGCGGCCATCACCGCCGCCACGGACGCCGTGCGGGCGTCACCGCCCGCACGCGGCCCCTGACGCGGATCAGATGCGGCCCTCGGCCCACTCCAGTGCGGCGGAGACCCGGGTGTACACCCCCGGGCTGCCCGCGCGCCCGCAGCCGCTGCCCCAGGACACCAGGCCGATGAGCCGCCCACGGGCCACCAGCGGCCCGCCGCTGTCGCCCTGGCACGCGTCCCTGCCGCCCGCAGGATCGCCCGCGCAGAGCATCGCCGAGGCCTTGTAGGTGCCCTCCCGGCCGCCCGGGTAGGCCCGCGCGCAGTCGCTGTCGGGGAGGACCTGGACCGGCGCGGAGCGCAGCACGGAGGCGTAGGTGCCGCTCCCCGTCGTGTCGCCCCACCCGTAGACGGCCGCCGCGGTGCCGGCCCGGTAGGCGGTGTCCCCGCTCCTGGCCGTCGGGACGACCCCGCCCTCCGGCATCGCGCGCGCCAGCGTCAGCACCGCGAGGTCGCCGGCGTTGGAGGCGGGGTCGTACGCCGGGTTCACCCAGATGTCCCGGACCGGGATCTCCTGGCCGTCGGAGTCGCTCAGCCGCTCCCGGCCGGCGATCACCAGCAGGTCCCTCACCCGCTCCGCCGGTCCACCGAGCGCCTCGTCACTCAGACAGTGGGCGGCCGTCAGGATCTTCGTGGGCGCCACGGCGACGCCTCCGCAGAACTGTCCCGAGCGCGCCCCTCCGAACCGGTCCCGGCTCGACAGCGCCACCGCCCAGGGACTGTCCGCCACCGGGGCGGGCTGCCCGCCGACGATGACGCTGTCCGCGACCGCCGCGGAGGGCGCGGCGAGGGGCGCCGCGGTCGCGGCGGCGGTCAGGGCGAGCACCCCGGTCAGGGCGCGGACGAGGGAACGGGGCATGGAGGCTCCTGACGCTGAGGCGGTAACGGTCCACCCAGCGTGATCCAGCCGGTCACCGTCCGCCCCCGAGGACACGCCGGAGGGCCCGGATCCCCTCGGGGTTCCGGGCCCTCGGCCGGTGGATCTCCTCGATCTAGTCGAGGTAGTCGCGCAGCACCTGCGAGCGGGACGGGTGGCGGAGCTTCGACATCGTCTTCGACTCGATCTGACGGATGCGCTCACGCGTCACGCCGTAGACCTTGCCGATCTCGTCGAGCGTCTTCGGCTGGCCGTCGGTGAGACCGAAGCGCATCGAGACCACGCCCGCCTCACGCTCGGAGAGCGTGTCGAGCACGGAGTGGAGCTGCTCCTGGAGGAGCGTGAAGCTGACCGCGTCCGCCGGGACGACGGCCTCGGAGTCCTCGATCAGGTCACCGAACTCGCTGTCGCCGTCCTCACCGAGCGGGGTGTGCAGCGAGATCGGCTCGCGACCGTACTTCTGGACCTCGATGACCTTCTCGGGGGTCATGTCGAGTTCCTTGGCCAGCTCCTCCGGGGTGGGCTCGCGGCCCAGGTCCTGGAGCATCTGGCGCTGCACGCGCGCGAGCTTGTTGATGACCTCGACCATGTGCACCGGGATACGGATGGTGCGGGCCTGGTCGGCCATCGCGCGGGTGATCGCCTGACGGATCCACCAGGTGGCGTACGTGGAGAACTTGTAGCCCTTGGTGTAGTCGAACTTCTCGACCGCGCGGATCAGACCGAGGTTGCCCTCCTGGATCAGGTCCAGGAAGAGCATGCCGCGACCCGTGTAGCGCTTGGCCAGGGAGACCACCAGACGGAGGTTGGCCTCCAGGAGGTGGTTCTTGGCCCGGCGGCCGTCCTCGGCGATGATCTCCAGCTCGCGCTTGAGCTTCGGCGCGAGCTTGTCGGCGTTCGCCAGCTTGTCCTCGGCGAAGAGACCGGCCTCGATGCGCTTGGCGAGCTCGACCTCCTGCTCGGCGTTGAGGAGGGGAACCTTGCCGATCTGCTTCAGGTAGTCCTTGACCGGGTCGGCGGTGGCGCCGGCGACGGCGACCTGCTGCGCGGGCGCGTCGTCCTCGTCGTCGTCGGAGAGGACGAAGCCCTTGTTCTCGCCCTCGCCCTCCTCTTCCTCACCCTTGCCGGCCTTGACTTCCTCGGCCGCCTCGTCGCCGTCGAGGATCTCGTCGTCCTGCTTGCCGGACTTCTTGGCGGCGGTCTTCTTGGCCGTCGTCTTCTTGGCGGCTGCCTTCTTGGCCGTGGCCTTCTTGGCTGCCGTCTTCTTGGCGGGGGCGGCGGCGACGGCGTCGTCGGCCGCGTCCGCGCTCTCGACCGCCGGGGCGGCGGTGGCCGCGACGGTCCTGGTCACGGTCGTCTTCGCCGCGACGGTCTTGGTGGCGGTGCGCTTGACCGGGCTCTTCGCTGCGACGCTCTTGCGGGCGCGCTTCGGCGACTCCGCGGCACTGACCATCAGCGTCACACCCTCTTCCTCGAGGATCTGGTTGAGGCTGCGCAGAACGTTCTTCCACTGGGTTGGCGGAATCTGGTCAGCCTCGAAGGCCCGACGCACGTCATCGCCGGCGATCTGCCCATCAGCCTTTCCCCGCTCGATGAGCGCCATCACAGACTCGGACTCGGCGATCTCCGGCGGGAGCGTACGGGATGTGCTGGCCGACACGAACAACCTCTCGGAACGATGGAAACGGCTTCCGGCCCCGCCCTGGAGAGGGCTGGAACCGACGACCGTCGACTGGGGATGTCGCCGACGGCGCGGGTTTGGCCTCGGAACTGGACAGCACACCCGAGGGCTGCTGTATTCCTTCCGCGACGCTCACCTCTTAAGTCATCGCGCTGCTTCGAGGAGTGTTACGGCCAATCCGCGTGGCCCGAGTCACACCTCATACGTGACGAAATGGGCCGAAGGTGCCATCCCCCCACAATTATGCCGCCGGACCCGTGCGGCCCGGCGGCGCCGGACGCACGCACCGGGGCCCACGCACCCGGCCGCGCCCCGGTCAGTGCTCGCGCGGCGCGGGTACCACCCGCTCGACGTCGGGGTGGACGACGAGCAGTTGACGCATGGCCGCCTCGGCGGCCCCGGCGTCACCGGAGGCCAGAGCGTCGGCGATGCGCGCGTGGTGCGCGAGCGAGGTTTCGCCGGGACGGTCACAGCCGGTGACCGGGCCGCCGGAGACATGGAGGGCGGCCGAGACGATGCCGGAAAGGTGTTCGAGCATCCGATTGCCCGCCGCCTGGATGAGCAGGGCGTGGAACTCCGCGTCGGCACGGGAGAAGGTGATCGCGTCCCCCTGCCCCATCGCGTGGCCCATGATCTCCACCATGTCGCCGAGCCGCTGCTGGATGTCCTCCCGGCCGTGCCCGGCCGCGAGGCGGGCCGCGAGCGGTTCGATGGTCCAGCGGAGCTCGGCCAGCTCACGGCGCTGGTCGTCGCGCTGCGGACCGAAGGCCCGCCATTCGATGATGTCGGGATCCAGCAGGTTCCAGTCGGTGACCGGGCGGACCCTCGTCCCCACGTTGGGACGCGCGCTGACCAGCCCCTTGGCTTCGAGGACGCGCAGGGATTCGCGTACGACGGTGCGGGAGACCTCGAACCGCTGGCCGATCTCCTCGGGGACGAGGGGGCGGTCCGCGCCGAGGTCTCCGGAGACGATCATCTGGCCGAGCTGCTGGACGAGTTGGCCGTGGAGACCGCGCCCCCGGCTGGCGGACCCGCGTCGGCTCGCCCGTCCCAGCTCCGCATCGGAACCGCCCCAGGCCCGGGAAGCGGCACGCTCGCCGGCCGGCGCCTCCGCGTAGGGGTAGCGATCGAGTTCGCCCGAGCCGGCCAGGCCGGAATCGGCGGAGCGGGCGGCGGTCATCATGGTGTGCGCAAGGGTACTCACGCATCCTTTGTCGGCGCGGCTCACCCACCCCTTGAGGTCTTTGGTGAAAAGCACACGAAAGGGTGATCGGCGCTCGCTCCGCAATTGACGCCATATCCCTACAATTCGGTCATTTCTCAGGGAGTTGCGATCCCCTGCTCTCGATTCGGGGCGGCGTCGATCACCAACGCGCCTTACCTCGAAGGCTGGTGAACAGATACGCGCAGATCAGGGCCGACAACGACAGGGCGAGTGCGGTGCCGACGGGCTGCGCCACCACCCGCGCGACGGCCAGGACCCAGTGGTCCGCCTGCTGCGGCAGCTGCCACCCGGCCAGTTCGCGCAGCCGGCCCGGGAGCCCGGCGACCGAACGCGCGGACGGCGCCGCGAAGATCTTCTGCACCAGTGGAACGACGAGCACCGGAACGGCCAGCACCGCGGCGATCCCCGCCCCGGCCACCCTGAAGACACCGGCGGCCAACAGCCCCGCCCAGGCGCAGCCGACCGTCAGGCCGGCCCAACTCGCACCGAGCGCGAAGGCGTTCGCGGGAATCTCGATCAAGTCCGGCCCGTACACGAGGCGGAGGCTCTGCGCCCCGCACACCACGGCGAGGGTCGCGAGCAGCAGGGCGAAGCCCGCGGTCACGGTGAGCTTGGCCAGCAACAGGCCGAGCCGTCGGGGCACGGTGCCGCGCGCGGCGGCGAGTGCCGGATAACGGAACTCGTCCCCGAAGGACAGCGCCCCGAGCAGGCCCGCGCCGAGCGCGGCGGGAGGCAGCGGCAGCAGGGCGGGCCACGCGGCGAGCACACGGGGCAGCGCGGTGCCGTCGGTGCGGGCGAGCAGGACGGACATCGCGGCCGACACCACCAGAACGGCCGCCATGATCACGGTCGTCGTCCGGACGCCCAGGGAGCGTCGCAGTTCGTACCGGAGCGGGCGCAGGGGGCCGCGCGCGGGACGCACCCGGATCGGGGGCGGCAGCTCGGACGGCTCGGGGGCGGGCTCGCCCCGCTCCTCGCTCCCGGTCTCCGCCCGGGCGACGGGCCCGGTGTCCCCGATCTCGTCGGCGAGCCGGTGCACGGGGACGCCGTGCCGGTACGCCGTGTCGCCGATCTCCGCGCAGCTGCTGCCGTACACCGTCAGCCGGCCGCTCGCCTCCTCGACCACCTCCACCGAGCGGCGCTCGGCTCGCGCCTCCCGGCTGACCACGGCCGCCAGCCGGGCCGCGTGCGGGGTGCGGACGGCGACCCGGGCCCGCAGTCGGGTGCGGGCGAAGTCGGAGACGTCCTGGTCGGCCACGAGGCGCCCGCCGCCGATGGTGACGACGCGGTCGGCCGTGCGGGCCGCCTCCTTGGGGTCGCCGGTGGTGTAGAGGACCGTGCCGCCCTGGGCCGCGTGCGCGCGCAACAGCCCGTACAGCCAGCTGTTCTCCCGCGGGGACAGCCCGTCCGCCGGCTCGTCCAGGATCAGGGTGTGGGGATCCCCGAGCAGTGCGGAGGCGAGCCCGAGCCGCCGGTCCATCCCCACCGAGAGGGTGCCCAGACGTTGGTCCCCGAGTCCGGCGAGACCGACGACTTCGAGGACCTCGTCGGCCCTGGTCGCGGGCGCGCCCGCGGCCGCGCACAGCATCCGGAGCTGGCCCCGGGCGGTCCGGGCGGGATGGCCCGGTACGTCGCCGAGCAGGACGCCCACCTCCCGTGCCGGGTGGGCGATGCGGTGCAGTGGCCGCCCCCGGAAGTAGGCGACGCCCCGCCCCGCGTCCAGTTCGAGCATCAGCCGCAGGGCCGTGGTCCGGCCCGAGCGGGGAGCGCCGAGCAGGGCCGTGACCCGGCCGGAAGGAGCCTCGAAGGTCAGATCGTTCACGGCGGGCGGAGCGTCGCGACGGGGGGTGCTGGTGAGTCCGATGGCCTGGAGCATCGCTTATCTCGCGTCTCTCGCGGAAGGTGAGACCGCTCGGCGGCAGGGGGTACCGCAGCAACATAACGCGACATTTCAGACTTTTTGCGCAGGGGTGGGTCACCGGGTGTTCCGCGGGGCCGTCGCAGCGGAACGCCCGGTGGCTCAGACCTCGGGTCGCAGCATCGGCGGATTGAGCACCGTGGCCGCTCCGGCGCGGAACAACTGCGCGGGCCGGCCTCCCTGGCGCGTGGTCGTCCCGCCGGAGGGCACCAGGAATCCGGGCGTTCCGGTGACCTTGCGGTGGAAGTTGCGGGGGTCGAGGACCACGCCCCACACCGCTTCGTACACCCGGCGCAGCTCGCCGACCGTGAACTCCGGCGGGCAGAACGCGGTGGCCAACGAGGAGTACTCGATCTTGGAGCGGGCCCGCTCCACGCCGTCGGCCAGAATGCGCGCGTGGTCGAAGGCCAGTGCTGCCGCCTGCTCGCCCTCCCGTCCGGCACCGGGATGCAGCAGATCCTCCACCGGAGCCCAGCGCGCGCTGTTGGCGTCGCCGCCCGCCCGGGGCGCGGGGAGGTCCGGCGCGAGGGCGAGGTGGGCGACGCTGACCACCCGCATCCGGGGGTCGCGCGCCGGATCTCCGTACGTGGCCAACTGCTCCAGATGCGCCCCGTTGCCCACGGCCGGCTTCGCCGGGTCGTGGGCGCTGAGGCCGGTCTCCTCCACGAGTTCACGCGCCGCCGCGGATCCCAGGTCCTCGTCCATCCTGACGAAGCCACCGGGCAGCGCCCATCTGCCCTGGAACGGGGTCTCTCCGCGGCGGACGACCAGCGCGCAGAGCGCGTGACGGCGCACCGTGAGCACGACCAGGTCGACGGTGACAGCGAAGGGCGGGAAGGTCGACGGGTCGTAGGGCGGCATGCCGCGATCATAGTCGTCTGCCTGACGATAAACACTCCCTTCGGCATGCTCGTGATCAGTCGGGGCGCCACGCTCGTCCGTGCGCGGTGATCGGTCGGGCCGAGGCCCGGATCGCGGACGGCCGGCGGGCCGGGGCGGAGGCGCTCCGGCCGCTGCGCGGCGCGCACCCGGGTCACCTCCGCGCCCTGCTGCCGCGTCGCCCGTACCGCCGGGCCTCGCGCGACCGCCGCCCGGCCACCGAGCTCCAGGGACCGGCCGAAGCGGGTGACGGCCTCACCCGCCCCGCACCCGGGCGCCGGTGGGAGCGCCCCCGCGGACGGCCCCCGCCGGGCAGCGGGCGGGCCCTGCGGACGTGCGGCGATGTGCCGCCCCGGTCGGCGGCGGTGCCCGCCACCGCCTCCACGGCCCGGGCGTCGGGGCTCGCCCCGTTCGCGGCCTCGCGCAGGCAACGGCGCAGGGCCTCCGGGTCGAGCCCCTCATTGCAGGCCCGGTGCAGCAGCTGGGCGAACGTGTAGTCGGGATCGGCGCGCAGCGCCAGCGTCAGGGCGACCCGCGCGCCCGGCTCGTCGCCCGTGGACCAGGAGACCCAGCCCGCCAGGGTGAGCGGAGCGGCGGCGTGCTCCCCGTACGGTCCGACGCACCGCCGTGCCAGCGTCCGCCAGAGCCGCAGGGCCGCTTGCGCTTCCGCCCCCTCCATCCAGGCGGCGGCCTTGTCCCGGGTCTCCCGGTCCTGGAGCCCGAGGATGACGGCGGCGGCCTCGTCGGAACCGATCAGCTGGTCGTCCCCGGCGTCCGCGAGCGCGGGCGGCGCGGGCTGTGTCCCCTCGATGCGGTCCATGAGCGTGCGCGCCAGCCGGAGCGTCTCCGCCGCGACCTTCCCCCGGGCCCGCTCGTCGAGGAGCCTCGGGATCAGCGCCGGCGCCGCCCTGTCCAGGGCCTCCTCCTGCGCGGTCGCGGCTGCCGGGTCGCTCCAGGGCCGGAGCCGCGCCTCCATGTCGCGCAGCGTGCCCCGCACATGGACGCCCGCGTAGGCGGCGGCCGCGGCCATCACCGTGGTGCCGGGCATGGCCAGGGGATTTCCCTGGTCGGGGCAGCACCGGGGGTCGGGGCAGCAGTAGGACCAGTAGCGGCCGTCGGAGATGCAGAGCGCTTCGAGGACGGGAACGTCGCGTGCTCCGCACGCGGTGCGCAGGCGTTGCGCGAACGGCCTGAGGCGCTCCATCGTGAGCCTGCCGCCGGACCCGTCCGGAGAGTCCTGGCAGAGGAAGATCACGATCGCGTCGGGCCGGCCTTCGCGCCGCTCGCTCCCCGATACCAGGCAGTCCGCCAACTGGTCGGCGACCGGGCCCCATTCGCCGGGCGCCTGGGGAATTCCGAGGCGGAGCCGGCCGCCGAACCGGCCGCGGCCGCCGTGCAGGGCGACCATCACGACGCTGTCGTTGGGATAGAAGCCCATCAGATACGGGAGGGCGTCGGCGAGCTCGGCGGGGCCGCGCAGGGTGATCTGCTGCTCCGCGGCCGGGCCGGTGGATTCGTGGTGCTTGTTCATGCCTTGACGGTCCCTCAGTCCGCCCGGCCCCGCGACCCCTGTGGATAACGTTATCCACAGGGGTCGCGCCTGTCGTTCCGGGTTCACTACCGTGCTGTGCGCGGTCCCGTTCCACCGCTCGCCCGGACGTGCTCGCCGCTGGAGGTCGGCGTGCCCCGGGCCTCCGCCTTTCGAGCTCGCCTCCGGATCCGGAACTTCGAGGTCGCCCCCGGAGCCGGAGCGGGAACCGCCGGGTGATCGGCCTGTTCCGCTCCCGCCTACGGCGGCGGCTGACGGGTCCGCTTCCCAGGGGGCTCCGGCTATCCCGCCACGGCCAGGACCAGCGGGAGCACCTGCTCGGCGCCGGCCTGGCGGAGCAGGCGCGCGCTCACGGCGAGGGTCCAGCCCGAGTCCGTGGAGTCGTCGACGAGCAGGACCGGGCCAGGGGTCTCGGCCAGCGCGGCGGCGAGTGCGTCGGGCACCGTGAACGAGTCGGCCAGGGCGCGCAGCCGCTGGGCGGAGTTGCTGCGGTGTGCGGCGTGCTCGTCTGCGTACGGGGTGAGGGCCAGGCTGCCCAGGAGCGGCAGCCTCCCGACCCGGGCCACCCCCTCGGCCAGGGAGGTGACCAGCTGGGGGCGGCTGCGTGAGGGCACGACGACCACGCCCACGGGGCGCGCCACCGCGTCGGGAGATCCGTCGGCCCAGCCGCCCGGCGAGCGGGCCCAGTCCGCCAGCACCGTCACCACGGCGTTCAGCACGTCGTCCGGGACCGGCCCGTCCGCGGCCCGGTCCGACAGGAGCGGGCGCAGGCGGTTGCCCCAGCCGATGTCGGACAGCCTCCCCAGCGCACGTCCCGTCATCGCCTGCTGCCCCGCGGGGATGCGGCCCTTGAGGTCCATGCCGACCGAGGCCAGGCCCGTCGGCCACATCTTGCGGGGCTCGACCTCGACGCCCGGCCGGTCCAGCTCACCCGTCGCCGCCGACAGGGCCGAGGAGGAGACGGCCGGGTCCAGCCACGGACCGGCGCAGGTGTCGCAGCGACCGCACGGCACCGCCTTCTCGTCGTCGAGCTGCCGTTGCAGGAACTCCATGCGGCACCCGGTGGTCGCCACGTAGTCCCGCATCGCCTGCTGTTCCGCCGCCCGCTGCTTCGCGACCCACGCGTAGCGCTCGGCGTCGTACACCCAGGGCTGTCCCGTCGCGGTCCAGCCGCCCTTCACGCGCTGGACGGCGCCGTCCACGTCCAGGACCTTCAGCATCGTCTCCAGACGCGAGCGCCGCAGGTCCACCAACGGCTCCAGCGCCGGCAGCGACAGCGGGCGGCCCGCCTGTCCCAGCACGTCCAGGGTGCGCCGCACCTGCTCCTCGGGCGGGAAGCCCACCGAAGCGAAGTACGCCCAGATCGCCTCGTCCTCCTTGCCCGGGAGCAGCAGGACATCGGCATGGTCCACGCCGCGCCCCGCACGCCCCACCTGCTGGTAGTAGGCGATCGGCGACGAGGGTGATCCGAGGTGCACCACGAAGCCGAGGTCCGGCTTGTCGAAACCCATCCCGAGCGCGGACGTCGCCACCAGGGCCTTCACCCGGTTCGCCAGCAGGTCCTCCTCCGCCTGCAACCGGTCGGCGTTCTCCGTCTTCCCCGTGTACGAGGCCACCGGATAGCCGCGCTGCCGCAGGAACGCGGCGACCTCCTCCGCCGCCGCCACCGTCAGCGTGTAGATGATCCCCGAGCCCGGCAGGTCCCCCAGCCGCTCCCCGAGCCAGGCGAGCCGGTGCGCGGCGTTCGGCAGTTCCAGCACGCCGAGCCGCAGGCTCTCGCGGTCCAGCGGTCCGCGCAGCACCAACGCGTCCCCGCCCCCGGTGCCCAGTTGCTCCGCCACGTCCGCGGTCACCCGCGCGTTCGCCGTGGCGGTGGTGGCGAGCACCGGCACTCCCGCGGGCAGCTCGGCGAGCATCGTGCGCAGCCGACGGTAGTCCGGCCGGAAGTCGTGCCCCCAGTCGGAAATGCAGTGCGCCTCGTCGACCACCAGCAGGCCGGTCGTGGCCGCGAGTCTCGGCAGCACCTGATCACGGAAATCCACGGAATTGAGGCGCTCGGGGCTCACCAGGAGAACGTCGGTCTCGCCCCGCTCCACCTCCCCGTAGATCGTTTCCCATTCCTCGGGGTTGGCGGAGTTGATGGTGCGCGCCCGGATGCCCGCACGCGCCGCCGACTCGACCTGGTTGCGCATCAAGGCCAGCAGCGGCGAGATGATCACCGTCGGGCCCGCTCCGCGCCGACGCAGCAGCGCGGTGGCCACGAAGTACACCGCGGACTTCCCCCACCCGGTGCGCTGGACCACCAGCGCCCGACGGCGCTCCTCCACCAGGGCCGCCACCGCCTGCCACTGGTCCTCGCGCAGCCGCGCCGACCCCCCGGGCGCACCGACCAGCTCGGCGAGGATGGCGTCGGCTTCGGTGCGGAGCTCCAGGGTGTCCATGCCTCCATGCAACCCGATGGCACCGACAATCAGCGAATCCGCCCGCGGCGACGACGGTGTTTCTGCTGGTCCTCGCGATTCGGAGGTGACGGAGGGAGTCATCCCGGGCGGGTTTGGGCAGGGATATCAGTGTCATTCCGGCTGATTCCCGTCAGCCGCCGTAATTGCTCGTTGCCGCCTGCCGGTGGGCCAGGGAGAATTGGAAGCGCCCCCGCACAGTTCTGGTCGGGCCCGGAAGGGCTGTGCCGCGGCGCGCCCTCACCCGACCCTGCCCGCATCGTGGGCGCGTAGCGAAGGGAGGACCGTGACCTTCGGATTCGCCCCGTCCACAGCCACTTCGACGGCGTCCTCGGTTTCCGCAGACTCCGACAACCGCCTTGCCCGGATGCTCGAACCAGCGGAGTGGGCCTCGGCGGGCATACCCCTGCTCCGCAGTCCCCGGGAGGTCGTCAGCGGACTGCACTCCCGGCACCGGCCGATTCCGGCCACCGCCGTGGTCGCGGTCCTCGACCACGAGGAACGGCTCACGGCGAGCGCCTCGTTCACCCGCCGGGCGGCGGTGGCCGCGGACGGCTGGGAGTTCCGCAACGCCCTGCTGGCCCAGCTGCGACGGGTCATCCCGCACGATCTGCGCCGCCGTACGCCGGTCCGTACGGCCGTGCTTCTGTACTGCCGCGAGGGCGACGAACGCTGGACCGAGGAGGACGGCGCGTGGATGTGGGGCCTGCGGGACGCCTGCACCCTGCACGGGCTGCGCTGCGGCGCCTACATCACCCTCACCCGCGGGGGCTGGCAGGTGCTCGGCGAGGGACGGGGCGGGCGGCGGCCCAGCTCACTGTCCGAGCCGGCTCCGCTGGCCGACGCCGCCGTCGAGCACCGGACCACGCCGACGCGGTCGGGGGGCGGAGCCGCGGAGGCCCTGCGGCGCACCGCGGCCCGCTGACCGGGGCCGCCTGCCTGATCTGCCGGGCGGTCGCCCCTCGGCCACCGGTCGGTCCCGGCCCTGGCGGGGCGGGGCGACGGTGGTGTCCCGGCCGCCCCTGCGGGCGCCCGGGACACCGGTGGGGTGTGTTCAGACCCCGGCGCCGAGTGCGGAGTTGATCGTCTGCGGGTCACCGCAGACGATCAGCAGCGTGGCGGCGCGGTCACGTGCGACGGGCAGAGTGCGGGCCACGGTCCGGTCCGCGTCGTCGTTGACGGCGACGACGACCACGGGCCGGGACGCGGCCCGGTCCACCGCGGAGACGCCGGCGAAGAAGACGTCGTCGCCGGCGTCGTGCTGGGCCCAGTAGGCGGCTTCGCCGAAGGACAGCTCGTGGGCGGCCCACGGGTGCTGCTCACCGGTGGTCAGGACCAGGATGTCGCCCGGTGCGCGACCGGACTCCAGCAGCAGGTCGACGGCTTCCTCGGCCGCGTCGAGTGCTCCGGCCGCCGGGGCCGGGATCAGCTGGATCTGCGGCGCGGAACGATTCTCCGTCGGCGCCGGGCGGGCGGGAGCCGCGGGGACCGGCGCCGGTGCGGCGGGGGTGGGCTGGGCGCGCTGCGCCGGAGGCGCGGGGCGCGCGGGGCCGGGACCCGGACGGCCGGGACGCGGGGTGGCCGCGGAACGCGGACCGGGTACGGGACGGGGGGTCGGCGCGGTGCGGCCGGCGGCCGGAGTGACGCGGGGACCCTGGGCGCTCTCGGGAATCTGAGGCTCCTCGGAGATCAGAGGCATGAAGGTGGTCTGTGGCGGACGCCGATGTCGTCGGCGCCGGTAGGAGGGGCGCGTGCGCGCGATCAGAATTCGAAGCCGAGCTGGCCCCCGCTTTCGAGTGCGGCCGCCTCGGCGGAAAAACGGACCTTTTTCAGGTGCTGCCACCGGGGCAGCGCGTCCAGGTACGCCCAGGAGAGGCGGTGATGGGCCGTGGGCCCCCGCTCCTCCAGCGCGGCCCGGTGCACGGGCGAGGGATACCCCGCGTTGGCACCGAAATCGAAGTCGGCGCAGTCCTCGGACGCGGCGCCCAGCTCGGCCATCATCCGGTCACGGTGCACCTTGGCGATCACCGAGGCGGCCGCGACCGCGATACAGGACTGATCGCCCTTGATCACGGTGCGGACCTTCCAGGGAACGCCCAGATAGTCGTGCTTGCCGTCGAGTATCACCGCGTCGGGGCGCACCGGCAGCCCCTCCAGGGCGCGCACGGCGGCGAGCCGGAGGGCGGCGGTCATTCCGAGGTCGTCGATCTCCTGCGGGGAGGCGTCGCCCAGCGCGTAGGCGGTGACCCAGCTCCGCAGCACGGGATCGAGCTCCGCGCGCCGCCGGGGGGTCAACAGCTTGGAATCGGTGAGGCCTTCGGGCGGTCGGCGCAGTCCGGTGACCGCCGCGCACACGGTGACGGGTCCGGCCCACGCTCCGCGTCCGACCTCGTCGACACCGGCGACGGTCCTGGCACCGGTGGTAGCGCGAAGCGAGCGCTCGACGGTGTGCGTGGGTGGTTCGTACGGCATGGCGCCAGCCAGCGTACGCCGAGAGCCACGACAGCAACACCCCGGGGCGCCGTGCGTCCCGCGAAACGGTCGGCGAAGGCGGCTCCGGAGCTTGGCCGGCCCCCCGGCCGCATGGGCCCGGGCCCCCGAACCCGTGGGCGCGGAGGGCCCGTCGGCTCCGGGAGCCCGTCGGCTTCACGAACCCGTCCGCTTCACGGGCCCGTCGGCTCAGTACGGGTCGTAGCCGTCGTCGTCCGGCTCGTATCCGTCCCGGGTCCCTTCCCTGCCCGCGCCGTAGCAGTCACGCGCGTCGCCCTTCACCGGGCGCTTCTCCAGGATCTCCCTCGCCCGCGCCTCCCCCCAGCTGGTCGCGTACCAGGGAGTGTCGGCGCGGAGCACGTCGTTCTGGATGACCCGCAGCGCACAGGAGCGTTCCGGTTCGGGCAGTCGGTCCAGAGCCGGTACGGCGTCGGCGGACAGGTCCTTGACGTAGTCGATGTCGATGGCGGTCGACCGGCTGTCCTCGAAGCGCTGGACGTTCTGCTCGGCGATCAGCCCGTCCGGGGAGAGCAGCCCGAAGGCCAGGACGCCGGCCGCCGCGCTCACCGCGATGGCCCGGGGCAGGAACCGGGCCCCGAAGACCCCGGCCGCCAGGATCAGGATCAGCACCACCCCGAGCCAGAGTTCCATCGCGGCCACGGATATCCGGAGCCGGGTCAGGCCGTACTCGTCGACGTACAGGTCCATGCGGCGCAGCGCGGAGGCGACCACGACGAGGGTGAGCACGCAGAGGGGGCCCAGGACCGCCCGCACCAGGGTGCGGTCCCCGGTGCCGCCGCGCGGTGCCCAGCGCAGGGCCAGGGCGATCACGAGAAGGGTGAGCAGCGTGGCCCACAAGAGCTGCCAGAAGCCCTGGCGGGCGTACTCGGCGTGGCTGAGCCCGGTCACGTCCCGCACCTTGTCGTAGCCGCCGAGGAGCACGACGAGCTGAAGAATGACGAACGCGGCGAAGAGGAGATCGAGGACGATCAGCGGAAGGGCCCATTCGGCCCGCCCCCGGGGCTTTCCGGGCCGCACCGTGATCCCGTCCCAGCGCACCGGGGCGGCCGCGGCGTGCGCGGCGGCCAGCGCGCCGGCCAGCCCGAGCGCGAAGAGGAAGATCCGCCAGGGCCCCTCGCCGACCGAGGCGTCGGGCACGAGGCCGCCCAGCAGTTCGGCGAACGCGGCGTCCGCGCCGGCGAAGAGGGTTCCGAACACCACCAGCAGCACGAGGGCCACCAGCGTGGTGCGCAGGGCGGCGCCCCAGCGCGCCCGGGAGCCCTCGGCCCGTGCGCGGACCCCCCGAACACCCCAGATGATGCCGGGGACGACCGAGTCGAACAGTCCCAGCGAGCCGATCAGCACCCCCGGCCAGGTGCGGCTTCCGTGCAGCGCGAGCGAGCCGAGCGCGAAGGCGGACACCACGGCGAGGAAGGTGGGCCAGCCCGCGTCGCGGAGTGCCGGCACCGCGAGCAGCGCGAGCCCTCCCACCGCCCAGGCAGCGGTCCAGGGCCGGAGCCGGCGGCCCGCCGCCCGGGCGGCGAAGAACGCGGCCAGGGCGGCGGGCACGGCCACGATCAGGAGGTTCACCCCGAGTCCGTCGCCCAGGAAGATCGCGCTCAGCAGGGCGGTGGCCAGGACGGAGCCCAGCACGGCGGGTCGGATCAGGGACGGTGGGGGCGGCCTGAGCCGGGCCGTCGCACCGTCGCCCGGGGCGGCGGGCGCTCCGGCGCCGTGCTGCCAGGGGTTGCCCGGCACGCCGGCCTTCGGAGCCCCCTGAGCGCGTTGGCGCGGGGTGCCGGAGGCCCGGGCGGGGGCGGGATCCCGCACCGCGGAGGGCGGCGGGGCATCGGTGGCCGGCTCGCCGGCGGACCGCGCCGGGGTCGTGTCCGGCCGGCCGGCCGCGGGTGGTCCGGCGGCCTCGGAGGAGGACGACGGTTCCGGTGGCCCGGACGCGCCGGCTTCCTTCGGGTTCTCGGGCGGTCTGGACGCCTCGGACGGCTGATCGGACATGGGACCCCTCCCCCCACCGGGTCCACGCGCGGCCCTGGGCCTCTGCCTGTCCCGGCGTCTCATTCGGCGCACGACCCTCAAGATCAATGAGGGGCGGCGTGGCCGAAAGAGTAGTCCCGAACTCGCGTTCGCAGAGACGCGGAGTGCTCCTGTGTCAGGACCGTGACAGAGGGCCGCGGCCGCCTTCCGGGGAGAGCCGGGGCGGCAGCGGGACGGTCAGGGCAGGAACGGCGTCAGCCACGCCGGGGGCTCCTCCGTCCGTGCCAGCCAGTCGGCCGGTGGCGCTCCGGCGCCGCCCGACGCGACGACACCGCCGACGATGGCGCAGGTCGTGTCGACGTCACCGCCCGCCTGGGCCGTGGCCCAGAACGCCTGCTCGTAGTCCCCGAGGCTCCTGGCGGCCGACCAGAGCGCGAACGGCACGGTGTCGTGGGCGCTGGTCCGGCGGCCGTTGCCGAGCACCGCGGCGACCGTCCCGGCGTCCTGGTAGTCCAGCATGTCGCGGGCCCGGCGCAGCCCCGCGCCCACCGCGCTGCGGGGCACGAGCGTGATGACCCCGTCGAGGAGGTCCTCGGGGCTCGGCGGCCCGCCCGGGGCGGCGGCGAGGGAAGCCGCGGCGGCCACGGCCATGGCGCCGACGACGGCCTCGCGGTGCTGATGCGTGGGGTACGAGGAGATCTCCGCCTGGTGCGTGGCCTGTTCCGGATCGTCCGCGTACCAGGCGCCGAGCGGGGCGATGCGCATCGCCGACCCGTTGCCCCAGGAGCCCTGGCCCTGGAAAAGCGCCGAGGACAGCTCCCGCCAGTCGCCGCCCTCGCGGACGAGCCTGAGGAGCCGGTTGACGGCGGGGCCGTAGCCCCGGTCGAAGTCGTGGTGCTCGGCGAAGGAGCGGGCGAGCGCGTCCTGGTCGACCCGGCCGTGGGCGCTGAGCACGGCCAGGACCGAGCAGGCCATCTCGGTGTCGTCGGTCCACTGCCAGGGCCCGGGCGGCAGCGCCCGTTGTTTCAGCAGGGGGTAGTTGGCCGGAACGAAGAACTGGGAGCCCAGGGCGTCTCCCACGGACAGCCCACGCAGGCTGGCCAGGGCGCGTTCGAGGCGCCGCGCGGAAGCAGAATCAGCGGTCATCGCCCTGCCACTCTATCCGGTACGCCCGTACGGCTGAGGGGTCCGCCAGCTCTGAAACGGCCGGTCGAGGGTGTAGCGGCCGTTCTCGCCCAGCAGCAGGGTCCGCGTCTCGCCGTTGCCCGGGTTGGACAGCGACTCGAACTCCGCGACCGACCAGTGGAGCCACCGCATGCAGAACAGCCGCATCGTCAGCCCGTGGGTGACCAGCAGGACGTTCTCCGGGTGGTCCGGCTCCTCGAAGCTCCTGTGCAGGCTCTCCAGGAATGCTCCGACCCGGTCGTATACGTCGGCCCCGGACTCTCCCTGGGCGAAGCGGTAGAAGAAGTGCCCGTAGGCGTCCCGGTAGGCCTTCTGCAGGCGTACGTCGTCGCGGTCCTGCCAGTTGCCCCAGTCCTGCTCGCGCAGCCGGGGCTCCTCCCGTACGCGTACGCGCGCCGGGTCGAGGTCAAAGGCCCGGAACGTCTCATGGGTGCGGCGGTACGGCGAGATGTAGACGCTCACCCGTTCCTCGCCGAACAGCTCGCGCAGCCTCTGTCCGGTCTCCCGGGCCTGCCGCAGACCCGTGGGGGTGAGCCGGAGCGCGTGGTCGGGCTCCCGCTCGTACACCGTGTCGTCGGCGTTGCCCTCGGACTCACCGTGCCGGACGAGGACAATGCGCTGCGGTCGTGCCATGTCCCGACCATAGATCGGGTCGGGCCGGCACGGGTGGTCGGGGCCCGTGGGGCCGGGTCACACCGTCCAGGAGGGTTCCAGCTCCACGACGTCTCCCGTCAGGGCGATCACGTCGGTCTCGGTCCCCGCCCGGGCCGCCAGCCGCTCGGCCCCCGCCGCGCGGTACTTGCCGCGCTCGGCGCTCGACTTCCACAGGGACAGCGCCAGGAACTCGTTCCCGGGCGCCTCGCCGAACACGCCGCGCAGCATCCCCGGCGATCCGGCCATGGCGGGGTTCCACACCTGCTGCTGCATCAGCACGAAGTGCTCGGCGCGCTCCTCGTGCACCCGGCTGTGCGCGACCCTGACGACGTCCGCCTCCGCGAAGTGCGGCTCGAAGCCCGTCTTCACGTCGAAGCGGCGCTCGAAAAGCGTGACCTGCATGTCGCGGAACATTCCGGACTGTCCGGCCGCCAGCCGGTCGTGCCCGCGGGCCATGAAGGAGTCGTAGAAGACGCGGTTCTCCCAGAAAGCGAAGACGTGGGCGACGTCGGGGCGCGTTCGGCTCCACCCGCCGCTCTGTCCTCTGAACCCCGGCTCGCCGAGCAGCCCCGCCCACTTCCGCTGTCCCCGTTCGAAACCATGACGGTCCACCACGGAGCAGCGAATCCACTTCACCAGCACCGCGCCATCGTACGGCGCGGAGCGTGGCACGCGTCACTGTCCCGAGGAGTGCGTTCCCCTCGGTCCGTGGCGGAGCGAGCAAGGGGCTTCACCTCCGCTCGCGCACCGGGGCGTGGTTGCCGGTGGCCGCCGCAACGCCCGTGCCGGGGCCGGGCAGTGGCCCGAATCCGCCGCCCGCGGCCGGAGCAGTTGGTTCCGCGGCCGGTTCCGGACATGATCGGGTGAATCGTGTATCAGGTGATGGGAACGGCCTGCGGGCCGTCGGCGGGGAGGGAAGTCCCTTGAGCACTCCGAACAAGGACATCGAGAAGGTCGAAGTGCGGGTCAAGTGGGACCCCAGCCCGCACGGGGCGGCGGCGAACGACCTCGACATCATCGCGGCGACCTACCCGGCCGACGAGCCGTACGGCGCCCCCGCCTACCTGGTCCACTTCGACAGCCGCTCGCCGGACGGCACCATCACCCTGAACCGGGACAGCCGGACGGGCCAGGGTTTCGGCTTCGACGAGGTGATGACCATCGAGCTGAACCGGCTGGCGGAGCGGTACGGGCGGGTGGTGGTCGGTGTCGCCATCCAGCAGCGCGACGGTCACAAGACGTTCGGCGCCATAGGGAGCACGGCGATGGAGATCGTGGAGGGCTACACGAAGCTGGCCGAGAGCGACTTCTCCGACGTGGCGTGGGCGAGCGCCGCGGTGGTCGGGGAGTTCACCCGCGACGGTGCGGGGCTCTGGGGCTTCCGGTCGGCCGTACGCGGTTACGACGGCGACCCCGACGCGTTCGCCGCGGCGATGGGGAGCCGTACCGCGCAGGGGTGACATCGGCCAGTTCCGGACAACCCGGGACGGCACACCGAAGGGGACCGGCCGGTGGCCGGTCCCCTTCGTGAGCCGCGGGTCGGTCAGTCCCTACGCGGTTCCGCTTCCGGTCAGCTGCAACCGCTCGTCGAGCCGCAGCCCTCGCAGATGTAGCAGGAGCCGGCGCGCTGCATCTTCGTACCGCAGGAGAAGCAGAGCGGGGCGTCGGCGCTGATGCCGAGCTGCATCTCGACCAGTTCGGCCGAGGTGTGAGCCGTCTTCGGCGCGGGCTTCACGGCGGACTCCTCGGGAGCCTCCACCACCTTCAGGGGCTCGGCGCGGACCGGGGCCGACTGGGCCAGGCTGTCCGCGTCCGCTCCGTCCGCCTCGAACGTCGGCTCGTAGCTTCCGGTGTCCAGGTGGCGCTGGCGCTCCTCGGCGGAGTGGATGCCGAGGGCCGAGCGGGTCTCGAAGGGCAGGAAGTCGAGCGCCAGGCGGCGGAAGATGTAGTCGACGATCGACTGCGCCATCCGCACGTCCGGGTCGTCCGTCATACCGGCCGGCTCGAAGCGCATGTTGGTGAACTTCGAGACGTAGGTCTCCAGCGGGACGCCGTACTGCAGACCCACCGAGACGGCGATGGAGAAGGCGTCCATCATGCCCGCGAGGGTGGAGCCCTGCTTGGACATCTTCAGGAAGACCTCGCCGAGACCGTCGTCCGGGTAGGAGTTGGCGGTCATGTAGCCCTCGGCGCCGCCCACCGTGAAGGAGGTGGTGATGCCGGGACGGCCCTTGGGGAGGCGCTTGCGGACCGGGCGGTACTCGACGACCTTCTCGACCGCCGTGCGGATGGTCTCCTCGGCCTTCGCGGTGACCTCTTCCTTCTCCTTGTCCTTGGACTTGGCGGAGAGGGGCTGGCCGACCTTGCAGTTGTCGCGGTAGATCGCGAGCGCCTTGACGCCCATCTTCCACGCCTCGAAGTAGACCTCCTCGACGTCCTCGACGGTGGCGCTCTCGGGGAGGTTCACCGTCTTGGAGAGCGCGCCGGAGATCCACGGCTGGATGGCCGCCATCATCCGGACGTGGCCCATCGCCGAGATGGAGCGCTCGCCCATCGCGCAGTCGAAGACCTCGTAGTGCTCGGTCTTCAGGGCGGGGGCGTCGACCACGTTGCCGTTCTCGGCGATGTGGGCGACGATCGCCTCGATCTGCTCCGGCTGGTAGCCGAGGCGGCGCAGCGCCTGCGGCACGGTGCCGTTGACGATCTGCATCGAGCCGCCGCCGACCAGCTTCTTGAACTTGACCAGGGCGAGGTCGGGCTCCAGACCGGTGGTGTCGCAGGACATCGCGAGACCGATGGTGCCGGTGGGCGCGATGACCGAGGCCTGCGCGTTGCGGAAGCCGTTCTTGGCGCCGAGCCGGATCACGTCCTGCCAGGCCTCCGTCGCGGCGGCCCAGACCGGGGAGTCGAGGTCGTCGACGTGGACGGCCTTGGCGTTGGCGTCGGCGTGCTGCTTCATGACGCGCTGGTGCGGCTCGGCGTTGCGGGCGTAGCCGTCGTACGGGCCGACGACCGCGGCCAGCTCCGCGGAGCGGCGGTAGGAGGTGCCGGTCATCAGCGAGGTGATGGCTCCGGCGAGCGCGCGGCCGCCGTCGCTGTCGTACGCGTGACCGGTCGCCATCAGCAGGGCGCCGAGGTTGGCGTAGCCGATGCCCAGCTGGCGGAAGGCGCGGGTGTTCTCGCCGATCTTCTGCGTGGGGAAGTCAGCGAAGCAGATCGAGATGTCCATCGCGGTGATGACCAGCTCGACGACCTTGGCGAAGCGCTCGGACTCGAAGGACTGGTTGCCCAGGCCGTCGTCCTTGAGGAACTTCATCAGGTTCAGCGAGGCGAGGTTGCACGAGGTGTTGTCCAGGTGCATGTACTCGCTGCACGGGTTCGAGCCGTTGATCCGGCCGGACTCCGGGCAGGTGTGCCAGGCGTTGATGGTGTCGTCGTACTGGATGCCGGGGTCGGCGCAGGCCCAGGCGGCCTCGGCCATCTTGCGGAAGAGGGACTTGGCCTCGACCTCTTCGATGACGTCGCCGGTCATCCGGGCGCGCAGCCCGAACTTGCCGCCCGTCTCGACGGCCTTCATGAACTCGTCGTTCACCCGGACCGAGTTGTTGGCGTTCTGGTACTGGACGGACGTGATGTCGTCGCCGCCCAGGTCCATGTCGAAGCCCGCGTCACGGAGGGCGCGGATCTTCTCCTCCTCCTTGACCTTGGTCTCGATGAAGTTCTCGATGTCGGGGTGGTCGACGTCGAGAATGACCATCTTGGCCGCGCGGCGGGTGGCGCCGCCCGACTTGATCGTTCCGGCGGAGGCGTCGGCGCCGCGCATGAACGAGACCGGGCCGGAGGCGTTGCCGCCGGAGGAGAGGAGCTCCTTGGAGGAGCGGATACGGGAGAGGTTCAGGCCGGCGCCGGAGCCGCCCTTGAAGATCATGCCCTCTTCCTTGTACCAGTCGAGGATCGACTCCATGGAGTCGTCGACGGCCAGGATGAAGCAGGCGGAGACCTGCTGCGGCTGGGGCGTGCCGACGTTGAACCAGACCGGGGAGTTGAAGCTGAAGACCTGGTGCAGGAGGGCGTACGCCAGCTCGTGCTCGAAGATCTCCGCGTCCGCGGGAGAGGCGAAGTAGCTGTGGTCCTCGCCGGCCTTCCGGTACGTCTTCACGATCCGGTCGATCAGCTGCTTGAGGCCGGTCTCGCGCTGCGGCGTGCCGACGGCCCCGCGGAAGTACTTGCTGGTGACGATGTTGACCGCGTTCACCGACCAGAAGTCGGGGAACTCGACGCCACGCTGCTCGAAGTTGATCGAGCCGTCGCGCCAATTGGTCATGACGACGTCACGGCGCTCCCACGCCACCTCGTCGTACGGGTGCACGCCGGGGTTGGTGTGGATGCGCTCGATACGCAGACCCTTGCTCGCCTTGGCGCCCTTGGTGCGGGAACCTCGTGCCGGGCCGCTCGCCGTCTCTGTCATGCCGCCTCCCATATGTGGGCGAAAACGCCCTGAAGTGCCCAGATCTTCCCAGGCACAATGTGTGTCCGATGCTCCGGGAGCCGCACTCGGCAGCCGGAAGCACATCTCATGTCGCCCTGCCGCCCGTCCGCAGTCATGACGTCTGCGGGCACGGGCGCCCCGGGCGGGTACCGCTCAGTCGGCGGCGATGGCGGGCGCGGGGACCTCAAGGGTCTCTCCGCTCCCGCGGTCCTCTGCGGAAGGCCGCTGCGCACGCAGTTCCACGATGGCGGCCTCGAAGTCTTCCAGGGAATCGAACGCCCGGTAGACGGACGCGAAGCGCAGGTACGCGACGAGGTCGAGTTCCTGCAGCGGGCCGAGGATGGCCAGCCCCACGTCGTGGGTGGTCAGCTCGGCGCTGCCGGTGGCGCGCACCGCCTCCTCGACCCGCTGGCCGAGCTTGGCGAGGGCGTCCTCCGTGACGGGTCGCCCCTGGCATGCCTTGCGGACGCCGGAGATGACCTTGGTGCGACTGAAGGGCTCGGTCACGCCACTGCGCTTGACCACCATCAGTGAGCAGGTCTCCACCGTGGTGAAACGGCGGGAACAGTCGGGGCACTGGCGGCGGCGACGGATCGACGTCCCGTCGTCGGTGGTGCGACTGTCGACGACCCTGCTGTCGGGGTGCCTGCAGAAGGGGCAGTGCATGGCTCCCAACCCTCCCTCACACGCACGACTGAATAGCCTCTTCAGGGCCTTGTCCGGGCCCTTGGAAGCAGTCCCCAGCATAGGCGATGACCACGGTGCGGTTGAACCGCGACCACAACTTCTGGGCGACTGGAGCAATCCAACCACTAGATCTAGGGTTGGGTCGCTTTTCCGGCCCCATCGCGTGTCGCGCGCCGGACCCCGCTCGGAGGCCGCCCGGGGGGAGCGTGGGCCACGGACGAGGGTACGGGAGACACGGGGCCGCCGAGCCGCCGGGGCTCCGGCGCGCGGGTCCGGATGAAAGACTCGGCCCGGCACCGCGACGGGCCTCCACGAGGCGGTCGCGCGACCTCTATTCTGTTGCTCATACACCTGTCGGCAGCAGTGCGGCACCCCTTTATTCGTTTTTCACTCGAACGTGTGTTTGGCGCAACCTTTCGAAAGCTACTACCGTTGTCCAGCTAGGGAGAACATTCGAAAGGGGCCGACGTGACCACCACCGCAGACAGTGCCACCATCACCGCCCGGGACCACCGCTCCCAGAGCCGACTTGAGCCGGTGCATGCCATGAATGACTCAGTCACGAACACGGACGGGCCCGACCCCGCGCGCCCGGGTCGTTCCATGCCCGGCAGGCCCCCCGGCATCCGGGCGGACAGCTCGGGACTGACGGACCGGCAACGGCGGGTCATCGAGGTCATCCGCGACTCCGTGCAGCGGCGGGGTTACCCGCCCTCCATGCGGGAGATCGGTCAGGCGGTGGGCCTGTCCAGCACATCGTCGGTCGCCCATCAGCTGATGGCGCTGGAGCGCAAGGGCTTCCTCCGCCGGGACCCGCACCGGCCCCGCGCCTACGAGGTGCGCGGATCGGACCAGCCCAGCACCCAGCCGACCGACACGACGGGCAAGCCCGCCGCCTCCTACGTACCGCTGGTGGGCCGGATCGCCGCCGGTGGACCGATCCTCGCCGAGGAGTCCGTCGAGGACGTCTTCCCGCTCCCCCGCCAGCTCGTCGGCGACGGTGAGCTGTTCGTCCTCAAGGTCGTCGGCGACTCGATGATCGAGGCCGCGATCTGCGACGGCGACTGGGTCACCGTCCGTCGCCAGCCCGTCGCGGAGAACGGGGACATCGTCGCCGCCATGCTCGACGGCGAGGCGACCGTCAAGCGCTTCCGCCGGGAGGACGGTCACGTATGGCTGCTCCCTCACAACGCCGCGTACCAGCCGATCCCCGGCGACGAGGCGACCATCCTCGGCAAGGTCGTGGCGGTGCTGCGCCGGGTCTGAGGTACGCGTCGGTCACGGCACGCCCGCCCCGGGATCCCTACCTAGGACGTCGATCATGGCGTCGGTCCCGGGGCTTTGCCTTGCCCGACCGCCCGGAGGAAGCCGGCAGCCGGGCGGCCCCCGGCGGATCAGGCCCCGTCCGCCTTGGCCTGCGCGTCGATGGCGGACAGTGAGCGACGCGCCTGGTTCCGGTCGGTGGTGTACCAGAAGTCCGGCAGCGAGGCGCGCAGATAGCTTCCGTACCGCGCGTTCGCGAGCCTCGGGTCCAGCACGGCGACGACGCCCTTGTCGCCCGTGGCCCGGACCAGCCGGCCCGCGCCCTGGGCCATCAGCAGCGCGGCGTGCGTCGCCGCCACCGCCATGAAGCCGTTGCCCCCCGCTTCCTCGACCGCCTTCTGCCGCGCGCTCATCAACGGATCGTCGGGCCGGGGGAACGGAATCCGGTCCATGACCACCAGCTGGCAGCTGGCTCCGGGGACGTCCACGCCCTGCCAGAGCGACAGGGTGCCGAAGAGGCAGGTCTCCGGATCGGCGGCGAAGTTCTTGATCAGCTCGCCGAGCGTCTCCTCGCCCTGGAGCAGGATCGGCCTGTCCATCCGCCCCCGCAGCTCCTCGGCCGCCGCCTTGGCTCCCCGCATGGAGGAGAACAGCCCCAGCGTGCGACCGCCTGCCGCCTCCACCAGCTCGGTGAGCTCGTCCAGCATGTCCGTACGCGACCCCTCGCGCCCCGGGGTGTTCAGATGGCGGGCGACATAGAGGATGCCCTGCTTCGGGTAGTCGAACGGGGAGCCGACGTCCAGCCCCTTCCACTGGGGGACGTCCTCGCCCGCCGTGCCCTCGGGGGCCAGCCCGAGGGAGGCGCCCACCCCGTTGAAGTCCCCGCCGAGCTTGAGGGTGGCCGAGGTCAGCACCACGGATCGCTCGGCGAAGAGCTTCTCGCGCAGCAGCCCGGAGACGGAGAGCGGGGCGACCCGGACGGAGGCTCCGAACCGGTCGTGCTGCTCGTACCAGACGACGTCGTACTCGGAGCCCTGGGTGATGCGCTCGGCGACCCCGTGGATCGACTCGACCGAGGCCAGAGCCTGCTTGCGGACGGCGTTCTCGTCCTCGACCGACTTGTCCCGGGTGGCGCCGATGGCGGAGATCACCGTGCGTGCCGCGTCGCGCAGCGCCATCAGGGCGTACCCGAGGTCCTCGGGCACCTCCTCCAACCGCCCCGGGAGCGCCACCTCCATGACCCGTTCGAAACCCTCGGCGGCGGTCTGGAGGGAGTCGGCGGCCTTCTCGTTGACCAGCTTCGCCGCCCGGCGGACCGCGCGGTTGACCTGGGCCGGGGTCAGCTCGCCGGTGGCGACGCCGGTGACCCGGGAGACCAGCTCATGGGCCTCGTCGACGATCAGCACCTCGTGCGACGGCAGCACCGGCGCGCCCTCGATCGCGTCGATCGCGAGCAGCGCGTGGTTGGTCACGACGACGTCCGCGAGCTTCGCGCGCTCGCGGGCCGCCTCCGCGAAGCACTCGGCGCCGTACGCGCACTTCGTCGCGCCGAGGCACTCCCGCGAGGAGACCGAGACCTGCCCCCAGGCCCGGTCCGAGACGCCGGGGGTCAGGTCGTCCCGGTCGCCCGTCTCCGTCTCGTCCGACCAGTCCCGCAGCCGCAGCAGGTCCTGGCCGAGCTTGCTGGACGGGGCCGCCGCCTCGAACTGGTCGAACAGCCCCTCCTCCTCGTCCTGCGGAACCCCTTCGTGGAGCCGGTGCAGGCACAGGTAGTTCGACCGGCCCTTGAGCATGGCGAACTGCGGGCGGCGGCGCAGCAGCGGGTGCAGGGACTCGACCGTGCGCGGGAGGTCCCGCTCCACCAGCTGCCGCTGGAGGGCGAGGGTGGCCGTGGCGACGACGACCCGCTCCCCGTGCGCCAGCGCCGGCACCAGGTAGCCGAGCGACTTGCCCGTACCGGTGCCGGCCTGGACGAGCAGGTGGGATTGGTCGTCGACGGCCTCGGCGACGGCCTCGGCCATGGTGACCTGGCCGGGCCTTTCCGTACCGCCGACGGCGGTGACGGCGGCGTGCAGGAGCTCGGGGAGGGATGGCTTTCTCATAGCCCGACCAGCCTACGGCGCACCACTGACATCAGCGATCACTCCCGGACGCGGGCGGAGGGGTGCAACGGGTTGGGGACCGTGCCGTGGATCGCCGCGTGCGGACGGCTGGCGCGGTCCCGGTAGCCGTCGACGAGCAGGCGGTTGCGGTTGAGGCAGAGGCGCTCGATCTCGGGGGTGAGCATGTCGAACAGCGCGAACCTCTCCCTCAGCTCCGGGAAGCGCGCGTGGTGGCGGACTATCTCCGCCCGGACGAGTGACCAGAACGCGTCCTCGGAGACGCCGAGCTGTTCCTCGCACAGGGGTGAGAGATAGCGGAAGACGCCGACGAAGAGACCGGAGTGGATGAACTGGGTGAGGAAGGACGGCTCCTCGGTGAGGAGTACCGCGCGCACCTCGTCGGGCATGGTGGCGTGTTCCGGCAGCGGGTGGGCGCTGATGTTGACGTCGTCGACGAAGTCCTTGATGGCGAGCCGTACGGGCACGTCGCTCTCGTCGAACACGACGATGGCGTTCTCGCCGTGCGGGGAGAAGACGGTGCCGTAGCGGTAGAGGAAGTGCAGCAGGGGCGGCAGGAGCGCGGCGAAGAGCCGCTTCAGCCAGGCGTCCGGGGAGAGGCCGGAGCGCTCGACCAGCTCCGCGGTGAACGCGCGGCCCGCCGGATCCGTATGGAGGAGGGAGGCGAGCGTGCGGGCCCTCTCGCCCGGGGCGAGGCGGGGCGGCAGGGGCTCCCGCCAGATCGCGCCGAGGAGTTCCTTGTACTGGTAGGGGGCTTCGGGGAGATGGTCGTAGAGCGGGTGCTCGACGGCGACGGAGGCGACCTCGCCGAGGAGGACGACCCGGCAGGTGTCGCGCAGGAACGCGTCGTCCTCGCAGAGCCCTTGGACCCAGGCGGTGACGGCGGGGGCGGCGAGGGTCCGCTCGGTCGGCAGGCCGCGCCAGACCAGGGTGTTGAGGATGGAGAGCGGGAGCTTGACGGTGTGCCGCTCGGGCCGTTCGATGTTCGCGAAGGTGCGGATGGACTGCTGCGGGAGGCGGGCGTCCCCGTCGCCGTGCAGGGCGACGATGTCGCCGTCAGCGATGGCCGGGGCGAACAGGGGCACGATCCACTCGTCCCACTGCCAGGGGTGTACGGGGAGGTAGAGGTAGTCCCGCGGGTCGCGCCCCCGGGCCCGCAGCACCTCCGCGAAGGCCTCCCGGACGTCCTCGTCGAGCTCGCCGGCGTACAGCTGCTCGGGGGTGCCGACGGGGCCCACGCCCCGGTACTGCGCGATGCGGGTGCTGACCGCGATCCACGGCAGCCGGAGCGGGCTGCGGGTCTCGGGGGTGAAGCGGGACGCGTCGGCGGCGGAGAAGCCGAGCCGTCCCTTGCTCGCCACCAGCCAGGGGTGGCCGGTCTGATGGCCTTCCAGCTCCGCGTAGTCGAGCGCGGCGAGCTGTTCCGCGGTGAGCGCGGTGTGGTCGAGCCGGGCGTCCGCGGAGAGCGTCAGGGTCAGTTCGCGGATGAGGTGGCCCAGCGTCGTGCCGTCGAGTCCGAGGAGGCGTCGGGCCCGGGTGAGGAAGGTCAGCGGGTCGCGGAACGGCCGGGGGCCGACGGCCGCGCCGTTGGACCGCGCCTCGGCGCTCACGGCGCCGGGTGTGCCGTTGGCCTGGGCGGCCGACGGCCCCGTCGTGGCCTCGATCGAGTCGGGGTCGACGCGCCAGCTGCCGTAGACGCCGCGTCGGGCCGTGAAGGCGAGTGCTCCCCCGTCGTCGAGGGTCAGCCGGTGGCGTCCGCCGGTCCCGGGCTCGGGGACCGGCTCGATGATCTTCTCGTAGGCGAACTCGCCGAGCATCTTGGCGAGGAGCCGTGCGGCGGCCCGGTCCCAGATCTGTCGGCTCAGCTCCGGAGGGCTGAACAGCTGCGGGGACTCGGCTGATTCACGGCTCGCGGGATATATCGGCACGGGGACTCCTCCGGATGGAACCTCTGGGGTTCGAGCGGTGTGGAAAGTGCGGTGAGTAAGTCACAGCTGGGCTCGGTACGTTCGGTCGCGGATCATCAGCGCGGCGCGTTTGTCGGGGAGATCCACTTCGGCGGAGAAGCGGAAACCGGCGCTGAGGAACGCGGATACGGAGGGGGTGTTGCGCAGGTCCGGCTCGGCGACGACCCGTCCGCACCGCGGAAGGTTGTCCAGGACGAGGTCGGCGACGGCGCGGAGCAGGGTGGTGCCCACGCCCCGGCCGCGGTTGTGCACGCCCCCGATGAGGAGGTGGATCCCGGTGTCGTGGGGGCGGGCGGGGTAGTGGCGGGCCAGGGGGTCGAGGTCGGCGCGGTAGATCTCCCAGTAGCTCATGGGGGTGCCGTCGAGCACGCCCAGGCACGGGATGCTGCGTCCGTCCCCTTCGAGCTGGGGCCTGAGGTGGTCGGCGGTGACGGATTCGGGTCCGGCCAGCTCCCAGAAGGCCGCCACGGCAGGATCGTTCATCCAGCGGCTGACCACGGCGAGATCACGCTCCGGCCGGACGGGGAGGAGGGCGAACTCTCCCGCCGTCGTGGCCGCGGGCGGCCAGGCCCCCGGGTCGCCCAGCAGCTCGTGGGTGACCCGGGTCCGGGCCGCGCCGGTGTCTCGATCCCCGGCGATGAGGGCGAGGAGCTCCTCGGTGAGCTCCAGGTCGAGGGTGTCCTCGACGCCGGCGCCGCCGTCCTCGCGGCCGCCGGAGCGCTCGCGGAAGGGCGGTTCGCTGCCGGTTCGTTCGCTGATGGGCCGTTCGGGCCGGGACCGTTCGGTGCCGGACCGCTCGGCGGAGCCTCGGCCGGCCGGTATCGCGTCGGATTCCGCTGAGGGTTCGGCGGGAGGCACGGTGGCGCTCTCCTCTCTCGACCGGGTGCGGTCGGTGGGCGTCTCCGGAGGGGTGCGGTCGGATTCTGCCCGGGGCGGGTGGTGCTCAGCTGTACAGCGGGTTGGCGATGGTGACGTACACGGACTGGGTGTCGACCGGTCCGACCAGCTCGTCGAGGCCGTGGAGCCGGGTCAGCAGGTTGGCCTTGCAGCGCAGTTGCCGGTTCTGCAGGAGATACGCGGGCAGGGGCGAGCCCAGTTCCGCGGTCTCGGTGAGGAAGTCGCTCAGGACGGTGAGGAGTTCCCGCTCGTCGGCCAGGCGCTGGGCGCCGAACGCCCCGATCAGGCCGAGGACGTTGTTGATGCCGAGGTAGTAGGCGAACCGTTCGTCGGTGACGGGGTCGGAGACGAAGGTGTCGCTGACGGCGCCGATGCCGGGGAGGCGGCGTTCCAGCTCGTCGCGGCGGGAGTCGCGGAAGTAGTAGCCCTGGTTGTCCCGGTAGCGGCCGCCGACGGGCCAGCCGTCCGGGTCGAGGAGGACGAGGGTGTTCTGCTGGTGGGCCTCCAGGGCCACTCCGGCGTGGGCATCGAGCCAGAGGACGGGGCGCACGACGTGGTGCAGATAGCGGCGGAACCATTCGGTGGAGACGGCGCCGGCACCGCGGCCGCTGCGCGCGGCCAGACCGGAGACGACCTCGGCGAGCCGGGAGCGCATACCGGGCCGCCCGGGCCGGGGGCGCTCGGCGGTGAGTCCCGCGATGCAGGCGGCGTCGTCGCCGGGGCCGAAGGGGTTGTGGCGGAGCACGACGTCGAGCCCCGTGACGGGCGCACCCTCGGGGTCGTCGACGGCGAGCCAGGCGGGGTCCCGGACCACGTCGAAGCCGGGGTGCTCCCGCTGCCAGCGCTCGGCGAGTCCGGTCGACAGGAGGCGGTGGACCTCGACGCCCCGGTGCAGTTCCTTGCGGAGGTTCTCCCGGCGGGAGTTGGTGATGCGTACGCCGAGGGAGAGCTTGAGCATCACCCGCGCACCCGGCCGGTGCACGGTGCGGATGGAGGAGGTGGGGTGCCAGGGTTCGCCGTGCGGGCCGAGGTCGTGGAGCAGGCCGGTGTCGGCGAGGGCACGGACCTGGGGGCGGTGGATCAGGTCGGCGGCCTGCCAGGGGTGTACGGGGACGGCGACCGTGCCGGGGGGCAGGGCCAACCCTTCGGCGTGCGGGGCGAGCAGTTCGTCGGCGGTGGCAGGGCCGCCCTCGGTCCAGGCGGAGTCGGTGGCCACCAGAGACCGGTCGACGGCGAACCAGTGGAGCGGGAAGGACCCGTGGAGCTCGGGGGAATAGCGCCGGGACTCCGCTTCGGAGAGGCCTTCGCGGCTCTTGGGCGTGGGGTGGAGGGGGTGGCCGAGCAGCAGGGACTGTTCGGCGGTGAGGAAGAGGTCGGCCTCGGCGGGGTCGGCCGGGTTGCGCCGCCGCTGGTCGATGAAGCCGGCGGTGTGGCGTACGGAGTCGGCGACCCGGCCGACCAGATCGCCCGCGCCGCTCTCGCCGCCCTCGCGGCCGATGAGGACGGCGACGGTGGCGGCGTCGGCGTGCGGAGCCCCGGCGGGGGCGTTCTCCAGGACGGGCGGGCCGAAGCGGTGGGTGCCGGTGGCGGACCAGTAGTGGACGGGGACGAGCAGGGCGGTGCCGCTGGCGGGGAAGGGGATGCGCAGGGTGTCGCCGGCCGGGCGGGGCAGGTCGCTCTCTCGGGTCCAGCAGCGCAGCAGGCTCTCCGTGCCCGCCGCGTCGGCGGCCCGCAGCGGGTCCGGGTCGTCGAGGGGGTCGGGGGCCGGGCCCTGGCCCGCCGGGGCCCGGAGGTCCGGACCGGGCGCGTACGCGGCGGGGTCGGGATCGCGCGGGGACTTCTGGCGGGGCACGGTCGTCGCCTCGACCGTGCCGGGGGCGGCCGGTCCGTCCTGCCCTCGGTGCTGGGGGGTGCCGTGGCCGTCGGCCTCGGACGCGGGGGTGGGGTTCACGGCGTTCTTCCTTGTGGGGATTCCGGGTTCAGGTGGTCGGCCCGGCGGTGGTCCGACGGTGCGGGGAGCGCGTCGCGGCTGCCAGCGCGTCGGCGAGACGGTCGACGACGGCACTCGCCTGTTCGTCGGTGAGGGTGAGGGGCGGCAGGAGGCGGACCACGGCGTCGTGGCGGCCGCCCAGTTCGACGATGAGGCCGCGCCGCAGACATTCCTGCTGGACGGCGAGGGCGAGGGCCGGGTCGGGGGGTGGGGCGGGGTGGTCGTCGCCTGCTTCGGCGGGCAGGGGCGCACGCTCGGGATCCACCAGCTCCATGCCGATCATCAGTCCACGCCCCCGTACGTCACCGATTCCCGGGTGATGTGCCCGCAGCTCCCCCAGACGGGCGAGCATGCGGGCCCCCAGGACCGCAGCGCGGTCCGCCAGTTGATTCTCCCTGACGTACGCGAGCGTGGCCGCGCCCGCCGCCATGGCGAGCTGGTTGCCACGAAACGTACCCGCGTGTGCGCCCGGCTGCCAAAGATCCAGTTCAGCGCGGTAGACGATCACGGCGAGGGGCAGGGAACCGCCGATGGCCTTGGAGAGGACCATGACGTCGGGGACGACGCCGCTGTGCTCGACGGCCCAGAAGGCGCCGGTTCTGCCGACCCCGGTCTGCACCTCGTCGGCGATCAGGGGGATGGAGCGGTCCTGGGTGATCCGGCGCATGCGGCGGAGCCAGGGGTCGGGGGCGGGATGGACACCGCCCTCGCCCTGGACCGGCTCCACGATCATGCCCGCGGGGGCCGGGACCCCGCCCTTGCGGTCGTCCAGCAGGTGTTCGGTCCAGCGGGCGGCGAGCTCCGCGCCGCGCTCGCCGCCGGTCCCGAACGGGCAGCGGTAGTCCTGCGGGAAGGGCAGCCGGGTCACCGTGACGTCGGTGGCGCCGCCGGAGGCCGCGAGGGCCCCGGCGGTCATGCCGTGGTAGGCGCCGGTGAAGGTCAGCAGGCCGGTGCGGCCGGTCGCGGTGCGGACCAGCTTGAACGCGGCCTCGACGGCGTCCGTGCCGGCCGGGCCGCAGAACTGGATGCGGGCGTTGTCGGCGAACTCGCGCGGCAGGGTGGCGAACAGCTCGGTGGTGAAGGCGTCCTTGACCGGGGTGGCGAGGTCGAGCACGTGCAGGGGCGCGCCGGAGTCGATGACCTTCCGGATCGCTTCGAGCACGACGGGGTGGTTGTGTCCGAGGGCCAGGGTGCCGGCGCCCGACAGGCAGTCGAGGTAGCGGCGTCCGTCCGCGCCCTCGATGGTGAGCCCCCGGGCGCGCACCGGGACGATCGGCAGGGACCGCGCGTAGGTCCGGGCCGCCGATTCGCGCTGGGTCTGGCGGCGGAGAATGCCCTCGTGGGCGGGGGGCGGCACCACCGGAGCGGGTTCGGTCACGGACACGGCTCTTGATCCTCCTGCGGTAACGGTCGCGTTGCACGTCGGTACGGTCTCGCCCGGACGCACCAAGGGCGTGAACGCCGTCCTGGTGTCCCCCGTCCGTACCAACGACGCCGTCCGCGATGGATCACGGGTGATTCGGAACATCCTCGCGGCGACGGAACCGTGGACCTGCCGCTCACCGTCACCATCGGCACCGGCATAGTGGGGGCCGCACAGCGGCGCGGAAACACCTGCTCCGGCGCCCGAAGTGTCCGCAATGCAGCACGAGTACCGAGTGACGAAGTCCCAGGGGGATCACGAGATGCGACCCATTCGCCCGACCGATACCGCACGGCGCGCCAGGCGCGCACGGCGCATGCCCTCCTCCGCGCTCGCCGCGACCGCCGTCGCCGCCGTGCTGGCGCTCACCGCCACGGCGTGCGGTCCGGAGGAGGACAACCCGGGCGGTACGCCCAGCGCCTCGGCCGAGCAGCCGTCCGACGGCAAGGTCGTCATCCCGGACGACCTCAAGAACCGGCTCAAGGAGCACGGGATCGACCCCGACAAGTGGCGGGACGGGGAATGGAAGAACTGGGACAAGGACAAGTGGCTGCGTGAGGCCAAGGACTTCGTCAACCCGATCATCGACGGGCTGTGGGACCCGGACCGGATGCGGGAGGCCGACAAGCCCCCGGAGAACCCGGTCGACAACGACATCTCGGGCGACGACGGCGTGACGGACCCGACGCCCGCCCCGGTCCGGGCCGCCGGAGTCGCGACGCCGTACCACGACAACGCCCCCGAGTCCGGGAAGCTTCTCTTCGACGGTCCGCAGGGCTCGATGGTCTGCTCCGCGACCGTGGTGAAGGACCCGGCGAACCCCGGCAAGTCCAACATGGTGTGGACGGCCGGGCACTGTGTGCACGCGGGCAAGAAGGGCGGTTGGTACCGCAACATCGCCTTCGTCCCGGCGTACAACAACGACGGCCTGTCGACGGCCGAGCTGGAGAACGCGCCCAAGGAGAAGATCGCTCCCTACGGTGTGTGGTGGGGCCAGTGGGCCCAGACCTCCGAGCAGTGGATCGAGCAGGGCGCTGCGGTCGGCGGGCAGGGCGCCCCGTACGACTTCGCGGTGCTGCACGTGACCCCGGAGAAGGGGGCGGGCGGCAAGTCGCTGGAGGAGACGGTCGGTTCGGCCCTGCCGGTCGAGTTCAACGCTCCCGCCGTGCCGGAGATCGACTCCATGACGGCCACGGGTTACCCGGCCGCGCCGCCGTTCGACGGCCAGAAGCTGCTCCAGTGCCAGGACGAGCCGGGTCGGCTCTCCGTCTTCCAGGACCAGCCCACGATGTACCGCGTCGGCTGCACGATGACCGGTGGTTCCTCCGGCGGCGGCTGGGTCGCGGCCGGGCAGGACGGCAAGCCCGCCCTGGTCTCGAACACCTCGATCGGCCCGGTCACCGCGGGCTGGCTGGCCGGACCCCGGCTCGGCAAGGAGGCCGAGGGCGTCTACCGCGCGGTGAGCGAGAAGTACGCGGGCCGGTAGGGCTCGCGAGCACATAGGGCCGAGCGCTCCGGGGTGTCCAACACCTCGATCGGCCCGGTCACTTCGGGCCGGCCCGCCCCCGGCTCGACGACGACGCCCGGCGTGCCTGCACGATGATGAGCGACAGGTTCGCCGGGCGGTAACCACGGCCGCCGACCGCCCGACAGGACGAAGGCCCGGCCCCGACTCTCCGGAGAGTCGGGGCCGGGCCTTCGTCCTGTCGGGCGGTCCCTGATCCGTCAGTGCGCGGCGGGGACGAACGTCCCGAGCTCCGCGGCCAACTCCTCGTGGACCTGGGCCTTGAGCAGGGTGCCCTCGGCGGTGTGCTCCTCGGAGAGCACCTCGCCCTCGGCGTGCACCCGGGAGACGAGAGCCCCCTGGATGTACGGCACGAGCACCTCGATCTCGACGGACGGCCGGGGCAGCTCGGTGTCGATGAGCGCGAGCAGCTCGTCGATTCCGGCGCCGGTCCTGGCCGAGACGGCGATGGCGTGCTTCTCGTTGCGCAGCAGCCGCTGGAGGACCAGGGGGTCCGCCGCGTCCGCCTTGTTGATCACGACGATCTCGCGCACATCCACCGCCCCGACGTCCCGGATCACCTCGCGGACCGCCGCGAGCTGCTCCTCGGGCACCGGGTGGGAGCCGTCCACCACGTGGAGGATGAGATCGGACTCGCCGACCTCCTCCATGGTGGAGCGGAACGCCTCGACCAGGTGGTGCGGCAGATGCCGGACGAACCCGACGGTGTCGGCCAGGGTGTAGACACGGCCGCTGGGCGTCTCGGCCCTGCGGACGGTCGGGTCCAGGGTGGCGAACAGGGCGTTCTCCACCAGGACACCGGCTCCGGTCAGACGGTTGAGCAGCGAGGACTTGCCCGCGTTGGTGTATCCGGCGATGGCGACGGAGGGCACCTTGTTGCGCTTGCGCTCCTGCCGCTTGATCTCGCGGCCGGTCTTCATCTCCGCGATCTCCCGGCGCATCTTCGCCATCTTCTCGCGGATCCGTCGCCGGTCTGTCTCGATCTTGGTCTCACCGGGACCACGGGTGGCCATGCCGCCACCGCCGCTGGAACCGCCGCCGCCCATCTGGCGGGAGAGCGACTGGCCCCAGCCGCGCAGCCTGGGCAGCATGTACTGCATCTGGGCCAGCGAGACCTGCGCCTTGCCCTCACGGGACTTGGCGTGCTGGGCGAAGATGTCGAGGATCAGGGCGGTCCGGTCGACCACCTTCACCTTGACGACGTCTTCCAGGTGGATCAGCTGGCCGGGACTCAGCTCACCGTCGCAGACAACGGTGTCGGCACCGGATTCGAGCACGATGTCCCGCAGCTCCAGCGCCTTGCCCGAGCCGATGTAGGTGGCCGGGTCCGGCTTGTCGCGCCGCTGGTACACCGCGTCCAGCACCTGCGCGCCCGCCGTCTCGGCGAGTGCGGCGAGCTCCGCGAGGGAGATCTCCGCGTCGCGCACCGTCCCCGAGGTCCAGACGCCCACCAGCACCACGCGCTCCAGGCGCAGCTGGCGGTATTCGACCTCGGTGACGTCCTCGAGCTCCGTGGAGAGACCGGCCACGCGTCGCAGCGCGGCACGCTCGGAGCGGTCCAGCTGGTCGCCGTCCCGGGCTCCGTCGATCTCGTGGCTCCAGGCGACGTCCTCTTCCATCAGGGCGTCGGCCCGAAGGCTCTCGGTGAGGCTCTCGGTGGTGTTCTCCGTGGCGCTCCGCGCGTCCTGCGCGTCCTGGGGAAGGGAAGAAGAGGAGGTCATTGGATCCTTACGTCGATAGAAGTCTTTACGTCAGTCACAACGTGTGATGTTCCCGGATGATTCCCTGCCGGGAACTCCGGTGCGGTCCGCCGCGCCGACGCGTCGATAGTGGCACGGCCCCACCGGGCGCGTCACGCGGGTTTCGCGCTGCTCCAGTCGGGGTGGCCCGGCATCGGCGGGGTCTTCTTCCCGTACAGCCAGCCGTCGAAGAAGGCGGTCAGATCACGCCCGGCGATACCGGACGCCAGCCGGGTGAAGTCGGCGGTGGACGCGGTGGAGTCCCGGTGCACCCGGACCCAGGTGCGCTCCAGCCGGTCGAAGGCGGCCTCGCCGATCTCCTGGCGCAGGGCGTAGAGCACGAGGGCGCTCCCGTCGTACATGACCGGCCGGAAGAGGCTGAGCTTCTGACCCGGGGCCGGTCCGTCCGGGTGCGCCGGAGGGCCGCCGTCGGCGCGCCAGCCGTCGGAGAGGCGGTAGGCCTCGCGCATCCGCCGCTCCAGGGTCCCGCCGCCGTTCTCCTCGGCGTACCGGGCCTCGTACCAACTGGCGTGCCCTTCGTTGAGCCACAGGTCGGACCAGCTAGCGGGCGAGACGCTGTCGCCGAACCACTGGTGGGCCAGCTCGTGGATCATCACCGATTCGACATACCACTCCGGGTAGGCGGGCTCGGTGAAGAACGACTTCCCGAACAGCGACAGCGTCTGGGTCTCCAGGGCGAACCCGATGGGGCTGTCGGCGACGAGCACCCCGTACGTCTCGAAGGGGTAGCGGCCGACCCGCCGCTCCATCCACTCCAGCTGGGCCGGGGTCTTCCTGAGCCAGGGCTCCAGCTTCTTCCGGTCGGCGGCCGGGACGACGTCGCGCACCGGCAGTCCGTGCGGGCCGGTGCGGTGCGGCACGGCGGAGCTGCCGATGGAGACCTGGGCCAGCTCGGTCGCCATGGGGTGCTCGGTGCGGTAGGTCCAGGTGGTCGTGGCCCCGTGCCGGGTCTTCCCCGCCGGCAGACCGGAGGCCACCGCCGTCAGCTTCTCGGGCGCGGTGATCCGGAAGGTGAAGTACGCCTTGTCGGAGGGGTGGTCGTTGCCGGGGAAGACCCGGTGGGCGGCGTCGGCCTGATTGGCCAGGGCGAGGCCGTCGGCGGTGCGGACCCAGCCGCCGTCGTCCCCGGATCCGCTCGGGTCGCTGGTGTGCCGGACGGTGATGTCCAGCGGGACGCCCGCGGGGAGGCGGCGGGGGGCTTGGACGACGAGGTCCTCGCGCTTGCCGCCGAAGTCGGCGGTCCGCCCGTTGACCTCGACGCCGTGGACGGTTCCCCGGGCGAAGTCGAGGTTGATCCGGTCCAGCGGGGCGGTGGTGCGGGCGCTGATCTTCGTGACCGCGTCCAGGGGCCGGGTGTTGCGGCCGTGGTACGTGAAGGCGATGTCGTACGCGAGGACGTCGTATCCGGGGTTGCCCAGTTCGGGGAAGAGGCGGTCGCCGATGCCCAGGGGCTCGGGCGCGGGCAGGGCGGCGGCGACGAGGGTGGCCGAGGCGGTCGCCAGCAGGGCGACGCGCAGGCGGCGGGTGAGGGACGGCATGGACTACCGCTATCAGCGCGTCGCCGCCCGGCCGGGGAGCCGCGCGCCGCACCACCCGAACGAGGTCGGCCCGCATGGGAGGACGGGTTCGGCCGGCCGGTACGCGCTGCCTCGGGCCGGGCGGCCTGAGGAGATCACCGCCGCGGACCGCTCCCGGTGCGCGCCGCTTTCGTGGGGCGGCTCAGCCGGCCGGGGCCGGGTGCTGCGCGCGGCTGACGTCGTAGACCCCGGCGACCTCGCGCATGGCGCGCATCAGGGCGGGAAGGCCCGCCGCGTCGGGAAGCTGGAGGGTGTACGTGTGGCGGACGCGCTGCTCGCTGGGCGGTTCCACGGTGGCGGAGACGATCGCCGCCTCGGCTGTGGCGATGGCCTCGGTGAGGTCGGCCAGGAGCCGGGGGCGGCCGAAGGACTCGGCGACCAGGGTGACCCGGCAGCCCGCGTCGGACTCCCGGCCCTCCGCGGCGGCCCAGCGGGCCCCGACCGGGGCACGGCCGATCTCCCGCATGGCGGCCACGGCGGGGCACTCCCGGCGGTGCACGGTGACGGCGCCGCCGCGGACGACGAAGCCGGTCAGCTCGTCGGGGGGCACCGGCGTACAGCAGCCGGCGAGCCGCACCGGGGCGTCCGGCCTGTCGACGAGGACGCCGGTGGCGCGGGGGCCGGAACGGGTGCGCGCCGGCGCGGCGGGCTGGGCGTCGCGCTCCGGGGCGGCGGCCCCGTCCGCTCCGGGTCCGCCCGCGTCCACGGTCTCCGGGTCGGGCTTCGCCTCGTCGGGGTGGTCGGCGAGCCAGCCGGTGATCGCGATCCGGGCGGCGGGGGTGCGCGCGTGGTCGAGCCAGTCGGGCGAGGGGCCGGAGGCGGTGTCCTGGGCGAGGAGCAGCTGCACCGTGTCGCCGTCGCCGAGGACGGTGCTCAGGGTGGCTAGGCGCCCGTTGACCCGGGCTCCGATCGAGGTGTGGGCCCGGTCGCCGTACTGCGCGTAGGCGGCGTCGACGCAGCTGGCCCCGGCGGGCAGCCCGAGGGTGCCGCCGTCGGTGCGGAACACGGTGATCTCGCGGTCCTGGGCGAGGTCGTCGCGCAGGGTGGTCCAGAAGGTGTCGGGGTCGGTGGCGGACTCCTGCCAGTCCAGCAGCCGGGAGAGCCAGCCGGGCCGGGTGGGGTCGGCACGCTCGTCGGTCGGCTCGCTGGCCGCGTTGGCGGCGTGGTCCTGGGCGTACGGGTTGCCCAGGGCGACGACGCCCGCCTCGGCGACCTTGTGCATCCGGTGCGTACGGATGAGGACTTCGGCGACGGCTCCCCCGGGCCCGACGACCGCGGTGTGCAGCGACTGGTACAGGTTGAACTTGGGGGCGGCGATGAAGTCCTTGAACTCGGAGATCACCGGGGTGAAGCAGGTGTGCAGCTCACCGAGGACGGCGTAGCAGTCGGCGTCGTCGGTGACGAGGACGAGCAGCCGGCCGAAGTCGGTGCCGCGCAGCTCTCCGCGTTTCCTGCGGACCCGGTGCACGGAGACGAAGTGGCGGGGCCTGATGAGGACTTCGGCGCTGATTCCCGCGTCGCGCAGGGTGCCCCGTACGTTGTCGGCGATGGTGTCGAGGGGGGCGTCCGGGCCCGTCGCGGCGGCGATCAGGGCGCGGGTGTGCTCGTACTCCTCGGGGTGCAGGATCGCGAAGACCAGGTCCTCCAGCTCGGTCTTGAGCGCCTGCACGCCGAGCCGTTCGGCGAGCGGGATGAGGACGTCCCGGGTGACCTTGGCGATCCGGGCCTGTTTCTCGGGGCGCATCACCCCGAGGGTGCGCATGTTGTGCAGCCGGTCCGCGAGCTTGATCGACATGACCCGGACGTCGTTGCCGGTGGCGACGAGCATCTTCCGGAAGGTCTCCGGTTCGGCGGCGGCGCCGTAGTCGACCTTCTCCAGCTTGGTGACGCCGTCGACGAGATAGCAGACCTCGTCGCCGAACTGCTCCTTCACCTGATCGAGCGTCACCTCCGTGTCCTCGACGGTGTCGTGGAGCAGGGAGGCGGTGAGTGTGGTGGTCTCGGCGCCGAGCTCGGCGAGGATCAGGGTGACGGCCAGCGGGTGGGTGATGTAGGGCTCGCCGCTCTTGCGCATCTGGCCGCGGTGCGAGGACTCCGCGAGGACGTAGGCCCGGCGCAGGATGGTCAGGTCGGCGTCGGGGTGGTGGGCGCGGTGCGCCTCGGCGACATGCCCGATGGCGTCGGGCAGCCGGTCGCGGGAGACCGGGCCGCGCAGCGCCACCCGGCCCAGTCTGCGCAGGTCGATCCGGGGGCGGCTCCGCCTGCGAAGGGGAGCGCCCGGATCGGCGGCCTCTGCACTCATGGGCACCTCCGGCGACGTCGACCGGCACGGGGGAGGAGCGGATGCCCCTCGGGGCCGGTGCTTGATGCTACCGACCCCACCACGTGGCGCAGTCCCGCTCTCGCCCAGCGTGAAACGGATCACCCATTCGAGCGAAGCTCGGGGCGGTCATCGTTTCGAGCGAGCCATTCCTCAGGAGGTTTCGAGCCACGCCCGGTCGATGACGCCCTCGGCGACGATCACCGCGGGGCCGGTCATGTCGATCGCGCCGTCGGGGTGCTCGGTGATGACGAGGGTGCCGCCGGGGAGGTCCACCCGGTAGGTGGCCGGGAGGCCGGTCGTCGCGGGGTCGGCGCCGTCCCGGCGGGCGGTGGCGACGGCGACCGCGCAGGCGCCCGTCCCGCAGGAGCGGGTCTCGCCGGAGCCGCGCTCGTGGACGCGCATGCCGACGTGGCGCGGGCCCCGGTCGACGACGAACTCGACGTTGACGCCGTCGGGGTAGACGGTCCCGGGGCTGACGGGCGGGGCGGTGAGCAGGTCGCCGGCGTGGTCGAGGTCGTCGACGAAGGCGACCGCGTGCGGGTTGCCCATGTTGACGTTGCGGGCGGGCCAGCTGCGGTCGCCGACGCTGACCGTGACGCTCTCCCCGGGCAGCAGGGCGCGTCCCATGGAGACCGTGATGTCGCCGTTCTTCGCGAGGTGCACGCGCTTGGGGCCGCCCCGGGTGGCGACGGTGAGGTCGCCCTCCTCGACGAGGCCGGCGCGCTGGAGGTAGTGGGCGAAGACGCGCACCCCGTTGCCGCACATCTCGGCGATCGAACCGTCCGCGTTGCGGTAGTCCATGAACCACTCGGCCGCGTCCGCCATGGACCGTGCCTCGGGGTGCGCGGCGGACCGCACGACGTGCAGCAGGCCGTCCCCGCCGATGCCGGCCCGGCGGTCGCAGAGCCGGGCGACGGTGGCGGCGGGCAGGGTGAGGGCGTTGTCCGGGTCCGGGACGATCACGAAGTCGTTCTCGGTGCCGTGGCCCTTGAGGAAGGCGATCTGCGAGGTGCTCACAGGCCAACTGTACGAGGCGGCGCCGACCACCCGCACGGGCGGACCCGGCCGCGCGCCGACTCGCCGCGACGCCGTCAGCGCAGTCGGGCCACGCGCCAGACGGCGAGGGCGACCAGGGCGCCGCCGGTCGCCACGTACAGCGCGATCACCCGCCAGTCGGGGCGGGCGCCGGAGCCGCGGGAGGGCAGGCCCGGCCAGGTGTGCCCGACCCGGCGGGCGGCCATCATGCCCCAGCCGGCCGCGCAGCAGCTGATCAGGAGCCCCAGCATGGCGACGATGGCGCCGCCGTCCCCGAACTCGAAGGCGAGGGGGAAGGCGAACATCAGCGAGCCGACCGCGGCCAGCACCACGATGGGGGCGAGCTGCCAGATCCGCAGCTTGCGGGTGGGCCGCAGCTCGACCTCGACCTCGGGGGCCACGTCCTGCTCGTCGGGCCCGTCGGGACTCAGCCGTCCCGCGGTCTCCCGCGGCGACGGCACGTCGTGCTCGGTGTCGCGCTGCTCCGTGTCGCGAGGGCCGGCCTCCATCGCCACGCGCCCTCCCAACTCGGACTCCACTGGTGGATCGATGCTCGATGATGGCACGATCACGGGTGCCGCATTGACGGCCGGAGCTTCCCGATGCCATCACGTGATCAGGCTGTGACCGCCCGTTCGACCAACGTCAGCGCCCGGTGCGGGAGTTCCCCCCGGTCACGGTGTCCGCCGCCGAGCCACACGACACGCGCGTCGCGGCGGAACCACGAGTCCTGACGGCGGGCGAAGCGCTTGGTGGCGCGTACGGTCTCGGCCCGGGCGTCGTCCTCGGTGCACTCCCCCGCGAGCACGGCGAGGATCTGCTGGTATCCGAGGGCGCGCGAGGCCGTGAGGCCCTCGCGCAGACCGGCCGCCTCCAGGGCGCGCACCTCGTCCACGAGCCCCGCGTCCCACATCCGGTCGACGCGCCGGGCGATGCGCTCGTCCAGTTCGGGGCGCTCCACGTCGACGCCGATCTGCACGGCGTCGTAGACCGGCTCGTCGCCGGGGAGGTTGGCGGTGAACGGCTTGCCGGTGATCTCGATGACCTCGAGGGCGCGGACGATGCGTCGGCCGTTGCTCGCCAGGATGGACCGGGCGGCGTCCGGGTCGGCGGCGGCGAGACGTTCGTGCAGCACGCCCGAGCCGCGCTCGGCCAGCTCCGCTTCGAGGCGGGCACGCACCTCGGGGTCCGTGCCGGGGAACTCCAGGGCGTCGATGGCGCCCTTCACGTACAGCCCGGATCCGCCGACGAGGATCGGTGTGCGGCCCTCGGCGAGCAGCCGGTCGATCTCCCGGCGGGCCAGTCGCTGGTACTCGGCGACGCTGGCGGTCTCGGTGACGTCCCAGATGTCCAGCAGCCGGTGCGGCACGCCCTCGCGCTCGGGCAGCGTCAGCTTCGCTGTGCCGATGTCCATGCCCCGGTAGAGCTGCATGGAATCGGCGTTGATCACCTCGCCGCCGAGCCGCTGGGCGAGGAAGACCCCCAGATCCGACTTTCCGGCTGCGGTGGGGCCTACGACGGTGATGACGCGGGGGGCGGAAGCGGGAGGGGTCACCGGGACAGTCTCCCAAATCCGGGGCCTCCCGAACACGCCGGGTGTCCGGCCGGGTGTCCATGGGTACGCGGCCGGGCGCGGAGAGCGACGTCGAGGAGGCGTCGGGGAAGCGCGACAGGCGTGTAAAAACGGCAGGAACGGACAAGTGACGGACAATGGGGGCGGGAGAGACCTCCCGCGAACAGCTCTCAACAGTCCTCACTGCACGGAAGGTGACCCAATGGGGTTCCTGGACAACCTGAAGGCCAAGCTGGGACCGGCCAAGGACAAGGTCGGCGACCTCGCGCAGCAGCACGGGGGCAAGATCGAGCAGGGCCTCGACAAGGCCGCGCGCACGGTCGACCAGAAGACCAAGGGCAAGTACAGCGACAAGATCGACTCGGGGACGCGCAAGGCCAAGGAGGCCGTGGACAAGCTGGGGAACAAGGACGGCGGCGCCCCCGGTGCTCCCGGCGCCCCCGGTGCGTCCGGCACTCCCGGGGCCCCTGGTACGCCCGGTGCTCCCGGTGCGCCGGGGACCCCTGGTGCTTCGGGTACCCCCGGCAACACCCCTCCGCCGCCGCCCGCCTCCTGACCCGGTGACCGCGGACCGGCGGCGGGCACGGGGCCAGGCGCTCCGTGCCCGCCGCCGGTGCGTTCAGGACCAGGCGGCGACGGTGTAGCCCACGCCGTAGGGGGCGTCCTCGTACAGCAGCCGGCCGGCGAGTCCGGCGTCCCGCGCGGCGCCGCCGAGCAGTTGCCAGGGGGCCCTTCCGGCCGCCTTGAGTTCACGGGCGAGCGCCACGTCGAGGGCCGCGAGGGCGTCGAGGTCCGCGGAGCCCAGGGCCTCGGTGGCGCCGGCGTCGAAGGCCGCGGCCCGCTCGTCGAGGTAGCCGGGGGCCTTGAGGGTGCGGCAGGCGCTGCCGTCGCCCATCACCAGGAGCGCGACCCGTTCGGCACGCCGGGCGAGGGAGCCTCCGACCGCCGCGCACTCCGGGGCGCCCTCGCTCTCCGCCAGGACGAAGCCTTCGACGGGCGCGCCCGTCCATCGGGCCCGGCCCAGCAGCCAGGCGCCCACCGCGAGGGACTGCGGCAGCGGCCGGTCCGGGGCGGCGGCGTCCGGTGGTGCGTCGCCGAGCGTCACGTCGAGGTCCACGCCGACGCCCCGGAAGGAACCGCGCGCCCCGGCCGGACGGGGCCCGGCGGAACGGTCGTCGCCCGGTCCCACGACGACGAGCAGCTCCGGGCGCGAGGCGGCGAGCACCCCCACCGCGTCGAGGCACGCGTCACGCGCGGCGTCGAGCTCGGGGGCGGCCCCGGCGGCGACCTCGGGCACCAGGAGCGGCGGGCAGGGGCACACGGCGGCGGCGACAAGCATGCCGGTCAGCGTACTTGCCGGAGGCCGTGCACCGACGCGGATGGACCAGCGCGGGTCGTGCGCGAGGCCGTGGAGAGGCCGGTGGCCCGGGGCGGCCCGGCGGGGCCCCGGGCCGGGCCGGCGGGGTCCGCGGTTCACGCCGGCCGCGCGCCACATGACCGGTCGACGGCCTTCGGCCGGGGCAGCCGGCCGGCCCGGGGCCCCGGGCCGGCAGTCAGCCGATGCCGCAGGCCGGGGCCCCGGCGGCCGGAAGCGGCTCCGGGGCGCCGATGCCGGGGAGGCCGAGCATCACTCCGGCGGGCTTGGCGGCCGCGCCGGTGGTGCGCTTCTCCCAGGCGTCGCCCGCTCGGGTGGACCGTACGGCGAGCGGGGTGCCCTCGGCGAGCAGGTGGTGCGGGGCGGCGTAGGTGATCTCGACGGTCACCACGTCGCCGGGGCGCACGGCCTTCTCGGGCTGGGTGAAGTGGACCAGCCGGTTGTCGGGGGCGCGGCCGGAGAGGCGCTGCGTGGCACCGTCCTTGCGGCCCTCGCCCTCCGCGACCATGACGTCCAGGGTGCGGCCGACCTGCTTCTTGTTCTCGTCCCAGGAGATCTGCTCCTGGAGGGCGGACAGGCGCATGTACCGCTCCTGGACGACCTCCTTGGGGATCTGGCCGTCCATGTCGGCGGCGGGGGTCCCGGGGCGCTTGGAGTACTGGAAGGTGAACGCGTTGGCGAACCGCGCCTCGCGGACGGCGTGCATCGTCTGCTCGAAGTCCTCCTCCGTCTCGCCGGGGAAGCCCACGATGATGTCGGTGGAGATGGCGGCCTCCGGCATCGCGGCGCGCACCTTCTCGATGATTCCCAGGAAGCGCTCCTGGCGGTACGAGCGGCGCATCGCCTTCAGGACGGTGTCCGATCCGGACTGCATCGGCATGTGCAGCTGCGGCATCACGTTGGGCGTCTCGGCCATGGCGGCGATGACGTCGTCGGTGAAGTCGCGGGGGTGCGGCGAGGTGAAGCGGACGCGCTCCAGGCCCTCGATCCTTCCGCAGGCGCGCAGCAGCTTGGAGAAGGCCTCGCGGTCGCCGATGTCGGAGCCGTACGCGTTGACGTTCTGGCCGAGCAGGGTGATCTCGCAGACGCCCTCGGCGACCAGGGCCTCGATCTCGGCCAGGATGTCGCCGGTGCGGCGGTCCTTCTCCTTGCCGCGCAGCGCCGGGACGATGCAGAAGGTGCAGGTGTTGTTGCAGCCGACCGAGATGGAGACCCACGCGGCGTAGGCGGACTCGCGGCGGGTGGGAAGCGTGGAGGGGAAGGCCTCCAGGGACTCGGCGATCTCGATCTGCGCCTCCTCCTGGACGCGGGCGCGCTCCAGGAGCACCGGCAGCTTGCCGATGTTGTGGGTGCCGAAGACGACGTCGACCCAGGGGGCCCGCTTGACGATGGTGTCGCGGTCCTTCTGCGCGAGGCAGCCGCCGACGGCGATCTGCATCCCGGGGCGCTTGGTCTTCATGGGCGCGAGGCGGCCGAGGTTCCCGTACAGCTTGTTGTCGGCGTTCTCGCGCACCGCGCAGGTGTTGAAGACGACGACGTCGGCGTCGCCGTCGGAGCCTTCGGGGGCCCGGACGTAGCCGGCGCCCTCCAGGAGACCCGACAGCCGTTCGGAGTCGTGGACGTTCATCTGGCACCCGTAGGTGCGCACCTCGTAGCTCTTCTGGACGTCCACTGCTTCGCTCCGGTTGCCGCTGCTCATGGGACAAGGGTAGGCGGTGGCCGGACCGCGCCTTCCCCGGCTGCTCCCGTCCCGCGCGCTCCCCGCCCGCTGTGGGCCGGTCCTCACGGGGAAGCCTGGTCAGAGGGGTGGTCGAGCTGGCAGGATCGCGCGCATGTTCCACGCTCTGTCCCGATTCGGCCGCCGCCGCACCCTGCAGACGGGCGCCGTCCTCGCGGTCGTGCTCGGGCTGCTCGCGTGGTGGCTGCAGCCCCGGGGGGACGAGGGGGTCCCGAGCGGGTCGCTCACCTTCTCCACCGGAGTGCCGAGCGGCGTCTACCAGCGGTACGGGGAACGGCTGGAGGGCGCGCTCGCCAACGACATCCCGGAGGTGTCGATACGGCTGCGGACCAGCGAGGGCTCGCAGCAGAACCTCGCCCGGGTGGCGACGGGCGAGGCCGACTTCACCATCGCCACCGCCGACGCGGTGGCCACGTATCTGCGCGACGGCAGGCCGGGGGCGCAGCGACTGCGCGGCTGCGTCCGGCTGTACGACGACTACGTGCAGCTGGTCGTCCCCCGCGACTCCGATGTGCGGACGGTCTCCGACCTGCGGGGCAAGCGGGTGGGCGTGGGCCAGGAGGGGTCCGGGGTGCGGCTGGTCGCGGACCGGCTGCTGGCGGCGGCGGGGCTCGATCCGGCCGCCGACGTCACACCGGTGCCGGTGGGCATCGACACCATGCCCGTGAGGCTGTCCCAGGGCGATCTCGACGCCTTCTTCTGGTCGGGCGGGCTGCCGACAGCGGCCGTGCAGGAGCTGTCGCAACGCTTCGACATCCGGTTGGTGCCGCTGGAGGCGGAGCTGGTCGCGAAGCTCCAGGCGGCGACCGGTCCCACCCGCTTCTACCGGTCCGCCATGATGCCCGCCGACGTGTACCCGCAGGCCCAGCAGGGGCAGGCGGTGCCCACGGTCGCCGTCGCCAACCTGCTCGTCACGACCGACCGTACGGACGCGGCCCTGACCGAGGCCTTCACCCGGACGGTGATCAACAGCCGGGACCGGATCGGCCGTGAGGTGCACGCGGCGCAGCTGGTGGATCTGCGGACGGCGATCTACACGGATCCGCTGATCGTGCACGACGGCGCCAAGGCCTACTACCGCTCGGTGAAGCCGTGAGGCCCCGCCGTTCCTGAGGCCCGGCCGTCCCGCCCCGTCAGCTCCCCGGCTGGTCGCGGGGGACGGTGACGGTCACCCGCAGGCCGTGCGGTTCGTGGTGCTCGTACGCGATCGAGCCGCCGCCCGCCGCGAGCAGCACCCGGGAGATGGAGAGGCCCAGGCCCGATCCGCTGACGTTCTGGTGGCGGGTGCTGCGCCAGAAGCGGTCCCCGACGCGTTCCAGCTCCGCTTCGGTGAGGCCGGGGCCACGGTCGGCGACCACGACGGTCGCCTCGCGGGCTCCGGCGGCGACGGTGACGGTGACGTCCTCTCCGGCGGGGGTGAACTTCAGGGCGTTGTCGACGACCGCGTCCAGGGCGCTGGAGAGCGCGACGGGGTCGGCCCAGGCGGTGGCCGCCGGCGCCCCGTCCAGGGTGAGGTTCACGCCCTCCCGCTCCGCCATCGGGCGCCAGGAGGCGACCCGCTCGGCGGCGAGCGGGACGATGTCGATCAGCTGGAGGTCCGCCTCGGCGTGCTCGGCCAGCGCGAGGTCCAGGAGGTCGTCGAGGACCCGGGCCAGCCGCTTCCCCTCGGTGCGCACGGCCGCGATCTCCTCGCTGTCCTCGGGCAGCTCCAGGGCGAGCAGCTCGATGCGGAGCAGCAGGGCGGCGAGCGGGTTGCGCAGTTGGTGCGAGGCGTCGGCGACGAAGGCGCGCTGCTGCTCCAGCACGTCCTCGACGTTGTCCGCCATCTCGTTGAAGGAACGGGCCAGGCGTCTGAGTTCCGGCGGCCCGGCGGAGGCGGCGACCCGGGAGCGCATACGGCCGCCGGCGATGTCGTGGGTGGCCGCGTCGAGGGTCCGTACGGGCAGCAGGACCCAGCCGGTGAGCCGTACCGCGGCGCCGACCGCCACCAGCAGCGCCAGGGCCTCGCCGAGGCCGATGAACAGCCATGTCCGCAGGATCCGCGACCGCATCTCGCCGGTGGGCGAGTCGAGGACGACCACGGCGACGACGTCGCCGTCGCGCACGACGGGCGAGGCGACGACGACGCGGCCGTCGCGCCAGGGCCAGACCTGCGGGGGGTCGTGCGAGCGGCGGCCCAGCAGCGCCTCGTTGAAGGCCGTGCGCCCCTCGCCCTCGGCGGGCAGGGTCCAGTAGCCGGGGGCCTTGGCCAGGGCCCGGTCGTCCCGGAAGAAGACGCCGGCGCGGATGTCGTACACCGAGGCGTAGAGCTCCAGGTCGGTCTGGAGGGTGCGGCGCCGCTCCTCGCTGTCCGGGGAGGTGTCGGTGATGGACTGCGCGAGGGCGGCGAACCGTGCGGTGTCGTCGATCCGGTCGATCACCAGCCGCTGCTGCTCGGCGGCGGCCACGCTGATCGCGAGCGGGAAGCCGAGGGTGACCAGGACGGCGGCCATCAGGACGATGAGCAGCGGGAGCAGACGGGAGCGCACCGGGAGACGTCCCCGCCGGTTACGCGGACGGTGCGACGAGCCGGTAGCCGACGCCCCGCACGGTCTCGATCAGGGCGGGGAGCCGCAGTTTGGAGCGCAGGGAGGCGACGTGGACCTCCAGGGTGCGTCCGGTCCCCTCCCAGCTGGTGCGCCAGACCTCGCTGATGATCTGCTCGCGGCGGAAGACGACGCCGGGGCGCTGGGCGAGCAGGGCCAGCAGGTCGAACTCCTTGCGGGTGAGCTGGACTTCCGCGCCGTCGACGCTGACCCGGCGGGTCGGCAGCTCGATGGCGACCGGGCCGAGGCGCAGGGCGGCGACGGGGGTCGGCGCGGTGTCCTCGCCGCTGGTGGTGCGCCGGGCGACCGCGTGGATGCGGGCGAGCAGTTCGCCGGTGTCGTACGGCTTGGTGACGTAGTCGTCGGCGCCGAGGTTGAGCCCGTGGATGCGTGAGCGCACGTCGGCCCGGGCGGTGACCATGATCACGGGGGTCGCGGTGCGTTTGCGGATCTTCCCGCACACCTCGTAGCCGTCCTGGTCGGGCAGTCCGAGGTCCAGGAGGATGACCCCGAAGGGCTCCTTCTCGGCGGGCAGCAGGGCGCGCAGGGCCTCTTCGCCGTTACGGGCGTGCACGACCTGGAAACCGTGCCGGGCGAGCACGGCGGACAGGGCCGCCGCGACATGGTCGTCGTCCTCGACGAGCAGCAGTCTCATGGCCCTCCTCTCCGTTTCTCCCGGGGCCGTGAGGCTTCTCGGGTCCCTGTGCTTCTCCGGTGGCCGTGCGGCTCCCGTGGTTCGTTCGCGCCGTCGGCACCGTCGCACGGTGTCACCGGGCAGGGCCCGACATTAACCCGCGCGTCATCCGCGGGACTCCCCGAGAGCCCCGATGAGGCTTCCCGTTCCGCGGTGTTTCACGTCTTCCCCGTTCAAGGCATCCACGCCGATGAACGGCGTACCAGTCAAGAGCCTCCCGGTTACAGCAGGGTTTCCGTTATGCACCCGGTACGCCCCCGGGGCGGCGCGTGACGTCCCGTTCACACGGAGTGTCCGGTTGCCGCCGGATCGTTATGCTCAATTTCCGCTCAGATGTAATGACGTTGGTAGCACTGCGTCATTACTGTCCTTGTTCAACCGAGGAGGACGGAGCAAGAAGCCGATGAGCGGAGTTTCAGTGACCAAGGACGCCGAGGGTGCCGCGCCCGCGGCGAACGACCTGGTCGTACTGAGCAACGTCAACAAGCACTTCGGCGCGCTGCATGTGCTCCAGGACATCGACCTGACCATCGCCCGTGGCGAGGTCGTGGTCGTCATCGGGCCTTCCGGGTCCGGCAAGTCCACGCTGTGCCGCACGATCAACCGCTTGGAGACGGTCGACTCGGGAGCGATCTCGATCGACGGCAAGCCCCTGCCCCAGGAGGGCAAGGAGCTGGCCAGGCTGCGTGCCGACGTGGGCATGGTCTTCCAGTCGTTCAATCTCTTCGCACACAAGACGGTGCTGGAGAACGTGATGCTGGGCCAGGTCAAGGTCCGCAAGGCCGACAAGAAGGCCGCGGAGGAGAAGGCCCGGACCCTGCTCGACCGGGTGGGCGTCGGCGTACAGGCCGACAAGTACCCGGCGCAGCTCTCCGGTGGCCAGCAGCAACGCGTCGCGATCGCCCGGGCCCTGGCGATGGACCCGAAGGTCATGCTCTTCGACGAGCCCACGTCCGCGCTCGACCCGGAGATGATCAACGAGGTCCTGGAGGTCATGCAGCAGCTGGCCCGGGACGGGATGACGATGATCGTCGTCACCCACGAGATGGGCTTCGCCCGTTCCGCCGCCAACCGCGTCGTGTTCATGGCCGACGGGAAGATCGTCGAAGAGGCGACCCCCGACCAGTTCTTCAGCAACCCGCGCAGCGACCGGGCCAAGGACTTCCTGTCGAAGATCCTTCACCACTGACGACAACGACCCACGACCTAAGGATTGTTCACATGAAGCTCCGTCAGTCCGCCGCCGTCGCGGCCATCGCCGTCCTCGCCCTGACCGCGACCGCCTGTGGTGGCAAGGAGGGCTCCGCCGGTGACAAACCGGGGGGCACGAAGCCCGGTTCCTCCGAGGCCCCCGCGCTGCCCACGTACACCGCGGCCAAGGACGTCACCCTGGACTCCCCCGTCTTCAAGAAGGCCAAGGAGCGCGGCAAGCTCGTCATCGGCGCCAAGGCCGACCAGCCGTACCTCGGCTTCGAGGACCAGGCGACCAAGGAGCGTTCGGGCTTCGACATCGAGATCGCCAAGATGATCGCGGCCGACCTCGGTTTCTCCGACAAGCAGATCGAGTGGAAGACCGTCGACTCCGGCGTCCGTGAGACGGCCATCTCCAAGGGCCAGGTCGACTACTACGTCGGCACGTACACGATCAACGACGAGCGCAAGAAGCAGGTCGGCTTCGCCGGGCCGTACTACAAGGCCGGCGCGGACCTCCTGGTGCGCAAGGACGACAAGTCGATCACCGGCAAGGACTCGGTGAAGGGCAAGAAGGTCTGCTCGATCGTCGGCTCCACCCCGCTCCAGGAGATCAAGAAGCCCGAGTACGGCGCGAGCGTCGTCGAGCTGGCCAAGTACTCCGACTGCGTGCAGCAGCTGCTGACCAAGCAGGTCGACGCCGTCACCACGGACGACTCGATCCTCAAGGGCTACGCCGCCGCCAACTCCGGCAAGCTCCACGTCGTCGGCGACCCGTTCACCGACGAGCCCTACGGCGTCGGCCTGAACAAGGACGACAAGGTGCTCCGCGAGGCCATCAGCAAGTCGCTGGAGGAGCGCGTCAAGGACGGCACCTACAAGAAGATCTACGAGGCCACGCTGGGCCTGTCCGGTTCGGACTACGTCGAGCCGCCGGCCATCGAGCGCTACTGACGCGTCGGCCCTCGGACCGCGGGCTCCGGCCCGCCGTCCGACGGCCGGCACCCCGTCATCCGTCACGACGCCCCGCGAGTGACCCAGGCGTCCCGTACGCCACCGCCGTCCCGGTCCTCCCGGGGTGCGCGGGCGTACGGGGCGCCCCTTCCCCTGCCCTGATGCCGCTGACCGCCGACGCGGAGACCTCATGAACGTACTGCTCGACAATTTCCCAGAGTTCCGCGACGGCTTCATAGGAACCGTGTCGATCACCGCCGTCAGCTCGGTTATCGCCCTGTTCCTCGGTGTGATCATCGCCGGATTCCGGGTCTCGCCGGTGCCGCCGCTGCGGTACTTCGGCACCGCCTGGGTGACGCTGATGCGCAACACCCCGCTGACGCTGCTTTTCCTGATCTTCTTCTTCGTCGTGCCCGAGATCCTCTTCCCGGGGATGAGCCCGTTCGTGCTCGGCTCGCTGGCCCTCGGCTTCTACACCTCCTCGTTCGTGTGCGAGGCGGTCCGCTCCGGCATCAACACCGTGCCGCTGGGACAGGCCGAGGCCGCGCGCTCCATCGGCATGACGTTCGCCCAGACGCTGCAGATCGTGGTGCTCCCGCAGGCCACGCGGACCGTGATCCCGCCGCTGAGCAGCATCTTCATCGCGCTGACGAAGAACTCCGCGATCGCCGGGGCCTTCAGCGTCGCCGAGCTGTTCGGCTGGCAGAAGCTGATGAGCGACAAGGGCTACGACATCGTGCCCGTCTTCATCTGGGTGGCCATCGGCTACCTCGTCGTCACGTTTACCATCAGCGGCCTCTTCCGGCTGCTGGAGCGTCGCATGGAGGTCGCCCGATGAGCGCCAGCGTTCTCTACGACGCCCCGGGCCCCAAGGCCGTCGTCCGCAACCGGATCTACGCGGTCGTCGGCAGCGTCGCCATCGCCGCGCTGATCGCCGTCAGCATCGTGCGGCTCGCGGACAAGGGGCACCTCGCCCCCGAGATGTGGGACATCTTCAACTACGCGGGCATCCGGCAGAACATCGCCGACGCCCTGCTCGCCACGCTCAAGGCGTTCGGCCTCGCCGCGGTCGGTTCGCTGGTCCTCGGCGTGGTCCTGGTGGTGGGCCGGCTCTCCGACCACAAGCCGGTCCGCTGGGCGGCGACCACCTTCATCGAGCTGTTCCGCTCGCTGCCGCTGCTGATCACCATCTACGCCATCTGGGTCGGCTTCCTCACCGACCACTCGATGTGGGCGCTGGCCGCGGGCCTCTCCGTCTACAACGGCTGCGTCCAGGCCGAGGTGCTGCGGGCCGGCATCAACTCGGTGCCCAAGGGCCAGAGCGAGGCCGCGTACGCGCTCGGCATGAGCAAGACGCAGGTCATGGTCAGCGTCCTGATGCCGCAGGCCGTCCGGTCGATGCTGCCGACGATCATCGGTCAGCTCGTGGTGACCCTCAAGGACACCTCGCTCGGCTTCATCATCCTGTACCCGGAGCTGCTCCAGACCGCGCGGCTGATCGCCTCCAACACGCAGGTGAACGGCCAGTACCCGTACGTCTCGACGATCGTCGTCATCGGCACGCTCTACATCGCGATGTGCCTGCTGCTCTCGGCGCTGGCGACCTGGATCGAGAAGCGCGGCCGCCGTGCCAAGACCGGCATCAAGGTGGCGCCCGGCGCCCCGGCCGCCGGCATCCCCGAGGTCGAGGCCGTTCCCGGCCCGGACGCGGGGGGCGCAGGGGGCGCAGGCCCGACGGCCGACGGTGCCGGTGGGGCCGGTGTGACGAAGGGCTGACCGCCCCGGGCCCTTTCCGGCCCTGACGAGCAGGAGCATTCGAGGCAGCGGCGCACGCGTCGCTGCCTCGGTCACTTGACGCAAGCACCACCAGTGGGTTGCATACGTTCTGTGATCACGCACCCGGCTTCCTATGCCACGTTCCGCATGACCGTACGGGCCGGAGGGTACGAGCCGTGGACCCGGTGATCGTCGTCGGCGCCGGGCCGGTCGGCCTGACGCTGTCGCTGGCCCTCGCCGCCCAGGGCGTCCCCTCGGTCCTTCTCGACGAGGGCCCCGGCACGGAGGAGCCCCGCCCCGCCCGCACGGTCGTGCTGCGCGAGGACTCCGCCGACCTGATGGGCCGGCTGGGCTGCCGGGAGCTGGACCGGGTCGGGCTGCGCTGGTCCGGATGGCGTTCGATCCGCCGGAAGCAGCTGGTGAGGAACGTGCCGCTGAGCGGGGGCGGCGGCGCCGAGGACGACACCGCGCTCACCGGGCTGCTTCCCGCGCCGCTCCACGTCCCGCAGCACGAGCTGAGCGCCGCGCTGCGGGCGGCGGTGGACAAGGCGCCGCTGGTCCAACGGGTGCCGCTCAGCCGGATCGACACGCTGGAGCAGGACCCCGACGGCATCACGGTGCACACCAGGGAGCCGGGTTCCACCTGGTGGCGCGGGAGTTATCTGGTCGGCTGCGACGGCGCCCGGTCGACGGTGCGCAAGCTGCTGGACATCCGGTTCCCCGGCCGTACGGCGGTGGAACGGCATGCCGTGGCCGCGCTCCGGGCCGAGCTGCCCTGGCCCGACGAGGCGGTCCTGCACCGGCAGCCTCCCTGGCGGACCGGGGGTGCCGAGGTCTCCGCCCGGCCGCTGCCGAACGGCGTCTGGCGGCTGGACTGGCTGCTGCCGCCGCGTGGCGAACTGGTCACCCCCGAAGCGCTGATCACCCGGATCCGGGACACCCTGGCCGGCTGGTGCGGTGAGACCCCGGCCTACGAACTGCTGGACACCGGCGTCCACACCCTCCACCACCGGCTCGCCCGACGCTGGCGCAAGCAGCGTGCGTTCCTGGCGGGGGACGCGGCGCACCTGCTGGGCGCCGTGGGCACGCAGGGGCTGGACGAGGGGATCCGGGACGCCGAGAACCTGGCCTGGAAGCTGGCCCACGTCTGGCACCACGGCCCGGCCGAGCACCTCCTCGACAGCTACCAGGCGGAGCGCCGGGCGGCGGTGGCCGCACGGCTGCGCGCCGCCGACCAGTCGCTGCCGATACTGCGCGGCGGAGGCGGTCTGCGGACCCTGGTCCCGGGCGCCGCACGTGGTCACGACACCCTGCTCTCCGACGGGCATCTGGGCTGCGGAGCCCTGGGTGCGCCCCCTTCGTACTCGCACTCCCCCCTCGCACCGCCGCACACGGAGGCGCACGCCGCCGTCGGTACGCCCCCCGGTGCGCCGGTCGCCGATGTGACGGTGACGGCGCCGGACGGGACGACGACCCGGCTGCGGGAGCGGCTCGGTCAGGGCCACCCGCTGGTGGTCCTCGTCGCGCCGGGGACCGGGGTCTGGGACCGGCGGCACTGGCAGACCGCGGGTGTCATGCCCCGCCTCACGGACGCCGTGGCGGCACTCCCCGGGTCGACGGAGCTGCTGGTCACCGAGAGCTACCCGGGAGCGTCGGCGCACACGGTCCTGCTGGTGAGGCCGGACGGTCACCTGGTGGCCGCTTTCGGCGGCGTACGGCCCGCCGAGCTGTTCACCGCGGCGCGCACCGCTCTGGGCGGCGCGCCCCACGAAGCGCGGGAGCCCGTGGAACCGGGTGACGGCGAGAGCGGCGGCGACGGCGACGGACCGGACACGGGGCGCGGACAGGGCTCCCGGGCACGGGTCCACGCAGATGGGAGCGCCGGGCTCCATTGATCGATTGACCGTCACGGGCGCGCGTGGTGTACTCCAGATCATGACCGACACCGATGTGCGCCTGTGGCGGAGGGTCCATATGGACCTCGTCCGTTACGCGGGCTGCGTGTGTCGCCCGTCCTGCTGACTCGCCTCCCTCTGCCGGTGCGTGCCGCTTGCCGCACGGCCGGAACCTCGCGCGAACTCCCAGGACGGTCCTCGTGTCTTCCCCCCGCTCCGCCGTGCCCACGGCTGCCTCTGTTCCTTCTCCTTCCGCCGCCCCCTCCGCCCCCGTCGCCGGGGGCTCCACGACCACGTCCGCCGCGCCGACGGTGGCGGAGCTGATGGACTTCGTCCGCGGCGCCGCCCGGGACGAGGCGCTCATCGCCTCGCTCCCCCTCGATCCGGAGGGCCGCACCTGGATCAGGCTCGACGGACCGGCGGGCAGCGAAGCGTGGCTGATCGGCTGGCCGCCGGGCACCGGCACGGGCTGGCACGACCACGCCGACTCGTTCGGCGCGTTCACCACCGTGGCGGGCGCTCTCAAGGAGCACTCGCTGGCCGTGCGGCTGCCCACCGACGGCTGGAAGACCCTGGAGCTGACGGAGGGGGTGGACCGGTCGAGGAATCTGGCGACCGGTCAGGGCCGGGCCTTCGGACAGAACCACGTCCATGAGGTCCTCAACGAGTCGGAGACCGCGCACGCGGTCTCCGTCCACGCCTACTACCCGCCCTTGCCGCGGATCCGCCGGTTCAGCCGCACCGGTGCCGTGCTCCGCCTGGAGCAGACCGAGAGCCCGGAGGACTGGCAGTGAGCGAGGACCGGAACACGCACCGGGACGGGGCCGAGCGGGACGGGGCGAAGCCCGACGGGACGGCCGTGCCGGACGCCCCGACGCCCGTGGGCATCGACGATCTGCTGGAGCGGGTCAGGGCCGGCTACGACCGGGTCGGCCCGGCCGAAGCCGCCGCGGCGGCGGAGGCCGGGGCCCTCCTGGTGGACATCCGGTACGCGGCACTCCGCGACCGGGACGGACTGATCCCGGGCGCACTGGTCGTCGAGCGCAACGAACTGGAGTGGCGGCTCGACCCCCGGGGCAGCCACCGCGCCGCCGAAGCGGTCGGCCACGACCTCCGGATCGTCGTCATCTGCAACGAGGGATACGCCTCCAGCCTCGCGGTCGCCTCGCTGCGGCAGCTGGGCCTGCACCGGGCCACCGATCTGATCGGCGGCTTCCAGGCGTGGCGCGGTGCGGGCCTTCCGGTCACCTCCGCCTGACCTTCCCCCGCCCCCGTCCTTCCCGCCCTGACGCCTCTTCGCCTCTTCCGGCCTCCGGAGCGCGGCGTCAGGCGTCAGGCGTCCGGCGTCCGACACCCGTGATCGGGCGTCGGACGCCGGATCCGTCGGGATGCCACACACCCGAACGCCACGTTCCACTGGAGCAATCGCCGCGCGTGACCGACATTCGCCTCACACAGAGGACGAAATGTACGGAGATGACGCATTCATGGCGACTGCTCTCCTCACTCCCGACCGGCTCGACGACCAGGCTTCCCGGCTGTACGACACCCGGGCGTGGCAGCGGATCGTCACGGACTGGGAGCGCACGGGTCCCGAGGACTCCGGGGCCTCCGGTTCCGTGCCCGCTCCGGCGGAGCCGACGCCCGCGCGGCTCGTGGAACCCCCGGCACCTGCGGAAACCGCGCCCGCGGAGCCCTTCGACTGGCGGACCCTGCTGTCCGTGCCCGTGGACCGGCTGGTCGACGACACCCTGCGGACACTGTCCGTCGCACCCCTGCGGGAGCGCCCGCTGCCCGGGAGGCTGGGCGCGATGCTGCCCGACCGGGTCCATCTCTGGCGGCGGGTCGGACAGGGCGACCTGCGCCCGTCGACCCATCTCGGCTACGCGCGGCGAATCCTGGTCGAGTGGGGCTGGCAGAACACCCCGTACCGACTGCGGAACGCCCATGGGGCACGCTGCGTCTGCGGCGCTCTCATCTCAGCGCACCGTCTCGGCTACGGCTCCCTCGACACCGTGGACCGGGCCGGCGCCTGGCTGATCACGGAGTTGCGCGCGCAGGGGTGGCCCGGACTGATCGGCTCCTGGAACCGCCATCCCGGCCGCACCGCGGCGGACGCTCTGGCCCTCGTCGACGCCACCATCCGCCGCGCGTCCCTGGCGGGACAGTGACCGAAGGCTCCTGGCCGAGACCCCCGGCCATGGGCCCCGCCCGTCGGACGCGTGTCGTCGCGACGTCACCGTCGACCGCCGGACAGTGCCGCCCGAGCCTGACCAACGGCCGACCGACCACCGACCGCCTGACGGCGACCACCACTCCCCCCGAGCGCCCCCTGCCGCCCCTGACCCCTGACCCCTGACCGCTGACCGCTGACCGCTGACCGCTGACCGCTGACCGCTGACCGCGAGCATCCCCGGGCCGCGCGCGTTCAGAAAAGCTCGTCCAGGCCTTCCGTGTCCTCGCCCTCTTCCTCCAACGCCTGCCGCACCACCCGTAGGGCCATGCCTTCCCCGTATCCCTTGCGGGCGAGCATCCCCGCCAGGCGGCGCAGCCGCTTGTCCCGGTCCAGGCCCCGCGTGGAGCGGAGCTTGCGGGCCACGAGCTCCCGCGCCGTCTCCTCCTCCTGTTCCGCGTCGAGCTGACCGACCGCCTCGTCGATCACGGTGGAGTCCACGCCCTTCGTCCGCAGTTCGCGGACGAGGGCACGGCGCGCGAGACCCCGCCCGTGGTGCCGTGACTCCACCCACGCTCCGGCGAACGCGGCATCGTCGATCAGCCCGACGTCCTCGAAGCGCGCGAGCACTTCCTCGGCCGCCTCGTCCGGGATCTCCCGCTTGCGCAGGGCGTCCGCGAGCTGTTTGCGCGTACGCGGGGTCCCGGTGAGCAGCCGCAGGCAGATGCTGCGCGCCTGCTCGACCGGGTCACGCGGCTCCCCCTTCTCGGCCCTCGACGAGGAAGGGGAGCCGCTGCTTCTGGTGCTGGAGCGGGCGCGTGGGCCCGCCCCCTCGCCGAATCCGCTCCCGGCGCCCGCTCCACCGCGCGAGCGGCGTCCGGGCCGCGCCCCCGCACCCGCCTCCGGCTCGACGGGCCCGTGGTCGGACGCGGGATCGCCGCCGGGCTCGGCAGACCCGCCCGGCCACTCCGTACGACGTGTCACGGCCTAGCTCTTGGCCGCCGCGGTCTTGGCCGGCTTGGCCTTGGCGGCAGAAGTGGCCGCCGGCTTCGCCGCCCCGTCGGCCGCCGGCGCCGCTGCCGCGGCCGCGTCCGCGGCGGGCTCGCCCGCGTCGGCGTCCGGACGGACTCCGACACCCAGCTTCTCCAGGATCTTCTTCTCGATCTCGTTGGCGAGGTCGGGGTTGTCCTTGAGGAAGTTGCGGGCGTTCTCCTTGCCCTGGCCGAGCTGGTCGCCCTCGTAGGTGTACCAGGCGCCGGCCTTGCGGACGAAGCCGTGCTCCACGCCCATGTCGATCAGGCCGCCCTCGCGGCTGATGCCCTGGCCGTAGAGGATGTCGAACTCCGCCTGCTTGAACGGCGGGGCGACCTTGTTCTTGACGACCTTGACGCGGGTGCGGTTGCCGACGGCGTCGGTGCCGTCCTTGAGCGTCTCGATCCGGCGGATGTCGAGGCGCACCGAGGCGTAGAACTTCAGCGCCCGGCCACCGGTGGTGGTCTCCGGGGAGCCGAACATCACGCCGATCTTCTCGCGGAGCTGGTTGATGAAGATCGCGGTGGTCTTGGACTGGTTGAGCGCGCTGGTGATCTTGCGGAGCGCCTGGCTCATCAGACGCGCCTGGAGACCCACGTGCGAGTCGCCCATCTCGCCCTCGATCTCCGCACGGGGCACCAGGGCCGCCACGGAGTCGATGACGATCAGGTCCAGGGCGCCGGAGCGCACCAGCATGTCGACGATCTCCAGCGCCTGCTCACCGTTGTCCGGCTGGGACAGGATGAGGCTGTCGATGTCGACGCCGAGCTTCTTCGCGTACTCCGGGTCCAGCGCGTGCTCGGCGTCGATGAACGCCACCGAGCCGCCGAGCTTCTGCGCGTTCGCCACCGCGTGGAGCGTCAGCGTCGTCTTGCCGGAGGACTCCGGCCCGTACACCTCCACCACACGGCCGCGCGGCAGACCGCCGACGCCGAGGGCGACGTCGAGAGCGGTCGATCCCGTGGGGATGACCTCGATGGGCTCGTTCGGCCGCTCGCCCAGGCGCATCACCGCGCCCTTGCCGAATTGCCGTTCAATCTGTGCGAGTGCGGCGTCCAGCGCCTTCTCGCGGTCGTTACCTGCCATGGGTTCCACCCGATTTGCTTGAGTCGATCGCTTCACGTCTCAGACGCTAACCCCTGCCACTGACAATGGGCCTCGACGTCCTCCCGACCTGTGGACAACTCCACGGCCGGGCCCGGGAAAACCCGGCCGGAATCCCATCAGAATGGATGTTCGATTTTCATGTCAAGCGCACCACGCGCCACCGCAGCCACCCCTTGACCGAACACTCCGCGCCATCGAGCCCCGATCGCGCGCCGTCGGACTTCGGCGGGCGGGAGTTCACATCACCCGAGCCCGTCTCCCGACCAGGGCGCCGGGCGGGGCGGCTGACGGGCCGGGCGGGGCGGCTGACGGACCGCGGGCCGGCGGACCCGTCCGGGCCCATCGGCCGGCACCGCGGACGCGCCCCCTCAGCCGCCGCACGCGCAGCTCGCGGCCGCCGGTTCGGCCTCGGGCGCCGACCGACCGGCGCAGCAGGCGTCCCCGCCGCCGACGGACCCCTTGCCCATCCGGTCGGCGTCGGCCTTGACGACGTAGACCTCCCAGGGCTCCCCGCCGGGGCCGTGGACCCAGACCTTGTCCTGGAGGGCGTAGCAGCAGGAGGTGTCGTTCTCCTCGAACGTGGCGAGGCCGGCGCCCTTGAGGCGGTCGGTGGCCGCGGCGACCGTCCGGGGTGATGCGACCTCGACCCCGAGGTGGTCCAGGCGGGTTTCCCGGCCGGGCTCTCCTTCGATCAGGACGAGCTTGAGCGGCGGCTCGACGATCGCGAAGTTGGCGTAGCCGGGGCGGCGCTTGGCCGGTTCGACGCCGAACAGCTTGGAGTAGAAGGTCACCGAGGCATCGAGATCGGCGACGTTGAGTGCGAGCTGGACACGGGACATGGCGGTCTCCCCGATCACTTGATTCGACATCTGTCGATGCAAGCTTGCGCTCTGGATAGAAGAACGTCAACATAGACACATGTCGAAACAAGAGCTCGTGGTGGTCGGCCAGGACAGTGCCGAGGGGTGCTGCCCCACGCTGCTGACCGCCCCGCTGGACGAGGACCAGGCCGCCGACCTGGCGAAGGTGTTCAAGGCGCTGGGCGATCCGGTGCGTTTGCGGCTGCTGTCGATGATCGCGTCCCGGGCGGGCGGAGAGGTCTGCGTCTGCGACCTCACCCCGGCCTTCGACCTGTCGCAGCCGACGATCTCCCACCATCTGAAGCTGCTGAAGCAGGCCGGGCTCATCGACTCCGAGCGGCGCGGGACCTGGGTGTACTACCGGCCGCTGCCGCAGATGACCGACCGGCTCGCGGCGGTCCTCACCCGCCCCGCCGAGCCGTCCATGCCCCCGACGACGCCCGCCGGGGCAGCCTCGTGACCGCCCGGGCCGCCACCGCGGCGGAGCCGACGGCCCCGGTCACCGGGCGGCTGTCCTTCCTCGACCGGTACCTCGCCGCATGGATCCTGTTCGCGATGGCGACCGGCCTCCTCCTCGGCCGCCTCGTGCCCGACCTCGGCAACGTGCTGGCCGGGGTGACCGTCACCGGGGTCTCCCTGCCCATCGCGCTGGGCCTGCTGGTGATGATGTTCCCCGTGCTGGCCAAGGTCCGGTACGACCGCCTCGACACCGTCACCCGCGACCGACGCCTGCTGGGGACGTCCCTGGTCCTGAACTGGGTTCTCGGGCCGGCCCTGATGTTCGCGCTCGCCTGGATCTTCCTGCCGGACCTGCCCGAGTACCGCACCGGCCTGATCATCGTCGGTCTGGCCCGCTGCATCGCCATGGTCATCATCTGGAACGACCTCGCCTGCGGCGACCGTGAGTCGGCCGCCGTACTGGTCGCCCTGAACTCGGTCTTCCAGGTGGTCGCGTTCGCCGCGCTCGGCTGGTTCTACCTGTCCGTCCTGCCCGGCCGGCTCGGACTGGAGCAAGCCGCCCTGGACGTGTCGGTGTGGGAGATCGCCCGCTCCGTCCTGATCTTCCTCGGCATCCCCCTGCTGGCCGGGTTCCTCACCCGCCGCATCGGGGAGAAGGCCCGGGGCCGCACCTGGTACGAGACGAAGCTGATCCCCCGGATCAGCCCGTTCGCCCTCTACGGGCTGCTGTTCACCATCGTCGTACTCTTCGCCCTCCAGGGCGACGCCATCACCTCCAAGCCGTTCGACGTCGCCCGGATCGCGCTGCCCCTGCTGGCCTACTTCACGCTCATGTGGGCCGGGTCCATGGCCCTCGGCGGCCTCGTCGGACTGGGCTATCCGAAGGCGACGACCCTGGCGTTCACCGCGGCCGGCAACAACTTCGAACTCGCCATCGCCGTCGCCATCGCCACCTTCGGCGCGACCTCGGGCCAGGCCCTCGCCGGAGTCGTCGGCCCCCTCATCGAGGTCCCCGTCCTGATCGGCCTCGTGTACGTAGCGCTGGCCGCCCGCCGCTACTTCCCCCGGACCGCGCCCGCGGCCGACCCGGAAGGCTCCGCCCGTGCCTGATTCCAAGCCGTCCGTGCTGTTCGTCTGCGTCCACAACGCCGGCCGCTCGCAGATGGCCGCCGCCTTCCTGACCCACCTCGCGCGAGGACGCGTCGAGGTCCGTTCCGCCGGGTCCGCACCGGCCGACTCAGTGAACCCCGCCGCCGTCCAGGCCATGGCGGAAGTCGGCATCGACATCTCCGCCGAAACCCCGAAGGTGCTGACCACCGGGGCCGTCCAGGCATCCGACGTCGTGATCACCATGGGCTGCGGAGACACCTGCCCCGTCTTCCCCGGCAAGAAGTACCTCGACTGGGCCCTCGAAGACCCCGCCGGCCGAGGCATCGAGTCCGTCCGACCGATCCGCGACCAGATCGAGCGACACGTCCGCAGCCTCCTCTCCGACCTCCGGCCCCGGTGACAGCGGCCCAAGCCGTTGAGCGCAACCCCTGACGGAACGCGGCCACGCCTGCACACCTCGGAACATCGCCCTATATTCATGCGCTATGGGAGCAATTGCGGGGCACGGAACATCCGGCGGAGGCCGGGCCCCCGGATCCGATCTGGCCGGCCGTGTGGCGCTCGTCGCCGGAGGGACCCGCGGGGCCGGGAGGGGCATCGCCGTCCAGCTCGGCGCCGCCGGGGCGACCGTGTACGTGACCGGCCGTACGAGCGGGTCCGAGCGGTCCGAGATGGACCGGCCCGAGACGATCGAGGAGACCGCGGCCCTGGTCGACGCGGCGGGCGGGCGGGGCATCGCCGTCCAGGTCGACCATCTGGTTCCCGACCGGGTCAGGGCGCTGGTGGCCCGCATCGCGAGCGAGCAGGGCGCCCTGCACATCCTGGTGAACGACATCTGGGGCGCCGAGATCGAGTGGAACAGGCCCGTGTGGGGGTCGTCGCTCGACACCGGGCTGCACACCCTGCGGCTGGCCGTCGACACCCATGCCATCACCAGCCACTTCGCACTGCCGCTGCTGATCGAGACACCGGGCGGCCTGGTCGTCGAGATGACCGACGGGACGGACGAGTACAACGCTTCCCACTACCGCGTCTCGTTCTTCTACGACCTGGCGAAGGCCGCGGTGAACCGGATGGCCTTCGCCCTCGGCCATGAACTCGCGCCGCACGGTGGGACGGCCGTGGCGCTGACCCCGGGCTGGCTGCGCTCCGAGGCCATGCTCCAGGCCCACGGGGTGACCGAGGCGACCTGGCGCGACGCCGTCGCGCACACGCCCCACTTCGCGATCTCCGAGTCCCCCGCGTACGTCGGCCGCGCCGTGGCCGCCCTCGCCGGCGATCCGGAGGTGGCCCGCTGGAACGGCCGGTCGCTCTCCAGCGGGCAGCTCGCCCGGGAGTACGGCTTCACCGACGTGGACGGGGACCGGCCCGACGCCTGGCGGTATCTGACCGAGGTCCAGGACCCCGGCCTGCCGGCCGATGTGACGGGCTACCGCTGAGGCCCGTCCCGACGGACCACGGGAAGGTCCTGTCTGACAAATGATCACCTGGCCGCTTCACGGAGCCAGAGGATCAGGGAGGCCAGGACGACTCCCGCGCGGTACCGGTTCGCGAGCTTGTCGAACCTGGTTGCGATCGCGCGGGACTGTTTGAGGCGAGCGAAGCATCGTTCGACCACGTTGCGGTCGCGATAGATCTCCGTGTCGAAGACGGGTGGCCGACCACCGCGGCGCCCACGGCGCCGACGGTTGGTCACCTGGTCGCGGCGCTCGGGGATCGTGGCAGCGATACCCCGACGCCTCAGCAGATGACGGAGGCCCTGCTGGAATATGCCTTGTCACCCAGCACACGGTCCGTTGTCGTGCGCGGACGGCCCGTGCCGGCCCGAGGAGTGCGTACCCCTTTGAGGACATCGGCGAACGCTGTGGCGTCGTTGACGCCTCCGGGTGTGAGCACAATCGACAGCGGCAGCCCCCGGCAGTCGACGGCGAGATGGACCTTGGTGGTCAACCCGCCCCGAGACCGACCGAGTGCCTGGCACGCCTGCGAGTGGACCGGATCTTCCGGTTCGTCCCCGTCCACGTCCCCCTTGTACAGGCGCCTGCGGCATGCTGATGGGCCCGGTTGACCGTGGAGTCGACGGCAACGGTCCACTCCCCCCGGCCCGCCGCATCGTCACGGACCTGGACGTGTTCCAGCAGCTTCGCCCATGTGCCATCGGCCTCCCAGCGGGCGAACCACTCCTAGACGGTCTGCCACGGCCCATACCGCTCGGGTAGGTCGCGCCACGGGGCCCCGGTCCGCAGCCGCCCCAGCACCCCGTTGACCACCTGCCGGTGATCACGCCACGGACGGCCGCGTCCGTCCACCTGCGGCAACAGGGGCTCTATCCGCCCCCATGCCGCATCCGTCAACTCACCTCGACCCGCCACAAGATCAATGATCAGACCGGCTATAGAGTCCTGCCCGTGGCAAATCATCAGGACGACACCAGGACGGCCTACGACGGTGTCGTCGAGCTGTACGCATCGCTGTTCGCAAACCGGCTGGAGACACAGCCTTTCTCCCGGGCCATGATCGGCACCTTCGCCGAACTGGTGCGCGCGACGGGCAACCCGCGGGCAGCGGACGTCGGGTGCGGGCCCGGACATCTGACAGCCATGCTGCACGAACTGGGCCTGGACGCCTTCGGACTCGACCTCGCCCCCGGCATGGTCGACCACGCCCGGCAGGCCCATCCGGCGCTGCGCTTCCAAGAGGCGCGGATGGAATCCCTGCCGATCGAGGACGGCGCGCTCGGCGGCGTGCTGGCCCACTACTCGATGATCCACACCCCTCCGGAGGAGCTGCCGGAGCTACTCTCCGAACAGGTACGCGTCCTGGCGCCGGATGGCCTGCTCCTGGTCTCCTTCTTCGGGACCGACGGACAAGAACCGGTTCGCTTCAACCACAAAGTGGCGCCCGCCTACAGCTGGCCGGCAGACAGCCTCGCCGAACTGCTGGCCGATGCCGGGCTCGATCCCTTCGCCCGGCTGCTCCACGATCCGGCCTCTGAACGGGGCTTCCTCGACGCCCATCTACTGGCCCGCCGCTCGTAGGTCCTGCCCGGCAATACCCGCCATACGTCGGCGCATATCCGGGCTGCCAGCTCGACGGACGCTCGCTGGTCCGACGGGAATTGTCAGCCATGCCCTAGCGCCGGGGCCACACCAGGCGGCGGATCCGGGACGGCAACGGCGTCCCGGGCGTACGGCTGCTTCCCCCGTGCACGCGTGGATCGTCGGTGACGTCGTACCGCTTCACATAGGCGCCGAGGAACGCCTGGAGCGTGGCGACGGCGGGAATGGCGACCAGCGCTCCGACCGCGCCGAGCAGGGCCGTGCCGGCGATGACCGACCCGAAGGCGACCGCGGGGTGGATGTCGACGGTCTTCGCGGTCAGCTTGGGCTGGAGCACGTAGTTCTCGAACTGCTGGTAGATCACGACGAACCCGAGCACGTACAGCGCGTACCAGGGGTCGACCGTGAAGGCGATCAGCATGGGCAGGGCGCCCGCGAGATACGTGCCGATGGTCGGGATGAACTGGGAGACGAGTCCGACCCAGACGGCGAGGGCCGGGGCGTAGGGCACCCCGAGGATCACCAGCAGGACGTAGTGCGCGACGCCGGAGATCAACGCCATCAGTCCGCGCGAGTAGATGTATCCGCCGGTCTTGTCGACGGCGATCTCCCAGGCGCGGAGCACTTCGGTCTGCCGGGCCGGCGGCAGGACGGAGCACAGGGCGCGGCGGAGGCGGGGGCCGTCGGCCGCGAAGTAGAAGGAGAACAGGAAGATCGTCAACAGCCGGAACAGCCCGCCGAGGACCGTGGTGGAGACGTCGAGCACTCCGGTGGCGCTGTTCTGGACGTACTTCTGCAGCCAGTCGGAGTGCAACAGGCTGTCCTGGACCTCGACCCGGGAGAGTTCGGTGCGGAAGGTCTGGTTGACCCAGTTGATCACCGAGTCGATGTACTTCGGGAACTCGTCGACCATGTCGACGATCTGTCCCGCGAGCATCGACCCCAGCAGCACCACGAATCCGAGGCCGAAGATCGTCACCGCGAGGAACACGAGGAACGTGGCCAGCCCGCGGCGCATGCCGCGGGCGGCCATCCGGCCGACCGCGGGCTCGATGGCGAGCGCGAGGAAGAACGCGATCAGCACGTTCGTCAGCAACCCGATGAGCTGGTGGAACGCCCAACTGCCGAGTTGGAAGCAGGCGTAGAGCGCCAGGGCCAGCACCATCGCGCGCGGCAACCAGCCGGGCATGCGGACCCCACCGGCGCCGGCGGGCGGCGCGGGTGGTGCGGACGGCGGGGCGGGCGGGGATGCGGACGGCTGGGCCGGGGCGGTCTCGTCTGTCGATGACACGGGACAAGTCTGGCCCATGCCGCCGGCCACCGGTCCCCCGCCCCGAGCGGGCCCTTCCGGTTCCGCCCCGCCCGGAACGGGGTCGGGCGCCCGCCCGCCGGAAGGGCGGACGGGTTTCAGCGCCGGTCGGCCGGAACGTCCATGGCCGTACACACCCCGCGCCAGACGTCCTTGGCGTCCCATCCCGCGTCCAGCGCCTGGTGCACGGTGCGCCCGCCGAGTTCGGCCATCACATGGTCCCGGGCGAAGGAGTCGGCGTACGCCGCACCGAAGTGGTCGGCCATCCGCTCCCAGAAAATCGTCAACCGCATGCCACCAGTATCCCGCTCCTGAGAGTGCAGCCGGTCCACCGGGCATGTGCCGGACGACTTTCCCCTCTACGGTCGGTCCATGGCTGCAACCGGAGCAAGCACCCTCGCGCGAGCCGAGCAGTTCATCTGGCTCACGGCCCGTGTCCTCGAACAGCGGAGGTTCGCCCATGGCTTTCTGGACGGAGATCCCGGCGCCGTCGAAACGGCTCTCTCCGCCTATCTGAACGAGGACGGCGGCTACGGCCACGCGCTGGAACCGGATCTCCGGGGTCCGGTCAGCCAACCGTTGCACACCGCCCACGCGCTGAGCGTTCTTGATTCGATCGGCCGCTGCGCCGGACAGCGTGTGGAAAGGATCTGTCGCTTTCTGACCGATGTGTCAACCAAAGAAGGCGCACTTCCCGCTCTGCTCCCTACCCAGCGCGGGTATCCGGCGGCCCCGTTCATCCCCATCGTGGACGATCCCCCGGCGGAGCTGCTCGCCACCGGCCCGGTCGTCGGGCTGCTCCACGGCAATCAGGTGTGGCACGCCTGGCTGTTCCGGGCCACGGACTTCTGCTGGAGTGCCGTCGACGCTCTGGAACAGTCCCACCCCTACGAGGTCGAGGCCGCGGTCGCCTTTCTGGACTGCGCCCCGGACCGGGCACGCGCCGAGGTGGCGGCCGACCGGCTCGGCCGCCTGGTGCGCGATCAACGGCTGGCGGTGCTCGATCCCTCCCGGCGGGCGGAGTACCCGGTGGCGACGGGCTACGCGCCGGGCGAGCACCACTTCCCGCACGACTACGCCCGTACGCCCGGGTCCCTGGCCCGCCGCTGGTTCACGGACGAGGAGCTGGAGCGCTCCCTGGACCACCTGGCCGCCGAGCAGCAGGACGACGGCGGATGGCCGGTGACCTGGCGGCAGTGGGCGCCGGGAACCGCGCTGGAGGGGCGCCCCCTGGTGACGCTCAGGGCCCTGGGGACGCTCCGCTCGTACGGTCGGTCGCTCGGCTGAGCGCGCGTCCGGCGGGGTCGGGACGGCCCCCGCACCTTCCTCGGTCCCGGGCGTTCGGCCCGCTCAGGCCAGCGCCCGGACCCCGGCCGTGACCAGGACCCCGGCACCCACGACGACCAGGAAGGGGGCGCGGAGGACCAGAGCGAGTGCCGCTGCTCCGAGACCGGCGGCGCGGGCGTCGAGGACGAGCTGCTGCCCGTCGCCGAAGGTCTGCTGTGCGGTGAGCGCCGCCAGCAGCGCCACCGGCAGCAGGGCGGCCATCCGCTGGACGAGCGGTCGCTCCAGCACACCCGCGGGCACCAGCAGACCCAGCAGTTTGGCGAGGTAGCAGCCCGCCACGGTCAGTCCGATGGCGATCCAGACGTTCATGAGTGCCGCTCCTCCTTCTCCTGCCGCGCCGTCTTCCCGCGCCGGGTCGCCGGTGTGTCCTCGGGGTCTTGGGGGGTGGCCCCCGGTTTCGTCCGTCCGCTGAGGAAGAGGACGACGGGCGCCGCCAGCGCCGACAGCAGAACGGGGACGCCCGCCGGCAGAACGGGCAGCAGCGTCAGGGCCAGCACGACGGCCAGCCCCGCCGTGACGCGTTCGACGGTGCTCTTGAGCATCGGCGCGAGCAGCGCGAGGAACACCGCGGGACTCGCCGCGTCCAGCCCCCACGCGTCCGTGTCGCCCAGCGCCTCGGCGCCCAGCGCGCCCACCAGGGTGGTGAGGTTCCACAGCACGTACAGGGTGAGTCCGGTGACCGTGAACCCGATGCGCGCGGCCCGCCGGGTGGGCTGGGGCAGGGTGACCGCGGTCGTCTCGTCGATGACCCAGTGGGCGGCGAAGGGCCGTACGGCGCGGGGGAACGCGAGCAGTTGCGAGAGCCGCAGACCGTAGAAGGCGTTCCGGACGCCCAGGAAGAACGCCCCCGCAGCCGCGGTGTACGGGTTGCCGCCCGCGGCCAGCGCGCCGACCAGAGCGAACTGCGAGGCGCCGGTGAAGACGAGGAGACTCAGGACGCAGGTCTGGAGCAGGCTGAGGCCGGAGCCCGCGGAGGTGACGCCGAAGGCGAAGCCGGAGAGCCCGACGGCGATGCCGACGCCGAGCGCGTCCCGGACGACGGCCGCGTCCGGCTTGTCCGGTCGGTCCGCGGCCGCCGGTCCGGGCGGACCGGCGGATCGGGCACCGGGCGTGCCGGTGCTCTCTGGGGGTGCTGTCTGTTCTGCCACGTCCGGAACGCTACGGGGATCGCCGGAGCCCGGTCTTGTACGTTCTTGCACGCCCGAACGGTGCTTCGGGCGGCCCCGGCCCCTTCGCGCGTGCCTCAGCGGCCGGGACGCAGCACTCCGCGTTCGCGCTGGTAGGCCCCGGGCGGCACGCCGACGATCCGGGTGAAGTGCCGGTTGAGGTGGGGCTGATCCGTGAAGCCGACGGCGGTCGCGGCCTCGGCCGGGGCGGTCCCCGCGTCGAGCAGGCGACGAGCCCTGCGCACCCGGGCGTCGGTGAGCCAGGTGTGGGGCGGCATCCCGTACTCCTTCTTGAAGGCCCTCAGCAGCGCGAACGGGCCGGTGCCCAGCTCGGCGGCGAGCGTCTCCAGCGTGGGCGGGTCGGCCATGCGCTCCTCCAGCGCCGCGCGGGCGCGCACCGCGTTCCGCGCGCTCCCGGCGTGCGCGGCCAGGCCGGGCAGCGGGCTGCCGTGCCGGCTGAGGAGCCGGGTGACCAGGATCCGCAGCAGGCTGTCCGCCGCCAGCGCGTTGCCCTCCTCCGCCGCCCGGTGCACCTCGGTGATCAGCCGGGACGCGTGGGGGTCCGTCACCCGGGTCTCGGCGAAGCCGACCGTGCCGCGCAGGGACGTCACCTCGGCCGCGATGTCGTTGACGACCCGGGCCGACGGGTAGAGCGTGGAGTAGGCCCAGCCCTCGGGCGCCCCGGAGCGTGCGGTGTGCGGCACCTCCGGGTTGATCATGACGACGGTTCCGGGGACCGCGTGGACCGTGCCGCCCGGCAGCCCCACGTCCTCCACCCCGCCGGTGACGGCGCCGAGGACATAGCCCTCGTGGCTGTGCCGGGGAAAGGTGTGCCGGACGTAACGGGCGCGCAGCAGATCGAGGTCGGGCAGTGCGTCGTACTGCCAGTGCCGTGCCCACTCCGCCACGCCGTCCGCTCCCGCCATGGGGACATTCTCGCAGGTCCGGGGCGTGTGTGACCGGCCGGGCGGGCCACGGCGTGCGGGTCACCGCCCGTTGTCAGTGGCGGGGTGCACGATGGGGGACATGACCGGATCCGCGCTCGACGCGTTCTCGCCCGCGACCCGCAGTTGGTTCGCCGGGGCCTTCAGCGCGCCCACCGCCGCGCAGGAGGGCGCCTGGCGGGCCATCGGCGAGGGCAGTGACGTGCTGGTCGTCGCGCCGACCGGTTCCGGCAAGACGCTGGCCGCGTTCCTCGCCTCGCTGGACCGGCTGGCCGCCGAGCCGCCACCCGCCGATGCCAAGAAGCGCTGCCGCGTGCTGTACGTGTCCCCGCTCAAGGCCCTCGCGGTCGATGTGGAGCGCAACCTCCGCTCGCCGCTGACCGGCATCCGCCAGGAGTCGGTGCGCCTGGGTCTGCCGGAGCCGGAGGTGCGGGTCGGCATCCGGTCCGGGGACACTCCGCCGGCCGAGCGGCGCTCCATGGTGACCCGGCCGCCGGACATCCTGATCACCACGCCCGAGTCGCTGTTCCTGATGCTGACGTCCTCTGCCCGGGACGCGCTGGCGGGCGTCGAGACGGTGATCCTCGACGAGGTGCACGCGGTCGCCGGGACGAAGCGGGGCGCCCATCTCGCCCTCTCCCTGGAGCGGCTCGACGAGCTGCTGGCCCGGCCCGCCCGGCGTATCGGCCTGTCCGCGACGGTCCGGCCGGTCGACGAGGTGGCCCGGTTCCTGTCGCCGCAGCGCAAGGTGGAGATCGTCCAGCCCCGGTCCACGAAGGAGTTCGACCTCTCGGTCGTCGTCCCGGTCGAGGACCTGGGCGAGCTGGGCGGCTCCCCCGCCACCGACGGCGAATCCGGCCAGGCGGACAAGCCCTCGATCTGGCCGCACGTCGAGGAGCGCATCGCCGATCTCGTCCAGTCGCACCGCTCCACCATCGTCTTCGCCAACTCCCGGCGGCTGGCCGAGCGGCTGTGCAACCGGCTGAACGAGATCGCCTACGAGCGGGCGACCGGCACCGCCTTCGACCCCGACGACCCGGCCCCCGCGCTGCCCGAGGCGCACGCCCCCGCCGAGATCATGGCCCAGTCCGGGGTGGGCAGGGGCGCTCCCGCCCTGCTGGCCCGCGCCCACCACGGCTCGGTCTCCAAGGAGCAGCGCGCGCAGGTCGAGGAGGACCTCAAGGCGGGGCGGCTGCCCGCCGTGGTGGCCACCTCCAGCCTGGAGCTGGGCATCGACATGGGCGCGGTCGACCTGGTGGTCCAGGTGGAGTCCCCGCCCTCCGTCGCCTCCGGCCTCCAGCGGGTGGGACGGGCCGGGCACCAGGTGGGCGCGGTCTCCACCGGGGTCGTCTTCCCGAAGTACCGCGGCGATCTGGTGCAGGCCGCCGTGGTCACCGAGCGGATGCGCGAGGGGGCCATCGAGGCGCTGCGCATCCCGTCCAATCCGCTGGACGTCCTGGCGCAGCAACTGGTCGCCATGGTGGCGCTGGACAGCTGGCAGGCCGACGACCTGCTGGCCCTGGTCCGGCGGGCCGCCCCGTTCGCCTCGCTCCCCGAGTCGGCGTTCACCGCCGTGCTCGACATGCTCGCCGGGCGCTATCCCTCGGACGCCTTCGCGGAGCTGCGCCCCCGGGTCGTGTGGGACCGCGTCGGGGGCACGGTCACGGGCCGCCCCGGGGCGCAGCGGCTCGCCGTCACCTCGGGCGGCACCATCCCGGACCGGGGTCTCTTCGGGGTCTTCCTGGCCGGGGCGGACCCGAAGAAGGGCGGTGGCCGGGTCGGCGAGCTGGACGAGGAGATGGTGTACGAGTCCCGCGTCGGGGACGTCTTCACCCTGGGCACCACGTCCTGGCGGATCGAGGACATCACCCGGGACCGGGTCCTCGTCTCGCCCGCCCCGGGCGTCCCGGGGCGGCTGCCGTTCTGGAAGGGCGACCAGCTGGGCCGTCCCCTGGAGCTGGGGCGCGCCCTGGGAGCCTTCCTCCGGGAGATCGGCGGCCTGTCCGAGGAGGACGCCCGGCTGCGGCTGCTCGCCGCCGGACTCGACGCCTGGGCGGCGGACAACGTCCTGGCCTATCTGGACGAACAGCGCCGGGCCTGCGGCCATGTGCCGGACGACCGGACGATCCTGGTCGAGCGGTTCCGGGACGAGCTGGGCGACTGGCGAGTCGTCGTGCACTCCCCCTTCGGCGCCCAGGTGCACGCCCCCTGGGCGCTCGCGCTCTCCGCCCGCCTCGGTGAGCGTTACGGGATGGACGCCCAGGTCATGCACGCCGATGACGGGATCGTGCTGCGGCTGCCCGACGCGGACATGATGGGCCTGGATCTGTTCGACCTCGACGCCCCGGGGGCCTCCGGGACCTCGGAGACCGGGAACGGCGGACCTGCGCCGGCGGCCCTGGCGTACGACAGCGACCAGCCCCCGGTGGCGGCGGCCGACGTCGTCTTCGACCAGGGCGAGGTCCAGCAGATCGTCACCGACCAGGTGGGCGGATCGGCCCTGTTCGCCGCCCGGTTCCGGGAGTGCGCCGCGCGCGCCCTGCTGCTGCCCCGGCGCTCCCCCGGCAAGCGCACCCCGCTCTGGCAGCAGCGCCAGCGGGCCTCCCAGCTGCTCCAGGTCGCCTCGGAGTTCGGCTCGTTCCCGATCGTCCTGGAGGCGGTCCGCGAATGCCTCCAGGACGTGTTCGACGTCCCCGGGCTCACGGAACTGATGGGCGACCTGGAGGCGCGCCGGGTCCGGCTGGTCGAGGTCACCACCCAGGAGCCCTCGCCGTTCGCCCGCTCGCTCCTCTTCGGCTACGTGGCCCAGTTCCTGTACGAGGGCGACTCCCCGCTCGCCGAGCGGCGCGCCGCCGCCCTCTCCCTGGACTCCCACCTCCTCGCCGAGCTGCTAGGCCGGGCGGAGCTGCGCGAACTGCTCGACCCCGAGGTCCTCACCGAGCTGGAGCGGGAGCTGCAGTGGCTCACCGAGGACCGCCGGATCAAGGACGTCGAGGGGGTCGCCGACCTGCTGCGGGTGCTCGGCCCGCTGACCGACGCCGAGCTCGCCGAACGGGGCGCCGAGCCGTCCTGGGCGCCGGAGCTGGCGTCGGCCCGCCGGGCGATCCAGGTCCGGATCGCCGGCGCCGACCACTGGGCGGCGATCGAGGACGCCGGCCGGCTCCGCGACGCCCTGGGCACCGCGCTCCCGGTCGGCGTTCCCGAGGCGTTCACCGAGCCGGTGAAGGACCCGCTCAGCGACCTCCTCGCCCGGTACGCACGGACCCACGGCCCGTTCACCGCCGCCCGGGCCGCCGAGCGCTTCGGGCTGGGCACCGCCGTCACCGACGGGGCTCTGCAACGGCTGTCGGCCTCCGGCCGGACCGTCCAGGGCGAGTTCCACCCGGCGGGCATCGGCCAGGAATGGTGCGACGCGACGGTGCTGCGCCGGCTCCGCCGCCGTTCGCTGGCCGCGCTCCGCCAGGAGCTGGAGCCGGTCCCGCCCGCCGCGCTGGCCTCCTTCCTCCCCCAGTGGCAGCACTTCGGCTCCAACCGCCTGCGGGGCATCGACGGGCTGGCCCGCGCCGTCGAGCAGCTCCAGGGCGCGCCCGTTCCCGCGTCGGCGCTGGAGAAGCTGATCCTGCCGAGCCGGGTCATGGGCTACGCCCCGGCGATGCTCGACGAGCTGACGACCACCGGGGAGGTCGTCTGGGCGGGCGCGGGGGCGCTGCCCGGCAAGGACGGCTGGGTCTCCCTCTACCTCGCCGACAGCGCGCCGCTCCTGCTGCCTCCCCCGCACCCGCTGGAGCTGTCGGCGCTCCACGAGTCCGCGCTCACCACCCTCTCCGGCGGGTACGGCCTCTTCTTCCGGCAGATCGCCGACCAGGTCCGGGCCACCACCCACCCGGACTGCACGGACCAGCAGCTGGCCGACGCCCTGTGGGACCTGGCCTGGTCCGGGCGGCTCACCAACGACACCCTGGCCCCGCTGCGTTCGCTCCTGGGCTCGGGGCGGACGGCGGGCTCCACGGCCCACCGCTCCCGGCGCAGTGTCCCGCGCGGGCGCTACGGCTCGCTCACCGCCGCCGCCCGCACCGCGTCCCGCACCGGCCAGCCGACCGTGTCCGGTCGTTGGTCCCTGCTGCCCCCGGCCGAACCGGAGCCGACACACCGCGCCCACGCCCTGGCACGGACCCTCCTCGACCGGCACGGCGTGGTGACCCGGGGCGCCGTGCAGGCCGAAGGGGTGGAGGGCGGCTTCTCCGCGACGTACCGCGTCCTGGCCGCCTTCGAGGACAACGGGCAGGCGCGGCGCGGCTATGTGGTCGAGGGGCTGGGGGCCGCCCAGTTCGCGATGGACGGGGCGGTGGACCGCCTGCGGGCGGCCTCCACCGACCGCGACCGCCGGGACCCGGACTCCGCTCCCCGGGCTCTGGTGCTCGCCGCGGCCGACCCGGCCAACGCGTACGGCGCCGCCCTGCCGTGGCCCGAGTCCCCGGACGGCGCCGGACACAAGCCCGGCCGCAAGGCGGGGGCGCTGGTGGTCCTCGTCGACGGCGAGCTGACGCTCTACATGGAGCGGGGCGGGAAGACCCTCCTGGCCTGGCCGTCCGACCCCGAGGCCCCGGCCCTGCGGGCGGCGGCCGAAGCCCTGGCCGCCTCGGCCCGCGCCGGCGCCCTCGGCACGGTGACGGTCGAGCGGACGAACGGCGTCTCCTCCCTCACCTCGCCGCTGGGCCGGACTCTGGAGTCCGCCGGATTCCTCGCCACTCCGAAGGGCCTGCGCCTGCGCGCCTGACCCGGGCCGGCGATGATCCGCGGCGCCACCCCGGCCCGTCCCGGTCCCCGACACCTCGGCGGACGGCCCGTCCGCCGACCGCACCCGCCCCGCCGACGAACGGCGCCTCGGCCGGAACCCTCGCCCTGCCCCCGGCCGGACACCGCACGACCCGACGGCCGACCGGCCGGGCCGTCGCGCGAAAGCCCCGGCCCGGCCCATCATGGAGGCATGCCCGAAGGAGACACCGTCCTCCAGACCGCCGCCCGGCTCCACGAGGCGCTGGCCGGGCAGGTGCTGACCCGGTCGGACCTGCGCGTCCCCCGCTTCGCCACCGCCGATCTCTCCGGCCGGACCGTCCTGGACGTCACCGCCCGCGGCAAGCACCTGCTGACCCGCTTCGAGGGCGGCCTGACCCTGCACAGCCACCTCAGGATGGACGGCGCCTGGCGGGTGTACGGCCCGCACGAACGCTGGCGGGGCGGCCCGGGACACCAGATCCGAGCGATCCTCGCCAACGCGGAGCACACCGCGGTCGGCTACCGGCTCCCGGTGCTGGAACTGCTGCGCACCAGCGAGGAGGACCGGGCCGTGGGCCATCTGGGCCCCGATCTGCTGGGGCCGGACTGGGATCCCGGCCGGGCCCTGGACCGGCTGCTCACCGCGCCGGAGCGCCCCCTCGGCGAGGCGCTCCTGGACCAGCGCAATCTGGCGGGCATCGGCAATGTCTACAAGTGCGAGCTGTGCTTCCTGGCCCGCGTCACACCGTGGCTCCCCGTGGGCGCCCTCCCCGACGGCGCGCTCCTCCGGCTCGTCACGCTGGCCGAGCGCCTGCTGTACGCCAACCGCGACCGCCCCACCCGGACCACGACGATCACCTCCGAACTCCGCACCCCGCGCCCGCCGCCACCCAGACCGGAAGCCGAAGCCAAAGCCGGAGCCGAGGCACATGCCGGAGCCGGATCCGGAGCTGAGCGCCCACGCAGCCGGGCGGCGCCCCGCCCGGCCCGGCCGCCCGTTCGCGTACAGGAGCGGCTGTACGTCTACGGGCGGGCCCGTCGCCCCTGTCTGCGCTGCGGAACCCCGATCCGGCTCACCGACCAGGACGACCGCCCCACCTACTGGTGTCCCGGCTGCCAATCAGGCCCGACCCCCTAGTTGACGGACCGTCAGGTCCGGTCGTACGGTCCCGTCATGCCCCTCTCCGCGTACGACCTCACGGGCCGCGCCGCGTTCGTCACGGGCGCGGCGAGCGGCATCGGACGGGCCAGCGCCCTGCTCCTCGCGGAGGCCGGGGCGACGGTGCACTGCGCGGACCGTGACGAGACCGGGCTGCGCCGGACGTACGACCTGATCGCCGACGCGGGCGGCAGCTCCCGGAGCCACCCTCTCGATGTCACCGATCGCGGCCAGGTCCGTGCGGCCGTTGGCGCGGCCGGACCCCTCGACGTCCTGGTCGCCGCGGCCGGGATCATGCACACCAGCAGCGTGCTGGAGACGGCGGACGAGGACCTGGACCGCGTGCTGGCGGCCAATTTCAAGGGGGTGCTGTACGCCTGCCAGGAAGTGGCCCGCTCCCTGACCGCCCGCTCCGCACCCGGCTCACTGATCACGATGGCGTCCGGCGCGGTGGACTCCGCGAGCGCCGGCCTGCTCTGCTACAGCGTGGCGAAGGCCGCCGTGGTGCAGCTCACCAGGACGCTCGCCACGGAGCTGGGGCCTCAGGCCATACGGGTGAACGCCGTCGCACCCGGCTGGATCCGTACGCCGATGACCGACCGGCACGACGCCTCGGGTCAGCACCGGGTCGAGACGGCGATGGCCCGGATCTCCCCGCTGGGCCGGGTCGGCGAACCGGAGGACGTCGCCCACACCGTGCTGCACCTGGCATCGGACGCCTCGGCCTTCATGACCGGTCAGATCCTCCGGCCGAACGGCGGCGTCGCCATGCCCTGGTAGACCACCGCGCCGACGGGCCCGACGGCCCGCGCGGAACCGACCACCCCCACCGCCCCGAAGGCCCCACCCGACTCGCCGGCACGACCGACGCGACATGGACGGGCAGCAGGCTCAGCCCCCAGCCCCCCGCCGCCACCGCCCCCTCCACCAGCCCCGCCTGTTCCGGACGCAGCACCAGCCGGAGCACCGCCCACCACCACAGCCCGCCGAGAACCAGCGCCGGCACCCATCGCCGTATCATCGCTGCCTCCCGCGGCCGACGTCCTTTCCGGCAGTTTCCCCTGGCAGCGGCGGCGGTGCATCCAGAACGCCCGGCCGAGGGTTCACCCCGCACAGGAGTGCCCCCGCCGGTACGGCGGGGGCACTCGAACCCTGATGCAGAGGTTCCGCGGGCTCAGGACTCGGTCTCGTCGTCCTGAGTCGGGGCGACGACGTGCCGCTGCCCCGGCGGAGAAAGGACTACTTGTCGTCGTCCCGGCGGAGGGAGTCCGTCACGCCCTTGGCGCGGTCGCCGATTCCGCCTGCCGCGTCCTTGGCACCGCCCTTGGCCTGGTCGGTCTTCCCCTCGGCCTCCTTGCGGCGGTCGCCGGTCAGCTTGCCGACGGCCTCCTTGCCCTTGCCCTTCAGCTTGTCCATGGCTCCGTCGCTCATGATGTCGCTCCTTCTCCTCGGGGACGTATGCGCGGTCGTCGGTCGGGGCTCCGGTTCAGGCACTCTCCGCCTGGAACATCCAGGCGTGCTTCTCGAGCTCCGCCGTCAGCGCGATCAGCAGGTCCTGGGTGACCGGATCCGGCTCGTCGGTCGCCTCGATGCGCTCGCGCATGCGGCCGATGACCACGCCCAGCGCGTCCACCAGGATCCGCACGGCGTCGGTGTCCTTGATCCAGCCCTCGGGCACGGACGCGATGGCCGTCTCCTTGGCCACCGTGCCGGAGCGCCCGTCCGGATTGACCCCGACGGCCGAGGCGCGCTCGGCGACCGTGTCGGAGTGCTGCCGGGCCGTGACGACGACGTCGTCGAGCTGGAGGTGCACGGAGCGGAACCGTGGACCGACCACGTTCCAATGGACCTGCTTGGCCACCAGGGAGAGGTCGACGAGGTCGACCAGAGCGCCCTGCAGCGCCGCTCCCACGACCTTGAGGTCGCTCTCGGACAACGTGCTCTTGACCACAGACATGTGCGCTACTCCCATCCGTCAGCCGTTTCTCTGACCGTTTCGGTGCATCACCCACGATGGCACATATGAAGCAAAACGGTCATGCGGGCCTTGTCCTCCGTCTGCCCGCCCGTGGAGAGCTCACACCTGTACGAGTCACACAAAAACGCAGATCACCCATCACACGGGGCACCGGCCGCCACAGGGCCGCCACAACGCGAAAGTCCCGGCCGGCCCCGGTGGGGCCGACCGGGACTCCGGTCGGGCAAAACTGCGCCGCGTGGATCAGGCGGCGACGACGTCCACCGCTTCCGCGGGCGCCTTGATGGTCACCCGGCCCGACGGCACACCTGCGACCGACGAGACGGAGACGGAATTGAGCATGGGACGAACCGGTACTGGGACCGGATCACTGGCAGCTGCCGACTCGGCCAGCTCAGCGAGCGAGAGCTCGTCGCTCACTTCACGCATGAGCTCGGACATCCGTACGTCAAGCGCGTCGCAAATCGCGGAGAGCAGCTCGGAGGATGCCTCCTTCTGCCCCCGCTCCACCTCGGAGAGATAACCGAGCGAGACCCGGGCGGACGAGGAGACTTCGCGCAGAGTACGGCCTTGGCGCTGGCGCTGCCGACGCAGCACGTCACCCAGCAGGCGACGGAGCAGAATCATCGGTGGCTCCCTCCTCGGACCGCGTAGCCGCATCCTTCTCGCCCTACCGTACCGCCTTGCGCTGCGGCTGTGCGGGGAGCGATGTCGTGTTCACTCAGGGCTGCAAACATCAATTCCCCCCGTTCTGTTCCGTATCCTGTGCCCGCGCGTTCCCACCGAGTTCGCCCGCAAGCAGTTCGAGGGCGCCTCGCACGCTCTCACCACGGATATCCGCCCTCTCCCCATTCAACCGCAGAGCCGTCACTTTCTCGATGCCCAAGGGTCCGGCCACGGCGACGTAGACCGTGCCGACCGGCTGCCCGTCCTGTGGTTCCGGTCCCGCGACCCCCGTCGTGGAGACGCCCCAGTCCGCGCCGAGGACCCGGCGCACACCGGCCGCCATCTGCAGCGCGACCTCGGGGTCCACGGCTCCGCGTTCCGCCAGCAGCCGCCCGTCGACGCCCAGGACGTCCCGCTTGAGGGGGGTTGCGTACGCGGTCACCGACCCGCGGAAGGACCGGGAGGCGCCGGGTACGGAGGTCAGGTCGGCGGCGACCAGGCCGCCCGTCAGCGATTCGGCGACGGCGAGCGTCTCGCCCCGCGCTCCGAGCAGCCGGAGCACCCGGGCAGCGGCTGTCACCGCTCGGCCTCCGCGGCGTCACGGGCCTCGGCGGCGCGCAGGTCCTTCGCACCGGCCACGGCCTCGGCGGCCGGACCGGCGTCCGCCGCGGTGCCCGCGGTGCCCCGGAGGGCTTCCGCGGTGCGCTCGGCCGCCGCGGTGCGCTCGGCCGCGATACCCCGGCGACGCAGGACGACGGCCTGACGTACGTAGTCGAGTCCGGTGACGACCGTCAGCACGACGGCGACCATCATGACCCAGAAGCGCAAGGTCGCCAGGGGCCCGGTGAGCACCAGGACGTACATCCCGGCCGCCGTCCCCTGCGCCAGCGTCTTCAGCTTGCCGCCTCTGCTGGCCGGGATCACCGCGTGCCGGATGACCCAGAACCGCATCAGCGTGATGCCCAGCTCACGGGCGAGGATCACCCCGGTGATCCACCACGGCAGATCGCCCAGGACGGAGAGGGAGACCAGCGCGGCGCCCATGATCGCCTTGTCGGCGATCGGGTCGGCGATCTTCCCGAAGTCCGTGACCAGGTTGTACGCCCGTGCCAGATGACCGTCGAACAGGTCGGTGATCATCGCGACGGCGAAGGCCGCCCAGGCGAACGCGCGCCAGACCGGGTCGTACCCGCCGTCGTGGAACAGCAGCAGGACGAACCCGGGCACGAGCAGCAGCCGCACCATGGTCAGGATGTTGGCGATGTTCCACAGGCTGGCCTGGTTGACGGCCGCAGTGCCCAGCTTGCCGCCGCGGACCGGCTTCGCGCCGGAGCCGCCTGCCGCGGATGCCGGGACTCCGGTCATCTGGCTACCTCCGCAAGCTCATGGTGTTCGGCCACCAGGTCGACGCCCTCGGTGCCCACTGCCTTTGCCTCGACCATAAGGCCCGGCACGAGCCCCTCGCGTGTGGTGAAGACCACCTGGCCATCCGTTTCGGGGGCCTGGTGCGCCGCGCGCCCGATCGCGACCTCGCCGTCCTCCTCCGACTCCACGGACTCCACCAGCACCTGGAGGGTCTCACCGACGCGCTCCTCGGCCCGCTGCGAGGTCAGCTCCTCGGCCAGCTGGGAGATGTGGGCGAGGCGCTCCGCGATGGTGTCGGCGTCGAGCTTGTTCTCGTAGCCGACCGCTTCGGTGCCCTCCTCGTCCGAGTAGCCGAAGACACCGATCGCGTCGAGGCGGGCGCCGGTGAGGAAGCGTTCCAGCTCGGCGAGGTCCGCCTCGGTCTCGCCGGGGAAGCCGACGATGAAGTTGGAGCGGGCGCCGGCCTGGGGGGCCTTGCTCCGGATGGTGTCCAGGAGCTCCAGGAAGCGGTCGGTGTCGCCGAAGCGGCGCATCGCGCGCAGCACGCCGGGGGCGGAGTGCTGGAAGGAGAGGTCGAAGTACGGGGCGACCTTCGGCGTCGAGGTGAGGACGTCGATGAGGCCCGGGCGCATCTCGGCGGGCTGGAGGTAGCTGACCCGGATCCGCTCGATGCCGTCCACGTCGGCCAGCTCGGGCAGCAGGGTCTCCAGGAGGCGGATGTCGCCGAGGTCCTTGCCGTAGGAGGTGTTGTTCTCGGAGACGAGCATGACCTCCTTGACGCCCTGCTCGGCCAGCCAGCGGGTCTCCTGGAGCACGTCCGAGGGACGCCGCGAGATGAACGAGCCGCGGAAGGAGGGGATGGCGCAGAAGGAGCAGCGGCGGTCGCAGCCGGAGGCGAGCTTCACCGAGGCGACGGGGCTGGTGCCGAGCCGGCGGCGCAGCGGTGCCCGAGGCCCGGAGACCGGGGCGACGCCCTCGGGGAGGTCCTCGGGTGCGGGGGCGGGCGCCTCCTGGGCGTGGCCGGGCAGCGCCACGGCGGTGTCCTGCCGCTCGGCGGGGCTGATCGGCAGCAGCTTGCGGCGGTCGCGCGGGGTGTGCGAGGCGTGGATGCCGCCGTTGAGGATGGTCTGGAGCCGGTCGGAGATGTCGGCGTAGTCGTCGAATCCGAGGACGCCGTCCGCCTCCGGCAGGGCCTCGGCGAGGTCCTTGCCGTAGCGCTCGGCCATGCAGCCGACGGCGACGACGGCCTGGGTGCGGCCGTGGTCCTTCAGATCGTTGGCTTCGAGCAGGGCGTCGACGGAGTCCTTCTTGGCGGCTTCGACGAACCCACAGGTGTTGACGACTGCGACATCCGCGTCGGAGGCATCCTCGACGAGGTCCCAGCCGTCCGCTGCCAAGCGGCCTGCAAGCTCCTCCGAGTCCACCTCGTTACGGGCGCAGCCAAGAGTGACAAGGGCGACGGTACGGCGTTCGGGCATGGACTCAAGACTACTTCGTTCCGGCGGGCCCCCTGCCGTGCAGGGTTGCCTGCCCCTGCCGCCGCCCCTCCCCCGCTACGGGGAGTGACAGAGTCGGGGCCGGGGAACGCCGACGGGCGTCCGGCACGAGGCCGGACGCCCGTCGGGACGTGCGAGGGAGCCGGGGGCGGCGGATCAGCCGGCCTCGGGATCGCCCTTGGTGTAGGAAAGCCGTTCGACCTGGCCCGGACCGAAGCGGTCCTCGACCTGCTTGCCGTTGACGAAGAGGTCGATCGCCCCGGCGTCGCCGAGGACGAGGTCGATGCGCTCCTTGTCCTGGAAGGTCTTGGACTCGCCCTGGAGGAGCAGCCCGTCGAAAAGCTGCCGCCCGTTGTGGTCCTTGGCCGAGATCCAGCTCTTGCCCCGGTCCGCGCTGAGCTTGACCGTCACCTTGTCCCGGGGGGCGGCGGCGATGGCGCTCTCGGAGGGCACGGGCTTGGGATCGGCGGGCTTGGTGGCGGTGGGCTTGGCCGCGGTCTTGTCGGGCTGGGAGCCCTCCGCGATCTGCGCAGTGTTGGAGGGTTCGTCCTCGCCGCTGAACAGCGTGAAGCCGACAAACCCGATCACGGCGACGATGGCGGCGACCATGGCGGCGGTCCAGTTGGGCCGTCGGGGTTCGGAGCGGATGCGTTCCGCCTCGAACAGCGGAGCCGCGGGGGTCGGTGCGGGACGGCCGCCGTGGTCGGCGTCGTACTCCTCGACCAACGGTTCCGGATCGAGGCCGACGGCACGGGCGAGCGTGCGGATGTGGCCGCGGGCGTAGACGTCGCCGCCGCAGCGGGAGAAGTCGTCCTGCTCGATCGCGTGCACGATGGGGATGCGCACCCGGGTGGAGCTGCTGACTTCCTCGACCGTCAGACCTGCGGCGATACGAGCCTGCTGAAGGGCACGACCGATCGAAGGCCGGTCGTCTTCGGGGGAGTTGCCGATGGACACGGGGGCGCCTTTCGAGCGTGAGCCACCTGCTGGATGTTCAGTCTAGGGGGGGTACGAAAGGGAGGGGCAACCGGGAGGGACGACTTTGTACGCCATCGGGTTCGCCGGACGGCCCCGCCGCCGACTCCGGGGCGGAGCGGGGGCGGAGCACAGCCCCGATCGAGGACTGGTCAACCTGTAGTGGGCCGAACGGGGTGGGGGTACGGGCGGGGTGACGACGGAGCGAGCTGCGGGGAGGAGCACGGTTCCGTCCCTCCCTTCAACTGGACGTACGACCGAACGAAACGGTTGCCCACAGAACCTTTACGGAGCGGATTCCCCGCGGATGACGGCCAACACTCCGTCGAGCTCGTCGGGTTTCACCATGACGTCGCGGGCCTTGGAGCCCTCGCTGGGTCCGACGATGTTGCGGGATTCCATCAGGTCCATCAGACGGCCCGCCTTCGCGAAGCCGACCCGGAGCTTGCGCTGGAGCATCGAGGTCGATCCGAACTGGGTGGAGACGACCAGTTCGGCGGCCTGGCAGAGCAGGTCGAGGTCGTCGCCGATGTCCTCGTCGATCTCCTTCTTCTGTTTCGTTCCCACCACGACGTCGTCCCGGAAGACCGGGGCCATCTGGTCCTTGCAGTGCTGGACGACGGCGGCGACCTCGTCCTCGGTGACGAACGCTCCCTGCATACGGGTCGGCTTGTTGGCGCCCATCGGGAGGAACAGCCCGTCGCCCTTGCCGATGAGCTTCTCGGCGCCGGGCTGGTCGAGGATGACGCGGCTGTCGGCGAGGGAGGAGGTGGCGAAGGCGAGCCGGGAGGGCACGTTGGCCTTGATCAGACCGGTCACCACGTCGACCGAGGGCCGCTGGGTGGCGAGCACCAGGTGGATGCCGGCCGCGCGGGCCAGCTGGGTGATGCGGACGATCGAGTCCTCGACGTCGCGCGGGGCCACCATCATCAGGTCGGCCAGCTCGTCGACGATCACCAGCAGATACGGGTACGGGGACAGCTCCCGCTCGCTGCCCTCGGGCGCCTTGCACTTGCCGTTGCGCACCGCGTGGTTGAAGTCGTCGATGTGCCGGTAGCCGAAGTTGGCGAGGTCGTCGTAGCGCAGGTCCATCTCCCGCACGACCCACTGGAGTGCCTCGGCGGCCTTCTTGGGGTTGGTGATGATCGGGGTGATGAGGTGGGGGATGCCCTCGTACGCGGTGAGCTCGACGCGCTTGGGGTCGACGAGCACCATCCGCACGTCGTCCGGGGTGGCCCGCACCATGATCGAGGTGATCAGGCAGTTGATGCAGGAGGACTTGCCGGAGCCGGTGGCGCCGGCGACCAGGACGTGCGGCATCTTGGCGAGGTTGGCCATCTCGTAGCCGCCCTCGACGTTCTTGCCGAGCGCCACGAGCATCGGGTGGTCGTCCTCGGCCGCGTCCGCGAGGCGCAGCACGTCGCCGAGGTTGACCATCTCGCGGTCGGAGTTGGGGATCTCGATGCCGACGGCGGACTTGCCCGGGATCGGGGAGATGATCCGGACGTCCGGGCTGGCCACGGCGTAGGCGATGTTCTTGGCCAGGGCCGTGATCTTCTCGACCTTCACGGCGGGGCCGAGCTCGATCTCGTAACGGGTGACCGTCGGGCCCCGGGTGAAGCCGGTGACCGCGGCGTCGACCTTGAACTCGGTGAAGACGTTGGTCAGCGAGGCGACGACCGCGTCGTTGGCGGCGCTGCGGGTCTTGCCCGGTCCGCCGCGCTCCAGCAGGTCCAGCGAGGGCAGGGAGTACGTGATGTCCCCGGACAGCTGAAGCTGCTCGGCGCGGGCGGGCAGGCCCTCGGAGCGCTCCGGCGCGGGCTTGGTCAGATCGAGA
>NZ_UAVD01000026.1 GCF_900460065.1 Streptomyces griseus | reverse complement strand
GGAGGGCCCGGGCCGGGTGACCGTGCGGCTCACCCCGACCTACACCGGCTGCCCGGCGATCGAGGCGATGTCCGCCGACATCGAGCGGGTGCTGCACGACCACGGCGTCCCGGAGGTCTCCGTGGTCACGGTCCTGGCACCCGCCTGGTCGACGGACGACATCAGCGCCGAGGGACGCCGCAAGCTCGCCGAGTTCGGCATAGCACCGCCGCGCGCCCACAGCGCGGACGGCGGCCCCGTGCCGCTGACGCTCTCGGTGCGCTGCCCGCACTGCGGCTCCACGGACACGGAGCTGCTCAGCCGGTTCTCCTCCACGGCGTGCAAGGCCCTGCGCCGCTGCGTCGCCTGCCGCGAACCGTTCGACCACTTCAAGGAGTTGTAGATGTTCCATCCGCTCCGGGTCAGCGCGATCGAACGGATCACGGACGACGCGGTGGCCGTGACGCTCGCCGTTCCGGCCGAGCTGCGCGAGACCTTCCGCCACACCCCCGGCCAGCATCTGAACGTGCGCTACACCGTGGACGGCCAGGAGATCCGCCGGTCCTACTCGATCTGCGCACCGGCCACCGAGCAACCCGGCGAACCGGTGCTGCGGGTGGGCATCCGCATGGTCGAGGGCGGGGCGTTCTCCACGTACGCCCTGAAGGAGCTGGCCGTCGGGGACCGGGTGGAGGCCATGCCGCCGATGGGCCGCTTCACCCTGAAGCCGCGCCCCGGTCTGTTCGCGGCGGTGGTCGGCGGCAGCGGGATCACCCCGGTGCTGTCCATGGCGGCCACCCTGCTCGACCGGGAGCCCACGGCCCGGTTCTGCCTGATCCGCAGCGACCGCACGGCGGCCTCGACGATGTTCCTCGACGAGGTGGCCGACCTCAAGGACCGCTACCCGGCCCGCTTCCAGCTGGTCACCGCCCTCTCCCGGGAGGAGCAGTCGGCCGGGCTCCCCTCCGGGCGGCTGGACACCGAACGGCTCACCGGCCTGCTTCCCGCCGTGCTTCCGGTGGCGGAGGTGGACGGCTGGTTCCTGTGCGGGCCGCTCGGTCTCGTACGGGGCACGGAGAAGGCCCTGAAGGCCCTCGGCGTCGACCGCTCCCGGGTCCACCAGGAGATCTTCCACGTCGACGAGGGCCCCACCGATGTGACGGTGGTCAAGGTCGCCGCCCCGTCCGACGCCGTGCTGACGGCCACCCTCCACGGCCGTTCGGGCAGCTGGCCCGTGCAGGACGCCGAATCCCTGCTGGAGACGGTGCTGCGAAGCCGCTCGGACGCTCCGTACGCCTGCAAGGGAGGCGTGTGCGGGACCTGCCGGGCGTTCCTCGTCTCGGGCGAGGTCCGGATGGACCGCAACTTCGCGCTGGAACCGGAGGAGACGGAGGCGGGCTTCGTGCTGGCCTGCCAGTCGCATCCGCTCACCCCGGAGGTGGAGCTGGACTTCGACCGCTGAGGACGCGCTCCCGCGCCCGTGCGCCAGGTCCTGTGCGCTTGCCCCTTCCCCCCTCCGCGCTGTTCCCTTCCCCTAGAACCTGTTCTATCTTGACGATCCGTCAGATCCTGAACGGTTAGCGGGAGGCCGGGACAGTGGACTTCACCTTCACCGAGGAACAGCAGGCGGCCGCCGAGGCGGCCAGGGCGGTCTTCGCGGACGTCGCACCCGACGGCGTTCCCAGTCCCGCCCTGACCCCGGGTGCCGTGGCGGAGGACATCGACCGGCAGCTGTGGAACGAGCTGGCGCGCACGGACCTGCTCGGGCTCACCCTGTCGCCGGACCACGGGGGCGCGGGCCTCGATCCGATCGCGCTCTGCCTGGTCCTGCGGGAGTCGGCGAAGGTGCTGGCCAGGGTCCCGCTGCTGGAGAGCTGTGCGGTGGCCATGGCCGTCCAGCGGTACGCCGGGAGCGCCCTCGCCGCGGAGCTGCTGCCCCCGGTCGGCCGGGGTGAACGGATCCTGACCGTCGGCGCCAACGGGCGCACCGGTCACGATCCCGCCGAACTCGCCGTCACCGCACGGCGGTACGGGGAGATCGCCGGGAGCGGGGAGAGCGGCGGGGCGTCGGCGGGGGGCTCCGGCTGGGTGCTCGACGGCGTGCAGTCCGCGGTTCCCTGGGCCCGAGCGGCCGACTGGATCGCCGTCCCCGCGCACAACGGGGGAGGCCGGCCGGTCCTGGCCCTCGTGCCCCGCACCCGGGACGGTCTCACCCTGGCGGACCAGGTGTCCACCAGCGGCGAGCGCCTGGCCGAGGTCCGCCTCGACGGGGTGCGGGTGACGGACCGCGAGCTGATCGACGCCCCGGGCTGCTGGGAGTGGCTGCGGTCCCTGCTCACCACGGGAACCTGCGCGCTCGCGCTCGGCCTGGGGGAACGGGTGCTCGCGATGACCGCCGCGTACACCGGCGGGCGCGAGCAGTTCGGATTCCCGGTCGCCACGTTCCAGGCGGTGGCCGTCCAGGCCGCTGACCGGTACATCGATCTGCGGGCCATGGAGGCGACGCTCTGGCAGGCCGCCTGGCGGATCTCGGCCGACGCCGGGGGGCCGCTCCCCGCCGCGGGCGATGTCGCCGTGGCGAAGATCTGGGCCTCCGACGGCGTCCGCCGCGTCGTGCAGACCGCACAGCACCTGCACGGCGGCTTCGGCGCGGACACCGACTACCCGTTGCACCGCTTCCACGCCTGGGCGAAACAGATCGAGCTCTCCCTGGGCCCGGCGGCGGCCCATGAGGAGGCCCTGGGCGACCTGCTGGCCGCCCACCCGCTCGGCTGACCGTCAGAGGACGAAGGCGGGCGTCCCGTTGTCCGTGACCATGGGACGTCCGGCGCCCTCCCAGGCCTGCATGCCGCCGTCGATGTTCACGGCGTCGATGCCCTGCTGGACCAGGTACTGCGTGACCTGGGCCGACCGGCCGCCGACCCGGCACATCACATGCACGCGGCGGCCGTCCTCGGCGGACTCGGTCAGCTCGCCGAGCCGGCCCACGAAGTCGCTCATCGGGATGTGCAGCGCACCCTCGACGTGACCGGCCGCCCACTCGTCGTTCTCACGGACGTCCAGGACGAAGCCGTCCGACGGAACCGCCGCGGCGTCCACCGAGGGCAGCGGGGCGAAGTTCATGGGTCATGCCTTCTCTCGTGCGGTCTTGGGCCTCGGGCACGGGGCCTCTTGCAGGGGTCCTCCTGCGCGGGTCCCCGTGCCTACGCGGCGGAGTCAATCCGGAACGCTACTGCACCATCTCCGCGAGCTCGGCCTCGCGCCGGGACACCTCGCCCAGCAGTTGCTCCGCGATGTCCTCCAGCAGCTGGTCCGGGTCGTCCGGAGCCATCCGCAGCATCGAGCCGATCGCCCCGTCCTCCAGCTCCTTGGCGAGCACCGTCAGCAGCTCCTTGCGTCGGCTGAGCCACTCCAGCCGGGCGTAGAGCTCCTCGCTCTCGCTCAGGGGGGCCGGCGGCTGCACCGGTCCGGCCTCCCACTCCGCCACGAGCTCCTTGAGCAGCTCGACGTCACCGCGCCCGTAGGCGGCGTTCACCCGGGCGATGAACTCGTCCCTGCGCTGCCGCTCCACCTCGTCCTGGGCGAGGTCCGGGTGCGCCTTGCGGGCCAGGTCCCGGTAGAGCCTGCGGGCCTCCTCGCTCGGCCTGACCCGCTTCGGCGGCCGGACCGGCTGCTCGGTGAGCATCGCGGCGGCCTCGGGGGACAGCCCGTCGGTGTCCATCCAGTCGTGGAACAGCTCGTCGACCCCGGGCATCGGCATGACGACGGCCCGCGCCTCGCGCGCCTTGCGCTCGTCCTCCGGATCCCCGGTCCTGGCCGCCCGCGCCTCGGCGATCAGGGCGTCCAGCTCGTCGAGACGGGTGTACATCGGGCCGAGCTTCTGGTGGTGCAGCCGGGAGAAGTTCTCGACCTCCACCCGGAAGGTCTCCACCGCGATCTCGAACTCGATCAGCGCCTGCTCGGCGACCTGCACCGCCCTGGCCAGCCGCGTCTCGGGGCGCTGCGCGGCGTCCTCGGGGCCGCCGGGCTCCCCGGCGGCGGCCTCCGCGGCGCCGGAAGCGTCCGGCGCCTCCGGGGCGTCCCCCGCCCCGGGTGCGGGTCGGGGCGCGTCCGGCCGGTGGTTGTCCTGCCGGTCTTCATCGTTCCGGGTGGTCGGCACCCCGGCGGCTTCGTGGGTCACCCGTCCAGCGTATGGCCCCGGCCGGGCGGCCCAGGACACACGGTGGGGCCCCGCCGCCCCGGCCCGGGCCCTGTCGACCCAGGCCCGTCCCGGGCAGGGCCCCACCGCCTCCCGAAGATCCCCCACCGCCCCGCGGACCGGCTCGGGCGCCTCGGGGAGCCGTCATATACCGAACTCGGCGGCCAGTCTGCCCGCCTTGATCGCCCGCACCAGCTCGGCGTGGTCCGCTTCCGTACGGTCGGCGTACGTCACCGCGAAGGCGGCCACCGCCTCGTCGAGCTTGTCGTTCTTGCCGCAGTAGCCCGCCAGCAGGCGGGGGTCGGCGCTGTGCGCGTGCGCCCGCGCGAGCAGCGCCCCGGTCATCCGCCCGTAGTCGTCCACCTGGTCGGCGGCGAGCGCGGCGGGGTCCACACTGCCCTTGCGGTTCCGGAACTGCCGGACCTGGAACTGCCGGCCGTCGACGTCCGCCCAGCCGAGCAGGATGTCGCTGACGACCTGCATCCGCTTCTGCCCGAGCACCACCCGGCGGCCCTCGTGCGCCACCTCCGGTACGTCGAAACCGACCGCGGGCAGATAGGGGGCGAGCACCGAGGGGCGCGCCTCCTTCACCTGGAGGACCAGCGGCTCTCCCCGGTGGTCGAGCAGCAGCACCACGTACGACCGGGTGCCCACGCTGCCGGTGCCGACCACCCGGAACGCCACGTCGTGGATCGTGTACCGGGCCAGCAGCGGAACCCGGTCCTCGGAGACGGTGGAGAGGTAGCCGCCGAGCCCGGCGGCCACGACCGCGGCCTCGGCGTCCGGCACCCGGCGCAGCACGGGCCGGGCGTCGACGAAGCGCCGGCCGCCGTCGGGGCACTCCTCGGTGGAGCGGGCGGCGAAGCGGGCGCTGGTGTTGTTGCGGGCCTTCTCCGAGACCCGCTCCAGGGTGCCGACCAGGTCGCGCGCGTCCGTGTGCGAGACCAGCTCCTCGTCCGCGATGGCGTTCCAGGCGTCGAGTGCGGGCAGCCGGGCCAGCAGCCGCATCGTGCGCCGGTAGGCGCCGACGGCGTCGTACGCGCCCCGGCGGCAGGTGTCCTCGTCGGCGCCGGCGGCCCGGCCCGCGAGCACCAGGGAGGTCGCGAGCCGCTTGAGGTCCCACTCCCACGGCCCGAAGACGGTCTCGTCGAAGTCGTTCAGGTCGATGACCAGGCTGCCCCGGGCATCGCCGTAGAGGCCGAAGTTGGCCGCGTGCGCGTCGCCGCAGAGCTGGGCGCCCACCCCGGTGACCGGGGTGCCCGTCAGATCGTGGGCCATCAGCCCGGCCGCACCGCGCAGGAAGGCGAACGGGGTCGCCGCCATCCGTCCCACCCGTATCGGCGTCAGGCCAGGCACCCGGCCCCGGTTCGACTCCTCGACCGCCCGCACGGCGTCCGGCCGCCCCGGCGGCAGGACCAAGGAGGCGTGCGAGGACCGCGGCACCCGTTTGCGGAGTGCCTTGCCCGCCGCCTTCGGTGAACTCGCGGCAGCACGCCGGGCGAACCCGGGCACGACCGGAATGCGTGGTTCCGCACTCACGGTCGCCGTCGCCCCGGCCGCCGCGCCTCCCGTCGGTCCCGCAGCCCGCCGCTCAGGCCCGTTCGTCTCGGTTCCGCCCATGGAGCGTCGCCTCCCCCACCCTCGTACCGCCTCCGGCTGACCGGCCGTCCCACCGGTCAGCGGCCCTGTCCGCCAGCGACCGAGCACGACGGTACCGCCGGATGCCTCCCGCCCGCCGGGCCGTCGGCCGGACGCCGGGGCCGGGGCCGATCCGGAGGACGCGGCGGTGGCGCGGCCGGAGGCGGCCCGGCGAGGTCAGCAGCCGGTCCCGGAGGCCGCGTCGTCCCGCGTCAGGTACGTGTCGGCCCACCGCCCCAGTTCGTTGAGCGCGGGCTCCATCGCGGCCCCCGCCTCGGTGAGCCGGTACGCGACGCGCAGGGGCGGTCCCGCGTCGGCCTCGCGGATCACCAGGCCGGCCGCGCCGAGTTCGGTCAACCGGTCCGAGAGCATGCGCTCACTGATGCCGGGAATCGCCCGTCGCAATTCGGCGAAGTGCACCGGCCGTTGGAGCAGCACCGAGACGATCTGGCCGGTCCAGCGCTTGCCGAACAACGTGAAGACGCGGCTGATCCCCCGGTCGACCCGCCGACAGGGCTGCTCGCCGTGATCCGCCATGTCCTCAGAGTACGGGCCGCACTTGGCGGCTCACTCAAGGTGAGCGACCGCCCGGTGAACTCCGACCCCGCCGGGGAGGCTCCGGGAGCACCGCGACCCTGTCGTATGATGATCATGAAGAATCGGACGTTTCACGTGAAACACAGCATGCCCGGAGCGACTCAGGCGACGATCCCCCCGGCCGCCACCCCGGCACCTGCGGGCTCCTCGTCGCCCTCGTCGCCGGTCACCCCGGCGCGCGGACCACGGCCGGATCCCCCGCCCCGCAGCCCCGACCCGCCCGACCGGGTGCCGCCCTCGCTCGTGGGATCGGAGCCCGCCCCCTTGGCCTCCGCGGCGATCCTGGCCTCCTGCTCCTCACGCTCGGCCTTCTCGCGCGCCTGGGCCGCCAGATCCACCCGGCCCTCCGGTTTGATGTGGGCGATGACCCCGGGGTGGGCGATCGACGGCAGGATGTGCCGCCACATCTCCGCCACCTGCTCGCGGAGATCGGCCCGGCCGGAATCGGCCTCCGAGACCAGCTGGATACCGGTGAACGAAGCGACGATGATTTTGGCTGACACCATCGGGTCGATCTGCGGGAACACCTCGCCGCGCTCCTGGCCCAGCTCCAGCATCCGGGCCGTCGCGTCGATCCAGTCGCCCCAGGGGTGCGGCCCGCCGAGGAAGACGCCCTCGATGGAGAGCCTGGTACCGGCCCGGGCCATCGAGTTGTGGCGCAGGGCGAAAGCGAACTGCTGGCCCCCGTCCACCAGGGACTGAAGCGGCGAGCCCTCCTGCTCGAACTCCACCGTGGACGTCTGCTCGTCCATGATCGCCTGGGCGATGGCCTCCTTGGAGGCGAAGTGGAAGTACAAGGCCCCCTTGGTGACCTTGGCGCGGCGCAGAATCTCCGAGATGGCGGCACGCTCGTAGCCGTAGTCGTCGAAGACACTCGCCGCGGCATCCACGATCGACCGCCACGTCTGGACTGCGCGAGCCTGCTTCGCCATTTCCTGCCTCCGGGACGTTCTGTGCGCTCAGCCCTTCACCGCCGAGTCGCCGTCGATCCAACCTCTGCGGCCAGCGTATGCAAGTGTGCCGTTGCACGGGCCATCGGTCTGTCCGGAAACCGTGCCCGCACCCGGTGGATCACGGCCCGCGGACACCCGCCGCACCTCCTCCTCACCCGCCTGTTGGTACCCCACCCGCCCCTCGAAAACACGGACCGGCCGGAACGCGGAGGGGGAGGAACGCCCGGATACCCGGCATCGGACCCCGGAACAACTCCGGGACCTCCGCTCCGGATCCCTTCGAGACGGAGGTCCCGGCGAACCGAACCCGGCCGTCGCGAGCGACTGAGAATAGGCGGGGGAAACCGGCTGTCCGCACGGCGGATTCCCCTCGGGCTGCCGAGGAGCGCCCGCGCCTCCGGCTGCGTCCCGCTCTCACCGGTGGCGCCCGGCCGGGACCTGAACGGTCCGGCGGACGGTCGGGGCGGCCACCTCATCCGCGAGCAGGAGGCGGCCCGCCCACGATCGCCGTAGAACCATCGGGGGAAAGCGAGAGGGTCGGCACCGTGATCACGGTGCCGACCCTCTCGTCGGTGCTACCAGGACATCGACTTCGATGTCCGTCGTGCGCGAGGGGGGATTTGAACCCCCACGTCCCTAAGGACACTGGCACCTGAAGCCAGCGCGTCTGCCGTTCCGCCACTCGCGCATGAGTGGTGTTTTCAGACTCTCTCACCGTGTGGTGCGAGCGCCTGGCGACATCCGGAAGATTAGCACGCTGAACAGGGTGGAATCACATCCGTTGTTTCACCGGCCCCCGGAGGGGAAGCGGGAACCCCGAACCATCGCCCCCACTCCTCCAGAGTGCGTCCCGGGTGCGGGACACTGTGAGGAGGCCACCTCTACGATCCGTGTGAGGGGTGACACTCATCCACAGGCCAGACAAGGGGAACCAGCCGATTTCCCGACGCGTGGATACGATCAGTAAGCAGTACAGGGACGATGACAACGGAGGAGGTGCCCCATGGGGGTCATGAAGCGTTTCGAGCAGCGCCTCGAGGGGCTGGTCAACGGCACCTTCGCCAAGGTCTTCAAGTCCGAGGTGCAGCCCGTCGAGATCGCCGGCGCCCTCCAGCGCGAGTGCGACAACAACGCGACGATCTGGAACCGTGAGCGGACCGTCGTCCCCAACGACTTCATCGTCGAGCTCAGCACACCCGACTACGAGCGGCTCAGCCCGTACTCCGGTCAGCTGGGCGACGAGCTCTCCGGGCTGGTGCGCGACTACGCCAAGCAGCAGCGCTACACCTTCATGGGGCCCATCAAGGTCCACCTGGAGAAGGCCGACGACCTCGACACCGGGCTCTACCGGGTCCGCAGCCGCACGCTGGCGTCGAGTTCGTCACAGCAGGAGCCGTCGGCCCCTGCCGGGCGGCCCGCCGCCCCGCAGGCTCCCGGCGGCTACGGCTACCCCCCGAGCTCCGCTCCGCCGATGCCCGCGGCTCCACCGCCCGGCGCCGGACGGCCCCCCGCCCCCTCGAACGACCGGCGCCAGCCGGCCGCGCCCGGCCCCCTGCCGGACGCCCGGACACGGCGCTGGATCGAGATCAACGGCACCCGCCATCAGATCTCCCGCCCGACGTTGGTGATGGGACGATCCACCGACGCCGACGTGCGGATCGACGACCCCGGCGTATCGCGCCGGCACTGTGAGATCCGGACCGGAACGCCCTCGACGATCCAGGATCTCGGGTCTACCAACGGCATCGTGGTAGACGGGCAGCACACCACCCGCGCTACGCTCCGCGACGGCTCGCGGATCGTCGTGGGCAGCACCACCATCGTTTACCGGCAAGCCGAAGGGTGAAGCGGGGGCAATGTCAGAGCTGACCCTGACGGTCATGCGGCTAGGTTTCCTGGCTGTTCTGTGGCTGTTCGTCATCGTGGCCGTTCAGGTCATCCGCAGCGACCTGTTCGGAACGCGTGTCACGCAGCGCGGCTCACGCCGCACCGCCGCCGACGCGCGCCCGCAGCAGGGCCGCCAACAACAACAACAAGCGGCGCCGCCCCAGCAGCGCCAGCAGCCCGGGCGGCAGCGCCGCGGGGCACCCACCAAGCTGGTCGTGTCCGAAGGCACGCTCACGGGCACGACGGTCGCGCTCCAGGGCCAGACCATCACCCTGGGCCGGGCCCACGATTCGACGATCGTGCTGGACGACGACTACGCGTCCAGCAGGCATGCCAGGATCTACCCGGACCGTGACGGTCAGTGGATCGTCGAGGATCTCGGGTCCACCAACGGCACGTATCTGGAACGGACCCGGCTCACCACCCCGACACCAGTTCCGCTGGGCGCGCCGATCCGTATCGGCAAGACCGTCATCGAGCTGCGGAAGTAGTACGACAATGAGCGAGCGGAGCGAGCGAGCCGCAGCGGTCCCGACGGCGGACGCTGCCCGGTTCCCGACCGGAGGGTGGGCAGTGTGGCTCGAGACAGGCTGTACCCCGAGGCGGACTCGACGGGGCAGGTGCGCATGAGTCTGTCGCTGCGCTTCGCCGCCGGGTCGCACAAGGGCATGATCCGGGAGGGCAACGAGGACTCCGGCTACGCCGGCCCCCGGCTCCTCGCCATCGCCGACGGCATGGGCGGTCAGGCGGCCGGTGAGGTCGCCAGCTCCGAGGTGATCTCCACGCTCGTCCCGCTCGACGACGACGTACCGGGGTCCGACCTCCTGACCTCGCTCGGCACGGCCGTGCAGCAGGCCAACGACCAGCTGCGCGTCATGGTCGAGGAGGACCCCCAGCTGGAGGGCATGGGCACCACGCTCACCGCCCTGCTCTGGACCGGTCAGCGCCTCGGCCTGGTGCACGTCGGCGACTCCCGGGCCTACCTGCTGCGGGACGACGTCCTGACGCAGATCACCCAGGACCACACCTGGGTGCAGCGCCTCGTCGACGAGGGCCGGATCACCGAGGAAGAGGCCACCACCCACCCGCAGCGCTCCCTGCTGATGCGGGCGCTGGGCAGCGGCGACCACGTCGAACCGGACCTCTCCATCCGCGAGGTCCGCGCCGGCGACCGCTATCTGATCTGCTCCGACGGCCTCTCCGGCGTCGTCTCGCACCAGACGATGGAAGAGACCCTCGCCAGCTATCAGGGCCCGCAGGAGACCATCCAGGAGCTGATCCAGCTCGCTCTGCGCGGCGGCGGCCCGGACAACATCACCTGCATCGTGGCCGACGTCCTGGACGTCGACAACAACGACACCCTGGCCGGGCAGCTCAACGACACCCCGGTCGTCGTCGGCGCGGTCGCGGAGAACCAGGCACAGCTCGGCGACGGCGGGGCCATGCAGACGCCCGCCGGCCGCGCGGCCGGCCTCGGCCGCCCCGTGCCCCCGCCCGCCGGCGGCTTCGGCCCGCCCGGCAGCGGCGACGTCGGCTACGGAGGCATGCCGGACGGCTCCTACGACGCCTACACCGACGAGGACTTCACCAAACCGGGCGGCGGCCGTAAATGGCTGAAGCGTTCCGTCTACGTCGTGCTGGCCCTGGCCGTGATCGGCGGCGGTCTGTACGGCGGATACCGCTGGACGCAGACGCAGTACTACGTCGGCGCCAAGGACGAGAACGTCGCCCTGTTCCAGGGCATCAGCCAGGACCTCGCCTGGGTCTCGCTCTCGCAGGTCGAGAAGAACCACCCCGAGATCGAGCTCAAGTACCTGCCGCCGTACCAGCGCAAGCAGGTCGAGGCGACGATCGCCGAGGGCAACATCACCGACGCCCGCGAGAAGGTCGCCGAGCTCGCCGCCCAGGCCTCCGCCTGCAAGAAGGACGCGCAGCGCCGCGCGGCCGACGCCGAGAACCGGGCCCGCACGGGCGAGGGCGAGGCCGGCGGAACCGCCGGGGCCCCCGCCACCAGGACTTCCGCCACGTCCTCCGCCAAGGGGACCAAGCCGACCACCGCTCCCACTCCCGGCCCCAGCCTCTCGGAGGAAGAGAAGAAGCTGGTCCCGCAGTGCGGTAAGCAGTAAGCCGTAGGGGGCCTTCAGCACCATGAGCGTTGTCACCAACACGACCACCATCGGCGCGATCGACGCACCGAGCCGCCGCAACACCGAGCTGGCACTCGTCGTCTTCGCCGTCGCCATCTCGGTGTTCGCCTACGCCAACGTGGGCCTCGCCCTCAACGGCGAACTGCCCTCGGGGATGCTCGGCTACGGAGCGGGGCTCGCGCTGCTCGGCGGGGTCGCGCACCTCGTGGTGCGCCGGTTCGCCAAGTACGCCGATCCGCTGCTGCTGCCCCTGGCCACCCTGCTGAACGGCCTGGGCCTGGCGCTGATCTGGCGCCTGGACCAGTCCGAGCGCTTCCAGGCACTGGACACCTTCGTCCCGGCCGCCTCGAAGCAGCTGCTGTTCTCCGCCATCGGCGTGGCCACGCTGGTCGCCGTCCTGGCCATCCTGAAGGACCACCGCATCCTTCAGCGCTACACGTACATCTCCATGGTCGTGGCGCTGTTCCTGCTGATCCTGCCGATGTTCTTCCCCGCGGTGAACGGCGCCAAGATCTGGATCAAGATCCCGGGCTTCGGAACGCTCCAGCCCGGCGAGTTCGCCAAGATCATCATCACCGTGTTCTTCTCGGGCTACCTGATGGTCAAGCGGGACGCGCTGGCCCTGGCCAGCCGCCGGTTCATGGGCCTGTACCTGCCTCGCGGACGGGACCTCGGTCCGATCCTCGCCATCTGGGCGATGTCGATCCTCATCCTCGTCTTCGAGACCGACCTCGGCACCTCGCTGCTCTTCTTCGGCATGTTCGTCGTCATGCTCTACGTGGCGACCGAGCGCACCAGCTGGATCGTCTTCGGCCTGCTGATGTCGGCCGTCGGCGCGGTCAGCGTCGCCACGTTCGAACCGCACGTCCAGGAGCGCATCACCGCCTGGCTCGACCCGTTCGCGGGCTGGGGCAAGCTGAACGCGAGCGAGCAGATGGCGAAGTCCCTGATGGCCTTCGGCTCCGGAGGCACCCTCGGGACCGGGCTCGGGCAGGGCAACTCCGACCTGATCGGCTTCGCCGCCAACTCCGACTTCATCCTCGCCACGGTCGGCGAGGAGCTCGGGCTCGCCGGGATGATGGCCGTGCTCCTCGTCTACGGCCTGATCGTCGAGCGCGGAGTGCGCACCGCCCTGGCGGCCCGCGACCCGTTCGGCAAACTGCTCGCGATCGGCCTCTCCGGCTCGTTCGCCATCCAGGTCTTCGTCGTCGCCGGCGGTGTGATGGGCCTTATCCCGCTCACCGGTATGACGATGCCGTTCCTGGCGGCAGGCGGGTCATCCGTCCTGGCCAACTGGGCGCTGATCGCCATCCTCATCAGAATCAGCGACACCGCCCGCCGCCCGGCCCCGGCGCCCTCACCGTCCACCGACGCGGAAATGACCCAGGTGGTCAGGCCGTGAACAAGCCCCTGCGCCGGATCGCGATCTTCTGCGGCATCCTCGTCCTCTCGCTCCTCATCCGGGACAACTGGCTCCAGTACGTCCGCGCCGACGAGCTGAACAGCCACAAGTACAACCGCCGCGTCGAGATCGAGCGCTACGCCCACGAGCGCGGCGACATCATCGTCGACGGCAAGGCGATCACCGGCTCCGTCGAGACCGAGGACGGCGACTTCCGGTACAAGCGGGTCTGGAAGGACGGCCCCCTGTGGGCCCCCGTGACCGGCTACTCCTCACAGGCCTTCGACTCCTCGCAGTTGGAGAACCTGGAGGACGGCATCCTCACCGGCAACGACGACCAGCTGTTCTTCGACCGGACGCTGTCGATGTTCACCGGCGAGAAGAAGCGCGGCGGCAACATCGTCACCACGCTGAACGGCGACGCGCAGAAGGCGGCCTTCAAGGGGCTCGGCCGGAAGAAGGGCGCCGTGGTCGCCCTCGACCCCAAGAGCGGCGCCATCCTCGCCCTCGCCAGCACCCCGTCCTACGACCCCTCGGTCTTCGCCGGCAACTCGCTCAAGGACTCGGACAACCGGCAGGAGCTCCTGAAGGACGAGGACAAGCCGATGCTCAACCGGGCCCTGCGCGAGACCTACCCCCCGGGCTCCACCTTCAAGGTCGTCACCGCCGCCGCCGCCCTGGAGAACGGGCTCTACGACGACATCGACGCCAAGACGGAATCCCCGCTGCCCTGGACGCTGCCGCAGTCCACCACGGAGCTGCGCAACGAGGGCGACATCCCCTGCGAGAACGCCACGCTGCGCGAGGCCCTGCGGGTGTCGTGCAACACCGTCTTCGGGAAGATGAGCGACGACCTCGGCAACAAGAAGATGATCGAGCAGACGGAGAAGTTCGGCTTCAACAAGGAAGTCTTCACGCCCGTCCGCGCCGACGCGAGCGTCTACCCCGAGGACAACAGGCCGCAGAACGCGATGGCCGGCATCGGCCAGGCGTCCAACCGGACCACCCCGCTCCAGATGGCCATGGTCGCCTCCGCGATCGCCAACGACGGCAAGCTGATGCAGCCGTACATGGTCGCGGAGCGCCAGGCGCCCAACCTGGACCCCGTCTACACGCACGAGCCCGAGGAGCTCAGCCGGGCGCTCTCCGGTGAGAACGCCCAGAAGGTCCAGCAGCTGATGGAGACCGTCGTCAAGGACGGCACGGGAACCAACGCGCGGATCCCCGGCGTCACAGTGGGCGGCAAGACCGGTACGGCACAGCACGGTCTGAACAACAGCGAGAAGCCCTACGCCTGGTTCATCTCGTACGCGAAGACCGACAGCGGCTCCCCGGTCGCCGTCGCCGTCGTGGTCGAGGACGGCAACGCCAACCGGGACGACATCTCCGGTGGCGGGCTGGCCGCCCCCATCGCGCGCGACGTGATGAAAGCGGTCATCGACAGCAAGAAGTGAGACCTGTCACGGCGCCCGCCCGTCATACCGGACATCGGATACCGGTCGGATATCGGCTGACGGGTGCGGGCTGATCACGTAACCCGTGCCCGGTAGCGTATGCGCGAACAGCGCACCGCCGCGGACCACACACGGGTGCGGTCGGGACTGACGGAGAGGGCTGGAACAGTTATGGAAGAGCCGCGTCGCCTCGGCGGCCGGTACGAGCTGGGCTCGGTGCTCGGCCGTGGTGGCATGGCCGAGGTCTACCTCGCCCACGACACCCGGCTCGGCCGCACCGTAGCGGTGAAGACGCTCCGGGCCGACCTGGCCCGTGACCCGTCGTTCCAGGCCCGGTTCCGCCGTGAGGCCCAGTCGGCCGCCTCGCTCAACCACCCCGCGATCGTCGCCGTGTACGACACCGGCGAGGACTACGTCGACGGGGTCTCCATCCCGTACATCGTGATGGAGTACGTCGACGGGTCGACGCTGCGGGAGCTCCTGCACTCCGGTCGCAGGCTGCTCCCCGAGCGCACGCTGGAGATGACGGTCGGCATCCTCCAGGCCCTGGAGTACTCGCACCGCGCCCAGATCGTCCACCGCGACATCAAGCCGGCGAACGTCATGCTGACGCGCACCGGCCAGGTCAAGGTCATGGACTTCGGCATCGCCCGCGCCATGGGCGACTCCGGGATGACCATGACGCAGACCGCCGCGGTCATCGGCACCGCCCAGTACCTCTCCCCGGAGCAGGCCAAGGGCGAGCAGGTCGACGCGCGCTCCGACCTCTACTCCACCGGCTGCCTGCTGTACGAGCTGCTCGCCGTGCGACCCCCGTTCGTCGGGGACTCGCCCGTCGCGGTGGCCTACCAGCACGTCCGGGAGGAACCGCAGCCGCCGAGCAACTTCGACCCCGAGATCACGCCCGAGATGGACGCGATCGTGCTGAAGGCGCTCACCAAGGACCCGGACTACCGCTACCAGTCCGCCGACGAGATGCGGGCCGACATCGAGGCCTGCCTCGACGGCCAGCCGGTCGCGGCCACGGCGGCGATGGGCGCCGCGGGGTACGGGGGCTACGACGGCTACAACCCCGACCAGCCCACCACCGCCCTGCGCCCGACCGACCCGAACAACGCGCAGACCTCGATGCTGCCCCCGGTCAACCCGGACGACGGCGGCTACGGCTACGACGACCGCCAGGGCCGTCGGCGCCAGCAGAAGAAGAGCAACACCTCGACGATCCTGCTCGTCGTCGCGGGCATCCTGGTGCTGATCGGCGCGATCCTGATCGGCCGGGTGATGTTCTCCCCGGCCGACGACGACGGCCAGGTCAACGCCCCGAACCTGGTGGGCTCCACGGTCCAGCAGGCGGAGAAACTCGCGGCCAGAACCGACGTCACCGTGAAGGTCGGCGCCGAGGAGCCGTGCGAGGAGCAGGAGAAGGGCGAGATCTGCTCGCAGGATCCGGCGGCCGACGCGCTGATGGACAAGAACGGCACCGTCACGGTCGTCGTCTCCGCCGGAGCGCCGAAGATCGAGATCCCCAACGTCCTGGAGAAGTCGGAGGACGGCGCCCGCGAGGAGCTGGAGAAGAAGGGCTTCACGGTCAACGTCACCACGGAGGAGTCCGAGAAGACCGAGGGCACCGTGATCCAGCAGGACCCCAAGGGCGGCGAGAAGGCCGAGGACGGGTCCGAGATCACCATCACCGTGGCCGTGCAGGCGACCGACCCGATGCCGGACGTGCGGACCCGTCAGTACGACGCCGCGGTGGCCCAGCTCAACCAGCTCGGATTCACCAACGTCTCACGCGCCGACGTGGACTCGGACAAGCCTGCCGGAGAGGTGATCGAGCAGACCCCCGCGGGCCCGAGCAAGCAGGCCAAGGACGCGCAGATCGTCCTGAAGGTCTCCAAGGGACCGGCCCAGCCGGAGCAGGTCCAGATCCCCGGTGACATCGGCAACAGGCCGTACCAGGACGTCAAGGGCCAGCTCGAAGGGCTCGGCTTCGTGGTGGCGCTCGCCCCCAACTCGGTCGACAAGCCGAACGCCCGGGTGATCACCAGCACCCCGGCGCCGACCACCCAGGCGCCCAAGGGCAGCACCGTCACCCTCGTGACCATCGAGGGCGGCGGCAACGGCGGGAACGGCGGCTTCATCGGAGGACTGGGCGGCGACGACTGACCACCGCCCGCCCCACCCGGCACGGGAAGGGCCCCGGTCACCGCGACGGTGACCGGGGCCCTTCCCGTGTGCCCGCGCGAGCGGCGCCGTGTGCCCCGCCGCGCGAACGGCTGTTCCTCCGTGCGGCTCAGCGCAGTTCGACGGGCTTGGTGCGGTCCTTGTCGACCTTCTCGGTGCGCTCCAGCTCGCCCCACACGATGTACCGGTACTTCGAGGTGTAGACCGGGGTGCAGGTCGTCAGCGTGATGTAGCGGCCGGGCTCCTTGACGCCCGACTCCTCCGGGACCGGCTGGATCACGTCGACGTTGAACTTCGACGTCTCGGGGAGCGTCTTGTAGACCTTGTAGACGTACCAGGTGTCCTTGGTCTCGAAGACGACCGGATCACCGTTCTTCAGCTGGTGGATGTTGTGGAACTTCGCGCCGTGCCCGTCGCGGTGCGCCGCCAGCGTGAAGTTGCCCTCGTCGTCCCAGGGGAGGGCCGACTCGACCGGGTCCGTGTAGTAGCCCGCGATGCCGTTGTTCAGGGTCTCGGGGTCGGTGCCCTTCTTGACCAGCACCTCGCCGTTCTTCATGGCGGGCACGTGCAGGAAGCCGATGCCGTCCTTGGTGTCCAGGGCGCCCGGACCGTCCGCCCATCGGCTGCGGACCGTGTCGCCCTGTCGGTCGGCCTCGCGGTCGGCGAGCACATTGGTCCACCACAGGGAGTACGCGACGAACAGCGCGAGCACCAGGCCCGCGGTGATCAGCAGTTCGCCGAAGACGCTGACGGCCGTCGCGACGGGGTGGCGGCCTCGCCGGCGTGGAGCCGGGGGCGGTGCCGTGGACGTGTCGGCCCGCTCGTCGTGCTCGGTCCTCGCTGCCACCGCACCGTCCCTGTCGTGAGGATGTTCAGCCGACGAGCGCGTCGGGCTTTCCCTGGCTGCGCGGCCGTTCGTCGACCATCTTGCCCCAGACGATCAGCCGGTAGGTACTCGTGAATTCCGGGGTGCAGGTCGTCATCGTCAGGTACCGGCCGGGTCCCTCGAACCCGGAACCCACCGGGATCGGCTCGATCACCGAGATGTTGGACGGCGCGGTCTGCGGGAGGACGCTGGCCATCTCGTACGTGTAGTACGCGTCCTGTGTCTCGACCACGATCGGGTCACCGGGCACCAGCTTGTTGATGTAGCGGAACGGCTCGCCGTGGGTGTTGCGGTGGCCGGCCACCGAGAAGTTGCCCTGCTTGTCGGAGGGCATCGCGGTCTTGAGCCTGCCCTCGGCGTAGTGGCCGAGCATCCCCCGGTCCAGCACCTTCTCCTTGTCGATGCCCTCGGCGATCGGGGCGACGACGTCCAGCTTGGGGATGTGCATGATCGCGAAGCCCTGGCCGGGTGCGAACACCCCGGGCTTGCGCTCGCCGTTGGCCCACTCGTCCTGGATCCGGCTCGTCTCCTTGCCGGCGATCTGCTCGGCCCGGATGTTGGTCCACCAGAGCTGGTAGGTGACGAACAGCAGCATCAGGACGCCCAGCGAGATGAACACCTCTCCGACCGCGCGGCTGGCGACGACCGCGGGGCTGTCCTTGGCCGCCTTCGCCGCGCGCCGGGCCTCCATCCGGGACATGGGGGCGGCCGGGGCGGCCTGTTCGGCGACCGGTTCCGGGCGCCGACGGCCGCGCCCCTTCGCCGCCCGCCGGCGCTCGGCCCGCCCTCCCGGGGGAAGGTCACCGGGACGGGAGGCCGGCTCGGGACCGGGGTCGGCCGGGATGCGGCCGATGACTTCGGTGCGGGGCTCGGCGGGCGTCCCGACGACAGCGGCCATGACTTCGGTGGGCGGTTCTGCGGGGAGGTCCTGGGCCGGGGCCCGGTCCTCGGCCGGAGCTATTCGCGCAGACGGCTCCTGCGGCCCGTACCAGTCGCGCTGGTACCCGGCGGGGTCGTACCACTCGTTCGGGGCTCCGTGGGGCTGCTGAGGCCCTTGGTGAGGCGGGTGACCGGCCGCGTGCGACGGCGCCGCCGTCGGTACGTGCCCGAGCACCGGCTCCGGTACGCGCCCGGGCGTGGGCTCCGGTGCGAGTCCTGGCGTGGGCGCGGGTGCGGATGCCGACGCTCCGGATCCTGGTGCGGACACCGGCCCGGGACCCCGGACCGCACCCGGTCCGCTCGGGATGTTGTCCGCCCGGAACCAGGGCGAGGCGTGCCCTCCGGGCAGCGGGTCGTTGAGCGGATCGGCGAGGCCGTCCACCGCCGCCACGAACGCTCCGTCGGCCCCGTACGCCCCCTGCGCGAGGGGGCCCTCCGGTCCGGCGCCGGGCCCGGGGCGGCCTTCGGTCACGCGGCGGCCTTGCCCACCACCGGCGCGAGCCCCGCCGACCGCGCGACGGCCCCCTGGTCTCCGCACTGCTCCAGCCAGTTGGCGAGCATCAGGTGGCCGTGCTCGGTGAGCACGGACTCGGGGTGGAACTGCACGCCCTCCACCGCCCGGTCACGGTGGCGCAGCCCCATGATGATGCCGTCCGCCGTGCGGGCGGTGACCTCCAGCTCCGGGGGCAGCGCGCCGGGCTCGGCCGCGAGCGAGTGGTAGCGCGTCGCGGTGAAGGGGGAGGGCAGTCCGGCGAAGACGCCCTTGCCCTCGTGGGTGACGGCGGAGGTCTTGCCGTGCAGCAGTTCGGGGGCCCGGTCGACGACGCCGCCGTACGCGACCGCCATCGACTGCATGCCCAGGCAGACGCCGAAGACCGGGACGCCGGTGTCCGCGCAGTGGCGCACCATCTCGACGCAGACGCCGGCCTGCTCGGGCGTGCCGGGCCCCGGGGAGAGGAGGACCCCGTCGAAGCCGTCCTGCGCGTGGGCGGGCGTCACCTCGTCGTTGCGCAGCACCTCGCACTCGGCGCCGAGCTGGTAGAGGTACTGGACGAGGTTGAAGACGAAGCTGTCGTAGTTGTCCACGACGAGGACGCGTGCGCTCACTGATCGGCTCCTGCTCCACCGGCGCTCTCGCCGTCGACGGTCACGTCACCGAACGGAAGCAGCGGCTCCGCCCAGGGGAACACGTACTGGAACAGCGCGTAGACGACCGCCAGAACCAGCACGAGCGAGATGACGCCCCGCACCCATGCGTTGCCCGGCAGATGCCGCCAGATCCAGCCGTACATGCTGACCCCTCCATTCGGTACCCGTACCAGACTAGAGTGCCGCGGCCGGGGAGGGGGTCAGCTGGGGAAAAGCGTGGACGAGCGCGGTCAGTCCGTGAGCTCCGGCGGCCTTCCGTCGCCCACCGGACGTGTGGCGTCCAGATGCGCCCAGGCGATCAGCCGGTGGCTGCTGCCCCATTCCGGCTCGCACGTGGTGAGCGTCAGATAGCGTCCGGCGCCCTCGAATCCCGAGCCGCGGGGCACCGGGTCGACGACGGCGGTGTCGGTGGGCACGGTCCGGTGCGGCTTCTTCGCGACGCGGTAGGTGAACCAGGTCGTGCCGTCGTTCACGACGACCGCGTCCCCCGGCCGCAGCCGCGGGAAGTCCTTGAAGGGGTCGCCGTACGTCCGCCGGTGCCCGGCCACCGCGAAGTTGCCGGTGTCGCCGGGGCGGGCCGTCGCGCTGTAGTGCCCGAGCCCCTTCTTCAGGGTTCCGACCGCGGTGTTCTCCAGGACGGGCCATTCCCAGTCGGCGCCGAAGCGCGGGATGTGCATCGTCGCGAAGGGCTTTCCGGCGCGGTACGGGACCGGGTCCGGGGACTTCGAGGGGGACGCCTCCGGGGAGGCGGGCGGCGGGGCGGGGGCCACGGGCTCCCGGGCCCACTGGCTCTGGAGGGCGTCGATCTCGCCCTCGGCCGCGTCGGCCGCCTTCACCCCCGTCCAGAACAGGAAGTAGACGACGAAGAGGATGATCAGCGCGCCCGCGGTGATGCAGAGTTCGCTGAACGTTCTGACGACGAGTCGCACCGACACCGGACGGCCTCCCCGGGGCTCAGCTCGGGCTCATTCCACAGGCTGTGCGTAGTGGAGATCCACTGTGCCCGAGTACCCGGGAAGAGTCACCGCCTCGTTCTCGTCGACTTTCCAGCCCAGCCCGTACGCCTTCACGTACAGCAGGTAGTTCTGGATCGCGGTGGAGTCGTTGAGCGCCCGCTTGAGCTTGCCCGGGTCGCCGACCGCGGTGACCTTGTACGGCGGGGAGTAGACGCGGCCCTGGAGGATGAGCGTGTTGCCCACGCAGCGGACGGCGCTGGTGGAGATCAACCGCTGGTCCATCACCTGGATGCCCTGCGCCCCGCCCTGCCACAGCGCGTTCACCACGGCCTGCAGGTCCTGCTGGTGGATGACCAGGTCGTTGGGCTGCGGCTCGGGGTAGCCGGGGTTGGCGGTGGCGTCGGGGGGCGCGTCGTTGAGCGTCACGCTGACGGAGTCGCCGCTGATCTTCGTGGTGCCGGCGGCCTTCTCCAGGGCCTTCAGCCGGGCGTCCTCGGCCTTGGTCGAGCCGTCGTCGCGCTGGGCGAGGGCGTCGACGTCGGCGCGGGCTCCGGCCACCGCGTCGTTGAGCCGGCCGTTGTTCTCGCTGCGCTCCCTGATCAGGTCGGAGAGCTTGAGCAGGGAGGAGTCACTGCGCAGGTTGGTGCCCTTGGCGGTGTTGGCGCTGGTGACGAAGATGAGTCCGGCCAGGGCGAAAACCGCAGCGGTGAGGCCCCGGACCGCCCACACGGAGGTGCGCCGGGCCGGACCTTCTGGGGAGTCGGCCAAATTGCTCAACGTACCCTTATCTCATCAGGCGCCAGAGAAGCACTACGCTAACGGACGCTCGGGGGAGGCAGCATTCCCCCTGGCACCCGCCCCCGGCGCCCGCCACAGATCCCTGCGCGGTCACGCAGCGCATCGACAGGAGAGTCCCTCGTGCCGAAGTCACGTATCCGCAAGAAGGCCGACTTCACGCCGCCCCCGGCGAAGCAGGCAACCGCTATCAAGCTGACCAACCGCAGTTGGGTGGCTCCGGTGATGCTGGCCCTGTTCCTCATCGGGCTGGCCTGGATCGTGGTGTTCTACGTGACCGAAGGTGATCTTCCGGTCGACGCCCTGGGCAACTGGAACATCGTGGTCGGCTTCGGCTTCATCGCCGGCGGTTTCGCCGTGTCGACGCAGTGGAAGTGACGGGCCCCCTCACGGACGCCCCCGCACAAGCCTTGCCCTGAGTTACCCACAGAGTTATCCACAGTCGGGGGAAAAGGTCAGACGATCTGTGGATAACCTCTGCTCATGTTGACGCCGGTGTGATCGCAGCCTCCCTCGCCGAGGGGGGCTGCACCCCGTTGTTCAGGCGGAAAGACCCAGCTCAGCGACGAGGGGAACGCATGTTCCTCTTGCCATGCACAAGATTCTGCGCACACTGTGGACAACTTCGGTCGACCTGGGGGTGGAGGGCCCGGTTCCGCTCAGGATCCGGCCCGGGTCGGGTGACGGCCCTGCTCAGGTGAGGCACATCGTGCGGGTCAGGTGAGGGACATCGTGCGGGCGACGATGATCGCGACGGTCGCCAGCAGGACGAGCGCGCAGGTGCCCGCCTGCACCGCCGTACGCCGTTCGCGCGGGGCGTGGACCATCCCGACGGCGATGACGACGCCCGCGATCAGACCGCCGACGTGCGCCTCCCAGGCGATACCGCCCCAGGTGAAGGTGAAGACCATGTTGATCGCCAGGAGCACCAGCACCGGACGCATGTCGTAGTTCATCCGGCGCATCAGGACGGCGGTGGCGCCGAACAGGCCGTAGACCGCGCCGGACGCGCCGAGCGAGCCCTGGTTGGGCGCGGCGATCAAGTAGGTCAGGGCGCTGCCCGCGAGGCCGGACAGCAGATAGAGCGCGAGATACCGGCTCCGGCCGAGCGCCGCCTCAAGCTGCCCGCCGAGCCACCACAGCCCCAGCATGTTGAACGCGATGTGCACCACTTCCTGGTGCAGGAACATCGAGGTCACCAGGCGGTACCACTGGCCCTCGGCGACGCCTTCGATGGATCCCGGCGGCGGGCTCGGGTCCCAGGCCCGCCCGAGCAGCGTCAGATCGCCCACCAGCCCGGGACGGACGGAGACCAGGAGGAAGACGGCCAGATTGATGCCGAGCAGGATCTTGGTGACCAGGCGCGGATCGGCGGCCACCGAACCGCCCGCCAGCGTGCGCGGCCGGGCGGCGGCCGGGTGGTGCCCGGTGCCCGTGCCCTGGCGCACGCAGTCGGGGCACTGGAAGCCGACGGAGGCGCTGACCATGCACTCGGGGCAGATGGGCCGCCCGCAACGCGTACAGCTGATGCCCGTCTCGCGGTCGGGGTGGCGGTAGCAGGTCGGCGTCGGCACACCGCTTCCCGCGGCTGCACGGTCCCCCGGCGGCTGCTGGTCCATCGGTCCTGGCCTGCCTCTCGGTCCTCGTCGCTCGGCGGCGCGAACGGGGCCGCCCCGCTGGTCCGCTCTGTATCAGTACGGACGGGCAGGGCGGTTTGTTCCCGCGAGGGGTGCCCGGCGGCTCCCCCGGAGAGGGCCGGCGGCTCCCGAGGGGGCCGGCCGGCGGCTTCCCCCAAGGGCTCCGGCAGGAGGCGGACGTCAGCGGGTCTCGACGACCACCGACTCGATCACCACGTCCTGCAGCGGACGGTCGGTGCGCGGATTGGTCGGGGTGGCCGCGATGGCGTCGACGACCTTGCGTCCGGCCTCGGCGGACACCTCGCCGAAGATGGTGTGCTTGCCGGTCAGCCAGGCGGTGGGGGACACGGTCAGGAAGAACTGCGAGCCGTTCGTCCCCGGGCCCGCGTTCGCCATGGCGAGCAGGTAGGGCTGGGTGAAGGCCAGATCCGGGTGGAACTCGTCGGCGAACTTGTAGCCGGGGCCGCCGGTGCCGTTGCCCAGCGGATCGCCGCCCTGGATCATGAAGCCGCTGATGACGCGGTGGAAGACGGTGCCGTCGTACAGCCGGGCCGTGGACTTCTCGCCGGTCTCCGGGTTGACCCACTCGCGCTGCCCGGTGGCCAGTTCGACGAAGTTCCGGACCGTCTTGGGCGCGTGGTTCGGCAGGAGCCGGATCTCGATGTCGCCCTGATTGGTCTTCAAGGTGGCGTAAAGCTGCTCGGCCACGGTCTGCCTTCCTTCGTCCTTCACCTGACGTCACCTCCATCGCTGACGTCCGCCGATCCTCCCACGGACCGGTAAATGTGCGGCCGGATGCCGGACGAACCGGCGCGTTCGACACCGAACCATGGCATTGTCGTCGGCACACTTCACATGAACCGTTATGACCGCACATGACGACCATGCCCCGGATGCCCGTCCCGCGTGCCGGGCTCGGACGCAGCAGGCATGATTTCGAACTGGGCGGACAGGCGGAGTACCTACCCGCCACCAAGGAGGAGGATCTCGTGACCCGCATCGACAGCGTGCGCGCCGCAACCGACTCGGCGAAGGACAGCGCGCAGCACGCCGCGGAAGTGGTGGCGCCCTACGCCGACACGGCCAGGAAGCAGGCGGCCCACTACGCACACGAGGCTCGTGCACAACTGGCGCCGAAGGTGACGAAGGCGGCCCAGCAGGCCCGTGTCCAGTACGCGTCCCACCTCGCCCCTCGCCTCGAACAAGCCCTCACGCACGTGCCGCCCCGAGTCGACGAGGCCGCGCACCGCGCCGCGGCCTCCACCCGCAAGGCCGCACGGACCGCCGCCGACTACACCGCCCCCCGCGTCGAGCACGCCCGCGCGGTGGCCCTGCCCGTCGCCGAGCAGGCGTCCGCCCGCAGCGCGGCGGCCCTCGCGGCGCTGCGCACCCAGGTGACGGCCAAGGAGATCCAGAAGCTGGCCAGGAAGCACCAGCGGCGGGCCAAGGCGGGCCGGGCCGCGAAGGGGTTCCTGGTGCTGGGCGCCCTGGCCGGCGGCGCCTACGCCGCCTGGCGCTGGTGGGACAAGCAGGCCAACCCGGACTGGCTGGTCGAGCCGCCCGTCGCCACCGAGGTGGGTGACGAGCGTTCGCCGCTCAGCTCGGTCGACGGCAGCGCCCGGGCCGACCTCGACCCCGAGGTCAAGGCCAAGCAGGCCGAGGCCGAGTCGGGCGAGGGGGACACCCCCGGTCTCGACGACCGGCCCTGAGCCGGGGCGCCCCGGGCGCACCCCCTGACAGAACGGACGCGGCTGCGGTCACCACTTGGGTGGTGACCGCAGCCGCGTCCGTTCGTTCTTCCCCCGCTCCACCGCGGGACGGCGGCGGGGCAGTCCCGCTCCCGGCGACTACCGGCTCACGGCGAAGCGCATCAGGGCCTGCTCGTCGCCCTGCTTGATCTTCCCGGTCTCGTTGATCACCTGGAGCTTCCAGCCGGCGCCCTCGCGGATCGCCTTGGCCACGGCGACGCCGTTGTCCTGGGTGAGCATGCTCGGCCAGATGTCGGCGACCTGCTGCGAGCTGCCGCCCGTCGCGTCGTACACCTTGAAGCTGATGTTGCGCGCGTTGCTGAACGCGCTGCGCTTCTTGTACGCGGCGGCGATGAAAACGATCGACGTGATGTTCGAGGGAATCCTGGCGAACTCGACGGTCACCGTCTCGTCGTCACCGTCACCGTGCCCGGTCTGGTTGTCCCCGCTGTGCACCAGCGAGCCGTTGCCCAGCGGGTCCAGCGAGTCCAGACCGGCCAGCCGCACCGGGTCCCCGCCCTGCAATGCGATGGCGATCAGGTCGAGGTCCGTACCGGCCTTCTGCCGGAGCTTCCCCATCAGGCCGCCGCTGCTCCCGACGGTGGGGTCCCAGGACGCCCCGATGGACAGATGGGTCACCCCACCCAGGTCGGCCGGGCCGTCTTCCTTCGTCAACGTGATCATGCCTGAGTCCTTTTGTGGCTCGACTGTGTACGTAGGAAGTGTGCCTGGTGCCCCCGGCGGGCGGTCCCGGGAGGAAGCGCACCGGTTCCGGATCGTACGAGAAAGACCCCCCTGAGCCGCGTCACCGCAGTTCAGAGGGGTCTTGAAAGGGTGGAGCCTAGGAGATTCGAACTCCTGACATCTGCCTTGCAAAGGCAGCGCTCTACCAACTGAGCTAAGGCCCCGGGCCACAACGAACGAGGGCAACGCCCAGCACGTCCGTGCCAGGGCCACCATCGCAGACCAGAGTACCGGGTGACCCCCGTAATCCTGCAAAAGGATAGGGACTCCCCGTGGACGACCACGCTCCGTAAGATGCTCGCAAGGTTCGCAGCAGCGAAGCCGCAGCGATGGGGAGACGCCATGGACGCAGCGCAACAAGAGGCGACGGCAAGAGCCAGAGAGCTTCAACGCAGTTGGTACGGGGAGCCGTTGGGGGCACTCTTCCGTCGGCTGATCGATGATCTCGGCCTGAACCAGGCCCGGCTGGCCGCCGTTCTCGGGCTCTCCGCCCCGATGCTCTCCCAGCTGATGAGCGGCCAGCGGGCCAAGATCGGGAATCCCGCGGTGGTCCAGCGCGTCCAGGCCCTCCAGGAACTGGCGAGCCAGGTGGCCGACGGCAGCGTCAGCGCGGGCGAGGCCACCGACCGCATGGAGGAGATCAAGAAGTCGCAGGGCGGGTCGGTCCTGACCGCCACCGGCCAGACCACCTCCACCGGCGGCGCTCCCACCGTCCGCCGCGTGGTGCGCGAGATCCAGTCCCTGCTGCGCTCGGTCGCGGCGGCCGGCGACATCATCGACGCCGCGGACGCCCTCGCCCCGACCCACCCGGAACTGGCAGAGTTCCTCAAGGTGTACGGAGCGGGACGCACCGCGGAGGCGGTCGCGCACTACGAGGGGCACCAGAGCTAGCGGCTCCGGGCCACGACGGAAGACGGAGCCAGGGCGCGCGCACCGTGCGGAGCCCTGGGGCCGGCAGGGCACGGGGGCCGGACACGGGCCGCGGCGGACGCCGCGGCGCCACGGGAACGGGGAGCGGGCGCAGCACATGGGTGAGGTCTTCGCCGGTCGGTACGAACTGGTCGATCCGATCGGACGGGGCGGGGTCGGCGCCGTCTGGCGCGCCTGGGACCACCGCCGCCGCAGGTACGTCGCGGCCAAGGTGCTGCAGCAGAGCGACGCGCACACGCTGCTGCGCTTCGTCCGCGAACAGGCCCTGCGCATCGAGCACCCGCACGTGCTGGCCCCGGCCAGCTGGGCCGCCGACGACGACCAGGTCCTGTTCACCATGGACCTGGTGAGCGGCGGCTCGCTCGCCCATGTCATCGGCGACTACGGCCCGTTGCCCCCGCGCTTCGTCTGTCTGCTGCTGGACCAGTTGCTCTCCGGGCTCTCCACGGTGCACGCCGAAGGGGTGGTGCACCGCGACATCAAGCCCGCCAACATCCTGATGGAGGCGACCGGTACGGGCCGCCCGCATCTGCGCCTCTCCGACTTCGGCATCTCGATGCGCAAGGGCGAGCCCCGGCTGACCGAGACCAACTACGTGGTCGGTACGCCCGGTTACTTCGCCCCCGAGCAGATGATGGGCGCCGAGCCCGACTTCCCCGCGGACCTCTTCGCGGTCGGCCTGGTCGCGCTCTACCTCCTCCAGGGTCAGAAGCCCGACGCGCGGGCGCTGGTGGAGCACTTCGCCGCGCACGGCACCCCGAGCGCTCCGAACGGCATTCCCGAGCCGCTGTGGCAGGTTCTCGCCGGGCTGCTCCAGCCGGACCCGCACGCCCGGTTCCGGACCGCGACGGGCGCCCGCAAGGCCCTGACCGCGGCGGTCGAGATGCTTCCCGAACCCGGCCCGGACGACGAGCCGGTGGAGGTGTTCGACCAGATCGGGCCGCTGCCGGCGGGATTCGGCCCCGACGGGCCCCGGACCGCCCCTCAGCGGCCCGAGGAACCCGCACCCGCACCCGTGGCGGCACCGGCGCGGCCGGCCGACCCGGGGCCCGGTCAGCAGGCCTACGCACCGCCCCCCACGTCGATGTCCGAGACGGGAAGCTTCCACCTCGCGCCCCCGCCCGGAGCCCCGGCCCCGGCCGAAGCCGCGCCCTCACCGCAACAGCCCCACGCGCCAACGGGGTTCCCGCAGCAGCCGGGTTTCGCGCAACAGCCGGCCGCGCCGTCCACGCCGGACGCGCCGTCCCCGTACGCCGTCGGCGCGCCGGACCTCTCCCAGGCGCCGACCTCCGCCGTGCCGCGCGATCCCGCCGCCACCCGCGCCTACACCGCCCAGCAGCGGCAACCACCGGTGCCGGCCCCGCCGGTGCAGCACGCCGTTCCCCGCACGCCCGCACGGGGAACGCGTCCGGGACCGCCCCCGAAGGTGGCGATCCCGGTGCTGGTGGTGGCGCTGATCTGCTTCGCGGTCGGAATCTGGGCCCTGACCCGGATCTGACGGTCCCGCCGCCGGGCTACCGGCCCCGCGGCGGCCGGTGGCCCCCGACGGCCGGCGAACCCGGGGCCGGGGTCACGGCGGCGCGGCGGCGGGCGAGCAGGGTCCAGACGCCCAGCCCGAGCAGCAGCACGGAACCCGTGCCGATCCCGGCCGCGGCGACCACCGTCATCGGGCCGCTCTGCGCCGCCTCCCGGGCGTTCTTCCCCTTCCGGGCCACTTCCCGGTCCTGGTCGGTGACGCCGAAGACCCCGGCATCGCCCTCGTACGGTGACGCCTCCGCCTTGTTCTTCACCTGGACCGCCAGCTCGAACGGGATCGGCTCGGAGCCGTAGAACTCCTTGAGCTTCGGGCTGAGGGACACCGACAGGTAGTACCAGCCCGCGAAGCGCATGGTGCTGACCTGGGTCGAGGAGTCGAAGCGGTTGCGGTAGGCCACCGGCGGCAGCGGCCTCAAGGAGGCGGAGGCGGGCCCTCCGGAGTACGACAGCGTGGCGTTCGAGACGTGCCCCTGGGCGGGGTTGTCCAGCGACAGGGTGAGCGCGTTGCCCACGAACTCCGTTGAGGTGCCGGTGCTGTTGGAGAGCTCGGCGGTGGCGTGGATCTGCTGGCCCCAGTCGACCGGCACCCGGTAGAAGCGGGTCTGTCCCGGGGCGACCGTGTCCTGCCAGCGGCCGTTCTCCAGGCTGGTGGCCTCGGAGTACCCGGCCCCTCCGGACCTCTTCTGCTGCTTCCCGGTCAGCGGCTTCGCCGAGGCCGAGGGCCAACTCTCGGGCCCGTCGGTCGGCATGGCGACCCCGCTCCTCAGCCGCGGCTCCTCCAGGAAGCGCAACTCCAGCCCCCAGGCTTCGGAGTTGGAGGCGTCCTTGCTCTCGCGTTCGACGAGGACGTCGTACTGGCCGCTCTCCTGGCAGGTGGAGCCGCCCTCCTTGATGGTCCGGGAGACGTACGCGGCGATGGGACGCGCGTACTCCCCCGAGCCGAAGTTCGCCCGCTCCGAACCGCACGAGGTGTCGTCGGTCTCCCGGAGGCTGACGTTGATGCCGTCGCCGTAGGCGACCTCGCCGCTGTCGCCGGGGACCGCGACCGCCGAGACATAGGCGGCGGAGGCGTCGTCCAGCGTGACCCGGTAGTAGAGCTTCTCGCCCGGCTTGATCATGCTGCGGTACGGGACGCCCTCGTCCAGCGTGGACGCCTCGACGTTGGTCGTCGCGCCCTGCACGTTCTTCGCGTCGGGGTCGAACGCGTACACCCCGGGGCCGGCCGCCCGGGCCTGCCCCGGCAGGGCCGCCGCCGCGCACACCGCCGCGAGAACCGCGGCCACCACCCGGCCCCTGTTGCGCTGCCTCTTCACGCGCTTCCCCTCGTCGTCCTCACGCGCCGGTGCCGTCGACCGCCCGGCCCGTGATGCCGGTCCATCCTGCCCCGCCCGCACCGCCGGTGTCTCCGGCCACAGCGGCATTGCCCCTCTTGTCCGCGCACCGGGCCGCACCGACACCCCACCGGAGTTCACCAGAGCAATTTATGTATGTGCTCCAGTGAACTCAAGGGGCCGGAGGCGCGGAGGTCACGCGCGCACCGCAAGGGGCCGCACGCCGGCGATCCGGCCCCGGACAGCACGAAGCCCCGGCCGCTCAGCGACCGGGGCCCGTAACAGACTGTGCCGTCTCACACACCCGAACCTGCGGGCACGGAGTCGGTCGCCTCCGTCCACAGATCCTGCTCGGCGCGATCCGCCTGGATCTGGCGGTACACGAGGAGCCCGCCGATGGCGGCCAGTGCGACCAGGAGAAGCTTCTTCACCGCGCGACCTCGTCTTTCCTTGGCGTAAGGGCCTTCTGTCGCCGACTATACACACCGGCCGATACCGATCGGTTACCTCCCCGGGGCCCCGCGGCACCCCCTCCGCGGCACCCCGGACGACCTCCCGGAACCCTCTTCCGACCGCCCGCGAGGGCCTGTCCACTCCAGTTGCACCATACGAGTGGTGTTCATCCGAAGATCGGTGCAGAGCGGGCGTCGCTCCCCGAAATCACGGACCGGATCCACATGATCGGAGAAGTCAGCAACCGGACCGTCCGAAAGCGAGGGGCCATGAGCACCTTCCAGCCCAAGAACCTCTGGACCGCCTTCATCACCGCCTTCTTCGCCCTCCTGGCGTCGCTGGGCCTCGCCACCGCCACGGCGAGCAGCGCGAACGCCGCGAACGCCTCGGCGCAGCCGAGCACCACGACCCAGGAGCACACGGCCGCCACCTCGGCAACCCCGGTCGCCCCCTCGGTCCGATGGACCCTTCCGCGTGACCGGGCCCTGCCGCCCACGATGAAGCAGCGCATCCGGGCCGAGGCCCACGGCTCCTCCCCGGCCACCCGGCACCTGTCGCTCGACCCCGCGGAGACCGCCCGCACGACCGGCCCGGCCGGCTCCCGCTCCTCGGCCCCGGAGGGCGACTCCCCGGCGCCACCCCCCTGATCCCGGCGCCCACCGCACTCCGGGGCCCCTGGTCCGGTTCACACCGGCCGGGGGCCCCTTCCGTGTGCCCGGCCCGCGCCCCCACCGCGCCGCCTGCGAGGATGCTCCCACCCGCGGCCCGTCCGCGGCCCGATCAGCCGGGAGGGACGCCGTGGCCGCGCTGGGTTTCGTCTTCATCGTCCTGCCGTGCCTGGCAGTCGTGAGCTTCACCTGCTTCGCCGCGTGCCGGGCCCAACAGCACAGGGCCTTCGAGCTCCTGGCGTACGGGTGCCTCTCCGTCGGCCTCGTCTGCGGGCTGACTCCGATAGCGGTGCTGCTGTGGGCGTCCACGCTGTAGGCGCCCTCCGGCGTTCTCGCCGGCAGGCCACGCGAAAGGCCCCCCACCGTCTCCGGTGAGGGGCCTTCAGTCTGGTGGGGCTAACAGGATTTGAACCTGTGGCCTCATCCTTATCAGGGATGCGCTCTAACCAACTGAGCTATAGCCCCGCCGCGCTGTGCTGCTCCGCGCTGACTTCTGAAGATTAGCGCACGTCGGGGCCAGTCCCAAAATCGATACTCGGCGCGCTACTCGTCCTCGGCCAGCGTGAGCTCCACGCCGCCCACGAAGCCCGCCGACAGGTTGTAGATGAAAGCGCCCAGCGTCGCCAGCGCGGTGGCCAGAACCACGTCGATCACCGCGATGACCGAGGTGAAGATGAGCACCCGCGGCAGCGACAGGAACGACTGCAGATCGAAGCCGTTGCTCTCGTTCGAGCCGGTGGCCTCGCTGATCGTTCCGCCGACGGTCTCGAAGACGCCCATCGCGTCCATGACCATCCACAGCACCGCCGACGCCACCACGGTGCAGATGCCCAGCGCGATCGACAGCAGGAAGCTGACCTTCATCACCGACCACGGGTCGGCCTTGGCCACCCGCAGACGTGCCTTGCGGGTACGCGGAGTGGTCCGCGCCCCCGTGCGCGGCTTGCGCGTCCCCTGGGCGCCGCCCACGCCCTGCGCACCGCCCAGTGTGCCTCCGCCCGGCTGTCCGGGGCGCTGGCCGCCCTGGGTGCCGCCACCGGGCGCCTGATACGCCTGGGGCGGGTGGTACGGCCCCGACGGCCCCGGTGCGGGCTCACGCTCGCCGGGCAGGGGCCCGGTCGCGTAACCCTCGTACTGGGGCTGAGGCCCTCGTGTGTCCGTCACAGTGCCCCCTTGGGAGTCCGTGGCAGGGCCACGGGCACCGTTCGCTCCTGCTCCGGAAGCGGCCGAACCGGCGCCCGTGGCTCCACTCACGCTCTACTCCTCGTGCTCCCCGGTCGAGGGCTCCGTGCCCTCGACAGTGCCCTCTGCCACGCCCTCGGCGTGGACCTCGGCCGGCTCGCCATCGACGTCATCGGCCCCATCGACCTCTTCCGCCTCACGGCCCGCCTCGGCATTGCGCGCGATGCCGACGACGGCGTCGCGCTTGCCCAGATTGATCAGTTGAACGCCCATGGTGTCACGGCCCGTCTCCCTGACTTCATTGACTCGCGTACGAATCACACCACCGCCGAGCGTGATGGCGAGAATCTCGTCGGTCTCCTCGACCACCAGCGCACCGACGAGCGATCCGCGGTCCTCCACGATCTTGGCGGCCTTGATGCCGAGGCCGCCGCGGCCCTGGACGCGGTACTCGTCGACGGGGGTCCGCTTCGCGTACCCGCCGTCGGTAGCGGTGAAGACGAACGTACCGGGCCGGACGACATTCATCGAGAGCAGTTCGTCGCCCTCGCGGAAACTCATCCCCTTCACGCCCGAGGTGGCGCGGCCCATCGGGCGCAGCGCGTCGTCGGTCGCGGTGAACCGGATCGACTGGGCCTTCTTGCTGATGAGCAGCAGGTCGTCCTCGGCCGAGACCAGTTCGGCGCCGATCAGCTCGTCGTCGCCGCCCTCCGGCATCTCGCGCAGGTTGATCGCAATGACGCCGCCGGAGCGGGGCGAGTCGTAGTCCTTGAGCGCGGTCTTCTTCACCAGACCGCCCTTCGTCGCGAGGATCAGGTACGGCACGGCCTCGTAGTCGCGGATCGCGAGGATCTGGGCGATCTTCTCGTCCGGCTGGAAGGCCAGCAGGTTGGCGACGTGCTGGCCGCGCGCGTCCCGGCCGGCGTCCGGGAGCTCGTACGCCTTGGCGCGGTAGACCCGGCCCTTGTTCGTGAAGAACAGCAGCCAGTGGTGGGTGGTCGAGACGAAGAAGTGGTCGACGATGTCGTCTTCCCGCAGCTTGGTCCCGCGCACGCCCTTGCCGCCGCGCTTCTGCGAGCGGTAGTCGTCCGTCTTCGTGCGCTTCACGTAGCCGCTGCGGGAGATCGTGACGACGATGTCCTCCTCGGCGATCAGGTCCTCGATGGACATGTCACCGTCGAAGGGCACCAGCTGGGAGCGCCGGTCGTCGCCGAACTTGTCGACGATCGCCGCCAGCTCCTCGCTGACGATGGCGCGCTGCTTGGCGGGCGAGGCCAGGATCTCGTTGTACTCGTTGATCTTCGCCTGGAGCTCGTCGTGCTCGGCGGTGATCTTCTGGTGCTCCAGCGCGGCCAGTCGGCGCAGCTGCATCTCCAGGATCGCGTTCGCCTGGAGCTCGTCGATCTCCAGCAGGCCCATCAGGCCCTCACGCGCGATCTCCACGGTGTTGGAGCGCCGGATGAGGGCGATGACCTCGTCGATGGCGTTCAGGGCCTTGAGGAGGCCGCGCAGGATGTGCGCCCGCTCCTCCGCCTTGCGCAGCCGGAACCTGGTCCGCCGGACGATGACCTCGATCTGGTGCGTCACCCAGTGGCGGATGAACGCGTCGATCGACAGCGTGCGCGGCACCCCGTCGACGAGCGCCAGCATGTTCGCGCCGAAGTTCGTCTGGAGGTCGGTGTGCTTGTACAGGTTGTTGAGGACGACCTTGGCGACCGCGTCCCGCTTGAGGACGACGACCAGGCGCTGCCCCGTACGCGAGGAGGTCTCGTCGCGCACGTCCGCGATGCCGCCGACCTTGCCGTCCTTGACCAGGTCGGCGATCTTCTGCGCGAGGTTGTCGGGGTTCGTCTGGAACGGCAGCTCCGTGACGACCAGGCACTGGCGGCCCTGGATCTCCTCGACCGCGACGACCGCCCGCATCGTGATGGAGCCGCGGCCGGTGCGGTACGCCTCCTCGATGCCCTTGCGGCCCACGACCAGCGCGCCGGTGGGGAAGTCGGGGCCCTTGATGCGCTCGATCAGCGCGTCCAGCAGCTCCTCGTGCGAGGCCTCGGGGTGCTCCAGGTACCACTGGGCGCCGGCGGCGACCTCGCGGAGGTTGTGCGGCGGGATGTTGGTCGCCATGCCGACCGCGATCCCGGCGGAGCCGTTGACCAGCAGGTTCGGGAAGCGCGCCGGCAGGACCGTCGGCTCCTGGTTGCGGCCGTCGTAGTTGTCCTGGAAGTCGACGGTCTCCTCGTCGATGTCCCGGACCATCTCCATGGACAGCGGCATCATCTTGCACTCGGTGTACCGCATGGCGGCGGCCGGGTCGTTGCCCGGGGAACCGAAGTTGCCGTTGGAGTCGACCAGCGGCATCCGCAGCGACCACGGCTGCGCGAGGCGCACCAGGGCGTCGTAGATGGAGGAGTCGCCGTGCGGGTGGTACGTACCCATGACGTCGCCGACGACGCGGGCGCACTTGTAGAAGCCCTTCTCGGGGCGGTACCCGCCGTCGTACATCGCGTACAGCACCCGGCGGTGGACGGGCTTGAGGCCGTCCCGTACGTCGGGGAGCGCACGCGAGACGATGACGGACATCGCGTAGTCGAGGTAGGAGCGCTGCATCTCCGTCTCGAGCCCGACGGGCTCGACACGCATGCCCACACCGGGGACGGTGACTTCCTCGGGCGTCGCGGGTTCGGGTGTCACAGGGGTGTTCTCGTCGGCCATTGCTGGTCAAAGTCCTTTCGAGCTGCGGCGTCGCTGGTACGGCCGACTCAGATGTCGAGGAAGCGGACGTCCTTGGCATTGCGCTGGATGAACGAGCGCCGCGCCTCGACGTCCTCGCCCATGAGCACCGAGAACAGGTCGTCGGCCTGCGCCGCGTCGTCCAGCGTGACCTGGCCGAGGACCCGGTGGTCGACGTCCATGGTCGTGACGCGCAGCTCTTCGGCGTTCATCTCGCCGAGACCCTTGAAGCGCTGGATCGAGTCTTCCTTGATCCGCTTGCCGTTCTGCTTGCCGAGCGCCACCAGGGCGTCGCGCTCCCGGTCCGAGTACGCGTACTCGAAGTCGTCCCGGCCCCACTTGATCTTGTAGAGCGGCGGGCGCGAGAGGTAGACGTGCCCCGCCTCCACCAGCGGCCGCATGAAGCGGAAGAGGAACGTCAGCAGCAGGGTGTTGATGTGCTGGCCGTCGACGTCGGCGTCCGCCATCAGGATGATCTTGTGATAGCGGAGCTTCTCGATGTCGAAGTCCTCGTGGACCCCGGTGCCGAACGCCGAGATCAGCGCCTGGACCTCGGTGTTCTGGAGGATCTTGTCGACCCGGGCCTTCTCGACGTTCAGGATCTTGCCCCGGATGGGCAGGATCGCCTGGTACATCGGGTTGCGGCCGGACTTCGCCGAACCACCGGCGGAGTCACCCTCGACGATGAAGATCTCGCACTTGGTGGGGTCGTTCGACTGGCAGTCGCTGAGCTTGCCCGGCAGCGAGGCGCTCTCCAGCAGCCCCTTGCGCCGCGTCAGGTCACGCGCCTTGCGGGCCGCCACGCGGGCGGTCGAGGCGGCGATGCCCTTGCGGATGATGTCGGCGGCCTCGTTGGGATTCCGGTCGAACCAGTCCGTCAGCTGCTCGTGGACGACCTTCTGCACGAAGGTCTTGGCCTCCGTGTTGCCCAGCTTGGTCTTCGTCTGGCCCTCGAACTGCGGCTCGCCCAGCTTCACCGAGATGATCGCGGTCAGGCCCTCGCGGACGTCCTCGCCCGTGAGGTTGTCGTCCTTGTCGCGCAGCAGCTTCTTGTCGCGCGCGTACCGGTTGACCAGCGAGGTCAGCGCCGCGCGGAAGCCCTCCTCGTGCGTACCGCCCTCGTGCGTGTGGATCGCGTTGGCGAAGGAGTAGACCCCTTCGGTGTACTGCGTGTTCCACTGCATGGCGATCTCGACCGACAGGAGCCGGTCCTTGTCCTCGGCCTCGATGTCGATCACCGACTGGTGAATGACGTCGCCCTTGCGGGAGTTGAGGTACTTCACGAAATCGACGATGCCGTTTTCGTAGTGGTACGTGACCGAGCGGGCGGTCTCCTCCTCGGAGGGCTCGGCGGCGTCCACGCTGTCCGCGCCCGCCGTCGCCTTCGCCGACTCGCGCTCGTCGGTGAGCTTGAGGGTGAGGCCCTTGTTGAGGAACGCCATCTCCTGGAAGCGGCGCGAGAGGGTCTCGAAGCTGTACTCGGTCGTCTCGAAGATGTCCCCGTCGGCCCAGAAGGTGACCGTCGTACCGGTCTCCTCGGTGGCCTCGTGCTGGGCCAGCGGGGCCGTCGGGACACCGAGCTTGTAGTCCTGGGTCCAGCGGTGGCCGTCGGTCTTGACCTCGACGGCGACCCGGGTGGACAGGGCGTTGACGACGGAGACGCCGACGCCGTGCAGACCGCCGGAGACGGCGTAGCCGCCACCGCCGAACTTGCCGCCCGCGTGCAGCACGGTCAGCACGACCTCGACGGCCGGCTTCCCTTCGGACGGCACGATGCCGACCGGGATGCCCCGGCCGTTGTCGATCACACGCACCCCGCCGTCGGCGAGGATCGTGACGTCGATGGTGTCCGCGTGGCCCGCCATCGCCTCGTCGACCGAGTTGTCGACGACTTCCTGCACGAGGTGGTGCAGGCCGCGCTCACCGGTCGAGCCGATGTACATGCCAGGCCGCTTGCGGACCGCGTCCAGCCCTTCCAGCACGGTGATCGCGCTGGCGTCGTACGAGGCGGCGGCCTCGCCGTGCTCACCGGCTGTGGACGGAATGTTCTCGTTGGGGTTGCCGGAATCGGCCACGAAGCGCCCTTTCTGGCACAGCACAGGCCGTTCTCCGGACAGGCGGGAGCGGCTGCGTCGTTCGGCTTGTATCGACGACTCCCGCCTCAGCGGCGGGATTACTCACCAGTCTACCGGTAGCACTGACATGAGTGGGGGTTTGCCGGTACCTGAGTACGCATGTGCCGCCCTGAATGAGCGCCTGACGACTCCCCATATTCGGGAAGGGGCCCCAAGACGCCCTGAAGGGCTTTGAGCGCTTCGGCCTGTCAACCTCTCGCTACGGTGAGGGACGCTCCGGCCGTACCGCCCGGTTTCCTCTCCCGCGAACCCTGACGAACCCGCCCGTACGCCCGCCCGGTACACGACAATTTCACGCCGAAAGTGCAGCTCAGCCCGGTGACCGGTGATCCTTGCGGAGACGGCGCGAGCATGCGGAGGCCCCGGCCGCCCGCCCCCTCGCACCGGCGGCCCGCACCCTCACCCGTAGGTGTCGCCCGGGCCCTTGCTGCCGGGCGCCCGCAACGGTCCGAACCGGCGCTCCGGGCCCCCCGGCCCGACCACCTTGATCATCCGTACGGTGCCCTGCCCCAGATCCGCGTTCAGCCGGGCCACCAGCTGCGGAGCCAGCAGCCGCAGCTGCGTCGCCCACGCCGTCGAGTCACAGCTCACGGTCAGCACCCGGGCGGCCGGATCGTCGTCGTACCGCAGGGGCACGCAGTGGTTCGCCAGATCGTCGCCGACGATCTGCGGCCACCGCCCCATCACCCCGCCGACCGCCGCGGGCGTCTCCCACCCGCGCTCGGTGATCAACCGGTTGATCGCGGAACCCAGCGGCTGCGGATCCCGGCCGTCCGACCGGGCGCCCGAGCGCAGCCCGCCGCCCCGCCGGGCCTGCTTCTTCTGCTGCGCCGCCGCACCCCGCGCCCGGGCCTGCTCCTTCGCCGCCCGCAACGCGACCCGGGCGAGATCGACGCCCGTCACCTCGGGCGGCTTCGACGCCCCCGAAGGCGCACCGGAGGCGGCACCGGACGCAGCCCCGGCGGTCGTCCCGGGGGCGGCCGGATCCGGCAACGCCTCTCCCGGCCCGCCTGCCCGGCCCACGCCCTTCGCCCGCGCCGCGCCCGTACCGCCGGCGCGGGAGGCCGGTGCCCCCCGGCCGGCCCCGCTCTCACCCCGGCCGGTCATACGCGCGCCACCTCGCCCGCGGACACCGCGTACCGCGCTCCCGCCAGCACGCCCGGAACGTCCTCCGCCACCGCGGCCGTCACGAGCACCTGCTCGCCCGGAACCACCAGCTCCGCCAGCCGCTCCCGGCGACGGGCGTCCAGCTCGGCGAAGACGTCGTCCAGCACCAGCACCGGCTCGTTGCCCTCGGAGCGCAGCAGCTCGTACGAGGCCAGCCGCAGCGCCAGCGCGTAGCTCCAGGACTCGCCGTGGCTCGCGTACCCCTTCGCCGGCATCCCCCGCAGACCGAGCAGCAGGTCGTCGCGGTGGGGGCCGACCAGCGTCACGCCCCGCTCGATCTCCTGCTTGCGGACGCCCACGAGGGCCGCCGTCAGCTGCTCGTACAGCTCGTCGCGGGTCCGCGCGGGACCCACGTCCCCGCCGACCGAACTGCGGTACTCCAGCGCCACCGGACCGCCGCCCGGAGCCACGTCCCCGTACGCCTTGTCGGCCAGCGGCTGGAGCGTGGCGATCAGATCGAGGCGCTGCGCGAGCAGCTCCGCGCCCACCCGCCCCAGGTGCTGGTCCCAGACGTCGAGGGTGGACAGGTCCATCGAGCGTCCGCCGTGCCGCCGGGCCATGGCCGCGGACTTCAGCAGGGTGTTGCGCTGTTTGAGCACCCGCTCGTAGTCGGAGCGGACCCCGGCCATCCGGGGGGAGCGCGCCGTGATCAGCTCGTCCAGGAACCGCCGCCGCTCGCCGGGGTCGCCCTTGACCAGGGCCAGATCCTCCGGCGCGAACAGCACGGTCCGTACGATCCCGAGCACGTCACGCGGTCTGACCTGCGAGGACCGGTTGATCCGGGCCCGGTTGGCGCGGCCGGGGTTCAGCTCCAGCTCGATCAGCTGGGACCGCTCGCCCTGGGTGACCGCAGCCCGGATCACCGCCCGCTCCGCGCCCATCCGCACCAGCGGGGCGTCCGAGGAGACCCGGTGGCTGCCGAGGGTGGCGAGATAGCCGACGGCCTCGACGAGATTGGTCTTGCCCTGCCCGTTGGGCCCGACGAACGCGGTGACGCCCGGGTCGAGAGGGACCTCGACCCGGGCGTAGGAGCGGAAGTCGGCCAGCGAGAGATGGGTGACGTGCATGGTGGCCGACCTCTCCCGACAGTGCTTCCCGGTGCTCGCGGCGCCGGCGCGGGGCCGGCGGCGCGATCAGTTCTCGTTCTTGGACTCGACCGCGTGGCCGCCGAACTGGTTGCGCAGCGCGGCGATCATCTTCATCTGCGGCGAGTCGTCCTGACGCGAGGCGAACCGCGCGAACAGCGACGCCGTGATCGCGGGCAGCGGCACCGCGTTGTCGATCGCGGCCTCCACCGTCCAGCGGCCCTCGCCCGAGTCGGCGGCGAAGCCCCGGAGCTTGTCGAGGTGCTCGTCGTCGTCGAGCGCGTTGACCGCGAGGTCGAGCAGCCAGGAACGGATGACCGTGCCCTCCTGCCAGGAGCGGAAGACCTCGCGCACGTCGGTGACGGAGTCGACCTTCTCCAGCAGCTCCCAGCCCTCGGCGTAGGCCTGCATCATGGCGTACTCGATGCCGTTGTGGACCATCTTCGCGAAGTGGCCGGCGCCGACCTTGCCCGCGTGCACGGAGCCGAAGTCGCCCTCGGGCTTCAGCGCGTCGAAGATCGGCTGGACCTTCGCCACGTTCTCCTCGGTGCCGCCGTACATCAGGGCGTAGCCGTTCTCCAGGCCCCAGACGCCGCCGGAGACTCCGCAGTCGACGAAGCCGATGTCCTTGATGCCCAGCTCGACGGCGTGCTTCTCGTCGTCGGTCCACCGGGAGTTCCCGCCGTCGACGACGACGTCGCCGGGCGAGAGCAGGTCGGCGAGCTCGTCGATCGTGGACTGGGTCGCGGCACCGGCCGGGACCATGACCCAGACGACCCGCGGGCCCTTCAGCTTGCCCACAAGCTCTTCGAGACTGTGGACATCGGCGACATCCGGGTTGCGGTCGTAACCGATGACGGTGTGGCCTGCGCGGCGGATGCGCTCGCGCATGTTGCCGCCCATCTTGCCGAGGCCGACGAGACCGAGCTCCATCAGAGATTCCTTAAGCGTCGTGGCGATAAGCGTCGGGGCGTGTGCGCCCGGGAACGAGCCTACGCCCGGCGGTGGACAGCGCGGCGGGCCCGCTCCGCGCCGAGCGGGCCCGCCGGAAACTGCCGCGGTTACGTCCCCCGATCGGCCGGGGGAAGCCGGGATCAGCCGGAGAGGCGGACCGGCATGATCAGGTACTTGTACGCGTCGTCCGCCTCGGCGTCGACGGCCGGGCGGCCGCTGAGCAGGGCGGGCTTGGTGGACGTGGTGAAGGAGAGCTGGGCGACCGGGGAGTCGATCGCGCTCAGGCCGTCCAGCAGGAACGTCGGGTTGAAGGCGATCGAGATGTCGTCGCCCTCCAGCACCGCGTCGACGCGCTCCACAGCCTGTGCGTCGTCGCTGGAACCGGCTTCCAGGATGAGGACGCCCTGCTCGAAGCTGAGCCGGACGGGGGTGTTGCGCTCGGCGACCAGGGCCACACGCTTGACGGCCTCGACAAAGGGGGCCGTCTCGATCACGGCGACGGAGTTGAACTCGGTCGGGAACAGCGTGCGGTACTTCGGCAGATCGCCTTCGAGGAGACGCGTGGTCGTCCGGCGTCCGGCGCCCTCGAAGCCGATCAGGCCCTCGCCGGCGCCGGACCCGGAGAGCGCCAGGGTGACCGTGTCGCCGCTCGTGAGCGCCTTGGCGGTGTCCAGAAGCGTCTTGGCGGGCACCAGGGCGACCGCGGAGGCGTCGGCGTTCTCCGGCTTCCAGAGGAACTCGCGGACCGCGAAGCGGTAGCGGTCGGTGGAGGCGAGGGTGACGGTGTCGCCCTCGATCTCGATCCGCACACCGGTGAGCACCGGCAGCGTGTCGTCGCGGCCCGCTGCGATGGCGACCTGGGCGGCGGCCGAGGCGAAGACCTCACCGGGGACGGTGCCCGTGGCGGTCGGCATCTGCGGCAGCGCGGGGTACTCCTCCACAGGCAGGGTGTGGAGGGTGAAGCGGGAGGAGCCGCAGACGACCGTGGCCCGCACACCGTCGGTGGAGATCTCCACCGGGCGGTTGGGCAGGGCGCGGCAGATGTCGGCGAGCAGCCGGCCGGAGACGAGCACCGTGCCGTCCTCGTCGATCTCCGCGTCGACGGAGACGCGCGCGGAGACCTCGTAGTCGAAGCTGGAGAAGCTGAGAGCTCCGTCCTCGGCCTTCAGCAGAAGGCCCGCGAGAACGGGCGCCGGCGGACGGGCCGGGAGGCTGCGGGCCACCCAGGCCACCGCCTCCGCGAGTACATCGCGCTCCACCCGGATCTTCACCGGAACCGCCTCCTGCTGTTGCTCGCTCGCCCTGCTGGCCTTCGTCGTCTGGACCGGAGCTCCCTGCCGAGGGCGGGGGAGGCTCCGGGGTCCAGTCTGACGTACGGCACCGACAGTCGTTGCTGCTCGGGGTCAAGTCGGGCCGAGAGCTTCGCGACGGTCGAGGGTCGAGTTGTGCACAGGCCCCACTTCGAAGCTGATTCCTGGCTAACTCTGGGTGGTAGTAGTAGTAGGCCTTGTGGATACCGTGGATAACGTCGTTTGCGCAGGTCAGCGACTGTTTTTTGTCCACCGGTCCTGTGGGTGGCACCCGTGGAAAACCAGGGCTTTCTGTGGACGGGCGAAAGTTCTGCACACCCGATGCACAGGAGGGGGCCACTTCTCCCCAGGCCTGTCCCCAGCTTTACCCACGTTCCCCACAGCCCAATCGGACACCTTGGTGTGACGCCTTTCACTCCGGGCGGTGAGAGCGGGTGTTGCGTTGCCGAACAGTGGACAGGGGTGTGGAGAAGCAGGGCGAAGCTGGGGACAACACGGCTCAACCTGTGGGCCGCCGGTGGACAACAACGATCACCTCCTGTGGACGAAAGAACTGTCCACAGGCTGTGGATCACGGTTGACCACAAATCCCCAACCACGTGACCTGGCCTGATGGAGTATCGGCAGGGCGCCCTGTGGACGCAATATGGACAACTTCCCAGTCCCCAGGCTGTGGACGGAAGATTTCTCCCCCATCTGTGGAGAAGGGCCTCTGAGCAGCCGGTATTCGAACAGCGCGGGGTGACCGGAGCGCTCGACACGGGCCTCGAACAGCCTCGGCGGAGGCTCTGGGCGGCCCCGGCGGAGGTCCCGGACGGCTTGACGGAGGCTCCGGACGGCCGCTGCGGAGGTCCCGGACGGCACGCTGCGGGTCCCCGGGAGCGCGAAAGGCGCCTGCCGCGGACCGTGGTGGTCCGGGACAGGCGCCCCGAGGAACGCTCCGGGAGAAGCCCCGGCAGTTGGTCGTCAGCCGTTCTTGATGCGGTTGGTCAGCTCGGTGACCTGGTTGTAGATGGAGCGGCGCTCCGCCATCAGCGCCCGGATCTTCCGGTCCGCGTGCATCACCGTCGTGTGGTCGCGGCCGCCGAACTGCGCGCCGATCTTCGGCAGCGAGAGATCGGTGAGCTCGCGGCACAGATACATGGCGATCTGGCGAGCCGTCACCAGGACCCGGCTGCGCGAGGATCCGCAGAGGTCGTCCACGGTGAGGCCGAAGTAGTCCGCGGTCGCCGCCATGATGGCCGGCGCGGTGATCTCCGGGGCCGACTCCTCGCCGCCCGGGATCAGATCCTTGAGGACGATCTCGGTCAGCCCGAGGTCCACCGGCTGCCGGTTCAGCGAGGCGAAGGCGGTCACCCGGATCAGCGCCCCCTCCAGCTCACGGATGTTGCGCGAGATCCGTGAGGCGATGAACTCCAGGACCTCCGGCGGGGCGTTGAGCTGCTCCTGCACGGCCTTCTTACGGAGGATCGCGATCCGGGTCTCCAGCTCGGGCGGCTGGACGTCGGTCGTCAGACCCCACTCGAAGCGGTTGCGCAGCCGGTCCTCCAGCGTCACCAGCTGCTTCGGCGGCCGGTCCGAGGAGAGCACGATCTGCTTGTTCGCGTTGTGCAGCGTATTGAAGGTGTGGAAGAACTCCTCCTGCGTCGACTCCTTGCTCGCCAGGAACTGGATGTCGTCGACCAGCAGGATGTCCACGTCGCGGTAGCGCTTGCGGAAGGTGTCGCCCTTGCCGTCGCGGATCGAGTTGATGAACTCGTTGGTGAACTCCTCGGAGCTCACGTACCGCACCCGGGTCCCCGGGTAGAGGCTCCGCGCGTAGTGACCGATGGCGTGCAGCAGGTGGGTCTTGCCGAGCCCCGACTCCCCGTAGATGAAGAGGGGGTTGTACGCCTTCGCGGGCGCCTCCGCGACGGCGACGGCGGCGGCGTGCGCGAACCGGTTGGACGCCCCGATGACGAAGGTGTCGAAGAGGTACTTCGGGTTCAGCCGGGCGTGCGGTTCGCCGGGGCCCGGCGCGGGGGACGGCTGCGCGCCCATCGGGCCCGGTACCGAACCGCCGGTCCGCCCGGGACCGTGACCGCCCGGGCGGGGCCCCGGCTGCTGCTGGTCCTGGCGGTCGGGGCGCTGCTGCTCGTACCCCTGGTGCTCGGGCGGCTGCGACCGGTAGTCGTGCTGCTGGGGGCGGCCGGCGCCGTACGGCTCGCGCCACGGCTCCGGGGGCTGCTCCCGGTACTGCTCGCTCTCCCGCTGGTACGCCTCGCTCTCGCGGTACGGCTCGCCCGGGGGCTGCTCGCGGTCCTGGTAGCCGCCGTGCCGCGGCTGCTGCCAGGAGAGGTCCTCCTGGGTGCGCGGCCAGGCGCCGGGCTCCGGGCGCTGCTGCTGGTAGTCGGGGTAGGCCGGCCGGGCCGTCGGCATGCCGTCGTCGGAGGGGCGGTGGCCGTATCCGTCGTACGTGTCTCCCCGCGGGGCGTCGTCGCGCTGTTGCGACGGGTAGCGGTGGCCCTGCGGGCCCTGGTGCGACTGGTGCATCGGGGGCGCCGGCGGGGCGGGCGGTTCGCCCGCGGAGTCGTCGACGGTGATCGCGATCCGGATCGGGCGGCCGCACTCACGGGTCAGCGTCTCGCTGATGAGCGGCGCGAGCCGGCCCTCCAGGACGCGCTTGCCCCATTCGTTGGGGACGGCCAGCAGTGCGGTGTCGGCGACGAGTGCCAGGGGCTGGCAGCGCTCGATCCACTGCTTGTCCTTCGGTTCGATGCCCTGCTGGCCCTCCCCGAGGAGTTGTTCCAGCACTCGCGGCCACACTGCGGCAAGATCGGCAGGTACGTCAGCCACAAGGCACGCTCTCTCGCATGTCCCACGAATGTGTGGTTCTCGGGACGGGATGGGTCGGGTCGGGTGAGGCCCGGCAGTCGGGAAGGAAAAGAACCGGAGTTCAGCCACGGTAGTCAGGCGGAGCCGCGCGGTTCAAGTTGTTGTCCACAGGCTGTGCACAATGGTGGGTCGCGCGGAGCCGGTTTGACCGGATGGCGTAGCCGCGCGTACCGTGACCAGGTCGAGTTGTCGATGGCTGCTGCCGCCTGCCTCCGATGGGCAAAGATCACGATCTGTGATTGTGAAGCGGTGCACTAAGGCGTTTACGCGAGTTCCTCGTGGGCGCACGGTGACAGCCAGGCGATGTCCCGCCAACACACGAATCATTTCTGGAGCCCCCGAGTGAGCAAGCGCACCTTCCAGCCGAACAACCGTCGTCGCGCCAAGACCCATGGCTTCCGGCTGCGCATGCGTACCCGTGCCGGCCGTGCGATTCTCGCGAACCGCCGTGGCAAGGGCCGCAGCAGCCTGTCCGCCTGATCGCCAACAGGTCCATGACGTGCTGCCTACCGAGAATCGGCTGAGGCGGCGCGAGGACTTCGCGACCGCGGTACGACGAGGGCGTCGAGCCGGACGTCCACTGCTCGTCGTCCATCTACGCAGCGGTGACACGGACCCGCACGTGACAGGGGAGACTGTTCCCCCGCCGCGTGCGGGTTTCGTTGTCAGCAAGGCCGTGGGGGGCGCGGTCGTCCGTACCGCGGTGAAGCGGAGGCTTCGCCACCTGGTCCGTGACCGGCTGGCTCAGCTGCCCCCCGGTAGCCTTGTTGTCGTACGGGCGCTGCCCGGTGCGGGCGACGCCGACCATGCACAGCTGGCCCGAGACCTGGACGCCGCCCTCCAGCGGCTCCTCGGAGGGGGCGCGCGATGAAGTACCCGCTGCTTGCTCTCATCAAGCTGTACCAGTGGACGATCAGTCCACTCCTCGGGCCTGTCTGCCGTTATTACCCGTCGTGTTCCCACTATGGATATACGTCGATCGACAGGCACGGTGCCATCAAAGGGACAGCGCTGACAGCCTGGCGCATCCTGCGGTGCAATCCGTGGTCACCCGGCGGTGTGGATCATGTTCCGCCACGCAAGCGTCCGCGGTGGCACGAGCTGCTGCGCAATGCCCTGCGCGGCGAAAAGGGCGGGGAGTCCGCCGCTGATGTGCCGTCCGGGGGGTCGGTCTCCGAACCTCCGGGCCCGGCCGCAGAGACCTCGCCCAATGCTCAAGGAGCCTGATTAGTGGACACGATTGCCAGTCTGTTCAGCTTCATCACCACACCCGTCTCATGGGTCATCGTTCAGTTCCACAAGGTCTACGGGGCGCTCTTCGGTGACGACTCCGGCTGGGCCTGGGGCCTGTCGATCGTGTCCCTGGTGGTGCTGATCCGGATCTGCCTGATCCCGCTCTTCGTGAAGCAGATCAAGTCGACCCGCAACATGCAGGTGCTCCAGCCGAAGATGAAGGCGATCCAGGAGCGCTACAAGAACGACAAGCAGCGTCAGTCCGAAGAGATGATGAAGCTGTACAAGGAGACGGGCACCAACCCGCTCTCCTCGTGCCTTCCCATCCTGGCGCAGTCCCCGTTCTTCTTCGCCCTGTACCACGTGCTGTCTTCCATCGCCTCGGGCAAGAAGATCGGTGCGATCAACCAGGACCTGCTTGACAGCGCGCGTCAGGCGCACATCTTCGGCGCCCCGCTGGCCGCCAAGTTCACGGACAGCGTCGAGAAGGTCACCTCGCTCGACGCCTCCCTGACGGACGTCCGGATCGTCACCGCGATCATGATCGTGCTGATGTCGGCCTCGCAGTTCTTCACCCAGCGCCAGCTGATGACGAAGAACGTCGACCTGACGGTGAAGACCCCGTACATGCAGCAGCAGAAGATGCTGATGTACATCTTCCCCGTCATCTTCGCCGTGATGGGCATCAACTTCCCCGTCGGTGTCCTCGTCTACTGGCTGACCACGAACGTCTGGACCATGGGTCAGCAGATGTACGTGATCAACCAGAACCCGACGCCGGGCAGCAAGGCGCAGGACGCCTACCTCCAGCGGGTCCTCAAGAGCGTGACCGCCCACGGGCAGGTGCGCGGACGGACCCGGCGCAACACCGTCAAGGCCATCGTCGCCAAGGGCCCCGACCGCAACGACATCGAGCGCAAGTTCATCACCGGCCTCGGCAAGTTGGGTCTCGCGGCCCAGGACGACGGCACGGTGCAGAAGAGCGAGACCGCCGCCGCCGACGCCGAGGGCAGCCAGGCGCACAAGCGCCAGCAGCCCAAGCGCCAGACCAAGGCGAAGCGCCAGACGGCCGGCGCGGCCGGAGCCAAGGACGCGGAGTCTTCGGACGCCGGCTCGAAGACCTCGCTCGAGAAGCAGGACGCACCGCAGGACGACCAGCCGAAGTCCGCGGGCAAGCCCGCCTCCGGCTCCTCACGCCAAGCCAAGTCCGGACAGCGCAAGGGCCCGCAGCGGCCCAAGCACCCGTCCAAGAAGTAAGAAGGAGTCCATCCGTGACGGAAGGCACCACCTCCACGGCCGCCGCCGAGGCCGGCAGCGACACCCTGACCCGCCTGGAGCAGGAGGGCGAGATCGCGGCCGACTACCTTGAGGGACTGCTCGACATCGCCGACCTCGACGGCGACATCGACATGGACGTCGAGGCGGACCGGGCCGCGGTGTCGATCATCAGTGAATCGGCGCGTGACCTCCAGAAGCTCGTGGGCCGCGACGGTGAGGTCCTGGAGGCGCTCCAGGAGCTGACGCGGCTGGCCGTCCACCGGGAGACCGGTGACCGCAGCCGACTGATGCTGGACATCGGTGGCTTCCGGGCCAAGAAGCGCGAGATCCTCGCGGCGCTGGGTGCCAAGGCCGCGGACGAGGTCAAGAGCTCGGGCGAGCCGGTGAAGCTGGAGCCGATGACGCCGTTCGAGCGCAAGGTCGTGCACGACGCGATCGCCGCGGCCGGTCTCCGGAGCGAGTCGGAGGGCGAGGAGCCGCAGCGCTTCGTCGTCGTTCTCCCGGCCTGACCCGGTCCTTGTCCTGTCGGCCCCGTCTGTTCGCAGGCGGGGCCGATCTTTGTCAGCCTGATAGTCAGCCACCCACAGTGCGCTAGTGCGGTATGGAAGGACGGTCCCCGTGACGGAGCCAGCAGAGCTCCCCCAGGCACCTGCGGAGGCGCAGGCGGTGTTCGGAGAGCTCTTCCCGGAGGCTGTCCGGTACGCGGAGCTTCTCGCGGATGCCGGGGTCAAACGAGGTCTGATCGGGCCTCGCGAGGTTCCCCGGCTGTGGGAGCGGCACCTGCTGAACTGTGCGGTGCTCTCCGAGGTCGTGCCCGAGGGCGTCACCGTCTGCGATGTGGGCTCCGGTGCGGGACTGCCCGGCATCCCACTGGCTCTGGTGCGGCCCGATCTCAAGATCACTTTGCTGGAGCCGCTGCTGCGGCGGACGAACTTCCTCCAGGAAGTCGTCGAACTGCTCGGCCTGGACCATGTGACGGTCGTGCGCGGCCGGGCCGAGGAGGTCCTCGGGAAGCTTCAGCCCGTCCACGTGGTGACCGCCCGTGCGGTGGCGCCGCTGGACCGGCTGGCGGGCTGGGGCGTGCCCCTGCTGAAGCCCTACGGGGAGATGCTCGCGCTCAAGGGCGACACCGCCGAGGAGGAGCTCAACGGCGCCAGGGCCGCGCTCAGCAAGCTCGGTGTCCTGGAGACCGAGGTGCTCCAGGTCGGGGAGGGTCTGGTCGATCCGCTCTCCACCGTGGTCCGCGTCGTGGTGGGAGAGAGCCCGGGCGGTGTGAGGTTCGCCGCAAAGAGGGCCAAGGCCGCGCGGACGGAGCGCACGCGCAGGCGTCGCTGAGGAGCACGGGCGGACGGTGGCGCCGCCCGGCCGGGAGTTCTGTCCGGTCAGGCGGTATGCGCAACTTGTTGGCTCTTGCGCCGCTTAGCAGCGGTTCTGCCGGAAAGTAGCGATACGTGCACCGTGCGGAGTGTCGTGGCCTGGTAGTTGCTCCGCAGGGGCATCGTGTTTCACGTGAAACGTCGCTCTCTGCTGCAGGGAATCATCGGCCGCGGTCGTGCGGCTGCCACGCCGCGCGACCGCAAGCCCGGACGGGTTGCCGAGTTGTCCACACGCACGGATTCATCCACAGAACAGCGGGCCTCGCTGGTTCACGACCCCGAAAGCATGGCAGGCTCTGTGCATTGCGAGCCTGAAGTCGAGGAGAGTGAATCCTTGCGGTCCGACGCCAACATCGCGGGACCGATGACCGACCCGGTCCCCGGTCCCCGAACCGAGTCCGTGGGTGAGGGTGTTTCACGTGAAACACCGCCGCCGATGGACGACACACCCATCGGCCGAGCCGCTCAGCTGGCGGTCGAGGCCCTCGGCCGTGCCGGCGAAGGGCTGCCCCGTCCTGATCGCACCCGCGTCATGGTGGTCGCCAACCAGAAGGGCGGGGTCGGGAAGACGACCACGACGGTCAATCTGGCGGCCTCCCTGGCCCTGCACGGTGCACGCGTTCTGGTGGTCGACCTCGACCCGCAGGGCAACGCCTCCACGGCTCTGGGCATCGATCACCACGCCGATGTCCCCTCGATCTACGACGTCCTGGTGGAGAGCCGCCCGCTCTCCGAGGTGGTCCAGCCGGTACCGGACGTCGAGGGTCTCTTCTGCGCCCCCGCCACCATCGATCTCGCCGGTGCGGAGATCGAGCTGGTCTCGCTGGTGGCACGGGAGAGCCGGCTCCAGCGGGCCATCCAGGCCTACGAGCAGCCGCTGGACTACATCCTCATCGACTGCCCGCCCTCGCTGGGGCTGCTGACGGTGAACGCGCTGGTGGCCGGGGCCGAGGTGCTGATCCCCATCCAGTGCGAGTACTACGCGCTGGAAGGCCTGGGGCAGCTTCTGCGCAACGTCGACCTGGTGCGCGGCCATCTCAATCCGGACCTGCACGTCTCGACGATCCTGTTGACCATGTACGACGGCCGGACGAGGCTCGCCTCGCAGGTCGCCGAGGAGGTTCGTACCCACTTCGGCAAGGAAGTGCTGCGGACGAGCATCCCGCGCTCGGTCCGCATCTCGGAGGCGCCGAGCTACGGGCAGACCGTGCTGACCTACGACCCGGGGTCCAGCGGTTCGCTCTCGTACCTCGAGGCCGCCCGGGAGATCGCCCTCCGGGGCGTCGGGGTGCACTACGAGGCTCAGCACGCCCACACGAGCAGTCAGAACAGCCAGCAGAACGTTTCGGAGGGCATGCAGTGAGTGAGCGTCGTAGAGGACTGGGGCGTGGGCTCGGTGCGCTGATCCCCGCCGCTCCTCAGGAGAAGCAGGTGCCGGCGCCCGGAGGAGGTGCCGCTTCGTCCGGCGCCGGTCCGGTTCTGACGGCGGAGCGCGGGGTGGCCGCCGCGAAGGTGACGGCGCTGCCCTCCGTTCCGGTGGTGCCGGAGCCGGCGTCCACCCCGGAGGGCCGGTCCGAGCAGGAAGCCGGGACGTCCGGCGCGTATTTCGCCGAGCTCCCGATCGGGACGATCACCCCGAACCCGCGCCAGCCTCGTGAGGTCTTCGACGAGGACGCGCTCGCCGAGCTGGTCGTCTCCATCAAGGAAGTCGGCCTTCTCCAGCCGGTCGTGGTCCGCAAGGTCGGTCCGGACAGCTACGAGCTCATCATGGGTGAGCGTCGGTGGCGGGCCTGCCGTGAAGCGGGCCTGGAGCGGATTCCCACCATCGTCCGGGCCACGGACGACGAGAAGCTGCTGCTGGACGCACTCCTGGAGAACCTGCACCGGGCTCAGCTGAACCCGCTGGAGGAGGCGGCTGCGTACGACCAGCTGCTCAAGGACTTCAAGTGCACCCATGACCAGCTGGCCGACCGGATCGGCCGTTCGCGTCCCCAGGTGACGAACACGCTGAGGCTTCTGCGGCTTTCGCCGCCGGTGCAGCGCAGGGTCGCCGCCGGTGTTCTCTCGGCCGGTCACGCCCGTGCGCTGCTGTCCGTGGACGACTCCGAGGAGCAGGACCGGCTGGCCCACCGCATCGTGGCCGAAGGGCTTTCGGTGCGTGCGGTCGAGGAGATCGTGACGCTCATGGGCTCGCGCCCCACGAGCGCCGCGAAGCCCAAGGGTCCGAGGGCCGGCGGCCGTCTGTCGCCCGCTCTGACCGACCTGGCGACCCGTCTGTCCGATCGCTTCGAGACCCGGGTGAAGGTCGATCTGGGGCAGAAGAAGGGCAAGATCGTCGTCGAGTTCGCCTCGATGGAGGACCTGGACCGGATCCTCGGCAGTCTCGCCCCGGGTGAGGGACGAGTGCTGGAGCGCCGGCTCGCCGAGACGTCCGAGGAGGACGACGAGGGCTGAGCGGCGGAAGCCGATCAAGGGCGGGCCGTGAACCGGGTGCCTACCGGAACACGGCCCGCCCTTTGCTCTCTCTCGGTGTCCGCATCACCTCTGGGTGGATACGATGCGGTCTGGGACGGCGCATCCATGGTGATCGACCTCAGAGGAGGGCGGAGGCCTTGCGAAGAGTGAGCCGCGGTCGGCTCGTCACGGTCGGGCTGGGCCTGGGCGCCGTCGGGGGATTCGTCGGCAGTCTGTTCCATGAACGGAGCACACTGACAGCCGCACGTGGTGCGGCGGGCGAAGGAAGGGAGGGATCGCTGTCATGGGGCGTCGGCTCGTACCACTCACCCTGGACAACCTTCCGGATCTCCCCGAACGTTGCCGCTCGTGCGTCTTCTGGGAGCTTGACCCGGTCAGCGGGGAAGCCGCGGTAAAGGCGGGCAAGCCGAAGCTGGAGAAGGAGGCCTGGATCTCCGCGGTTCTGCTGGAGTGGGGGTCCTGCGGCCGGGTGGTCTACGTGGACGACGTTCCGGCGGGCTTCGTGCTCTACGCCCCGCCCGCGTACGTCCCCCGCTCGACGGCCTTCCCTACCAGTCCGGTCTCCCCCGATGCCGTCCAGCTCATCACCGGGCTGATCGTCCCCGCGTACCAGGGGCAGGGATTGGGCCGTGTCCTGGTGCAGACGGTGGCGAAGGACGTTCTGCGCCGGGGCTTCAAGGCGATCGAGGCGTTCGGGGACACGCGGTCCGAGCAGGCCACCTGCGTACTCCCCGCGGAACATCTGCTGGCCGTCGGCTTCAAGACCGTGCGCCCGCATCCCGTGCACCCGAGGCTGAGGCTGGATCTGCGGACGACGCTCTCCTGGAAGGAAGACGTGGAGATGGCGCTCGACCGGCTCCTGGGGGCGGTTCAGAAGGAACCGGTGCTGCGGCCGTTGTGAGGCGCGAGATCCATGCGCCGGCCAGCATGAGAAACGGGCCCGCCCCCTCGAAGGGGCGGGCCCGTTTCACGTGAAACATCACGCGTCGCGCGCCGTTGCGCGATTACGCGCTGATGAAGCCTTCGAGGTCGCGGAGGATCGCGGCCTTCGGCTTGGCGCCGACGATGGTCTTGGCGACCTCGCCGCCCTGGTACACGTTCAGGGTCGGGATGGACATCACGCCGTACTTGGCGGCGGTGGCCGGGTTCTCGTCGATGTTGAGCTTGACGATCTCGATCTGGTCGCCGTGCTCGGCCGCGATCGCCTCCAGCGAGGGGGCGATCTGGCGGCACGGGCCGCACCAGGCAGCCCAGAAGTCCACCAGAACGGGCTTCTCGCTCTTGAGGACGACCTCGTCGAAGGTGTCATCCGTAACGTGCTTCAGGTCGCCGGCCACGGCGGCCTCCTTAGTCTCTCGGGGTGGTGGGGTGCGGTGCGGACGTTCAGACGGCCGGGGTCTTCTCCGGCTCGGCGGGCTCCGCGTCGGCCAGGGCCGCGAGGAAGCGCTCGGCGTCCAGGGCGGCGGAGCAGCCGGTGCCCGCTGCCGTGATGGCCTGACGGTAGGTGTGGTCGACCACGTCTCCGGCGCCGAACACGCCGGTGAGGTTGGTGCGGGTGGAGGGCGCCTCGACCTTCAGGTAGCCCTCGTCGTCGAGCTCCAGCTGGCCCTTGAAGAGCTCGGTGCGCGGGTCGTGGCCGACGGCGATGAAGAGTCCGGTCACGGGGAGGTCGGAGGTCTCGCCGGTCTTGGTGTTGCGCAGGGTCAGACCGGAGAGCTTCTGGTCGCCCTTGATCTCGGCGACCTCGCTGTCCCAGGCGAACGTGATCTTCGGGTCGGCGAAGGCGCGGTCCTGCATGGCCTTGGAGGCGCGCAGCGTGTCACGGCGGTGGACGATCGTGACGGACTTGGCGAAGCGGGAGAGGAAGGTCGCCTCCTCCATCGCGGTGTCGCCGCCGCCGATCACGGCGATGTCGTGGTCCTTGAAGAAGAAGCCGTCGCAGGTGGCGCACCAGGAGACGCCGCGTCCGGAGAGGGCGTCCTCGTTGGGCAGTCCGAGCTTGCGGTGCTGGGAGCCGGTCGTGACGATGACGGACTTGGCGCGGTGGACGGTGCCCGCGGTGTCGGTGACGGTCTTGATGTCACCGGTGAGGTCGACCGCGACGACGTCGTCGGGGATCAGCTCGGCGCCGAAGCGCTCGGCCTGGGCGCGCATGTTGTCCATGAGCTCGGGGCCCATGATGCCGTCCTGGAAGCCGGGGAAGTTCTCCACGTCGGTGGTGTTCATCAGCGCACCGCCGGCCGTGACGGCGCCCTCGAAGACCAACGGGTTCAGCGAGGCGCGGGCGGTGTACAGCGCGGCGGTGTACCCGGCCGGTCCGGAGCCGATGATGATCACATTACGGACGTCGCTCACGGGTTTCTTCCTCGTTTCTGCAGACTGCCTAACTGCCTACGGGGTCGGTTCAACGACTCACACCCCACCCAACGGATCCTACGGCTGATGCATTCCCGAACGTGCCGCGGCGGTCGCGGACGGTTCTCAGGGGCGGTCGTAGGCGCGGGTGAGCAGCAGCTGCCCGGGGGACTCCGGGGCGGCGTCCACGCAGGAGGAGGCGACGAGGTAGGCCTGCACGCGTGCGGGGTCGCTCGGGTGCGGAAGGACGACGAGATAGGCGTCCGTTCCGCGGTAGGTCCCCTTGTCGAGGGCGAGGGCCGGCGTGGTGCGTCCGGTGGCCTGCTGGACACAGGGGGGAACGTCGACGGCAGGGGCCCTCAAGGGGCTCCTGGGCGTTTCGGTGCCGGGGGTGACGGCCTCACTCGACGACTTGGTGTCCGCGCCCGGCGGCACCTTCTTGACCCCGGGGCTCTCCTGCGAGGCTCCGCTGCCGAGGAGGTCCTGTACCTGGGATTCCAGCGTGCCGTCGCCGTAGGCGTGCACGCGGTTCTCTCCGGCGCTGACTCCGCTGTCGGCCGCGGTTTTGGAGGAGTCTCCCGAGGGGGCGACGGACTGGAGGAAGAAGACGCTCATCCCGATGACCGCCGCGCCGAACGCGGTGCCGAGGACCGCGGCGCGACGCCGCCGGCGGGAGGGACGACGGCTCGGCCCGGTGGCGGCGGAGGAACGGCCCGCGGGACGATCCGGGGCGGCGGCGCCGGTGCTCCGGGGAGCGGGGCGGCTCCTCGCGCGGTCGCTCGTGGCGTCGTCCGCGGTCGTTGTTTCACGTGAAACAACGACCGGCTCGTCCTCCGCGGGGGCGGTGGAACGGGCCTCGGCCGCGAGAGCCGCGTCGATACGGGCGGCGACGTCCTCGGGCATGGGCTCCGGCTCGGGCAGGGCTCCGAGAAGACTCCGGATCTCCTCCAGCGAGTCCCGTACCTCCGAGCAGGGGTCGCATCCCGCGAGGTGCTGCCGGACGTTTGTGGCCCGGGAAGGGGCGAGCAGCCCCTCCGTGAGATCGGAGATCTCGGAGACCTCCGGGTGCTGAGCCGTGTCGGCCGTGGATGTCACGGGCGCCCACCTCCTCCCTTCGTAGCGGCGGGATCGCTTGCTTCTGCGTCTCGGGGACCTGACGCAGATGGGACGGATGCTCCGGGCGTCCGGTTCCTTCCGTCCGTGCCGTTCTCCCCGTCGGGGGTCCGCCCCCCGGTTCCCGCGCGCAGATGGCGGACCAGGGGGGCCAGTCTCGCCCGGCCCCGGGCACAGCGGCTTTTCACGGTGCCGGTCGGTACTTCGAGGATGCTGGCCGCCTCCGCGACGGGGTAGCCCTGCATGTCGACGAGGACGAGCGCCGCCCGCTGCTCGGCGGGCAGGGTGGCCAGGGCTTCCTGGAGCTGGCGGTGGAGGTCCTGCCGGACGGCGGGGGCCTCGGCCGATTCATGGGGTTCCAGGAGTTGGTCGAGCCGTTCGGCGTCGTCCACCGGGGAGGTCTTCCGGGAGGCCGCCTTGCGGACCCGGTCGAGGCAGGCGTTGACGGTGATCCGGTGCAGCCAGGTGGTGACCGCCGACTGGCCGCGGAAGGTGTGGGCGGCGCGGAAGGCGTTGACGAGGGCGTCCTGGACGGCGTCGGCCGCCTCCTCCCTGTCCCCCAGGGTGCGCAGCGCCACGGCCCACAGCCGGTCGCGGTGGCGGTGTACGAGCTCTCCGAAGGCGTCGGGGTCGCCCGCCACGTGCTGGGCGAGCAGGTCCGAGTCGCTCGGTGCCTCTGGTGGAACGGAATCCACCGTGCTCCCCCTCCGAACCGGATCCGATGTCACATGCGGGCCGCACCCCGGTGAAGCGGCGCGACGGGGAGAAGCCTGCCGTCACGGGTGTGACGGCCGCAACCCTTGTCGCCGCGGGCGCTCGGTCGTGCGGGCGGTCCGCCCCACAGTAACGGGCGGGTGGGGCGGGTGATCACGGGCCGGTACGGATGGCCCGCACCGGCCCGTGGGTCAGCCGAGGACGGAGATGTCGGTGATGCCGCCGCGGTAGCCGCCCGTGCCGTCCGAGGGGAGTTCCGTGATGTGGATCAGGACGTAACGCGTGCGGATGGGCTCGTCGAGCTTCTCCTTGAGCGTCTTTCCCGCGACCGTGCGCTTGACGATCCGCTGGTCGAAGTCGGCCGTCGTGGACGGGTGCGACGCGTCCGGGGAGGCGGCGAGCACAGCCGTCGTCTGCCCCTGCCGGTACAGGGACACGTCGATGCCGGAGACGTCCCGTACCTTGCCGAGGTCGACGATGATTCCACTGCCCTGCTTGCGCTGGGGGAGGTTGCCGAAGTTGGCGAAGCCCTGGTACCGCGGGGTGATCCAGTGGGTTCCGGAGTCGCCGTCGACGGTGTTCGGTACGTCCTGCTCCTCGATGCCGGAGCCGTCGGGTTTGAACTCCGTGGCCCCCGCGATGTCCAGGGGTTCGGCGGACGGGGCGGGCTTGTCGTCCTTGTTCTTGTCGTCGTCGTCCGGTTCGGTGACACCGGTGTCGCCGGAGCTGTTGGTGCGGTCGAGCAGCGCCTCCGCCAACTGCCAGCTGCCGAGGCCCAGCGCGGCGATGAGGAGCGCCGAGACGGTCCACTTGAGCGCGCGTCCGGCACGGCTCTGCAGGGGGGCCGGAGGGGCGGGCATCACGGGCTGGGTGACGGCGGACGGGTGGGAGGACGGCCGTCCGTAGGTGCCCTGCTGATAGGTCGTGCGCTGGTAGGCCGGTGGCGCGGCGAACGTGGGTTCCGGAGGAAGGATGCGCGGCATGGCCGCGACGGCCTTGGCCAGCTCGTCCGGGGTGGTGCAGGGCGGTTCCTGCCGGGAGGCGGTGGCGCCGTCGTTGGCGAGCGCCCGCATGGCGAGCTCGGAGAGTCCGCGGTGGACGCCGGCCCGGACCTGGTCGGGGGCGATGAGCCCCAGGCCCTTGGGCAGTCCGGCGAGGCCGTGGGCGTCGTCCCCGTAGGGCCAGCGGTGGGTCAGCGCGGCGTACAGCAGGGCGCCGATGGCCTCGGTGTCCGTCCGGAGGGGGCGCTCCGCGGTGATGCCGCGCAGGGCGGCGTTCACGGCGAGGCCGCGGATGCGGTACTGCCCGGTGGAGCTGCGCAGGACCGCGCCGGGGGTGAGGCGCAGATGGGACAGGCCCTCGCGGTGGGCGGCGGCCATCGCCTGGGAGAGCTGGCTGACGAGCTGGTAGGCGTCGTGGGCCTCCATCGGCCCGGTGGCCAGCAGAGCGGTGAGCTCGGTGGCGTCCGGCAGCCATTCGTGGACCACGTAGACGAGGTCGTTCTCCTCGACGGCGTCCAGGACCTGGACGAAGCGGGGGTCGCCGAGCAGGGCCGAGGAGCGGGCGGCGGCCAGCACCGAGCGGGCCCGCGGGTGGTCGGCGGGCAGCAGGTGCACGCCCACCGCCCGGCGGAGCTTCTCGTCGACGGCACGCCAGCTGCTGAAGCCGTCCAGGCGGGTGACGCACTCCTCCAGGCGGTAGCGCCCGGCCAGTTTGTGACCGCTGTGCAGATCGGGTGATGCCGGAACGGCCTCGGAACGCTCCCGCCCACCGTCCGTCTTCTCGGTGTCCTTGGGGCTCGCGCCCTCGGTTTCGTCGGCTTGCGCCGTTCCGTCGGTCGTGGCCTCGTCCGCCTTGGCGGTCAGCGGCTCGTCGCCGCTGTTGTCAGCCACGTCGACGGCAGCCGTGCTACGTTCCGCCACCGTCGTTCCTGCCTCCCCATCCGTTGCGCGATGCCAGCCAGCTCTGCACAGTCACGCCAATTGTGCCCACACTCCGGCGCTATGCACGACACGCGGAGTGCGGCGATGGTTGTGCGGGCGCGCGCTCATTCAGCGTCCGAGCCGTCCACGGACCATGCCGACCAGGCCGTTGACCTCTTCGATGCGCATCTTCTTCGCCGCGACGAAGAAGATGCCGAGGAGGATGACGCCGCCGCAGATCAGCGCGGCCAGTGAGCCGAGCGCGCCCGTGCCGACGAGTTCCAGGATCCCGAAACCGACGGCGCCGCCGACCAGGGCGGCGGGCACCGCGGCCATGCAGAGGCGCGCGTAGGTCCGCACGATGTGCGCGCCGTCCAGGTCGCCGCCCAGTCGGTTGCGCAGCCGGCGCCAGGCGACGCCGACGCCGACCGCGTAGGCCAGGCCGTAGGAGAAGGCCATGCCGACGACGGCCCAGCGGGCGGGCAGGACGACATAGCAGAGGGCGGAGGCGGCGGCGTTGACGGCGGCCACGATGACCGTGTTGTAGAAGGGGGTGCGGGTGTCCTCGTAGGCGTAGAACCCGCGCAGGACCACGTACTGCACGGAGTACGGGATCAGGCCGAGCGCGAAGGCCATGAGGATGAAGCCCATGGAGCGGGCGGCCTCGATGCCGCTGGAGGCGTAGAGCAGGGTGGCCATCGGCAGGCCGAGCGCGAGGAAGGTGAAGGCCACCGGCACGATGGCGACGGCCGAGTTGCGCAGTCCCTGCGAGATGTCGTCGCGGACCGCGCCCGGGTCGTTGTCGTGGGCGGCCCGGGAGATGCGGGGCAGCAGCGCGGCCATGACCGAGACGGTGATGATGGCCTGCGGCATGCCCCAGATCAGCTGGGCGTTGGAGTAGGCCAGGAACCCGGTGCCGTCGTGGCCCGAGGCCGTGCCGGCCGCAGTGGCGAGCTGGGTGACGACCAGGACGCCCGCCTGGTTGGCCAGGACGAACAGCACGGTCCACTTGGCGAGCTTGACGGTCTTGCCGAGCCCGTGGCCCTTCCAGTCGAACCGGGGGCGGAAGCGGAAGCCCGTCTCGCGCAGGTAGGGAATCATCGCCAGCGACTGGACGACGAGTCCGAGCAGGGTGCCGATGCCCAGCAGCCGGACGCCCTCCGGGGGGATGGTGTCCACGCCCATCTGCGACTCACCGGACGTGCCGTAGACCCAGATGAACAGCCCGAACGTGATGATCATGACGATGTTGTTGAGGACCGGGGTCCACATCATCGCGCCGAACTTCCCGCGGGCGTTGAGGATCTGGCCCATCACCACGTGCACGCCCATGAAGAAGATGGTGGGCAGGCAGTAGCGGGCGAAGGTGACGGCGACGCTGTTGGCGGCGACGTCGTCGGCGATCGTGCTGGACATCAGCTTGATCAACACCGGTGCGACGAGGACCGCCGCGGCGACGATCAGGCCGAGGGCGACCATCACCAGGGTCAGCAGCCGGTTGGCGAAGGCCTCGCCGCCGTCCGCGTCGTCCTTCATGGCACGGACGAGCTGCGGGACGAAGACCGAGTTGAGGCCGCCGCCGACGGTGAGGATGTAGATCATCGTCGGCAGGGTGTACGCGATGGTGAAGCTGTCGCCGAGGAGTGCGGCGCCGAGTGCGGCGGTGATCACCAGGGACCGCACGAAGCCGGTGAGCCGGGAGACGAGCGTGCCGGCGGCCATGACCGCGCTGGACTTGAGGAGTCCGGAGACCTTGCCGCCGCCGCCCTTGGCGGGGACGGGTGCGGGTGCCGGTTCGGGCTGGGGCGGTACCGGGGGCTTCCCCGAGCCCTCCTGGTCCCGGAAGAGGTGGGCGAAGGCGTCCGGCTCCTGCCGGTCGTCCGACGCCTGGGTGACGAGCGCGTCGACGCCGACGAACTGCGTGGTCGCCGGGCGGTCCCCGTACGGCAGGTGACGGGAGGGGCCCGCCGGTTCGGGGGGCGGGGTCTGGGCCCAGATGCGCGGGTCGGGGGCGTAGGGAGCGGGGGGCGGCTGCTGGTAGAGCGGCGCCGGCTGCTGGTAGGTGCCGGGAGGCGGCGGCGGGTGCGCGGCGCGGTCGTAGAGCGCCTCGTCCACCGGGTCCTGGGCGGCCAGGTCCTGTGCCCGGTAGGGGTCGTCCTCGTAGGCGTGCTGGAGGTACGGGTCCGGCGGCACGGAGCCGTCCTGGCCCGCGTCCGGAGGAAGCGGAGGCCCGCCCGGAGACGCTGCTCCGCCCGCGCCCTGCCCGCGGTCACCGTCGTACGGCGCGTTCATCGAAACCCCTACCTCATCGTCCCCGGCCGACCGGCCACGACAGACATCGCTCAACGGTCCACTTTCTCACCCGTTCCCGACGGGGCCCCGCTTTCCGGACCGGTGTCCGGAGTCGGGTCACTCGGCTGCTCGGGTCCGTCACCGTTGCCGTCCGCCGTGTCGCTTGCCACGGCGCGCTTGCGGTGGCTGTACATCCTGATACCCGCCAGCACCAGGAGCAGCAGGCCGCCGGCGATGACGAGCAGCACGGTGGGCGTCACCTCGGAGACCTTCACGGTGAAGGTCATCTCCTCGCCGTACTGGGTGCCGTCCTCCGTGTACAGCCGGGCGGTCACCTGGGCGCGGCCGTTGGCGCTGGTCGCCGTGTCGAACTTCACCGACTGGCTGTGGCCGCCCGCGATGCTGACCGGCAGTTCGGCCATGCTCCCGTCGTCGTTGAACTTGAGCCGGATGTTGTCCGAGGTCAGCTGGAGGACCAGCCGGTCCACGCCCTGCACCAGCTTGTTCTGCACGGTGACGGGGATCGTCGCGCTGCGCCCGGAGAGGGTCACGTCGGACTTCTCGATGAGCTGCACCTCGGAGGTGAGGCTCTGCAGGTAGTCGCGGACCGCGTCGCGGTACTGCTGCGCCTCCAGGGACCGGCCGCGCCAGGACGTCGACATCGAGCGGTTGACGGCGTTGCCGAAGGGCGTCACCACGCGCTCGGGCTGCGTCAGGATCGTCTCGAAGCTGTCGAGGGAGCCCTGGGTGGTCCGGATGTCCTGGAACGCCTGCGTGGGCAGTTCCTGGGCGCGGAGCTTCTTGGGGTACGCGGAGGCCCGGGGAACCTTGGTGGTGGCCCTCGGGTCGGGCTTCACCTCGGCGGCCGCGGTGAGGTCCGAGGGCTGCGTCCAGCGGTTGCCCGCCAGGCCCTCCAGCGCGCGGGCCATCGTCTGGGCCTGTGCGGCGGTGGGCATCCGCGGCGGGGCCACGACGATGCTGCGCTCGTTGTCCGGCGCCTGCTCGGTCAGCGCGAGGGTCTGGGCGAGGAACTTCTGGACGGCGCGGGTGGCGGAGCCCGCCCTCGACATGTCGCCGTCGAACAAGGTCGACAGCCGGGCGTCCGCGACGATCGCGGTGGTGCCTCCGCCGATCGGCCGGGCCGCGGTCGGGGTGTAGGGGAGGTCCGAGGTCTCCCGGAAGCTGTCGCTGCGGGCGATCACGTTGTGTGCCCCCGCCGAGGTCGCCACGTCGACGATGGACGAGTCCACGGCGCCGTTCACGGGCCAGGCGAAGTCGGTGGACGGCTTCACGTGGAGGATGGTCTCCACGGTGGTCGCGGCCACGGCGGAGGCGTTCTGCAGATGGCTGAGCGTGCCGGAGACGTTCTTGCCGCGGTGCGCGATGGACGCCAGGTCGGGGTCGGCGAACGGCAGCGCGATCACCTTGCCGTCCTCCACCACCTTCTCCAGCGCGCTGAGCCACTGCCGGGCGACGGCCTGATTCTTGCCCGGGACGGTCGTGTCACCGGACTCGACCTCGTACTTGCCGGCCATCGCCGCGACGCTCGCCAGGAGGTCCGGGTCGACGACCCAGGTCACGGGGAGCCGGCTGCCCAGGGACACCAGCTGCTCCAGCCGGCCGCCGGGCGCCAGTTCCTCGGCCAGGTCGTCGTTGGTGAACACCGGGGTCTGCTGTTCGTCCGAGCGGGTCTCCGCCGTGACGTGGGGGGACGCGATCAGCGGCCAGAGGAAGGTGAGCTTCGTCCTGCTGTCGCTCGCCTCGGGCTGCCAGGGCAGGAACGAGCGCTCGATGCCCAGCACCTGCTCGTAGGGCGTGGTGGTGGTACGGCCGGAGACCGAGACGCCGAGCTGGTAGACGCCCGGGTCGTCCAGGCCGAGCTTGTCGACCGGCACGGTGAGCGTGAAGTCCTGGGCGATCCCCTTGGCGAGCTTGGGGAACTTCAGCGTGTACTTGTCCCCGACGGTGACCGGGTCGGCGCCGGGGACGTACGTGGAGCGCTTGGCGGCGTCGTCGACCTCTCCGCGTCCGGAGAGCCGGGGCCCGACCCGCAGATCGACCTCGGCGCTGCTGATCGTCTCCTTGCCCTTGTTGGTGAGCGTTCCGGAGACGGTCAGGGTGTCGTCCTCCGTCGGAACGCTCGGGGAGAGCGTGTTCAGGGACACATCGACCGTACGGGAGCCGGTGGGGGCCTTGGCGGGCTCCGTGGCCGGGGCGGCACCGGCGGCCGGAACGGCCAGGAGACCGGCCAGCAGCGGTGCTCCGAGCACCGCCGAGGCCGTGCGCCGGAGCCACCGGCGGGCAGGAGAGGGACGAGTCCCCTGGAAATCTGCCGCCTCGGCCACGCGCCTACCCGTCCCTCGTCGTCGTCAGATGCTGTCGGTCGTTCGGTCCTGCGTCCACGCATGGTAACGAGGTGCGGCGGGCCGAAGTGCTGGGGTCCATCGGACATGATCGCGGGCGTCCCGCAGGGCCTCCGTAAACGATCCGGCGGGGGCCCGTAAACGATGACGTCGCCGCCGGTCCGTGCACGTACCCTTTTCTGTTGTGCCGAACGCCAACGAAGAGAACGCCAGTGCACTGAGCCAGGTGCAGCACCGCGCGGTGAGTGAGCTGCTGCGGGTGTCCCCGGTCGCCGACGACCTCGCCCGTCGATTCCAGGAGGCCGGATTCGGCCTCGCGCTGGTCGGCGGCTCGGTCCGCGACGCACTGCTGGGCAGGCTGGGGAACGACTTGGACTTCACCACCGATGCCCGACCCGAGGACGTGCTCAAGATCGTCCGCCCCTGGGCCGACGCGGTGTGGGAGGTCGGGATCGCCTTCGGCACCGTCGGTTCCCAGAAGGACGGCTACCAGATCGAGGTCACGACCTACCGGTCCGAGGCCTACGACCGCACCTCGCGCAAGCCGGAGGTCTCCTACGGCGACTCCATCGAGGACGACCTCGTGCGCCGTGACTTCACGGTCAACGCGATGGCCGTGGCGCTGCCGGAGAAGGAGTTCGTCGACCCGTACGGGGGTCTGAAGGACCTCGCCGACCGGGTGCTGCGCACTCCGGGCACGCCCGAGGCGTCCTTCTCCGACGACCCGCTCCGCATGCTGCGCGCGGCCCGCTTCGCCGCCCAGCTCGACTTCGAGGTCGCCCCCGAGGTCGTCACCGCCATGACGGAGATGGCCGCCCGGATCGACATCGTCTCCGCCGAGCGGGTCCGCGACGAGCTCAACAAGCTTCTGCTCTCCCAGCACCCGCGCAAGGGTCTGGGACTGCTGGTCGACACGGGGCTGGCCGCCCATGTGCTGCCCGAGCTTCCCGCGCTGCGTCTGGAGAGTGACGAGCATCACCGTCACAAGGACGTCTACGAGCACTCGCTGACCGTCCTGGAACAGGCCATCGACCTGGAGGAGGACGGCCCCGACCTCGTGCTGCGGCTGGCCGCGCTCCTCCATGACATCGGGAAGCCGCGGACCCGCCGCTTCGAGAAGGACGGCCGGGTCTCCTTCCACCACCACGAGGTGGTGGGCGCGAAGATGACCAAGAAGCGCATGACCGAGCTCAAGTACTCCAACGAGCTGGTCAAGGACGTGTCCAAACTGGTGGAGCTGCACCTGCGCTTCCACGGGTACGGCGACGGCGAGTGGACCGACTCCGCGGTGCGCCGGTATGTGCGCGACGCCGGCCCGCTGCTCGAACGCCTCCACAAGCTGACCCGATCGGACTGCACGACCCGGAACAAGCGCAAGGCGAACGCGCTCTCCCGCACCTACGACGGGCTGGAGGAGCGCATCGCCCAGCTGAAGGAGCAGGAGGAGCTCGACTCGATCCGCCCCGATCTGGACGGCAACGAGATCATGCGGATCCTTGAGGTCGGGCCCGGGCCGGTGATCGGCAAGGCGTACGGGTTCCTGCTGGAGCTGCGTCTGGAGCGCGGCCCCATGGAGCGGGACGCGGCTGTGGCGGCGCTCAAGGAGTGGTGGGCGCGGCAGAACTGAGCTCTGCGGTGGATGTTTCACGTGAAACATCGGCCACGGGATGGGGAGAGGGGCGTTGTTTCACGTGAAACAACGCCCCTCTCCCCATCCGCGACCGGCTACCGGTAACCGTCGATGCGTCGCCGACGGAACAACGTCACCGCGACCACCGAGTACAGCACCGACACGACCACCACGACGGCGACCGATCTGCCGTCCGGCGGGAGCATCAGAGCGGCCACCCCCGCGGCGCTCACGAACGCGACGTTGAAAAGCACGTCGTAGAGCGAGAAGACCCGGCCGCGGAAGGAGTCGTCGACGGAGGTCTGCACCACCGTGTCCGTCGCGATCTTCGACCCCTGGGTCACGACGCCGAGCACGAACGCGGCGATCAGCATCGGGAGCGGGGCGAAGGAGAGGCCCAGGGCGGGTACCAGGACCGCCGCCGCGCCGGCGCAGCCCACGATCCATCCGTACCGGCCGAGCCGTCCCACCGCCCAGGGAGTGATGACGGCGGCGACGAAGAATCCCGCACCGGACACCCCGACCGCCAGGCCGAGCAGCGCCAGCCCGTCGGACTCGGTGTCCGACCAGGCGTAGCGGCACAGCATGAGCACCATCACGGTGAGCGCGCCGTAACAGAAGCGGATCACGGTCATGGCGGCCAGGGCTCCGGCGGCGTGTCTCCGCTGCCCCAGATGGCGCAGCCCGGCGAGGAGGCCGCGCGCGGTGACGGCCAGAGCGGCCCGCAGCCGCAGCGGGCTGCCGTCGGTGTCCGGTCCCAGCAGGGGACGGGGCAGGCTCAGGGACGCCAGTGCGGAGAGCAGGTAGAGCATCGACCCCAGCAGTACGACCGCCGCGTCGGACTCGTCGGCCACCAGCCGCACGACGAAGGCGAGACCGCCCCCCGCGGTGGCCGCCAGGGTGCCGGCGGTGGGGGACAGGGAGTTGGCGACGACGAGGCGCTCGGTGTCGACCACCCGGGGCAGGGCGGCGGAGAGACCGGCCAGCACGAAACGGTTGACGGCGGTGACGCAGAGGGCCGAGGCGTAGAACAGCCAGTCGGGCACCGAGGCGAGGATCAGCAGGGCCGTGGAGCAGGCCAGAGCGGCCCGCAGAAGGTTCCCGTAGAGGAAGACCTGGCGCCGGGGCCAGCGGTCCAGCAGGACCCCCGCGAAGGGGCCGATCAGGGAGTAGGGCAGGAGGAGCACGGCCATCGCGGAGGCGATGGCGGCGGCCGACGTCTGCTTCTCGGGGGAGAAGACGACGTACGCGGCGAGGGCGACCTGGTAGACGCCGTCGGCGGACTGGGACAGCAGCCGCACGGTGAGAAGGCGGCGAAAGTTCCGCAGGCGCAGCAGGGTGCGCAGATCACGCGCGACAGACATGGGAGCAAGCGTCACACACGTCGGGGGTCCGCGGGCGGATTGCCCGGGGACCCCCGACGTGCGGCAGGAGGAGGTGAGCGTCTGCGCTCAGACTCCGGTGAGGCTTCTCGGCCGAGGGGGCCGGTTCAGCTCTCGGTCTCGCCGTTGATGAACTTCTCGACGTTCTCGCGGGCCTCGTCGTCGAAGTACTGCACCGGCGGCGACTTCATGAAGTAGCTCGAGGCCGACAGGATCGGGCCACCGATGCCGCGGTCCTTGGCGATCTTCGCCGCACGGACAGCGTCGATGATGACACCGGCCGAGTTCGGGGAGTCCCACACCTCGAGCTTGTACTCCAGGTTCAGCGGGACGTCGCCGAAGGCGCGGCCCTCGAGGCGCACGTACGCCCACTTGCGGTCGTCCAGCCAGGCCACGTAGTCCGAGGGGCCGATGTGGACGTTGTCCGCGCCGAGCTCGCGGTCACGGATCTGCGAGGTGACGGCCTGCGTCTTGGAGATCTTCTTGGACTCCAGGCGCTCACGCTCGAGCATGTTCTTGAAGTCCATGTTGCCGCCGACGTTCAGCTGCATCGTGCGGTCCAGGATGACGCCCCGGTCCTCGAACAGCTTCGCCATCACGCGGTGCGTGATGGTGGCGCCCACCTGGGACTTGATGTCGTCGCCGACGATCGGGACACCGGCCTCGGTGAACTTGTCCGCCCACTCCTTGGTGCCGGCGATGAACACCGGGAGGGCGTTGACGAACGCGACCTTGGCGTCGATGGCGCACTGCGCGTAGAACTTCGCAGCGACCTCGGAACCGACGGGCAGGTAGCAGACGAGAACGTCGACCTGCTTGTCCTTGAGGACCTGGACGACGTCGACCGGGGCGTCCGCGGACTCCTCGATCGTCTGGCGGTAGTACTTGCCCAGGCCGTCGTGGGTGTGGCCGCGCTGGACGGTCACGCCCGTGTTCGGCACGTCCGCGATCTTGATGGTGTTGTTCTCGCTGGCGCCGATGGCGTCCGCGAGGTCGAGGCCGACCTTCTTCGCGTCGACGTCGAAGGCGGCGACGAACTCGACGTCACTGACGTGGTAATCGCCGAACTGGACGTGCATCAGACCGGGCACCTTGCCGGCCGGATCGGCGTCCTTGTAGTACTCGACGCCCTGCACCAGCGAGGCGGCGCAGTTGCCCACGCCTACGATGGCTACGCGAACCGAACCCATTCCGGTTGCTCCCTGTGTGATCGATGTTTCCGATGAAGTCGCCGCGGAGTGCGACGACTTCACATGGCGGTGTCGTCGGACGGATCCGGCCGGGTGTTGTCCCGGTGCCGGGGCAGGCCGCCCGTCTCTCCAGGTGTGTCCTGCTGAGCGGAGCCCTCGGGCGAGGATCGTCGCTGATCCCGTCCCGACCGCTCGCTCTCGATGAGCTCGTTCAGCCAGCGCACTTCGCGCTCCACGGACTCCATGCCGTGCCGCTGCAGCTCAAGTGTGTAGTCGTCGAGTCGTTCCCGGGTGCGGGCGAGAGAGGCGCGCATCTTCTCCAGGCGTTCCTCCAGCCGGCTGCGCCGGCCTTCGAGCACCCGCATCCGCACCTCGCGCTCGGTCTGGCCGAAGAAGGCGAAGCGCGCTGCGAAGTGCTCGTCCTCCCAGGCGTCCGGACCGGTGTGCGACAGCAGCTCCTCGAAGTGCTCCTTACCTTCTGGCGTCAGCCGGTAGACGATCTTCGCCCGGCGTCCGGTCAGGGATGAGGAGGGGGTGGCCGGGCGCCCGGCGACCGGCGTGGTGTCCGCCGGATCACCGGCGGGCTCCTCGATCAACCAGCCGCTGGCCACCAGCGTCTTGAGGCAGGGATAGAGGGTTCCGTAGCTGAACGCACGGAAGATCCCCAGCGAGGTGTTGAGGCGTTTGCGCAGCTCATAGCCGTGCATCGGTGATTCGCGGAGCAGACCGAGAACAGCGAACTCGAGGATGCCGGAGCGTCTGCTCACCGGTGCCTCCTCCTTCTCCCGCTGCCTCCGTCGGCACGGTCCACCGAAACCACCGGTGTGCTTATGCCGTGCTGATGTATCGACTCGATACATCAGCACGATAGATCGCTCCGACCTGTTCGACAAGGGTGGCCTTCGTGAGCGGCGTCACATCGGCAATTCCCAGGGTTCGACTTGCGTTGTTTGGGGTGAAGTTCGGCCCTAGGCGGGTTTTGACCGTGCGTAGTCTGTCCGGCATGCAGACCACCGGGAACCGCGAGCCGCTTTCGCGCGTCAGTTATCGCGGACTGCCGGATGTACCGCGGGTGAGCCTTCCGCAGTGGCTTGTCCGTCATTCGGGGGGACCGGATCTCAACTGCCGCTTCCAGGCGCTCTCGCCTGCCCGAGGAGTAGTCGTTCCATGAGCGAGCACCGTCGCAAAACGCCGCAGCCACAGGGTGGCGGGCGTGCAGCGGCCAGACGAGCCGCCCAGCAGTCGACCGGACGCCGAGCAGTCCCGTCACGCAGAGCCACGTCGGCATCACCTTCCGAATCGCCGTCCGAGTCGCACGGCGAGGAGCGCCGCTACGGCAGCCGGGCCGAGGCCCGCCGCGCGGCCCAGAAGGGGGGCCGGCGCCGGGGTGCCGACGCGGGGGGCCACGGCGCGGGCGGCGGTGGCCGACGCCGCGGTGGCGGCGGTTCCGACGGTCCGGGGGGCCGGGGGCGCGACCACGGGGACCCCGGCAAGAAGCGCATCATCGACTACCCGCGCCACGGCAGGTACGGATTCCGCCGCTGGGTGCCCTCGTGGAAGCTGGTCTCCGGGCTCTGTCTGGGCTTCCTCGGCGTGCTGATGGGCGTCGGGGGCATCTCGTACGCCCTGGTGTCCAAGCCGAACATCAACGAAGCGGCCTCGGCGCAGAACAACGTCTACTACTGGGCCGACGGCACGCAGATGGTGGCGACCGGTGGCGCGGTGAACCGCCAGGAGCTCAAGTACGAGCAGATCCCGGAGGAGATGCGCAACGCCGTCATCTCGGCCGAGAACAAGAGCTTCGAGACGGACAAGGGCATCGACCCCGTGGGCATCGGCCGTGCCCTGGTGAACATGGCCACGGGCGGTGAGACCCAGGGCGGCTCGACCATCACCCAGCAGTACGTGAAGAACTCCATGCTCTCCCAGGACCAGACGCTCAAGCGGAAGTTCCAGGAACTCTTCATCACGCTCAAGGTCGCGGGTGAGGACAGCAAGGAAAAGGTGATGGCGGGGTACCTCAACGTCTCGTACTACGGACGTGGGGCCTCGGGGCTGCAGGCGGCGGCCCGCACCTACTACAACAAGGACGCCGACGAACTGAACGCGAGCGAGTGCGCCTTCCTGGCCACCCTGCTCAAGGGCGCGAGCTACTACGACCCCGCCGGCGCCCCCGACATCGACAAGAACAACGCGACCGCGGAGAAGAACACCAAGCGGGCCAAGGAGCGTTGGGAGTGGATCCTTGACGAGCAGGTCAAGGACGGGCGCATGACGGCCGAGGACCGCGCCAAGTACACGAAGTTCCCCATGCCGCTGCCGAAGAAGAAGGACGCCAAGCTGGGCGGCCAGACCGGCTACCTGGTGGAGCTCTCCAAGAAGTACTTCCTCGCCAACAACGACCAGGGCATCGACGCCAAGCAGTTGGAACTGGGCGGCTACGAGATCCACACCACCTTCCAGAAGAAGAGGGTGAAGCAGCTCGAGGACGCGGTGAACAAGGTCTACAAGGCCAAGATCCGGCCCGAGGAGCGCCCCAAGACGGACACGCACGTCGAGTTCGGCGGTGCGTCCGTGGACGCGAAGACCGGCGCGATCATCGCCACGTACGGCGGTCAGGACGCCACCACCCACTTCACGAACAACGCGGACGCCACCGGCGCCCAGGTCGGTTCGACGTGGAAGCCGTTCGTCCTGGCCGCGGCCATGCAGTACGGCGTGCGCGACCCCTCGGGCGGGCCGGAGCAGAGCAACTCCCAGCGCACCCAGGTGTCGCCGGAGAGCATCTACAACGGCGACGACGGCCTGCGGATCAGGGACTACACCGGCAAGATCTGGCTGAACGAGGACGACAAGGAATGGCGCCAGACCAACGACGGCAACTATGACTACGGCGAGATCGACCTGCGCACGGCCATGGAGAAGTCCGCCAACTCCCCGTTCGTACAACTCGGCATGGACGTCGGTACGGACAAGGTCAGGGACGTCGCAGTCGCCTCCGGTCTGAAGAACGACGACTTCATGGCGGACGCGACGGTTCCCTCGTTCTCCATCGGCACCTCGTCGCCCAGCGCCATCCGGATGGCGGGCTCCTACGCCACCTTCGCCACCAGCGGCCAGCAGAACGACACGTACTCGGTGACCGAGGTGAAGAAGGGGGGCGAGGTCGTCTTCCAGCACAAGAAGCAGCCCAAGCGCGCCTTCAGCCCGGTCATCGCGGACAACGTGACCGACGTGCTGAAGAACGTCGTGGAGAACGGAACGGGTGAGCCCGCCCGTCTGGAGGGCCGCGAGGCCGCGGGCAAGACCGGTACCACCGACGGCAACCGGTCCGCCTGGTTCGTCGGGTACACGCCGCAGATCTCGACCGCCATCAGCATGTTCCGGTACGACGACGACGAGACGAACAAGCAGCGCGAGTTCCTCAAGATGTTCGGCACCGGTGGCGAGGAGAAGATCCACGGAAACTCGTTCCCCGCCTCCATCTGGCACGACTACATGACCGGGGCGATGAAGGGCAAGAAGGCCATCTCCTTCCCGGAGCCGAAGGACCTGGGCGATGTCGTCTGGGGCGGCGGCGCCGTCAGCCCCAGCCCGACGCCCAGCCCGACGCCCTCGCCGACGCCCTCCGAGGAGGAGCCGCCGCCGAGCCCGACGCCGACCCAGACCACTCCGACCCCGCCGACGCCGACCCCGACCAAGACCTGCGGCATCTTCGACCCGAACTGCCAGGAGGCCAACGGCGGGGCGAACGCCGGAGCCGACGGCGGGGGCGACAACGCCGGAGCCGACGGGGGCGCCGCCAACGGCGGAGCGGACGGCGGAGCCGACGGTGGAGCGACCGACGGAAGCGACAACGGCGGATCCCAGGGAGCCGGCGGCAACCCGGGCGGCACCGGGTCCATCTGGGGCAACAGCGGCTAGCCGGACGCCCCGGCCGGGCCCTCACGGGCCGGCCCGTGACAGCGGCGAGGGCCGCCGTACCCACCCGGGTACGGCGGCCCTCGCCGCGTTTCCGGCGGCGGCACACGGCATCCCGGCCCCCGCCCGTGTCGCCCGGGCGGTCCTTGCCCCCTGGCACAGCCCCGTACGGCAGGATGTGCGGCATGCCAAGCCCCAGCGCAGAAGACACGAGCGTGCACCAGGAGCGGCCCGTCGTGCGGCCCACCGATCAGGACGAGGTCGCGGCGGCCGGCAGCGAGCTGTTCGGCGGCCGGGTGGGACGCTGGGCGCGGCTCGGCGACGGCCCGCTGACGCCCGTGCGCGTCGTCGCGCTGGTCATGATCGGGATGTTCGCCCTCGGCATGGTGCAGAAGATCCCCTGCTACGAGTGGGCCTGGTTCCGCGGGGCCACCTCGCAGTACACCCACGCCTGCTACTCCGACATTCCGCACCTCTTCCTGGGGCGCGGCTTCGCCGACGGCCTCGTGCCGTACTTCGACCGGCTGAGCGGCGACATGCAGTACCTGGAGTACCCCGTGCTGACCGGGGTGTTCATGCAGGTGGCGTCGTGGCTGACGCTGACGCCCGACAGCGACCCCATCCAGCAGCGCGAGCAGATGTACTGGATGGTCAACGCGGGCATGCTGATGATCTGCGCGGTCGTCGTCGCCGTGTGCACCGTCCGTACGCACCGCCGCCGCCCCTGGGACGGCCTCCTGGTCGCGCTGGCCCCCGCGTTCGTCCTGACCGCGACCATCAACTGGGACCTGCTGGCCGTCGCCCTGACGGCCGCCGCGATGCTCATGTGGTCCCGGAGCCGGGTGCTCGCGTTCGGCGTCCTGATCGGCCTGGCGACCGCCGCCAAGCTCTACCCCGTGCTGCTGCTGGGACCGCTGCTGGTCCTCTGCTGGCGGGCCGGCCGGTGGCGCGAGTTCGGTACGGCCCTGCTGGGCGCGGGGACGGCCTGGCTGGTGGTGAACCTGCCGGTGATGATCTTCGCCCCCGAGGGGTGGCGGAAGTTCTACACCTTCAGCCAGGAGCGGCCCATCGACTTCGGTTCGTTCTGGCTGGTCATCACCCAGCGCACCGGCAAGCCCATCGACGTGGAGACGGTCAACACCGCGTCGGTCGTACTGATGGTCGTGTTCTGCGCGGGCATCGCGGGCCTGGCGCTCTCCGCGGCCCGCCGGCCGCGCTTCGCCCAGCTGGCGTTCCTGGTGGTGGCCGCATTCATCCTGACGAACAAGGTCTACTCACCGCAGTACGTGCTCTGGCTGATCCCGCTGGCCGTCCTGGCCCGGCCGCGCTGGCGCGACTTCCTCATCTGGCAGGCCTGCGAGGTCATGTACTTCCTCGGGATCTGGTTCTACCTCGCCTACACCAGCGGCGGGGACAAGCACCAGGGGCTGCCGCAGGAGGGCTACCAGGTCGCGATCGTCCTGCACCTGCTGGGCACGCTGTACCTGTGCGCGCTGGTCGTCCGGGACATCCTCAGGCCGGAGAAGGACCCGGTGCGCGCGGACGGGTCGGACGACCCGTCCGGCGGCGTCCTCGACGGGACCCCGGACGCGTTCGTGCTGGCGCCCGAGGCCCGAGAGCCGGGACACGAGGCCATGGCGGTCACGGGGCCCCAGGTGGAGTGGGGCGCCCCGCCCACCCGGGAAGGCTGACCCGCAGCCCCGGGCGCGGCCGTACGGGCCGCGCCCGGGCCGCTCAGCGGTCGACGAGCCGGTCGTACTGCGTGGTGGTGTGGCGCAGGTGGGCCACCAGCTCGTCACCGACCCGCGGTTCCTGGGCGTCCGAGGGGACGAACAGGATCGACACCTGCATGTGCGGCGGCTCGGCGAACCAGCGCTGCTTGCCCGCCCAGACGAACGGCGACAGGTTGCGGTTGACCGTGGCCAGCCCGGCGCGGGCGACGCCCTTGGCCCGCGGCATCACGCCGTGCAGCGCCTTGGGCGCCTCCAGGCCGACGCCGTGGGACGTACCGCCGGCCACGACGACCAGCCAGCCGTCGGAGGCGGCCTTCTGCTGGCGGTAGCCGAACCGGTCGCCCTTGACGACGGGGGTGACGTCCAGAACGGCCCCCCGGTACTCGGTGGCCTCGTGGTCGCCGAGCCAGAGCCGGGTGCCGATGCGGGCGCGGAAGCGGGTCTGCGGGAACTGCTGCTGGAGCCGGGCCAGCTCCTCGGCCCGCAGATGGCTGACGAACATGGTGTGCAGCGGCAGCCGGGCCGCGCGCAGCCGGTCCATCCAGCCTATGACCTCCTCGACGGCGTCGGAGCCGTCGGTGCGGTCCAGCGGCAGGTGCAGGGCGAAGCCTTCGAGCCGTACGTCCTCGATGGCCGCGTGCAGCTGCCCGAGCTCCTCCTCCTTGACGCCGTGGCGCTTCATCGAGCTCATGCACTCGATGACGACGCGGGCGCCGACCAGGGCGTGCACGCCGTCGACGGAGGAGACGGACCGGATGACGCGGTCCGGCAGGGGCACGGGCTCCTCGCCGCGCCGGAACGGGGTCAGGACGAGGAGATCGCCGCTGAACCAGTCCTTGATCCGGGCCGCCTCGTAGGTCGTCCCGACGGCGAGGGTGTCGGACCCGAAGCGGATCGTCTCGTCGGCGAGGCGCTCATGGCCGAAGCCGTAGCCGTTGCCCTTGCAGACGGGTACGAGACCGGGGAACTGGTCGATCACGGACTTCTGGTGCGCCCGCCAGCGCGCGGTGTCGACGTAGAGGGAGAGCGCCATGGCCGGCCCGGAACCTTTCTGGTGGCTGCGGTGAATCAGGAACGAACGGGGTGGGCCGCGATGTGCGCGTCCCGGAGGGAAGTGAAGCGGATCAGCGGCGCGACATGTAGATGTCGAGCGCCTTGTGGAGCAGCTTGTTGAGCGGGAAGTCCCACTCGCCGACGTACTCGACGGCCTCGCCGCCGGTGCCGACCTTGAACTGGATCAGGCCGAAGAGGTGGTCGGTCTCGTCCAGCGAGTCGCTGATCCCGCGCAGGTCGTAGACGGTCGCGCCCATCGCGTAGCTGTCGCGCAGCATGCGCCACTGCATCGCGTTCGACGGCCGGACCTCGCGTCCGATGTTGTCGGAGGCGCCGTAGGAGTACCAGACGTGTCCGCCGACGACGAGCATCGTGGCCGCGGACAGGTTCACGCCGTTGTGCCGGGCGAAGTAGAGCCGCATCCGGTTGGGGTCCTCGGAGTTGAGGACGGTCCACATGCGCTGGAAGTACGAGAGCGGGCGCGGCCGGAAGCGGTCGCGCACGGCGGTGATCTCGTAGAGCCGCTGCCACTCGGCCAGGTCCTCGTAGCCGCCCTGGACGACCTCGACGCCGGCCTTGTCGGCCTTCTTGATGTTGCGGCGCCACAGCTGGTTGAAGCCCTTGAGGACGTCCTCCAGGGAGCGGTTGGCCAGCGGCACCTGGAAGACGTAGCGGGGCTGCACGTCACCGAATCCGGCGCCGCCGTCCTCGCCCTGCTGCCAGCCCATCTTGCGCAGCCGGTCGGAGACCTCGAAGGCGCGCGGCTCGATGTGCGTGGCCTCGACGTCCCGCAGGCGCTTCACGTCGGGGTCCTGGATGCCGGACTTGATGGCGGCCGAGTCCCAGCGGCGGATGACCACCGGCGGACCCATCTTCACGGAGAAGGCGCCCTGCTGCTTGAGGTGCGCGAGCATCGGCTGGAGCCAGTCCTCCAGGTTCGGCGCGTACCAGTTGATGACCGGGCCCTCGGGGAGGTACGCCAGGTAGCGCTTGATCTTGGGCAGCTGGCGGTACAGGACGAGGCCGGCGCCGACGATCTCGCCGTTCTTGTCGAACCAGCCCAGGTTCTCCGAGCGCCATTCGGTCTTCACATCAGCCCACGCCGGGACCTGGCAGTGACTGGCCGAGGGCAGGCTCTGGATGTACGCCAGATGCTGCTCTCGGCTGATGGTCCTCAGGGTCAGGCTCATGCGGGGCGCTCCTCGGCAGGTGTGTCCCCATCGGTCAGGGGCTCCGGCTCTCGCGCCGAAGCCTACTGTGACCGGGGGGCGCGCGGCCTGGCCCCGGGGGCCCGGAACACAGGACGGACCGGCGCGGGCGCCCGGGCACCCGCGCCGGCCGGTGGTCCGGCCGGTGCTCCGGTCAGGTGATCACGCCGCCGAAGAGGCCGCCGTGGGCCATGCCGAGGTAGAAGCCGACCGCGGAGGCGCCGAGGCCCATGATCAGGCCGAACCGCTCCCAGGTGGTCTTCGAGATGTACTGGCCGTAGGCGCCGGTCAGAATCCCGACGAGGCCCGCCCATGAGCTGATCAGGTGCAGATGGTGGAACATCGCCGTGACGAACGCGAGGATGCCGAGAACCCCGGTCACGACCATCAGGACGTCCTGGACGGGGTGCGGCCTGCCGTCCGTCGCGAAGAGCGAGCCGGTGGGGCGGCGTCCGGTCGTGGACCGGGAGCCGGTGGCGGGTCGGATGGTCTGAGCCATGGATTACCTCCTGGCCGGGCGGATGGGCGGGTGGATCCGGCGCCCTGCGCACCGCAGTGGGTGTGTAGCGCCTCTCACACCGCATCTGTCTCGATTGTGCCCTCTGAGCTCCTGATTTCAACCGGAAGCGGGTCTACGGGTAGTCTGTACGGTCTGCACCGGTGTCTGCCCAGGCCAGCACGGCGAGCCTCCCCCGAACCCCGTCTCCGGGACCGTTCGGGAGCGGATCGTCCGCGTTGGGTGTTCCTCGGGAACACCGTTGCACTACGCATCACGACCCTCCTGCCACGGAACGACCGTGGCCGCTGAGTCCAAAGGAGGTGGGTTCCACATGCGTCACTACGAGGTGATGGTCATCCTCGACCCCGATCTCGAGGAGCGAGCAGTCTCCCCGCTGATCGAGAACTTCCTCTCCGTCGTCCGTGAGGGCGACGGAAAGGTGGAGAAGGTCGACACCTGGGGCCGTCGTCGGCTCGCCTACGAGATCAAGAAGAAGCCCGAGGGCATCTACTCGGTCATCGACCTGCAGGCCGAGCCTGCGGTCGTCAAGGAGCTCGACCGCCAGATGAACCTGAACGAGTCGGTCCTCCGGACCAAGGTCCTCCGTCCCGAGGTCCACTGAGCTTTCAGCTCAGCGGTTTTCGGGTCCGAGTAGCAGCAAGCAGCCAGAAGCAATCCCCGCCGAGAGGTTCACCCATGGCAGGCGAGACCGTCATCACGGTCGTCGGCAATCTCGTCGACGACCCCGAGCTGCGCTTCACCCCGTCCGGTGCGGCGGTCGCGAAGTTCCGTGTCGCGTCCACTCCCCGCATCTTCGACCGGCAGACCAATGAGTGGAAGGACGGCGAAGGCCTGTTCCTCACCTGCTCGGTCTGGCGTCAGGCGGCGGAGAACGTCGCGGAGTCGCTTCAGCGAGGCATGCGCGTCGTCGTGCAGGGCCGGCTGAAGCAGCGGTCCTACGAGGACCGTGAGGGCGTCAAGCGCACGGTCTACGAGCTGGACGTCGAGGAAGTCGGCCCCAGCCTCAAGAACGCCACGGCCAAGGTCACCAAGACGACCGGTCGCGGTGGTCAGGGCGGCCAGGGTGGATACGGCGGCGGCCAGCAGGGCGGCGGCAACTGGGGCGGCGGTCCCGGTGGCGGTGGCCAGCAGGGCGGCGGCGGTGCACCCGCCGACGACCCGTGGGCGACCGGCGCGCCGTCAGGCGGCCAGGGCGGCGGAGGCCAGCAGGGCGGCGGAGGCGGTTGGGGCGGAAGCTCCGGCGGTTCCGGCGGCTCTGGCGGCGGCTACTCGGACGAGCCCCCCTTCTAGGGCTGCTCGTACCCCACTTCTTGATCACACAGGAGAAACACCATGGCGAAGCCGCCTGTGCGCAAGCCTAAGAAGAAGGTCTGCGCGTTCTGCAAGGACAAGACCCAGTACGTGGACTACAAGGACACGAACATGCTGCGGAAGTTCATTTCCGACCGCGGCAAGATCCGTGCCCGCCGCGTCACCGGCAACTGCACGCAGCACCAGCGTGACGTCGCCACGGCTGTCAAGAACAGCCGTGAGATGGCGCTGCTGCCCTACACGTCCACCGCGCGATAAGGGAAGGGTGACAACAGCATGAAGATCATCCTCACCCACGAGGTCTCCGGCCTCGGCACCGCCGGCGACGTCGTCGACGTCAAGGACGGGTACGCCCGCAACTACCTGGTTCCGCGTGGCTTCGCCATTCGCTGGACCAAGGGCGGCGAGAAGGACGTGGCGCAGATCCGCCGCGCCCGCAAGATCCACGAGATCGCGACGATCGAGCAGGCCAACGAGATCAAGGCCAAGCTCGAGGGCGTGAAGGTCCGTCTGGCTGTTCGCTCCGGCGACGCCGGCCGTCTCTTCGGCTCGGTCACCCCGGCCGACGTCGCCGCGGCGATCAAGGCCGCCGGTGGTCCCGACGTCGACAAGCGTCGCGTCGAGCTCGGCTCGCCGATCAAGACGCTCGGCGGACACCAGGTGTCCGTCCGTCTGCACCCCGAGGTCGCAGCGAAGCTCGGCGTCGAGGTCGTTGCTGCCTAAGGGCAGAGCTCAGCTGAGTCAGTGAAGGGCCGCACCCCGTGACGGGGTGCGGCCCTTCCTGTTTCACGTGAAACAGGGTGTCGGTTTCACGTGAAACAGGCCGCGCGGCGTACGGATCAGCGCGTGGCTCCCGTGACGATCCACCGGCCCGACCGGGTACGCAGCCAGAGCGTGATGAGGCGGACGGCCATCATCAGTGTCATGGCCCACCAGAGCGCGGTGAGCCCGCCGCCGAGGGAGGGCACCAGAAGGGCGACGGGCGCGAAGACGGCGAGGGTCACCAGCATCGCCCAGGCGAGATAGCGTCCGTCGCCGGCTCCCATCAGGACGCCGTCCAGGACGAAGACCACGCCGGCGATCGGCTGCGAGACCGCCACGACCAGGAGCGCGGGCAGCAGGGTGTCCTTCACCGAGGGGTCGCTGGTGAACAGCGGGATGAACAGGGGCCGGGCCAGCACGATCAGGACACCGAGCACGATGCCGGAACCGATACCCCACTCGACCATGCGGCGGCAGGCCTCGCGGGCGCCCTTCTCGTCGTTCGCCCCCAGATAGCGGCCGATGATCGCCTGCCCGGCGATGGCGATGGCGTCGAGGGCGAAGGCGGTCAGGCTCCACAGGGAGAGGATGATCTGGTGTGCTGCGATGTCGACGTCCCCGAGCCGGGCGGCGACGGCGGTGGCGATCATCAGGACGGCGCGCAGCGACAGGGTCCGGATCAGCAGGGGCACGCCCGCCCGTGCGCTGGCCCTGATGCCGGCCGCGTCGGGGCGCAGGGAGGCGTTGTGCCTTCGGGCTCCGCGGATCACCACGACGAGATAGGCGGCGGCCATACCGACCTGGGCGATCACCGTTCCCCATGCGGATCCGGCGATGCCGAGCCCGGCACCGTAGACGAGGGTCACGTTCAGGGCGGCGTTCGCCGTGAAACCACCGATGGCGACGTACAGCGGGGTGCGGGTGTCCTGGAGGCCGCGCAGGACACCGGTGGCGGCGAGCACGACCAGCATGGCCGGGATGCCGAGGATGGAGATCCTCAGATAGGTGATGGCGTACGGAGTCGCGGTGTCGGACGCGCCGAAGACGTCGACGAGCCACGGGGCCGTCGGGAGCGCGAGGGCGACGACGGCCGCTCCGAGCAGAAGGGCGAGCCAGATGCCGTCCATGCCCTGGCGGATGGCGGCGGGGAGGTCGCCCGCCCCCACCCGCCGGGCGACGGCCGCCGTGGTGGCGTAGGCGAGGAAGACGAAGATGCTCACGGCCGTCATCAGGAGGGCCGCGGCGATGCCGAGGCCGGCGAGCTGCGGGGTGCCGAGGTGGCCGACGACGGCGCTGTCGACCATCACGAACAGGGGCTCGGCGACGAGCGCGCCGAACGCCGGGACGGCAAGGGCGATGATCTCGCGGTCGTGCCGTCGGCGGCCGTTCTTGGAGGTCGCGGGGGCCTTGGTCATGAGGGTCAATCTAATCTTCCACAGGTAAGAGATGCAATTGGCCTGGGGTCCTTACTTGCGGACCGGTGGCGCCTTCCGCCCCGCGCCGTTTGCGGTGATCTTGAAATGAGGGTGAAAGTTTTTCTCCCCCACAGTCAGTGGATGGAGAATGCGCAGGTCAGGATGGTCACGCTGCTATCGCTATGAGTTTGTCCACAGTGCTGTCCCCCGGTCCGTGCACAGGATCGGCAGGGTTCTCCACAGCATCTGGTCCGTCGTCCACATGCCCTGTGGATAACCAGATTGGCTGACGGTGCGGAGGGGCCTACCGTGGTGCGGCGCCCGCACTCCGTTCCGGCACCGGAATCCACCGAACCAGACGCGCCGGAAGTGGAGTCGGGCGACCTGTTTGTCGGTGCCGTGCCGTAAGAAAGAGTGGCACGGCTAGGTCCGCGATGCGGACGGGAGGAGGCGGCCCGGTGAGCATTCCCGAGCCTTTGGACGACCCCTGGACCGAGACCGGTCCCGGGGACCGTCTGCCCGTCTCCCGTCAGCGTCGCGGGGACCGCAAGGGGCGGGAAGACCGCCACGACCGGGGTCCGGACGAGGCCTGGGAAGTGGGCTCCCCCGGGTTCGAGCGGGTGCCGCCCCAGGACCTCGACGCCGAGCAGTCGGTCCTCGGCGGCATGCTGCTGTCCAAGGACGCCATCGCGGACGTCGTGGAGATCATCAAGGGGCACGACTTCTACCGCCCCGCCCACGAGACCGTCTACACCGCGATCCTCGACCTCTACGCCAAGGGCGAGCCGGCCGACCCGATCACGGTCGCGGCCGAGCTGGTCAAGCGCGGGGAGATCACCAAGGTCGGCGGAGCGCCGTATCTGCACACCCTGGTGCAGTCCGTGCCCACCGCGGCCAACGCCTCGTACTACGCGGAGATCGTCCACGAGCGGGCGGTGCTCCGCCGGCTGGTCGAGGCGGGCACCAAGATCACGCAGATGGGATACGCCGCCGACGGCGACGTCGACGAGATCGTCAACTCCGCGCAGGCCGAGATCTACGCGGTCACCGAGCAGCGCACCAGCGAGGACTACCTCCCTCTCGGCGACATCATGGAGGGCGCGCTCGACGAGATCGAGGCGATCGGCTCCCGCAGCGGTGAGATGACCGGTGTGCCGACGGGCTTCACGGACCTCGACGCCCTCACGAACGGCATGCACCCCGGCCAGATGATCGTCATCGCCGCCCGCCCCGCGATGGGCAAGTCCACGCTCGCGCTGGACTTCGCCCGCGCCGCGTCGATCAAGAACAACCTGCCCAGCGTCATCTTCTCCCTCGAAATGGGACGCAACGAGATCGCCATGCGCCTGTTGTCGGCCGAGGCGCGGGTGGCCCTGCACCACATGCGGTCCGGCACCATGACGGACGAGGACTGGACGCGGCTGGCCCGCCGGATGCCCGAGGTCTCGGCCGCTCCCCTGTACATCGACGACTCCCCCAACCTGTCGATGATGGAGATCCGCGCGAAGTGCCGCCGGCTCAAGCAGCGCAACGACATCAAGCTCGTGATCATCGACTATCTGCAGCTGATGCAGGCCGGTGGATCGAAGCGTTCCGAGAGCCGTCAGCAGGAGGTCTCGGACATGTCCCGAAACCTGAAGCTGCTGGCCAAGGAGCTGGAGGTCCCGGTGATCGCGCTCTCGCAGCTGAACCGTGGTCCCGAGCAGCGCACGGACAAGAAGCCGATGGTGTCCGACCTGCGTGAGTCGGGATCCATCGAGCAGGACGCCGACATGGTCATCCTGCTGCACCGCGAGGATGCCTACGAGAAGGAGTCACCGCGCGCGGGCGAGGCGGACATCATCGTCGGCAAGCACCGTAACGGCCCGACGGCCACCATCACCGTGGCGTTCCAGGGCCACTACTCCCGCTTCGTCGACATGGCGCAGACCTGACGGATCCGCCGCCCGTGCGGACGCGCGGCTTCACGACGTGCCTTCCGCGTGCCGGGCGGTCCGGCGTCCCCGCGCGCGCTCGCGGCGCCGGCTTCTGGCTCACGAGACCGGCCGGCCCGGCAGCCGGCGCATGCGCGAGAATCCCGTGTTGCATGATCATGCATAAGAATGCATACTCTTCCTATGTCTAAGGTTCTCACCTCCCTGCCCCTCGGCGAGCGTGTCGGCATCGCCTTCTCCGGCGGTCTCGACACCTCGGTCGCCGTCGCGTGGATGCGCGACAAGGGTGCCGTCCCGTGCACCTACACCGCCGACATCGGCCAGTACGACGAGCCCGACATCGCCTCGGTGCCCGGGCGCGCGACGGCGTACGGCGCCGAGATCGCGCGTCTGGTCGACTGCCGCGCGGCGCTGGTCGAGGAGGGCCTGGCCGCGCTCACCTGCGGAGCGTTCCACATCCGGTCGGGTGGGCGTGCCTACTTCAACACCACGCCGCTCGGCCGTGCCGTCACGGGGACCCTGCTCGTCCGGGCGATGCTGGAGGACGACGTACAGATCTGGGGCGACGGGTCGACGTTCAAGGGCAACGACATCGAGCGGTTCTACCGCTACGGGCTGCTCGCCAACCCCCACCTGCGGATCTACAAGCCCTGGCTGGACGCGGACTTCGTCTCCGAGCTCGGCGGCCGCAAGGAGATGTCGGAGTGGCTGGTCGCCCACGAGCTGCCCTATCGCGACAGCAGCGAGAAGGCGTACTCGACCGATGCCAACATCTGGGGCGCCACCCACGAGGCCAAGACGCTGGAGCACCTCGACGCCGGCATCGAGACCGTGGAGCCGATCATGGGCGTGCGGTTCTGGGATCCCGAGGTGGAGATCGCCGCCGAGACCGTGACGATCGGCTTCGAGCAGGGCCGGCCGGTGACGATCAACGGCAAGGAGTTCGCCACCCCGGTCGACCTGGTGATGGAGGCGAACGCGATCGGCGGACGTCACGGCATGGGCATGTCCGACCAGATCGAGAACCGGGTGATCGAGGCCAAGAGCCGCGGCATCTACGAGGCGCCCGGGATGGCGCTGCTGCACGTGGCGTACGAGCGGCTCGTCAACGCGATCCACAACGAGGACACCCTGGACAACTACTACAACGAGGGGCGCCGGCTCGGCCGGCTGATGTACGAGGGCCGCTGGCTCGACCCGCAGGCGCTGATGATCCGCGAGTCGCTTCAGCGCTGGGTGGGCACGGCGGTCACCGGGGAGGTGACGCTGCGGCTGCGGCGGGGCGATGACTACTCGATCCTCAACACCGAGGGTCCGGCGTTCAGTTACCACCCGGACAAGCTGTCGATGGAGCGCACCGAGGACTCCGCGTTCGGCCCGGTGGACCGGATCGGCCAGCTCACGATGCGCAACCTCGACATCGCCGACTCGCGCGCCAAGCTGGAGCAGTACGCCGGGCTCGGCATGGTCGGGTCGACCCACCCCGCCCTGATCGGCGCCGCCCAGGCGGCCTCGACCGGACTGATCGGCGCGATGCCGCAGGGCGGCGCCGAGGTCATCGCCTCCCGCGGCCAGGTGTCCGGTGGCGACGAGATGCTCGACCACGCCGCGATGGAGTTCGGCACCGACTGACCGGGAGCGTCGTCGGCGTCGGCCCGGGCCCGTGACCTCGCGGAAAAGGGTTCGTCAGGGAGCCGTCCGTCGGGTAGTGGTTGGACCATGACTTCTCACGACGCGGATGTGCTTCCCGGTACCCGACGCGCCCTGCTGCACCGCATCGCCGTCGCCCAGCGGGACGGCCGCGCGCCGTCCCTGGTGGCCGCGGTGCGGCGGCAGGGGCGTACGGCCTGGAGCGGGGCGCGTACGTGCGTCGAGGGGCATGCTCCCGACGCCGACACGCAGTACCGGATCGGGTCGATCACCAAGACGTTCACCGCCGTTCTGGTTCTGCGCCTGCGGGACGAGGGCCTGATCGACCTGGACGACCCGCTGGAGAAGCACCTTCCCGGCACGGGGTCGGGCGGGGTCACCGTCTTCCAGCTGCTGGGCCACAGCGCGGGGCTGGGCGCCGAGGCTCCCGCCCCCTGGTGGGAGCGGACGCCCGGCAGTCTGCGGCCCGAACTCGCCGACGTGCTGGGCGACCGCCCGCAGAGGCATCCGGCGGGTCATCGCCATCACTACTCCAACCCCGGTTACACCCTGCTCGGTTCACTGGTGGAAGCGGTGCGTGGCGTCTCCTGGGAGGAGGCGCTGCGCACCGAGATCCTGGAGCCGCTGGGCATGCACCGCACGACGAGCGGGCCGGTCGCTCCGCACGCGGCCGGCTGGGCCGTCCACCCCTGGGCCGATGTGATGCTGAGCGAGCCCGCCGAGGACCTCGGGATCATGGCGCCCGCCGGCCAGCTCTGGTCCACCGCGGCGGACCTGCTGCGGTTCGCCGCCTTCCTGACCGAGGGCGACGACCGGGTCCTGTCGGCCTCCTCCGTGCGGGAGATGCGGACGCCCGCCGCACCGGCCGAGACGGGCGCCAGCGATTACGGCCTCGGGCTCCAGATCGTCGGTGGCGAAGGGCGCGTGCTTTTCGGGCACTCGGGATCGCTTCCCGGGTTCGTCGCCGGCCTCTGGATCTGCGAGGGGGAGGACGTGGCGGCGGTCGTCCTCGCCAACGTCACCTCCGGGCTGCCCGCCGCGATGGTGGCCGCCGAGCTGCTGGGGATCGTCGTCGACGCCGAGCCGCTGATCCCGGAGCCCTGGCGTCCGCTGCCCGAGGTGGACGACGAACTCCTCGCGCTGACCGGCGTCTGGCACTGGGGCACCCACCCGGTCACGCTGAGGCTCACGGGGGACCGGGGGCTTCAGCTGACTCCGCTGGGCGGCCAGGGGCGTGGCGCGGCCTTCACGTACGGCCCGGACGGCACCTGGACGGGCCAGAACGACTACTACGCGGGGGAGACCCTGCGCGTCGTGCGCAGGGACGACGGCACGGTGGACCACCTGGACCTCGGCTCGTTCGTCTTCACCCGGGAGCCGTACGAGGCGGGCACGGCCGTGCCCGGCGGCGTGGACGCGGAGGGCTGGCGCGGGCTCGCCGACTGAGCTTACGGCCGGGTCGCGCGCGGGTGTTTCACGTGAAACGCGGGCAAGGGGTTCACGGCGTTCGCGCGGGCGCTGCACGGGGGACGAGGGCGCGTGTTCCCCACGGGTGCGCGGGGATCCGGAAGGCGGGTGGGCGTTTCCGGCGAGGGCCCACCCGTCCGCGCCCCTCAGAGCGCCAGCTTGAACCCCACGTGGCTCGCGGTGAAGCCGAGTCGCTCGTAGAACCGGTGCGCGTCGGCGCGGGTCACGTCCGAGGTGAGCTGCACCAACTGGCAGTTCCGGCGGCGCGATTCATCCACCGCCCACTGGATGAGCTGGGTGCCGAGGCCGCTGCCGCGCTCGTCGGCGTGGACGCGGACCCCCTCGATGATCGAGCGGGTCGCGCCGCGGCGGGACAGCCCCGGGACGATCGTCAGCTGCAGCGTGCCCACGACGCGGTCCTCGCGAACGGCGACGACCAGGTGCTGGTTCGGGTCCTCGGACAGCCGCTGGAACGCCTCCTGGTACGGGGTGAGGTCGTCCGGTGACTCACGCTGCGCACCCAGGGGGTCGTCGGCGAGCATCGCGACCACGGGGGGCAGGTCGTCCGGAACGGCGAGGCGTATCGCGAGATCACTCATGATCGGCATCCTAGGTCGTGCCCGCGAAGTCTCGTCCGGCCCGACGGGCGGCCGACGATACTGTGCGGACACTCCCCAGGCCGTGCCCGGGACGGCCCCGGGGGTGTCGTGCCCGTCGGTCCCGGTCAGACCGGGACCTTGAGCTCCTCGACGGCCCTGACCAGAGGAGCGAGCTCCGGGTTCTCGGCCGCCTCGTCCAGGGCCGCCCGCAGCGCGGTGTCGTTCGTCGGCCGGGCGGCCTCCAGCAGCGTGAGTCCGGCCTCGGTGACGTCGGTGTAGATGCCGCGGCGATCGGTGTCGCACAGGTAGCGGGTCAGCAGCCCCCGGTCCTCGAGCCGGGTGACGAGCCGGGTGGTGGCGCTCTGACTGAGGACGACGGCGTCGGCGACCTGCTTCATCTGGAGATGTCCGCCGGTGCCGTTGTGCTGCCTGCTCAACACGTCGAGCAGGGAGTACTCGCGTGCGCTGAGTCCGTGGCCGGCCTGGAGGGCCCGCTCGATCCGGGCCTCGATCTTCCCGTGGAGCAGGGAGAGAGCGCACCAGCTCTGGGCGATGGCGGTCAGGGCGGGGTCGGTCGCTGTCATGTCTCTCTCCTCCGGGCGGGAGCTGCGTGACTCCAGGGTAGAGGACATCTGCAATAGCCCGCGCTTGCAATTAATCAGCGTCTGCAATTATTGTGGACGCTCGTAAGGCGCAGATGCAATCTTCAGGGAAGGTGTAACCCATGCCGCTCGCGCTCCTCGCCCTCGCCATCGGGGCATTCGGGATCGGAACGACCGAGTTCGTGATCATGGGGTTGCTCCCCGAGGTCGCCGGCGACTTCCAGGTGTCGATCCCGACCGCGGGATTCCTGGTGACCGGCTACGCGCTCGGTGTGGTCCTCGGCGCCCCGCTGATGACGCTGCTCGGCACCCGGGTCACCCGTAAGCGCATGCTGATGCTCCTGATGGGGCTGTTCATCGTGGGCAACGTGGTGTCCGCGCTCGCCCCCGTCTTCGGGGTCATGCTCGCCGGACGGGTGATCGCCTCCCTCGCGCACGGCGCCTTCTTCGGCATCGGCTCCGTGGTCGCGGCCGACCTGGTCGCCCCGCAGAAGAGGGCCGGGGCCATCGCCATGATGTTCACCGGGCTCACCGTCGCCAACGTCGTCGGCGTTCCGCTGGGCACGTTCATCGGACAGACCGCGGGCTGGCGGACCACGTTCCTCCTCGTCGCCGTGCTCGGCGTCGTGGGACTCCTCGGCGTCGCGAAGCTCGTACCGGACCAGCCCCGGCCGGAAGGAGTGCGCGTCCGCCACGAGCTGGCGGCCTTCCGCAACGTCCAGGTCCTGCTGGCGATGGCCATGACCGTCCTGGGCTTCGGCGGAGTCTTCGCCGCCATCACCTACATCACCCCGATGATGACCGAGATCGCCGGCTACTCGGCCTCGTCCGTCACCTGGCTGCTCGTCCTCTTCGGCCTCGGCATGGTGGGAGGCAACCTGATCGGCGGCCGGTTCGCCGACCGCCACCTGATGCCCCTGCTGTACGTCTCGCTCGGCGCGCTCGCCCTGGTCCTCGGCCTGTTCACCGTGACCGCCCACGACAAGGTCGCCGCGGCCGTCAGCATCGTGCTGATCGGCGCCCTGGGCTTCGCGACCGTACCGCCGCTCCAGAAGCGGGTCCTCGACCAGGCTTCGGGTGCGCCGACCCTGGCCTCCGCGGTCAACATCGGGGCCTTCAACCTCGGCAACGCCCTCGCCGCCTGGCTCGGCGGCCTCGTGATCGCGGCAGGCCTCGGCTACACCGCTCCCAACTGGGTCGGCGCCGCGCTCGCCGCCTCGGCCCTGGTCCTGGCCGTGTTCTCCAGCCTGTTGGAGCGCCGGGGGACCGGCGGGAGCCGGATCGTCGCCCGGAGCGGCACCGAGCCGGTCGCGGTGTCGGCGACCCGGCACTGAGGACCCCGCTCCCCGGGGACGCTTTCCGCGCAGGGCCGCACCGTCCTCGTGGCGGTGCGGCCTCTTCGCCGTCAGCCCGTAGCGAGGGTGAGCGGGGAGAACCTGCGGGTGGCGTCACCGGGCAGGCCGTCGAGGTTGTACGTCATCACGGTGGTCCGGTTGAGGGGCTCCAGCCCGCGCTCCGTCAGCCAGCCGAGCAGTTCCTTGTGCGCGGCGTGGACCTCGGTGCGCAGGGGCCGGTCCGTCGTGGCGGCCAGGGCCGAGACCAGGGCCTGTGCGGTGGCCGTGTCCCGGGCGATCAACGGCCCGACGATCTGGGCCTGCCCGCTCGGCCAGAGCGCCGCGTAGCCGGTCAGCTCGCCGTGCTCCTCGGCGACCTGGAGCCGGTCGGAGAAGGCGGGCAGCCGGGCGAGGAGATGCGTCCGGTCGGCGCCGAACACGGGGAGGTCGAGCCGGATCATGGCCTGGAGGTCGTCCGCCGTGGCCGGGCGGGTGGTCAGGGAGGGGCGGGAGGCGGAGGGGGAGTCAGGGGCGGCGCCCGCTCCGAAGCGGCCGCCGACGCGTTCCGCCCGGCCCACGGAGGAGAAGCCGAGGTCCTCGTAGAGCGGCCGTCCGAGTTCGGTGGCGTACAGGACGAGCGGGACCTCCCCCACGGTCTCCATCACGTGCCGCATGAGCCGGCGGGCGAGCCCCCGGCGTCCGTAGCGGTCCGCGACGAGGAGCATGCCGACCGCGGTGAGGTCGGATCCGTACGGCATGGTCAGACAGGTCGCCGCCAGGCCCTTGCCGTCCGGGGCGTCGACCCCGTATCCGGTCCCGGCCGAGAGGAGCAGCCCCCACCGGTGTTCGTCGCGCGGCCAGCCGCGGTCCTCGCAGAGATCGGCGCAGGAGACCAGGTCTCCCCGGTTCAGACGCCGGACCGGCAGCTCGACGAGGGAGAGGGGCGATGGGCTGTGCATGGGGTCAGGCTGTCGGACGGGATGATCGCGCGTCCACCGGTTTCGCGGAACTGGCCGAGATCCGCAGCCGCCCGCCGCGCCGGGTGAGCCCCCGGGGAGGCCGACGGTCAGGCCGGTCGCCGACGGAGACGGCGACGAGGGCGATGAGGATTCCTCGGCGTACGGGGCGCTTGAGTGGTTTCACGTGAAACACCATGCCGAGACGGAGTCCCGGAGGCGTCCCACAGCGGAAGTGCCCAGGGGTACCCGCTGGGGAGTACGCGCCGTCGCGGGCGCGGGGCGCGTACTCCCCAGCGGGGGCGTCAGCCCAGGTCGGGGGCGTGCATCGCCCGTACGCCTTCGATGTTGCCGTCGAGGTAGTGCCGCAGGGACAGCGGGACGAGGTGCACGGCCGCGATTCCGACCCGGCTGAACGGCACCCGGACGATCTCGTACTCCCCGGTGGGCTCGTCGATCTCCGGTCCGTGCCGCAGCGAGACGTCCATCGACGCCAGCCGGCAGACGAAGAAGTGCTGGACCTTCACCCCCGTCACACCGCCGTCCGCGATGTGCTCCACGGTGTCGACGAAGCAGGGGACCACGTCGACGATCTTGGCGCCCAGCTCCTCGTCGACCTCGCGGTGCAGTGCCTCCACGACGGTGGCGTCCTCCGGCTCGACCCCGCCGCCCGGCGTGAGCCAGTACGGATCGACTCCCGGCTTCGTGCGCTTGATGAGAATCAGGTCGTCGCCGTCGAGCAGGACGGCGCGTGCGGTGCGCTTGACCACAGGACGTTCGGTCATGGCAAGAGAGTGGCCCGTGGAGGGCCGTCCGAAACTCCCCCGGGCCTACCGGACCGCAGCGTTCAGCGCCTGCTCGACGTCGGAGAGCAGGTCCTCGGGGTCCTCCGCGCCGACCGAGAAGCGGATGAAGCCCTCCGCGACGGCGTCGCCGCCCCAGCGCCCGCGGCGCTCAGCGGTGGACCGGACGCCGCCGAAGCTCGTCGCGTCGTCGACCAGGCGCAGCGCGGACAGGAAGCGCTCCGCGGTCTCCCGGTCGGCCAGCTCGAAGGAGACCACGGATCCGAAGCGCCGCATCTGGCGCCCCGCGACGACGTGTGACGGATCGGTGGGCAGTCCCGGATACCGCAGTCCGGTGACCTCCGCCCGCTCGGTCAGCGCCTCGGCGAGAGCGAGGGCGGTGGCGCACTGCCGGTCGACGCGCAGCTGGAGGGTGGACAGCGAGCGGTGGGCGAGCCAGGCCTCCATCGGCCCCGGAATCGCCCCGACGACCTTGCGCCAGCGCCGTACGTCCGCCGTCAGCCGGGGGTCGCGGCAGGTCACATGGCCGAGCAGGATGTCGCCGTGCCCGGTCATGCCCTTGGTGTCGCTGGCGACCGAGAAATCGGCGCCCAGCTCCAGCGGGCGCTGGCCGATCGGGGTGGCCAGGGTGTTGTCGACGGCGACCAGCGCGCCCGCCGCGTGCGCGGCCCCGGCCAGCCGCCGGATGTCGCAGACGTCCAGGCCGGGGTTGGACGGGCTCTCGATCCAGAGCAGCTTCGCCCCGGTCAGCAGGGCCTGCTGGGCGTCGCCGCCGGTCGGCGCGGTCCGGACCTCGACCCCGTACGCCTCCAGTTGCTCCCGTACGAGCGGCAGCGCCTGGTAGCCGTCGTCGGGCAGGACCACGGCGTCGCCCGAGCGGACCTGGGAGAGCAGCACCGCGGTGATCGCCGCCATGCCCGAGGCGAACACCGTCGTGCCCACCTCCTCACCGGGGGCCTCCAGCTCGCCGATAGCCCGTTCGAGGTGGGTCCAGGTCGGGTTGGTCTCCCGGCCGTAGGTGTAGGGCCCCACCGGTTCGCCGGAGAGGTGGAAGTGCGCGGCGAAGACCGGGCCGGGCAGGGTGGGTCCGAACTGCTCCGGTTCGGGAAGCCCGGCGCGTACCGCGCGCGTTCCGTCGCCCATGGTGCTCATGCCTGCTCCTTCGCTGCTCCCCCGGTGGTGGACCGGTGTGCCCCGCACTCTTCCAGAGGCCCCACGACGGCCCTCCCCGGAGGTCCGGAATCCCGCGTACCGGAATCAGTTCTCGTCGGGCAGCACGACGTTGAGCGCCCAGGACACGACCGAGATGATCAGTCCGCCGAGCACCGCCGTCCAGAACCCCTCGACGTGGAAGCTGAGATCGAACACGCCGGCCAGCCAGGAGGTCAGCATCAGCATCAGGGCGTTGACCACCAGGGTGATCAACCCCAGCGTCAGGATGAACAGGGGGAACGTCAGCAACTGGACCACCGGCTTCACCAGGAAGTTCACCAGGCCGAAGATCAGCGCGACCAGGATCAGGGTGAGGGCCTTGCGGCCCGTGCTGCCGCCTTCCAGCGTGATGTTGCCGACGAGCCAGATGGCAACGGCCAGCGCACCCGCGTTGGCGATCGTCTTGACTACGAAATTCTTCATGTGTCTGATCGTGGCAGACAGGATCGGTGGTGGAACACCGGCAGCGCGGGCACAGCCGACAGCGTGGGCACAAGGGGCGGGACGGGCCATGAAGGCATTCAGACTGGACGAGCTGGAGGCGGAGCGGGCCGCCAACGACGGCGCCTATCTGCAGTTCGTGCGGGAGCGCAATATGTCGGTCGGCCTGTACGCCCTGGACGCGGGAGAGCTCGATCCGCAGCAGCCGCACCGGCAGGACGAGGTCTACTTCGTCGTCAGCGGGCGGGCGTCGATCACGGTGGGGACGGAGACGACGCAGGTCGGCAGGGGAAGCGTCGTCTACGTTCCGGCGGGCGTGGCCCACAAGTTCCACCACATCACCGAGGACCTGCGGGTGATGGTCGTCTTCTCGCCTCCCGAGGGCTGATTCCCACCGCCCGGGAGCGGGCCCAGGCCCTAGGGGCTCGATCAGGGGTCTTCAAGGGCTGCCCGCCCTCGCGAGGGGCCCGTACGCCTTTAGCATCGAGGCAAGGACTCAGAGAGACGAGGTAGAGGCGATGGCCGTGCGGGAGATATTCGCGGGAATGCCCTGGTGGGTGAAGTGGATCGCGGTGCCCGTCATTGCGATCTTCGTGTTCGGCGGGCTGATCGCCAGCGTCGTCGGCTTCGTGATCGGCCTGCTCTTCAAGGTGCTGGTCTTCGTCGTCGTGGTCGGCGGGCTGATCTTCGTCGTCCGCAAGTTCATGTCGTCGTCGTCCTCGCGCGGTGACTGGTAGTACACGCAACGCGGGCCGGCGCGGGGGCCGGTCCGTTCCCTCGGGCGCGTCCGGCCCGGAGCCGCGGGACGCGATCAGGGCGGGATGAGGTCAGCGCCGGCGCCAGAGGATTAGCCCAGCAGAGCTAAGTCCCGGAAGGAACCACCCGTCTGCCGCAGTCGGCCGATACAGTGGCTACCACTGCCGCCATCCGGAATGTGACCTTCCGTCACCATATCGATCGCCTGATCGGTCCTGGGTACGACAGTCCGGTCGTTGGCCTTCGCTCGTCGGCGCCCGGACCGGTCCTCGCCGGTCACGGGCCGGATCTCCGGTCCCCTCCGGTCCTCGGGATCGCGGCAGCCCGTGGGGGCGGCCCCCACGGGAGGGCCGACGGCCCGTCACCACGCCTGGGGGTGGCCTTGACCACGGCATCTAGCACCGCTGTCCCGACATTGATCGGGTCGGTTCAACGGGCGTTGAGGCTGCTGGAGGCTGTGGGCGCCCATCGGGACGGGGCGCCGGCCAAGCAGTTGGCACGTGAGGCGGGGCTTCCGCTCCCGACCGCGTACCACTTGTTGCGCACCCTCACCCACGAGGGCTATCTCCGCCGCGAGAACGGTGTCTTCCTCCTCGGCGCGGCCGCCGAGAACCTGACCGTCGCCCCGGGGGTCCGGAGCCGCCTGCGCCCCGCCTCCGTCGCCGACTCCCTCGGCCACTGGCGGGACGTCATCGGGGCCCCGGTGTACTGCGCCGTCTACTGCGACGGCGAGGTCGAGCTCATCGCGGTCGCGGACGCCCCCGACACCCCGGCCGTGGAGGAGTGGGCCTCGTTCCGGGAAACCGCCCACGCGCACGCCATCGGGCAGTGCCTGCTCGCCCAACTCGACGAGCGGGCCCGCGAGGACCACCTCGACCGGCACCCCGTACGCCCCCTCACCCGTTACTCAGTGCGAGATCGCGCCACACTTCTGGAACGGCTGCGCAACCTCCGACGAGGTGAACCGGTCATCGAACGCCAGGAGTACGCACTGGGGACCGTGTGCGCCGCGATTCCCGTCACGGCCGGTGCCACCATTGCGGCGATGGCCATTTCCGTACCCCTGGAACGGGAAGATCGGTTGCTGCCCGCAGTCGAACAGCTACGTGGCGAAGTCGCCAGCCTCTTGCGTTCGTTCGTGTTCTCTATCAGTATCTGAAAAATCACTCCTTGTGATCTGCTATCGCGTGCACCACGATGGCGTCAATAGGGCCATGGGGGATCATTCCTGGCCAGATTCATCTACTGCGGGGTTGAACGATGCGCGAGTCGGTTCAAGCAGAGGTCATGATGAGCTTCCTCGTCTCCGAGGAGCTCTCGTTCCGTATTCCGGTGGAGCTCCGATACGAGGTCGGCGATCCGTATGCCATCCGGATGACGTTCCACCTTCCCGGCGATGCCCCTGTGACCTGGGCGTTCGGCCGCGAGCTGCTGCTGGACGGGCTCAACAGCCCGAGCGGCGACGGCGATGTGCACATCGGCCCGACCGAGCCCGAGGGCCTCGGAGATGTCCACATCCGGCTCCAGGTCGGCGCGGACCGTGCGCTGTTCCGGGCGGGGACGGCACCGCTGGTGGCGTTCCTCGACCGGACGGACAAGCTCGTGCCGCTCGGCCAGGAGCACACGCTGGGTGACTTCGACGGCAACCTGGAGGACGCACTGGGCCGCATCCTCGCCGAGGAGCAGAACGCCGGCTGACCGGGCGCGCACCCCGATGCCCCGTCACTTCCTACGACGACGGCCCCGACCCGTCCGCGCGGGTGCGGCCGTTGCCGCCTGTGCGCCGCCGGACCCCGGACGGTCCGCGGAGACGACCAGCGCCGCGAGCACCGTGGTCACCGGCACCGAGGCGACCAGGCCGATCGACCCGACCAGCGTACGGACGATCTCCTCGGCGACCAGCTCGCTGTTGGCCACCGTCCCCACACTGCTCTGGGCGATGGAGAAAAGCAGCAGCAGTGGCAGCGCCGCGCCCGCGTACGCCAGCACGAGGGTGTTGACCACCGAGGCGATGTGGTCCCTCCCGATCCGGATACCTGCCCGGTACAGCCCCTTCCAACCCATCCTCGGGTCGGCCTGGTGCAGCTCCCAGACGGCGGAGGTCTGGGTGACCGTCACATCGTCGAGCACCCCGAGCGAACCGATGATCACACCGGCCAGCAGGAGACCACTCATATCGATGTCCGGGTAGAGGCCGTGGATGAGGCCGGTGTTGTCGTCGGTGTTGCCGCTCAGGCTCGCCCAGCCGATGAACAGGGAGCCCAGCAGCCCGATCAGCAGCAGCGAGATCAGCGTGCCGACGACCGCCACGGACGTCCGGGCCGTCACCCCGTGGCACAGATAGAGCGCCGCCAGCATGATCGCGCTGGCTCCGATCACCGCCACGACCAGCGGGTTCGAACCCTGCAGGATCGCCGGCAGGATGAACAGCGTCAGCACGGCGAACGACACGGCCAGCGCCACCAGCGCCATCACCCCGCGCATCCGGCCGACCAGGACCACCGCCAGGGCGAAGATCCCGGCCAGCAGCGCCATCGGGACCTTGCGGTTCACATCGGTGACCGAATACTGGAGGTCGCGCGGCGCGTCGGGGGCGTACGCGACGACCACGCCCTGACCCTCCTTCAGCTGGCGCGGCGCGTCCGGCTGGACCACCTCGACGAACCTGCGGCCCTTGTCGTCGCCGCTGGTCACCTCGACGGTGGCCTTCGCGCACTCCCCCTCCTGCTCGTTGACGGCCTCCCGGCCCGAGGGCGTGGAGGTGTCGCCGGTCGGGGGCACCTGCGCGGCGTTGACGTCCGCGCAGTCGACCTTCACGACCTTGACGACCCTGCCGTCCTGGGTCTGCCGGTCGAATCCGACGCCGGTGCGCTCGTGGTCGGGTGCGCCGCCGGGCCAGAACGCGATCAGGCCGACGACGACCGCCGTGGCGAACGGGATCAGTACGGCGGCGATGACCTTGCGCAGGTGCCGGGAGACGGGAGCGGCCGGCCCGTGGCTGTGGGCATGGGTGTGGCCGTGGCTGGGGCCCTGGGGCGGCTGGGGTGCGGGGTCGCTCTGGGGGGAGGTCACCGGGCGATCATCGCAAGAACGGGAGGGCCCTCTGGTCAGCTCGCCGGAAAGGACGCTAGCGTGGAGGCACCTTTGCACACGCGGGAGCTCGGAGCACCGGGCTGAGAGGGCGCTGATCGCCGTACATCCGTACGGGACACGCTGCGCCGACCGCCGAACCTGTTACCGGGTAATGCCGGCGTAGGGAGTAGGTCTCATGACCACAGCGGACGCACGCACGCCTGCCTCGAAACAGAACGACGGAACGCCGGACGGCACGACGCCGGACGCCGGGACGCCGAACGACGGGGCCGGGAAGTCCATCGGCTGGCACAAGGGGTACGTCCAGGGCTCGCGCCCGGACCTCCGGGTGCCGGTCCGACAGGTGCACCTCACCAACGGCAAGCACGTGACGCTGTACGACACGTCCGGGCCGTACACCGACGCCTCCGTCGACACCGATGTCCGCCGCGGCCTCGCGCCCCTGCGGGAGAACTGGATCATCGCCCGCGGCGACACCGAGGAGTACGCGGGCCGGCCGGTCCGCCCCGAGGACGACGGGCTCAAGCACACCTCGCCGCGCGGCGGGCTGCGCAACCTCGACGCGGTCTTCCCCGGCCGCCCGCGCCAGCCGCGCCGCAGCCGCGACGGACGGCCCGTCACCCAGCTCGCGTACGCCCGGCGGGGGGAGGTCACCCCGGAGATGGAGTACGTGGCGATCCGGGAGAACGTCGAGGCCGAGGTCGTCCGCGAGGAGATCGCGGCGGGCCGGGCGGTGCTGCCGGCCAACGTCAACCACCCCGAGATCGAGCCGATGATCATCGGCAAGCGGTTCCTGGTGAAGGTCAACGCCAACATCGGCAACTCGGCCGTCACCTCGTCCATCGAGGAGGAGGTGGACAAGATGACCTGGGCGACCCAGTGGGGCGCCGACACGGTCATGGACCTGTCCACCGGCCGCAACATCCACACCACCCGCGAGTGGGTGCTGCGCAACTCCCCCGTGCCGATCGGCACCGTTCCGCTCTACCAGGCCCTGGAGAAGGTCGACGGCCGGGCCGAGGAACTGACCTGGGAGATCTACAAGGACACCGTCATCGAGCAGGCCGAGCAGGGCGTGGACTACATGACGGTGCACGCCGGAGTGCGCCTGCCGTACGTCCCGCTGACGGCCCGTCGCAAGACCGGGATCGTCTCGCGCGGCGGCTCGATCATGGCGGCCTGGTGCCTCGCCCACCACAAGGAGTCGTTCCTCTACGAGCACTTCGAGGAGCTCTGCGAGATCCTCGCGACGTACGACGTCACGTACTCGCTGGGCGACGGGCTGCGGCCCGGGTCGATCGCGGACGCCAACGACGAGGCGCAGTTCGCGGAGCTGCGCACGCTGGGCGAGCTGAACACGGTCGCGAAGCGGTTCGGGGTCCAGACCATGATCGAGGGTCCCGGACACGTCCCGATGCACAAGATCAAGGAGAACATCGACCTCCAGCAGGAGATCTGCGAGGAGGCGCCGTTCTACACGCTCGGCCCGCTGACCACGGATGTCGCGCCCGCCTACGACCACATCACCTCGGGCATCGGCGCCGCGATGATCGCCTGGTGGGGCACGGCGATGCTCTGTTACGTCACGCCCAAGGAGCACCTGGGGCTGCCGAACCGGGACGACGTGAAGACCGGCGTCATCACGTACAAGATCGCCGCCCACGCGGCCGACCTGGCCAAGGGGCACCCGGGCGCCCAGGAATGGGACGACGCCCTCTCCGACGCGCGGTTCGAGTTCCGCTGGGAGGACCAGTTCAACCTGGCCCTGGACCCGGACACGGCCCGGGAGTTCCACGACGAGACGCTGCCCGCCGAACCGGCGAAGACGGCGCACTTCTGCTCGATGTGCGGGCCGAAGTTCTGCTCGATGAAGATCTCCCAGGACATCCGGCGCCAGCACGGCGGCTCGCGGGAGGAGATCGAGGAGGGCATGGCCGAGAAGTCGAAGGAGTTCGCGGCCGCCGGCAACCGGGTCTACCTGCCCATCGCCGACTGACCACCGGTGGACGAGGCCGGCCGGTGTCCGGGGGCGCCGGCCGGCGGCAGACTGGTCGTATGACAGCGAGATCCCTCCGCAAGGGCGCCAACGTACCCGTGGACGCCGCGGCACTGCGCGTCGAGCTCGTCTGGTCCCCCGGGCCGGGCGTGCCCGACGTGGACGCGTCGGCTCTGCTGCTGACCTCGGCCGGACGGGTCCGTGACGACGGCGACTTCGTCTTCTACAACCAGCCCCGGCACGCGTCCGGGGCCGTGGCGCACCTGGGGAAGCAGTGCGCCGACGGCCTCACGAGCGACACCCTGGCGGTGGACCTCCGTTCGCTCGGCCCCGAGGTCGAGCGCGTGGCGCTGTGCGCCTCCGCCGACGGCGGAACGTTCGGCCACGTGCCCGGCCTGAGCCTGCGGCTCCTCGACGCCTCCTCCGGCGGCGAGGTGGCGCGCTTCGAGATGACGGCCGGCACCGAGACGGCGTTCATCAGCGGCGAGCTGTATCTGAGGCAGGGGCGGTGGAAGTTCCGGGCGGTGGGGCAGGGGTACGCGGCAGGGCTCGCCGGTCTGGCCACGGAGTTCGGCATCACGGTCGACGAGCCTTCCCCCGGTAGCGCACCTCCGTCGCCGGCCGCGTCGGCCGCCCCGGTTCCGCCCGCCGTGCCGGCTCCGGGCGCTTCGGCCGGGCGGCCGGGCCTCGGCAAGGGCGAGGACCGTCTTCCGCCGGACATGCGCGCACGCCTGTCGCTGCGCAAGGAACAGGTCGCGGTCAGCCTGCGCAAGCGCGGTGCGGAGGGGATCGTCGCCCGGGTCGTCCTGGTGCTGGACGCCTCCGGCTCCATGAGCGCGCTGTACACGCGGGGCGTCGTGGCCGATGTGGTGGAGCGGATGGCCGCGGTCGCCGCGCAGCTCGACGACGACGGTGAGATGCAGGCGTGGACGTTCGCCTCCCGGCCGGCCCGGCTGCCCGATCTCCGTCTCGGCGACCTCCCGGAGTGGCTGCGGCTGCACGTACGGGTCGGACAGCTCGCCCTCTTCCGGCGCGGCAGGAGGCCGAAGGGGCTGGAGGACGGGCAGATCGACATGCGGACGGTAGGCATCCAGAACGAGGAGCAGCGGGTCATCGCCGAGGTGCGTGCCCATGTCGCCCGGCACCCCGCGTCGGTCCCCACGCTCGTGCTGTTCTTCTCCGACGGTGGTGTCCACCGCAACGCCGAGATCGAGCAGGAGTTGCGTGCGGCGGTCCAGGAGCCGATCTTCTGGCAGTTCGTCGGCCTGGGCCGGTCCGAGTACGGCGTGCTGGAACGGTTCGACTCCCTCCCCGGGCGCCAGGTCGACAACGTCGGCTTCTTCGCCGTCGACGACATCGGCGCGGTCCCCGACCAGGAGCTGTACGACCGGCTCCTGTCCGAGTTCCCGAGCTGGACGGCCGCCGCGCGCCGGGCCGGAATCCTCTGAACCGGCCCGGGCGGTAAGCGAGTTACGCGTGACTTCGACCTGTTCGCTGCGCTTTGGTGCAGTTCATCGCCTTGTTAAGCGACAGTATGGACACAGTCGTGTGGCAGCTGGATGTACGTTTGGCCCTCGGCTCACCAGCGCTTGACCCTTTCCTTATCTGTGCCTTACTTTCCGGCTTGCTTGGCTGAAAGTAAGCGGCCCCGGAAACCGGGGCCCGGGGAGGGACTCACCATGAACTGGTACCTGGCTGTACTCAAGAACTACGCAGGCTTCAGCGGACGTGCACGCCGCAAGGAGTACTGGATGTTCGCGCTCTTCAACATCATCATCGCCGTGGTGCTGTCGGCCATCGGCGCGGCGATCAGCACGCAGATCCCGTACTACCTCTACCTCGTCGCGACCCTCGTCCCGTCGCTGGCGGTCCTGGTGCGCCGATTGCACGACACGGGCCGCTCGGGCTGGTGGTTCTTCATCTCCTTCATCCCGCTGGTCGGCTTCATCATCCTGATCGTCTTCCTCGCCTCGGAGGGCAAGCCGGAGACGAACCAGCACGGTGCCAACCCGAAGCTGGCTCCGGCCGTCTGACCGACGGCTCCGGTACGCACCGGAGCACCCCGAGGCCGGGCGCGGCACACCGCCGCCCCGGCCTTCGCCGTACCCGGGCCCGGGCGGCCGGACCTGTGCCGGGAGCCCTTGGCCCGGGCGGCCCGGAGGCCTGCACCCGGGGCCCGGGGCGTGGAGACCTGCACCCGGGGCCCGGTACCCGTGGCTCAGTCCGGCCGGTGCTCGGGGCCGCCGAAGTCCGGGCTCGTGAAGTCGGGGCTGGTGAAGGTCGGCCGGGGGCCGGCCGCCGGGCCGTCGTCCGGGCCCGAGAAGTCCGGCCTGCTGTACCCGACCTTCGGGATGCGGTGGGGCGAACGGTGCGGGGTCCGTGCGGCGGGCCCCGCGGTGGGGTCGGCCAGGGCGTCCCGGAGGAACGGGAGGATGCCGCGCTCCAGCAGGGCGTGGCGCCACGCCTCCCTGGCCCGTGCGACGTCCTCCGGAAGCTCCTGCCCCTCGTCCTCGGCGGCCGGCGACGTCGCGCCGTTGCGGAGCGCGGTGACGAGCAGTCCGATGGCGGCGACCAGGATCGCCGCGGCGGCGACCGCCGCGAAGAACCAGCCGGCCGCGACCATCGAGCGGCCGAAGGGCAGCGAGGGGTTGACCGCCTTCAGCAGATAGCCGACGAGCAGGAAGATGACGGCCGCCGAGCCGGCCAGCAGCGGGGTCAGGACCGCGATGACCGCGCCGATGCCGGCGCCCGAACCGGCCGCCGTGCTCTGCGGCCCGTCCGCGGCCGGTCCGCCGTCGATCCCTTCTGCGGCCGCCGCGCGCCGCAGTTCGGCGCGGGCCTTGACGTAGTGCTCGTACTCGGTGGCCGCGGCCGCGGTGATCAGCGCCGTGGCGCTGAGCGCCATGGTGCGCAGCTGTTCGGTGTTGAGCCGGTCCCCGACGCCTTCCAGGTCCGGGCGTTCATGGGCGTGGCGCAGTGCGTCGCCCAGGATCCGCTCGTACTCGGGTCCGTCCTCGGCCAGCAGGTGCGGAGCGCTTGTCATCTGCATCCCCCGATGCTCCGTCGTACCCGGCAGCCCGCGTGGACCGGGCGATCGGGCGGAAACGGAGGAGAGCCTGCCACTGATACGCCGATGGTAGAGCGCTCACGGCAAGGGGTGACAGGGTGTTTCCAGAATTGGGCCCCGTGACGGGCCCGTCGATCGGCGAGGTCCGCGCGGGCGGAACCTGAAGCGCATTCCCCGCCGACGGTCAGTCATGCAGAGGGAGTTGAACCACCAACAGCTTTCCGGCCATGGTCACTCCGCCGTCCATGGCGATGGCGAGGTCGTCCGCGTACACGTGCGGGCCGTTGATCACGGGCCCCGCACCGTCCTCGCCGTCCTCCGTGCCGACCTCGCCCAGGAGGTACGGAATGGGGCTGTGACCATGGACGACGCGCTGTCCGCCGTACGTCGTCAGCAGCTCGCGCACCGCCTGGGCGCCGCCCTCGTCCCGGAAGGCGAACCGCTTGGTGAGCTTGCGGAAGAGATCCCAGCACTCGTCGGCGTCATTGCGCGTGAGAATGGCCGTGATCGTGTCATTGACGTCCTCGATGGTGGACCCGTAGTCGAGGTAGGCCGTCGTGTCGGAGTGCATCAGCAGATGCCCGTCCTCCTCGACGACCGCGTCCAGCCGGGACATCCACTGGAGGTGGACGTCCTGGAGGCGCTCCATATCGGTCTTCTGGCCGCCGTTGAGCAGCCAGGCGGCCTGGAAGGTGGCGGTGCCCGCCCCGGAGTTGACGGGGGTGTCGGCGAACCGCTTGGCGCCGATCAGCAGCAGCTCGTGGTTGCCCATGAGGGCCTTGCAGTAGCCGCCGGCCGCCGCGGCCTCGGCGGAGAGCCGCATGACGAGGTCGATGACCCCGATGCCGTCGGGCCCGCGGTCGGTGAAGTCGCCGAGGAACCAGAGGCGGGCGTTGCCGGCGGCCCAGTTCCCGTCGGCGTCGATGAGGCCCTGCGCGCCGAGGGCGGCGATCAGCTCGGCCAGGTATCCGTGGACGTCGCCGACGACGTAGAGCGGGCCGCGGCTGCCCTCGGCCACGGGGCGCGGCTCGGGGGCGGTCCGCACCTGCACGGTGTCGCCGCGGCGGATGACAGGGAGGTCCCGCTCGGTCGGGGTGTAGCCCTCCGGCTGCCCGTCGCCCACGGCGGCGTTGCCGGGATGCGGCGGCCGGGGCGGGACGGGGGGCGGTGCGGACGGGGGCGCGGACGCGCCCGGCGCCGGAGGGTTCGGTTCCGGGGCGCGCGGTGGCACCGGGGAGGGAGGTGCCGCCTGCGCCTGCGGCGGCACGGGCGTCTGCGCATACGGCGGAACCCGGAAGTCACGCAACGTCGCCGTCCGCACCACGGGTTCCTGACCGGCCCCCTGAGTCATCGACCCCTCCACCACCGTCGCGCCGCCGTACACCTGACGGGCCCTGCCTGGTAGAGGTGGTCCGCGGTGTCGTGCGCCCATCATAGGAATGCGGATCGATCTGTGTGACGCACCAGGGGTGGTGAATCCGGGCGCACGCACGGATCACCGGCTGATTAGTCCGAAAAGAGCTGATCAGTCCCCGCTGGGGGAGCGCGGCGCGCTGACCGTGGTGCGCGGGGGACGCCGTTGCGAGGAGGTCCGGACGATGAGCTCCGTCGGTATGACCTGCTCCACCGGCCCGTCGTGCTCGACCCCTTCGATGGCGTCGATGAGGAGCTGGACGACGGCCGTGCCGATGCGGCGGGGCTTCAGCGAGAGCGTGGTGATGGGCGGCTCGGTGGCGGCGTACACGGTGGACTCGCTGCAGCACACCAGCAGCAGGTCCTCGGGGACGCGCAGTCCGTAGCGGCGGGCCGCGGCGAGGAGATCGGTGCCGTTGGGGTCGAAGAGTCCGTAGACCGCGTCGGGGCGGTCGGGTCGGGCGAGCAGCCGGTCGGCGGCGACCGCCCCCGCGCAGGGGTCGTGGGCCGGGTAGGACTCGTAGACCGGATCCTGGCCGACCCGCTCGCACCAGTGGAGGTACGCGGTGGTGGACAGCCGGGTGTACGTGTCGGTGGTGTTCCCGGTCAGCAGGCCGATGCGGCGCGCTCCGGCGGCGGCGAGGTGGTCGAGGAGGTCGAGCACGGCGGCCCGGTGGTCGTTGTCGACCCAGGCGGTGACGGGGAGCGTCCCGGCCGGGCGGCCGTCCGAGACCACGGGCAGCCCCTGGCGGACCAGTTCGGTGACGACCGGGTCCTGGTCGGAGGGGTCGATGACGACGGTTCCGTCGAGCGCGACGTTCGACCAGACGTCGTGCCGGGAGGTGGCGGGGAGGATGACGAGGGCGTAGCCGCGGGCGAGCGCCGCGGAGGTCGCGGCTCTCGCCATCTCCGCGAAGTACGCGAATTCGGTGAAGGTGAAAGGTTCATTCCCGTACGTGGTCACGGTCAGGCCGATCAGGCCCGACTTGCCCGTACGGAGGGTTCGGGCCGCGGCGGACGGGCGGTAGCCCAGGCGCTCGGCGACCTCGCGGACATGGCGGCGGGTGGCGTCCGGGAGCCTGCCCTTGCCGTTGAGCGCGTCGGAGACGGTCGTGATCGAGACTCCGGCCGCGGCGGCCACGTCGCGGATCCCCGCCCGTCCTGGCCGGCCGCTGCGCCGGGGGGTCTCCGTCCGGCTCACCTGGTGCTTCCCTGCTGCTGTCATGGCGAGCCGATAGTAGGGCTCCGAAGGGTGGTCGGTCCGGTCGCATATGCACACGTTGACAGGCACGTTTCTGCAAGGTCACTACCCATCAGAATCCTTGTAATGCAAGGGAGTTGGCCGCTATTGCATCAGTGTTTCAGGTACTGGAGGGCGGCAGCCTGCTGAATGTGCGATGTCTCGAAGAGGTCTCAACTCACCACTTCGGGGGACGCGCGCCACGGCGCGAGCCACCGGCGCGCGCCGGAACGCGGAACGCTCCCCCCGGGAGAGGCCGCGTACCGGCCTCGCGCGGGCCCCCATTCCCGGGCACTGCGGTCGATTTCCCGCTCGGGCCATTCGCAGCGGGGCCCAATCCTCTTAAGGTGAGCAGTATTGCTGTGAACGGACGGTCGAGGAGGACCTGCGGTGAGCGAGACGAGCCCCAAGCTGCGCGCCGAGCTGGACGGCGTTCCCGCCTATGTGCCGGGTAAGCCGGCGGCGGCCGGCGGACCGGTCGCGTACAAGCTGTCCTCCAACGAGAATCCCTATCCGCCGCTGCCGGGGGTGCTGGAGTCGGCGCTCGCCGCCGCGGGGAGCTTCAACCGCTACCCGGACATGGCGTGCACCGGCCTGATGAACGAGCTGGCCGACCGCTTCGGTGTGCCGCTGGGGCATCTCGCCACGGGCACCGGCTCGGTGGGGGTGGCCCAGCAGCTGCTCCAGGCGACCTCGGGGCCCGGCGACGAGGTCATCTACGCCTGGCGGTCCTTCGAGGCGTACCCGATCATCACGCAGGTCAGCGGCGCGACCTCGGTGAAGGTCCCGCTGACCGACGGCGAGGTGCACGACCTCGACGCGATGGCGGAGGCGATCACCGACCGGACCCGGCTGATCTTCGTCTGCAACCCCAACAACCCCACCGGCACGGTGGTGCGCCGGGCCGAGCTGGAACGATTCCTCGACCGGGTGCCGAGCGATGTGCTGGTGGTGCTCGACGAGGCGTACAAGGAGTTCATCCGCGACGCCGAGGTGCCGGACGGCATCGAGATCTACCGGGACCGGCCCAACGTGGCGGTGCTGCGGACCTTCTCCAAGGCGTACGGACTGGCCGGGCTGCGGGTCGGCTTCGCGGTGGCGCACGAGCCGGTGGCCGCGGCGCTGCGCAAGACGGCCGTCCCGTTCGGGGTGAGCCAGCTCGCCCAGGACGCGGCGGTGGCCTCGCTCCGCGCGGAGGACGAGCTGCTGGGCCGGGTGGGCTCGCTGGTCGCCGAGCGCACCCGGGTGAGCGCGGAGCTGACGCGTCAGGGCTGGACGGTGCCGGAGTCGCACGCGAACTTCGTCTGGCTGCGGCTCGGCGAGCGGACCCTCGACTTCGCCGGGGCCTGCGAGCGGGCCGGGGTGGTCGTGCGGCCCTTCCAGGGGGAGGGCGTCCGGGTTTCGATCGGCGAGGGCGAGGGCAACGACCTCTTCCTGAAGGCGGCGGAGGCGTTCCGCGCGGAGCTGTAGCGAGCCGTAGCGCACGCGCCCGTACGGCCTGGTGGCCCCGGACCTCGATCGTGAGGTCCGGGGCCCTTTGTGTGGCCGGCGGGGCCGATTTTCGGGGGCGAGGCCGAAAAGGGGTACCCCCGGCGAAGGGCCCGAAAGCGTGTGCGCCATAATTGCTTGTGAATGTGAACGCGTTCACAAGCGTGCCCTGGTTCCTCCCGTAATCGGCCGGATCAAAGGGGCATAGTGCCGGTACGACCACGGCGATGTAAGGAGACTGACGACGTGGACCTCGCTCTGGCGCCGGAGACCCTGGCGCGATGGCAATTCGGCATCACCACCGTCTACCACTTCCTCTTCGTCCCCCTGACGATCTCGCTCGCCGCGCTCACCGCCGGCCTGCAGACCGCCTGGGTGCGGACGGAGAAGGAGAAGTACCTCAGGGCGACCAAGTTCTGGGGCAAGCTGTTCCTGATCAACATCGCCATGGGCGTCGTCACGGGCATCGTCCAGGAGTTCCAGTTCGGCATGAACTGGTCCGACTACTCGCGCTTCGTCGGCGACATCTTCGGCGCCCCGCTCGCCTTCGAGGCCCTGATCGCCTTCTTCTTCGAGTCCACCTTCATCGGGCTGTGGATCTTCGGCTGGGACAAGTTGCCGAAGAAGATCCACCTCGCCTGCATCTGGATGGTCTCGATCGGCACGGTCCTCTCCGCCTACTTCATCCTGGCGGCCAACTCCTGGATGCAGCACCCGGTCGGCTACCGGATCAACGAGGAGCGCGGCCGGGCCGAGCTCACCGACTTCTGGCGGGTGCTCACCCAGGACACCGCGGTCACCCAGTTCTTCCACACCATCACGGCGGCGTTCCTGGTCGGCGGGGCCTTCATGGTCGGCATCGCCGCGTTCCACCTGGCGCGCAAGAAGCACATCCCGGTGATGCGGACCTCGCTGCGCCTGGGCCTGATCACCGTCGTGGTCGCCGGACTGCTCACCGCCGTCAGCGGCGACAGCCTCGCCAAGGTCATGTTCCGGCAGCAGCCGATGAAGATGGCAGCCGCCGAGGCCCTGTGGGACGGGCAGGAGCGGGCGCCGTTCTCGATCTTCGCGTACGGGGACGTCAGCAAGGGCCACAACTCCGTGGAGATCTCGCTCCCCGGGATACTGTCCTTCCTCGCCAACAACGACCCGAACTCCTATGTCCCCGGCATCAACGACATCAACAAGGAGTCGCAGGAGAAGTACGGGCCCGGCGACTACCGCCCCAACATCCCGGTCGCGTTCTGGAGCTTCCGGTGGATGATCGGCTTCGGTATGGCCTCCTTCGGCCTCGGCCTCCTGGGGCTCTGGCTGACCCGGAAGAAGTTCCTGCTGCCACCGGCGCTGCGGACCGGTGAGGACGAAGTGCCGCATCTGGTCCTCTTCAAGAACAAGGCACTGAGCCCGAAGCTCACCAAGCTCTACTGGCTCGTCGCGCTCTGGACGCTCCTCTTCCCGCTCATCGCCAACTCCTGGGGCTGGATCTTCACCGAGATGGGCCGCCAGCCGTGGGTCGTCTACGGGGTGCTCCAGACCCGTGCGGGGGTCTCCCCCGGCGTCTCGCAGGGCGAGGTCATCACCTCGATGATCGTCTTCACCCTGCTCTACGCGGTGCTCGCCGTGATCGAGGTGAAGCTGCTCGTGAAGTACATCAAGGCCGGGCCGCCGGAACTCACCGAGGACGACCTGAACCCGCCCACGAAGATCGGCGGGCACGACGAAGAAGACGCCGACCGGCCCATGGCCTTCTCGTACTGAGCACAGGAGCTGAGAGATGGAACTCCACGACGTCTGGTTCGTGCTCATCGCCGTCCTCTGGACCGGCTACTTCTTCCTGGAGGGATTCGACTTCGGCATCGGGGTCCTCACCAAGCTGCTGGCCCGCGACCGCAAGGAGCGGCGGGTCCTGATCAACACGATCGGGCCCGTCTGGGACGGCAACGAGGTCTGGCTGCTCAGCGCCGGCGGTGCGACCTTCGCCGCCTTCCCCGAGTGGTACGCCACCCTGTTCTCCGGCTTCTACCTGCCGCTGCTGATCATCCTGTTCTGCCTGATCGTGCGGGGCGTCGCCTTCGAGTACCGCGCCAAGCGGCCCGAGGAGCGGTGGCAGACGAACTGGGAGAACGCGATCTTCTGGACCTCCCTGATCCCCGCGGTGCTGTGGGGTGTGGCGTTCGGGAACATCGTGCGGGGCGTGAAGATCGACGCCGACATGGAGTACGTCGGCAACTTCTTCGACCTCCTCAACCCGTACGCGATCCTCGGCGGCCTCGTCACGCTCACCCTCTTCACCTTCCACGGGACGGTGTTCGCCGGCCTCAAGACGGCGGGCGACATCCGGGTCCGGGCCCGCGCGCTGGCGCTGAAGCTGGGGCCGGTCACCGCGGTGCTCGCGCTGGGCTTCCTGGTCTGGACGCAGGCGGACAACGGCGACGCCTGGAGCATGGGCGCCATGATCGTGGCGGTGGTGGCGCTCCTGGCCGCCATCGGTGCCATCGCCAAGGGCCGTGAGGGCTGGTCGTTCGCGTTCTCGGGCGTGACGATCGCGGCGGCGGTCACGATGCTCTTCCTGACCCTCTTCCCGAACGTCATGCCGTCCTCGCTGAACGACGCCTGGAACCTCACGGTCACCAACGCCTCGTCCAGCCCGTACACGCTCAAGATCATGACCTGGTGCGCGGGCATCGCCACGCCCGTCGTGCTGCTCTACCAGGGCTGGACCTACTGGGTCTTCCGCAAGCGCATCGGCACCCAGCACATCGCCGACGCGCACTGACTCCGATGAGCCGCCGCGGTTCCGCGAGGTCCGCGGCGGCTCACCGTCCCGCAGCAGCTCACCGACCCCGCCGGGGGGATGTTTCACGTGAAACCGATCGATCCGCGTCTGCTCCACCACGCACGCGCCACCCGCCTCTTCCTGGCGGCCGTGGTGGCCCTCGGCCTGGTCGGCGCCCTGCTGGTGATCGCCCAGGCGATGCTCATCGCCGAGATCGTGGTGGGCGGTTTCGAGGGCGGACTCACGGTCACCGCGCTGCGCACCCCCCTTCTGCTGCTCGCCGCGGTCGCCCTCGGCCGCGCCTTCGTCGCCTGGCTCACCGAGCTGGCGGCCCACCGCGCCAGCGCGGCCGTCAAGTCGGAACTGCGCGGCCGGCTCCTGGAACGGGCCGCGCGACTGGGCCCCGACTGGCTGAGCGGGCAGCGCACCGGTTCGCTCGTCGCGCTGGCGACCCGGGGCATCGACGCGCTCGACGACTACTTCGCCCGCTACCTCCCCCAGCTCGGACTCGCCGTCGTGGTGCCCGTGGCGGTGCTCGCCCGGATCGTCACCGAGGACTGGGTGTCGGCGGCGATCATCGTCGTCACCCTGCCGCTCATCCCGCTGTTCATGATCCTGATCGGCTGGGCCACCCAGTCCCGTATGGACCGCCAGTGGCAGCTGCTGTCCCGGCTCTCCGGGCACTTCCTGGACGTCGTCGCCGGGCTGCCGACCCTGAAGGTCTTCGGGCGGGCCAAGGCCCAGGCCGCATCGATCCGCACGATCACCTCCGACTACCGCCGGGCCACCCTGCGCACCCTGCGGATCGCCTTCCTGTCCTCGTTCGCCCTGGAGCTCCTGGCGACCCTGTCGGTGGCCCTCGTCGCCGTCACGATCGGCATGCGGCTCGTCCACGGGGAGCTCGACCTCTATACGGGACTCGTGGTCCTGATCCTCGCCCCGGAGGCGTATCTGCCGATCCGCCAGGTCGGCGCGCAGTACCACGCGGCGGCCGAGGGGCTGTCGGCCGCCGAGGAGATCTTCGCGGTCCTGGAGACCGAACCGAGGGCCTCGGGCGCCGAGGACGTGCCGGACGCGCTGCGCCTGGAACTGACGGACGTGACCGTACGCCACGAGGGCCGCGCCGAACCGTCGTTGGACGCCGCGTCGCTCACCGTGGAGCCGGGGGAGACCGTCGCCCTGGTCGGCCCGAGCGGGGTCGGCAAGTCCACCCTGCTGAACGTGATCCTCGGGTTCGCCTCACCCGACGAGGGGCGCGTCCGGGTCGGCGGCCGGGACCTCGACCGCCTGGACCTCGAACGCTGGCGCAGCCGTATCGCCTGGGTCCCCCAGCGCCCCCACCTCTTCGCGGACACCGTCGCCGAGAACGTGCGCCTCGCGCGGCCCGACGCCGACGACGAGGCGGTCCTCGCGGCCCTGCGGGACGCGGGCGCGTACGACTTCGTCGCGGCGCTGCCCGACGGGATGCGGACGGCCCTGGGCGAGGACGGCGCCGGGCTCTCGGCGGGCCAGCGCCAGCGCCTCGCCCTCGCCCGGGCGTTCCTCGCCGACCGGCCGGTCCTGCTGCTGGACGAGCCGACCGCGAGCCTGGACGGTGAGAGCGAGGCGGGCATCGTCGACGCCGTACGGAGGCTCGCCGCCGGACGGACCGTGCTGCTGGTCGTCCACCGCCCGGCCCTGCTGGCCGTCGCCGACCGCGTGGTGACGCTGGAGCCGCGTACCCCCGTGCCCGCGGAGACGTACGGGGAGCCCGGCGCGGGCCTCGCGGCCCCCGGCCCCGCCGTCCCGGAGCCGCTCGCCGGCGGCGAACCGCCGGGCGCCCGGCCCCTGGAGTCCCTCGGCTCCCCCCTCCCGACGGGCACCCGCCCGGGACGGGTGCTCGCCCGGGTCCGCGAGGCCGCCGGCGCGCAGCGGGGGCGCCTGACCCTGGCCCTGCTGCTCGGCAGCCTGGCGGTCGGGTCGGCCGTGGGGCTCATGGCGGTCTCCGGCTGGCTGATCTCCCGCGCCTCCGAGGAGCCGCCGGTCATGTACTTGATGATGGCGGTCACCGCGACCCGCGCCTTCGGCATCGGCCGGGCGGTCTTCCGCTACGCCGAGCGGCTCGTCTCGCACGACGCCGTCCTGAAGCTCCTCGCCGACCTGCGGGTCTCCGTCTACCGCGGTCTCGAACGCATCGCCCCAGGAGGCCTGCGCACCACCAGGCGCGGGGACCTGCTGTCCCGGCTCGTCGCCGACGTGGACGCGCTCCAGGACTACTGGCTGCGCTGGCTGCTGCCGGTCGGCACCGCCGTCGTGGTGGGGGCCGGCGCCGCCGGCTTCACCGGCTGGCTGCTCCCCGAGGCGGGCGTGATCCTGGCCGTGGGGCTGCTGGTCGCCGGGGTCGGCGTCCCGCTCGTCAGCGGCGCCTGTGCCCGCCGTACGGAACGTCAGCTCGCGCCCGCCCGCGCCGCCCTGGCCACCCGGGTCACCGACCTCCTGGGCGCCACCGCCGAACTGACCGTCGCGGGCGCGCTGCCCGCCCGGCAGGAGCGGCTGCGCGCGGCCGACACCCTGCTGACCCGGATCGCCTCCCGCGCCGCCGCCGCGACGGCCCTCGGCGGTGGGCTCTCCGCCCTGGTCTGCGGGCTCACCGTGGTGGCCGCCGCGACCGTCGCCGTCCCCGCGGTGCAGGACGGGCGGCTGTCCGGCGTCGCGCTCGCCGTGGTGGTGCTGACCCCGCTCGCCGCCTTCGAGGCGGTCACCGGACTGCCGCTCGCCGTGCAGTACCGCCAGCGCGTCGCCCGGAGCGCCGAGCGGGTGTTCGAGGTGCTGGACGCCCCCGTGCCCGTACGGGAGCCCGCGGCCCCCGCCGAGGAGCCCGCGTCCCCCTTCCCGCTGGAGGTGCGGGGGCTGAGCGCCCGCTACCCCGGGGCCCGGCACGACGCGCTGGTCGCGCTCGACCTGACGCTGACGCCCGGCCGGCGCATCGCGGTCGTGGGCCCCTCCGGCTCGGGCAAGACGACGCTTGCCCAGGTCCTGCTGCGCTTCCTGGACGCCTCCTCGGGGACGTACCGGCTGGGCGGCGTCGAGGCGTCGGCGCTGGAGTCGGAGACGGTGCGGCGCTCGGTCGGGCTGTGTGCCCAGGACGCGCACGTCTTCGACAGCACGATCCGCGAGAACCTGCGGCTGGCCCGCCCCGGGGCGACCGACGCCGAACTGCTCGACGTGCTCTCCCGGGCCCGGCTCCTGGACTGGGTGCTGGCCCTGCCGGAGAAGCTCGACACCCCGGTGGGCGAGCACGGCGCACGGCTCTCCGGCGGTCAGCGTCAACGCCTGGCCCTGGCTCGCGCGCTGCTCGCCGACTTCCCCGTACTCGTCCTGGACGAGCCGGCCGAGCACCTCGACCTGCCGACCGCCGACGCGCTCACCGCCGACCTGCTCGACGCGACGCGGGGCCGGGCGACGGTACTGATCACCCACCGGCTGACCGGCCTCGACACGGTCGACGAGGTGCTGGTGCTGGACGCGGGCCGGGTCGTGCAGCGCGGACCGTACGCCGAACTCGCCGCCGAGGAGGGGCCGCTGCGCACCATGCTGGAGCGCGAGGGGGAGACGGTCGGGGCGGGGGCCCGATAGGGCTGTCCGCCCCCTCCCGTCGTCGCCCGCAGGGCGGACGCGCGGCGTCGGGTGCGTGCTCCCGGTGGCGCCGGCCCCCGGCTCCCGTACGGGACGTACTCGGACACGGGACCCGGTGCGGCGCGACCGCGTCCGTCCCGTCGCGCGGCGGACGGGACGGCCGGACAGGCCGTGGCGGCGGCACCGACCCCGGGGACGACCGGCGCCCTTCCCCCGTCGATCGCATTCTCGACTTTCGCCCCCAAACGGTACTAACTAGGCTCGGTCCATGGCCGAGCCCGACCCGCAGGACTCCCTGGACGCCGCCACCCGGGCCACGCGCAGCCTCCAGGGTCTGTCCACCGAGCTGACCGCCCGGGTGCCGCAGCTCCTGGAAGCGATGCGCTCCGTCGGCGCGGGTCTGGAACTGCACTCCACCCTGGACCGGATCTGCGAGACGGCGGCTGAGCTCGCCCACGCCCGCTACGCCGCCATCGGGGTCGTCGACGAGCTGGGTGAGGGGCTCTCGGACTTCGTCACGTACGGCGTTCCGCGGGAGGTGGCCGAGGCGATCGGACGGCGTCCCGACGGCCACCGGGGTCTGCTCGGCGCGCTGATCCACGACCCCGCCCCGGTCCGTCTCGCCGACCTGACCACCGATCCCCGGTACGCGGGCTTCCCGTCGGGACACCCCCGGATGCGGACCTTCCTGGGGGTGCCCATCCGGGTCCAGGGCGACGTCTTCGGCAACCTCTACCTGGCCGAGAAGCAGGACGGCGCCGAATTCAGCGACTACGACCTCCACATGGTCCGGGTGCTCGCCACCGAGGCCGGGATCGCCATCGGCAACGCCCGGCTGTACGAGGCGGCGCGGCAGCGGGAGCACTGGATCGACGGTTCGGTCGCGGTCACCACGGCCCTCCTGTCGGGCGGGGACGCGGACGAGGCGCTGTCCGTGGTCGCCGAACAGGCCCGCCGGCTCGCCGACTCCGCCGCCGGGATCGTGCTGCTGCCCGCCGAGGAGGGCGGGCTGGAGATCGTCGCCGTATCGTCCGACGACCCCGCGTCCTCGCTCGGCGTGATCATCCCGCCCCGGAGCGCGGTGGTGGCGAAACTCCTGGCGGGCGAGGCGGTGTTCATCGACGACTCGGCCACCGACCGCCGGATGATCACCAGGCTGGCCGAGCGGTTCGGCCCCAGCATGATGCTGCCGCTGCACAGCGGCGGTCGGGTGCTCGGCGCGCTGGCCACCCCCCGGGCGCGGGGCGCGCGCCCGTTCACGGAGACCGAGCGGACGCTCGCCACCCAGTTCGCCTCCCAGGCGGCCCTCGCGCTGATGATGGCCGAGGCGCAGCGGGACCGGGAGCGGCTCGCGGTGTACGAGGACCGCGACCGGATCGCCCGTGACCTCCACGACCTGGTCATCCAGCGGCTGTTCGCCACCGGGATGATGCTGGAGAGCGCCCAGCGCCGGTCGGTGGTGCCCGAGGTGCGGACCGGCGTCGGCCGGGCCGCGGACGAGCTGGACGTGACGATCCAGGAGATCCGCACGGCCATCTTCGCGCTCCAGCAGGAACCGGCCGAGGCCCCGTCGGGGCTGCGCACCCGCGTGCTGCGGGAGATCAACATGGCGGCCGTCCCGCTCGGCTTCAAGCCCTCGCACCGCTTCCTGGGCCCGGTGGACTCGCTCGTCGGCGAGCTGACCGGCAAGAACCTGGTCGCCGCGCTGCGCGAGGCCCTCTCCAACGCGTTCCGGCACGCGGGCGCGTCGCTGATCGATGTGGTCGTCGACGCGACGGTGACCCTGCCGGACGGCCGGGGCGCGGTGCGCCTCTCGGTCGCCGACGACGGGGTGGGCATCCCGGAGGGCGGCCGGCGCAGTGGCCTGCGCAACCTGGCCCGCCGGGCCGAGTCCCTGGGGGGTGCGAGCCGGATCGAACCGGGGATCGGGGAGGACGGCGGCGGTACGACGGTGGTGTGGGAGGCGCCGCTGTGAGGGGGCGGAGCTGACCCGCCCCGCGGGGTGGGGCGGGTCAGGACAGGGCGCGCCCCGCCGGGACCGGTGGCGGTGTGCTGGTGTGTTCCGGTGGCTGGGCTGGGCTCCGGTGGGCTGGGCTTCGGTGTGCCGAAAGGTTTCAGCGTTTGTCCGGGAGGGCGGCGAGGATCCGCTCGATGACGACCGCCACCCCGTCCTCCTCGTTGGTCGCGGTCCGGCCCGACGCGGCGGCCACCGCGTCCGGGTGGGCGTTGCCCATCGCGAAGGAGGCGCCGGCCCAGCTGAGCATCTCGACGTCGTTGGGCATGTCGCCGAAGGCGACCACCTCGGCGGGCGAGATGCCGCGCTCGGCACAGCAGGCGGCGAGCGTCGTGGCCTTGGAGACGCCGAGCCCGCTGACCTCCAGGAGCGCGGAGGGGCTGGACCGGGTGAAGGCGGCCCGGTCTCCGGCGGCCGTACGGGCCAGGGCGAGGAAGGCGTCGGGAGCCAGCTCGGTGTGGTGGGCCAGCAGCTTGATCACCTGCGCGCCGGCGCCCGGGGCGTCCTCGTGCAGCAGCTTCTCGGCGACGGCCACGGTCGCACCCGGGTCCAGGTGGAAGGGCGGGTAGGCCGGTTCGTAGTTGATGCCGGTGGTCATCTCGACGGCGAACGAGGTGCCGGGAGCCCTCTCGCGCAGGGTGCGCACGACGTGCAGGGCGGCGGCGCGCTCCAGCGGCCGTACGGAGAGCAGCTCGCCGTCCGTCCGCAGGTCGGTGACCACGGCGCCGTTGGCGCAGATCGCCGTGCCGTGGCTCTGTACGTGGTCCCGTACGACGTCCATCCAGCGGGCCGGCCTGCCGGTGACGAAGAAGACCTCGATCCCGGCCTCCCCGGCCGCCGCGAGGGCCGCGACCGTGCGCGCGGACAGCGTCTTGTCGTCGCGCAGCAGCGTGCCGTCGAGGTCGGTGGCGATCAGCCGGGTCACGGCGGGAAGAGGCGTATCGGTCACTGAGGTCACCGGGCCATTCTCGCCCATAAAGGTGCACGTGCGTGCGGAGGGGCGCACATCTGAGTGGTCAGGACGCTGATCTGCGGAAAAGTCCTCCGGCATATGCCAAAGCCATCAGGTCGCCGTCCCGGGTCCGTACGGCCGTAGGCTCGGGGGCATGAGTCCCCGCCTGAGCACCGTGATCCTCCCCGTCCATCGCTGGCACGAGGGCGGTCGCGACCGCTGGCGTCGGGCGGAGGAGCTGGGCTTCCACACCGCCTACACCTATGACCACCTGTCCTGGCGCACCTTCCGGGACGGCGCCTGGTTCGGGGCGCTGCCCACGCTCACCGCCGCGGCCACGGCCACCGAACGCCTGCGGCTCGGCACCCTCGTGACCTCGCCGAACTTCCGCCACCCGGTCACGCTGGCCAAGGAGCTCATCTCCCTGGACGACATCTCGGGCGGTCGGGTCACCCTCGGCATCGGCGCCGGTGGCAGCGGCTTCGACGCCACCGCACTGGGCCAGGAGGCGTGGAGCCCGCGCGAACGCGCCGACAGGTTCGCGGAGTTCGTTCCGCTCCTGGACCGGCTGCTCACCGAAGGCGCGGTGACCGAGCGCGGGACGCACTACACCGCCGAGGAGGCCCGCAACATTCCCGGCTGTGTCCAGCGCCCCCGGCTGCCCTTCGCGGTCGCCGCGACCGGACCGCGCGGCCTGAAGCTCGCCGCCCGCCACGGACAGGCCTGGGTCACCACCGGCGACCCCAAGCTGTACGAGAACGGCACCCCGGAGGAGTCACGGGCGGCGCTGCGGGGGCAGAACGAGCGGCTCACGGCGGCCTGCGCGGAGATCGGCCGGGACGTGTCCGAGCTGGACCGCATCCTGCTCACCGCCTTCACACCGGACCGCAACGGCCCGCTGGAGTCCGTGGACGCCTTCGTCGACTTCGCGGGGCGCCACGCGGAACTGGGCTTCACCGAGATCGTCATCCACGCCCCGATCCCGGACTCGGTCTTCGACGTGGACCCGAAGGTCTTCGAGCGCATCGCGACCGAGGCGCCCGCGCAGCTGGCGTAGCGGCGGGACGGCCGGGTGGGAAGCGTCAGGGGCTGCCTCGTCCGGGTACACGGGATACAGCGGCACGGGCCGATGGGCCAACGGGCCGATGGGCCGACGGGGCAACCGGGCAGCGGGGCGCGGGGAAGCGGTCCACCGGGATCGGGATCGGACCGGTGGTGACCCCGGCATCCGGCGTCGGGAGGCTCTCAGCCGCGCAGGAGCAGGAACCGCGGGGGTACGGCGTCGGCGAGCCAGACCCCGTTGGCGCTCACCCGGAAGACGTGGCCGGCGCGGTGCATCGCGCCCGCGTCCACGGTGAGGACGAGCGGCCGGCCGCGACGGGCGCCGACCCGGGTGGCCGTCTCCCGGTCGGGCGACAGGTGGACGTGGTGGCGGGCCATGGGGCGCAGGCCCTCGGTCCGGATCGCGTCCATCACCCGGGCGACCGTGCCGTGGTAGAGGTGCGCGGGCGGCTCGGCCGGCGGCAGGTCCAGGTCGACGGCGACGGTGTGGCCCTGATTGGCGCGGATGCGGTCGCCGTGGACGCCGTCGGCGGCGCAGCCGTTCTCGACGGTGAAGCGCCGCTTGTCGTTCGCGGCGACGACGTGGTCGAGCTCGGCGCGGGAGAAGGCGAAGCCGTGCCGGGCCGCGGCGCGCAGCAGCTCCTCGACCGCCACCCAGCCGTTCTCGTCGAGGGTGAGGCCGATGCGTTCCGGCTGATGCCTCAGATGCTTCGAGAGGTACTTGGACACCTTGACGGTGCGACGTTCGTCCATGGCGTCAGAGTGCCCGTGGCGGGCCGGTCGGTGCATCCGCATTTCCCACCGCCTCGCCGCCTTGTCGCCTCGTCAGCTGGTCATTTCGGCACCTCGTAGGTTCTTCGTTCTTCCGCGGTTCTTCGATCTTTTTCCCGCCGCAGGTTTGATCCACAGCCAACTCAGGTTATCCACAGACTATTTGGCGTTTCTGTGGACAACGCGCTTCCTCTTTAAGCGCTTTCGTCAATTTTGCGGCTTTTGACGTGAGTTGCGGTCAGCCCGTCCAAGGTGCGTGCCTGCACCTCCCTTTCGGTGGCCGCGGCCACGAAGGCGGAAACGTGCTCCTCTCCAACCAACGCGCGCACAGCCTGTGTTGTCCGGGAGGGGAGCAGCACGGGCCGGAGCGCGTCATCGGAAAGGGGGGTCGGCTCCGCGCCGAGGTGGTGGTGCAGGTGGCGGGTGGCGAACGTCCGCATGGCCCGTGCCAGTTCCGCGTCCACCGTCTGCTGTGCGAGCGGTCGCAGGCGGCGCACGAGAGACGCCGCCTCGGCCGCGTCGGAGTCGGTGGGCGGACGGTGGCCGAGGTAGCGGGCGAAGACGTGCTCGGTGGTGAACTCGAGGAAACGGGAGGCGATGTGCTCCACCTGACCGCGAAGTTCCCGCAGATGGCCGGAGATCGCGGGCAGGGGCACCCCGGCGGCGTACAACTCCACCGCCACCGCCAGCTCTTGGGGGCTGGGTACGAGGAACTCGTCGTCCCTGCCGGGCACCCGCTCCAGCACGCCGAGCTCCACCGCCTCGGCGATGGCCTCGTCGTCCTGCCGGCCGCCGAACCGCGCGTCCAGCTCCCGGCGGCTGATCCGGTCGGACTCCTCGTCCGTCCACGGGCCGTGGACCTCGGCGACCAGACCGAGCACCCCGCCGAGACCCCGCCCCGCGTCCCACGCCTCCAGCAGCTCCTTGATGCTGGCCAGGGTGTAACCCCGGTCGAGCAGGTCCGCGATCTGCCGGAGCCGGGCCAGATGGGTCTCCCGGTACACATTGGCCCGTCCGCGCCGCTCGGGCGTCGGGAGCAGTCCCCGGTCCTGATAGGCGCGGATCGTGCGCACCGTGGCCCCGCTGGCCTGGGCCAGGTCCTCGATCCGGTACTCGGCGGTCCCGGTGCCCGCACCGGCCCCGGTCACAGCGGAGGCTTCAGCCGGGCGACGGAGCGCAGGGTCCCCGGACTCAGCCGGGAGAGCAGCCGTGCGCCACGCGCCTCCGGGGTCACCGGCACCACCGCCTGGTTGCGCACGACCGCCCGCAGGATCGCGTCGGCGACCCTCGTAGGCGGGTAGTTGCGCCGCCCGTAGAGACGGCTCGTCCGCTTCTGCAGCCGCTCCTCCTCCGCCGCGTCGGCCCCCGCGAAACGCGTGGTGGCGGTGATGTTGGTGTTGACGATGCCGGGACATATCGCGCTCACCCCGATCGACTTCTCCGCCAGCTCGGCCCGCAGACATTCGCTGAGCATCAGCACGGCCGCCTTCGACGTGCTGTACGCGGGCAGCACTCGCGAGGGCTGGAAGGCGGCGGCCGACGCCGTGTTGACGATGTGGCCGCCCTGCCCCCGGTCCGCCATCTGCTTGCCGAAGATCCGGCAGCCGTGGATGACCCCCCACAGATTGACGTCGAGGACCTTCTTCCACTCCTCGCTCGTGGTCTCCAGGAAGGAGCCGGACAACCCGATCCCGGCGTTGTTGACCAGGACGTCGACGATGCCGTACTCGGAGGCGACCCGGGCGGCGAGCTTCTCCATCGCGTCCTCGTCGCTGACGTCGACCGCCTCGCCCCACGCGGCGGGCGCCCCGATCAGCCGCGCCATCTCCGCGGTCCGGGCGGCCCCCTCCGCGTCCCGGTCCACGGCCACGACCCGGGCGCCCGCCTCGGCGAACGCGAACGCCGTGGCCCGCCCGATCCCGGAGGCCGCGCCGGTCACCAGGACCAGCTGACCGCCGAACCGCTGCGCGTAGGGGCTCTGGGCGGGCGTCGGCTGCGCGGGCGCGCCCTCCCGCCCCGCGGACTCGTTCGCGGTGATGAACTCGTCGACCCAGGAGGCGAGCTGGTCCGGCCGGGTGCGGGGCACCCAGTGCTTGGCCGGGAGCGAGCGGCGCACCAGCCGGGGAACCCAGTCCTCCAGCCCGTCGTAGAGCCGCTCGGAGAGGAAGGAGTCCCCGGTCGGAGTGATCAGCTGGACCGGCGCGTGGGCGTAGGCGTCGGCGCGGGGCCTGCTGAGCCGGGCGCGGACGTTGTCGCGGTAGAGCCAGGCGCCGTGCGCCGCGTCGCTCGGCAGGGAGGCGGTGGGGTAGTCGCCCGCGGGCACCTTCTCCATGCGCTCCAGGATCCGGGGCCACCGCTTCCCGAGCGGGCCGCGCCAGGCGAGCTCCGGCAGGACCGGGGTGTGGAGCATGTACACGTACCAGGACTTCGCGCCCTGGCCGAGCAGCTGGCCGACCCGGCGCGGGGTGGGGCGGGTCATCCGGCGTTTGATCCAGTGCCCGAAGTGGTCCAGGGACGGCCCGGACATCGAGGTGAAGGAGGCGATCCGGCCCTCGGTCCTGCCGACCGTGACGAACTCCCAGGCCTGGACAGACCCCCAGTCGTGACCGACCACGTGCACCGGCCGGTCCGGGCTGACCGTGTCGATGACGGCCAGGAAGTCGTCGGTCAGCTTCTCCAGGGTGAAGCCGCCGCGCAGCGGTTTCGGGGCGGTGGACCCGCCGTGCCCCCGCACGTCGTACAGCACCACGTGCCAGTGCTCGGCCAGCCGGACGGCGACGTCCGACCAGACCTCCTTGCTGTCCGGATAGCCGTGGACCAGCACCACGGTCGGCCGGCCCGCGTCGCCCAGCTCGGCGACGCACAGCTCGACGCCTCCCGTGACCACGCGTCGCTCACGCGCCTGAGACAGATTCACGCCGCCACCTTCTCCTCGGCCCAGCGCCGCACATGCGGCAGATCGTCGTCCAGCCAGAAAGCGCTCTGCTCGGGGTCCTTGGAGTCGGTGACGACCAGGATCTCCTCGAACTTCGCGCCCGTACCCCGGAATCCGAGGTGGGGTTCGACCGCCCACAGGCCCGGCTGCGGCGGGTGGTCGGAGAAGCGGTAGGGGCTCCACAGCGGCGACCAGCCGTCCCGGTGACCGTGCAGGGCGTCACTCACCAGTCCCTTGAGGGCCTGGGTGCCGAAGCCGAACAGCCGCGGCGACCAACGGCGTTCGGTGACGCGGTCGATCTTGTGCGCGATCACGCCGAAGGGGTAGGCCCGGTGCCTGTTCGTGTATCCCTGCGTGGTCATGAGGCGTTCCACGTCCTCGTAGATCTCGCGCAGCGAACGGCGCTCGCGCACCTCCCGCAGGATCAGCTCGCGGTGGGCCTCCAGATCGGCCAGCAGCCTGTCGTGCAGCGGATTGAGGCCGAGGCACCCCGCATACCCCACATCGGCGGTGAAGCCCTTGTACACCGGGGCCATGTCGAGGATGAACGGCATCCCCGGCTCCAGCCTCCGGTCGGTCGGGAAGAACTGCAGCGGCACCTTGAACCCGGCGAACGCCGTACGGTCCCCGAACCAGGCGAACGGGAGGTGGAACCAGTCGCGCACGCCCCGCTCACGCAGCCACACCCGCTGCATCCGGGCCGCCTCGCGCTCGGTCACCCCCGACCGCAGCTGGCCGGCGACCGCCTCCGCGCAGGCGTAGGCCAGACGCTGGACTTCCCTGAACCCCCGCAGCTCCGGGGTGATTTCGTGCTGCACTGCCGAGGTCATGCCGGTCATGCCACCGTCCGTTCCCTGCCGTGTGCGGTACGCGCCCGTAACGTGACACTGATGAATGTGACAATGTCCGGCGGCTGCGTCAAGGGGGCCCCGGTCCCTGTGGACAAGTGGGCGTCCCGCCTGTGGAGAACTCCCGCCCGCCTGCGGGAGTGCCGGTCCCTCCGCCGCATCCCCGGTGGGCCCGGTCGCGCCGCCCGCCCCGGAGTTCCGGCCTCGTCCTGCGCGGGGTCCCCCTACGGGCGCGTACGCCTGGAGTCTGACGCGGATCCAGCCGTCAGGGCTGACGACCCCTGTGGCCCGCGCCACTAACGTCGTTTCCGTGACAGCCGTTATCGCTACCGAAGCCCTGAGCATGCGGTTCCCCCGCGTGACCGCGCTTGACCGGCTCACGTTGGACATCGGACCGGGTGTGACCGGTCTGGTGGGTTCCAACGGAGCCGGCAAGTCCACACTGATCAAGATCCTGCTGGGTCTTTCCCCCGCCACCGAAGGCCGGGCCGCGGTGCTCGGGCTCGACGTCGCGACCCGGGGCGCCGCCATCCGGGAACGGGTGGGGTACATGCCCGAGCACGACTGCCTGCCGCCCGACGTCTCGGCGACCGAGTTCGTCGTGCACATGGCCCGCATGTCGGGGCTGCCGCCCACGGCGGCCCGTGAGCGCACGGCCGACACGCTGCGCCACGTCGGCCTCTACGAGGAGCGCTACCGCCCCATCGGCGGCTACTCGACCGGCATGAAGCAGCGGGTCAAGCTCGCCCAGGCCCTCGTCCACGACCCCCAGCTGGTCCTCCTCGACGAGCCGACCAACGGCCTCGACCCGGTCGGCCGGGACGAGATGCTCGGCCTGATCCGCCGGATCCACACCGACTTCGGCATCTCCGTGCTGGTGACCTCGCACCTCCTGGGCGAGCTGGAACGCACCTGCGACCACGTCGTCGTCATCGACGGCGGGACGCTCCTGCGCTCCAGCTCCACCAGCGACTTCACGCAGACCACCGCGACCCTCGCGGTCGAGGTGACCGACAGCGACACCCACCCCGACGGCACCGCCGCGCTGCGCGGGATCCTCACCGACGCCGGGGTCACCCTCGTCGGCCACGACGGGATCGACACGGAGGGGCTGCCGGGCGCGGGCCACATCCTGCTGATCGAGGCGGCCGGCGAGGACACGTACGACCTGGTCCGCGACAGCGTCGCCGGCCTCGGCCTCGGCCTGGTCCGCATGGAACAGCGCCGCCACCACATCGCCGAGGTCTTCCGTACCGAACAGCACGCGTCACGACAGGGCGGGGCGCAGGGCACCGCCGCCCCGGCCGCGGCCACCGCCGGGGCCGACCAGCAGAAGGGAAGCGGTCGCGATGAGCACTGAGACCAAGGCCGCGGCCGGGCGCGACGCCTCCCGGATCCACAACATCGGCTACCGCTCCTACGACGGACCGCGGCTCGGCCGGGCCTACGCCCGCCGCTCCCTGTTCTCGCAGACCCTGCGGGGCTCCTTCGGACTGGGCCGCTCCGCCAAGTCCAAGGTGCTGCCCATGCTGCTGTTCGGCGTGATGGCGCTGGTCGCGGCGATCCTGGTGGCGGTCTCCATGGCCGCCCCGGACGCCAGCAAGCTGGTGGTCAAGTACACCTCGTACGCGATCTACCTCCAGGCCGTCATCGGCCTCTTCATCGCCGCGCAGGCCCCGCAGGCGGTCTCCAGGGACCTCCGCTTCAAGACCGTCCCCCTGTACTTCTCGCGGCCGATCGAGCACGCCGACTACGTGATCGCGAAGTTCGCCGCGACCGCGTCCGCACTCTTCATCCTCACCGGTGCGCCGTTGCTCATCCTCTATGTGGGCTCTCTGCTCGCGAAGTTCGACTTCGCCGACCAGACCAAGTGGTTCGGCCAGGGGCTGGTGTCGGTGGCGCTGCTGTCCGTGCTGTTCGCCGGCCTCGGCCTCGTCATGGCCGCCCTGACCCCGCGCCGCGGCTTCGGCGTCGCCGCGGTGATCGCCCTCCTGACCATCACCTACGGCGCCGTCTCCACGGTCCAGGCCATCGCCTGGGAGACCGGTTCGGAAGGGGCCGTGCAGTGGCTGGGCCTCTTCTCGCCGATCACGCTGATCGACGGCGTCCAGACCGCGTTCCTCGGCGCGACCTCTGCCTTCCCCGGAGGGGAAGGCCCGGGCACCGGTACCGGTGTGGTCTACCTGTTCGTTGTTCTCGCGCTCGTCGCCGGCTCCTACGCCGTCCTGATGCGCCGCTACCGGAGGGTCGGGCTGTGACCACCATCGAGATCGACCACACCTCGCGCTGGTTCGGCAACGTGGTCGCCGTCAACGACGTCTCCATGACCGTGGGGCCCGGCGTCACCGGACTCCTCGGCCCGAACGGCGCGGGAAAGTCCACCCTCATCAACATGATGGGCGGATTCCTCGCCCCCTCGACGGGGAAGGTCACGCTCGACGGACAGCAGATCTGGCGCAACGAGAGCGTCTACAAGAAGATCGGCATCGTCCCCGAGCGGGAGGGGATGTACGACTTCCTCACCGGCAAGGAGTTCGTCGTCGCCAACGCCGAACTCCAGGGTCTGGGCGGGGCCGAGGCGCGGAAGGCGCTCGCCACGGTCCAGATGGAGTACGCGCAGGACCGCAAGATCTCCACGTACAGCAAGGGCATGCGCCAGCGCGTGAAGATGGCGTCCGCGCTGGTCCACGAGCCCTCGGTGCTGCTCCTGGACGAGCCGTTCAACGGGATGGACCCGCGCCAGCGGATGCAGCTGATGGAACTGCTGCGGCGGATGGGGGCCGAGGGGCGCACGGTCCTGTTCTCCTCCCACATCCTCGAAGAGGTCGAGCAGTTGGCCTCGCACATCGAGGTGATCGTGGCCGGCCGGCACGCCGCGTCCGGCGACTTCCGGAAGATCCGCCGGCTGATGACCGACCGCCCGCACCGCTATCTGGTGCGCTCCAGCGACGACCGGGCCCTCGCGGCCGCGCTCATCGCCGACCCGTCCACGGCGGGCATCGAGGTCGACGTGACCGAGAAGGCGCTGCGGATCCAGGCCGTCGACTTCGGCCGGTTCACCGAGCTGCTGCCGAGGGTGGCCCGTGAGCAGGGCATCCGGCTGCTCACCGTCTCACCGTCCGACGAGTCCCTCGAATCGGTCTTTTCCTACCTCGTAGCGGCCTGAGTAGTGGCCTGAAAGGAGCTGTGCACCGTCATGTACGACCCCACAGTCGCCCGGCTCACCTACCGGGCCCTGCTCGGCCGGCGCCGGGCCGCCATCCTGTTCGTCCTGCCCGCACTGCTGCTGGTCATCGCCGCGGCCGTGCGCATGTTCGCCGGGGCCGATGACCAGATCGCCTCGGACGTCCTCGGCGGTTTCGCCATCGCCACGATGGTCCCGCTGATCGGCGTGATCGCGGGCACCGGGGCGATCGGCCCCGAGATCGACGACGGCTCGATCGTCTACCTGCTCGCCAAGCCCGTGAAGCGGCCCACGATCATCTTCACCAAGCTGATCGTGGCCATCGCGGTGACCATGGTGTTCTCCGCCCTGCCGACGCTCCTCGCGGGCCTGATCCTCAACGGCAACGGCCAGCAGGTCGCCGTCGCCTACACGATCGCGGCGCTGGTCGCCTCGATCGCGTACAGCGCCCTGTTCCTGCTGCTCGGCACGGTCAGCCGGCACGCGGACGTCCTCGGCCTGGTCTACGCGCTGGTCTGGGAGGCCCTCTTCGGCAGCCTGGTCCCCGGCGCACGGACGCTCAGCGTCCAGCAGTGGTCCCTGGCCGTGGCCCAGAAGGTCGCGGGCGACGGCGCGGTGACCTCGGACGTCGGCCTGCCGCTCGCCACGGTCCTGCTGGTCGCGGTCACGGTCGCCGCCACCTGGTACGCGGGCCAGAAGCTGCGGGCGCTGAAGCTGGCGGGCGAGGAGTGACGCCCGCGGCCTGAGCCCTTCCGCGCCCCGCCGACCCCCGCCCTTCCGAACCCTGGGCGGGGGTCGTCGTACGAGCGGACAGGTGTACGCGTGACGTTGTGTTTATCGGGTCGTTGGGCAGGGCGCGTGGAGGCAACTGGAATCCGTGGCGTCGTGGCGTTCGTGAAATCGGGGAGTGCCGGCACCGGGTGAGGCTCGGCCCACCGGACCGGTCATCGAGTGAGTGGCAACCGTGAGCGTCCTCCACCCCTGAAGCCCGGGGTGTGGGCCGTCCTCGTCATTCCCTCGTACGAAAGGCACACCCATGCCCACGGAAGTCGCCCTGCTCGAATCGCGCGCGTTGCGCGGGGAGCAGATGGGGCGCGTAGATGTCCTCGACCAGGTGAAGGCCCTTGTCATGCTCCCGGACGGAATTCACGTTCGCACAGAGGATGTGGCTCGTTACTTCGAAGTATCCACAGGTGCGGTCAGAAGGCTGACCGATCGACACCAGGAGGAGTTGGCCGAGAGTGGGCTCCGCGTGCTGCGCGGCGCTGACCTGCACGCCTTCCATAGCGACATGATGTCGCTATGGGGCGGCGAAGGGGTGGAAAGTTATCCACAGGCGGCCACGCAACTGCGGCTCTACCCCCGCCGAACCGTCCTCAACGTCGCCATGCTTCTTCGCGACAGCGACATCGCCCGCTGCGTGCGTACGTACCTCCTCGACGCCGAGGAGTCGCTGCGCACGCAGTACGCCTCCCTCGACCAGCGCGTCACCCGGATCGAGAGCTGCCTCACCGGCGTCGGCAGTGCGTTGCAGGAACTCGGGCCGGTGCTGGTGCGGATGTCGGAGCGGCTCGACAGTCTGGACCGGAAGGTGGAGGTGACGCACCGGGTGATCGGGGCGATGAGCCTGCGGCTGGCGGACGTGCAGCAGGACGTCGTGCGGCTGGACGGGCGGCTGGACTCCGTCGCCCGGCAGCTGAAGGATCTGCGCCGCCGTAGCGGGCAGCGCGGATAGAGCGGGTCCCGCGCAGAACGGCGGCCCGGCCCCCAGGACATCGGTGCCGGGCCGCTGTCGCGCCGCCGGGTGGGCGTCCTACTGAACGGGCGCCGAGCGGAGCAGGTCCTCCAGCACCACCGCGATGCCGTCGTCGTCGTTGGACGCCGTGATCTCGTGGGCGACGGCCTTCAGGTCCTCGTGGGCGTTGGCCATGGCCACGCCGTGGTGGGCCCAGCCGAACATCGGGATGTCGTTCGGCATGTCACCGAAGGCGATGGTGTCGGCCGCCTTCACGCCGAGCCGACGGGCGGCCAGCGAGAGGCCGGTCGCCTTGCTCAGGCCCAGGGGCAGGATCTCGACCACACCGGCCCCGGCCATGACCACGTCGACCAGGCTGCCGACCGCCGCCCGCGCGGCGAAGGCCAGCGCGTCGTCGTCCAGCTCCGGGTGCTGTATGTAGACCTTGTTGAGCGGGGCCGTCCACATCTCGGTGGCGTCGTCCACGAAGAGGTACGGGAGCGGCCCCTCCTGCACCTGGTAGCCGGGACCCACCAGCACTTCGCCGTCCAGGCCGTCGCGGCTGGCGGCCAGGTGCAGCGGGCCGACCTCCGCCTCGATCTTGGACAGCGCGAGACCGGCGAGCTGCCGGTCCAGGGTCAGCGAGGTCAGCAGCTTGTGCTCGCCCGCGTGGTAGACCTGCGCGCCCTGACCGCACACCGCGAGCCCCTCGTAACCGAGGTCGTCCAGGATGTGCCGGGTCCAGGGCACCGCACGGCCGGTGACGATGATGTGCGCGGCGCCGGCCTCCGTGGCGGCGACCAGAGCCTCGCGGGTGCGCTCGGAGACCGTGTCGTCCCCGCGCAGCAGCGTGCCGTCGAGGTCGGTCGCGACGAGCTTGTAGGGGAAGGTCACTTGGCGACCGGTTCCAGGACCTCGCGCCCGCCCAGGTACGGACGGAGCATCTCGGGCACCCGGACCGAACCGTCGGGGAGCTGGTGGTTCTCCAGGATCGCCACGATCGTGCGCGGTACGGCGCAGAGCGTGCCGTTCAGCGTGGCCAGCGGCTGGACCTTCTTGCCCTCGCGCATCCGGACGGACAGGCGGCGGGCCTGGAAGCCGTCGCAGTTGGAGGCGGAGGTGAGCTCGCGGTACTTGCCCTGGGTCGGGATCCACGCCTCGCAGTCGAACTTCCGCGAGGCCGAGGAGCCGAGGTCACCGGTGGCGACGTCGATCACCTGGAAGGGCAGTTCGAGGGCGGTGAGCCACTGCTTCTCCCAGTCCAGGAGCCTGCGGTGCTCGGCCTCGGCGTCCGCGGGGTCGACGTACGAGAACATCTCGACCTTGTCGAACTGGTGGACGCGGAAGATGCCGCGGGTGTCCTTGCCGTACGTGCCGGCCTCCCGGCGGAAGCACGGGGAGAACCCGGCGTACCGCAGGGGCAGCTTGTCGGCGTCGATGATCTCGTCCATGTGGTACGCGGCGAGGGGGACCTCGGAGGTGCCGACCAGGTAGTAGTCGTCCTTCTCCAGGTGGTACACGTTCTCCGCGGCCTGGCCGAGGAAGCCGGTGCCCTCCATGGCGCGGGGGCGGACCAGCGCCGGGGTGAGCATCGGGACGAAGCCGGCCTCGGTGGCCTGCGCGATCGCCGCGTTGACGAGGGCGAGCTCCAGGAGCGCGCCGACGCCGGTGAGGTAGTAGAACCGCGAGCCGGAGACCTTGGCCCCGCGCTCCATGTCGATGGCGCCGAGCGCCTCGCCGAGCTCCAGGTGGTCCTTGGGCTCGAAGCCCTCGGCGCCGAAGTCCCGGATGGTGCCGTGCGTCTCCAGGACGACGAAGTCCTCCTCGCCGCCGACCGGCACGTCCTCGTGGACGATGTTGCCGAGCTGGAGCAGCAGGCGCTTGGCGTCGGCGGCGGCCTCGTCCTGGGCGGCGTCGGCCGCCTTGACGTCGGCCTTGAGCTGCTCGGCCTTCTTGAGGAGCTCGGTGCGCTCCTCGGGGGTGGCCTTGGGGATCAGCTTGCCGAGCGACCTCTGTTCGGCGCGGAGTTCGTCGAAGCGGACGCCGGACGACCTGCGCAGCTCGTCGGCGGAGAGCAGGGCGTCGACGAGGCCGACGTCCTCTCCACGGGCGCGCTGGGAGGCGCGAACACGGTCGGGGTCCTCACGGAGCAGGCGAAGGTCAATCACCCCTCCAGGCTACCGGTGCGCGGATCTCGTACTCGAACCGATATCGCCGAGCGTGTCACTTTGACCGAATTGCCGGAATTGATATTTCTGAGGGGAATCGCCGGTGGTGCGGGCTCCGACGTCGGCGCCGGTCCCGGTATCGGTATCGGCGCCGATCCCGCACCGGTGCGGTGAGGGTGCGGAGGGGGTCCGAGGGGGTGTCAATAACGGTGGTTAACTCCCCTGAACAGGGCAGAAGGTGTGACCTGCCTTGACGTACCCGCCTTGAGCGGGGCGGGAGTTGGGGGCGCGTCGGCCGCTGTTGTCCACAGGGGTTTCTGTTTCGGAATAGTTATCCACAGGCTGTGTGGAAGTTCTGTGGATGCCGGAGGGCATTTACTCCGGAACTCGGGCGAAGTTCCGCGTAATCCCCACCCAAACCCGTTCCGTGTGCTCGTTCGGGTGGGAATTCACCGTCTGGAAGAGTTGATCAAGGGAATGAGGGCGGCGTGGGCGCACCGCGGCGCCTTGCGTCTCTGTGGATGACCCCAGGGCGGCTGGGTTGATTTGTCGATGATGTCGCATTGCGGTGTCGACTTGTCCCCAAGGCGAGAGCCATCCTGTGGATAACTTTCCGGAGTGCGTGACTATCTGTAGATCGCACCACTGCGGAGCGCGCAAGAAGGCCACCCGGGCCGCGCCCGGCGCCTTCGCTCCGGGAGCCTTCGCGCCGGGATCTCTTCCGCCCCTCTGTCAGATCCGGCCGTCCTGGCTGCGCGCCAGCCAGTCGGACGCTTCCGTGAACGCCGCGTCCGACGTGCCTTCCCGCAGCGGCCCCACCTCGTCCGGGGAGACACCGGCCCGCGGGTACGAGCCGAGGAACCGCACCTTCGGGCTGATCCGCTTCAGCCCCATCAGGGCCTCCCCGACCCGCCGGTCCGAGATGTGTCCCTCGGCGTCCACGGCGAAGCAGTAGTTGCCGATGCCCTCGCCGGTCGGGCGGGACTGGATGAGCATCAGGTTGACGCCGCGCACCGCGAACTCCTGGAGCAGCTCCAGGAGGGCGCCGGGGCGGTCGTCGCCCAGCCAGATCACCACGGAGGTCTTGTCGGCGCCGGTCGGCGCGGAGGGCCGGGCGGGCCGGCCCACCAGGACGAAGCGCGTCTGGGCGTTCTCCGCGTCGTGGATCTCCGTCACCAGCGGCTCCAGGCCGTAGGTGGCGGCGGCGAACTCTCCGGCGAACGCGGCGTCGTACCGCCCCTCCTGGACCAGTCGGGCGCCGTCCGCGTTGGACGCCGCCGACTCCCACAGAACCCCCGGGAGGTGGGTCGCCATCCAGTTGCGGACCTGCGGCTGGGCGGCGGGGTGCGCGGTGACCGTCTTGATGTCCGACAGCTTGGTCCCGGGCCGTACCAGCAGCGCGAAGGTGATGGAGAGCAGCACCTCGCGGTAGATCATCAGCGGGTCCCCGCCGGCCAGCTCGTCCAGCGTCGCGGTGATGCCGCCCTCGACCGAGTTCTCGATCGGTACGAGCGCCGCCGCCGCCTCGCCGTTGCGCACGGCGTCCAGGGCGGCCGGCACGGACACCATCGGGACGAGTTCCCGGGTGGCGGCTTCCGGGAGCGTACGGAGGGCGACCTCGGTGAAGGTGCCCTCGGGACCGAGATAGGCGTAGCGCGTGGCTGACATACGGTCACCCTAGTGCGCCCCGCGAGGCCCGCCGCGCTGTCTCAGAATGCGGTCGGGAGGGTGCGGGAGGACCCGCGCCGCGCGGCCGGCCGGAAGCGGGACCGGCCGCGAGAACGGAAGCGCGCACGAAAGAGGGGCCGACCGCGCGGACGCAGGGCGTGGGTGGCCCGGGGACGGGACGGGGGTGTGGACGCGGGGCGTTCGCCGTGCGGGTGCCTCCCACGACTCCACTCGCCCCACGACTCCAGCGCCCCACGCACCCAGCGCCCCACGCACCCAGCGGCCTACGACTCCAGCAGCCGCTGTCCCACGTACTCCCCCTCCGCCGCCCCGCCCGGCACCGCGAACACCCCGCTCGCCTCGTGCCGGAGGAAGGGCGACAGCGCGTCGCCCCGGTCGAGCTTGCGCTGCACGGGCACGAAGCCCCGGAACGGGTCCGCCTGCCAGCAGATGAAGAGGAGCCCGGCGTCCGGGGCCCCGTCCTCCGCGATGCCGTCGTGGTACGAGAACGGGCGGCGCAGCATGGCGGCCCCGCCGTTCTTCTCGGGCGAGGAGATCCGGGCGTGGGCGTTGTCGGGGATCACGAGCCTGCCGTCCGGGCCGGCCTTGTCGAGGTCCATCTCCGTGGTCTCGGTTCCCCCGCTCAGGGGCGCCCCGTCCGCCTTGCGCCGCCCGATGACCCGCTCCTGGCGGTCCACCGGGAGCTTCTCCCAGTCGTCCAGGAGCATCCTGATCCGGCGGACGACGGCGTACGAACCGCCCTCCATCCACTCCTGCGGCTTCCCGGGGGAGGCGGGGACGAAGACGCGCCGGTCGAAGTCCTCCTCGGACGGCTTCGGGTTGCCGGTCCCGTCGATCTGGCCCATCAGGTTGCGGGCGGTCATCGGGCGGGCGGTCGCGCCGGGGGTGCGGTTGAAACCGTTCATCTGCCACCGCACGCGTGCCGTGTCCGCGACTTCCCTCTGGAGCGCCCGCAGCGCGTGGAAGGCGACCAGCGCGTCGTCCGCGCCGATCTGCACCCACAGATCGCCGTTGGACCGGCCGGCGTCGAGGGCGTCGGCGGAGAACGCGGGCAGCGGGTCGAGGGCGGCCGGCAGGCGGGCGGTCAGCCCGGTGCGCGCGAAGAACGTACGGCCGAAGCCGAAGGTGACTGTCAGGGACGAGGGTCCCGCGTCCAGGGCGATCCCGGTGTCGTGCCCGGGGCCGTCCGGGCCGCCCGCCGCCGGACGGCCCGCCATCAGCTCCTTCGCCACCGCCGACCAGCGTCGCAGCAGCGCCGCCGCCTCCTTGCGCCCGGCGCCGGCCGCCAGGTCGAACGCGACGAGGTGGCCCCGGGCCTGCAGCGGAGTGGTGATCCCCGGTTGATGTTTCCCGTGAAACATCGCCTCGGTGGCCCCGACGGTCGTCAGCGCGGCCGTCTCCTCGGGGCGGGTGGCGGCGTACCCGGCGGCCCCGCCCGCGGCCCCCAGCACCAGCCCCGTGGCGCCCGCCGCACCGGCCGTGCCCAGCAGCCGCCGCCGCGACACGCCGGTACCACCGGCGGTGCCGGCGCCCGGGGAGCGGGTGGCGGGGCTGCCCGGGGGACCGGTGGCGGCGGTCTTGGCCAGGGTCTGCTTCTGGGTCTTGCTCACCGTGCTCAGCCGATCTTCGCGTTCTTGTCGATGGTGACCTGGTCGATGTCGGAGGTCCGTACCGTCACGTCGACCTTCCACTCCCCGGCCATCGGGATCTGTACGCCGCTCGCCGTCCAGTGCCCCTCGGCCAGCCGGTCCGGGACGACCGGCAGCGGGCCGATGTCCTTCGACTCCAGGGTCAGGGCCAGCTTCAGCTCGGGCACGTCCATCGGCTCGCCGTCGCTGCCGTCGATCCACACGTGCAGGTCGTTGGACCCGGTGCGCGCGGGCTCGATGTCGATGCGGACGGTGCCCTTGCCCTGCTCGCCGCCGGTGTCGAACGGCATGCTCAGGTTGACCGGGCCGCCGGCGGCGGGGGCGGTGGCCGCCGTGGCGCCGGCCGCGGCCTCCTCCTCCGTACGGCCGGGTTCCGTGGACGTCAGCATGGTGGTGACGGCCAGCAGGACGACGGCGACGGCGGCTTCGGCCAGGACCGAGCGGCGCAGCCCGGAGCGCTCCGGGTCCGCGTCCCGTATCCGCTTCTTCTTCGTCGCGGTCAGCACGGCCCGCTGACGGGCCAGTTGCGCGGCGCGCTCGGGGGCGACGTCGTCGGAGGTCTCGTCGGACGCGGCCGGGGAGGTCTCCTCCGGCCCGGTCGGGGCGTCCTCCGCCGTGGCTCCCTCGGCGTCGGACGAGGCGGCGGTGTCCGTCAGCCGTGCCGTCCAGCGCCGGGAGAACCAGGCGACGGCGAGCAGGACGGCGATCAGCGCCACCTTGATGATCAGCAGTTGCCCGTAGCGCGTCCCGGTCAGCGCCGACCAGGAGCCGACCTGCCGCCAGGACTGGTAGATCCCGGTCGCCGCCAGGACCACGACGCTGGCGAACGCGACCGTGGAGAAGCGCCGGACCGCGGCGCTCCCGATGTCCGGCGTGCGGTACAGCGCCACCAGGAGCGAGGCGAGTCCGCCGAGCCACGCGGCGACCGCCAGCAGGTGCGCCACGTCCACCGGCATGGCGATGGACGCCTGGATGCCGGTCGAGGCGTGCTCGGACATCGCCCAGGTGGCGGCGATGCCGGCCGCGACGACCCCGCCGCCGACGGCCAGGCCGAAGGTGAGGTCCTTCTTCTCCCGCTCGTCCTCGCGCCGGGCGTACGTGCCGAACAGCACGGCGATGAACAGGGCGGCGGCTCCGAGCAGCAGCAGCCGGGAGACGAGGGCGGCGCCGGGCTTGGTGTCCAGGACCGACTGGAGTCCGGCGAGGTCGAAGGCGTCGGCGAACTTCCCGCTGCCCGTGTACGGGTTGCGCAGCAGCAGCATGACCAGGGTCGCCGCGGTCAGCGTGAGCCAGCCGCGCACCACGAGCCGCTGCATCGGCAGGGCGGACGCGCCCCGCCGCCAGCAGACCAGGACGAACGCGCTGCCGCCGACGAGCAGCACGAACCCGCCGTAGGCGGCGTAGCGCGCGATGTCGTAGACGACGCCGACCGGGCCGCCGCCCACGTCCTGGGAGGACAGGGCCACCGTGGTTTCGGACGGGGCGCCGATGGAGAACGTGAACGCGCCGGAGATGGGGTGGCTGTCGGCGGAGATCGCCTGCCAGGCCACCGTGTAGGTGCCGTCCGGCAGGCCGGAGTGGAGCGCGACGCCGTAGCGGACGGTGGAGCCCTCGGAGAGGTCGCGCGGTTCGGCCTCGGTGTCGGCGCGCTTGCCGTTGGGGTCGAGGACGCGGATGGAGTCGTCGCCCACGGCGATCGCCTCGGAGAAGCTGAGGGTGACCTCCTTGGGTGCGGTGTCCACCACCGCCCCGTCCCCGGGGTCGCTCCCGGTGAGAGCGGCGTGCGCGGACGCCGAGCCCGCGCCGGCCAGCAGCAGCCCGAAGACCAGGCTGACCAGTGCGGCGAGGAGCGCGGCGGCGGCGACGGGCCGTCGTATCCGGGACGGCCCGGCGTACGGGGCGGTGGCAGACATCGATTCAGTCCCTCACTGCTTCTTCGGGTTGTGGGTGGTTTCCTTCACCGGCAGGTCGACCTTGATCGGGTCGGCCTTCTCGAAGTGCAGCTCGACGGAGACCTTCTCGCCCTGTCTGGGCTTCTGCTTGAGCTTCATGAACATGATGTGGTTGCCACCGCGTTCGAGATCGAGCTCGCCGTTCGCGGGCACCTCGAACGAGGAGACCTCGCGCATCTTCTGGTTCTTCGTCTCGTGGATCGTGACGTCGTCGGAGAGCGGACTGGTCACCGAGGTGAGCCGGTCCCCGGCATCGCCGCTGTTCTGGACGACGAGGAACCCGGCGGCCATGTCGCTGACGGGCTGCGGCAGATACGCGCCGACGACCTTCAGATCGGGCGCGCCGTCCGACGAGCACCCGGCCAGCGCCGCCCCCGCGGTGAGGGCGAGGACGCCGGCGAGAGCCGTGCGGCGGCGGTTCACGGCGTCTCCCCCTTGATCAGCTCGGGGAGGTCCTTCGCGTACTCCTCGGCGGAGGTGTCCTCGCCGTAGAGCACATAGCCCTCGTCCGTCTTCGGGGAGAAGGCGATGACCTGGGCGCCGTGCATCGAGACGACGGTCCCGTCCTTCTCCTTCTTCGGCGCGTCGATGCCGATCCCGATCTGCCGGGCCCCGGCCTGGATGGTCGGGAAGTCGCCGGTGAGACCGGTGAAGGTGGGGTCCTGGGCGGAGAGCCACTTGCCGAGCGAGGCGGGGGTGTCGCGCTCGGGGTCGGTGGTGACGAAGACGACCTGGAGCTTCTCCTGGTCGGCCTTGGGCAGCTCCCGCTTGGCGAGCGAGATGTTGCTCATGGTCAGCGGGCAGACGTCGGGGCAGTTGGTGTAGCCGAAGTAGATGAGCGTCGGCTTGCCCTGGGTCGCCTCGCGGAGGTCGTACTCCTTGCCGTCGGTGTCGGTGAGGACGAGGTTCGGCTTGGTGAACGGCTGGTCGAGGACGGTCGCGGCCTTGTCCTTCGGCGCGGCGCTGACGTCGGCGACGGCCGATGAGCCCGCCTTGTCGTCACCGGTGCCGCAGGCGGAGAGGGCCAGTGCGGCCGCGGCGGCGAACGCCACGGCCGTCACTGCTTTTCTGTTGCGCATGAAAGAGATGTCCTGAACGTGGTGCGGGTGAGGGAACCGGCCGGTCAGGCCGAGCGGCGACGTCCGGCGAGTACGCCGAACGCGATGCCGCCGATGCCGATGACGATGCCGATGATGCCCAGCGTGCGGGCGGTGGTGTCGCTGGAGGAGGAGGACGCGGCGGTGCTGCTCTCCTTGGCCGACGCGTCGGCGTCGGCGGCCTTGTGGTCGTCGGTCTTCCCGGCGTCGTCCGCGGCGCCGCCGCCGTGGCCGTCCTCGGCGGCGGCGGTCAGCTTCAGGACGGGGGCCGGGCTGTCGGGCTCCTCGCCGCCGGCCGTGGGCTCCTCGATCCAGCGGACGACTTCCTTGTTGTCGTACGTCTGGATCGCCTTGAAGACGAGCTGGTCGGCGTCCTCGGGAAGCGCGCCGACGGAGACCGGGAACTGCTGGAAGTAGCCGGGGGCGATCTCGCCCTCGTCGGCGGTCCAGGTCACCTTGGAGACGGCCTCGGTGATCTTCTTGCCGTGCACCTCAAGAGGCTTGTCGAGCTTGCTCTTGGTGATGTCGATCTTCCAGCCGGGGACGGCCTGCGGGGTGACGGAGGACAGCGGGTGGTCGGCCGGGAAGTTGACTTCGAGCTTCACCGTCGAGGCCTGGTCGCGCTCGTTGGGGACCTTGAAGTTGAGCGTGGCGTATCCGCCCTTGGCGGCCTCGCCGACCGGCTGGACGCTGACGTGGGCGGCGGCCGGGCCGGCGATCAGCAGGACGGTGGACGCGGCGACGCCGCCGGCGAGGGCGATACGGGAAAGCTTCATGGCAGGAATCTCCACTGGGGAAACGGAACACGGTGGTCCGGCGCGCGGGTGCGCGGCGGCATCACGACGCCTCGTGGTCCGGTTCCGCGGGCGTGCGCGCACAGGGGTGTGCGCGGACGGTTCCCGTCGGTTCGGTGGAGGCGTCGCGTCAGGCTGCGAGGGCGTACGGGGCCGGAGGCCCGCGCCTGATCACCAGGTGCTGCAGAGGATCCCCGGCGGCCGGTACCGGCACGTCGTCGGAGGGGCGCGGAACCCGCGGCCCGGCCATGAGCTGCTCGCGCTCCCCGGCCCGCAGCGCGCGGACGAGGGCGAGCGCGGCCCGCAGGGACCGCAGCCGGGCCCCGGCCGCCAGCGCCTGGGCGCTGTGCGCGGAGAGCCGGGCCAGCCCGAAGAGGGCGATCTCGCCGCGCCGCAGCAGCCACCCGGTGGCGAGCGCGACGAGGACGTGGGCCAGGAACATCGACAGGCTCGGCAGCAGCGCGGAGACCGTCGCGCAGAGCTGCGCGATTCCCCAGGCGCCGTCCGGGGCCGCCGACGCGGCGGTCCCGACCGCTCCGGCGACACCACCGTCCGCGAGGTGGCCGTGGGACCCCGCCGCGAGCGTCGACGGGTCGATGCCGGCGGAGGAGACGATGCGGTGGGCGTCCGCCGCGCTCAGCTGCTCCGGTCCGGCACCGCAGACGAGACCGGCGGCGAACCGGATGACCGGGTTGTCGCCGCCCGTGGGCGCCGCGGCGGCCGGGGCCCCGGCGTGGCTGCCGTACGCGAACAGCACGTGCAGGAGGATCTGCCCGCCGGCCAGCGCGCCCGCGATCGACGGAAGGGAACGTTCCCGTCCGGCGAGGGCCGTGGCGACGGCGAGGACGCCGAGGAATCCGGCGAGCAGGGTCCACGCGGGGACGGGCGCTCCGGCGGCGAGCGCGTGTCCGGCCGCGGACAGCACGACGCAGACCGCGGTGAACACCGCGGCCCTCATGAGCCGCAGACCGGCTCCTGCGTGTGCGAGAGGCGTGGACATGGCCGGAACATCATCGCACTGCACCCCCCTGTCCGGTACGGCAGGTCCGGAAGATCAGGCTCCGTCCCCAACCGTGCTTGTTGAGCCCGTTCGCGGGGGATGTACGGACCGGGGGAGCGCGTCCCAGGTCACCGGAGGGACCCCCGGTGACCTGGTGCCGGGCAGGTCCATACACCGGGCGGCCGAATATCCACATCCGCCGTATGAGGGCTTTCCCACCCGATCCGTGCTTACGAAGTGTCGAGGGCGGCAATACGTATCGATACGTCGAGCCGCAGCCAGGAGGCTGAAAGATGAGCATCTGGTGGTCTCTCCATTTGCGGCGCGAAGCTGCGAGCGTCCCGCTCGCCCGTCGTTTTCTGCTCGGCACCATGGAAACCGCAGGGGTGGATCCGGACATCTCCTTCGACCTGTCGGTCGCGCTCAGCGAGGCCTGTGCGAACGCCGTCGAACACGGCGGCGACCGGATGGTTCTCGGGGAGCCGGGGGATTCCGGTTGCGGACGCCCCGCCGCGGACTCCGGGCAGTACCGGGTCACGGCCTATCTGGACGGCGAGAAATGCCGTATCGAGGTCAGCGACTCGGGGCCGGGCTTTCCCGCCCGCCGCGCGCTTCGCCCAGCCGCGCCCACCGAACAGCACCCGCAGCACCTGCCGTCCCCGCTCCCGGCGCGGGACGACGAAGCCGAGAGCGGCCGGGGTCTCGACCTCATCCAGCAGCTCTCCGACCACGTCCAGTTCGGCAACCGGCCGGGCCACGGCGCGGTGGTGCGCTTCGACAAGGTCCTGAAATGGCGCGAGGGCGCGCTGCTCACGGTGTAGTGAACGGCGCGCCCCCACGGGAGGTACGGCGGTGGGTCAGCCCTTCAGCCGCGCCATCCAGGCCTCGACCTCGTCCGCCTGCCGGGGCAGCGTGTCGGAGAGGTTCCGGTTGCCGTCCTCGGTGACGAGGATGTCGTCCTCGATCCGGACGCCGATGCCCCGGTACTCCTCGGGCACGGTCAGGTCGTCGGCCTGGAAGTACAGACCCGGCTCCACGGTCAGGCAGACACCCGGCTCCAGGACGCCGTCCACGTACGCCTCGGTGCGCGCGACGGCGCAGTCGTGGACGTCCATGCCGAGCATGTGGCCCGTGCCGTGCAGGGTCCAGCGGCGCTGGAGGCCGAGCTCCAGGACCTTCTCCACGTCCAGGTCGCCGAGCAGGCCCCAGGCGACGAGCTTCTCGGCGAGGACGCGCTGCGAGGCCTCGTGGAAGTCGCGGAAGGTGGCGCCGGGCCGCACGGCGGCGATGCCCGCTTCCTGGGCCTCGTACACCGCGTCGTAGATCTTGCGCTGGAGCGGCGAGAACGTGCCGTTGATCGGCAGGGTGCGCGTCACGTCGGCGGTGTAGAGGTCGTTGGTCTCCACGCCGGCGTCCAGGAGCAGCAGCTCCCCGGAGCGGACGTCGCCGTCGTTGCGGACCCAGTGCAGGGTGGTGGCGTGCGGGCCGGCGGCGCAGATCGAGGCGTAGCCGATGTCGTTGCCCTCGATGCGGGCGCGCAGGAAGAACGTGCCCTCGATGAAGCGCTCGCTGGTCGCCTCGGCCTTGTCCAGGCTCCGCACGACGTCCTCGAAGCCGCGCGCGGTGGCGTCGCACGCCTTCTGCAGCTCGGCGATCTCGAAGGCGTCCTTCACCAGGCGTGCCTCGGAGAGGTAGACGCGCAGCTCCTCGTCGCGCTCCGCGGTGACCTTGTCGGTGAGGGCGGCCTCGACGGACGGGTCGTGCCCGCGCACGTTGCGGACCGGGCCGGTGGCCTCGGTCAGTGCGGCGGTCAGCTCACGGACGTCCTTCGTGGGGATGCTGAGCAGCTGCTCGGCCTCGGAGAGGGAGTTCCGCCGGCCGACCCACAGCTCGCCCTGGCCGTCGAGCCAGAACTCGCCGTTCTCCCGGTTGGAGCGGGGCAGCAGGTAGAGGGTCGCCTCGTGGCCGCCGTCCTTCGGCTCCAGGACGAGCACGCCGTCCTGGGTCTGGTCACCGGTGAGGTACGCGTACTCGGTGGAGGCCCGGAAGGCGTACTCGGTGTCGTTGGAGCGGGTCTTCAGGTTGCCCGCGGGGATGACCAGGCGCTCGCCGGGGAAGCGGGCGGAGAGCGCGGCGCGCCGGGCGGCGGTGTGCTCGGCCTGGGCGATCGGCTGGAGGCCGTGCTGCTCGGTGTCGGCCCAGCCCGACTTCATGTTGTCGGCGAGCTCGTCGGAGATGCCCGGGTACAGGCCGTTCTTCCGCTGCTTGACCGCTTCTGCTTCGTTCTCCTCGGTCTCCTGCTCCGGGTTCTCCGGGACGAGCTCCTCAGACACGATGTTTTTCTCCTTGGGGTACGACACTGGACCATCACCATCGTACGGGCGTACGGAAGGGGGCCCAGGGCCGAAGGACCTGTTACCGGAGACTGCCGCCGGATCGGCCGGAGTGCCGGTCGACGGGCCGGCGCGGTCGGCCGGGCGGACGGGGGCGGCGAGCCGAAGCGGCGGTCGGTCGGGAACGCCGGTCGGTCGGTGTGACGGGCGATGGGGTGAGGGGCGGGGCGGGGGTGAGGGGGCGGTCGCAGCGGCGGCCCGCCGCGGTGCGCGGTCAGTCGAAGTGGGCGGCGAGGATCACGACGTCCTCGGCGGAGTCGTTCCGGTCGAGGCCGTCGGGAAGCATCGTGCGCAGGACGTGGTCCGCGACGGCCGCCGGATCGTTCCGTTCCGCTTTCGGTACGGAGGCGGCGGCGGAGTGCAGCCGGGTGAAGGCCCGGTCCATGGCGTCCCCGGTGCGGCGCAGCAGCCCGTCCGTGTAGAGCAGCACCGTTTCGCCTGGTGCCGGGCTGAACTCCACGCTCGGCGCCTCCCAGCAGGCGAGCATGCCCAGCGGGGCGGAGAGCGTGGTCTCGACGAACGCGCAGCGCCGCTCGCCGAGCACCAGGGGCGGGGTGTGCCCGGCCCCGGCCAGCACGACCTTGCGGGCGGCCGGCTCGCAGTAGGCGAAGAGGGCGGTCGCGGTCCGCGCGGGTTCGGTCAGCCGGAGCAGCAGTTCCAGGTCGGAGAGGACGGCGACGGGGTCCTCCCCCTCCATCACGGCGTACGCCCGCAGGCTGGCGCGCAGCCGGCCCATGGCGGCCATGGCGCTCGGTCCGGACCCGCCGACGGAGCCCACGGCGAGGCCGAGCGCGCGGTCGGGCAGCGGCAGCGCGTCGTACCAGTCGCCGCCGCCCCGGGGGCCGGTGCGGTGCCGGGCGGCGAGCCGGACGCCGGGGATCCGGGGCAGTCGGCTGGGGAGCAGTTCCTCGGCGACGGCGGCGACGGACGCGCGGGCGTGCTCCAGCTCGATCAGGCGGGCCAGGTGTTCGGTGGCGTAGCGCGCGTAGAGGCCGGCGAGGTGGCGCTGCTTCTGTGCGGGCTCGGCCGGTTCGTCGTAGAGCCAGACGGCAGCGCCGAGGCGGCCGGCCGGCCCGGAGGCGAGCGGCAGGGCGTAACTGGCGGCGTAGCCGAGCCGGATGGCGACCTCGCGGTGCCGGGGGTCGAGGTCCTTCTCGCCGAGCAGGTCGGGGCTGGCGATCCCGTCCGCGGTGTCCGGCGGCCCGTCGAGGGCCCGGCCGAGTGCGGTGGCCGCGCGCGGCACGGTCTCCAGGTGGCCGAGGTCGGCGCGGCTGAGCCCGAGGCCGACCGTGGCGGAGGGGCCCTCACCGTTCGCGGGTTCCAGAACGAGAAGTCCGCGGCGGGCGCCGACGAGGGCGGCTCCGGCGTGCAGCAGTTCGTTCAGGGCGTCGTCGAGGGTGTTCGTCCCGGCCAGCCGCTCGGTGAGTTCGTGCAGGGTGGTGAGGTCCGAGACCCAGCCCGCGAGCCGGTCCTGGAGGAAGGGCCCGGGAGGTCCCGGGACCTCCGTCAAAGGAGCGCGAGTCTGTGTTGAAACCGTAACCTCTGGATCGATTCCAGCCACTTTCGGCAGGTGTGGGGCGCTCATGGCAGCCAGCTCTCCGACCGGTGTGATTCGTCGAATAGCACCGCAAACCCCCATGTGATTCTGCGCCACTATCAATGCATCCACATGTACACGCACAAGTAACCCGATGTCCAGCATTGCCCCTTCTGGGTCCGGGCGATTCGTGCCCTCCCAGTGTCGGCTAACTTGGCCGAAAATTGCACCCTATGGACGCTATTTACGATCGACTGGGGCTGCTCAACAGGGGTACCTCCGGGGCCAAGTCGCCGGAGGAGCGTCATTCCGGGCATGCTGGGTACGTAAACGGTGATGCGCGGGTGCGGTTGTGATCGCCAAGGAACCCGGCAGCGGGTTCCGGCGTCCTTACCCGTGAAGAGGTGACGCACCCGCCCCGGACGGCGGTGTTCGCACCAGGGACGGCAGGCGAGGCGCAGGCCGCCCTCATCCAGCGATTGCCGGTCCGGCTCGACCCGCTCGGTTCGACCCGCACGACTCTGCCAGGGCAGCACGATTCCTCTCGGTCAGTTCGACTCGTTCGGTCGGTTCGGCCCCGTTCGGTTCGACTCCGCTCGACTCTGCTCGGTTCGGCTCCACCCCAGATCGGTTCTATTCGGATCGGTTCCACTCGGCTCGGCTCGGCTCACGCACGGTGCCGGCGGCACGCCCGCACCGCGGAACTGATGAGCACGTACGCACAGCGAAGAGACACGCACGTGGTGCCACCCACGCGTGTGTCATGTGGACTCGGCGTTCAACGGAAAGGAACGAGCGCTCATGCGCGAGATCCTCGGAAGGCGACGCAGGCTCCGGCTCCGGCGCAAGGAGGGGGCCGCCCGGCTCGACGCGGCCCTGACCTGCGCCACCGTATGGCAGTGGCCCGTGCTCCCCGGGGTGGGGACGGCACAGGCCGGCCCGCACGGTGAGAGCGGCGGCCTCGGCTGCGCCTGCCCCGAACCCGACTGCGCCGTACCGGGCGCACACCCCCTCGATCCCGGTCTGCTGGCGGCCACCACGGACGAGCGCATGGTGCGCTGGTGGTGGACCCACCGACCCACCGCCCCCGTGATGCTGGCGACCGGCGGCCGTGCGCCCTGCGCGGTGAGCCTGCCCGCCGTGGCCGGCGCCAGAGCACTCAGCGCCCTGGACGTCCTCGGCATGCGGCTCGGCCCCGTCGTGGCGACGCCCACCCGGTGGTCGCTGCTGGTCGCCCCGTACGGCCTGGAACGGCTCGGCGAACTGCTGTACGCGAAGGACTGGGTGCCGAGTTCGCTCCGGTTCCACGGAGAGGGCGGCTATCTCGTCCTGCCGTCGTCCCGGACCGGGGCGGGGCAGGTCCGCTGGGAGCGACCCCCCGCACCGGTGAAGACCTCCGGCGCGGCCCCGGTGTCGTACCGGCGGGCCAAGGGCGGGGCTCCCGCGGCCGCGGCGCCGTGGCTCCCGGATGTGGAAGCGGTCCTGGACGCCCTGGTCGAGGCGAGCACCGGCGCCCCGGGCGGCGGCAGCCGGCTCGCGCACTGACCCGGCCGGGCGGTCGACCGCCCGGCCGGGAGATGCCCGGCGCGCCCGGTTTCCTGGCGGAGGGCTCGTGGCGTCCGACGTCGGGCGCGGGGCTCACGGCACCCGGTGCCCGGGCGCACGACAGTCGGGGCCCGGGCTCACTCGAACGGGTGTGAGCCGGGCCGGATCACCGGTGAACGGGTGGCGGGCGACGCGGCGGTGCGCCTCGCGCCGATATCGTCGCCCGTCGTCAGGAATTCCGCGCAGTCGCCAGGTGGGGCCACCATGAATCTCCGCATGATCGGTCTCGCGGGCGCCGCTGTTCTCGCCTGGCTGGCTCCGCTGGTCGCTTCCGCGGACCCCGCCCTTGTCCCGGACGCCGTATCGGGCGAACCGGCATCATCATCCGATGCGCAATCACCTGGCGATTCGCCAGGAAACGCGCGGATCGGCGTGCCTGATGGCCTGTCCGGAAAAGAGCCGTCCGCCTTCTCTCCGACGTCGCTGAAATCGCCGTCGGGCATGAGCGCGGAGACGGCCTTCCCGCCCGCGTTCTATCTTCCCCCCGCTTCTGACGGCCACGATCACCGGCGCGGCCACGATCACGGGTACGGCAGGGGCGGCACGCCCGCCATCGACGGCAGGGACGGGGTGCGACGCCCGGACGCCGTGATCCGGTGCGGTCCCGAACTGGTCGCACCGGAGGGCGTGGAGGCGCAGACCTGCGTCCTGGCCCGGGGCGGCGAGACCTGGGCCCGCCTCTACTACCGGAACACGACCGGGGAGGAACTCCGCTCGGTGCTCACGCTGATGGGGCCGGGCGGGCGGACCGTGGAGCTGCGCTGCGAGCCGGCCACCCACGACGAACCGGGGATCTGCGAGACGCCGCGCGTGCCGTCCTCGGGTGCGCCCCGGTCCGCGACGGCGGTGGCGGAGTTCGTGGGGGCCGGGCCGGTGGACGAGGCGCCGCTGCTGCTCCGCGCCGGATCCGAACGGCCGTCGCCCGCCGCGGGCTGACCGGCGCGGTCCGGCGGGGGCGTACGGATCGGGGGCGTACGGACCGGGGGCGTGCGGACCGGGGCCGCACCGCCTGCGGCTGAGCACTCTCCCGACGGACTCCGGCACGAGGGCGCGACGCGGCGGACGGCCGGGTCTCTCGGAGGTTCGCCCTCCGCGCCCGGGGGTGTCACAGGCGCTCCGCGGCCGAACACGAAGACGCCCGATCGCTGGCGACGGGGGATGCACCAGCGACCGGGCTTCTAGAACCGTAACAAGAGATCTGCCGTTCGCAAATTCGATCTCGCCTTTAAAGACGGCGATTTACTTACGAGTACGGCGAGTTGTGACGCGGGTCACCGTCAGGGGCGTCCTGGCGTCACTTTCAGCTGAGGGTCACCTGGCGGTTGGTGAGACCGCCCCGGGCGCGGCGTTCCTCGGCGGTGAGCGGGGCGTCGGACGCGAGCGCCGCGGCCAGTCGCTCGGCGAACTCGACGGCGGGCTTCTCGCACGCCTCGGCCCCCATCGAGCCGGGCAGGTCCCAGACGGGGACCACGAGACCGTGCGCCCGGAACGACCCGACCAGCCGGGTGTCGTCGCCGAGCGAGGAGGTGCCCGCGGCGTGCAGCCGGGCGAGCGCGTCGAGGAGCTTCTCCTCGGGGTGCGGCATGACCCAGCGCAGGTGGTTCTTCTCCGGGGTCTCGCACCAGTACGCGGCGTCGACGCCGGACAGCAGCGTCGTCGGGATCGCGGCGGCGTTCGCGCGCTCCAGCGAGGCGGACACCTCCGGCGTGGCGTTCTCCGCGTCCGGAACCCAGAACTCGAACCCGGAGTGCACGTTCGGCTCGAAGGCGGCGTCCGGGTCGAGGAGGTCCTGGAGGCGCGGACCGTCGGCCGGCACACGGCGTGCGGTGACCGGGGAGCCGGGCTCGACCTCCAGAGCGCGCTGGAGCGTGTCCGCGAGGTCACGGCTGAGGTCGCCGGAGGAGGTGTCGTTCTGCAGGGCGAGCAGGACGGAGCCGTCGTCGCGGCGCAGCGCCGGCCAGGCCATCGGCAGGACCGTCGCGAGCGTCACCGACGGAACGCCCTCGGGCAGCCCGTCCTTGAGGGTCAGTTCGACCGTGGCGGCGGGCACCAGCTCGCGCAGCGCGACCCAGTCGCACTCGCCGGCGAGCCCCTCGAAGGGGCGGTGCACGAGCTCGGTCACGGCCTGGGCGGCGGCACGTCCGTGACATGCCTTGTAGCGGCGGCCCGATCCGCACGGGCAGGGCTCACGGGCCCCGACGACCGGGATCTCACCGTCCTTGAGCTGCTGCTTCCCGGCCTTGGACTGAGGGCGCTTCTTGGCCATGGTGGGCATTCTCCCGATTGCGACAGTGCGGACTCGGCGCGAGCCTAGCCGCCCGGGGAGCCCCGCTCGTCCGCCGTACGGGTCCGGCCCCCGTCGTCCTCGTGCTCGGCCCACGTCGTGCGGGTGCTCGGCCCACGTCGTGCGGGTGCGTCAGCCCACGTCGTCGAAGGCCTCGGAGAGGTCCAGTCCCTCGAACCCGGGAAGCCCGCCGATGCCGTGGGCGGCGATGGACCGTGCTCCCGAGCCGTTGGCACCGGTTCCCTCGGCGCCGTCGGTGCCGCTTCCGCCGGGCGCGGATCCGGTGCCGTCGATTCCGGGCGGCTTCTCCGAGGAGACCAGGGCCCAGACGGTGACCTCGCCGGAGGATTCGTCCCGTACGCCCCATTCCTGGGCCAGGGCGCTGATGATGTTGAGGCCCCGGCCGCCGCGTGCCGTCACCGAAGGGGTGGCCGGAACCGGGCGGGTCGGCCCGCCGCCGTCCGTGACCTCCACGGTGAGCCCGCCGGCGGTGTCCACCCGCCAGGCGGCGCGGACGTCTCCGTCGCCGACGTCGGTGTGCCGCCCCAGGGGCCTGCCGTGCCGACAGGCGTTGCTGAGGAGTTCGGAGAGGATCAGCACAGCGTCGTCGACGACCGCGTCCGACACCCCGTTGCCGCGCAACTGCTCACGCATCCGGTGTCGTGCCTGCCCCACGCCGGCAGGGCCATGAGGAATGGCCATGCTCGACGACGCGGGCACTTCTCGTGCCACCACCAACGCCACCCCCGAGACCTCCTTTGCCCCACGCCACGGGTTGGATGCCCCACTGAGCTGCGCCGGAAACCGGCCAATGCATCCCCGGTGACGCACTCGTAACGATCGAACGCTTGGCGAGTGCGCCGGTGCACACCCCGTAGACGCCGAGGTCGGGGCCCGGTGGCCCTCATCCGTGCTGAATGCGGCCCAGTTGGGACAGAACCTGCTTGGGGCGGTTGGTGATGATCGCCTCGACGCCGAGTTCGGCGCACATGTCGACATCGGCCGGCTCGTTCACCGTCCACACGTGCACCCGGTGGCCCGCGCGGTGCAGCCGTTCGATGTAGCCGGGGTGGCTGCGCACGATCCGCATGCCCGGACCGGCGATCCGGGCCCCGGCGGGCAGCCGGCCGTCGCGCATCCGGGGCGAGACGAACTGCATCAGATAGACCGTCGGCAGGGTGGGCGCGGCGGCCTGGACGCGGTGGAGGGAGCGGGCGGAGAAGCTCATGACGCGGATGGGCGAAGGGGCGTCCGCGGGCGGATCGGCCAGCCCGAAGCGCTTCAGGAGGTGCAGCAGCCGCTCCTCGACCTGCCCGGCCCAGCGGGTGGGGTGCTTCGTCTCGACGGCCAGTTGCAGCGGTCGCCCGCCTGCCCGGACCTCGGTGAAAAGCTCCAGGAGTCGTTCCAGGGTCAGTACGGAGGTGAGCTCGCCCGGCACCGGATCCCAGTCGGGCGACTCCTCGCGGTCCTTCCAGGAGCCGAAGTCGAGGGCGGCGAGGTCGGCGAGTTCCAGCGCCGACACGGCGCCGCGCCCGTTGGACGTACGGTTCACCCGCCGGTCGTGGACGCAGACGAGGTGGCCGTCGGCGGTGAGCCGGACGTCGCATTCCAAGGCGTCGGCACCGTCCTCGATCGCCTTGCGGTAGGCGGCCAGGGTGTGCTCGGGGGCGTCGTCGGAGGCCCCGCGGTGGGCGATGACCTGGATGGAGGTGCGCGCGCTGCGCTGCCGTGCGTGGGTCACCCTCGCCATGGTGTCACCGCCGCGGGGAAGGCTGAGCACATGTCACCCTGGAGGTCTGTTTTGTCGGATGTAAAGATTGGTGTGCGGATGCACAGGTCCTGCTTACAGTGGCCCGACGGGTCGTGGGAAAAGCTGACCGCAGACACGTGCACAGCGGATTTCTTGCCGAACGCCGACTGGATGCCGAGTGGAACCGAGGAGTAGAGAGCTGTGAGCACCGAGAACGAGGGCAACGAGGGCAACGCGGTACCGGCCGTGCCGTCCGCACCTCCCGGGCCGGCCGCCACTCCCGAACCGGCGACCGACGGAGCCACGCCGCCGGCCCCGGCGGACCCCGTCCAGGACACGACGGGGCCCGGCGCGGCGCACGACACCGCGCGCCTTCCCGTCCACGACACCGGCGCGGAGGCCGCCGCTCCGCACACCCCCGGCGCGCCGGCCTCCCCCGCGCCCCCGGCAGCACCGGCGCACGCCGAGGCGCCGCGCCACGACCCCACGCACCAGGGCGCCCCGGCCTCCCCCGCGTACGCCCAGGGCGGCCACGCGACGCCGTCCGAGCCGCCGCGGCACCCCCCGTACGGAGCGGCGCCCGGATACGGATCGGAGCCCGGGCTCCCCGCGGGCGCCGCGTCCTGGCCGCCGCCCCCGCCCGCCGTCCCGTCGTACGCCGACGGGGGCGCCGGTCACGCGTCCGGCGGTATCGGCAACGGCAGCGGTCACGGACCGGTCTGGGGCGCTCCGGTCCCGCCCGGCTCCGAGTCGCCGGGCGGAAAGAGCGGCAAGCGCCGCGGGAGCGGACTGGTGGCGGCCGTGGCCGTCGCGGCGCTCGTCGCGGGCGGCATCGGCGGGGCCCTCGGCTTCTGGGCGGCCGACCGCAACGGCGACGGCTCCTCCGGCAGCTCGACCACGGTCTCGGCGTCGGACACCCCGAGGGACCTGAAGCGCCCGGCGGGCACGGTGGCCGGGGTCGCGGCGAAGGCGCTCCCCAGCGTGGTCACCATCGACGCGCAGGGCGGCGAGGGCGAGGGCGGCACGGGCACGGGCTTCGTGTACGACAAGGAAGGCCACATCCTCACCAACAACCACGTGGTGGCGTCCGCCGCGGAGTCCGGCGAACTGTCGGCGACCTTCTCCGACGGCAAGAAGTACGCCGCCGAGGTGGTCGGCCGGGCCCAGGGCTACGACGTGGCCGTGCTGAAGCTCAAGAACCCGCCGCAGGGCCTGACGCCCCTCCCCCTCGGCAACTCCGAGGGCGTCGCGGTCGGCGACTCGACGATCGCGATCGGCGCGCCCTTCGGCCTCTCCAACACCGTCACCACGGGAATCATCAGCGCGAAGAACCGCCCGGTGGCGTCCGGGGACGGCTCCAGCAACAAGAACTCGTACATGAGCGCCCTGCAGACGGACGCCTCGATCAACCCGGGCAACTCCGGCGGCCCGCTGCTGGACGCGACGGGCGCGGTCATCGGCATCAACTCCGCGATCCAGTCGACCGGCGGCGGCCTCGGCCAGTCCCAGGCCGGCTCCATCGGCCTCGGCTTCGCGATCCCGATCAACCAGGCCAAGAACGTCGCCGAGCAGCTGATCAAGACCGGCAAGCCGGTCTACCCGGTGATCGGCGCGACGGTCACGATGGAGGAGAAGACGGGCGGCGCGGCCATCTCCGCCGAGGGCGCGGGCGGCACCCCCGCGGTCACCCCGAACGGCCCGGCGGCCAAGGCGGGCCTGAAGGCGGGCGACGTGATCACGAAGTTCAACGACACGGTGATCGACAGCGGCCCGACCCTGATCGGCGAGATCTGGACCCGCAAGCCGGGCGAGAAGGTCACCCTGACGTACGAGCGCGACGGCAAGGAGGCCACGGCCGAAGTCACCCTGGGCCAGCGCGAGGGCGACAGCTGACCGGCTAGGCTGTCCCACGCGTCGAACCGCCCCTCACGGGCCTGACGGCCCATCGGCTTGCACAGCGACCGGGCGGCCGACGCGGGGTGGGTTGCCCGAGCGGCCTAAGGGAACGGTCTTGAAAACCGTCGTGGCAGCGATGTCACCGTGGGTTCAAATCCCACACCCACCGCAGGCGAGAGGCCCCTGACCAGTACGTATGGTCGGGGCCTCTGCCATGCCCGCTCCCTGCCGGGCACCGCTGTTCCCCCTGGTTTCCCGCTCTGTCGGGCACGCGGGGGCACGCGGCTGGCCCACAGCATTGGAGCTGCTCTGGGGCACCCGTCAGCGGTTGATCGGGATCTCGTAGACGACCTCGCCCCGATCCGGCCCGGCCTTCCAGCACGCCTTGGGAGATCAGCAACTCCTGTGCCCTGCGGACCACGTTCTCGCCCACGCCGCACTCCTGGCCGATCCGGGCGCGGGACGGGAGGCGGTTCGCCTCAAGCGGTGGCAGCATCGGCACAACAGCGCACACGCCACCTGCGGGTCGGGGAGGCGTTCGCGTTGCGGCGAGTGGAGATCGACGTGTCCGGAGGCCTGGTCCTCGTCGATGGGAACCCGGCCGAAGCGAACGGCCCTCTCGTCTTCGACGCTCCCAAGTCCCATCTGAAGCGGGTCCTGCGGACCGGGCCGTCACTCGCTGCGCGGATCGGCCGGCACTGGGAGACGCTGCCCGGCGGGGGCCGGCTTGGGCACTCGAACGCGAGCGTGACCGCCCGGCACTACGCCCGCCCGGTCGCCGGTCGGGATGAGCAGGTATCGGGATGAGCAGGTAGCGGAAGCATCGGACTTCTGGCTCAACGGGCACGATCACAAGCGGACGGACAGAGGGCCCGAGGGCGATGACGGATCCACTTCTGTTTGAACGTCGACGGGTTTGTAGGGGTGTCTCGTGAAGAGGTGCCCCTACTCCTCTTTGGTCTTCGGCTTTTCCGTGCGGCCCTTTTCCCAAGCCGTGAGCCAGCGCGAGTCCGCGTCGAAACCGTCGGGACGCTGGTGACCACAGACCGCCGCGCGCCCTTCCTGGTCGATGACCTCGGCGCTGAATCCGGCATTCACCCACACGCTGACGCCTTGGTCATGAACCACGACGTCGAACGACGCTTCCTCGGCGTCCGCCTCGGTCACCACGGTGAACACCTCACCAGGGCGCATCCAATGATCCGTTCCCCACGGCTCAACCCACACGCACAACAGGCTGTCCGTCTCGTTGTTCACGCTCGTTCGTGGCACATCAGGAAGCTACCGACCGCATCGTCAGTTGCACAGAGCCGATCAGCTGGACGGTTTCGGTTGGGGGCTCGGAGAACGCGCTGGACCTGCTCGTCATCCGCCCGGCACAAGGTCGCGCGAACCTTCGTGGCAGCGATGTCACCGTGGGCTCGAATCACCTACCCGCCGCAGGTGCCAGGCCCCCGACCGAGAGATCCGGTCGGGGCCCGGCACGTGTGGGGCTGGTCCGTCGATGGCGAACGACCTGCTTCCTGCTGGGGTTTCGTCGTTAGTGTGGCTGGATGTTCGATGTTCTGGAGATCGGTGTGCTGCCGCGGGGGCGCCGGTTCCCTCCGAGTCTGCGCATGCTGGTCAATGGCGAGGACGTCGTGGCGGGCGCGGTCGGTGACGGGGGCCGGGGGCCGCTGGTCGTGGAGGCGTTGCCGGCCGACGGGTCCGGGTTGCTGTGGGCGACCGGCGAGGCTCGCCGGGTGGTGTTGGGGGAGCCGGAGTGTTCGGGAGGGTGCTGCGGGTTTCTGACCGTGGTCGTTCAGCGTCTCGGGGGCATCGTGCGGTGGTCCGGCTGGGAGGTGCCGGCCACGGGGGACGCTCTGCCGGAGTTCCACTTCGACGCCGATCGGTACGACGCTGAGGTGCGCCGGGTTGGGGGTTGCTCCGCCGGGGACGGCCCGGGTGGCGTTGCTCCGCCCCGACGGGACTGAGCGGGCCGAGGACCGTGGGGGCGTCCTCCTCCGGGTGGCGGCGAGCGGCGGCGCGTCGTTGTCCTCGCACTCCGCGACTACCGCCCGGCCGTAGGCACCCGTGGCGGGGAGCCACCGGGCCCGGGGTGGCGTGCGGCGTAGGCGCCCCGGGGCCTGGGTGAGGGTCCCCGTCAGGCCGCGCCGTGGTGTTCCTCGCCGCGGCCCTGGGTCAGCCGTGCGGCCGAGGCGATTGCGGCGCGGGCCTCGTGTTCCGGCAGTCCGGTGCGGACGGCGGCGGCGGTGAGCCCGTCGGCCAGGGCGTCGCCGAAGCCGTGCTCGTAGGCGCGGCAGGCCGCCCAGAACAGGCGGGTGTTGCGCTGGCCCTCGTGGGCGGCCAGCACGAACTGGATCAGGCCCTCTCCGCGACGGGCCGCGGTCACCGGTGAACCGGGGCCCGGGCCGGTGCCCGGCCCGGACGCGCCGCCCGGGGCCGGGCCCCTGCCCGTACGGGACGCACGGCCGGGCGGTGGGGTCAGGAGGCGGAGCAGGGCGCGGGGGCAGGGGGCCGGGGTGAGGTGGGCGGTGCCGGGGGCCAGCCGGTAGCGGCCGTGGGTGGTGACCGAGCCGGGGCCGACCAGGTAGCCGCCGCTGCCGCGGATGTCGATGCCCGGGGCGAGGCGGCCGGCGGAGTTGGGGACCGTGGCGTCGGCCGGGCCGGTCAGCCAGAGGTGGCGGCCGCCGCTCGGGGTAAGCACGGTGACCGTCGGCGGGATGGTGAACAGGTGCTGGAGGCCCAGCTGCCGCAGCGCGCCCGCCGCGTCGCTGCCGTACGAGGGGTCGATGTCCAGGTCGACCCCGATGAGGCGGTGCGGGGCGCGTCCGCAGGCGATCCCGTAGCCGGTGGCCCGGGGCGCGGCGGCGAAGAGGGCGCGGACGGCCGCGGGGTCGGTTGTGGCGTCGTGCACCCCGTGCCCGGGCAGCCCGCATTCTCCCCGGCAGCGGCAGTGCGTCGGCGACTGCTCTCCGCGGTGCGGCGAGCGCAGTGCGGGGAGCTTGGTGGCGGAGAGGGGGAAGACGGGGAGGCCGCGCCCGGCGGCGGCGAGGGCGTGGGCGAGGGCCAGGGCGGGGGTCTGCCGGTCGATGGTGGCCATGGAATTAGTTTCGTACACACGTTCGAAGAAGGGAAGGGGGGGTTGAGGGAGGGGTGGGGGAGGCGTCCGGGAGGGGCGGTGGCGGAACGCTTCTTCCCCCGCGTGCCAACGGGTCACCGGGGCCGCCCCACCGACCTGGGCTTTCGTGCGGCTTCGGATGTTTATCCGCTCGTCGTCATACCTGAGGGGGAACGGGGGGTGGGGAGGGGTTCTCCGGGGGAGCGCTGGGCAACTCTGGTCTCGCGACGTCGTGAACAGCACCGGGGCGGTCGGCCAACTCCCCCGGGATCAAACGAACATGAAGCCGTAATTCCGTTTCCTGGAGGACCTGACATGGCAAGTATCCGTACCGCTCGCGCCCTCGCCGCTGTCGCCGCCCTGCCCCTGACCGTCGCGCTCTGCGGCGGGGTCGCCATGGCGGACAACGGCTCCTTCGCGAACGACGGATCGAACGCGGCTGTGGCGACGGCCGGCGGCAGCGGCGTCGGTGGCAACAACGCCGGCAACGCGTCCACGACCCAGCAGCAGGCGGTCGGGGCCGGTGCGTCGAACCAGAACACGTCCGCCCAGGTGAGCAATTCGGCCTTCGTGCCCATCGACCAGTCGGACCACAGCGTGGCGGTGAACTTCACGCCCTTCTTCTGGTGATCCTCGTCGGCCCGCGCGGTCGACACAGGTGGCACAGGTGACGCGGTCGTCGGAACCTCCCGGGGGGTGGGTTCCGGCGGACCGAACGGCAGCCCGCGCGAGGGCACTCAGGTGTCCCCGCGCGGGCTGCCGCCGTCTTGACAGGGATTCGTATCTGACGGACAGTCAGAAACGTCGGAACGCGGACCACCGGTCGCCGGGAGCGCCGGTCGCCGGACGGGAGCGCTCCGGCTTTTCCGTATCCGCGGCTCTGGAGGCCCCTCCGTGCATCTCGCTCCGACGGAAAGCCAGCAGCGGCTCCGTGCCGAACTACGCTCCTATTTTCGTGCGTTGATGCCCGATGCGGCGGGCGAAGCCAAGGGGGAGGTGGCGAGCGGGGGCGGTGGGGCGGACGCGGGCGAACAGCGGCGGCTGCTCCGCCGGATCGGCGCCGACGGGCTGCTCGGTCTCGGCTGGCCCGAGGAGTACGGCGGCCGGGGCCGGGGCCCCGACGAGCAGTTCGTCTTCTTCGACGAGGCGTACCGGGCCGGCGCCCCGGTCTCCATGGTTACCCTCAACACCGTGGGCCCGACCCTGATGGCGTACGGGACCGAGGAACAGAAGGCGTACTTCCTGCCCCGCATCCTCGGCGGCGAGCTCGTCTTCGCGATCGGCTACAGCGAGCCCGACGCCGGTACGGACCTGGCGGCCCTGCGGACCCGTGCCGTGCGGGACGGCGACGACTGGGTCATCGACGGCCAGAAGATCTTCACCAGCAACGCCCAGCAGGCGGACTGGATCTGGCTCGCCTGCCGTACGGACCCCGAGGCCCCCAAGCACCGGGGCATCTCGATCATCCTGGTGCCCACGGACGGCCCCGGCTTCTCCTGGACGCCGATCCGTACGGTGGGCGGGGTCACCACCACCGCCACCTACTACGACGGCGTACGGGTGCCGGCCACCAACCTCGTCGGCGAGGAGAACGGCGGCTGGCAGCTCATCACCAGCCAGCTCAACCACGAGCGCGTCGCGCTGGCCGCGATCGGCATGCAGGCCGAGGACTGCTACGAGGAGGCCCTCGCCCACACCCGTACCCCCGACCCCGCGACCGGTCGCCGCCGGATCGACGAACCGTGGGTGCGCGCCCGGCTCGCGGAGGCGTACGCCCGACTCACGGCCACGCGCTTGCTGAACTGGCGGCTGGTCGACGCCGTCGGCGCCGGAGCGCCCGCCCCCGGAGAGGCCAGCGGGGTGAAGTTCGCGGGCACCGAGAGCGCGGTCGAGGTCTACCGGATGTGCCAGGAGGCCGTCGGGGACACCGCCCTGCTCCGGGGAGGCTCTCCCGGCTGCTTCGGACCCGGTGGTGAGCTGGAGCGGATGAACCGCGCGGCCCAGATCAACACCTTCGGTGGCGGTGTCGGCGAGGTGCAGCGCGAGATCGTCGCCACGGCCCGGCTCGGGATGACCCGGAGCAGGCGATGAGCGAGCGGGAGGCCGGGGCCGCCGTCGATCACGAGGCCGAGCACGAGGTCCGGCAGCGTGACGCGCGGGCGCACGAGGCCCGTTGCGAAGCCCGGGAGCGCGGTGCGGGTGAGCGTGAGGCCGGGGGGCGTGATGCGGGTGAGCGTGAGGCCGGGGAGCGCGGTGCGGGTGAGCGGGAGGCCCGGGAGCAGGACGGCCGGTCGGGGCGGGCGCACGACGAACGGGACCGGTTGTACGAGCGGCTCGCCGCCTACGAGGGCCGCGCCGCCGCCACCGGGGGCACGGGCAAGGACCCGGTCAACGAGCCCATGATCCGGCACTGGTGCGAGGCGATGGGCGACACCTCGGCCGCCTACCGGGGCCCGGACGCCGTCGCCCCGCCCACGATGCTCCAGGCGTGGACGATGGGCGGGCTCTCCGGGCACACGGACGGAACGGGGCGCTCCGCGGCGTACGACGAGATGTTCGCCCTGCTCGACGGCGGGGGCTACACCTCGGTCGTCGCGACCGACTGCGAGCAGGAGTACACGCGCCCGCTGCGTCCCGGCGACCGGATCACCTTCGACACGGTCATCGAGTCCGTCTCCCGGCGCAAGACGACCACACTCGGCACCGGCTACTTCGTCACCACCCGCACGGACGTCCGCGCCGACGGCGAGCCCGCCGGAACGCACCGCTTCCGCATCCTCAAGTACCGCCCCGCGCGACGCGAGAAGCCCGCCGCCCCTCCGCCGCGCCCCCGGCCCGTGATCAATCGCGACAACGCCGGCTTCTGGGCCGGAGTCGCCGAGCACCGGCTCCTCATCCAGCGCTGCACCGACTGCGCGACCCTGCGCCTCCCGTGGCTGCCCGGCTGCAACGCCTGCGGCGGCGCGGAGTGGGACACGGTCGAGGCGGACGGCCGGGGCACGGTCTTCAGCCATGTCGTGATGCATCACCCGCCGTTCCCGGCCTTCGCTCCGGACGGCGGGGGCGGACCGTACGCCGTCGCGCTGATCGAGCTCGCCGAGGGCGTCCGCATCGTCAGCAACGTGATCGGTGTGCCGTACGACAAGGTCCGCGTCGGCATGCCCGTACACCTGGAGTTCCTCGTCACGGACCCCGACCTGGAACTGCCCGTCTTCCGGGCGAGCGAAGGCGGTTGAGATGGATTTCACCCCGAGCGAGGAGCAGTCCGCCGCACAGGGACTGGCCGCGCGTGTCTTCGGCGACCTGTCCACCCACGAGCGGCTGGCGGCGGCCGGCACCGGCACCGACGCACACCTGTGGAAGGAGCTGTGCGCGGCCGGGCTGCCCGGCGCGGTGGAGGACATCGGGCTGCTCGGCCTCGTCCTGCTCCTGGAGGAACAGGGCCGGACCACCGCCCAGGTCCCGTTCGCGGTCACCTGCGTGTACGGGCTGCTCGCCGTCGCCGAGCACGGCACGGCCGAGCAGCGCGAGCGGCTGCTGCCGTGGCTGCGCGACGGTACGGCGGTGGCGACGGGCGCGTTCCCGGCGCGGGGCGGCGTGCACATCGCGGAGGACGGTGCGCTGTACGGGGCCGTGCCCTGGGTGCCGTGGCTGCGCGACGCCACCCAGGTGCTGGTGGCCGACGCCGACCGGGCCCTGTGGATCGTCGGGGCGGACACGCCGGGCGTGACCGTGGCGCCGGTGGAGACGACCGCGCCCTGGTCGGCGGGGCGGCTGGTCCTCGACGGCGTGCGCGGGGAGCGTCTGGGGGGCGGGCCGGAGGCGTACGCGGCGGTCCTCGCCACCGCCCGTACCGCGTTCGCCGGACTCCAGGCCGGGGTGTGCGCGGGCTCACTCGCCCGGGCGGTCCACCACACCGTCACCCGCGAGCAGTTCGGGCGCCCGCTCTCCACCAACCAGGGCGTCCTGCTCCGCGCCGCCGACGCCCACATGGACACCGAGGCGATCCGGGTGACCGCGTACGAGGCGGCCTGGCGGCGGGACGACGGACGGGAGTACGGGGCGGCGGCGCTGACCGCCGCCTGGTGGGCCTCGGAGGCGGGCAAACGGGTCGTTCACGCGGGCCAGCATCTGCACGGCGGCACCGGCGCCGACCTCGACCACCCGGTCCACCGGCACTTCCTCTGGGGCCGTCAGCTCGACGCGTACCTCGGATGCGGCAGCGAGGTGCTGGAGGAGCTGGGCCTGTTGTTGGCCGCCGACCGTCAGGAGAGCACGCCGTGACGCACCCGCACCGTGGCGTGACGCACCCCCACCGTGTCGTGACGCACCCGTACCGCGTCGGTGATGAGCTGCCGCCCCTGGAGATCCCGCTGACCCGGACCCTGATCGTCGCCGGGGCCATCGCCTCGCGCGACTACCAGGACGTGCACCACGACGCGGAGCTGGCCCGGGAGAAGGGCTCCCCCGACATCTTCATGAACATCCTCACCACCAACGGGCTCGTCGGCCGCTACATCACCGACCACTTCGGCCCGGACGCCGTTCTGCGCAAGGTCGCGATCCGACTCGGCGCCCCCAACTACCCGGGGGACGTGCTGCGGTTGGCGGGGCGCATCACGGATCTGACCGCCACCGGGCCGACCGGGGACGAGCCCGAGCGCGCGACCGTCGCCGTCGCCGTCACCGGCGACAACGCCCTGGGACGCCATGTCACCGGCACGGTCACCGTGGTCCTCCCGGCCGCCGCGGCCCCGCCGGCCCCGAGCGGCGAAAGGGCCGGAGCATGAGCATCCGCAGGGCCGACTCGCTCGGCGGGAAGGCGGCCGTCGTCGGCATCGGGGCCACCGAGTTCTCCAAGGACTCCGGGCGCAGCGAGCTGAAGCTGGCCGTCGAGGCCGTCCGCGCCGCCCTCGACGACGCCGGTCTCACCCCCGGCGACGTGGACGGGCTCGTCACCTTCACCATGGACACCAGCCCCGAGATCACCGTCGCCCAGGCGGCCGGGATCGGCGAGCTGTCGTTCTTCTCGCGGATCCACTACGGCGGCGGCGCCGCCTGTGCCACCGTGCAGCAGGCCGCCCTCGCGGTGGCGAGCGGGATCGCGGACGTCGTCGTCTGCTACCGGGCCTTCAACGAGCGTTCCGGCCGCCGCTTCGGCTCCGGCGTCCAGCGGCGCGAGCCCACCGCCGAGGGGGCGGCGCTCGGCTGGAACCTCCCCTACGGGCTGCTCACCCCGGCCTCCTGGGTGGCGATGGCGGCCCAGCGCTACCTGCACTCCTACGGCCTCGGCCCGGAGGTCTTCGGGCACGTGGCGGTGGTCGACCGGCGGCACGCGGCGCGGAACCCGGCGGCGTACTTCCACGGGAAGCCGATCACCCTCGCCGACCACGCCGCGTCCCGCTGGATCGTGGAGCCGCTGCGGTTGCTGGACTGCTGCCAGGAGACGGACGGCGGCCAGGCCCTCGTCGTCACCAGCGTGGAGCGCGCCCGGGACCTGCCCCGGCCGCCCGCCGTGATCGTCGCGGCGGCCCAGGGCGCGGGCCGGTCGCAGGAGCAGATGACGAGCTTCTACCGGGACGGGCTGACGGGGCTGCCGGAGACCGCCGTGGTCGCCCGGCAGCTCTGGCGCACCTCCGGACTGTCGCCGGCCGACATCGACGTGGGCATCCTCTACGACCACTTCACCCCGTTCGTCCTGATGCAGCTGGAGGAGTTCGGTTTCTGCGGACCCGGGGAGGCCGGGGCGTTCGTCGCGGCGGACGCGCTGCCCCTGAACACCCACGGGGGTCAGCTGGGGGAGGCGTACCTCCACGGGATGAACGGCATCGCGGAGGCCGTCCGGCAGATCCGGGGTACCTCGGTGAACCAGGTGGCGGGGGCGGCGAGGTCGCTGGTCACAGCGGGTACGGGAGTTCCGACGTCGGGCCTGGTCATCGGTGCGGACGGCTGAGCGGCGACGCCCGGCACCCGGAGGCTCTCGGGGGCGGACCCCTACGGCCGGGCCGGTGCCCGTCCACCTTCAGGAGGTGCAGGGTGCACACCCCCTACAACCTGAGGCGGACGCGTCTTCGGGACCTGGGGGCGATCCCCTCGGCGGTGCCCGCTCCTAGCGTTGAGTACATGACCACGCCAGTCTGCACGGGCGCCTCCAGGGCGGCCTCTGCCACCGCCGCCGGCCACCCCCACGCGCCCTACGCGTCGTTCTCCTCGTACGTACGGGCCCGTGGGCCGGTCCTGCTGCGCACCGCGCGCTCGCTCACCGCGAACCCGTGCGACGCGGAGGACCTGCTGCAGACCGCGCTCGCCAAGACGTACGTCGCGTGGGAGCGGATCGAGGACCACCGGGCGCTCGACGGTTACGTCCGGCGGGCGCTGCTCAACACCCGCACCTCGCAGTGGCGCAAGCGCAAGGTCGACGAGTTCGCGTGCGAGGAGCTGCCCGAGCGGGAGGCCTTCCCCGCGCCGGACCCGGCCGAGCAGCAGTCGTTGCACGACGCGATGTGGCGAGCGGTGCTCAAGCTTCCGGACCGCCAGCGCGCGATGGTCGTCCTGCGCTACTACGAGGACCTGAGCGAGGCGCAGACGGCGGAGGTGCTCGGCGTGTCGATCGGTACGGTCAAGAGCGCCGTCTCCCGTGCGCTCGGCAAGCTCCGCGAGGACCCGGAGCTGACCCCCGTGCGCTGATCCGGGCGCCCCGGCACACCGCTTCGGGGAGGCCCCGGCACACCCCGGCGGAGGGCCCTGACCCGGCTTCTCAGCAGGAGTCCCCGGCAGATATTTTCCCGCGAGTAGTGACATACCGCTTGGTATGTGCGCAGAATCAGCGGAACCCTACTGCCGCGTAGCGCCCACCGGGAGGACGCCGTGCTGAGCACCATGCAGGACGTACCGCTGACTGTCACCCGCATCCTGCACCACGGGATGACGATTCACGGGAAGTCGCAGGTCACGACCTGGACCGGCGAACCCGAGCCGCACCGTGTCACCTTCGCCGAGATCGGCGCACGCGCCACCCGGCTGGCCAACGCGCTCCGCGACGAACTGGGCGTCGACGGCGACCAGAGGGTCGCGACGCTCATGTGGAACAACGCGACCCATGTCGAGGCCTACCTCGCCATTCCCTCCATGGGCGCCGTGCTCCACACCCTCAACCTCCGGCTGCCGCCCGAGCAGCTCGCCTGGATCGTCAACCACGCGGACGACAAGGTGGTGATCGTCAACGGCTCGCTGCTGCCGCTCCTCGCGCCGCTGCTGCCCCACCTGCCGAGCATCGAGCACGTGGTCGTGTCCGGCCCCGGCGACCGCTCCGCCCTCGCCGGCGTCACGCCGCGCGTGCACGAGTACGAGGAACTGATCGCGGGCCGCCCCACCACGTACGACTGGCCGGAGCTGGACGAACGCCAGGCCGCCGCCATGTGCTACACCTCCGGCACCACGGGCGACCCCAAGGGCGTCGTCTACTCGCACCGCTCGATCTACCTGCACTCGATGCAGGTCAACATGACCGAGTCGATGGGACTGACCGACCAGGACACCACGCTCGTCGTCGTGCCCCAGTTCCATGTGAACGCCTGGGGCCTGCCGCACTCCACCTTCATGAGCGGCGTCAACATGCTCATGCCGGACCGTTTCCTCCAGCCCGCCCCGCTCGCCGACATGATCGAGCGCGAGCGTCCGACGCACGCCGCCGCCGTTCCCACCATCTGGCAGGGGCTGCTCGCCGAGGTCACCGCCAACCCGCGCGACCTCACCTCCATGGCCAACGTGACCATCGGCGGCGCGGCCTGTCCGCCCTCGCTGATGGAGGCGTACGACCGGCTCGGCGTCCGGCTCTGCCACGCCTGGGGCATGACGGAGACCTCTCCGCTCGGCACCATGGCCCACCCGCCGGCCGGTCTGAGCGACGAGGAGCAGTGGACCTACCGGGTCACCCAGGGCCGCTTCCCCGCCGGCGTCGAGGCGCGGCTGGTCGGCCCCGGCGGGGAACACCTCCCGTGGGACGGCGAGTCGGCCGGTGAGCTGGAGGTGCGGGGCCCCTGGATCGCCGCCGCGTACTACGGCGGCGCCGACGGCGAGCACCTGCGCCCCGAGGACAAGTTCAGCGAGGACGGCTGGCTGAAGACCGGCGACGTCGGTGTGATCAGCACCGATGGCTACCTCACCCTCACCGACCGGGCCAAGGACGTCATCAAGTCGGGCGGCGAATGGATCTCCAGCGTCGAGCTGGAGAACGCGCTGATGGCCCACCCGGACGTCGCGGAGGCGGCCGTCGTCGCCGTGCCGGACGAGAAGTGGGGCGAGCGGCCGCTCGCGACCGTGGTCCTCAAGGAGGGCGTCACCGAGACCGACTACGAGGCGCTCAAGGAGTTCCTCGCGGAGTCGGGTGTCGCCAAGTGGCAGCTGCCGGAGCGCTGGTCGGTGATCGCCGCGGTGCCGAAGACGAGCGTCGGCAAGTTCGACAAGAAGGTGATCCGCAAGCAGTACGCGGAGGGCGAGCTGGACGTCACCCAGCTCTGAGGCTTCGGTTCCGCTCCGGTTTCACGTGAAACAGGGCGGGGGCGGTACGGGTCGACCCGTACCGCCCCCGCCCTGTTCCGATCTCAACACGCCCTAGTTGGTGCCGATCTTCGCCAGCAGGTCGACGATCCGTGACTGGACCTCGTTGCTGGTCGACCGTTCCGCCAGGAAGAGGACGGTCTCGCCCGAGGCGAGCAGCGGAAGATCCGCCCGGTCCATCCCGGCCGAGGTGTAGACGACCAGCGGGGTGCGGTTCAGCTGCCCGTTGGCCCGCAGCCAGTCGATGATCCCGGCGCGCCGACGGCGTACCTGCATCAGGTCCATCACCACGAGGTTCGGCCGCATCCGGCCCGCCAGGTCGACGGCCTCGCTGTCCGTCGCGGCCCGCGCCACCTGCATGCCGCGCCGCTCCAGGGTCTGCGTCAGCGCCACCGCGATCTCCTCGTGCTCCTCGATCAGGAGCACCCGGGAGGGATGCTGTTCGCTGTCGCGGGGGGCCAGCGCCTTGAGCAGGACGGCCGGGTCGGCACCGTACGCGGCTTCCCGGGTCGCCTGCCCCAGACCGGCGGTGACCAGCACCGGGACCTCGGCGGCGACGGCCGCCTGACGCAGCGACTGCAACGCGGTACGGGTGATGGGGCCGGTCAACGGGTCGACGAAGAGAGCGGCGGGGAACGCCGCGATCTGGGCGTCGACCTCCTCGCGGGAGTTCACGATCACCGGACGGTAGCCCCGGTCGCTGAGCGCCTGCTGGGTCGGCACGTCGGGGGCGGGCCAGACCAGCAGCCGGCGCGGGTTGTCCAACGGCTCGGGCGGCAGCTCGTCGTCGACCGGGTGCGGGTGCGGCCGGTTGGCGACCTCGACCGCGCCGCCGGGCCCGTCCAGCGGCTCGGGGCCCTCCGCCCCTTCGTCGGGCGCCCCTATGGCGTACGCGCGCCCCTCCGCGACGGGCTGCGCGAGCAGTTGACCCTCGCCGTAGGCGGCGCCGGGCCCACCCTGCGCCGACTGACCCGGCTGGCCGGGCCGGCCGGGCTCCTGCGCCAGATCCTGACCCTGCTCCTGGGGCTGGGCGCGGCGCTGATGCTGCGGCGCGGCAGCCGGTGCGGGACCCGACGGCTGGGCCTGGCCCGACCCGTCGCCGGCGGGCCGGGACGGGGTGCGGTCGCCCTCCGGCGGGGCGGCGAGCTTGCGGCGCCGGCCGGCCCCGCCGAGGCTCTGATGCGGCTGGTTCTGCTGGTGCGCGAGGTGCTGGGCGAACGGCACGCCCTGGCCCAGCGTGCGCACGCTGAAGGCCCGCCCCTGCGTCGAGTCGGGGTTGCTGCCGTCCGGCATCGGCTCCTCGGCGGGCAGCGGCTGCCGCGCGTCCGGGGCCGGGACGCCCGCGTCACCGTCGGCCGGGTGCGCCACCGGATCGGAGACGGCCGCGACACCGGTGGTGTGGGCGGTCCGCCCGGTGTTCTGCCCGGTCCCGGAGTGGGCGTTCTGGCCGGTGTCGCCCCACGGCACGAGGTCCGGCGCCGGACCCGGAGCCTCCGGCGCGCCGCCGTTCGGGCCGGGCGCGTGCGGTACCGCCTCGGGGAGGCGGGGGGCGTGGGCCGCCGCGGGCGGGGCCGGGAAACCCTGTGCGGAGGGCCCGTCGGTCCCCGGGCCGGGATGCGCCTGCGGAGGCGTGTGACCGGCCTCCGGCGCGGTACGCGCGTGGTGCGTGCCCGCCCCGTCGCCGGGGGCCACCGGGGCGTCGGGGGCGAGCGGCGCCCGGTCCGCGTCGGCGGGCGGCAGGGCGAAGGCGGTACGCGGCCCGGCATCGGCCGCGGTGCGCTCCTGCGCGGCGGCCAGCGCGCGCCGGGCACGCCGTCCCCCGGGCTGCTGGGACTGGTCCGGACCCGGGCGACCGCCGTCGCCCCCGGTGCCGGGGCCACCGCTGTTGTCGCCGCTGCCGTTGCTTCCGGAGGCGAGGGCGGGCAGGGCCGGGCGGTCGGGCTCGCCCTCGCGACGGGCCCGCCGTCCGGTGGGCGGTACGGGCTGCTGCGGGTCCACCGGGACGCCCTGCGGCGGCACGGTCTGGCCGAGCTGCGGGCGACCGCCGCCCTGGGCGTTCTCGGCCGCGGTGACGACCGACCCCTCGGACGGGGCCGCGGGAGCCGCGGACGGGGCGGAGGTCAGGGCCAGCGCCCCCCGCTGCGGTGGCTGGGGCTGTTGCCGGGCGGCGTCGGCCGGAACCGCGCCCGGGGCCGCCTCGGCCGGGCTGGGCCGGCCGCGCCGGCGCCCGGAGCCCTCACCCTGCTGGGCCGGGATCAACTCGGCGGCCTGCTCCTCCGGGGCGGCCGGTCCACGGCGCGCCCTTCGCCGCCCGGTCGGCTCCGCGTCGGGGCGGTCGTCCGGAGCGGGCGCCACGGCACCGACCGCGTTGTCCCCGACGCTCTCCGGCGTACCGCCGGGGCCGTCCAGGAACGCGTCGGTGGACGACCTGCGCGCCCGGCGCCGACCGCCGCTGGTGACGCCCGGCGCCCCCACCCCTTCGGGCGACGAGGAGGCGACCGGGGAAGGTTCCGGCAGCGGGGCGCCGCCGTCCGCCTCCGGGGGCGCGATCGTGCCGGACGCGGCGCCGATGGGCAGGTCGAGCACGTACGCGCTGCCGCTCATACCCGGCATCTCGTGCGTCTGGAGGACTCCGCCGTGGGCCCGGACGATGCCGCGCACGATCGGCTCGTGCACCGGGTCGCCCCCGGCGAACGGGCCGCGCACCTCGATCCGTACGACGTCACCGCGCTGGGCCGCGGCCACGACCACGGTGGAGTCGACGTACCCGCCGCCGGGGACGGCCCGGGTCTTGCCGGTCGAGTCGACGCCGCAGACGTCCGCGACGAGGTGGGCGATGGCGGTCGCCAGCCGGGGCGCGTCGACCTCGGCCTCGATCGGCGGGGCGTGCACGGCGAACTGGGCGCGCCCGGGGCCGATCAGCTCGACCGCCCCGTCGATACCGCCCGTGACGATGCCGTCCACCATCGCCGGGGCCTTGTGCAGCCCCTCCGTCCCCGCGTCCAGGCGCTGGTACCCCAGCACGTTGTCGACGAGGGTGGTCATCCGGGCGTACCCGGCGGCGAGGTGGTGCAGGATCTGGTTGGCCTCGGGCCACAGCTGCCCGGCCGGGTCGGAGGCGAGCGTGGACAGCTCGCCGCGCAGCTCCTCCAGGGGCCCGCGCAGCGAACCGCCGAGGACGGCGGTGAGCTGGGCGTGCTGGGCGCCCAGGGAGGCGAGCAGCTCGGCCTGTCCCTCGATCTCGGCGGCGTACCGCTCGCTGCGGTCGGCGAGTTCGGCGGCGTGGGCCTCCTCCAGCGCCTCGATCTCGGCGGCGTGCGCCTTCTTGAGCGCGGTGACCTCGGCGGAGTGGCTGGTGGTCAGCTCGGCGACGACGCTCTCGTGCTGCGTCGACAGCTCCTCGTACGGCCGCCGGTCGGTGAACGTCATCACCGCGCCGACGAGCTGGTCCCCGTCGCGTACCGGCGCGGTCGTGAGGTCCACCGGTACCTGCGCGCCGCTCTTGGACCACAGCACCTGCCCGCGCACCCGGTGCTTGCGCCCGGACTTGAGGGTGTCGGCGAGCGGGGAGTCCTCGTACGGGAACGGCTCGCCCTCCGCCCGCGAGTGCAGGATCAGCGGGTGCAGCTCCTGACCGCCGAGGTCGCTGGCCCGGAAGCCGAGGATCTGCGCGGCGGCCGGGTTGACGAGGACGACGCGCCCGTCGGTGTCCGTGCCGACGACGCCCTCGGAGGCGGCCCGCAGGATCATCTCCGTCTGCCGCTGCGAACGGGCCAGCTCCGCCTCGGTGTCGACGGTGCCGGAGAGGTCCCGCACGACGATCATGAGGAGCTCGTCGCCGGTGAAGCTGGAGTGGATGTCGTTGTACGCGGCCTGCCCGCTGTCGAGGCTCGCGCTGGTGACCTCGACCGGGTAGGCGTGGCCGTCGGTACGGCGCGCGGTCATCCGCGTCGGCTTGGTCCTGCCCTGCTCGTCCGCGGCCTCGGGCCGGCGCATCGAACCCGGGATCAGCTTGGAGTCGAACTCCGGCAGCAGATCGAGCAGTCCGCGGCCGACCAGCGCGGTGCCCGGCGTCTCGAACATTTCGAGGGCGATGGCGTTGGCGTTGACGACCGTGCCGTTGCAATTGACGAGCAGAAGCCCGTCAGGAAGGGCATCGAGTATGGCTGCGAGGCGAGCAGTGCCTCGGGATGGCCTGCTGCTCACGACGACGCTTCCTCCCTGATTACCGCACCTTGCCGACAGCGGGCCCCATCTTGCCCCTCGGGCCGCAGACTGTCACTGGAGGAGTCTAAGGCCAGGGGAGGCCCCGGGGGCGGCGGATGAGGGGGAGCTCTCACCAAGGTTCTGTGCGCGCCGTGTACGCCACGGGCCCATGACGTGAGCGTCCTCGCACCCCGTGACGTGCGCGGACACCGGGCGCGGGCGCCCCTTTCGGGGGCGCGCCCATGCCCGGGGCCGACCGCGTCAGGGGCGGGAAGGAGAACGCTTTCGCGCCGTCGCCGACGGGCTATCGGACGTCCGGGAGCACCGGTACGAGGCTGTTCCAGCGGGCGATCTCGCATCCGTCGCGGCGGCTCGCGGTGGTGTCCACGGCCCGCCCCTCCCAGGTGCCCACGATGCGTGCGAAGGCGTCACCGCCGTGGATCATCGTGCACATCGTGCCCTCGGGGGTCGGCCGGAACAGCTCCTGCCGCCCGGCCCGGGTGGCGCCGGCCTCCGCCAGCCGGTCACAGGCCGCCTGCCCCCGCGGGTGGCTGCCCCCGGTGGGCCCGCACTCCAGCTCGAAGGTGCCGTCGGCCCCGGCGACCCCGGTGTTCTCGACGGACACGGTGAGCCGCGTCAGCGCCTCGCCCGCCTCGCCCGGGCCCGCCCCGTCCCCGCCGTCCAGGAAGCCGGGCAGCGGGAGGGGCATGGGCATGGGCAGCGGCCCGAGGGCGGGCCGGGCGGCGGCGAGCGGCCCGGAGGTGGGCACGGCGGCGGGCGTGGGGCCGAGGGACCCGGAGGCGGTGGCGGTGGACGCCGGCACGGCGGCGGCGAGGGCGGCGAGCGAGACGACGGCGGTGAGGGCGAGACGGCGCAGCATGCGGAAGCTCCAGGATCTCTGCGGCGGTGTCGGCCACGGGCGGTGGTCACGGGTGATCACCGACCCGCCCGGACGCCACGGCTGACGGACGACTGACGGGCGACGACGACGGACGACTGGCGGAGACCGTGGCCCCCACCCCTCTCTAACGCGCACCACGCCCGGACGTTGCGGCACCACGCCGAACTGCTTTGCCCTGGCACCCGCGGGCCTAGTAACGTTGGCGGCGATTGGTGGCACGACGCTCGACTGTGTCATCATCTGCACGCACCACTCGCGTCCGCGCGAGGTGTGTGGAGGAGGCGTCGCCTAGTCCGGTCTATGGCGCCGCACTGCTAATGCGGTTTGGGTCTTAAAGCCCATCGAGGGTTCAAATCCCTCCGCCTCCGCTCCACCCCGAAGCCCCGTGCCCCTGGCACGGGGCTTCGGCCGTTCCGGGACACCTGGGGGGCGCGCAGGGGGGTGCCGAAGCCGGCCGACGGCTGGTCCGGGAGGGTGGCCGAGACGGTCCGCTGGAGGCTGTTTCCGCAGGTCGGCGGCGGTGCGGCCAATGGATTTCGCGTCACGGCGCAGGTCATGTAATGTTGTTCTCGCAACGCCGACCGGGGAGAAAAAAGCCCGGAACGCCAAGCACTCGTAGCTTAACGGATAGAGCATCTGACTACGGATCAGAAGGTTGCAGGTTCGAATCCTGCCGAGTGCACACAGGTCAAAGGCCCCGCCGGTTCGCCCGGCGGGGCCTTTGACATCAGCGGGTGACATCAACGCCCCCGGAATGGCCCCTCAGGCGGCGTTCTCGCCCTCCGGGTCGTCGTCCACATCTTCGAGTCCGAGCGCGTCGTCCATCTGCTCCGCAGCCGCGCGCAGCGTCGACCCCATCACGTGGGCGTAGGTGTCGAGCGTCATCGTGATCGTGCTGTGCCCGAGCGTCTCCATGATGGTCCGCGCGTCGACGCCCTGAGCGAGCAGCAGGGACGCGCAGGTGTGCCGAAGGTCGTGCACGCGTACGCGTCTCACCTTCGCGTCGCGGCACAGGATGGTGAGCATCCGGTTCAGGCTGCGCGGGTCCGTCACCCGACCGGTCAACGTGGTGAAGACGAGTCCGGCCGGTTGCCCCGGAGTCTGCTGCCACTTGGCTCCGGCCACCTTCTGCTCGCGCTCCTGCTGCGTCCGGTGCGCAGTGAGCGCCTGCACGCAGCTCTTGGGCAAGGAGATCGTACGGACGGACCGCATCGTCTTGGGCGTACCGAAGATCAATTCCCGTCGGATGCGCTGCACGTTCCGCCGAACCCGGAGCGTGCCGGCCGTGAGGTCGACGTCTGCCCACGTGAGCCCGAGAGCTTCCCCGCGGCGCAGGCCGGTGGACACGAGCAGCAGCCAAAGAGCGTAGAGGCGATGAGGCCGAGCGGTCTTGAGCAGCAGGCGGACCTCGGCTGCGTCCAACGGACGCACCTCCTTGGGTTCGACCGTGGGAGTTTCCACGATCCGAGCGACGTTGCGCGCGATCAGTTCCTCCCGGATCGCTTGTTGCAGCGCGGACCGCAACACCGCGTGGATGTACTGGACCGTGCGGGCCGATGGGCGGCGCTTGCAGCAGCGGCCCACGGCGCAGCACGTGCGCTTGTCCTCCGGCCGCTCCTCGTCGGCACCCCGCAGGCAGCAGAGGCAGGCAGCCTTGAATTCGGCTAGGAACCGCCGCACGTCTGCCGGAGACAGTCGGTTGAGACGCTTTTTACCGAGCGCGGGGCGGATGTAGAGGCGGGACAGTCCCTCATAACTGTTCAGCGTCGCGGGCTTGAGCCGTTCCGGGGCGATGGTGGCCAACCAGTAGGTCAGGTAGTCCCCGAACGCCATCGTGGACGAGGCCGCGGGGATGCCCTGTCGGGTCATCTCCTGCATCTCCGTGAGCTGCGAGGCGACTTCCTCGCGGGTCTTGCCGTAGGCGAACTTCCTCGTCCGGGTCCCATCGGGGCGGAAGACGTAAGCGGCTGCTTGGTAGCGACCATCCTTGCGCTTGGTGATCGTTCCTTCGCCATTAGCGCGGCGCTTGGCCATCAGGCGGCCTCCTCAAGTCGGTCTTGCATGTATTGGCGTACGGCGGCGACCGGGACTCGACGGGCACGGCCAGCGGTGAAACTTTCGAGTTGTCTGGAGCGAAAGAGGTCGTAGACCTTGCTGCGGCTGAGACGCAGCGCGCGCATGACCTCGGGAACGGTGAGCGCTTCGGGTAGATCAGGAATGGCGCTGGGCACGACGACGAACCTCCGGGAGCGTGGCGGAAGAGGTGGACTATTTGAGATAGGGCCCGTACGTGTCCGAGGCTTGGATTTCTGCGTCACCCTCGCCACCAGCGTCATTTGGTGCTCTGACCTGCGGTTTTGGGTGACATGGTGGATCGGGTCTGCGTCACCGCCGCGTCATTGGTTGCGTCACCGGGTGACGCAGATGACGCAGGATGACGCAGAGAAAACCGTCTGCGTCACCGCTGTAGGCGCAGGTCAGCAGCCGTTTTCCGGCCCGGGTGACGTGGGTGACGCAACGCCTTCCTACTTAGGACAAAGAAGGGGCTTGTCTGTAGTACTTGGGTGCGCCTCAGAGCGTGAAGAAGGGGCCGCTGCGCGGCGCGACTTTGGGGCGGCGTTCCGCCGAACTGCAAGAGGAGCACGTGCTCCTCTTGCAGTTCGCTTGAGCGTGCGGGTCGCGGGTCAGAACGCCCGTTTCTGCTCGTGCGGGGCAGGGGGGAGTGTGCGGGTCATTTCGAGGTAGCGGCCCGCTTTGGTGCGGCCCGCGTCCACGACCACACGGCGAGCCGCCAGGGTGGGCTGGAGGCGCTTGAGGCGGTCCGAGAGGACTTTGCCGGTGGTCGGCCACCCCTTGGGCAGGGGACGGCAGCCTTCGCCGCTGTAGAGGCCGCTGAGGCAGGCAAGCCACTCCGTGGACGTCATCCGCTGCGCCGTACACGGCTCGATGGTCTCGGCGTGCAGAAGGACGGTCTGCGCCAACAGGTCGCCCTCGATCACGTCGTCATTCAGGTCGTCCAGACTGGCCCGGTAGGCGGGCAGCGCCCCGAGGCCGGTCGCGGCGTCGAACTGCGCGCACAGATGGGCGAAGTCCGCCATGCGCAGATCGGTGGGGGTCTCCGCCTGCACGGCGCGGACTTTGACGGTGAGGTCCAGGAGCGAGCCGAGCACGACGGGCAGCACTTCGGCGTAGTCGGCCCACAGTTCGGCCTCGGTGCGCCGGACCTTGGGCCGCTCCAACCGCAGCGGTAGGAGCCGATCCGCGAGGTCGGGGCGGATGACACCGACGTCGATGCCGGTCAGGAGCAGGGGCCGGCGGTAGCCGACGCGGAAGACGTCCCCGTCGGTGAACAGGGCCCGCTTGACGCTCTCGGCTCCGGTCACGATGCAGCACATCGCATCCGACAGGTCCGGCGTCACGTGGGAGAGGTTGTCCAGTGCGGTGACCCATCCCGCGGCCACGGCCGCGATCAGGCTTTCCTCGTCCTTCGGCGCACGGCGCAGGTCACCGCTCATCCCTTCGATGATCCGGGTGAGCATCCGGCCCCCGGTGGACTTGCCCGCTCCCTGCGGGCCGGTGAGGAACGGCGCGGGGACCGGCACGGACGGTCCGAGGCAGCCGATCAGCCACACGATGGCCAGGCACTCGGTTTCGGCGTTGGCGAAGTTGCACAGCCGCATCAGCAGGTCGATGCCCTTGCCGCCGGTGTCCTTGGCCGGCAGGGGCAGTTCCCCGGTGAGCTGGGTGCGCCGCCAGCACACCTCACGCGGGTCGGGGACGGTGATGTCCCACCCGGTGGGGTGGATGCGCACGGACTTCCCGTCGTCGCGGCCCAGGTCCAGCCACGTCGCCCCGTCGAACCCGGGAGCCACGCGGATGTACACGGGCTGCACCTGCTCCGTGAGGGCGAGTGCTTCGATCAGGTCCAGCGCCTCTTTGATCGCGGACCCGTTGAACGCGCCGCGCCCGTCCCGGTACAGGCCGACCATGAGTTCCTGTCGGTGGCTGCCGGTGGTGCCCTGGGAGCGGATCGGACGGGCGACGGGGTGGCCGTTCTTCTGCGCGTACACGGTCCCATCAGCGGTTCGGAAGTACCGAAAGTGTTCCTGCGCGTAGTCCGCGATGATCTCGCGGGCAGGGGTCTTGTCGTCCTCAGCCATGGCTACAGTCCCAACGTGGTCAGGGCGTTGGTCCACGCCTCGGTGCAGTGCCGGGCGCTCTCGCCCTTGGCCTGCGCGGCGGTGAACAACCGGGCGGTGTGCGTCTCGGTGAGGCAGCCGCACCGGCCGTGCGTGGACAGCACCGCCAGGAACGCCCGGTACACGGTCGCGTGCACCGCCTCTCGGGCCTCGGTGATGCGCTGCTCCGCCATCGCGATCCCACGGTCCAGATAGGTCGGCGTGCGGTGCGGGCAGACCCCGCTCGCGCTCGACGCGGGCACCGTGACGGCCACCGGCCGGGCCGGGGCCGGCGCCTTCACGGTCAGCGCGCGCACGACGTCCGGCAGGGCCGCCATGGTGCCGGCGCCGGGCCCGAGCCACCGCGCGTAGGCCATGGTCGACTTGATGTCGACGCCGGGTCGCACGCCGTTGGCACCCTGCATGATGCCCCGGTAGATCCAGTGCTCGCCTCGGGTTGTCGGCACGGTCCGGGTGGCGGGCAGGCTCGCACGGGCCCACGCGATGGCTTTCGCGTTGTCGAGGTCCACGACGGTCACCCCGGCGCCGCCGGGGTGGTAGGCCACGCCCGCCGCCTTCCGCCACGCCCGCTCCCACGGCGTCGAGTTGATGACGTTCGGGTCGGTGGTGGCGGCGGCCCACCCGTGGCACGGCTGCGAGCAGGTGCAGGGGCCGGGGGTCTTCATGTTCGGCCGGCCACCGCACGCGTTGCGCGCGCAGGTCGGGCAGTTCCCGAACGGCACCTTGCCCACTCGCAGTGGCAACGGGGGCACGCCGTGGGCGGCGAGGGTGAGCGCGGTGCGCAGGTGCTCGCTCATGCCGCCACCTCCAGCCGGGGGGCGAGGGTGGTGAGGTAGGCGGCCCCGATCCACTGCGTGTATGCGGGCGGGAGCGCTTCACGCAGACGCAGGTGATCAGTGGACCAGTCGATTCCCTTGGCTTCCCGGATCTCCTCCACCGTGGCCTTGCCGCCGCCTTTGCCGTACGCGGCGACGTAGGGGCCCTCGTGGTACTCGCCGTGCCGCCAACCACGCACCCGTCCACGGTGGCGCGGGTGGGCAGGCTGCGGGAACGTCCAGCCTCCGAGTTCGAAGTAGCGGTGCATGAGCACCGCCAGGCCGAACTGTTCTCCGCACAGGCGGATGTCCTTGCGCACGTCGGAGCCAGCCACGTTCTCGATCACGTACGGCCGGCCCGTTGCCTCCAGCGCGGCCCGGGTCGGCACGATGAGCCGGGGGTAGGTGCGGCCGATCGCGGCGTTGCGAGCGGCGTTGGTGCCCTTGGTCGGGGCGCCCTCGCCCTGGCACGGCGGGGAGACGTGGATGAAGTCGAATTTGTGGCCGTGCGCGCGGATGTACTCGATCGCGTCGCCCTGGTGGAAGACGTCACCGCAGTAGTCCGGCTGCGCCTGAATGTCCACGCCGGTGACGTGGCAGTTCGGCCCGAACGCGCGCCGGTAGCCACGAGTGGCGCCCCCGATGCACGAGAACGCATCGAGCACACGGAAGGGTTCGAGACCGGCGGGGACTCGCCGGATGTCGGTGGGTTGGGTCATGCTGGAGGTCTCCAGTTCCTAGACGTGCTGGATTGGCGGCGGCCCCGATTCATTGGCGTGAGGGGGCCGCCGTTGTCATTCCGCTGGAGTGGTCAGGCTGCTTGCTGGCCGGGCAGGAGCATCCCGTCAGCGGTGCGGTGCAGTGCTCCGCTCGCGGTGAGGGCCTTGATCTCGCGGGAGACGGTGCCCTTGTTCAGGCCGGTCGCATCTGCCACGTCCCGCGCGGTGCGCGCCCCGGACTGCACCGCGGCGAGCACCTTGTCCCGGTTGGACGCCATCCCGGACGGCGCGGCGGTGCCCTTGACCAGGTGCAGCGGCGGGCGCAGCGAGGAGCCACCCGACGTCTTCGCGGGGGACCAAATCGACTTGGGCAGGGCTCGTACGCCTGCGTCGTCCAGGGTCCAGGTGCGCAGCATGCGCGGCCCGTAGCCCTTGAGATAGCCGTGCCCGCGGTACTCGCGCCCGTCGGGGATCTGGTGCGGGGCGTAGTGCGCGCAGTCGTCCAGCGCCACCTGGGCCTGGGTGGTGCCGGCCACTCGCAGCGAGAACCGGGTGAGGAGGTTGGGGGCGATCAGCTTGTGCACGCCCGGCGCCCCACCGTCGGTGAGCGGGTACTGGGTGGCCCACCACAGCACGACGCCGCGCGAGCGCCCGAGAGAGGAGAGTTCGATCAGGCGTTGGAGGCGGTCTTTGTCCTTGGCGATCAGGGCGAGGATGACCTGTCCCTCGTCCACGACGACGGTGAGCTGTCGGCCGTCCCACACGCTGATCCCGCGCTGCTTCATGTCGACCTTGCGGCGGGTCATCTCGCCGTGTGCTTCGTCCACGGCGTCGGTGATCTCGTCGCGTTCCACGGCGACGCGGCACGCGGCTTCCCAGATATTGGCCTCTTCGCCCTTGCCGTCGATGAGCAGCAGGTCCCCGCGCAGGTGCGCGGTGGCCATGAGTGGGCGGAACGACCAGGACTTGCCGGTACCGGACGCGCCGGACACCAACAGCCGCTCATCGAACGGCACCAGGACCTCATCGCCGGTCTCGGTATCCAGCGCGAGGCTCATCATCAGCGGGTCGGACGGAATCCGGTCCGGGGTCCACAGCGAGGAAACCCCCGCGGCTGCCGACCGCGTCGCCAACGTCACCACGGCCCACCCGCCGCGCGAGGCGGACGTGATCCGTATGCGCAGCGCGGTGCGCGCCCCGAGCAGCGCCCGCACCGAGTCGGCCTTGTCCGCGAGCGTCTTGACCGTCCACGTCCCATCTAGACGGATCTCGCAGCGGATGCCGCCCGGCTCGATGGCAGGGGGCGTGGTCACCGTGCCCGACAGACCACGATCCGGAGCGTGCTCCACCCAGTACGACGGATCCAGCCGTTCCATGAGCTGCCGCTCCTCCAGCGACACCGACTCATCGACCGCCACCCGCAGCTTGCGCCGCCCGAGCGCGAGCGCGGCCACGTTCGCCCCGACCAGCACGGCCGAGGTGGCGGCCGGCCACAGGGTGAGGTGCGAGGTGGACATGAGCGCGGACGCAACAGCGCTCGGCACGGCGTGCACCGAGTGCGCCTGAATCGCACGGGCCTTGAGCGTGCTGGGGTAGTTCACCCGCGCGGCCTTGAGCTTGGCGCGGGTGTCGCGCTCGTGCCGGGCGGCGGCCTTGCTCGCCACCCGCGCGGCCCGACGTCCGGCGGCGAACGGGTTGTTGGATGCGGCGCGCGCGGTGAGCTGCTGGCTCTTGGCGGTGGCGTGCGTGGAGCGCGCGCCGTTGTGCTCCTTTTGCGCTGCCATGAGCGCCTTGAGGTGCTCCGGGGTGCGGAGCTTGTTCCGTCGGTCCGCCTCAAGATCCCAACGGGCGGCGAACGGCGCGCACAGGGGGGTGAGGGAATCGAGTGCGCTGTTGGTGGTGTGGGCGGTGGTCGACCATGCTTGCTTCCAGTCCACGTGAGGGTCCTCCAAGACCGTGGATGAGGGCCGGTGCGCCGTCGCATGGCGTCACCGGCCCGACCAAGTTGCACAGGGCAGTGCTGTCGGTTGCATCGACAGCACCGGTTGAACCCCTGCAACCACTTCTGACCTGCGAAGTTGCAGAGTTGAGCCGTGGGAGGGGTGGGGGCCCTACGCGCACGCGCGCGTAGGGCGGCGGAAAATCAGGCTGTGCAACCTCTGCGCGGGGCCCTGAACGGCCGTTCGCGGGCCCGGGGGTCTCGCCCCACACGGAGAGGGGGCCGGGCGTCCTGCGGGCCGCCTGTGGCTCCCTTTTCTTCGAGGGCGAGCGGGGGCCATTTCGTTCAGTCCTTGGGGCGAGCCAGGCGCAGGGTGATGCCGCCGATGCCGAGCGTCCCGGCGGCGCCGCCCACCGCAGTGGCGGTCTGTGCGGCGAAGTCGAGCAGCGCGAGGAACGCGGCCACCAGACCGAACACCCCCGCCACCCCCGCGCCCGCGATGACGATCGGGAACAGGTAGTGGTGCAGCGGGCGCCCGCTCTGGTCGGTGGTGTGCACGACGATGACGACCGGCTGCCCGGTGGCTTCGGCGCGGCGGTAGGCGTCGGCGGGGATGTGCGGGGCGATGATTCCCGGCGGGTCACGGTGGGCCATCAGGACTCCTTCCTGAGGTCAGGCGGGGTGTCGGTGCAGGGAACGCAGGCACCGAGCGAGGTGGGGATGACGTATCCGGCATCACGCCGGCAGGCGGGACAGATCCGCCGGGCGCGGTTGGCCCTGGCGAGAGCTGCCCACCGGCCGGGGGTCATCGGCCGGACCGGCTTGGCCAGGTCGAGGCGGTAGAGGTAGGCGACCAGCGGGCCCCGCCGTCGGCGGGGCCGCTGGAGTTCAGCGACCACGTCCTGACCACCCGGACGCAGCCCCAACGCACGGAGCTGCCGCCGGGTAGCCAGACCCTCAGAGGCCAGGCGCCACCGGTACACCGGCAGCGAGCCACCGACCGGGACGGTGGTCATCAGCGGCCCGTACCGGCGAGATCAACCGAGGTGCCGTTGACGGGGCCGCGCAGTTCGGCGTACCGGGTGGAGACCCAGCCCACCGACCAGCCGCACAGCTCCGCGGCGGTGCGCACCGACATGCCCTCCGCGCGGGCGGCGGCCACGATGGCGCGCGCGTCGTCCTCGGGCAGCTTGTCCGTGGCCGGACCGGCGGACAGCAGCGCGGCGCGTTCACGCGCGGCCCGCTCCTCCCGCTCCTGCCGTTCACGGCGCTCCCGCTCGGCACGCTCCCGCTGCTCGCGCTCGGCGCGTTCGGCGGCCTCGCGTTCACGGCGTTCACGCTCGCGCCGGGACTGTTCACGCTCCCGCTCGCGCTGTTCACGCTCGGCCCGCTCAGCGTCCTCCCGAGCTTGCTCGCGCTCGCGTTCCTCGCGCCGTAGAGCGGCCTCCCGCTCGGCCTGTTCACGGACCATGCGCGCTTCGTGCTCACGCTGCTCACGCACCAGCGCGGCGGCGTGCTCGCGCTCCTCGCGGGCCCGTCGGGCGCTCTCCTCGCGCCGCTCGATGGCGGTGCGTTCATGGGCTTCGCGCTCGGCGTGCTGCTTGGCCTCCAGCTCCATCACGGCGGCGGTGATGGCCCGCCGGTAGGCGAGGCCGGTCTCTGCCGTGACGATCAGCAGCAGTGGCGCGACCGCATGCACGGCCACGCCCACCAGGTCGTTCTTCAGTGCGGAGTCCGCGACGTTCAGGGCGAGGGTCATGCAGCCGGTCATCCACCGCAGCGCGATGGGCCACCGCCCACCGTTGCCCCCAAGCCTCGCGAGGACCGCGTCCAGGCGGACCACGATGACCACCGCCGCATCCACCACGAGGGGGAGGATGGGGGCGGTCCAGTCCCACTTGTCGGGGGTGTGCGCGGCGGCGAGCGGGGTGACGGTGAGGATCGAGTAGAGCATGGCGCCCGCCACGATCAGCCACGTGCCTACCGACAGCGCACGCTCGGCTGAACGGATGTGAACGGCGTTCATACGCTCACCCCCGACTGTGAACGCACCCGGATCGCAGCGATCAGCACGGCCGCGGAGGTGGGGTCGTCGTGGATCTCGCTGTCCTCGGTCCACTCCCATTCGGCGCCCGGTACCGGCTCGAAGCCGAGCACGCTGAGCGCGTCCGTACGGTCGGTGAACGTCGGGATCGCGCGCCCGAACAGGTATGCCGGCCACACCTCGATCCTGTTCGGCAGCACCACGTACAGACGCCAGTGACCGGTACGGATGGACATCTGCGCGGTGAACTCCCGCGCCCCCTCCAACCCGCTCACACCGCACCCCCGAGGGCGAGCAGCGCGGCCAGGATGAGCAGCGCCCCGCCGGCCAAGGTCAGGTCGATGGCGCGGCGCAGGCCGGTGTACTTGGCCATGGCGATGCGCGAGAGGTTCGCCACCGCCGCCGCCTGGTCGGTGGTAAGGGTGGCGGTGATCTGGTCGGCGGTCAGGGTCGCCCACAGGGGGAAGCCGTGTCCGCCGCGCAGGTTCGGCCGCACCGACCGCAGCAGCAGACCAGCCGCCACGACCAGCAGCGCCAGCCCGAAGGCGCCCGCGACGTAGGCGGGGGCGGTCAGGGGGACGTCCTTGGCGACGGTCCATGATCCGGCGAGGACCGCGCCGACGAACGCCAGCAGCAGACCGGTTTTCGTGTCGGTCCGCACGATCTCCGCCTTCACCTCCGCATGCGCGGCGGCCAGCGTGGTGGGGGCGCTCATGCGGACGCTCCGGGGATGCGCATCACGGTCAGGTTGGCCGCTGCGAGGCGGGCGGCCAGTACCTTGCGGCTCGCCCGGCGGATCCGTCGTGCGTCCAGCTCGTTGGGCGTGTGGTCCAGCGCGATGATCTGCGCGTCCAGCAACTCGATTTCCGCCCGGATCACGGGCATTTCCTGCTCGATCAGGTCCAGCTCCGCGGCCGTGGGCTCGCGGTCGGAAAGGTCGGCGGTAACAACCGCCTGAACAGCACCGATGTGCTTCATGGGTCGTGGTTCCTCTCAGGGAGTGAACGGCCCGAACAGCGGCCCCGGTGTTCCAGCACCGGGGCCGCGCGCCGTTGAAGTCGGATCTCCGGCTCCCCTCAGCGCTGCTCGTACGAGACGAGCAGCGGAGGCAGCCGGCCCACAGCCGATGAGCTGCGGAAGTTGTGATCGTGCAGATGTCTCCTTCGGGGCCGCTCCCGTTTTAGGTAGAGCGGAGTCCCGGCGAAGGCGTATGGAGACATGACCTTTCGGTCTAAGCCCTCCGGACTGCCAAGGGGTCCGGGTCCCTCGCCCCTGCCAAAGCAGGTACTCATGGCCCTCACGGGCCCGTGCGTTGCGTTCTTGCAGGTAAGAAACGCTTCACGGGTCCCCTTTCGACCTTGCTTAGGGGGGGTTGCCGTGTTGCTTGTTAGGTACCGTAGGCAAACCGCGGGCTGCGCGCAACCCCCTCTTGCGGTACGGTTCGTTAGCCCCCCTAGGCGAGCATTGGAGAGCCGTGCACGATGACATGAAGCGAGTCACGGAAATCGCGGCACCGGTCGACAGGGCCAAAGCTGCAATCGACCTGATGGCGACGTATCAAGGCTGGGTTTTGGAGCTGTCCCGGGTCCGGCGTGAAGCCATCGAGGAAGCGCAGGCTTCGGGCATGACTCAGGCTGAGATCGCTACGAAACTCGGGGTCAGCCGTGGGCGGGTTGGTCAACTAGCCTCTGCCGGCCCGCCTCCCGAGCGAGCGTTCTTCGGCACCGGGCAGGTAACGGTCTCGCTTGGCGGCAAGTACGAAGCTGGCAAGGGGCCTGACCAGAACCCCAGTGAGGTTGTGACCAGGGAAGACCTCGACAACTTCGAGCACCTGCGCAAGTTGCTGGGTGGCATGAAGCTGGAAGCGGAGTACGAGGTGATCCCGACGACGGGGATCGTCAACCTCAATCGGGACAACCATGTCGTCGTTTGCGGCCCGCGCCTGTCACCCATCGTTGCCCAGGTGCTTGAGGGGGACGACAACCTGCGGTTTGAGAAGGATCGGGCGTGGCACCTACTCGACCGGAAGGCAGGAAAGGAGTACCGCTCGCCCCTGGACGAGGACGGCTCGCCGGGCGACTTGGGCTATCTGGGGCGACTTCCGCGGTTGGACGGGCGGGGCACGTTCCTCTACATCGCGGGCGTCCACGCCATAGGCGCGAACGGTGTCGTGCACTACCTGGAAAACAACCTTGCTGAGCTGTACAGGGAGGTCCGGACCAAGCGGTTCTCGACGCTCATCTCCTGCCGTTACGACCCCGACACGCTCGCCGTGTTGGAGAGCCGCCGCGTCACGCCGTTGTACCGACATGAGGGATGAACATGCGAATCTGTCTGGACACTCGCCCCGGTGGGGCGAACCCGAACGAGGATTGGGTAGCCGGATCGCCCACGCTCGCCGTCGTGCTGGACGGACTCAGTACAGTGGGGCTTTCCACAGGATGCCAACACGGCGTTCCCTGGTACGTGGCCCAGCTCGGCGGACATCTGCTCGCGAAGCTCGCGGATTCGCAGCGCTCGCTCTCTGATGGCTTGGCTGACGCTATTGAAGGAGTAGCAGGAATGCATCCTCAATGCGACCTCCAGAACCCAGGTACACCTTCCGCCACGGTTGCAATTCTAAGGCAGAGATCGGACGCATTTGATCATCTGGTTCTCGCCGACTCACCCATCGTATTTGAAGGTGTCTCGGGATACTCAGTAATTACCGACCTTCGGGTAGATGTGATCCTGCCGGAGTTGAGGACCGAAGTCGAACGTCATGAGACGTACACGCCAGAGCACAAAAAGGCGCTACAAGAACTCGTGATTGCCCAGCGTCAGGTACGTAACACGCCGGAAGGCTATTGGGTTGCGGCAGCAGACCAGGATGTGGCGGAATACGCTTTGACGGGTACTACGGCTCTAGCGGACGTAAGCGCGGCTGCAGTGATGTCCGACGGAGTGTCGAGGCTCATTACCGAGTACAAGATGGCGACTTGGGCCGACACCTTTGAGTTGTTGCGGGCAGGGGGGCCCAGCGCACTCATCGAAAGAGTGCGCGATGTTGAAGCGACGGACCCGACAGGACGCCGATGGCCTCGCTACAAGTCTGGTGATGACGCCGCCGTAGCGTTCTGCCAGTGGTGACCTGAATGCGGAAAAGTGGATCCGGACGCTGCTGTCCCGTGACACCGATTATTGGGCGTGGAGAGTCGCAAGCAGGAGGCCCACGCCATCAAGCCGGCCGGGGCAGGGGCCCACTGAGGCTGTCGTGCTGGGTGATCCTAGCTTGGAACCGGCGAGGAAGGTGACCGTTCGTGCGACCACGCTTAGTTCGCTAAAAGAACTCCGGGAGAGCCCGTGCGTCGCTAGAATGCCGCTATGACTACCCCACAACTAGGTTTCTACAGTCTGTATTCGCCCTGTCTCCTGTGCGTTGAAACGCAGGGTGAAGACGGAGAGCTTGGGATAGGGACAGCTTTTCATATCGGTGATGGATACCTAGTGACCGCTCGTCATGTCGTTGAAGGCAGAAAGCTAACGAGTCTCATCCCGGCGAGCTACGGTTCTGTATCTCTGGAGTCTGTAGAGATTATATATCCGTCTGATTCGACGGTAGATCTCGCCATACTTAAGACGGATTTTTCGCTTGAGTATTACATGCGCGGAGTGCGTTTCTGGGGGCGGGATGATGTCAAAAAAGTCGATCATATTGAGATCGGGGGGCATCTGAATGACTGGATTGGCGACTCTATGGTCCTAATGAAGGTTGTGGCATTCGGGTACCCGCCGATTCCGACCTCCCCGGATCCACGGCTAGTTGCCGTTCGGGGTGAGGTGAACACGATCATTGATCCATACGTGGGATCACGCAATCCGCTCTTTATCATATCCCCAATGGCGCGTGGCGGTTTCAGTGGAGGTCCCGTCCTAACTGAGAACGGTTGGTTGCTGGGGGTTGTTACCTCCTCCCTGCTTACGGACCATGCCGCTCCTGAGCTTGGCTACGGGGCAGCATTGACGATCGAGCCGCTCTGGGAAATGCTCTTCGAGAACAAGATATTTCCTGCGTCGAACATTAATCTAATGTTCGAATTGAGGCATGGTTGGGGACTGGAGGAAGATTTTTTCCCTGCAGCTAAGCTACAGCAGTTTAGGGATGGGGATACTGGGAGTAGGGAAATCTAATTTTGATTCGGCTGAGTACAGGGCGAAGGCATGTCCTCTAATGGATGCCTGTATCGAGCTATGGTAGGCCGAATGGCACTCGCGCAAGGACCAGGCCGCGCACCTCAGTGGCTCCCCATTCGGTAATGAGCCGTTTGCCAACTGTATGAAAGGTTGCCCCTGTAGTGAAAACGTCGTCCACAAGCAGAATTCTTTGACCTTCAACGCTTTGGCGTAGCTGCAAAGCTGCCGCATGTTGTCGTGCAATGTCCATTTTCGCAGACCAACCCTTGCCGGCCGACTTGTCGGTCTCGTATTTCTTGATCAGCACGGGACTATCGGGGTCAGCTATCGGCCAACGCCCGCGATTGTCTTCCGCGTACGCTGATTTCATCATGACCTCAATGTGGCGTACTGGCGTTCTGTCCGGAGCTGTGGGATTACCAAGAATGAGGTCGATGTCCTCAACATCAGCCTCGTGGGCATTGAGCCAGCCGACGATTAGGCGGCCGAAGATTAGCCCCCAGCCGGTGTATCCATCGTATTTAAAACGCTTGATCTTTTGCTCTAAAGGATCGGCGAACATTGCGATAGCGTCGACGCGCGTGAAATGCCGTTGCCTCGGGGTCCAGCGGCAAATGGGGTTCCGGCACTCGTCATTAAGTGAATTCAGGGATTGACTGCAAAGATCGCAATGGTGTTCAGCGAGAGGCTGCAGAGTTTGTCCTGCGCACTCTGCGCATACGTCGGGTGAACCGGTGCGAACGTATGCGCAGGTGCGACACTTTGGAAAGCCAAGAGGCAGAGGTAGGTCCGCAGCGTGGGTCACAGACCCGCCAGCGTGAGCTGAAGGCGTTGCTGTCCGGCTTGTTGTACGCGTGTTGCTTCGCCCATAAGCTCAAGAACGTCGCTCAGCTCAGTCACTTCCACGGCTTTGCGCTCGGCGATCATCTTCGCCGCCCATGGCTCCTTCGTAGCCAGAGACCGCAATAGAAAGACGTGCTTGCCGTGCTCGTGCGCGATTCGCGCCTGCATCTTCGCTCCGGACGTCGATGACGCCTCGACGACGATGCTGCCCATAGTGGAGCCTGATGTGACAACGTTTCTCCGTGGGAAGGTCCACGTTGCTGCGCTGGATGTAGGCCAGAACTGGGAAACCAGTGCACCGCCGCTTTCAACGATGCGCGCAGCGAGAGACTTATTTTGTGCAGGGTAAATCTTATTGGCGATTCCCGTTCCCATGACAGCAACGGTTCTGCCGCCAGCTTCCACGGTCGCGGTATGAGCGGCGGTATCGACGCCCTTTGCGAGACCACTGAAGACCACGACATCGTGCTCAACGAGACCCCGCGCCATGCGGGCGGCGCGCTGCAATCCTTCCTCGCTAGCATTGCGCGTACCGACCACTGCAGCTGACCGAGCGTCACGCTCTTCGAGGTAGCCGAGGTAGAAGAGGAACGGCGGGAGGTTCGGGATCACACGTAGGTTTGCCGGGTAGTCCGGGTCAAGGACTGTTACTAGCCGAGCCCCTGCGCGTTCGGCGGCCTCGCACTCCGATGCAACCCGCGAACGCGCCTCGGTCAAGGAGGTGAGTGCTTCGCGCAAGAGCGGTCGATTACGGCGAGCGATCGCGGAATCCTCAGGTAGATCTCCGCTTAGTACGACATCTAGCGCTTCACGTGACTGGCAGATCCGGGCAAGCAGGTTCCAGTCGACTGATTTACTCTCCACTCGCAGAGCGCAGAGGGCGAGCAGGTCCATCTGCTCAGGAGTCATGGTGGTCATGGTGCGTCCTTCTACTCGTCGGCCCTGATGTTCGAAGGTTGGTTCGGTTGCGCAATGGGCCGCCTCCATCATGGCGTACGCGGTACCTCTTGTGCAGAGGTGTCTCGATGCTCTTTGGTATGAATGTGGTGGAGGACTGGACGATCCGTTGGACGGTCAGCGCAACCTCCAGCCACGTCGCAGACTGCAAGCCTCCGAGGCGAAGTCGCAGGTCCAAGGCTTCTCGGCTGACATCAATGGGTGACATCAACAACGGTGCACAACTGGACACAGCGACACACACGACCTTGGTGGATGAGTCCCTGAACGCTGGTCTGGCGGGGGTCCCCGTTGGCAGTGCACACGCCTACGGATCAGAAGGTTGCAGGTTCGAATCCTGCCGAGTGCACAGCAGGCCAGAGGCCCCCAGGAGAAATCCTGGGGGCCTCTCGCGTTGCCCGTACAGCAGCGAAGTACAGCAACCGTGTCAGCCGGTACCGCCCATCGCGTCGGAGAGCTTGCCGATCGCCTCGCGCACCTCTTCGTCGGCCGCGTCCGCATAGACGTCCATCGTCGTGGCGATCTGCGAGTGCCGCAGAATCCGCTGGGCGACCTTCGGGTGGACCTTGAGGACGACCAGGAGCGAGCCGGTGGTGTGCCGGGTGTTCCGGAGCGGGATGACCCGCAGGCCTGCGCGACGGGACCGCAAAGCGAACATCCGGGTGAGGTTCCCCGGTTCGATCGGGGTGCCGTACTTCGTCGTGAAGACGAGGTCGTGCGAGCCCTGCCACAGCTCTCCGGCGGCTTTCCGGTCCCCGAGCTGCTGGGCGCGGCGCATCCGCAGGGCCTTGAGGCAAACGGCCGGCAGAGGGAGGAAGTCGTCGGAGTCCTCCGTCTTGGTCTCACGGTGGAGGATCGCGCGCCCGGCCCGCTGGATCTGGTGGTCCACGTACAGCTCGCCGGTCTCGAAGTCGATCGACTTCCAGGTGAGTCCCAGGACCTCCCCGCGGCGCAGCCCGAGCGTCAGCACGAGGACCCAGGCCGCGAAGAGATGGTCATCCCGGGCCGCAGCGTCAGCGAGGAAGAGACTGGCCTCGGTAGCGGACCACGGCTTGATCCGTCGGCGACGAGGCTTGGGCACCTTCACCAGGGAGGCCAAGTTCTTGCTGATCTCCTCCTCCGTGACCGCGTGGCTCAGCGCGGCCCGCAGGGCATCACGGGAGCCCTGGACCACCCGGCGGGACGGGTAGGACTCGCAGCAGTCCCCGACCGCGCAGCACTTCCGCCGACCGGGGTCCCGCTTGGCGTCCTTGCCCTGGGCACAGCACTGGCAGAGCGTCGCGAGCTTGGTGAGCCACTCGCGGACGTCCCGCACGGTCAGCTTGTCGAGCCGCTTCGCACCGAGCTGCGGGGCGATGTAGAGCCGCACGTACCCCTCGTACGAGACGTGCGTCAACGGAGCCAGGTTGGGCTTCACGATCAAGGCACCCGGCTGCGCTCCGCTCCGCCGGGCGCGCTTCCCGGCTCTGGCTGCGCCCGCGCTCCTGCCTTCGGCCCGCTCGGCGCTGCCGCCGCCGACGCGCGCCCACAACTGGATAGGCCCGAGGCATGAGATGAGAACCAAGCCCGCGGCTTCAAGGATGCCTCCGGCGGGGGCGCTCAGACTCCGGGATGGACGGGGCACCGTTCGCGAGTGCCGGCCGGGGCGGGGTGAGCGTCGTGGGGCTCCCATCCCGACCACCTTCGACCCGTGCAGAGCCGAGCAGTCGCGGCCCAGGGCGTCAAGGTCGTTCGTACAGTGGCGCGCTCCACCTTGACGCCCTGAACCACGACCGCTCCACGACGTGTGGGTCGAAGGCGGACGGGATGGGAGCCGGGGTGAGTGGTGGGTTCTGTTGCGAACGCGCCGTTTCGATCAAAAGGAGTCGAGAGTCGATCTAAAGCGATCAAGCAGGTAAGGCGCCCATCATCAAAACGTGCAACAGGCAGCGTTCTACGTGGATAAGTTGACGTAATACGTTGGCCTGTCGTACGTTTCTGATGTCCACTCAACTTTGCCTCAACGCAGGGGGATCCCGTGTCCATCGCACACTTCGGACTCACAGAGCACGATTCGCTGACGGCTGCTCAGGCAGCCGCGAGTGAGGCCGCCACGGCGTCGGGGGGCCGCGTCTTCACCTGCGTCGTCTTCCAGCAGGGGGGGCGCCTCATGCTGACGACTGCCTTCTCGTACGCATTCCTCGTCAAGCACGTGGTTTCCGATGCGGCTGTGAAGGGCGGCAACCCGCGCACGGCCACCAACCGCCCGATTGACACTAGCCACGTCAGGTCCATCACTAAGTACCTGACCGAGAACGAGAACGACTACATCCTCCCGCCGGTCACGCTGAACGTCCGTGCTGTCCCGGCCATCCATATCCCGCGAGGAAACTTTGCCATGACGGCTGGTTTCGTCGTCATCGGCGACGAGACCAAGTTCTCTGTGACTGACGGTCAGCACAGGCTCGCTGCCATCGCCAAGCGTAGCGAGAGCCTCATCGACACGGACTCCCCTTTCCCGAGCGACAGCATCTCTGTCGTCATCGTCGTGGAACCGGACGTTGCCCGTATCCACCAGGACTTTGCCGACGCAGCACAGACCAAGCAGATTCCGGCAAGTCTTCTGGCTGCATACAACACGCGTGAGCCCCTGAACCGAGTTCTGACGAAGATCGTGGATGGGTCTGCCCTGTTCGCGGGACGCATCGATGAGACGTCCAAGAGCCTGTCGAAGTTGTCATCGGCCATCTTCCTGCTCAACCAGGTGCGTGGGCTGGTCAAGGAACTGCTGTTTCAGGACTATGCGCTCAGCGAGGCGAGCATCCCGGCTCGCAGCTTCCAGGCCATCGGTACCACCGAGAAGCAGGACGCTTTCGTCAGCAGGACCCTGGCCATGCTCGGCATCCTCACGCAGCACATGGACCCTTGGCATGCAGTGGCCGAACTGCCCACGAGCGGAGGGCCGGCCAACCAGGTGGTGGACTTCCGTAAGCACTACATCAACATGACCGCGACTGGTCTTGTCATCATCGGGCACGTGGCCTTCGAGATCGAGAAGAACCTGGACCCGGAGTGGCGGAAGGCTCGATACCTTGACCTTGCCACAAAGATTGATTGGCGCCGGAACGCGCAGATCTGGGAGGGGAACATCATTACTGGAGACAAGATCACCACCACCAGGTCTCCGGGGCGGATTGCAGCCCGCAAGGTCATGGAGGCGATCGGTGTCCCCGTCATCCCCAAGAATCCGTTGATCCCGCAGCCCACGCAGGAGGCCATTTCGTCCGAGGGCGTTCACTGAGTCTCGCCAGAATTGTGGGCTGCTCGTGTACAGCAGCGCGGTACCGCAACCACAGAAACCGCCTCTGCTTGCTGCCGTCTCTTCGGGACCTCGTAGCGGCCGGTATGGCCGTGGCTGACCGATCCGGCTAGAGCTACGGATCAGAAGGTTGCAGGTTCGAATCCTGCCGAGTGCACAAGAAGCACCAGGTCAAGGTCCCGATCCTCCCCCGGAGGATCGGGGCCTTCCTCGTTTCGTCTCACTTTTTCTCACACGCCCTTTTGATCTTGATCGCCCGATCATCCGAGCAGTTCGTTCAACTTCTTGCTTCCGGCCCGGAGTGACTGCGGTTCAGGGTGCACATGGATCCGCTGCGTGAAGGACAGGTCCGCGTGGCCGGCACGCCGCTCGTTCGATGGATCCCGAGTTGGTCGCTGCCCGCGACGCCCGATGAAACGCCCCGCCCCGGCTTCGGCCGGCGGCGGGGGATCCTCGTCGTTCCGGGGCCGTGGCGTAGGATCCACCGGCTAACATCACGTGAACCGAAGTTGCCGATTTTCGGGCTGGTGGCCGTTAAAGTCGCAGGTCAGGAACTGTGATCCCCGCGCGCGCGGGGTTGGTCCCTTGGAGAAGGGTCCCCGCAAAATCTGGGGTGGGTGGTTCCCGCGCGCGGGGTTGGCCCCCGGGTAAGCCGGTCCGTCAAAACCTTCACACTGTGGTCCCCGCGCGTGCGGGGGTGTTCCCTACTACGGCGACGCCGGGGCAGCGATCCTGGGGTGGTCCCCGCGCGTGCGGGGTTGGCCCCCTCGTCACCGGACGGAGGGGCCGCGCAGGCAGTACCCATGGTCCGCAACTCCCCCTGCCCGGCCGTCGAGACCGGGCAGGGTGAGTTCTTGCGTACCAGTCACCCTCGCCGAGCGGCTCCCACCGGCCAGACCACATCTACGGGAAGACCGGCTTGCCGGGCCTGCCCGACGGTGTCGGCGGTGCCGCCGCCCTTGCCCGACGGGCGCGTACCGTCCCAGACCGCGACGAGGCGGTCGGCTCGGCGCAGCAGCTCGGCATTGGCTGCCTCGTACGCGGATCGGTTCGCTGTGGCGTGCGGCAGCGTCACCACCTCTGTGGCGGCCGCGACCAGGTGGTCGAAGACTGCCTGGTGCTCGGGCTTCACCTTCGCGGCGCGGTAGTCCTCGGAAGGGATGACCGCGATGAGGCGGCCACCGATGGCGGAGACCTCCTCCGCGAAGAGGCTGTCTGACCCGGCCGCGATGCATGACACTCCGGTCAAGTCGTCGCTGTGCTCGGTGAGCAGCTCGCGCAGCGCGGCCCGGACCAGAGGTACGGTCTCGTCGGTCAGGTCCATGTGCCCGGTGACGGCAAGTGTCGTCATGCGCCCGGCTCCTCAGCTCGACAGCAGGTCGCGGATACTATCGCGCGCCTCGCGCACCGGACGCGAGGCGCTGTGTCCCACGGTGTACGGGTACAGCTGCCCCAGCTGTGTACGGACACGCCCCGACTGTGTGCCCCGTGCGGCTTGCACCGCCAGGGCAGTTTCGGCGGCAGCTCCCTGGATGTCTCCGGCGAGGAAGGCGCATTCGGCGAGGCCGATGCGGTCGAGTGCGTGGGAGCGTCCCGCTTCGGGACCGCGGGTCGCCAGAGCGGTACGGATCCTGTTTGCGGCCTGGACGGCGTGGCGGCGCGGGTCGGTGCGGGCGAGGTCCAGAAGCCGCCCCCCGGTGACGCCCGCGAGCTCGGCTTCGTCGAAGTAGGCGATCCAGTACGGCTCGTCGTCCGCTCCGGCGGCGGCGAGGTCCTCGGCGGCCTTGGCGGTCGCCCGCTGGAACCCGGCGGTGCGCCCTTGCGCCGCGTAGGCCCAGGCCTCGCGGGTGTGGAGCATGGCTCGGACCCGGGGGCCGATCACGTCGCGGGCGCCCTCCTGGGCGAGGTGGATCAGCTGGAGCGCGTCATCGGCCCGGTCTCGGTAGAGCATCTGCCGGGCCATCCCGGCCAAGACGTTCGCCCCGAAGACGACATCGCCTCCGGCGTGGGCGGCGCGGAGCGCGAGGCGGTAGTAGTCCTGTGCTCGCCGGTGGAGCCCGGAGTCCCATGCCATGGTCGCCGCGGTGCCGGCCAGCTGCGCCATGACGCGGTACAGGCGGTCCGCGACGGCGGACGCCTGGTGGTCGTCGAGCGCGCCGGAGACCTCCGCGAGCTGACCGAGGACCGCCTTCCTTCGCAGGCCGCCGCCGTACTGGTGGTCCCACTGGCGGAAGGCGCGCGCGGTCGTTTCCAGTTCCTCCACCTCGCGTATGCCGAGACGCCCCGGCCGGCGCCGCCCGGTGACGGTGGCCGCCGGGACGAGCCACCCTTCGAGGCTGTCGAGGAGGGCGGCGCCGGTGACGGCGGCACCGGCGAGTGCGCGGGTGAGGGCACGGCGGTCCATCACGAGATCACTCCTGGTGAGGTGGGTGGCCAAGTCCACGGTGGCGTCAGGCCGCCACGGGATCTCGTCTGCGTCCGGCCGGACACCTGGAGCCTCTGGCGGGTGCGGTGCGGTGGGCGTGCCCTCCCAGGGGCGCGGTGCGAGCCCGAGCAGGCCGCCCGGAATGCGGAGGCCGTCAGCGATCCGGCACACCACGTCGAAGGACGTCACGCGCTGGGATCCACTGATGATCGTGGACACCTTGCCGGGGGTGAGCCGGCAGGCGGAGGCGATGCGGTTCTGGGAGAGGCCGCCCCACTTCTTGAACAGGGTGAAGGAGGCGGCGAAGTCGTGCTCCGCGAGTGCTGCCCGTACGTCTGCTCTGTCGAGCACGTCGGGGGCGAGCAGGCCGGGGCGGCGGCATCCATGGGCTCTGACTTCCGTTGCGATCCTCTGCACGCGCAGGCGCCTGACTGGAGCGCCGACGAGTGTATTACCGCCTCGGTAACCCCCGCCGGTCATCCCGAAAGTGGGCTACCGGGCCGATTCTCGTATGGCGACGGCAACCGCCAGCGATGGAGAAGCCCATGGCGATGACGATGAAGGTGTACGAGGTGGACCGAGAGGGCCACACCCGGATCGTGCGCGAGGAGGCAGAGGCCGTGGCCCTCGAACAGCCCGAGGCCTCGAACCGGTTCCCCGCCTGCGAGTGCCCCGAGTGCAAGACGCCCGCACGGTGACGACGCGCTGTGCCGAAGGCGGCGCGCACCCCTTCCTCGTCGAGGACGCCACCGGCGCCCACTGCCCGAGCACGGCATCTCCCTGCTCCGGCACGACCACGTTCCCTCTCACGAAGGAGACAGGATGACCACGCACATCGCACAGGCCGACGGCGGTAAGCACGGCGGGCAGCCGTCGGACAAACCGTGGGTGCCGGACCCGCAGCCCGCGCCGTCCCCCGACGGCAGCCGTCCGCAGAAGCGCACCGAGCAGTGAGCACCGTGCGGGAGACTGGCACGTACCCGGCCCTCGTCCAGGACCTCGCCGACCGGGGGTTACTCGATGCCCGCTGGCGGTAGGTCTGGGAGGCCGTGCCGCGCTCCCAGTTCATCGGGCCGGACATCTGGCGGCAGTTGCCCGACCGGTGCGAGCCGGTGGTGGGGAGGGCCGACTGGCTGGCCCGGGTGAACAGCGACGAGCCGGTGGTCACCCAGCTCGACGACGGCGCCGAGGACGGGCCCGGCATCGCGACGTCGTCGAACTCGCAGCCTTCGATGGTGGCCCGGATGCTTGGGCTCCTCAGCGTCGAGGACGGTCACCGAGTCCTCGAGATCGGCACCGGCACCGGGTACGTCGCCGCGCTGCTCAGCGAGCGGCTCGGCGAGGAGCAGGTCTACAGCGTTGAGGTGGACCCCGGGCTGGCGCAGCAGGCCGCGGACGCCATCGCTGGGGCCGGGTACCGGCCCCACCTCCACGTCGGCGACGGGGCCGAGCAGATCCCCGGAATGGGCCCCGTCGACCGGCTGATCGCCACGTGCGCGCTGCGGTACGTCCCGTACACGCTGCTCCGGCAGCTCCGGCCCGGTGGGATCCTCGTGGCCCCGGTGGCTCGGGACTTCTGGTCGGGCGCTCTGGTCCGACTTCACGTCCAGGAGGACGGGACCGCGGTCGGTCCGTTCTGCGGGTCGGCGATGTACATGCCGATGCGTGCGCACCGCCCGGTCCTCCACGAGATCGAGGGCAATGGCCGGCCCCGTGCCGCGGGCCTGGATCCCGCGCGGATTCTCGACCTCGGGTTCGCCCTGTACGCGGGGGCGCGACTGCCCGGCGTCCGGGTATCGGGCCACGACACCGCCGACGGCGCCCGGGTCTGGGTCAGCAGCGCGGACGGAGCGGGCGTCATGGCCGGGACCGGCGAGGACGTCCTGCAGTACGGGCCCGGGTTCCTGTGGGAGGAGATCGAGCAGGCCTGGCGGGAGTACGAGGAGGCCGGCAGGCCTGACGCCAGCGAGTTCGGTCTGACCGTGACGCCCCGAGGCCACCAGGTTTGGGTGCGCAGTCCGAACCTGGTCGTCCAGCCCAGCAGGGCTTAGGTACAGGCAGGCCCCCGCCTCTCGAGCGCGGGGGCCGCTATCTGCTGTCGTTTGCGGGCGGTTTGGAGCCCGGGTCTGTGGATCGCTCCTCAAGGAGGTCGGCCGGCTCTGTCTCCAGCGCGCGGGCTACCAGGAGCAGGCCAGTGAGCCGAGGGTTGTTCGTGGCGTGCTCGATCCGCTGGACCGTGTCTCGGGAGACCCCAGCCCGGTGGGCCAGGTCCTCAGCGGATCGCCTCGTCCATGAGGACGTAGAGCAGTCCGACCAGAGAGCCACTGCTGACGGTCTCGCGACGGTCGATCATGCCCCGTACGTCGGTCAGCGGGATCCACTCGATCCGGTCCGACTCGTTCTTCTCGGTCGGTGGCCCCTCGTATGTCGCCCCGTCGGCCCGGAAGATGTGGTGCTGGGAGTCGGTGATGCCATTCGCCGGCTCGGCGTAGATCAGCGGCGCGATCGGGCCGGGCCGCCAGCCGGTCTCCTCCAGCACCTCACGGGCCGCCGCTTCTGCGGGCGTCTCGCCCTCCTCGACCAGGCCCATGGGGAGTTCCCACGCCCAGGCGTTCGTGATGAAGCGGTGTCGCCACATCATCAGAATCTCGCGGCGCTCGTTGACGACGGCGGCCACGGCCAGGTGGCGGAGCTTGACGACGTGGTGCTCCCAGCGGTTCCCGTCCGGGGTCTCGACGTCGGTGAGCCACAGGTTCACCCAGTTGTTCTCGTAGATCGGACGTTCCCCGTGGATCTTCCACTGCATCCCTGCCGCCCCTCTCGATCGGGCTTCAGCATCGCAGAGCTGCTGGCGTATCAACTGTGCATCGGAGAAGTTCGCGTCACATTGACGCATACAGGGCAGGGGTGCGACAGGGCACGTCAGGGATGCCCCACGAGAAGCACCATGCTCATGTCTTCCGGTGAATGAGCCTGGGCTTCGTCGGCTGTTGGACGGGCCGGAGCGGATGTGTGCTGGGCCGGTTGTTACAGGTTTCTCCACCTCATCTAGCAGAACGCCACCGACCAAGAAGGCCTGTTCAGCGGCGGTCACCTGCGATGGGTGTGGGATGTGAACTCACGATGGCATCGCTGCCATGACGGTCGTCTACTTCGTGTCCACGCAGGGGCACGGCCCGACTCTGTCCCGCATGTCCCTGGGCAGCCGCAATCCGCACTTCTGGCAGTAGGAGGCGCCCTTCCGTATATCGCGGGACGGCGGGGTGTGAGCCTTACCTTTTGGACGCTCGACAGGATATGACACGGCCTGGCCCCCCAGTTCTGCCCCGAGGCCACGCTCGCTGGAATGGCGAAGCCTTACCCACGGGACCTGTGGCTCCAGTTTGACAGCAGGTCGAGAGGCGCGTAGGGAATCGGCGAAACTGGATGGGGGGTCGGCCGCGGCTCGTGGGCGGTCGTGTCGCTGCTGTCGTGGGGCCTTCGCCGTTCGGGCGAGGACGGGGCGTGAACGGGGGATGAACCTCCGGACACGTGGTGGGCTCGGGGCTGGTGGAGGGCGCGGGCGTCGGCCAGGATCGAGCTGTGAATCAGCCTTCGGTGTTCGAGAGATTCGACAGGGCCCTCGACTGGGTGGGTCTGTCCGTTTCGGTCCTTATTCTTGCGACCGGCGTTCTGGAGTACCGCGATGGGGGCTCCCTGGGTTGGCCCGTCGGTGGAGCGGTGCTCGTGCTGGTCAGCCTCTGGGTGATCTACCGCGGGATGGGCCGCCGGAACGGGAGGGTCGCCAAGTCGGCGCGGTAGCGCGGCAGCAGTACAGCAGTCGCGGTACCTCGACCACGTCAACCGCCCCTTGCACACGCAGGGGCTTTTCGCGTTCTCGCTCGGTGTTCCGGCCCCTTCAGCGTGTGTGGGTGGCGGCGTGGGCGTTCGCCGTCCCTCGCCGGGATCCCGGCCATGGCGGCCAAGGGCGGGGACGGCGTGGAGTTCGACTACAGGTGACCGCCGACGAATTCGAAGAGGCCCTGCGTGCCTGGGCGTTGCGGACCGGGGTGGGGCCCTTCCAGGCGTTCGCGGTGCCGGTGGCGTCCGTCGGTGCTCCGGCGGTCTTCGGGGTGGTCGTCGGTCTGTCGGCGCCCGTGCTGTTCGGCGCGCTGGTGGTCTGCCGGAGGGGCGCCCAGGGCCCCGAGGGCGTGGAGCGGCTCAGGGCGGTCCCGGGACGGAACCTCAGGCGGCTGGAGCGGTGGCCCCGGCCCGTTGCGCGGTGACGCGGCGGCGGCGGGTCGGCAGGCCCATGGTGGGGTTGGCGACGCCCCAGGCCGCTCCCTTGCAGACCAGTTCCTTGTAGAGCGCGGCCACCCGGCCGGTCAGGGCGGCGCTGACGGCTCGGTCGTCGGCCGTGACGTACTGGATCAGGCCCTCCTTGCGGCCCAGCGAGACGCACTGGTTGAAGTAGCGGGGCGCGGTGGTCGGGAGCTTGCCGCCGGTGAGGCGGGCCGCGATGGCGTCGGCGGCCTGCCAGGCGGTGGGGACGCCCGAGGCGCACGACATGCGCAGCGGTTTGCCGCCGGGGCCCGCGACCAGGGCCGCGTCGCCGATGGCGTACACGTCCTGGTGCGAGGTCGAGCGCATCGTGCCGTCGACCGGGATCCGGCCGTCGTCGGTGGTCTCCAGGGCCGTGGCCCGGGCGATGGGGTGGACCGCGAAGCCCGTCGTCCAGACGGTGACCGCGGCCGGGATGTCGCCCGCGGCGGTGATGACGCGGTCGGCCTCCACGGCGGTGACGGCGGTGTGTTCGTGGGCGGTGATCCGCAGGTCGCCGAAGACCTTCCGCAGGTGCCGCGCGCCCTTGGGGGAGAGCCAGTCGCCCAGGCCGCCCCGGGCCACCAGGGAGACGTCGAGGTCCGGGCGGGCCTCGGCCAGTTCCGTCGCGGCCTCCACGCCGGTGAGCCCGCCGCCGACGACGGTCACGGGGCTGCCGGGCGCGAGGGCGGCCAGCCGGTCGCGCAGGCGCAGGGCTCCCTCGCGGCCGGCGATCTCGTGGGCGTGCTCCGTGGCGCCGGGGACGCCCCGGGTGTTCCAGGCGCTGCCGAGGGCGTACACGAGGGTGTCGTACTCCAGGTCCTCCGGCTGCCCGGCGCCGTTCGCGTCGGTGACCGAGACCGTTCCGCGGTCGACGTCGATCCCGGTGACCTTCGCGAGCTTCAGCCGGACGCCCGTGCCGGCGAACATCCGGTGGAAGGGGCGGGGGCGGAGGTCCTGGCCCACCGCGAGCTGGTGCATCCGGACGCGCTCGACGAAGTCCGGTTCGGCGTTGACGAGGGTGATGGAGACGTCCTCGCTTCGCAGTCGCCGGGCGAGGCGGCCGGCGGCGCTCGCTCCGGTGTAGCCCGCTCCGATGACGACGACGCGGTGCCGCTGGATGTTCTGCTGCATGTCCTTCGCTCCTGTCTCGCGCGGTTTCGCCCCTTGAACAGGGCAGCCCGGCGATTCCTGACAGGTGGAAGCTGTGACGTGCGTCACATGGCTCAGTGGATGCGGAGGGTCGGTTCTCCGTGGTCGGTCGCCGCCCACTGACGCGTCGCGCGGTCGAGCTTGTCGGGGTTGGCCTGGTTGCGGAACGCGGCGATGCCGTCCGCCGTGATCTCCAGGCACATGACGCCGATGACCCGGCCGTCGACGGTGATCACGAGTGCGGGCAGCCCGTTGGCGTACGAGACGTGGACCTCCGCCGTGCCGCCGAGGAGTCTGCGGGCGGCCTGGTTGGGGGTGAACAGGCTCCGCATGAACGTCGCGACGGCCGCCGCGCCCTCGAACGGCTTGGCGCGGGCCGGCACCTTCCCGCCGCCGTCGCCGATCGCGACCGCGTCCGCGGTGAGCAACCGGACGAGCGGTTCGGTCCGGCCACTGGTGGCGGCCGTGAGGAACTCCTCGACGATCCGCCGGGCGGCGGCCTCGTCGATCTCGGTCCGGGTCCGGCCGTCCGCGATGTGCTTCTTGGCGCGGTGGTACAGCTGCTGGCTCGCGGACTCCGTGGTGTCGAGGATCTCGGCGATCCTCCCGTGCGGATACGCGAACGCCTCCCGCAGCACGTACGCCACCCGCTCGTTGGGGGAGAGGCGTTCCATGAGGGCGAGGACCGCGTACGAGACCGATTCGCGCTGCTCGACGGTGTCGGCGGGGCCGAGCATCGGGTCCCCGGCGAGCAGCGGTTCGGGCAGCCACTGGCCCACATAGGTCTCGCGCCGGGCGCGCGCCGAGGTGAGCTGGTTGAGGCAGAGGTTGGTGAGGACCTTCGTCAGCCAGGCCTCGGGGACCTCGACGCGGTCGGCGTCGGCGGACTGCCAGCGCAGAAAGGTGTCCTGGACGGCGTCCTCGGCATCGCTCGCGGAGCCGAGGAGGCGGTAGGCGATGGCCTTCAGCCGGGGCATGGAAGCCTCGAACAGATCCACCTGGTCCCCGGTCAGCGCCATGGGCCGGATCATAACGGCCCGCCGCGGCGGTCGTTCGGAGGGCCGATGGCGGGGTAGCCGACGTGGTACGGGGCGTGACGGACGCGTTCCTCTCGGAGGTCGACGATGAGATCGAAGGAGCAGCACGGGCGGGAAGATCGTTGGCAGGACCGGTGGTGGGCGATGGGGCTGCTGGTGCTGGTGGTGTGGGTCGGCATCCAGCTGGCCTTCTACGGGTGGTCGGGGTGGCCGGGCATCCTCGTCGGCGGGTTCGTGTACGCGGGTCTGATGACGTCGATCCTGATGTGGCGCCGGCGGCGGGACGCGCGTGCCGTGGGTACCGAGGCGGCCCGGGTGCCGGAGCTGGAGCGGCGCATCGCGAGGAACGGCGAACTGCCCGACGACCCGGCCGAACAGGCGGCCATGGTCCGGCTGATCCGGCGGCGGGAGGAGAAGCTGCGGCGCAACCGGTGGTGGGCCCTGCCCTTCCTCGGGCTGCTTTTCCTCGGGATGCCGGTCCTCTGGTTCGCCGCGGGCAATGTGCCGATCGGGCTGTGGGGCCTCGGCTTCGGCGTGGGGTTCATGGGCTGGATCATCTGGCTCAACCGGCGGTTCGAGCGCCGGATGGCCGCGATGAGGCGGCGGATCGAGGGTGTCGGAGGCTACGCGTAGCATCGCCGGACCGATGCGACCGGTGATCCGATGCCGGTGGAGGAGAGAGCGGGGTCCGGGTGTCCGGTGGGTGGTGGTGCGCCGGGGTGCGGTGGCCCGGGCAGGCGCCCGAGCTGGGGTGGAGCAGGGGCGGCGACCGGCGGGTGAGCGTGCTCGCGTACGGGGGCGGCCTCGGCTTCCGGGCCCTCGGGGAGCGGCACTGCAAGGGCGCCCGGGGGAACGTGTGCCCGCTGGGCGCGGTGGTGCCGGGGCGTTCCACCGGTGGGCGGTGCGCCGAGTGCGCGCGGCTGGACCGGGCGCACTCGGTGGCCGCCGACACGATGGCGGACGACCCCCGGACGTACCGCGTCTACCTCGCGTGGTTCGGGCCCGGCATGGTCAAGGTCGGGATCACCGGTGAGGAGCGCGGGGCGGCCCGGCTGCGCGAACAGGGGGCCGTGGCCTTCAGCTGGCTGGGACGCGGGCCCCTCATGGCGGCCCGGCGGACCGAGGAGGTGCTCCGGGCGGCCCTCGGAGTGCCCGACCGGATCCCGTACGCCGGGAAGCGGGCCGTGCGCGGGCGGCTTCCGGGGCGCGAGGAGCGGGCCGCCGAGGTGGCGGAGCTGTACGGGCGGGCGGAGCGGCTCGAAGGGCGCGGCTGGCCCGAGTCGTTGGAGCGGCTGCCCCTCGAAGTCGTCGATCAGGTCGCCCTGTTCGGGCTGGACCGGGCCCCCGCTCCGGTGCGGGCGGTGCGGGAGCTGGTGGACGGGGGCGTCGTCGCGGGGCGGCTGGTCGCGGCGGCGGGGCCCGATCTGCACCTGGCGGTGGACGGCGTGGGCGTGGTCGTTCTGGACACGCGGCTGATCACCGGGTGGGACCTCGCCGCCGTCCCGGCAGAGGCCGTTCCCGCGAAGGCCGTCCCCGCGGATGCGGCCGAGGGGACCGCGGCCGAAGGGACCGGCGCCGCGGAGACCGCGCCCGCCGTGGCGGAGAGTGGTGTACGTGTCCCCCTCATCGACATCGGCTCCGGCGGTGTGCAGGGTGGGTTGTTCTGACCGTCGACCGAGGGAGCGCGTCCGTGGGGCCGGAGAGCGATGACGTGGTGCGGTTCTGGGAACGGCTCGGGCTGCCCGGAATCATCGATGTGCACACCCATTTCATGCCGGAACGGGTCCTGCGCAAGGTGTGGGCCTACTTCGACGCCGCCGGACCGCTCACCGGCCTGGAGTGGCCGATCACCTACCGCTACGAGGAGGAGCGGCGGCTGGAGCTGCTGCGGTCGTTCGGGGTGCGGCGCTTCACCTCCATGGTCTACCCGCACAAGCCGGGCATGGCGAGCTGGCTGAACGGCTGGGCCGCCGGCTTCGCCGCCCGCACGCCCGACTGCCTGCACACCGCGACCCTCTTCCCGGAGGAGGGCGTCGAGGTGTACGTCAAGGAGGCCGTCGAGGCGGGGGCGCGGGTCTTCAAGGCGCACCTCCAGGTCGGCGCGTACGACCCCAACGACCCGCTCCTGGAGCCGGCATGGGGGCTGCTCGCGGAGGCCGGGATCCCGGTGGTCACGCACTGCGGGTCGGGGCCCGCGCCGGGCGCGCACACCGGGCCGGAGCCGATCGGCCGGCTGCTGGCGCGCCACCCCCGGCTGCGGCTGGTCGTCGCGCACATGGGGATGCCGGAGTACGCGGAGTTCCTGGCGCTGGCGGCGGCGTATCCGGAGGTCCGGCTCGACACGACGATGGCGTTCACCGACTTCAGCGAGGGGTTCAGCCCCTTCCCGGCGGCGGAGCGGGGGCGGCTCGCCGACCTCGGGGACCGCGTGCTGCTCGGGACCGACTTCCCGAACATCCCCTACCCGTACGTCCATCAGCTCGAGGCGCTGGAACGGCTCGGGCTGGGGGACGCGTGGTTGCGGGCGGTCTGCCATGGGAACGCCGCCGCGTTGTTCCCCGCGGACGGCTCCTAGGTCCTGTCGTGTCCGCACGCGTGCCGCTTTCTCAGGAAATTCACAGGAACGGGTCAGGGTTCTCTCACGGGTGCCTCACAGAGTGGTGCCCATGACGACGACGACCTCGCCCCAGGGGCGTACCGAACTGCTCAGGCCGGACCGTACCCCCGTGCGGGTCCTGGTCGTGGACGACGAGGCTCCGCTCGCCGAGCTGCTCTCGATGGCCCTGCGGTACGAGGGGTGGGAGGTGCGCAGCGCCGGTGACGGGGCCGGTGCGGTCCGGGCCGCGCGGGACTTCCGCCCGGACGCCGTGGTCCTGGACGTGATGCTCCCGGACATGGACGGGCTGTCCGTGCTGGGCCGGCTGCGCCGTGAGTACGACGATGTGCCGGTCCTCTTCCTGACCGCCCGGGACGCCGTGGAGGACCGCATCGCCGGGCTCACGGCGGGCGGCGACGACTATGTGACGAAGCCGTTCAGCCTGGAGGAGGTCGTGGCCCGGCTGCGCGGGCTCATCCGCCGCTCGGGCTCGGCCGTCGCCGCCGGCCGCGCCGAGTCCACGCTCACCGTCGGGGACCTGGTGCTCGACGAGGACAGCCACGAGGTGAGCCGGGGCGGGGACGCGATCCACGTCACCGCCACCGAGTTCGAGCTGCTGCGCTTCCTGATGCGCAATCCGCGCCGGGTGCTCAGCAAGGCGCAGATCCTCGACCGGGTCTGGAACTACGACTTCGGCGGCCAGGCCAACGTCGTCGAGCTCTACATCTCCTATCTGCGCAAGAAGATCGACGCCGGGCGCACGCCGATGATCCACACCCGGCGCGGCGCGGGGTATCTGATCAAGCCCGGTGAGTAGGGGCCCCGCCATGAGGGCGCCGCGCCGGCCCTGGACGCTGCGGACCCGGCTCGTCGTGTCGGCGGTCTCGCTGATCGCCGTCGTCGCCGCCGTCATCGGGTCCGTCACCGCGATCGCCTTCCACAGCTACATGTACGGCAAGCTCGACGACCAGTTGCGCTCCGTCGCCGAGCGGGCCCAGCGCCCGCCGGGCCCGGTGCCGCAGGCGTTGCGCGAGGCGGGGCCGCTCGGCTTCGTCGGCGGGGGCGGGCAGCCGCTCGGCACGTTCGGGGCCCTTCTCGGCGAGGACGGGGACGTCACCGCGTCGAAGGTCGTCGTGGACAGCGGGCTGCGCGCCCAGGAGAGCGCGAAGCCGCTGACCGGCGAGCAGCGGAGCGCCCTGGAATCGGCCGCTCCGGCCACCGGCGAGGGGGCCCGGAGCGTCGATCTTCCGGGGCTCGGCGGCTATCGCGTGGAGGCCGCGAGCACCGCCGAGGGGTACACGGTCCTGGTGGGCATCCCCAGTGCCGAGGTGAGCGGTGCGCTGACCACCCTGATCGTCGTCGAGGTCTGTGTCACCGCCGCCGGGCTGCTGGCCGCGTCGATCGCGGGCACGGTGCTCGTCGGGGTCGCCCTGCGGCCGTTGCGCCGGGTCGCCGCCACGGCCACCCGGGTCTCCGAACTCCCCCTGCACAGCGGCGAGGTGGCGCTCCTGGAGCGGGTGCCGGGCGCCGAGGCCGACCCGCGCACCGAGGTCGGGCAGGTGGGCGCGGCGCTCAACCGGATGCTCGGGCACGTCGGTTCGGCACTCGCCGCCCGCCAGGAGAGCGAGACGCGGGTCCGGCAGTTCGTCGCGGACGCCAGCCATGAGCTGCGCACCCCGCTGGCCTCGATCCGGGGCTACGCCGAGCTGACCCGGCGGGCCGCCGGGGAGACGGCGGGCCCGGAGCCCGGCCCCGTCACCCGCCACGCGCTGGGGCGGATCGAGTCGGAGGCGGACCGGATGACGGGACTGGTGGAGGATCTGCTGCTGCTGGCCCGGCTGGACGCCGGGCGCCCGCTCTCGTACGGCACCACGGATCTGCTGCCGCTGGTCGTGGACGCGGTGAGCGACGCCCGGGCGGTGGACCGGGGGCCGCAGGACCGGGAGACCCGGCACCGCTGGCGGCTCGAACTGCCCGAGGACGCCGAGCCCGTGACCGTACGCGCCGATCCCGACCGGTTCCAGCAGGTCCTGGTCAACCTGCTGGCCAACGCCCGCACCCACACTCCGCCGGGGACCACCGTCACCGTGGCGGTCAGGCCTCCGGCGCGCGCCGGGGGGCCGGTCACGGTGGAGGTGGGCGACGACGGGCCCGGCATCCCGGCGGAGCTGCTGCCGCACGTCTTCGAACGGTTCGCGCGCGGGGACGCCTCCCGGGCGCGGGGCGCCGACGGCGGCGGAGCGACCGGTTCCACCGGGCTCGGCCTCGCCATCGTGCAGGCCGTCGTCTCCGCGCACGGCGGGCACGTACGGGTGGAGTCCGCGCCGGGCCGCACGGTGTTCGCGGTCGAGCTGCCGACGGGCCGCGTACCGGCGGACTGCGTCTCGGCGGACGGAAAACCGGCGGGCCACGACGTGGTCCGCGTGGACTCACAGGTCGGGGACAGGCTCACCACACCGGTGTGACAGCGCGGTTGGCGAGTGTCGGAGCATGACCACCGACAGCAGCCTCCGGAGCGGCCCCGGAACGACCGGCCGCCGCAGTAGCAGCAGGCACGGCGGGGACGGCGGGGCCGACCATCGGCTCCCGGGCCGGGAGCACCTTCCGGCCCGGCAGCCGGTCGCCACGGCAGCCGCCGTGCCGGTGCTCGACGTCGTCGTCCCCGTGTACAACGAGGAGAAGGACCTCCGCCCCTGCGTGGTCCGCCTCCACGGCCATCTCGCGCGGACCTTCCCGTACCCCTTCCGCATCACCGTCGCCGACAACGCCAGCACCGACGCCACCCCGGCCGTGGCCGCCGCGCTCGCCGCCGAGCTGCCCGGGGTGCGGTACGCGCGGCTGGAGGAGAAGGGGCGCGGTCGGGCCCTGCGGACGGTGTGGTCGGCCTCCGACGCCCCGGTCCTCGCCTATATGGACGTCGACCTCTCCACCGACCTCAACGCCCTCCTCCCGCTGGTCGCCCCGCTGATCTCCGGCCACTCCGACCTGGCCATCGGCTCCCGGCTGGACCGGAGTTCGCGGGTGGTGCGGGGGCCGAAGCGGGAGTTCGTCTCGCGCGCCTACAACCTGATCCTGCGCTCCTCGCTGGCCGCCGGGTTCAGCGACGCCCAGTGCGGGTTCAAGGCGATCCGGCGCGAGGTCGCCGAGCGGCTGCTGCCGATGGTGGAGGACAGCGGCTGGTTCTTCGACACCGAGCTCCTGGTGCTGGCCGAACGGGCCGGGCTGCGCATCCACGAGGTGCCCGTCGACTGGATCGACGACCCCGAATCGAGCGTCCACATCGTGCGGACGGCCACCGAGGACCTGAAAGGGGTGTGGCGGGTGGGACGGGCGCTGGCCGTCGGCGCGCTGCCGCTGGACCGGCTGGCCCGGCCCTTCGGGGACGATCCGCGCGACCGGGCGGTGACCGGGGTGGAGCGCGGACTGGCCCGCCAGCTCGTCGGGTTCTGCGTCGTGGGCGCGCTGTCGACGCTGTTCTACCTCGCGCTCTACTCCCTCTTCCGGCTCGGCGTCGGCCCGCAGCTCGCCAACGGCGGCGCGCTGCTTCTCTCCGCCGTCGCCAACACCGCCGCCAACCGCCGTCTCACCTTCGGCGTGCGCGGCCGGAGCGGGGCCGTCCGCCATCAGGCCCAGGGCCTGGTCGTGTTCGCGATCGGCCTCGCACTGACCAGCGGCTCGCTCGCGGCGCTCGGTGCGGCCTCCGGATCGGCCTCGCACGGCACGGAGCTGGCCGTGCTGATCACCGCCAACCTCGCGGCCACCGTGCTGCGCTTCCTGCTCCTGCGCGCCTGGGTCTTCCCGGCCCGCGCCTGCCCCGAACCCGAGGACGTCCGATGACCACGACCGCCGCCCCCGCGACCCCCGTCGCCGCGCCGCCGACCGGGAGGGAAGACCCCCGCTGGGCGCGCCCCGCGCTGTACGGGCTGCTGCTCGCCGTCGGCCTCGCCTACTTCTACAACCTCAGCGCCTCCGGTTACGCCAACTCCTTCTACTCCGCCGCCGTCCAGGCGGGCAGCCAAAGCTGGAAGGCCCTCTTCTTCGGGTCGCTGGACGCGGCGAACGCCATCACCGTCGACAAGCCGCCCGCCGCGCTCTGGCCGATGGCCCTGTCGGTGCGGCTGTTCGGGCTCGGCTCCTGGGCGATCCTGGCCCCTCAGGTGCTGATGGCGGTCGCCACGGGGGCCGTGCTGAACACCGCCGTACGCCGTCGTTTCGGGCCGGTCGCCGGGCTCCTCGCGGTGGGCGTGTTCGCGCTGACCCCCGTCGCGGCGCTGATGTTCCGCTTCAACAACCCGGACGCGCTGCTGGCCCTGCTGATGACGGTCACCGTGTGGTGCGTGCTGCGGGCCCTGGAGCGGGGGCGGACGGCGTGGCTGCTGTGGGCGGGGACGGCGGTCGGGTTCGCGTTCCTGACGAAGACCCTCCAGGCGTTCCTGATCCTGCCGCCGCTGGCCGTGCTGTACGCGGTGTGCGCCCCGGTCCCCGTACGGAAGAGGCTCGGCCAGCTCGCCCTGTCCGCGCTGACGACGGTCGTCGCCGGTGGCTGGTGGGTCGCGATCGTGGAGCTGATGCCGGAGTCCTCGCGGCCGTACGTCGGCGGCTCGCAGAACAACTCGTTCCTGGAGCTCACCTTCGGCTACAACGGGCTCGGCCGCATCAACGGCGAGGAGACCGGAAGCGTCGGCGGGGGCGGCGGTGGCCGCGGGGGCGGTGGCTGGGGCGAGACCGGCATCGGGCGGATGTTCAACGCCGAGGTGGGCGGTCAGATCGCGTGGCTGCTGCCCGCCGCGCTGATCCTGCTGGTGGCCGGTCTCTGGCTGACCCGGAAGGCGGCGCGGACGGACTCCGCGCGGGCGGCGTTCGTCGCCTGGGGCGGGGCGCTGGTCATGACCGCGGCCGTGTTCAGCTTCATGGCCGGGATCTTCCACCAGTACTACACGGTGGCCCTCGCCCCGTACATCGCGGCGCTCGTCGCCATGGGCGTCACGGTGCTGTGGGAGGAGCGGGGCGCGTGGTGGCCGCGTGCGGTGCTCGCGGGCGCGGTCGGGGTGACGGCCGGCTGGGCGTTCGTCCTGCTGGGCCGTACGCCGGAATACCTGCCGTGGCTGCGGTGGGCGGTCTTGGCATCAGGGCTGACCGGTGCGCTCGGGCTGCTGGTCGTGGGCCGGTTCGGCGGGCGGGTTCTGGCGGCGGTCGCGGTGGGGCTGAGCTGCGCGGCGTCGCTGGCGGGGCCGGCGGCGTACACCGTCTCCACCCTGAACAGCGGTCACCAGGGCTCGATCGTGACCGCCGGTCCTTCGGCGGGCGGGTTCGGCATGGGCGGGCCGGGCGGCGGCGGCCGGGGCGGACCCGGCGGACCCGGCGGCGGCGACGGCGGGCAGCGCGGCGGCGCGCAGCAGCCCCCCGGCCAGGGCCAGGGGCAGCAGGGGCAGCGGCCCCAGGCCCAGAGGCAGGCGCCCCAGGGCCAGGCCGGGGGCAACCAGCAGGGCAACGCTCCGGGGGGCATGCCCGCCCCGCCCGACGGCGGAACCGCGCCCGGCGCTACGGGCACCGGCCCCGGCACTCTTCCCGGTTCCGGCGAGGGAATGCGGGGCGGCGGTAGGGGCGGCCTGCTGAACGGCGCGACCGTCGGCGCCGAGGCCGAGGCGCTCCTGACGAAGGGCGCGGACGGTTACACCTGGGTCGCCGCAGCCGTCGGAGCGCAGAACGCCGCGAGCTACCAACTCGCGACCGGGGAACCGGTGATGGCGATCGGCGGCTTCAACGGGAGCGACCCGTCGCCGACGCTCGCCCAGTTCAGGAGGTACGTGGCGGACGGCAGGATCCACTACTTCGTCTCGGGCGGCGGCATGGGCGGCGGCCCCGGGGGATCCTCCGGCGCCTCCGCCCTGATCACCTCCTGGGTGACGGAGAACTTCACCGAGGTCACCGTCGGCGGCGCCACGTTCTACGACCTGACACAGCCCACGGGCTGACGCACCGGGGGCGACGGCGGCCGGGGTCGGCGCAAGGGCTCAGAACCCGGCCGCGTAGGTCCAGAAGTCCCGCATCACCCCGGGCGCGGTGGGCCCGGTCATCTTCATCTGGGTGAGGAGCACGGCGACCGTGCCGGTGGCCGGGATGACGTGGGCCGTGGTGCCGGTGCCGCCGACCCAGCCGTAGCGGCCGAGCACGTTCCAGGGGGCCGTGATCTCGACGTCCACCGACCCGCCGAACCCCCAGCCCTGCCCCTCCGTGAACAGCCCGCTCGCGGCGCGCTGCTCCGGGGTGAGGTGGTCGGTGATCATCTGGCGGACGGACTCGCCCGCGAGCACCCGGTCACCGGCGTCGTCGAGGCCCTCGGCGAGCAGCATCCGCCCGAAGGCGGCCAGGTCGTCGACGGTCGAGACCAGCCCGCCCGCCCCGGACGGGAAGGCGGGCGGGCTGCTCCACCGCCCGTCCGGGGCGTCGACCAGCACCGGTTCGCTTCCGCTGTCCGCCCCGGGCCGGTAGCAGCTGGTGAACCGGTCCAGCGCGGCCGGCTCCACGGCGAACCCGGTGTCGTTCATGCCGAGGGGCTCGAACAGCCGCTCCGCCAGGTACGCGGGCAGCGGGCGGCCGGCGACCCGGGAGACGAGGACGCCGAGGATGTCGGAGCACGTGTTGTAGAGCCAGCCGTCGCCCGGCTGGTGCAGCAGCGGGACCCGGGACAGCGCGGCCATCCAGGCGTCCGGCGCGAGGACGGCCCCCGGCGGCGGCGGGGCCTGCCTGAGCTCGCCGAGCAGCGGGGCCGCGGCCGGGAGCGAGAAGTCGGACGGGATGCCGTAGCCGGCCCGGAACGTCAGCAGGTCCAGCAGCGTGATCGGGCGGAGGGCCGGCACCACGTCGTCGACCGGGCTCCGCGGGGTCCGTACGACCAGGGGCGCGGACAGCTCGGGCAGCCATGCCGCGACCGGGTCGGCGGGGGCGATCAGGCCGTCCTCGACGAGCGTCATGGCGGCCGCCGCCACGATCGGCTTGGTGACCGAGGCGATGCGGAAGACCGAGTCCCGCCGCATCGGCGCGGATCCGGCGAGGCCGGCCGTACCGGCCGTCGCCACTTCGGTCCTCCCGTCCCGGGCGACCAGGGCCACCGCGCCCGGCATCGACCCCTCGGCGATGTGGGCGTCCAGCAGGTCGAGCAGGGGCGTGGTGGTGGTCATGGGCCGTCCTTCGTCGATGACCGCGTGTGCCGGGACGGATGACTCCCGGCCCGCCCGGGACTCATCGGTCCCTTCCTCCCCGCACCGACAGGTCCGCCACCACCGGGCGGTGGTCGGAGGCGACGCTCTCGGGAACCCATGCCTTCCGCACGGTGATCCCGGTGCCCGGTCCGCCCCTCGACACGGCCACGAAGTCGATCCGCTTGACCGGGTCCTGCGCCGGGAAGGTCGGCGCGCCCGGGTCGGCGTCCGCCAGCTCCCGCCACAGCGGGGCCAGTTCGGGGGCGGCGGGCTCCGCGTTGAAGTCGCCGAGCAGGATCTTCGGGCCCCGGTCCTCGGCCATGATCCGCCGGGTGTCGGCGACCTGGGCGACGCGGACGGCGGGGTCCGGGCGGTAGTCGAGGTGGGTCGTGTACACGTGCACGGGAAGTCCTCGCACCCGTACGACGACCTCGCCGAAGCCCGGCGCGGGAGCGGGGGCCGGGTTGGGGTCCTGGGTGGAGAGCCGGGTGATCTCGTGGTTCTCGGCGCTCACGATCCGGTACCGCGACAGCACGGCCACCCCGTACTCCTTCCGGGGGTCGCCGGGCCGGGCCGGGTCCAGGCTGTAGATCGGGGCGAACGAGACGTGCAGGCGCAGTCGCCGCGCGAGCTCTCCCGCGAGATCCCGCCACTCGCTGCGGTCCCCCCAGTGCCGGTCCACCTCCTGAAGGCCGATCACATCGGCGCGCAGGGCGCGGAGTTCCGCCGTCTGCCGGTCCAGGTCGAAGACGCCGTCCACGCCCGCCCCGGCATGGATGTTGTACGTGGCGACCCGCAGCGGCACGTCCCGGCCGGAAGGGGAGCGGTCCGTGGTGGCCGCTGCGGCGGGCGGCGCGACGAGCGCGCCGAAGAGGGCCGCGGTGAGGAGGAGTCGAGGGAGACGGGAGGTGCGGCGACGCAGGGGCATGGCTCTCCAACCGGCCGAGAATCGCGCTCTTTGTCAGGTCAGCGTCGAGAACCGTACCGCTCGGCCGCCCCGGGGGACCCACCGGCGCGACGGGTCCGGGGGCACGGAATGGACTTGTACGTTGTACAGGGCTGCCTTACGGTGTAAGTCACATCCTGCCATACGCCGTACAGTCCCGGACTTCCCGTGCTGCGCGGCCCTTCCGGAGCGAGCTGCCACCGCACCGGACACCGGAGCCCAAGGAGCCCGCATGACGGCGCCCGCCGCACAGCGACCCGACCTCGCCCCCCAGGGGCGGCATCCGCAACGCTGGCTGATCCTCGGCGTCATCTGCCTGGCCCAGCTCACGGTGCTGCTCGACAACACCGTCCTCAACGTCGCGATCCCCTCCCTCACCGCGGAGCTGGACGCCTCCACGGCCGACATCCAGTGGATGATCAACGCCTACTCCCTCGTCCAGGCGGGGCTGCTGCTCACCGCCGGCAGCTCCGCCGACCGCTACGGGCGCAAGAAGATGCTGCTGGTGGGCCTCGGCCTGTTCGGCGTCGGCTCGCTCGTGGCCGGGCTCTCCCAGTCCTCGGCCCAGCTCATCGCGGCCCGGGCCGGCATGGGAGTCGGCGGCGCGCTGCTGCTCACCACCACGCTCGCCGTCGTGGTCCAGATCTTCGACGACACCGAGCGCGTCAAGGCGATCGGCATCTGGTCGACCGTCTCCTCCCTCGGCTTCGCGGCCGGCCCGCTGTTCGGCGGGTTCGTCCTCGACCACTTCTGGTGGGGCGCGATCTTCCTCATCAACATCCCGGTCGCCCTGATCGCCCTGGTCGCCGTCGTCCGGCTCGTACCGGAGTCGAGGAGCGGCCGGGGGGAGCGGCCGGACCTGCTGGGCGCGCTGCTCTCCACGATCGGCATGACCGCCGTCGTCTTCGCGATCATCTCGGGGCCCGAGCACGGCTGGACGTCCGGCCAGGTGCTGCTCACGGCGTTCGTCGGGGTCGCGGTGCTGGCCGGGTTCGTGCTGTGGGAGCTCCACGTTCCGCACCCGATGCTCGACATGCACTTCTTCCGCAACCAGAAGTTCGTCGGTGCGGTGGCGGGGGCCATCCTGGTCGCCTTCGGGATGACCGGGTCCCTCTTCCTGCTCACCCAGCACCTGCAGTTCGTCCTCGGCTACGAGCCGTTGGAGGCCGGCCTGCGGACGGCGCCGATGGCGCTGACCGTGGTCGTCCTCAATCTCACGGGCCTCGGGGCGCGCGCGGTGCTGAAGTTCGGCACGCCCGTCGTCATCGCGGCGGGGATGAGCTGCCTGGCCGCCGGTCTCGCGGCGATCGCGGTGCTCGGCGGGGGCGACGGCGGGTACGGCGGCATGCTGTTCGGCCTGGTCGTGATGGGTGCGGGCGTCGCCCTCGCCATGCCCGCGATGGCCAACGCCATCATGAGCGCGATCCCGCCGGAGAAGGCCGGAGTGGGTGCGGGGGTCAACGGCATGCTCGCGGAGTTCGGCAACGGACTGGGCGTGGCGGTGCTCGGCGCGGTGCTGAACGCCCGCTTCGCCGCCCTCGTGCCGGCCGCCGTCGGCGCCGCCTCGCTGCCCGCGGCCCTGGCCGCCGCCGACGGCCCCGCGGCCCGGGAGCAGATCAAGGACGCCTTCGCCTCGGGTCTGGAGGTCAGCCAACTGGTCGGCGCGGTCGCGGTGCTGGCGGGCGGTCTGCTCGCCGCGCTGCTGCTGCGCCGCGCCGAGCGGGCAGAGACGCCGCCGGCCGGCGCCGCGAAGACGCCGCGGGCCGATGCGGTGGAGGCACCGCACGGTGAGGCCGCGGAGCCGCCGGTGGCCGGGGCCGCGCAGGCCGGGGGCGCGAAGCCCGGGGACCGGGCAGACTCGACGGGACCGGCGGCATAGCATCGGACCGGACGCGCGTACCGGACCGTCAGCGTCCGGTGGGCCGTCCTTCCGGCAGGACGGCTCGGTCCCGCCCTTCCGGCAGGCCCGCGCGAGACGAGGAGAGTGCGCCATGGTGTCCGAGTCCGACGGCGAGGCCGACCGCGGGTCCGACCGGGAGCCCGGGACCGGGCCCGAGCCGGAGTCCGCGGACGCGACCGGGGCCGGGACCGGGCACGGGTCCGCGGACTCCGGCTCGGGCCCGGCGAACAACGCCGCGCGGACCAGCGTATGGCTGGACCACCGGGCCCCCTCGCGCTCGCGCAGGTCCGAGTCCCCGGCGGGCCTGGACCGCAACCGGATCACCGAGGCCTCGGTGCGGCTGCTGGACGCCGACGGCCTCGCCAAGTTCTCGATGCGCCGGCTCGCAGCCGAGCTGGACGTCACCGCGATGTCCCTCTACTGGTACGTCGACACCAAGGACGACCTGCTGGAACTGGCGCTCGACTCGGTCTACGCGGAGATCGCCCCGCCCCGCGAGGACGCCGCGTGGCAGGACCGGCTGCGGGACCTGGCCCGCAGCTACCGCGAGCTCCTCGTCCGCCACATCTGGATCTCCCCGCTGGCCGGGACGTTCCTCAACATCGGCCCGAACTCGATGCTGTTCTCGTACGCCGTCCAGGACATCGTCCGGGCCACCGGGCTGCCGCTCGAACGGCAGACGGGGGCGCTCTCGGCGGTCTTCCAGTTCGTGTACGGATTCGGCACCGTCGAGGGCCATTTCAAGGCGCGGTGCGACGCGACGGGGCTGACCCAGGACGAGTACCACCGGCAGGCGATGACCACGATCCGGGCGCAGCCGCACCTGCGGCAGATCACCGAGGCGTCGGACGACCTGATGGCGGCCCGGGGCGGCGACACGGTCGAGGAGATGCGCGAACGGGACTTCGTGTTCGCGCTGGACCTGCTGATCGCGGGCATCGAGGCGGTCCGCGACCGGTCGGGCTCGGCGACCCGGTAGCCGCTTCTCCGGGCGACGCCCCGGCACCGTGTTCCGCGTACCTGAGCCGGGCCCAGGACCGGGTATCCGGGGTCCCGGGCTCGCGGTACCGAGCCCGGAGCCGCGTACCCGGGGCGGCTCGGGCCTCGGCTACCGGGCCCGGGGCCCCTGATCCCGCTCCCGGGCCCCCGCATCGCGGTACCGGGCGTTCGTCGGTCGCGCACCGGTGTCAGTACCCGCGCCCCGGGTCCACGGTCAGCTCGGGCCGTCGGCCCGCCGTCACGGCCTCCCAGCAGGCGCTGAAGTCGGCGGAGACGTCCTCGTCGGTGGTGATCCCCGAGGAGTGCGCGGTGATGACCGTACGGGGCAGCCGCCACACCGGGTCGCCGGGCGCGGCCGGTTCCCGCGGCAGGACGTCCAGCACCGCCCGCCGTACCCGGCCGTCACGCAGCCCGGCCTCCAGCGCCCCCATGTACACGGTCGCGCCGCGCCCGACGTTGACGAACGTCGCCCCGCGCACCGCGGCGAACCGGGCGGCCCCGAAGAAGCCCTCCGTGGCCCCGGTCAGCGGCAGCGTGGAGATCACCCAGCGCGCCCCGCCCAGCGCTTCGCCGTCCTCGGCGGCCCCGATCACGCGGTCGAAGCCGGGCACCACCCGGGCGGTGCCCGGAGCGGGCCCGAACCGTGTGGTGCGGGCGACGCCCACCGTGCGCACCCCGCAGGCGCCCAGCAGCCGCCCGACGGCAGCTCCGATGCGCCCGGTCCCGTAGATCACCGCGGTCTGCCCGACGACCAGCTCCGAGGGGAGACGCTCCCAGTGCGCGCGGTCGTGCAGGGCGGTGAACTCCGGTACGGACTGGCACTCGGCGAGCATCCAGGCCAGGACGTACTGGGCGATCCGCTCGCCCATCCGGCCCACGGTCCGGGTCAGGAGCGCTGATCCGGGCCAGGGCCCTCCGGCGAACAGCGGGTCGGTCCCCGCGTTGACGCTGTGGAACCAGAGCAGCCGGTTCGTCCGCAGCGCGTCGGGCAGGGTCTCGCCCACGCACAGGAGGGGCGCGTCCGAGGGCGGCGGGACCGACTCCAGGGGCGCCGCGTCCCGCCCGGTGATCCGCTCCAGGTCCCGTACCAGACCGCCGTCGAGTGAGGGCGCGACCAGCAGCCGGGCCTTCGCGAGGGCGTCGGGCGAGGGCAGTGGGGTCGGGACGGGCATCCCGCACCCGAGGAGGGAGTGGGGCTGCCCGGGGACGGCTATCGGCGGAACGGAGGCGGCGTTCCCGCTCTCCCCGCCGCCCGCGGTGCCTGTTGCCCTGTCGGCCCCTGCCACCCCACTGGCCCCACCAGCCCCTGAGGTCCCACCGGCCCCTGAGTCCCCACCAGCCCCTGAGGCCCCACCGGCCGCTGAGGCCTCACGGGCCCTTCCGGCTTCTCCGGTCATCGCGCGGTCAGCTCCCCGGGGCCAGGTGGGCCGGGAAGCCTCCGGTGGCGACGGGGCCCCAGCGCTCCGGGGTGACCCGGATGATCGACTTGCCCTGCTTCACCATCGCGGCCCGGTACTCGTCCCAGTCCGGGTGCTCGCCCGAGATGTTCCGGAAGTACTCGACGAGCGGCTCGACCGAGTCCGGGGCGTCGATGACCTCCGCCGAACCGTCGACCTGCACCCACGGCCCGTCCCACTCGTCCGACAGGACGATCACGCTGACCCGCTCGTCGCGCCGCGCGTTGCGGGTCTTGGCGCGCTCGGGGTACGTCGACATGACGATCCGCCCCGCGTCGTCCACGCCGCAGGTCAGCGGGGATCCCTGGGGGCGGCCGTCGGCCCGGACGGTGAGCAGGACCGCCCGGTGCCGGGGGCGTACGAACGCCAGCAACTCGTCGAGCTCCACGGCGGTGTTGGTCGCGATGTTCGGTGCCATGCCCACCACCCTACGACCGGCCCGGGCCCGGCCCGGGGAAGCGCCCCGACGACAGGGCCTAGCCGGGCAGCGCCTCGCCCTGGACCGCCTGGATGTCCAGCTCCACGCGCAGGGTCGTGCCGATCGCGGAGATGCCCGCCTGCACGACCTGGTTGTAGTTCATCGCGAAGTCGGCGCGGCGCAGTTCGGCGGTGGCGTGGAAGGCCGCGCGCACCCCGCCCCACGGGTCGGGCCCGGTGCCGAGGTAGCTGAGGTCCAGGTCGACGGGGCGCGAGACACCGTGCATGGTCAGCTCGCCGTGGACGGTCCAGCGGTCGGGGCCCGCCGGGTCCAGGCCGGTGGAGCGGTAGGCGATCTCCGGGTACCGGTCCACGTCCAGGAAGTCCGGTGAGCGCAGGTGCTTGTCCCGCATCTCGTTGCCGGTGTCGATGCCGGCCGCCCTGATCACCGCGTCGACCCGGGAGCGGGAGACGTCCTCGGCGATCTCGATCCGGCCGCCGAAGTCGGTGAAGCGTCCGTGCACGCTGGAGATCCCGAGGTGCTGGGCGACCGCGCCGACCGAGGAGTGCGCGGGGTCCAGCGACCAGACGCCGGGCGGCGGCAGCTCCACCCCGCCCTGGCGGGCCAGCACGATCTGGCCGCCCTCGATCCGACCGCTCGCGGTGACGAGGGCGGTGGAGGCGGCGGGCGCGTACCCGACCGCCGTGACGATCACCGTGTACGCGCCGGCCGCCAGGGAACCGTCCGTGCGGACGGCCCCGTCCTCGTCGGCCGCGGCGCGCAGCACCTGGGCGCCGGTCATGTCGGTGACGGTGACGACGGCGTGCTGGACCGCCCAGCCGTCCCGTGTCCGTACCTGTGCGCGAAGTCCCATCCCGTATCTCTCTCTTCTAGCTCGATGACCCGGGGCCGGCCCGAAGGAACCCGGGGCCACATGAGTCGGGCCCCGGGGCGGTCACGGCAGGCCGTCCCCTGCTCGCCGTACCCGCCACCGGGGCCCATTTCCACCCGGTCGTGACAGCCTCTCCGCTGAAAGTGCCGTCCGACCAGGGGTCTTCGCGATCCCTTCACGTGCCGGCGCGCATCCCTATAGGTGCACGCGCGCCGGTGCCGCGGGGATCAATCACTCACCGGGGTGAACGAGTTCGATGTCGTGCCCGTCGACTCCCGGGCCGCTCACGGTCAGCGATCCGGCCACCGGCGGGTAGCCGGTCGCGATGACCGCGTACTCGCCCGCGTCCAGGTCGGTGAAGGCGTACGCCCCGTCCTCGCCGGTCGTCGCGGTGGCGACCACGTTGCCCGCCGCGTCGATCAGCGTGACCCGCGCGTCGGTCAGCGGGCTCCGGGCGGACCCGGCCCGCACGACGCCCCGGACCAGCGCACCGGACCGCAGCGCGGCTTCGACGCGGGTGACGCCCTGGCCGCCGATCTCCACGGGCAGCGCCAGCGGACGGAAACCGGCCGCGTTGACCGCGACGGTCACGGAGCCCGGGATCAGCTCGCCGAAGGCGAACTCACCGGACGGGCCGGACGCGCCGGTGGCCAGCACGTCGCCCCGGACGTCGGTCACGACGACCATCGCGCCGTCGACGGGTGCGCCGGACTCGGCGGCCTTGACCGTTCCGGCCAGTCCGCTCGTACCGGAGAGCAGGATGTCGAAGGCGAGCGGCTCCTCACCGACGACCACCGTGGACGCCTGCGGCTGGAAGCCGTCGGCGGAGGCGATCAGCACGTAGCTGCCGGAGCCGGGGGCGTCCAGGGTGTAGCCGCCGTCGGGCCGGGCCACGGAGCGGCCGAGCTGCCGGCCGCCCAGCGAGATCAGGGTGACGGCGGCGCGGGCGACCGGAGCGCCCTCCGCACCGCGCACTACACCGTGCACCGGGGTGCCCTGGGCGGGGTCGCCGGTGCCGTACGGGGCGGACCCGGTGGCGGGGGTGGGCGCGGGGGCCTCGGCCGTGTCGACCGTCGTGACCCCGGCCGCGCCCTCGGAGGCGAGCCCGGCGGCGCCGACGGCGGCGGGCACGGGGACCTCGGCCGTCTCCACGGCGGACGGGGCGTCGGCGGAGGGGCCGGTGGGAGCGTCCGCGGCGGCGTCGTTCGCCACGCTGCTCTTCAACGCCACCTCCTTGATGAAGATCGTCACGATGAAGGCGACGAGCGCGGCCGGAGCGGCGTACAGGAAGACGTCGGCGACGCCGTGCCCGTACGCGGCCTCCATGACCAGGCGCAGCGGCTCGGGCAGCTTGTCCAGGTCGGGGATGCCCCCGCCGCCGGTGCCGCCGTGGCCGAACGCCGCACCCTCCGGGCCGAGGTCGGCGAGGCCGTCCTTGACGTAGTGGGTGACCCGGTTGCCCAGGACCGCGCCGAGCGCCGAGACGCCGATCGCACCGCCGAGGGAACGGAAGAAGGTGACGACCGAGCTCGCGGAACCGAGGTCCTCGGGAGCGACCTGGTTCTGGGTGGCGAGGACCAGGTTCTGCATCATCATGCCGATGCCGAGACCCATGACGAACATGTAGACCGCGACGTGCCAGTACGCGGTGTCGTACCGGATCGTGCCGAGCATGCCGAGCCCGGCCGTGACCAGGAAGCCACCGGTGACCAGCCACGCCTTCCAGCGCCCGGTCTTGGTGATGATCTGGCCGGAGACGGTCGAGGAGAGGAAGAGGCCCGCGATCATCGGGATGGTCATGACGCCGGACATCGTCGGCGACTTGCCGCGCGCCAACTGGAAGTACTGGCTGAAGAAGACGGTGCCCGCGAACATCGCGATGCCGACGAACAGCGAGGCGATCGAGGCCAGCGTGATGGTGCGGTTGCGGAAGAGGCGCAGCGGGATGATGGGTTCCTTGGCCCGCGACTCGGTGAAGACGAAGATCAGGCCGAGCAGGACCGAGCCCGCGACCATCACGTACGTCTGCCACGACAGCCAGTCGTACTTGTCACCCGCGAAGGTCACCCAGACCAGCAGCAGGGAGACGGCGGCGCTGATGAAGAACGCGCCGGTCCAGTCGACCTTGACGCCCTCGCGCTTGACGACGGGGAGCTTCAGGGTCTTCTGGAGCACGATCAGCGCGATGATCGCGAACGGCACACCCACGTAGAAGCACCAGCGCCAGCCCATCCAGCTGGTGTCGGTGATGACGCCGCCGAGCAGCGGACCGCCGACGGTGGCGACGGCGAAGACCGCGCCCAGGTAACCGCTGTAGCGTCCGCGCTCGCGCGGGGCGATCATCGCGGCCATGACGATCTGGGCGAGGGCGGAGAGGCCGCCGACGCCGATGCCCTGGACGACGCGGCAGGCGATGAGCATGCCGCTGCTGGTCGACAGACCGGCGACGACCGAGCCCAGGACGTAGATGATCAGGGCTATCTGGACCAGCAGCTTCTTGCTGAAGAGGTCGGAGAGCTTGCCCCAGAGCGGGGTGGTGGCGGTCATGGCCAGCAGCGAGGCCGTCACGACCCAGGTGTAGGCGCTCTGGCCGCCGCCGAGGTCGGAGATGATCTCGGGCAGGGCGTTGGAGACGACCGTCGACGACAGGATCGCGACGAACATGCCGAGCAGCAGCCCGGTCAGTGCTTCCATGATCTGCCGGTGTGTCATCGGCGTGCCGTCGGAGGCGCCGGTGGCGCCGGCGCCACCGTGCCCTCCGTGCTTGGCGTGGCCGCCCCGCACACCGGTGGGTGTGGTCGTAGCCATTGAGTTCCTTATCCGTGCGAATTTGCTTCTGTTACACAGGTGTACGGGTGTGAGCCTCGTCGCCGAGGCGGGTCCTGCACTCGCCGCTGTGGCTTCCGGGGGTGCAACCGCCGGAGCCGCGACAGGCGAAGCTGTCGCGCAGCCGGGACAGCAGCGCGACGAGCCGGCCGACGTCGTCGTCGGTCCAGTCCTGGAGGTTGTGGCCGAACACCTCGGTGGTCCGCCGGGTCAGTTCGTCGAGCTGCTCGTGCCCGCCGGGGGTCAGCCGCAGGATGCGGGACCGCTTGTCGGTCGGGTCCGGAGACCGTTCGATCCAGCCGCGATCGGCCACATGGGCCACGTGGCGACTGGTCACCGACATGTCCACGGACAGCAGCTCGGCGAGCCGGCTGATCCGCATCTCGCCGTGCCGGTCCAGGAGGGTCAGTACGGCGGCGGATCCCGCGGGACATTCGTGGGGCAGTGCCCGGGCCAGCCCTCTCTTGACGGCCCCGACGGCGCTGAGCTGCCGGGCCAGTTCCTCGTAACTACTCCGTGCGGCCACGGGAACCCCCAGCACACTCACGACCATGTTGTTGCTTAGGGCAACGATAGAAGCCGTTGGTTGCTACAGGCAAACGAAAACGGCCTTGCAGAAGTAAAGGAACGCAAAAGCCTCCGTAGGGTCCGGGTCAAGCCCGTTCCCCGGCTGCGGCGACGCAGGTCGGACGGGGTGCGAGGTGGCCCGGGGGTTGGGTGGTGGGCCCGAGTTCGCTAGGGTCCTGCCCCATGGCACACAACCCCCACGCCCCTCAGCCGGGCCCCGAGGGCACCCCTGACCCGGCGGGCAGCACGCAGATGTTCCGCGCCTTCGTCGACGAGGGCGAGCCGCAGCGCCGGCAGCAGCCGGCGGCGACCTCTTCCGGGCCGAAGGTCGGGGTGATCGCGGCGGTGATCGCGGTCGTCGTCGTCCTCGGCGCGGTGGCCTGGCTCGCCCTGGGCTGACCAGCGCTCGTAGTGCCGCCCGGGGCGGCGCGTGCGCGCCCTGTACGACGCGTTCTCCACGTACGACGGGTCGGGCGGGTGCGACCGCGTCGGGCGGCGCCGCGACGCGTGCTGCGCGTACGGCGGCGAGGCAACGCGTGCGGCGGAACCTACGCGTGCGCGCCCGCGGCGACCACAACGCCACGTACGGCGGGCGGAACGGGTACGACCGCCGGCACGGGTAGGACCGCGGAACGGGTACGACCGCTCGATCCGGCCGCACGGGAGACGGAAGGCGGAGCCGCGCGATCGGCCGCCGCTCCGCCCCGGGCGGCCTTCGCGCGTGACGGGCTCCCCGCCTCCGGTCGGCCGGTCAGCTCACTTCCACACGGCCGTGACGTCGCGTGTCTCGACGCGCATCCCCAGCGGGACCCGCCAGGAATCCACACAGACGGTGTACGTCTCCGAGCGTGCCGCGCCCGCGCGGATGGGCGCGGGCAGGGGCTGCGACGAGGTGATGGTCGCCCAGTCGACGCCCAGGGCGCCGATGATGTGGGTGGCGAAGGTGACGGTCCCCGAGCGCGCCGGGGAGCCGCCGGTGTTGTGGAACTCGACGGTCACCTTCTCGCACCACCGCTTGTCCGCCGCCTCGCGCTGCGGTGTGCTCAACGTCAGCGCGGCCGGGGTCGCGGGCGGAGCGGGAGGTTCCGGATTTCCGGGGCTGCCGGGGCCCCCGGGGTTGCCGGGGTTGCCGGTGCCGGGTTCGCCGTCGCCCGGAGGGGAAGGCGTGCCGGGCCCGCCGCCCGGCTTCGACGGCTTCGAGGGATCGGCCGGGCCCGAGGGCTTCGCACCCGGCCCGCGGGGCGAACCGCCCCCCTGGCCGCCCGGCGTCCGGGTGCCCGCCCCGCCGGGACCGTCCTGGGCGCGCCCGGGCTCGCTCGTACCCGGGGAGGAGGGCGCGGACGAGGGACCGTCGGCCCCGCGACCGCCGGGGCCGCGTTCACCGCTCCTGCCGCCCTCGGGGCCGTTCGCGTCCAGCGGGACCAGGGTCACCTTGCCCGAGGGCTTTCCGTCGCCGTTCGACGGCCGGTCCCCGTCGGCGGCGGCGCCCACGGCCACGTATCCGTCGTCGCCCGGTCCGCTTCCGCAGGCGGTCAGGAGGCCGCCGCCCAGACACAGCGCGGCCGCCGAGGCGGCGATGGCGGTGCCCCGGCGGCCGGTCGAGCCGAATGTCTGACGTCGCATCGCGCCAGTGTGGCTGACGGTCCGTCAAATAAGAACCCCGGTGCGGGGACCGTCGGAGTCCGGCCGGACTCCGACGGGCGGGCTCAGTCCGCGATGAGCCCTTCCCTGAGCTGCGCGAGTGTGCGGGTCAGCAGCCGGGACACGTGCATCTGGGAGATGCCGACCTCCTCGCCGATCTGCGACTGCGTCATGTTCGCGAAGAACCGCAGCATGATGATCTGGCGCTCGCGCGGGGCGAGCTTGGCCAGCAGCGGCTTGAGCGACTCGCGGTACTCGACGCCCTCCAGCGCCGCGTCCTCGTACCCGAGGCGGTCGGCGAGGGAGCCCTCGCCGCCGTCGTCCTCGGGGGAGGGGGAGTCCAGGGAGGAGGCCGTGTAGGCGTTGCCGACGGCGAGACCGTCGACCACGTCCTCCTCGGAGACCCCGAGCGCCCGGGCCAGCTCCGGCACGGTCGGCGAGCGGTCGAGCTTCTGCGCGAGCTCGTCGCTGGTCTTGGTCAGGGCGAGCCGCAGCTCCTGGAGGCGTCGGGGGACCCGCACGGACCAGGAGGTGTCGCGGAAGAAGCGTTTGATCTCGCCGACGACGGTGGGCATCGCGAAGGTCGGGAACTCGACGCCGCGTTCGCAGTCGAACCGGTCGATCGCCTTGATCAGGCCGATCGTGCCGACCTGGACGATGTCCTCCATCGGTTCGTTGCGGCTGCGGAACCGCGCCGCGGCGTACCGCACCAGCGGGAGGTTCAGTTCGATCAGCGTGTCCCGCACATAGGTCCGCTCCGGACTGTCCGTTCCCTCGGGGCCCGAAGCGGGGCCGAGCGCGGCGAGCCGCAGGAACAGGGAGCGGGACAGCGTGCGGGTGTCGATGGCTTCCGGCGAGCTGGTGAGCACGGCGGGTGCCGGCACGCTCTTCGTGAGCGTGAGCACCTTCGAGCTGCCCTGTTCTTCGGACATGCCACCCCCTTGAGGTCGCGGACGGTCGCGGTGACCGCGACCATCGGAGGAACGCAGCCTCCACCTGAATACCGGAGGCGGGGCTGCGGCAAACGCGCTTCGAGCAGAATGTCACATGTCGGCAACACGCTGTAGTGACATGTCGACAAGTCAGCGCCGAATCCGCCCTGGAAACAGGGGGTGTAGGTCTTTTATGCCGTCAGAACTGCTCTCTGGACGGTCTACCCGTTCCGACTACGCCTCGATCCTGTTTGCGGATCTCAGCCGGGCGAAACTTCTGGCGAGAAGCCTTGACACATGCATCTGGGAGACGCCCAGCTCGGCGCTGATCTGAGACTGGGTCAAGTTGCTGTAGTAGCGCAGCAGAAGAATCCGCTGCTCGCGCTCGGGGAGCTGGACGAGGAGGTGGCGTACGAGGTCGCGGTGCTCGACGCCGGCGAGTGCGGGGTCCTCGTAACCGAGCCGGTCGAGCAGCCCCGGCAGCCCGTCGCCCTCCTGGGCCGCCTCCAGGGAGGTGGCGTGGTACGAACGCCCCGCCTCGATGCAGGCGAGCACCTCGTCCTCGGAGATCTTCAGCCGCTCGGCGATCTCGGCGGTGGTCGGGGACCGGCCGTGGGCGGTCGTCAGGTCCTCGGTGGCGCCGGTGACCTGGACCCACAGCTCGTGCAGCCGGCGGGGGACGTGGACGGTGCGCACGTTGTCACGGAAGTACCGCTTGATCTCGCCGACGACGGTGGGCATCGCGAACGTGGGGAACTGGACCCCGCGGTCCGGGTCGAACCGGTCGATGGCGTTGATCAGACCGATCGTGCCGACCTGGACGACGTCCTCCATCGGTTCGTTGCGGCTGCGGAACCGCGCCGCGGCGTACCGCACGAGGGGGAGGTTCGCCTCGATGAGGGCGGTCCGGACCCGGCGGTGCTCCGGAGTGCCCGGCTCCAGGCCCTTGAGCTGGCCGAAGAGGACCTGGGTGAGCGCCCTGGTGTCGGCGCCGCGGGTTCTGGCGGGCCGCGCGGAGGGGTCCGGGGTCTCGGTCTGGATCTCCTCGGCCCGGACGGCCTGAACGGTCTGGACGGTCTGGGGAGGCACTTGAGGCGCTGTACTGGCCGGCACGGTGACGCCACCCCTTTGCGGTCAACTACGGTCAACTCATCCGTCAAAAGCGGTCATAGCATCACAAGACATGTCCACTGTGTGCAAGCACCTCATAGTGCCGTGTTGAGTTCATAAGGGTTTAAACAGAACAAAAGAAACCCCCCACCCGGCGGGCGAGGGGTTGCCGGGACCGGGACGAGCCGGCGCCGGGGGGTGGTCAGAAGGGGTAGTCGGCGATCACCCAAGTGGCGAATTCCCGCCACTGGCCGGCGGCGGCCTGGTGGGCCGGGTGCTCGATGTAGCGCTTGAGCGCGTCCTCATCGGCGACGGCGGAGTTGATGGCGTAGTCGTACGCGATCGGCCGGTCGGTGATGTTCCAGGCGCACTCCCAGAACTCCAGCTCCGGAACCTGCCCCTCCAGCTCCCGGAACGCCCGGTCCCCGGCGACGACCCGCGGATCGTCCCGCTCGACGCCCTCGTTCAGCTTGAAAAGGACCAGGTGGCGGATCATCGCACTACTCCTACTTCACCAGCTCTGACATGAAGTCACCGACGCTCTGCGCGGCGGTGGAAATGCCTTCGAACCCTACCTGGACCAGCTCGGCGGCCCGCTGCGGAGACATGATGATCGTGTACAGCACGAAGACCACCACTATGTAGATGATGATCGTCTTTGCCTTGGCCACAATCCTGCCTCCCCGTCGACCCCGTGTGCGATCGGGCGATTGTATCCGCACGGATGGGCGCATCCGGTGGCCGTTTTCGATCACTGATGCGTCTTTTAGGGACCTACGTCCCCACCATCGAGGCCTTTCGCCCGACCACACGGCTCCCGCCGCCCGGCAGGATGGAGAGCGAGCCCAACGGGACCAGGCAGGACCCGGAGGGCCCGGAACAGGGCCTCTCTGTGGGGTCACCGCCGCGCGATCCCCCCTGACCGCGGCGGAGGACCAGCAGGCCCTGTTCTCACCGGGGGAAGCGGCTTGTCCCCCCGATGCCGCTTCCCCCGACCTGAACCGTGAACCGGAGCGCCCGGCCGCCGTACCTTCTCTGTACGGCGGCCGGGCGCTCTGCCGTTCCGCCGTACGCCGACCGCAGCGCGACGGGCGGCGGCGACCGCGATCGAAGGCAGGGCGACGACCGGCGCAGGCTTCCCGCCGTGAGCCCCCTGGGCGTCCAGCGGGAGAGCGGGAGCCGCCCGACCAGAGAGCGACCTCGCACCTGAGGAGACGGAGAGCACGCACACGGGCCTGACCGTCTGCGGCAGAACAACCCCGCACGCGCGGGGACCACGGGCTCGTCGAGGACTACTGCGGCCGGGACCTGGGAACACCCCCGCATGCGCGGGGACCACCGGCCGCACCAAGTCCCGCGCGTCCGTCCTCGGGGGATCAACCCCGCACGCGGGGAGCACGACGCGTCGGCGTACGGGAACAGGCTGCCCCCGGGAACAACCCCGCACGCGCGGGGACCACATGACGGTGCGGGCCTGGTCGGCGCCGGAGAAGGGAACAACCCCGCACGCGCGGGGACCACCTGCTCCGGCCGCGTAACGCAGGCATCAGCCAGGGAACAACCCCGCACGCGCGGGGACCACCTGCTCCGGCCGCGTAACGCAGGCATCAGCCAGGGAACAACCCCGCACGCGCGGGGACCACCTGCTCCGGCCGCGTAACGCAGGCATCAGCCAGGGAACAACCCCGCACGCGCGGGGACCACGGGACGGTCCACGAGCCCGCGATCTGCCGCAGGGGAACAACCCCGCACGCGCGGGGACCACGGATCACGAAACAAGAGGCCCACAAGGGCCTGGGAACAACCCCGCACGCGCGGGGACCACCTCACGCCGATGTCCCCCCTGCTGAGCGTCCAGGGAACAACCCCGCACGCGCGGGGACCACCAGTCCCAAGCGGCTGTAGTCCAGCCGATGATCGGAACAACCCCGCACGCGCGGGGACCACTCCCCGGAGATCTGGCAGTACGTGTCCGGCCGGGGAACAACCCCGCACGCGCGGGGACCACCTCGACGAACAAGGCGTCGAGCCCGAGTGGACGGGAACAACCCCGCACGCGCGGGGACCACTGGCAGAAACATGGGCGCCTGACACAGGCCGAGGGAACAACCCCGCACGCGCGGGGACCACCGGGCCGAGTGGATGCCGTACGAGCGCCGCGGAGGAACAACCCCGCACGCGCGGGGACCACTCGTAGACCCGGCACATAGGCGCTTGGGGCATGGGAACAACCCCGCACGCGCGGGGACCACATGCACGGGCCCCCGATCAACACCCCCGCCGAAGGAACAACCCCGCACGCGCGGGGACCACGGGGCGACAGGGCAGCCCGGGGGTCAGGGGGTGGGAACAACCCCGCACGCGCGGGGACCACCTTGGGAGAGGCCGAGGAGGATTCCGGCGAGGAGGAACAACCCCGCACGCGCGGGGACCACTGTCACCCATGGCGGGCCTCCGTGTGTGCGTGGGGAACAACCCCGCACGCGCGGGGACCACCGGCTTGATCGGGTACGGGCTGCGGGCGTAGTGGGAACAACCCCGCACGCGCGGGGACCACACTCGCTGACCTGGTGTTCTATGTACACGGAGTCCTGTTTTTACTCACTTCTCCGAATTCCGGCATATCCGTCCTTGTGTCCTCTATCGGACATCGGTCCATCCCTGCCCTCGCACCCCCGGCTACCTCCCGCCCCCGAACCGCCGTCGCTTCGACGCCTTGCTCCAGCCCTGGCGGGGTACATCGACCGTCGGGCTCCCCGGGCTCCCCGGGCTTTCCGCGCGTGGGACGCGGGCGGTCGGGCGGTGGATGAGTGTCAGGCCTTCGTGGTCGGTCGGGTGCCAGGTGTGGTCGTGGGTTTCGAAGGCGTAGCCCTGCTCGCTGTCCGTCTGGTAGGCGAGCAGGGCACGGCCCTGGCCGGCGTACGTGCGTACCTCGGTCCACAGAAGGTCACGGATGCGGGTGGACGGGGCTCCGAGGAAGACGCCCGGGGAGATCTCCAGCAGCCAGCGGGTGAGGAAACCCCTCAGGCCCAGCGGGCAATTGGTGAGGACGATGACGGTCACCAGACGATCTCGTCTCCGTAGTTGCGGCCGCCCTCGACCAGGACGTCTCCGTCGGACTGGAGCGTGACCCGATCCGACGGCGTGCCGTCCTCCCGGGCCGTGTCGCGGGTGCCGTCGTAGCCGAGGAGGTCCTTGATGTCCTGAACGCAACGGTCCAGCAGCCCCGCCCGATTGATGCGGTCCCGGAGCATCCGGCGGGTCCGGGAGGCGATGTCGTCCGTCCCCTCGACCGCCGCGTCGAAGGCGGCCGGAATGGCGATCTCCGTCTTGTAGAAGTCCGCGACATCCATGACGAACGAGCGCTCGTGTCCGGAATGGACGAATCCCAGCCCGGGGGAGCAGCCAAGTGCCGCGACCACGGAGTGGGAGACCCCGTACATGCACTGCGCGGCGGCCGTGACGGCCTGGTTGGGGGCGTCACCGGCCGAGAAGTCCCCGCGGTGGTATTCGCGGCGTCGCCAAGGGACGCCCGTGCGTACGGATTCCCGTCTGTAGCACTCCTTCAGCCGTCGGCCTTCCATGCCGAGGAGATTCTGCCGGGTGCAGCCTGTCGTGTCCTCGCCCGGAAACCGCAGCCGGTACATGGCGCGCGCCACGTCGAGCCTGGTGCGCCGGTTCGCCCAGGCCGTCGCCTGGGCCTCGATCAGGCCCGAGGAACGGGTGAGCGCCCGGCCGCCCGCGTAGTAGCGGACTCCGTGCTCGCCGACCCAAGCCACGCCCGCGCCGCTGTCGCCGAGGAGCGCCATCGCCTGATGGGTGACGCGAGTGCCGGGGCCGAGCAGCAGGGTTCCGATCGTGGCGGACGGGATGTGCGTGACGCCGTCCGCGTCCTCGGCGGTGATGGCGTTGGAGTCCCGGTGGACCGTGCACCGTTCCAGGTAGACGAACGAGAGCCGGTCGCCGACCCGGGTCAGCTCGCGAGGAGCGGAGGCCCCCCGGCGGCCGACCGTGCTCACCCTTCCCCCTCCCGCCGTACCGGGGCCAGCGTCATCAGACCGCAGCCGTACGCCTTCGCCTTTCCCAGACCGTGGGTGAGCGTGCGGCGAAAGAGGTCCGGGTCCGTGACGCGGAGGCGCCCGTCGAAGGTGACCTTGGTGATCTGTACGTCGCCGCTCCCGCGCGCCGGCTCCGACGTACGTCGGAACTGGAGCGGGATCTGGTCGCGGACGATCAGTTCGTACGCGTCGCCCTCGGGCAGCAGCTGTCGCTCCACAGGCTTGCGCACGACCTCGAAGCCGGCCTTCTCCTGCCGCGCCAGCAGCCAGTTCATCTGGTGACGGGGAGTCCGGTGCGCGGCCCGCTTGGTCCGCTCCCCCTCCTTCACGTACGCGTGGCGCACGTTGTGCACGGGGTTCGCGGTGAGCCTGAATCCCCAGATGTCGTTCGGGTGGAGCGCGGAGAGGAAATCGGCGTACGCGAACGTCGTCCACCCGGGTTCGTCCGAGGCGGGCCAGCCCGCCTGCTCGACCAGGTGGGTCAGGTCGGGGCGGTTGGGGCTGACGACGTAGAGCAGCGTCTCGGAGGTCGTGTTGCGGTCCACCCGCCACAGCACCCGGGGGCCGGAACCGTCGCGGGAGGGCGGGGTGGGAAAGGAGGCGTTCACCGCGCCGTGCACGCGATGTGGTGAGCCGAGCAGCCGACGGCCTTCTGACCGGCCGGTGTTCACGCGGAATCGGGTGAGGTACATCAGTCGGTCCTTGTTACGGGCGGGACGGGTGTGGTGGGCGTGACGGGCATGGCGGACGTGGTGGGCGTGACGGGCGTGAGCAGGGCCGTGGGTTCGTGGGGCGGCTGTGCCGTTCGGGTCCCGACCGTTGTGGGCACGCTGGCCTCGGTCGTCCGTACACCCCGCAGCCCGTACCGGCGGTGACGCGGATCGAAGCTCACCGGGAGATCCCGCAGCGTGATGTCCGGCAACCGGCCAGGGCCGGGCGGGCTGTCCAGCAGGAGATCCAGGCGCACTTCGGCGGGCGGTGACTGGCCTTGGCGTCGGAACGAGGTGTCGCGGCGGGTCCGGTACCAGCCGGACGCCTCCCACGGTGCTTCCCTGAGGGCCTGCTCCAGTTCCCCGTCCAGTGGCTCGGTGATCGTCACCGGCTGCGACGGCGGGCAGGAACGACGGCCCAAGTAGGGGAGGAACACCGGCTCCAGCAGTGCCTCGTACAGTCGTTGTACGAGCCCGGCCTCACCGCTCACTCCGGCTACGAACACCGCGTCGGCGAGGTAGAAGCGCTCCGACAGCGGCATGGCCTTGAGCGTGTCGCTGTGGCGTGCCGTCTGGAAGTCGCGCAGCCGGCTCCCCGGTTGGTCGATGCGGACACCGAACTCCAGCGCCGCGAGGTCGGTGAGATCGGCGTCCCGCCTGCGGCCTTGTGCGGCGGCGAGAAGGCCGATGACACCGCTCTTGGTCGGCGCGTTCTCCGTGGTCCGTCGGGTGAAGCGGGCAGCGGACCCCCAGGACTGGAGAGGGCCCGCGAGCCGCAACAGCAGCACGGTCATGCCCTGAGCTCCGCCGCGAGGTCCGGGGCATCGGCCGTGCCGGGGCCCGATCCGTCGGCGGTTCGTCCTGCGGCCTCGGGGGCGAGGCGGGCGGCCACGGCGTCCCCTACGGAGGCCAGCAGCTCGGGCAGGGTCACGGACGTGCCCAGCGCCTCCAGCGCCTTCGTCTCCCTGCCCACTCGGACGACCCAGCCCTCCGGGCCGTCGGAGAGACCGAAGCCCGCCTCCAGGTCCGGCACGAACTCGGCCAGCTTCGCGCAGCTCCCCGTGAGGAACCCGCCTTCCCTGCCCACGGTCACGGGCTCCTCGAACGCTGCCACGTAACTGACCGGGCGCCGGGAGCGGATCTTCACGATCACCGCGGCCGGCAGGGTCTGGTTGCCGAAGGAGTTGATCTTCCCGGTGGGGAGGGAGGTGATGAACCCTTCGAGGAAGGCCGTGACAGCCCGCCGGGTCGGCTCCGCGGGCCGGGCGCCGTCGTGCCCGGCGCCCAGGTTCTCCTGGAGGCGGTTCACGTCGAGTGCGGCGTAGCGGTACAGGGTGGCGGAGTTGAAGTCGACGGTTCCGATCATCCCGGCACCGGTCTCGGCGTCCGTGTTCCTGTCGTCGACCGCTGTGTAGTAGTCCGATTCGACCTCGACCGCGTGCACGCTCAGCGCATGGGCGACCTGGGCCGCAGCGTCCACGTTCAGGTCGGTCGAATCGGCGACCATGCGGCCGAACAGGGCGATGTCCACCGAGTGTTCGGTGAGAACGAGCTGCTTGACCCGCGACCTGTTCTCCTTGTCCTTGAAGAACTCCTTGAGCGCCTTGACGTCGCCCCCCTTCCCCCCTTCCACCGTCATCGCCGCGAGGGCGTCGTACTGCCGTCCGCTCAGGAACATCAGGTAGGCGGATTCCGCGGCGGGATCCTCCCCGTCCTGCTTGCTCTTGCGGGCGGGGACGACCTTCGAGCCGGTGGCCGTGGTGATGGTCTCCGCCGCCAGGCCCTGAGCGTCGGCACGCGAGAGCGACGGATCCAGATCCAGGATCCGGTCGGCGAGGACCTCCACGACCTTCTTGGTGCGAATGCCGAGTTCGGACGGGTCGAGCAGCTCCGCGAACGCCTTACGGGTCGCTCGCTTCCATGCCTGGCTGGACACGCGGGAGCGCCGCACGCCCCCGTAGGTCGCCGATTTCGGCGTCCCCGTGTCGTCGCGGTTCAGGTTGCTCGGGGGAACGGTCTGAAGAATGTGGATGTCGAGGATCGTCCGGTTCAGGGCCACGCGTGCTCAATTCCTTTGTTCGTCGTGCGTGAGAGATGTCCTGGGAGGAGGACAAGCCAAGGGCTAAGGGCTAAGGGCTAAGGGCCGAGGGGGGTGGCCGTGGGGTGAGCGCGGAGCTTCATTCCCCTGCCGCGTAGCCTCCGTACTCCTCGTCCGGGGTCAGTGCCCGGTCGACCGCGTCGCCCGCCTTGCCGGTGTCGCCGGTGTCGTGGACCGAGCCCGGCCTGCCCTTGCCCGTGACCGCGGCGAGATGGAATTCGCGGCCCCATTCCCGCTGCACTCCGGCCCGGTCCGGGCGGTGCTGCCAGCGGTAGAGCTGACCGGCCAGGCGGGCGTAGTCGAGGGGTTCCCGCGCACCCCGCAGGAGCAGCACGATCTCGCGCAGCCGTACGGCGACCGAATCGAGGGACTCCGCCGTCCCGGCCCGCACCAGGCGCTTGCGCAGCGGGGAGTCCTCCTCGTCCTCGGCCGAGGCCCCCTTCAGCCGGATCAGCGTGCGGACGGCCCCGCCCAGGTTCTGCCGCCTATCGTGCATGCCTGCGTCCCGGCACGACTGCTGGTGCAGGGCCCACAGGGTGGAGGCGAGGAAGACGGCCTCCTCGGCGAATGCGGGGCGGATGAACTCATCCCGGCCGTCGAGCAGCCGGGCCAACTCCTCCGTCCCACCGATGCCCCACAGGTCCTGGACCTGGTGGACCCGCTTTCCCGCGCCGCGTCGCAGTCGCGCGAGCTCCGCCACGGCGGAGGACGTGTTGGACAGATACTGAGGCTGGATCCGTGCGATGTACCTGCCCGTCGCGTGGGCGACCAGCCGGTGGTCGGGCAGCCGTTCGGCGGCGGGACCACGGTCCCGGCGCGGCTGTGAGGCGTCGGCGCCGGTCATCGTAGGGGTGATGGTCATACGGTCTCCTCCGAGAGAGCTTCGTCGGCGCGCACGGCGTGGCCGGCGTGGATGTCAGCGGTCGGAGCGTGCGCTTCCGGTAGCGGCCTGGGCAGCACCCTGTTGATCCGGGTCCGGAACCACAGGTCCGCCCGGGAGCTGTCGATCCAGCGCTTGCCCACACCCGGCAGCTCGATCACCCGCCCCTCGGCCGCCGCCCGGCCCGCCGCGTCGAGGAGCTCACGGCCGATGCCGAGCACGACGAGCCGGACGGTGTCCCGCCACGCGGCACGGGCCCGCTCCAGATCCGTGTCCTCCGCGAGATCCACCAGCCAGCGCCGGTACGGCCCGTCCAGTGCGCCGAATCCCTGGTCCCGGGCGGTGGCCGTGGCCGGCCCGGCCTCCGAACCGGACGCCCGCGCCAGGTTCCCGGCCAGGTGCCCCAGCGCGGACACGGCCCGCTCCGCGTCGGCGACCGCGTCGACCGCGACCGCCCCGTGCAGGCGTCGGTCCTGGTGGAGCAGTACGACCGGCAGGGCGATGGAGTCGTCCACCACGTCGTCCACCACGGATTGCTGCGTTCCGTAGACCGCGCCGACCAACCGCGTACGGATCAGCGAACCCTTCGGCAGCACGCCCTCGGTGCTGAGCAGGGCCAGCCAGCGCACGATCCCGGCCGGACGGCTCCGGTCCGTGCCCCGCCCGGTCGTGTCGCCGTCCTCCCCCTGGGGGTACAGCAGGCTCGCCAGGCCGCGCCACGCCGCCCGGCCGGGGTCGTGCTGGCGCGGGAGGTAGACCAGGGGACGGCCGAGCTTCTTCTCCTGCGCGGGGCTGCGGCGCCAGCCCGTCATCGGCTCCGTCTTCTGCCGGTTGGCGGGGGAGAGCGGGTCGCCGTAGCCGAGGACGACCCCGATGGCGTCGGAGCCCTCGGTGTGGAGGAGAAGCCGCCGGGACTGCCAGGTGTAGAGGTCGCGGGGCCCCGCCGGGCGAGGGGCGGAAGGGTCGCCTTCCACCACGCCGGGCCCCGGGGGCGTCTCACGGCGCCATACGGGAAGATCGGCCTTCGGCTCCGACGTCAGGATGTCCTCGTCCGTCGGAATCAGGTTGAGCAGCAGGGTCTCGCGCAGGGACGCGCCCTCGGCGAAGACGCCGCCGAGCCCGCCCACCCAGCCGACGCCCTGCGGGTAGACCTTTCCGCCCTTGACCCGTGCGTCGCCCTCCATGCCGGACTTGATCCCGGACGCGTCGTACGCATGGGTGTGGACGAGCCACCGGGCGGCCTCGGCGAGACCGAGCCGATGGACACCGGGCCGGCGCATGGAGAAGAACGCCTCGCCGTTCGGCACGTCCGCCACGATCCGGTTCAGCGAGGCGACTTCGTGCTTCTGCGTGTGCAATCCCGCGACCTGGAAGAACGGGCGCTCCGGATGGAGAAGATCGAAGCGGTCCCGGTGGCGGTCGAGATAGCCGGCGACGACCGCGAAGGAGTCCGGCTCGTCCCACAGCGCCTCCCAGTCCTCCAACTGCGCCGGGGCGCCGCCCGATCGGCCCGGGGCCTCGTCGTAGGCGTCGTACAGGATCGCCAGCAGTAGGCGCAGCAGGGCCAGCTCCTGTGTCGGGAGGTCGCCCACCAGCCGTCGGACCTCGCCCGCCCGCGCGAAGACCTCCCGCAGCGACAGCTCGCCGGTGGCGCCGTCCTCGTACTGGACGGGCAGCCACGGCCGGGAGACCAGGTCGAAAGAAGCCACTGACACCGCTTCGAGCCCCTTTGCTCTGTTCGTGCTGCGCGTGCCGACAGAACCCACCCGGAGTCCTTGGTCGGTGCTGTAGTGGACCTCCAACCCTGACAGACGGGTCTGACAGTCCTCGTCCAGAACGAGCAACAACTCGCCTGCCAGCCAGGGGCATTCCTTCACCTGCCAGGCCGGTACGACGAAGCGCTCCAGCTCCGCGATGGTCCGGTCGATCACTCCCGGATGCGTGAGCGACCGGGGCAGTGTCAACGCGCACGCGGCGACGACCTCGGCGGCCCGGGGCGGCGGAGGCGCATGCTCCGGCAGATCCAGCCCGCCGCGACCGCCGTCGAGCCAGCTCACCGTGGTCAGCCTGCCGTCCGCGCGGCGCTGGACCACCAGAACCTCAAGGCTCTCCTCGCTGTCCCGCACCTGCGCACGCCCGGTGCGGCTGTCGTCCGCGTCCCCGGCGTTGCCGTCGAGCCAGCCGAACAGGGGCCGACCGGGCCGCCGCACCGGCCCCAGCCGGAACACATCGGCCCGCTCCCGCTTCTCGGCCAGCCTGGTCAGGTACTGACGCCGGGCCTCGTCCAGCACGGGCGCCCAGTGCGCGGGCCCGACCGGCCGTTCGTCGTAGGCGGCCTGCACCAGGGGACTGATGTGGTCCGGCAGCACCAGCGGTACGCCGTCGAGGTGCGGCCCCAGCACGGCGAGGGCCCGCAGCAAGGTGTGCGGCCCCTGGTACACGGCGAGGGAGCCGCGTACGGGCACGGGCCGTTCGGCATGCCAGTCCTCCACCCCGGTGATCAGGCAACGGGCCCGTGAGAGGCGGGGCGGCCGGGTACGCGGATGGCGGTGCAGCCGCCCCATGCGCTGGAGCACCAGGTCGACGGGGGCGAGGTCGGTGACCAGCAGGTCGAAATCGATGTCCAGGGACTGTTCGACGACCTGGCTGGCCACGACGATGTGCGGCCCGGCGGGGCGGTCGCCACCGGGCCCGAACCGCTCGCGCAGCACCGTGTCGTTGCGTGCCCGGTCGGCTGCGACGAACCGGGAATGCGCCACGGTGACGGCCTCCGCACCGAAGTGGGCGCGGAGGTGCTCTGCGGCCTCCAGGACCCGGTCGACGGTGTTGCGTACGACGAGGGCGCAGCCGCCGTCCCGCAGCTCCTCGTCCAGCCGCGCTGCCAACAGCGCCGGTCCGTCGCCCAGCCGCTCCAGAACCACTTCGGTGCGCCGCCCGGAGGCGGGCTCGGGCCGGGCCGTCAGGACGAGCCCTCCGGGGGCGACGGCGGTGATCAACGGATAGGCGTCGTCGGGCAGGGCGAGGGCATCGGCGAGTTCGGGGGTCTCCTCCCCGGCGTACGCGGCGGCCAGCTCGCGCCGGCGGTGCGCGGGCAGGGTGGCGGAGAGCATGACGACGGGCACCCGGTAGGCGGCCAGCCACTCCAGTACGCGGTCGAGGTAGGCGCTCATGTACGCGTCGTAGGCATGCACTTCGTCGACGATGACGACCTTGCCGGCGACGGCGAGGTGCCGCAGTGCCAGGTGCCGGCTCTTGAGCCCGGCGAAGAGCACCTGGTCGACGGTGCCGACGGCGAAGGACGACAGCAGGGCCTTCTTGCGGCCGCGGAGCCACTGGTGGGCGTGGAGCGACGCCGGGTTGGCCCGGCGCGCGCCTCCCGCGCTGGAGACGTCCTCCACCTGGCTGTCCAGATCGACTGCCGTGATCTTCCGCCGGTCGGCCTTCGTCATCCCGGCCCACACCTCGTTGAGGGCCGCCTTGGCGTGGGCGAGGACCACGGAGCGCGGTCCGTCCGAGGGCAGTCGCTCCAGCCAGCGCAGCAGACGGGGGAACATGGCGTCCCCGGTGGCACGGGTCGGCAGCGCCACGAGGCACCCGCCGGCGCCCGTCCGGGCGGCCAGGATTTCCGCAGCCGCGAAGGCGGCCTCGGTCTTGCCCTCGCCCATGGGCGCCTCGATGATCAGGAGCCCGGGGCCCGGCAGCTCCTGGGCGACCCGTACGGCTTCCTCCTGTACGGGCCTGACCCCGGCACCCTCCGGTAGGTCGAACCGCTTCCCGAACAACTCGGCCGCGGTGCAGTCCGGTTGATCGGCGCGCCAGGGCCCCGGCAGGTCCAGCCCACCCCAGGCGGCCGTGAGCCGGCGGCCTTCCCCTTCCGGCCCCACGGGAGACCAGGAGGCGGGATCGTACGGGAACAGCTCGGAGGAGCTGGCGATCCAGTCGGAGACGATGACGATCGCGGTGAGCACGACCTGAACGGGCTGCGGCAACCGGACGGACCTCCACGCGCCGAACCGGCCCCCCACGCCGGCCCGAACGGCGCAGGCGTCCATCAGCTCGTCCTGGACGCTCCGCCACGTGTCCTGGCTCTCCCCGGCAGTACGCAACAGGTGGGGCCGGAGTCCGAGATCGTGGATGTGCTGGTGATCCGGCGGCGTGCCGTGGTGACCACCCGCTACCACCGCGAACTGCCCGGAGGCCCGCTCACTCCACCCGAACCGCTCCGCCAGCCACTCCTGGAGAAGCAGTTGCCCGGCCAGCCCGTGCGGAGCCATCCTGCGGTCCAGTCCGAACTGCTTCAGATACGGCATGGAGAGCCCGGCTGCCCGCATCCGGTCGGCGAGCCCGTCCACCTGGCAGGCGAAGGCGGGTGTGGCCTTTCCGATGTCATGGACGCAGGCGAGGAAGACGGCCACTCGCCGGGCGTCCTGAGCGCCTTGCGGGAACGCGTCCGCGATGAGCGCCTTGACGTTGTCGGGCACCCATTGGTCCCAGAGCCGCTCCGCGACAGCGGCGCTGTCCGCCATGTGCCGCCAGAGGGGGAGCCACTGCTCGGTCTGCCGATCGTGCTTGCCCCAGGCGGTGCGGGATACGGGGGACAGGCGGGCGTATGCCGAAAGGCTTTCCGGATGATCGCGGCTCATGGGCGTATTGGACATCGTCGACGTCCCGCACGGTCGCGATGACCGAGAGTGAATACAAGTGCGCGTATTTGATCGAGTGTGCTGTGGGGGAGCGCCCCTGCGCGTCGGGCCCATGCAAAGGGGGGCGTCTTTCTACCCCGTCGACCGGATGGGAAAGCCCCGCACGCGCGGGGACCACATGCTCGCCTACGACCACGACCTCTCGTCGTCGGGAACACCCCCGCACGCGCGGGGACCACTCGCTCACATCAACCTCTTACAACAGGGTGTTGGGAACACCCCCGCACGCGCGGGGACCACTGGGCGCTGCTGGGCTCGTTGCGTCAGCGTCAGGGAACACCCCCGCACGCGCGGGGACCACGGCCCCCATCATCTGAGGTCCGGTCACGCCGAGGGAACACCCCCGCACGCGCGGGGACCACCGTCGCGCAGGGCCTTGAGCAGTCGGTCGGCGGGGAACACCCCCGCACGCGCGGGGACCACGAGATCCCCCTCGGCTGGCTCACCGGCGGCGGGGGAACACCCCCGCGCGCGCGGGGACCACGGTGTTGTTCCAGTGGTCAGGGGCGGTGTCGCGGGAACACCCCCGCACGCGCGGGGACCACTAGAGGGGCGCGGCCATGGGACTGCGCGCCGGGAACACCCCCGCACGCGCGGGGACCACTGGAGGGGGCCCGCCATACGCAGTCCCCGCCCGGGAACACCCCCGCACGCGCGGGGACCACATGCGGTCGGGGCCCGGCGGGGCGGGGCGAGAGGGAACACCCCCGCACGCGCGGGGACCACTCGGGCCATCCGAGGATGCGGTTCAGGTCGCGGGGAACACCCCCGCACGCGCGGGGACCACCCGGGTGCTGCGCGCCCGCTCCGCCCGCCCGAGGGAACACCCCCGCACGGGCGGGGACCACTCGGCGACAACGTTGCTCGGGCTGCTCAAGCACGGAACACCCCCGCACGCGCGGGGACCACGTGGCGGGCCCGTAGGTGTCGGCCTCGGCGATGGGAACACCCCCGCACGCGCGGGGACCACGTCGGCGCGCACCCGGGTCAGGACGTCCTGCCCGGTGGGAACACCCCCGCACGCGCGGGGACCACAGGCGCGGCCGGCGCTGTCGGTCCAACCGGTGGGGAACACCCCCGCACGCGCGGGGACCACGTCAGGTCGTCGCTCATGTCGACGGCGGTGACGGGAACACCCCCGCACGCGCGGGGACCACAGTCCGTGACCTGCGGGTTTACTCAGGCGCGTGGTGCTTTTTGACAACTTCCCGAGAAATGGACATATCGCCCTCTGGTTGGTGTGCATAGGCCTGCTCGAAGCTTTAAGCGTGTCGGGAGTGATTCTGCCCTTCCAAGGCGGCGAGAGGCGGCCTCTTGAAGGAGGACGTCGGTGCACCTCGCTGAGGCCTGTCCGTGCCGGGGCTGTGAGGCAGGCGGGTTGTTGAGCTCAGACGGGTTTGAGGAGGCTGCGGAGGTTGCTCATGTGGGCCCTGATGTCGGCGATGTCGGCGGGGTGGGGTGTGTTTTCGGGGTCTGCGGTGTGGGTTGTGCGGCAGGGGTGACAGAGGCCGTCGGGGAGGGCTTCCGGTGGGCCGGGGCGTCCGCAGTCGGTGCATTCCATGAGGATGCGGCGGGTGGGGGCGGGGGGTTGTGCATGGTCGGTGGTGAGCCGGGGTGGGATTTTGTGGGTGAGGCGGTGATGGAGGAAGGCGCGGGGGTTGTCGACTTGGGCAGGGAGTCCTGCGGTGAGGGCGTGGGTCAGGTGGTCGGTATCGACGCCTCGGTCGAGCCATTGGGCGGCTTGCGGTTCCAGAGTGGTGCAGTCGTCGGCGGAGAGGATGAGGCGGTGGTCGTCGCGGCCGAGGCGGGCCAAGGCGAGGTAGGCGGGGGAAGGGCCGGCCGGGGAAGTGTGGGGCCTTGCGGTTTGGGTGTCCGGGGCGTGCGGTGCGGCCTCGTCGAACGGTGAGCCGGCCGGGGTGCGCTGGTGCGGTACGGCGGTGGGTTCGGGGGCCTGTTCCGGGCAGGGGGCTTCCGCGAGGGGAGTTTCCGGTGCGGGCGGCGGCGGGGCCTCTTCGGCCGGGGGCCTCGGAGGTGGGGCCGTGTCCAGGGCGGGGGTTTTGGCCATGGGGGCGGTGGCCAGGGCGGCTTGCTCGGTGGCGAGGTAGGCGTTCCACCACTCGTTGTCGCGTGCGGTGCGGGACCAGAAGGTGCGGAAGATCCAGCGGGTCTCGTCGCCCATGCCGAGGGGGCACCGGACGCGTCGTAGGTGCCCGGCGACGGACAGGCTGGTCAGGGAGGTGGAGATGGCCTGCTGGCCGTAGAGCGGGAGCTGCTTGGCGAGCTCCTTCACGCTCATCGCGGCGCCCTCGGGGAGGTGGTCGATGAACCCGGCGACGTACCGCTCACGGGTCGGCAGGAGGGCGAAGTCGCGTGGTGTGCGCTCCTGTTGGTCCGGAGCGCTGCGCTTGCCGTAGCCGGGCTTGGCCATCGGGTAGGCGGGTGAGGCTGCTGGGGCACGCAGGGCAGGGCTAAGGTGCTGGGTAGCCACGGGATCGTCTCTCTGGGTAGTGATCTTGTGGTGAGACCCCGGCCTGGTGCGACAACACCGCGTCGGGGTCGTTCGGTTCTCGCACCGTAAACAGTCGTCACGCTGCGCCGCAAGTTGTCACGATTAGTAATATTTGCTGGTTGCGCCAGAGGTGGGGAGGCGGGGGAGGTTCTTCCAAACCCCTACTGCTACCTACCGGTTAGAGAAGGCGCTCGAACCTCGGGTCCCGCGTCCCGACCCCCGAGTCCCGGCACCCGAGCTTCGGGCCGCAGCTCTGCTCACGTACACCCGGAAGGGTGACCAGGCTGTCCCGAGTCCCGAGTCCCGGCGCTCGGGCCCCGAGTTTCCGCGCCCCGGCCACCCACCACCCTCTGCGTGACGTCTGCTTGAGCGCGCCTGCGTCGTACGGGAAGCGGTCCATCGCCGACAGGTCATCAGTCGCGACGCTCCCGCTCGGGCTCAGGTGAGGGGGCCGCTTGCCCGATCAGGAGTTGTGAGGTTGTGCCTGGTGCGCCGCAGCGATCCGGTCGATCCGTGCGGCCAGCTCGAAGTCGGCCGCTGTGAGCCGGTGCCCGGCGTCGTGCGTCGTGATCCGGAATCGCACGTGGTCCCAGCGCAGGTCGATGTCCGCATGGTGTCCGACGAGCCGTTCGACGTCCGCGACGCTCACGATCAGCGCGACGCCGCCGTGGTAGCGAATCCCGAACGTACGGGCAATTGCGTGTCCTTCGCGTACCCATCCCGGTAGCTCGGTCAGTCTCAGGGCAATCTCATCGTCCGGCAGTGGATCCTTGCCCATCGTCAGTCCCCTCGATCATCGGTGCCAGGACCTCGGCACGACCCTGGCCAATCGCGCATCGTGCCATGCGGCCCGGGCCCATGGCCGGGAGACCGTCGCAGCGTCTGATGATCCCCCTACGCCCGATATGTGGAAACGTTCGTATTCGACATCGGTGAGACTCTCGTCCGCGACGACCGTTACTGGGGTTCCTGGGCCGATTGGCTAGATGCGCCAAGGCACACGCTGTCAGCCCTGGTCGGTGCCGTGACCGCGCGGGGACTCGACAACACCGAATCTCTGAGGCTAATGAAGCCGGGCATGGATATTCCGGCCGAGTACGCCGCCCGCGAGGCAGCCGGACGAGGCGAGCACCTCGACGAGTTCTACCTCTACGAGGACGTCCGACCCGCGCTCACGGGGCTGCGGAATCTCGGCATGCGCGTAGTCGTCGTCGGCAACCAGACTGTCCGCGCAGGTGAACTGCTCCGAGCGCTGGACCTGCCCGCCGATCTCGTCGTCACCTCCGAGGAGTGGGACTGTGCCAAACCGTCGGCGCAGTTCTTCGAACGGATCCTCGACACGTCCGGTGCTCCGGCGGGAGGAACCGTGTACGTCGGTGATCACCCGGTGAACGACGCATTCCCCGCCGCCAGGCCGGGCTGCGCATGGCCCCTATCCGCCGCGGCCCATGGGGGCACTATGGGGCGGTGACCACCAAGTGCACGCAACTGCCGACTGGGTGATCCAGTCACTGACGTAACTCATCGAGATCGCACAGAAGTAGAGGAATCTACCGCCGGAAACTCTTCGTGTGCGTACGGTCAGCGGGTGTCTTTCGGTAGTCCGCAGGAAATCGGCAGGCGAATCGCCGCCTGTCGCCGGCTCACACAAACCGAACTCGCGGCGCCCCCCACGTTTCCTATGCCATGGTTCGTGCCATCGAGCGAGGTGTCCGACGGTCCAGCGACGAGGTGCTCAAAGCGGTCGCGGACGCTCTTGAGGTGGACCCCGCGCGTCTACGCAACGATCACGGCGGCACGGAACGCACGCGCGGGGACCACGAGACTCACGACAGCGCAGAACGGTCGTGCTCGGGAACACCCCCGCACGCGCGGGGACCACGCGGTGGGTGCGGCCGGCCGTCTCGCGGCTCCGGGAGCACCCCCGCACGCGCGGGGACCACCTGGCGATTGTCGAATTCCTGGGGCCCTGCCGGGGAACACCCCCGCACGCGCGGGGACCACAGAGTCGACGCCACGGAACTGGTAGCTGCCGCGGGAACACCCCCGCACGCGCGGGGACCACCTGGTGGCGGCCGTGATCACCGACGGCGGTCCGGGAACACCCCCGCACGCGCGGGGACCACATCGGGTCATCGAGTGAGCTGGCGTCGCAGTGGGGAACACCCCCGCACGCGCGGGGACCACGACGCCACGGACCGGATGCCGTCGCCGACATCGGGAACACCCCCGCACGCGCGGGGACCACGTCGTCGTGCCGATGGTCACGGAGCCGCAGTCGGGAACACCCCCGCACGCGCGGGGACCACGACCCGGCCGTGGGCGTCGCGGACGGAGTGCAGGGAACACCCCCGCACGCGCGGGGACCACCCTCCACCCACGCTGCCATCACCGTGCCTCTGGGGAACACCCCCGCACGCGCGGGGACCACAATCCTCCCGCGCGGCATGCAAGTGACGTAAGGGGAACACCCCCGCACGCGCGGGGACCACTTGCAGAGCGGGACATCAACTTGTCGCTGGCGGGGAACACCCCCGCACGCGCGGGGACCACTCCGGTCGAATGATGCGAACTGCTTCGGCGACGGGAACACCCCCGCACGCGCGGGGACCACGAGAACGTGCCCACGGCCAACGGTCCCGATCTGGGAACACCCCCGCACGCGCGGGGACCACGCGCATGTTCAACTCTGGGGGGTTGTAGCAATGGGAACACCCCCGCACGCGCGGGGACCACCCGCGTGGCCAAGACCCTCCAGGGCCGCTGATGGGAACACCCCCGCACGCGCGGGGACCACATCGCGCGCGAACCGTGCTGGTCAGCCAACGGGGGAACACCCCCGCACGCGCGGGGACCACACTTCGTGACCTGCGGTTTTATGAGGTGACGGAGCTGAATTTACTTACTTCTTCAGAAAGAGACATATCGCCCACCTCGAAGGTGATCGTACTCGCAGAGCGCTGTGCGGCAGCAGTCATTCTGCCTCTCTTCAGTCCATAAGAGCAGCCTCCTGAAAAGAGAGTGGTGGTCACCGTGGCAACCGCGAGCGCGGCCAGGACGCTTGGTGGCCGTCCAGGCTCGCATCTCAGCGGCTTCGACGCGTCGGCGGCGGCGATCTCGGTTGGGGAAATGACGGTCAGCCGAGAGAGGGGGCGTGACAGGTGGTTCGTGAGCGCGTCCGATACGGCGGACTTCCTTGCGGTGGTCTCGTCCGCAGGCGCGTACGCGGACGCCGCACGTGCGCATGGTCCCGCCATGGGCAGGGCCGCTAGTCAGCCATGGCCTTCGGGCCATGGAGCAGGTACCCAACGCAGAAACCCCCTTGATCGCGTCTCCGCGGATCAAGGGGGTTTCTGTAAGAGCGGTAGCGGTGGGATTTGAACCCACGGTGACGGGTTACGCCACACTCGCTTTCGAGGCGAGCTCCTTCGGCCGCTCGGACACGCTACCGAGAGAGAGCTTAGACCATCCCGGGCCGTGGACAGAAATCGGTTCTCGGGGGAGGAGCCCAACGTGGCCAGGACTTGAGGCCTGGCCTGGTCAGAGGGTTCGGAAGAAGGCCGTCAGCTGCTCCGCGCACTCCCGTTCCAGGACGCCCGCGATGACCTCCGGGCGGTGGTTGAGGCGGCGGTCGCGGACGACGTCCCAGAGGGAGCCGGCCGCGCCCGCCTTCTCGTCGCGGGCTCCGTAGACGACCCGGGCGATACGGGACTGGACCAGGGCGCCCGCGCACATCGTGCAGGGCTCCAGGGTGACCACCAGCGTGCAGCCGGTCAGCCGCCACTCCCCGTGGGCCTCGGCCGCCCGGCGCAGGGCCAGGATCTCGGCGTGCGCGGTCGGGTCGCCCGTGGCCTCGCGCTCGTTGTGGGCGGTGGCGAGCCCGGTGCCGTCGGGGCCGAGGACGACGGCGCCGACCGGCACATCGCCGGCCGACGCCGCCCGCCCGGCCTCGGCCAGGGCGCGGCGCATCGGTGCCTGCCAGGGGGCGCGTACGGGGTCGGGCTCGGGTACGCGTACGGGTTCCGGGGCGGGATCGGGTGAGGGGTCCGACGGTCGTGCGGTCACCCCGCGGACCCTAACGGACGGGACAGGAGGGACGGGGCGGGTGGGATGGGTGGGATGGGTGGTGGAGTGACGGGGGCGCCTGCCGGTCGGCCTAGCGGACCGACTCCAGGACCTCCGCCGCTCCCACGGCCTCCGCGATCTCGGAGAGTGCGTCGGTCTGCAGGGTGAGCAGCTCCTTCTCGGACATCCCGAGGTCGGCGAGGACCCCGAGTTCGCCGATCGGTCCCGCCGGCACGGCGTCCGGGTCGGAGCCGTCCTCGTCCGGGTCGACGGGCGCGGGCGCGGATCGTTCCGGTTCGCCGTCCTCGGTGCCGTCGAGGTCGACGAGCTCCTCCAGGGCGGCGATCTCGTCCTCGGCCCCCGGTTCGCGGCCGAGCATTTCGTCGGTGAGCAGGATCTCCCCGTACGAGGACCGGGCGGCGGCGGACGCGTCCGAGACGTAGATCCGGGGGTCCTCCTCACCGTCCACCCGGACGACGCCGAACCAGGCGTCCTCCTGCTCGATGTAGACCAGGACCGTGTCCTCGTCCACCGAGGCCTCCCGGGCCAGATCTGTCAGATCGGACAGGGTCTCCACGTCGTCAAGCTCTGTGTCGCTCGCTTCCCACCCGTCTTCGGTGCGCGCGAGCAGTGCGGCGAAGTACACCGTGACTCTCCCACTGGTCATAGGCGAATCGGTCCGGCGGGAGGACGAACGGTGATCCGTCCGCCCTGCGCCCCGCCCAACCGGCATCGTGGCAGAAACAAGCGCTGAGCGAGACCTCTTCGGCCGTTGCGTCGGCCATCAGTTCCAGGAGTGCCTGGTCGGCCGTCGCCCTGACGAGGCGATCAGCGGGGGGAGTGCGCCGGTGGTACGAGCAGGATTCACCAACGGAATGTGCGCATCCGCATCTGTTGCCGCATACGGGCCGCACGGGCTCGGCGCGGCTGCACGCGGTCGCGCAACTGCTTGGCCTCGTGGAGCTCACGGAGGAACTGGGCGCGTCGGCGACGGCGGGCGGCGTCACTCTCCTGCGCGTCCTCGACGTCACTCGCCGCGCCCTCGGCCTCGCGCTCCTCGCGCGGCCCGCGCGCGGCCGGGTCACGCCGCAGTTCGCCGTCAGCCATCGACACACCACCCCAGTGCTGGGTCCGTATGCCCCCACCTTCCCCCCGAACAGGTGGTTGATGCCAGCGCAGAGTGCCGGGGCGACGCGGTTACTGTTGACACATGCGGATCCACGTCGTCGACCACCCGCTGGTGGCGCACAAACTCACCACGCTGCGCGACAAGCGCACCGACTCCCCGACCTTCCGGCGGCTCGCCGACGAGCTGGTCACCCTTCTCGCCTACGAGGCCACCAGGGATGTGCGCACCGAGCTGGTCGACATCGAGACCCCGGTGACCCCCACGACCGGGGTGAAGCTCTCGCACCCCCGGCCGCTGGTCGTTCCGATCCTGCGGGCCGGTCTGGGCATGCTGGACGGCATGGTGCGGCTGCTGCCCACCGCCGAAGTGGGCTTCCTCGGCATGATCCGCAACGAGGAGACGCTCAAGGCGGAGACGTACGCGACCCGGATGCCCGAGGACCTCTCCGGCCGCCAGGTCTACGTCCTGGACCCGATGCTGGCCACCGGCGGCACCCTGGTCGCGGCCATCCGCGAGCTGATCGAGCGCGGGGCCGACGACGTCACCGCCGTCGTCCTCCTCGCGGCGCCCGAGGGCGTCGAGGTGATGGAGCGCGAGCTGGCCGGGACCCCGGTCACCGTCGTCACCGCCTCCGTCGACGAGCGGCTCAACGAGAACGGCTACATCGTGCCGGGCCTCGGGGACGCGGGCGACCGGATGTACGGCACGGCCGAATAGGGCCGGGCCTGCGGGGACGGACCCGCACGGGGTGCCGGACCCGCGCCTGAGGCCGTGCCGGGTCCGGTCGGTTCCGGTCGGGTCGGGTCGTCCACGCGTGCGCGCCCCGTTTCCGGCGACGCGCGGGGGTGTGCGTCGCCGGGAACGGGGCGCTCCATCGTGCCGGGGGTCAGCAGGAGGGCGACGGGGCCGGGGCCGGTTTCGTCAGTGCCGTCATCGCGGCGGTGGCCTCCTGCGGGGTGCTGAACGCCTTGAACTTCGTCCCGAGGATCAGGTCGACCTCGCCCGTCTTTCGGGTGTCCGTCTTCTGCACCGTGCCCGCCAGCTGGGTGCCGAGCACGGTGAAGCTGCCGTTCGTCGCGGTCGGTGCGCCGAGGAGGACGCCCGTGCCGGGCACCTTCTTGTCGTACGCCTTCGTCGCGTTGCCCACCTCGCCGATGGTGAAACCGCGTTTCTTGAGCTCCTCGGCGGCGGACTTGGCCAGCCCGCTGCGGGGCGTCGCGTTGTAGACGTTGACCTTGATGGCGGCCGGTTTCGGCAGCGCCTTGGCGGGGGCCGCCGACGGCTTCGGCGTGGGGCAGTCCCGCTTGTGGTCGGCCGCGCCGACGCTCTTGTCGCCGCCGGTGAAGACGTCGATGAGCTGCAACGTGCCCCAGCCGGCCAGGCTGAGGGCGACGACGGCTCCGATACCCGCCAGGACCAGCCTGCGGCGGTGCCGGGGTCGGCGCATACGGGGATAGGCGTCGCCCGTGATGCGGTACTTTCCGCCCATGCCGGGGGGAGTGAGCATGCTCATGGACGCAGCGTAGTGCGACCCGGTGATGATGCGTACTAAATGATCAACGTATGGCACCCGGATGAGCGGGAAAGCACCCGAAAGGCCCGAACCGGGCGTCGGTGCGGTGCGGAAACCCGGGTGGGGTGTGCGGGCGCCCTCGCGGTGGGGTGCGCTCGGCCGGGCGGTGTCAGCCCAGGTCGAGGACGCGGGCGTGCAGGACCTGGCGCTGCTGGAGCGCGGCCCGGACCGCCCGGTGCAGGCCGTCCTCCAGGTAGAGGTCGCCCTGCCACTTCACGACGTGGGCGAACAGGTCGCCGTAGAACGTGGAGTCCTCGGCGAGGAGGGTCTCCAGGTCCAGCTGGCCCTTGGTGGTCACGAGCTGGTCCAGGCGAACCGGACGCGGCGCGACATCCGCCCACTGTCGGGTGCTTTCCCGGCCGTGGTCGGGGTATGGCTTCCCATTTCCGATGCGCTTGAAGATCACACGGAAAGCCTACCGGGCAAGGGCCACCGGGCGCAGCCAGGGAAGCGCACAGCGCCGACGGCGCAAAAGTCGTGCAAGGCCGTATAAGGCTGGATACCTGGACAGGGGGCGCAGGGTGCGCAGGGGGCGCGGCAGGTCGGTCGGGGGGCGTGCCGGTGGCCGCGGGGGTGAGCGGGGGGGTGGTCGTGGGCGGTGGCGGACGGTCGGGGGAGCCGCGGGGTGGTCGCGGGAGTGGGCCCGGTACGGAATCGCCGCGGATTCCGTACCGGGCCCACTGGTGGTGTGTCCCGCGCGCCCGGGTTCCGCCGCCGACGGGACGGACCGCTCCGGGCCGCCGCCGCTACTCCGCGACCCGGCCGTGCCCCTCGCGCAGGCCGCCGCCGCTGCCGCCGCTGCCGGGGGTGCCGGTGCCGGCGTCGACCGGGCGGGTCAGCGAGCGCAGGTCGTGCGCGTACGTCCCGACCGCGTTGGCGATCACGTCGATGTTGGTGTCGAAGTGACCCATGTCGATGTTGTCCAGGTCGTCGCAGGCCGCGTGGTAGCAGGGGTCGTACGCGATCCCCGCCTCGCCGCCGAACACCTCGGCCTGGGCCGCCGTCTTGATGCCCTCCGCCCCGGTGTCCGTGCCGCCGGAGGGGATGCCGACCTCGATGAACGGCCCGTAGTCCGAGCGGCCGGTGAAGTCGGTGCCCTCGTGCGGCTTGCCCTTGCCGTCGAGGAAGTCGTTGATGTCGCGCTCCAGTTGGGCCGAGCCCTCCGGGCCGGGGCCCTCCCCGACCTCGTCGGAGTTGTCGCCGTCGAAGACGAACTGGACGCCGTTCGGCGAGGCGATCATGTCGAAGTTCAGGTAGAGCGCGATCTGCTCGCGCTGCTTCTCGGAGAGCGCCGCGACGTACTTCTCCGAGCCGATCAGGCCGTTCTCCTCGGCCGACCACCAGGCGAACCGCACCTTGTTGGCGGGCTTGCTCTGCGACTTCGCCAGCTTCAGGGCGACGTCGAGCAGGCCGGCGGAGCCGGAGCCGTTGTCGTTGATGCCGGGGCCCTCGGTCACCGAGTCGAGGTGGGCGCCGAGCATCACGGTGCGCGCGGGGCTGCCGCCGGGCGTCTCCGCGATGACGTTGCGGGTGGGGCGGTCCTGCTGGAGTTCGCGGATCTCGAAGGAGACCGTGACCTCGCCGCCCGCGAGGTCGGCGGCCAGCTTCTCGCCCTCGGCCTGGGTGAGGCCCCCGGTCGGGATCCTGCCCGCCGCGACCTCGCCGAGCGTGCCGGACAGCGCGCCCTCGACGTTGTTGTAGATGACCGCCCCGGCCGCGCCCGCGTCGGCGGCGGCAGCCTGCTTCTCGGCGAAGGAGCAGCCGCCGCGCTTGATCAGCGCGATCTTGCCGGTGAAGGTCGCGGACGCGTAGTCGGTGGCCTCGCAGCCCGTCGTCGCGTCGACGGGCACCGCGACGAGCGCCGCCGTCAGGCCTCCCACCTTGGTCGACGGGGTGTACGTCATGGCCTTGATCGTGACGTCGCGGGGCGTCGGCGTCACCACGGCGAGCTTCTCGGCCAGCGTCTCCGTGTAGGTGAAGCGGAAGTTCTCGTACGAGACCTTGTACCCGGCCCGCTGGAGCTGGCGGTAGACGTACGCCGCCGAGGCGTCGTGGCCCAGCGAACCGGCGGCGCGGTGGCCGTCGGTCGAGTCGGCTATCGCCTGGAACTGCTGGAGGTGGCGGTAGGCGTCGCGTGCGGACGCCTTCTTCACCAGCTCCTTCGACAGCTTGGCCGCTTCCTTGCCGGGGTCGTGCGGCGCGGGGCGTCCGGGGTGCGGGGACGCGGCCAGGAGGAGCGGTGTGGCCAGGGCGGTGGCGGCCACGACGGCTATGGCTCTGCGACGTGTTGCGTGCACAGGAGTCCTTCCGGTCTGAACGACTGGTGCTCGGAGCGGCTCAGTACCTGAACCGCCGGCGCTCCGAGCGGCTCAGCACCTGAACGGCTGAACAAATGTGCTGCGAAAGCTAGCGAGTGGGGTGACGCCTGTGAACAGATGTGGCCGGATTCGATCGGTGAAGGGCGGGTGTCGGCCTGATCCGGCACTCGACCACGTCACTGCTCGATGACTACGTGCCCGACGGCCCGCCCGGCTTCTTGGCCGCCCTGCCCGCCTTGGCCGACTTCGCCTTCTTGGCCGCCGCCTTGGCCTCCTGCTTGTACGCGCGCACCTCCGCGAGCGACTCCGGCCCCGTGATGTCGGCGACCGACCGGTGCGATCCGGCCTCCCCGTACGGGCCCGCCGCCTCCCGCCACCCCGTCGGCCGTACGCCGAACTGCTTGCCGAGCAGCGCCAGGAAGATCCGTGCCTTCTGTTCGCCGAAGCCGGGCAGCGCGTTGAGCCGTTTCAGCAGCTCGTTGCCGGTCGACGCGCCCCGCCACACCGCGCTCGCGTCGCCGTCGTACTCCGCCACCAGGAAGCGGCACAGCTGCTGCACCCGCTGGGCCATGGAGCCGGGGTAGCGGTGCAGGGCCGGTTTGGTGGTGAACAGTTCGGTGAAGGCGTCCGGGTCGTAGGCGGCGATCCGCCCCGCGTCCAGGTCGTCGGAGCCCATGCGTTCCGCGAGGGTGTACGGGCCGGTGAACGCCCACTCCATCGGGACTTGCTGGTCCAGCAGCATGCCGACCAGAGCGGCCAGCGGGCTGCGGCCGAGAAGCTCGTCGGCCTCCGGGTTCTGGGCGATCCGCAGGGTGAGGTCCTTGCCGCTGTCGCGCGTGGTCATGCTGCCGATCATCGCGAGCACGGCGGACGACGGCGACCGGTACTGCGCCGATGGCCTCTTCCCTGTCGGCCGAAGGGAGTAGGGAGGGGCGCGGGGAGCGGGGAGGGGCAGGGGAGTGGGGCGGCCGTGGAGTGCGCGTCCGTGCGTGTCGCCGTGCTGCCCGATGAGGCGGTTCCGGATGCCCCGGCATGGACGCGCACGACATCGAGCAGGAGCACCACGGACACGGCGGGGACGACGGGCACGGCGGGCTGGATCGGGCCCGCGAGCGCGATGAGCGGCGCGGCGGAAACGGCTGCCGAGGTGTCCGGCGAGCGGGCCCACCGGGCGGGAGTGAACGGGGTGGCCCGGAGGGGCCGTTACGGGTCCAGCCGGTCCGCGCGCCTGCGCAGGTAGCGGGCCTCGGGTTCGCTGAGCGTGCCGTCGGCGGCCGAGCGGTAGGCGGCGCGGGCCGCGGCCGGCTCCCCGGCCCGTTCCAGGAGGTGCCCGCGCACGGCGTCGAGGCGGAAGCGCGGCTCCACCGTGCCCGTCAGGGCGTCCACCGCCGCCAGCCCGGCCCGGGGCCCGTCCACCATGGCCACGGCGACCGCCCGGCCCAACGCGGCGGCGGGGTCGGGGGTGCGCCGCACGAGGAGGTCGTAGAGGGCGAGGATCTGCGGCCAGTCGGTGTCCTCCGGGCGCTCCGCCTCGTCGTGGAGGGCGGCGACGGCGGCCTGGAGCTGGTAGTCCCCGACGGGGCCCTGGGCGAGCGCCTCCTCGGCCAGCGCGGTGCCCTCCGCGATGGCCGTACGGTCCCAGAGCGCCCGGTCCTGTGCGTCGAGCGGGACCAGCTCGCCGTCCGGTCCGGTGCGTGCCGGGGCGCGCGCCTCGGTGAGGACCATCAGCGCCAGCAGCCCCGTCACGCGCCCCTCGTGGGGCAGCAGCCGACGGACGGCGCGGGTCAGCCGGATCGCCTCGCGGGCCAGGTCGGTGCGGTGGAGGTCGGGGCCGGCGGTGGCGGTGTAGCCCTCGTTGAAGATCAGGTAGAGCACCTGGAGCACGGCGGCGAGCCGCCGGTCGCGGTCCTCGGCGTCCGGCCGCCGGAACCGCGTACCGCGCAGCGTCCGCTTGGCCCGGCTGATCCGCTGCGCCATCGTCGCCTCCGGCACCAGATGGGCGCGGGCGATCTCCGCCGTGGTCAGGCCACCGACCGCGCGGAGGGTCAGCGCGATCTGGGCGGCGGGGGAGAGCGCGGGGTGGCAGCAGAGGAAGAGGAGAGTGAGCGTGTCGTCCTCGGAGGGGGCCCGGCCCGTGCCGGAGGGGTCTTCGCCGGGCGGTGGCGCGACGAACGCGTCGGCCGGGGTGAGGGCCGCCGCGGTCTCCTCCCGGCGGCGGCGGGCCTCGTCGCTGCGGAGCCGGTCGGTGAGGCGGCGGGAGGCGACCCGGATCAGCCAGCCGCGCGGGTTGTCGGGGACCCCGTCCCCCGGCCACTGCCCGGCGGCCGCGATCAGGGCCTCCTGGACGGAGTCCTCGGCCTGGTCGAAGTGCCCGTACCGGCGCACGAGCGCGCCGAGGACCTGCGGCGCGTGGCGGCGCAGCAGCTCCTCGACGGTGACGTCGGTCCTGCGATCCATCCGTGTCCTCGGGATCGGTCCGTCAGTCGTCGATCCCGCCGTCGACGGGCCGGATGAGCACCGGGTACGCGGGCGCCCCGGCCGGCTGCGGACAGCGTGCCACGCGGGCCGCGATCTCGGTCACCCTTTCCAGGCTCTCGCAGTCGAGCACCCAGAACCCGGCGAGCAGCTCCTTCGTCTCGCTGTAGGGCCCGTCCGAGACCACCGGGCGGCCTTCGGCGTCGAGGCTGACGGCCCGGCCCGACGCCGGCTCCCGCAGCCCGTAGCCGGTGACCAGCTCGCCCGACTCGGCGAGGTCGTCGTTGATGCTGCCCATGTGGGCGAACATCTCCCGCATGGCCTTCTCGTCCCAGGCCGGGCTGTCCGCGCTCCCCTTGCCGGTCTGCGCGTCGTAGTCCGCCTGGCTGCCCTGGACCATCACCAGATACTTCATGACCGTCGCCTCCTGGTCGCTCGGTGCCGTTTCTTCCTCCTGCACAGGGGACGTCGGAGCCGGTGCGGGGTTCTCGACACCACGCGCGGAGTCTTTCCGGATTCACCCGCCGGAGGGGGCGGAAGCGGGGGTTCAGTAAAGTTCGGCAGCGTTGTCCCCACGCCTCCTGCCCCGCCGAACGAGGTCCCGACCGTGTCTGCCGCCCCTCCCCCCGCCGCACCCACGCACCCCGTCTCCGTCGTGGGGATCGGCGCGGACGGCTGGCCCGGCCTGTCCGGTACGGCCCGCGGGGCGCTGCGGGAGGCGGAGGTGCTGATCGGCGGGGCGCGTCAGCTGGATCTGCTCCCGCCGGAGTGCGCCGGCGTCCGGGTGGCCTGGCCGTCCCCGCTGAGGCCGGCCGTCCCCCGGCTGCTGGCCGAGCACCGGGAGCGGCGGGTCGCGGTGCTGGCGAGCGGGGACCCGATGTTCTACGGGATCGGGCGGGCGCTGGCCCAGGAGCTGGGCCCGCAGGGGCTGCGCGTGCTGCCGCACCCGTCGTCCGTCGCGTACGCCTGCGCGCGCCTGGGCTGGCCGGTGGAGGACACGGAGGTCGTGACGCTGGTGGGCCGTCCGGCGGCGCGCCTCGCGGCGTCGCTGTACGAGGGCCGGCGCCTGCTGGTCCTGAGCGCGGACGCGAGCACCCCCGCGACGGTCGCCGCGCTGCTCACGGAGCGCGGTTTCGGACCGAGCGGGCTGCGGGTGCTGGAACAGCTGGGCGCGGCGGACGAGGCGTGCGCGGACGGTCTCGCGGAGAGCTGGGAGCACCCCCCGGGAGACCGGCTGAACGTGATCGCGATCGACTGCCGGGCGTCGGCGGACGCCCTGCGGCTGGGCGCGGTGCCCGGGCTGCCGGACGAGGCGTACGAGCACGACGGCCAGCTCACCAAGCGCCATGTCCGGGCGGCCACGCTCGGGACCCTGGCGCCCGCGCCCGGGGAGCTGCTCTGGGACGTGGGCGGCGGCTCCGGCTCGATCGCGGTCGAGTGGCTGCGGGCGCACCCGTCCTGCCGGGCGGTGAGCGTGGAGCGGGACCCGGTGCGGGCCGAGCGGATCACCCGTAACGCGGAACGCCTGGGAGTCCCCGCGCTGAAGGTCGTCACCGGCCCGGCGCCGGCCGCCCTGGCCGGACTGGCGGCGCCTGACGCGGTGTTCATCGGCGGCGGCCTGACCGCGCCGGGCCTGCTCGACGCGTGCTGGGCGGCGTTGCGGCCGGGGGGCCGGCTGGTCGCGAACACGGTGACGCTGGAGTCGGAGGCGCTGCTGGCCGAGTGGCACAAGGCGCACGGCGGCGAACTGGTGCGCCTCGCGGTGGCCCACGCGGTCCCGGTCGGCGGTTTCACCGGCTGGCGCCAGGCCATGCCCGTGACGCAGTGGTCGGCCGTCAAGCCCCCGGGTTCCGGGGCACGTACGCACAAGGGAGATCGATCATGACGGTGTACTTCATCGGCGCGGGCCCCGGCGCGGCCGACCTGATCACGGTGCGCGGCGCCCGGGTCCTCGCCGCCAGCCCGGTCTGCCTGTACGCGGGCAGCCTGGTCCCGGTGGAGCTGCTGGCCGAGTGCCCGGAGGGCGCCCGCCTGATCGACACGGCGGAGCTGGACATCGAGCAGATCACCGCCGAGCTGGTCCGGGCCCACGCGGAGGGCCACGACGTGGCGAGGCTGCACTCGGGCGACCCGTCGGTGTTCAGCGCGGTGAACGAACAGATGAAGCGCCTGGACGAGGCGGGGATCCCGTACGAAGTGGTCCCCGGCGTGCCCGCGTTCGCCGCGGCGGCGGCGGCGCTGAAGCGCGAGCTGACGGTGCCGACGGTCGGCCAGACGGTGATCCTGACCCGGGTCGCGCAGCGCGCCACGGCGATGCCGGAGGGCGAGGACCTGGCCACACTGGGCCGCAGCGGCGCCCTGATCGTGCTGCACCTGGCGGCCCGCTACGTGGACCGGGTGGTCGACGAGCTGCTCCCGCACTACGGGGCGGACTGCCCGACGGCGGTGGTGGCGATGGCGTCGCGCCCCGACGAGATCATCCTGCGGGGCCCGCTGGACTCGATCGCCGAGCAGGTGAAGGCGGCGGGGGTGATCCGGACGGCCGTCATCATGGTGGGCCGGACGCTGGGCGCGGAGCAGTTCCGGGACAGCCACCTCTACGCGGTGGGGCGGGACCGGGGAGCGTGCTGAGGGCGCGGTGGGGCGTGCGGGGCGGACCCGCGGGGTGAGGTGTGACGGGCCACCGCGCCGGGGCGGCCCGCCCGGGGCGTGGCGTCGTTCAGTCGCCCCCCGACGAGCCGCCGCACCCGTGGCCGCCACCGGGGGCGGCCTCCGCGGAGGAGCCGTGGTCGTCGTCCAGGGCCTTGCCCATGCGGCGGAGGGTGCGGCCGAGGCCGTCGGGGACCGGGTGGGCGCCGAGCAGCCCGTGCCGGATCGGGCCGGTGGCCAGAGCGGTCGGGCCGTGAAGTACGTATCCGGGCAGCGCCCCTTCCGATGCGGCGGCGGCCAGCAGCCGCCGTCCCGCGCGGGTGGTCCGGCGTCGCCTCCCGCCGAGCAGCCCGAGGCGCACCAGCCGCCGGGCGATGTCGTCGACCGGCTGGGAGCGCCCGACGGCTTCGGTCACTTCCCGGACGCGGGTGCTGCGGGGGCAGGCGGCGATGACCGCGTGCTCGACGGCGTGGGCGGCCGGGACGCCGTCGCCCGTGGGGCGGAGCCGTCCCGCCCGCAGGGACAGCGCCCCCTGTTCGGTGAGGGCCACGACGGCGGACTCGGCCACGCGCCGGCCACCGCCCGCGAGGTACGCGTACGCGTACCGGTCCAACGCTCCGCCGGCGTCCTCCGCCCCGGCCCGCCCCCATGACCGCGTCATGCCGTTCCCCCTCGCTCGCCCGCTCAGCATCCCGCAGGCGCTTCGCCGTCGGCCACGGGTTTCCCGCCCCGGTCCGGTCGGCGCGGGGGGCGGAGGCCGACGCGGACGTGCCCGTGCCCGGCGGCGAACGGGTCGCTGCCGGGCACGGGCACGGGTGAGGGGCCGAGCCCCCGGGGACGCCTCGCGCGTCAGCCCTTGATCTCGATCTCGCCGTTCTTCGAGGCCGCCGCGTCTGTCTCCGGGGCGTCCGGCGTCGTGAGAGCGGGCACCGTGCCCGCGCGGCCCTTCAGGTTCTGGAGGAGGGACGCCAGGTCCACGCCCGTCGTCGAGGTCAGCAGTTCCATGCCCTGCGCGACGTTGTCGGTCACCGTGCGGGCCAGCTGGCTCGCGCCGTCCGTGGAGATGACCGTCATCTTGTCGATGGCGCTCAGCGGCTCGGAGGCCTTGGCCACGACGCTCGGGAGGACCTCGACCAGCATCTGGAGGACGGCCGCGTCGCCGTACTGCGCGAACGCGTCGGCCTTCTTCTGCATGGCCTCCGCCTCCGCCGCACCCCTGGCGGCGATCGCCGCGGCGTCGGCCTCACCCTCGATGCGGACGGCGTCGGCCAGCGCCGAACGGTGCAGCTTCTCGCCCTGACCGGTCAGGCGCGAGCGCTCCGCGTCGGCCTCGGCCTCCTTGACCTGGGCGATGCGGCGGGCCTCCGCCTCCTGCTCGGCCTGGTAGCGGGCGGCGTCGGCGGGCTTGCGGACCTTCGTGTCCAGCTCGCGGTCGGTCAGCGCCGCCTGGCGCTCGGCGACCTTCTCCTGCTCGGTGAGGACTTCCTGCTGGCGGGCCGCCTCGGCGAGCGGTCCCGCGGCGTTGGCCTTGGCCGCCGCGGCCTCCGTCTCGGCCTTGATCTCGGCCTGCTTCAGGTAGTAGGTCCGCTCGGCGATGGCGATCTCCTCGGCCGCCTTCAGCCGGGCCTGCTCGGAGGCCCGCTTCGCGATGGCCTCGGCGATGTCCGCCTCCTGCTTGGCGCGGGCGGCCTCCGGGCGGCCGAGGTCCTCCAGGTAGGAGCCCTCGGTGGTGATGTCCTGGATCTGGAAGGCGTCCAGGATGAGGCCCTGGCCGGAGAGGCTGGCCTCGGCCTCCTCCGCGACCTGCCCGGCGAACGCGGCCCGGTCCCGGATGATGTCCTCGACCGACATCCGGCCGACGATCGCGCGGAGCGCGCCGGAGAGCACTTCCTGGGTGAAGCCGACGATGCCGTCCTGCTGCTGGAGGAAGCGCTGCGCCGCGGCGCGGATCGCGTCCTCGCTGCCGCCGACCTTGACGATCGCGACGCCTTCGAGGTTCGACTTGACGCCGCGAAGCGTCACCGCGCCGCGCACGGCGATCGGGATGTGCCGGCTGGACAGGTCGAGGGTGAACTTCTGCTGGACGAACGGTACGACGAAGACGCCGCCGCCGACCACGACCTTCTGGCCGCTGTTGTCGATGCTGGTGAGGCCGGTGACCGGATCCGTCGACTTCTTGCCGCGGCGGCCGGTGATGATGAACGCCTCGCTGGGCCCGGCCACCTTGTAGCGCGTGATGACGACGAGGCCGAGCAGGACGAGGAGTACGACGATGCCGATGACGGCGATGACTACTGGACTCATGTGATGTGTCCCCCCTGCCTCCCGTGGGGGACGGCAGATTGTTGTGGAGCGTGGCGGTGCTGTGGAGTTGACCGGTGCGGTGGGTGCCGCGGAACGGTGGGTCGTCGGGGTGGACGCGTGGTCAGCGCTCCACCGGGCGGACCGCGACCGAGGTGGTCGACAGTGCCTCTTCCACCCAGATCTCGGTGCCGCGGGCGACGGGCGCGGCCGACTTGGCCGAGAACTTCACGGGCTGGCCGCCCAGGCGCAGCAGCACCTCGCCGTAACCTCCGGCCGGGATGGCCGTCACGACGGACCCCGAGGTGCCGATCAGGTCGGAGCCGCGCGGGGTGGCGTCCGTCTGGTCGCGCATCAGGGCCTTGCTGAGTTTCCAGGTGAGCCAGCCCGCGACCAGGCCGGCGGCGACGCCGACGGCCGTGGCCACGAGGGTTCCGGCGCTCGTCGAGCCGAGCACGATCGCTCCGCCGAAGCCGAGCATCGAGATGAAGCCGGCGATCACCGGCAGCGACAGCAGCCCGTCGAAGAGGCCGTCGAGCACACCGTCGAGGAGCCCTTCGAGGACTCCGCCGAAGATCAGGGAGAGCGTGAGCAGCACGATCCCCGCAATGCCGAGACCGAGAAAAATGGTCACGCGATCACTCCCCTGTTGCCGCCGCTGCCGACGTCCCCCGAGTGTTTTCCGTCGATCTGGCTGGATGATCCCATACAGCACCTGCTTCGGTCACTGCCGGATTCCGGCAATCTTTACGCGTCTTTGATGCCGGACAGCCGGTCCGTGAGCGTGCTGAGCGACTGGAACGTCGCACCGAGCAGGGCCACGTGCTTCCAGCGCAGCACCCCGTCCGGGCCGATGAGGAAGACCGCCCGCCGCACCCCGATGCCCGGCGCCGCGACCCCGTAGGCGCGGGCGGTCTCCCGGCCCTCGTCGGCCAGCAGCGGCATGCGCAGCCCGAAGGAGCGGGCGAAGGACTCGTGGCTGTCCACACCCTGTGGACTGATTCCCCAGACGTCGGCGTCGAGGCCCTCGAAGGCCTCCATGCCCGAGGAGTACGAGCACAACTGCTTGGTGCAGACGCTGGTGTTGTCCCCCGGGTAGAACGCCAGCACCACCGACCGGCCGCGGGCGGACGACAGCCGGTACTCGGCGCGCTCGAAGGCGTCGCCCGACAGGACGCCGCCCGGGAGGGTGAAGTCCGGTGCGGGGCTGCCGAGTTGAGGTCCTGATGCCATGGGAGGCTCCTTCGCTGTCGGATACGGGGATGGTGCCGGGGGTACGGATGGTTCCGCGAGCGTGACCGTACAGTGGAGGACACTCCGCCCCCGGCCGGCCCGTCGGGCGGCGACGGGGGTCCTTCGGTCCGGCGGGTCCGTACGCCCATCCGAAGCGGCTCCGGCGCCGAATACGGGGCGAGGGGCAGCGCGCCCCGCACCCGCACCTGGAGGTACGCGTGGCCCAACGACCGGCGTCGGCAGCGGTTCTCGTCCTGCACGGGGGGCGTGAGACCGGGACCGGGCCCCCGCCGTCGGGGCCGCTGAATCTGCCCGGCACCCGGATGCTCCCCTTCGTCCGGGCCGTCTCCAGGGCCACCCGCGCCTCCGGCGACGAGGTGCTCGTGCGGCAGGTGCGGTACGCCCACCGGGGCTGGAACGGCGCCCGCGCGGACCCCCTGCACGACGCCGTGGCCGCCCTCGACGTCCTGCGGGAGGAGGCGGGCGAGGAGCTGCCGGTGGTGCTCCTGGGCCACTCCATGGGGGCACGCGCCGCCCTCCGCGCCGCCGGGCACCCCCTGGTGCGGGGCGTCGTCGGGCTCGCCCCCTGGTGTCCGCCGGGCGACCCGGTCACCCAGCTGGCGGGCCGCGACATCGTCCTCGTCCACAGCAACCGGGACCGGATGACCAGTCCCCAGGCCACCCAGTCCCTCACCGCCCGGGCCCGTCGCGCCGGAGCCCGGAGCTGCATGGTCACCGTCCGGGGCGGCGACCACGCCATGATCCGCCGGGCCGCCGCCTGGCACCGGCTCACCACGGCGCTGGTCACCGGGCTGCTCGGTTCCGGCAGTCTGCCGGGTCCGGTCGGCGCGGCACTCGCCCTGCCGCCCACCGCCGAGCCCACCGAGGGCACCCTCGACCTGGACGCCGATCTCGGCCCCGGTCCGTTCCAGGACCGGACGGGCGCCGCACGCTGACCGGCCGCGCTGAGGATGCGGTACGGGAGCGGGCGGCCGACGATGGGGGGCCGGGAGCCGGGATCCGGAGCAGGGGTCCGGGAGCCGACGACGGCGGGAGGCGGGCTCTTGCAGGCCGACACGTGCGACGAGGGGATGCCGTCGTCCTTCGATCCCAGGACCGTCGCGGCCATGTTCGACGGGAATCCGGCCGCCGTCGCGGTCCTCGACCACGATCTCCGCTACACCTACGTCAACCCGGCCCTCGAACGGCTCAACGGGCTCCCCGCCGCCTCCCACATCGGGCGGACGTTCTCCCAGGTGCTGCCCGAGCTGCGCGGTCAGAGCGCCGACCTGGAGGACGTCCTCAACGACGTCCTGGCCGACGGGAAGCCCCGCGAGGAGACGATCCGGGGGCGGACCTGGGCGGTGGAGGGGCCGGACGACGGACAGCGGTTCTGGCGGGCCACCTACAGCCGGCTGGACGCGGGCGGGGCGGCGTGCGGTCTGATGGCGATCGTCGTCGAGATCACCGACCTCACCCGCCAGCGCGAGGAACTGGCGGAGGCCCGGGTCCACGTCGCCCTCCTCAGCACCGCCGCCGTCCGGATCGGCACGACGCTCGACATGGACACCACCTGCCGGGAGCTGGCCGCCTTCGTGGTGCCCGACTTCGCCGACGTCGCGGCGGTCGACGTCTTCCCGTCCGAGGTGGGCCACGCCGTACGCCGACCGGCGCCCGGCGTCGTACGGCTCCGGCGGGCCGCGCTGCGGGGCGACGGCGAACTCGACGAGCAGGTGCAGCGGTTCGGCCACCCCGGGGAGTACGTCGACTTCGCGGCGGACTCCGCGGTGACCCGCTGCCTGGCGGAGAACGAGCCGGTCCTCGACGACTGGGAGAACCACCAGCGCGGGCGCAGCGCCATCACCTCCGACCGGATCACCGCCTCCCGGGCGCTGGGGCTGCGCGAGGCGCTCGTCGTCCCGCTCACCGCCCGCGGCCGGCCGATCGGCGCGCTCACCCTCGTCCGGGCGGAGGGCTCACCGGCCTTCAGCGACCAGGACGTGGCCGTCGCCCGAGAACTCGCCGTCCGGGCGGGCGTCGGCCTCGACCACGCCCGCCGCTACGACCACGAGCACAGCATCGCCCGGGAGCTCCAGCGCTCCCTGCTCTCCGAGCCCTGGGGGCCCCACCCGCACGTCGAGATCGCCACCCGCTACCGCCCCGCCGACGAGGGCGTCCTGGTCGGCGGCGACTGGTTCGACGTCGTGCCGCTCCAGGACGGCCGGCACCTCAAGGCGATGGGCGACGTGATGGGCCACGGGGTGGAGGCGGCCGTCGCCATGAGCCAGTACCGCTCCCTGCTGCGGCTGCTGGCGGGGGAGGACCTGCCGCCCCACCAGATCCTGGAGCGGCTCGACACCATGGTGGAGCGGTCGGGCCTGGACCGGGCGGCGACCTGTCTGCTCGCCGTCGTCGACCGGTTCGGCGGGGTGTGCGAGGTGGCCAGCGCGGGCCACCTGCCCCCGGTCTTCATCGATCCCGACCCCGCCGGGGCCCGGGTCGTCCCGGTGCCGGTGGGGCCGCCGCTCGGCACCGGGTTCGGCGGGTACCGGACCGCGTCCGTGCCCTGCGGCCCCGGGACCGTGCTGTTCATGTACACCGACGGCCTGGTGGAGCGCCGGGGCGAGGACATCGACGTGTCCGTGGAGCGGCTGGCCTCGCTGACCCTGCCGCCCGGCGGGCGCCTGGAGGACCTGCTGGACCGGGTGCTGGACCGGTTCGGCGAGGACGCGGAGGACGACATCGCCGTCCTGGCCTCCCGGATCCGCGAGGGGCCGCCGGTCGTGCGGCCGACCCCCTCCGGGAGCGACGGAGCGACGCGGTGACCGCTGCCGCGGGGTGAGGCGGGGTCAGCCCAGTTCGAGGCTGGTGATGCCGTAGATGCCGGTCCGGTCGACGACCGGTTCCGGGCCGCTGTACATCCGCGCGGTGTCGAACGACGGGGCCAGGCCCAGCGCCTCCGCCAGCCGCACCGCCGCCGGATTGGCGTCGGGCACGTCGATCGCGACCGGCGCCTCCGGGGCGGTGGCCGCGAGCGCGCCGACCAGCGCCGCCGCCACCGCGGGGGACGCGGCGTACAGGGGGCCGATCCGGGACGCGGCGCGGCAGGCCCGCAGCACCGCGAGGCCCTGGAGCCGGCCGTCCCGGACCGCCGCCAGGGCGGTGCGGCCCGGGGCGGTGATCCAGGCGGCCAGGAAGGTGTCCCGGGCGGCCGGGAAGTAGCGGCGGTCGTAGGCGGCGAGCAGGTCGAACGGCACGCTCCTGGCGTCGACCAGCTCGGTGCCGTCCGGCGGCGGGACGTCCTGCGGGGGCGGGGGCGTGCCCTCGTACCGTGCGTTGCTCCAGCAGGTGCGGAAACCGGAGCGGCGGTAGTTGTCCTGTTGGGCGGGTACTCCGTCCAGTCCGACGGAGCGTCCGGCGAGGCGGGCCGTGCCGGCCTGCCAGGTCCGCAGCCCGTAGCCCTGTCCGCGCAGATGGGGGCGGGTCAGGTAGAAGCCCAGGAAGCCGTGGTCGCTGCCGTAGCGGACCACGGAGACGGAGGTGACCGGTTCGCCGTCCAGCCGGCCGAAGAGGAAGGCGCCGGGGTCGGTCGCGAAGAACACCCCGCCGTCGTCCAGGCCCGGGTTCCAGCTCTCCTCGTGGGCCCACTCGCCCAGCGTCACGATGTCCTCGGCGCGGGCCGCGGTGATCTCGAAAGGTTTCGGCACGGCACAGTCGTACCCCGGCGGGTGGCCGTTCAGTGGCCCGGGGCAGGGCGATTTCCGGCCTTTCGGACGACGCCGGCCCGGGCGCCGGTTCCGCCCGGAGGGCCGGCCGCGCTCAGGCCGCTTCCGGGTCCTCCCCGCGCCGCCCGCGCAGTTGACGCAGGACGAGGGCGGCCGAGGTGATCAGCGGCAGCAGCCCCGCCACCGCGTCGGCGGTGTTCAGCTTGTCGTGCGTGCCCCTGGCCCGGCGCACCTGCTTGGACGCCCTGACGACCGCGAGCGCGCTGCTGCCCAGGCTCAGCACGAGCCCGGCCTTGCTGCCGCGCAGCCCCTTGGCGGGCGCGGACCGGTTCTTCGCCATCGGAGGCACCTCCAGCCTGCGGGGCGTCCCGGTCGGGGCCGCCCTCCCCGTCCACGTAACCGGGTGTCCGCCGCCCCCGCAAACGGGACGGGCCGCGCGGACGCCGCGCGGCCCCGTCCCACCGCGGCACCCCGGCGCCATCCCTCGTTCACACCATGTCCGCGCGGGCGTCGTCGCGCCTTGCGATGGTCCCCGCGGGAAGACCACCACACGGGAGGGGATGTTCATGAACGGATCGAGGGCGGGAGCACGGATGCCGCGGAGCGGGGCGCTGCTGCTGGCCGGGGCGCTGGCGGCGGGCACGGTCGTGGCCGGTGCGGGCACGGGGGCCGCCGCCGGCCCGTGCGCCGGGAGCGGGCCGCTGCCGCGCGTCTGCGCGCAGCCGGGGGACCTGATCGACGTCAGGCTCGGCGAGCTGCACCCGACGCAGGCCGTCCTCGGCTTCGACCAGGTCTTCTACAAGCTCGGCCGGTACGGAAGCGACCGCGACGAGGCGGCGGGCGGCGTCAACAAGCGGTTCGACGACTGGTGCGAGACCAACGGCCAGGAGAAGGCGGCGGCGGCCGGCCCCGGCGCGCGGCTGGACGACCCGTCGAGCTTCTCCTGCACCGTCCCGGTCGGGCAGGAGACGGCCGGGACGATCGCCCCGATGAAGACGGCCGTGGTCGGACCCGGCGGCAAGCTGTACCTGACCGACGGGCACCACACGCTGACGTCCTTCCTGGAAGGGCCCGACGGCTCCGCCGACCTGCGCGTCCGGCTCCGCGTCACCGACAACTTCAGCTCCCTGTCCGTCCCGGCCTTCTGGCAGCGGATGACCGAGCAGAAGAAGGTCTGGCTGCGCGACGAGGACGACCGGCCGCTCGGGGTGGAGCGGCTGCCGGACCGGCTCGGCATCACGCACTTCCGCGACGACCCGTACCGCAGCCTCGTCTACTTCACCCGGGACATCGGTTACGAGGTCCCGGACGGGGCCACGGAGTTCCTGGAGTTCTCGTGGGGTTCGTGGCTGCGCGGCGAGCACGACGTGAGCGCGTACGACCTGACGGCCCCCGGCCCCTACCTCGACCTGGTGAAGGGCGCCTCGAAGTCGATGGCGGCCCTGGACGCCGACGCGGTCGTCGACGACGGGAGGACCGCCGCCCAGCTCGGCCGGATCGACGCGTGGAACGGCGGGAAGAAGGAGACCGGCGGGGAGTTCGCCAAGCTGGGCAGACCGCTGAGCGACCCCAAGCCGGGCAAGCTCGCGGAGGCCCTCGACCACAAGGCCCGCGTCGTGGCCGCCCCCGCCTGCACCCGTACGGTCACCGGCCCCCGCAACGGCCCGCTGACCGTCGCGAGCGGCGTCACCTGCCTGGACCGCGCCGCCCAGCGGGGCCCGGTCGTCGTCCGCCCCGGCGCGGCGCTCGTGGTCACCGGCTCCACGCTGGACGGCCCGCTCCAGGCCGACCGGGCGGCGGCGGTCCACCTCTGCGGCTCGCGCGTCGAGGGCCCGGTCTCCGTGGGCCGCACCACCGGTCCCGTACGGGTGGGGGGCCCGGGCTGCACCGCGAACACGGTCACCGGCCCCGTCGTGCTCACCGGCAACGCGGGCGGCGTGCTGCTCGCCGCGAACACGGTCGGCGGCCCGCTGGTGTGCTCCGGCAACCGGCCGGGAGTGGACGACACGGGCCGCGCCAACCAGGTGGGCGGCCCGCGCACCGGGCAGTGCGCCGAGCTCTGACCCGGTCACGCGGCCCGGGTCGCCGTGCCCCGGGTCGCGCGGCCCCGGTCGGCGTGATCCGGTCGCCCGGTCCCGGTGGCCCTCAGCCGAACACGTACGCCACCGTCGTCGCCGCGCCCAGGCCCGCGCCCGCCACGGTCTGGGCGACGGTGTGGTAGCCGAGGGCGACCCGGGACCAGCAGACCGCCGTGGTCACCGTGTACGCGGCGATCCACCAGGGGGAGTGCACGACGGCGAGGAGGGAGACGGCCGCCGAGGCCACCGCCGAGTCGACCGAGATCTTCCACACCGTGTTGACGGCCAGCAGGCCGATCGTCATCACCCACAGCGCGAGCATCGCGAGCAGGATGCCGGTGGGCGCGTTCCCCAGCACCATCACCACCGAGCCGGCGCCGATCGAGCCCAGGATCACGAAGAAGATCGGCGCCCGCTTGGTGCGGTCCACCACATGGCGGTCGCCCCAGGTGCCGCGCCCGCGCTCCCACTCGATGTACCCCGCCGGGACCAGCCCGGCGCAGAGCGCCCCGAGGAAGCCCCAGAGCAGTCCGGTCCAGTCGCCGGCCGCCGCCAGACCGATGCCCAGCATGCCCGCCAGCAGGACGTTGCGCGGCTGGAGGACGTCGGTGACGGTGCGCGCGACGGAGGCCGTGCGGGCGGAGGCGGTGGGGATCCCCTCGCCGGGCGCCCCCCGGCCCGGGGCGCCGTCGGTGGTGGGGGCCGTGCCGCCGCTCATGAGCTCGTCCCCGCCGTGCGGGCGGCCTCGGCCGTCGCGTCCGCGAGGACGGCGCGGGCGCGCTCCTCGTCGACCGTCCGGTAGGCGGCGGCGACCCGGACCAGCCGGGCCACCTCGCCGTCCTGGTCCGCCGCGTGCTGGGCGGCCACCGTCGCGGCCCCGCCGGCGGGCGCGCCGGAGTCCTTCGCGAGCAGGGCGGCCCGGATCCAGTAGGCGTCCGTGAGCGGCTCGGCCCGGCGCGGGTCGTCCGTGTCGCGGGCGGCGGCCCGCCCGGCGGCGGCGAGCAGCCCGTCGGGCACGTAGTGGCGCAGTTTCTCGGCGGCGTCCGCGATGTCGGCGGCCCAGCGGTCCACCCGCAGGTCGGCCGGGACGTTGAACCGGGTCAGCTCGCGTCCCAGCGAGGCGGGCGGGTCGAACGGCTGGTCCGGGAACGCGGTCATCAGCTCGTACCAGAGGGCGTGCAGCCGTACCTGGGCCCGCCAGAGCCGGGCGCGGCGGGTTCCGGCGGCGAAGGCGGGGACCGACGCGCCGAGGGCGAAGAAGGCGAACAGCACCAGCTGCGCGGCCTCGGTGATCTGGTCGAACCTCAGGGCGAACGCCTCGCTCGGCTCGTCCACCACGCTGATCCACAGGAACAGGGTGCGGCTGACGGTGTAGCCGACCCCGATGAACATCGCGAAGGTCATCATCCCGAGCCCGATGCGCAGGTGGCGGCGGCGGGCGTCGAGGGTGGCCAGCGCCCACTGGAAGGCGCAGACGGCGGACGCGGCCCCGAGGTAGAGGTAGAAGACGCTCATGTAGAGCGTGGCGCCCCACTCCCCGGCGTGGTCGGAGACGAAGCGGTCCGAGGGCTCGGAGCGGTCGACGACGGTGAAGAAGAGGACGGTCAGCAGGATCAGCGTGGCGACGGACGCCTTGGCCGCCAGCTTCTGGACGAGCCGCGCGAACCGTACGTGCCGGGGGACCGCGCCCGCTTCCGGGTAGCTGCCGTAGATGGCCACGATGTAGCTGAGGATGGCCAGAATTGCCACGGTGGCGGTGTAGTGCTTGATGAGGACGGCGAGGTCGGTGACGGCGCTGTTGTTGAGGCCGATGCGCACCGCCTCGGTCTTCGTCCACAGGGCGATGGCGAATCCGGCGTAGCAGCCCCACAGGGCCCGGCGTCTGCGGTCCTCCTCGTCGCCCCACAGGGCAGCGGGCATACGCCACAGGGCAACGGCCGTCATCAGGCCGGCTATCAGGTAGCCGGCGAGATCGAGGGGGGTCACGGCGGTCTTCGTCCTCGGGGTCGGGAGCGCGGGGCGGGGGCCCGCTGCGGGGCCGGTGGCACGTGTCAGGCTTCGCCGGAGCGTCTTCCGGGGAAGAGACCGCGCCGTCGGTGGGCCACCGGGCGGGACAGGGAGTTGTCCAGCCGCCCCACCATGTCATCGGTGGTGAGGTCCCGCGCCATCCGGGGGATCAGCGAGGCACCGAATTCGGCCATGCGTTCGTCGTGGGTGTCGTACTGCGCGCGGGCCTGGACGGTGCCGCCGCCGGAGGCGAAGGACCGGGCGGCGGCCGGGGAGATCATCCGGGCGATCAGCGAGGTGTCGAAGACCGGGAGGAGCGTGCGGAGTTGTTCCGCGTCGAGCGTCGTCCCGTGGTCGAACCACTCGTGGCACAGCTCGTGCAGGATCACGTGCTGGGTCTGGTAGGCGGTGGGCCTGCGGCGGTAGAGGACGAGGCTGGTGCCGCCCGCCTTCAGGCGCAGCCCGCAGGCGGCGTTGACGCGGGCGAGGCGGTCCGGCATCTCGTGCAGCCGGATCGTGCGCCCGCTCGCCTCCTCCATGTTGGCGACGAGCTGGTCCAGCGTGAAGGGAACCGGAATGGGCAGGTCGGCGAGCCCGGCCTCGCACTCTTTCCGCAGTTTCCGCAGGGACATGACGAAGACGCTACGCTGCCGGGCCCGCCGGGCGGTGGTTCGCGGCGGAATCGTTGCCGCCGCTTCTCCCCTCCGGCCCGTCCTTCTCGCGTGCCGCGTCCTCCAGCAGCGAGAGGGCGAACCGCAGCAGTTCCGGCGGGAGCCCGTCGTCGTCCAGGCCCCGGCCGGCCAGGCCGCTGATCTCCCCGGTGCGCCGCTTGGCCAGGAACTGGAGTCCGGCGACGACGTCGTCGACGACCTCGGACTCCTCCTTGAAGAAGCGCCAGTCCACGCCGAACCCCAGGCCGAGGGCCTTCAGGATGTCCTCGGAGGGCTGGGTGACCTTGCCGGCCAGGATGTTGGAGAAGTAGCTGTGGGAGAGCGAGCCGCCGCGGTCGCGGACCAGCTCGGCGAAGACCCGGCCCGAGATCTTCTGGCCGGGGAAGGTCTTCTCGACCATGTACTCGACTTTTTCCCGCAGCGAGCCGAGGCGGGGAAGCTCGTCCGGACCGGGGGGTTCGACGGGTTCCGGACCGCGTTCGTCGCCGTCCTCCATGGCCATCCGGGCCTCCACGATCACCTCGGAGTCGGAACTGAGCTTGCGTAAACACTCTACGTCACTGTTAACTCGAAAAAACACGGGCAGGGGACCACGAGGGGAGTCCCTTGCCCGTGAATGAGCCTGTGCCCCACGACGCCCGGAGCGGGCTCCGGACAGGGGTGTAGCCCTTCACGACGGGGGATGCGTGAAGGGCTACGCGTGCATTATGGCCCCACCGTCCTCCCGGCGACAACTGACCGGTCGGTCAGTGATCCGCGAGGGCGGTTCCGCCGAGCCCTTCCCGGGGGTCCAAATCTGTTCCGGCCGCGATAGACATGACCTTGTCCGGCGATTAGGGTTTCTCGTGCAGTCACGTGAAACAGGTGTACGCAGCAGAGGCGCACCCCGCAGGCGTACGGCGCCCGGCTCCTCCGGTCGCGCGTGACGGAAGAGGTGCAGATGCCCCCGGAGACCCCCTCGCACGCCACCGACCGGCTCGACGACGACGATTACCCCGCCTACACGATGGGGCGAGCCGCCGAGATGATCGGTGCGACGCCGGGGTTCCTCCGGGCGATCGGCGAAGCCCGGCTGATCACCCCCCTGCGGTCCGAGGGCGGCCACCGCCGCTACTCCCGCTACCAGTTGCGCATCGCCGCCCGCGCCCGCGAACTGGTCGACGCCGGCACGCCCATCGAGGCCGCCTGCCGCATCGTCATCCTGGAGGACCAGCTGGAGGAGGCGCTGCGCCTCAACGAGGAGCTGCGCGGCCGGTCCGCCCGCTCCGGCGGTTCCGCCGAGCGCTGACGGGCGCCGCGCCACCGGCCACGCCGGGCCGCCGGCGACCCCGGGCGGATATCTGTATTCGCCAGCACAGAATTTCGCGCAATGCGCGATGAGGCTTTTCTCTTCCCGGTCTGTTCCGACACGGCCGGTGATATAAGGCACCCGCATCTTCCGTACCCACCGTGCTAGTGTTGATCTCAGTTGCAGTTGTGGTTCCCAAAACTTCAAGTGTTCTTGCCGGTCAGATGTCGGCGGGCATGCTTTTGTATTTCCGGTGTTCTTCCGGACGGGGTAATCATCGCGCGACGTGGGGCCCGCACAGTGTGGGCCCGCGGGCTCTGCCCCTAAGGAGATATGACATGGCTACTGGAACCGTGAAGTGGTTCAACTCGGAAAAGGGCTTCGGCTTCATCGAGCAGGACGGCGGCGGCGCCGACGTCTTCGCCCACTACTCCAACATCGCCGCCTCCGGCTTCCGTGAGCTGCAGGAGGGCCAGAAGGTGAACTTCGACGTCACGCAGGGCCAGAAGGGCCCGCAGGCCGAGAACATCACCCCCGCCTGATCACTCGGGCAGTACGGCGCAGCTGGGGCCCGCACCTTGGGGTGCGGGCCCCGGCTCGTTGTCGTTTCCGGGGCCCGCACCGCGCGCCCCTCGACGGAGCCGCGTCCGGTGCACTTTTTCCCGGCGGCCGGGCTTCGTTTTCTTTTGTCATTTCATCGGCTCGTTCTTGCGATTCTGGGTGCCGTTCACGGTCGCTTCCCGAAAAAGAATCCCTCGATACGTGCCCCATCGAGGAAAGGTTCTGAATGAACCGCGAACGCACCCCCCGCTCGAACGACCGTTTTTCCCGCACCCGCTCCGGCGGCGCCCCCCGTTACTCCGGTGGCGGCGGAGAGCGCCGCGCCGCGGGCTTCGGCGGCGGACCCAAGCGCTCCGGCGGCTCCGGCCGGTCCGGTGGCTACGGCCGCCGCTCCGCCTCCGGCGTCAAGGGCGAGTTCGCCCTGCCGGTGACGGTCACCCCGGCCCTCCCCGCCGCCGAGACCTTCGGCGAGCTGGAGATGCCCGCTCCGCTGAAGGCGGCGCTGGTCGCCGAGGGCATGACCGTGCCCTTCCCGATCCAGGCGGCCACCCTGCCGAACTCGCTGGCCGGCCGGGACGTCCTGGGCCGCGGTCGCACCGGCTCGGGCAAGACGCTGGCCTTCGGCCTCGCGCTGCTGGCCCGCACCGCCGGCCGCCGCGCCGACGCCAAGCGCCCGCTCGCCCTGGTGCTCGTCCCCACCCGGGAGCTGGCCCAGCAGGTCACCGACGCGCTCACCCCGTACGCCCGGTCGCTGAAGCTGCGCATCGCCACCGTGGTCGGCGGCATGTCCATCGGCCGCCAGGCCGGAGCGCTGCGCGGCGGGGCCGAGGTCGTCGTCGCGACGCCGGGCCGCCTCAAGGACCTGATCGAGCGCGGCGACTGCCGGCTGGACCGGGTCACCATCACCGTCCTCGACGAGGCCGACCAGATGGCCGACATGGGCTTCATGCCGCAGGTCACCGAGCTGCTCGACCAGGTCAACCCCGACGGGCAGCGGATGCTGTTCTCGGCCACCCTGGACCGCAACGTCGACCTGCTGGTCCGCACGTATCTGAAGGACCCGGTCGTGCACTCCGTCGACCCGGCCGCGGGCGCCGTCACGACGATGGAGCACCACGTCCTGTACGTCCAGGGCGCGGACAAGTACGCCACCACGACGGAGATCGCGGCCCGCGACGGCCGCGTGATCATGTTCCTGGACACCAAGCACGCGGTGGACAAGCTCACCGATCACCTGCTGCACAGCGGGGTCCGGGCGGCGGCGCTGCACGGGGGCAAGTCCCAGCCGCAGCGCACCCGCACCCTGGAGCGGTTCAAGACCGGGCACGTCACGGTGCTGGTCGCCACCAACGTCGCGGCGCGCGGCATCCACGTCGACAACCTCGACCTGGTCGTCAACGTGGACCCGCCGAGCGACCACAAGGACTACCTGCACCGCGGCGGCCGGACCGCCCGCGCCGGGGAGTCCGGCAGCGTCGTCACGCTGGTGCTGCCGAACCAGCGCCGCGAGATGACCCGGCTGATGGCGGACGCCGGGATCACCCCGCAGATCGCCCAGGTCCGCTCCGGCGAGGCCGAGCTGAGCCGGATCACCGGTGCGCAGGCGCCCTCCGGCGTCCCGGTCGTCGTCTCCGCCCCGCCCAAGGAGCGCGGCAGCCGCGGCGGCGCCGCGTTCATGGGGCGCGGCACCAAGCGCGGCGGCGGGGCCCCGTCCCGGCGCGGCCGTCCCGGTGTGCCGACGCCCGAGGCCCGTGCGGCCGCCGCGCAGCGCCGGAACAACCGCGCCGCGTGATCCGTGCGGCCGGCGGTCCGCCGCCGGTGCGTGCACCCGGGCCCCTCGTCCGTGCTCCTTCACGTCCCTCCGTGCACTCGACCCCTGCTGAGGAACCATGCGCTGTGTCATCGCCCGCTTCCCCTTCGATCTGTTCAAGAACGAGGTGGAGGACTCGATGAGGGGCATCAAGCCCGAGCCCGTCACCGGCGACGCGGTGGTCATCAGCCGACGGGTCTACCCCGTCAAGCAGGTGGGTGAGGTCATCACCCGGCAGGACCGCCGGGACTTCAGCTCCGCCGAGGTGGTCCGGGCGCTGTCCAGGCTCGGTTTCACCTGTCGTACCGCTGAGGCGGCCGTGCCCGCGCCTGCCCCCGCCCGCACCCCGCTGGAGACGGCCTCCGCGCTCCTGGGAACTCCGGCCGAGGTGCGGAGCGGGGCACCCGGAGCGGTCTCCGCGCCCCGGGCGGACGGGGTCTGAGCCCTGCTTTCCCGCCCCGCGACGCCGGCTTCCGGCGTCGCGGGGCGTGCGATGATCGCCGCCATGATGAGGAAGCTGACCGCGTTGGGCGTGACGGTGGTGGCGGCCGTACTGCCCGCCACCGCAGCGCACGCCGACGAGACGCACACCGACGCTCACAACGGCCCGCAGGTGGCCCTGATCGCGACGGGCCAGATCGACGATCCGCTGGAGGACGTGCTGGAGCACGTCGCGGTCCTCGGCCACAACATCATCGTGGACTGAACCTCCCGCCGGATCCCGGCCGTTCGGCGTCTCAGGACGCGCGGGCGGCCGGTGGCTTCTGCCGGGCCCACGCCATGCGCGGCTCCAGCAGCGGGCGCAGCAGCCACCGGACCGGCGGCGTGCAGAGCAGGGTGATCATGACGACCGCCCCCAGGGTGACGGCGACCGTGCCCATGGTGGTGTCGAAGAACGGGTCGTCGTAGAAGCCGCCGTACCGCAGGCCCCGGACGACGAAGCCGTGGAGCAGGTACCCGTACAGCGTGCACATGCCGAGCGTGGTCAGCCAGCTGCGGCCCTTGGGCACCCAGGAGAGGAAGCACGCGCCCAGCACGATCGCGGCGGCGAACAGCAGGAGCGTGGCGGTCGGGCCCGTCCACTCGGAGACGCTGAGCTCCTCGGTGCTGTTCTTGCGGAAGAACCACGAGGTCGAGGTCCGGGGCACCAGCCAGTACGCCAGCAGCATCCCCGCCACGAACACCGGGATCGAGACGATCCGCACCCAGGTGGAGCGGAGAGCCGCGAAGTGTTCCGGGCGCAGCCGCAGGCCGAGGACGTAGAACGGCAGGAACTGCAGGATGCGCTGGATCTGGAGGCTTCCGTCGGCGGCCGGCGACACCGTCGCCAGGGCGGCGATGGCGAGGGAGACCAGCACCGGGAAGCGCACGGTCTGCCAGAGCGGGGTGGACAGCCGCCAGAGGAACAGGGCGGGCAGGAACCACAGCAGCCAGTAGGGCTCCAGCAGCGAGAGGGCGAAGTCCGGGTCGCGGGTCGCCCGGTGGAACAGCGTGTAGAGGATTTCGAGCAGGACGTACGGCACCAGCAGGCTGGTGACCAGCTTCCACACCCGGTCCGGCCGCAGTTCGAAGTTCCGCGAGAAATAGCCCGCTATCAGGATGAACACGGGCATGTGGAAGGTGTAGACGAAGGTGTACGCGGCTTCCACGAGGCGGCCCGGGGGCAGGGGCTCCCACGCGTGCCCGATCGCCACCAGCACGATCGCCAGGTACTTCGCGTTGTCGAAGAAGTGGTCGCGGCCGGCGGGCGGCGGCGTTCCGGTCGCCGGGGCGCCGGCAGCGGCGGTGGGGCGCGGCTGCTCGGAGGTGAGGGGGGAAGGCATCCTGACACCCTAGAGCGCGGAAGCGTTCCCTCCGGGCTATGTGGTGTGCGTCACTCCCGCCCGGTGGGGGCGGGCGGCTCCGCGCCGCCCTCGGCGGACAGGTGCGGCAGGATCCGGTCCAGGGGGCCCGGGATCCACCAGGCGGCCCGGCCGAGCAGGGTCATCACGGCGGGGACCAGCAGCAGCCGTACGACGGTGGCGTCGATGAGCACGCTGGCGGCGAGCCCGAGCCCCAGCATCTTCACGACGATGTTGTCGCTGATGACGAAGGCGGCGAAGACGCTCACCATGATCAGGGCCGCGCAGGTGATGACCCGGGCGGTGATCTCCAGCGCGTGCGCCACGCTCGCGCGCGGGTCCCCGGTGCGCACCCACGCCTCGTGGATGCGGGAGAGCAGGAAGATCTCGTAGTCCATGCTCAGCCCGAAGACGATCGCGAACATCATCATCGGGACGTAGCTCTCGATCGGGACGTCGCCCGACACCCCCAGGGCCGGACCGCCCCAGCCCCACTGGAAGACGGCCACCACGACCCCGTACGAGGCCGCGATCGACAGGACGTTGAGCACGGCGGCCTTCACCGCGACGAGCAGCCCCCGGAAGACGGCCAGGATCACCAGGAACGCCAGGCCCACGACGACCGCGATGATCAGCGGCAGCCTGCTGGAGACGATGTCCAGGAAGTCGACCTGGGCGGCGGTCGTGCCGGTGACGTAGGTGCTCGCGTCGTAGCCGGAGACGGCCCGCGGCAGGACGTCGTCGGTGAGCCGGTTCGTCAGGGACGTCGTCCGCCCGTCCTGCGGCGCGGCCACCGAGTAGGCGGTGGCGGTCAGCACGTCCCCGTCCGAGGTGGCGGTGAGCGGGGTGATCACCTCCGCGTCCTGGACGCCCGTCAGCGCCTTCTGCGCCTGGTCGGCGAGGGCGGAGCGGTCGGACGAGGACACCTTGGTCTGGTCGATCACCAGGGTCAGCGGGCCGTTGGAGCCGGGGCCGAAGGCGCTCGACATCAGGTCGTAGGCGCGCCGGTCGGTGAACGACTTCGGGTCGGCGCCGTCGCCGATGTGGCCGAGCTGGATGAAGAGGAGGGGGAAGGACAGGACGGCCAGCACCACCACCCCGCCGGCCAGGAACCACCACGGCCGCCGCTCCACCCGCCGCGCGTACCGGTGCCAGCCGCCGGGCTTCGCGCCCTCGGGGGCCGGGACGGTCTCGGCGACCGGTCTCCTCACCCGCACGCGGTCGATACGGCGGCCGATCAGACCGAGGACCGCCGGTACGAGGGTGAGGGCGCCGAGCACCGCGGTGACGACGGTGACCGCCGCGGCCAGGCCGAGTTTGCCGATGAAGCCGATGCCGGAGACCCACAGCCCCGACAGCGCGATGATCACCGTGCAGCCGGAGAGCAGCACCGCGTGCCCGCTGGTGGCTGCGGCGTTCCCGGCGGCGGTCACCGGGTCCTGGCCGTCGACGAGGTTCTGCCGGTGCCGGGTGACCAGGAAGAGGGCGTAGTCGATGCCGACGCCGATGCCGATCATCGTGGCGAGCGTCGGGGAGACGGTCGCGAAGGTCGCGGCTGCGGCGAAGAGGCCGAGCAGGGCCAGCCCGCACAGGGCGCAGACCAGGGCGGTGACCAGCGGCAGCACGGCGGCCAGCAGGCTGCCGAAGCCGATCAGCAGGACCACGATCGCCACCCCGAAGCCGATCGCCTCGCTGGTGCGGTCGCTCGGCTCGGGCCGGGCCAGTTCGCCGAGCGACCCGCCGTACTCCACGGTCGCCCCGGCCGACCGCAGCGGCTGCACCGCCCGGTCGACGCCGTCCAGGTAGGACGGGTCGAAGGTGGAGGGCTGGGAGCTGAACCGGATGGTGATGTAGGCGGTCTTCCCGTCCGTGGAGAGCGGGCCGGTGTTCGGGTCGGGCGGCGGGGGCGGGGTGGAGCCGGACGGCGGGAGCGGGTTCTGCGCGGACAGCACGTCCGGGAGCTTCTGGAGGTCGGCGACGGCCGTGGCGACCTGGTCGGAGAGCGAGGTCAGCGGCTTGTCCGCGTCGTGCAGCACCACTTGGGCGTTGTAGCCGCCCGCCTGCGGCGCGTGCGCCTTCAGGACGTCGAGGCCCTCCTGGGACTGGGTGCCGGGCAGCGAGAAGTCGTCGGAGTAGTCGCCGCCGTACGCGTGCTGGAGGACCTGGAGCCCGGCGAGCGCTGCCACCCACAGGACGAGGACGGTCACGAAGTGCCGGGCGCACCATTCGCCGGTGCGGCGCAGCGCGCCCCGGCGGCGTGGGGTGGCCTTCCCGTCGGTGGGGGCCTGTGACGAGGGCATGCGGTGCCTGCTTCCTGCCCGCTCCGGCGCGGATCCCCGGCCGAGACGCTTCGGACTTCGCATTCAACGGCTTGGTCCGCCGCCCGGCACGCCGGTGCGGGGGAACGGGTGACGGCGGCGGCCGGGCGGCGCGACCCGGTTCGGCAAGGCTCCTTCCCCGACGGCCCGGACCCGGAAGGCGGCGACTTCCGGGTGGCCGGGGAGCGGCCCGCCCGGGACGCCCGCTGTCCGGACCGGGCCGCCGCCCCGGGGGTGTCATAACGGCTGATTCCTGGATGTTCCTTGCTATACACGAGCGATGGAGCACCCCGGGACCCTCGTCCTGATCATGGCCCTGGCGGTTCTCGCCCCGCTGCTCGGCTACGCGACCGGGCGGTGGCTGCCGGTCCCCGTCGTCATCTTCGAGATCGTCCTCGGAGTCCTGGCCGGGCCCGATGTGCTCGGCTGGGCCCACCACGACCAGGTCATCGACACCCTGTCCGACCTCGGGCTGTCGATGCTGATCTTCCTGGCGGGTTACGAGATCCGGTTCGCCGAGGTCCGCGGCGACACGTTGCGCCGGGCCGGCGGGGCGTGGGTCCTCTCGTTCGCCGTCGGGCTCGGCGTCGCGCTGCTGCTCAGCGGGGCGGACCTGGCGAAGAGTCTGGTCATCGGCACCGCGCTCACCAGTACGGCGCTGGGCGCGGTGCTGCCGATCCTGCGGGACTCGGGGCGGCTGGAGGGGCGGTTCGGTTCGGTGGTGATGGCGTTCGGGTCGGTCGGGGAGTTCGGGCCGATCATCGCGATGGCCCTGCTGTTCAGCGGCCGGAGCCCGGGGGCGGCGAGCGCGGTGCTGGCGGTGTTCGCGATCGTCACGGCGGGCGCGGTGTTCTGGGCGATGCGGCCCCGGCCGCCGTGGTTCGCCCGGATCATCGCCGTGACGCTGCACTCCAGCGGCCAGTTCGCGGTCCGCTTCGTGATGCTGCTGCTCGCCGGAATGCTGGGGCTCGCCCATGTCTTCGGCCTGGACACCCTGCTCGGCGCGTTCGCCGCGGGGATGCTGACCCGGCTCGTGCTCCAGGGAGCGGTGCCCGAGCGCAGCGACGCGATCCTGGAGCGGGTCGAGGCGATCGGCTTCGGCTTCCTCGTGCCGTTCTTCTACATCGTCACGGGCATCGACTTCGACCTCGCGGCACTCCTGGACGGCGGGCGCCCGCTGCTGCTCCTGCCGGTCTTCCTGCTGCTGTTCCTGCTGGTGCGCGGGGTTCCGGCGTATCTGCTGGCCCCGCGCGACCTGACCGGGCGCGCCCCGCGAGCCGCCCTCGGCCTCTTCTCGTCCACCTGTCTGCCGCTGGTGGTCGCGATCACCGCGATCGGCCTGGACGAGAAGGTGATCGGGGCGGGCGAGGCCGCCGCTCTGGTCGCCGCCGCGATGGTGTCGGTCCTGGTCTTCCCGCTGCTGGCGTTCCGGCTGCTGCGCCGGGAGGAAGACGGCGGGGGCGGGGCCGTGCCGGGCCGGACGGCGGAGACCGGCGAGGCCTGGTGAGACCCTAGGGGCTGTCCTCGGTCGGTACGCACAGGACCGGGATCGAGGACATGTGCAGCAGCTTGTGGGGGGTCGAGCCGAGCAGGGCCCCGCGCATCGGGCTCTCGCCCCAGGTGCCGACCACGATGACCCGGGCCCCGTGCCGTTCGGCGGCCTCCAGGAGGGCCTGCGCGGGGCTCTCGTCCAGCACCTCCACGCTCGCCGGTACGCCCGCCTCCTCGGCGGCGGTGAGGGCGTGCTCCAGGCCGGTGCGGCCGGCCTGCCGGATCGCTTCGTAGTGGCTGCGGTACTCCGCCCCGTCGCGCAGCCCGGGGGCGGCGGCCCCGTAGACGAGCACCAGCTCCTCCCCGTACGCCGCCGCCACCTCGATGGCGATGCGCAGGGCACGGGCCGCGCCGGGGGACTCGTCGTAGCCGAGGACGACCGACATCTCAGCGTTCCTTCCGGGTGGTGGCGCGCACCAGGTCCGGGTCCGCGACCCCCGGCCGCTCCTGCCAGAACACCGCGTCCCGCAGCCGCCACACCACCATGAGGACCACCCCGACGAGGGAGATCACGATGCCGATGACGAGGGGCGGGCCGAGGCCGAACCAGGAGGTGCCGCTGTAGGAGTTGGCCGGGTCGGACATGTCGATGACCGAGCGCACCAGCAGCCAGGTCAGCAGTCCCGCCCCGACCACCGGGCCGAGGCCGATGAGCAGGAAGTTGCGCACGCTCTCGGTGAGGTGGCGCCGGTAGTAGACGGCGCAGGCCACCCCGGTGAGCGCGTAGTAGAAGGCGATCAGCAGGGACAGCGCGGTGAGCGAGTCGAAGAGGGCGTTGGCGGAGATCTGGTTGACCACCACGTACCAGGCGATGGCGATCCCGGCGACCCACCAGGTACTGACGTCCGGGGTGCGGAACCGGGGGCTGATGTGCCCGAAGTGCCGCGGCAGCGCCTGGCGGCGGGCCATGGACAGGGCGGTCCGGGACGCCGGGATGATCGTGGTCTGCGTCGAGGCGATCGCGGAGGTGGCGACGGCCAGCAGCAGGATCCAGTCCCAGCCGCCGAGCACGTCCCCGGCGAGCTGGGCGAAGATGAACTCCTCCTCGCCCGCGTTCTCCGCCAGGAACGCCGTCCCCGCGAAGGCGACGACCGCGATGGCGACCGACAGATAGGTCACCAGGAGCACCACGGTGGACCAGAGGCCCGCCCGGCCCGGTGCGCTCGCCGAGTTCTCCGTCTCCTCGGTGAGGTTGACCGCGGACTCCCAGCCCCAGTAGATGAACACCCCGAGCAGCAGCCCGCCGGTCAGCGCCGCCCCGCCCGCGCCGAACGGGTTGAGCCAGCTCCCGGAGGGCTCGACGGAGTCGAAGCCGGTGGTGCCCGCGTACACCCGGTAGAGCGCCACCACGACGAAGACCAGCAGGAACGCGATCTGGAGGAGGATCAGCACGTTCTGCACCTTGGCGGACAGCTCGGTGCCGATCACGCAGAGGCCGGTCATCACGATGATCAGCAGCACGGTGAGCAGCTGGCGTACGAAGTCGTTCTCGACCCAGCCGTCCAGGCCCACCGCCAGCAGGGTGAAGCTCACCGCCACGTCGGCCAGTGAGCCCACCACCAGGACACCGGTCATGGTGATCGCCCAGCCGCCGAGCCAGCCGGCCCAGGGGCCCATCGCCCGGGTCACCCAGGAGAACGTCGTACCGCAGTCCTGGTCGACCTTGTTCAGGTAGTAGAACGCCGAGGCGATCAGCAGCATCGGCACGAACGAGGCGAACATGACGCCCGGGGCGTAGATCCCCACCAGGGCGACGATCGGGCCGATCACGGCGGCCAGCGAGTACGCGGGAGAGGTCGCGTTGAGACCGATGACAAGGGCGTCGACGAACCCGATCGCGTTCGGCCTGAGGCCGACCGCCGGTTCCTCCCGCACATGGTCGTGGGCCATGGTTCCTCGCTCCGCCGGGCACCCCCGCCGGGAGCGGGCGATCATCCGGATCTCATCGTAGGGAGACCCGGCGACACCCGCATTCCGGACGGAACGCCCCCGCCGGTGACCCGTCACCCGAACGGCCCGCTCCTCTGCGAAGCCGGAGGCCGGAGCGCAGGGTGGAGTGCATGTGGTCCCGCCGACTCGTCCTGGGCGCTCTGGTCCTGCCCCTGGCCCTCCTGGTGTTCGGGGACGGCCCGGCCCTCCGCGTGCCGGGGGCCGAACTGGCCTCCGGTCCCCGCCCGCCGCGCGGTCTGCCGCAGCCGGCCGTCGTCAGCCGCCGGGAATGGCACGCGGACGAGCAACTGGTCCGGGAGGGGCCGCACTACACGGGCGCGGCCCGGGCGGTCTTCGTCCACCACACCGGCAACCCCAACGACTACGACTGCGCGGACGCCCCCGACCTGATCCGGGCGGTCCAGCGCGACCACGTCCGGCAGGACGGCTGGGACGACATCGGCTACAACTTCCTCGTCGACCGCTGCGGCACCATCTACGAGGGTCGCGCCGGCGGGGTCGGCCGCTCGGTGCTCGGAGCCCACACCAAGGGGTTCAACGCCGACACGGTCGGCATCGCGGCGATCGGGGACTTCGGCCCGGGCGCCGAGGTCCCGAAGCCGATGATGGACGCGCTGGTGAAGCTGGCCGCCTGGAAACTGCGGCCCGGGGCGGACCCGCTGGGCACGGTCGAGCTGGTCTCGACGAACGACGAGAGCCGTTTCGACGAGGGCCAGGTGGCCCGGCTGCACGTCATCTCCGGGCACCGCGACAGCTTCGAGACCGGCTGCCCCGGGGATGTGCTCTACGGACTGCTGCCCGAGCTGCGGGAGCGGGTGGCCAAGACCCGCGCCGCCGCCCCCGGCCACTCGGCCGCGGCCCGGCTGCGCCCGTACGTCTGACGCGCCCGCACGTCCCGGGCTCCCGCTCCGGAGGGCTACCGGGCGACGAACTGCGTGAGTATCGCCTGCACCTCGTAGATGTCGACGCCCTTGGTGAACGTCTTCTGGAGCGGGGTCTGGCTGCCCGAGATCCAGATCTTCAGCTCCGCGTCGAGGTCGAACGTCCCGGCGGTCTCCACGGCGAAGTGCGTGATGCTGCGGTACGGCACGGAGTGGTACTCCGTCTTCTTGCCGGTGATGCCCTGCTTGTCGACGAGGATGAGGCGCCGGTCCGTGAACAGGATCGTGTCGCGGATCAGCAGGAACGCGGCGTGCACCTGCTCGCCCTGTCCGAGCAGCCGTGCGTAGTCCTGCTGGGCGGTGGCCGGGTTGATCGTGTGGGCGTTGCCGAACAGTGCCATGGGGTCCCCGTTTCTCCGTCTTCTCCGTGGTGTCGTACGGGAGTACGTGTGCCGTGGGGGTTCTGGTTCCCGGACCCGGCCGGCCGACACCTCCCGGCCGCCGTCGCGCCTACAGCGGGACGGCGGTCGCCTCGGTGGCCTTCACGCTGGTCCAGACGGTGCTCCCGTCGGCGATGCCCAGGTCGGCGGCGGCCCCCGGAGTGATCTCCGCGACCAGGTCCGGGGCCTCGGCGGAGGTGATGAGCAGCCGTAGCCGGCTGCCGGCCGAGGTGATCTCCCGGACGGTGCCGGGCCAGACGTTGCGCGGGGAGCCGGTGGGCCTCTCCCGGTGTACGGAGACGGCTTCCGGCGCGATGACCGCGAGGGCGTCCGTGCCCGCCGGGAGCGGTTCGGCGACCACGAGGTGGCCGCCGCCGGCCAGGGCCAGGCCGTCGGCGGTGGCGGTGCCGGGCCAGGCGTTGCGGCCCAGCATCCTGGCCACCCACGGCGAGCGCGGGTGGCGGGTGACCTCGGCGGGCGGCTCGTCCTGGAGGACCCGGCCGTCCTCCAGCACCAGGACCCGGTCGGCCAGCGAGACCGCTTCGACCGGGTCGTGGGTGACGATCAGGCAGACCCCGCCGAACTCCGCGAGGTGGCGGCGCAGGGTGTGCCGCACCCGGGCCCGGGTGGTCTGGTCGAGGGCGGCGAGCGGTTCGTCCAGCAGCAGGAGGCGCGGGCGGGCCGCCAGCGCGCGGGCCAGGGCGACCCGTTGGGCCTGGCCGCCGGAGAGCTGGGCGGGCTTGCGGTGGGCGAGGTGGCCCACCCCGAGGCGGTCCAGCCAGTCCTGGGCCGCGCGGCGGGCCGCGGCGCGGGGCTCGCCGTGGGCGCGGAGCCCGTACGCCGTGTTGGCCAGGGCGCTCAGGTGCGGGAAGAGGGCGCCGTCCTGGGGCACCCAGGCGACGCCCCGGCGGTGCGGGGGGAGGGCGGTGACGTCGTCGTCGCCGAGGCGGAGAGCGGCGTGGGCGCGGGGGGTGAGGCCGAGCAGGGCCCGCAGGAGCGTCGTCTTGCCCGCGCCGTTGGGGCCGACCACCGCGATGGTGGTGCCGGGGCCGGCGTCCAGGGTGAGGCGGGTGAAGCCGGTGACGTCGGCGTGCAGCGGCCAGGGCTCCGGCGCGGACGCGCGTGGGAGGGCCGGTTCGGGGAGGGGGGCCGTGGCGGCCGGGTCCTCGGGGCGCACGTCCGCCGCCCGGCTCGCGGGGTCCCGGTGGTCGCCCGGGGTGCCGGTCCAGCGGCCCCGCAGCGCGATCAGGACGATCATGGCGATGGCCAGGAGCAGCAGCGACACCGAGGTGGCGGCCTCCGGCGAGTCCTGGAGCAGCAGGTAGACCTGGAGCGGCAGGGTCTGCGTGGTGCCGGGGAGGTTCCCCGCGAAGGTGATGGTCGCGCCGAACTCGCCGAGCGCCCGCGCCCAGGTCAGGGCGGCCCCGGCGATCAGCCCGGGGGCGACCATCGGCAGCGTCACGGTGAGGAACACCCGGACCGGGGAGGCCCCGAGGGAGGCCGCGGTCTCCTCGTACCGGGGGCGCAGCCCGCCGAGCGCGCCCTCCAGGGAGATGACCAGGAACGGCATCGCGACGAACGTGGCCGCGAGCACGGCCCCCGAGGTGTGGAAGGGGAGCGTGACGCCGAAGGTGTCCTCCAGCCAGGGGCCGAGCAGCCCGCGCCGCCCGAACGCCAGCAGGAGGGCGACGCCGCCGACCGTGGGCGGCAGCACCATCGGCAGCAGCACCAGCGAGCGGACGAAGGCCTTGCCGCGGAACGGCACCCGGGCCAGCAGCCAGGCCAGCGGCACCCCGAGCAGCAGGGAGAGCCCGAGCGCCCACAGGGAGACCAGCAGCGAGAGCCGCAGCGCCTCGGTGGTGGCCGCGGCGGTGAGGTGGGCGCCGAGCTCGCCCCAGGAGGTGCGGACGAGGATCCCGGCGAGCGGCAGCATCAGGAACGCCACGGCCAGCAGGGCGGGCACCGTCAGCAGCAGGGGCGCGCGGGCCCCCGCGGTGCGGCGGCCGGGACGTCTCATCGGGAACCTCGTCGGGCTCGGAGTGCGGTGCGGTACCCGGCAGGCCCGTCGGACGGGACGGTCTGCCGGGTGGTTCGGGTCTGCCGGGCGGGGTGTGTCACGGACGCCGGCGGGGTGCGGTCACGGCTGCTGGAAGCCCGCGGCCCGGAGGATCTGCTGCGCGGCGGGTGTGGAGAGCCAGGCGACGAACGCGTCGGCGGCCTCGCCGTTCTTCGACGTCTTCAGCGTGGCGGCCGGGTACGAGGCGATGGCGTTCTCCGCGTCCGGGATGTCGATCGCGTCGACCTTGTCGGTGGCGGTCGCGGCGTCGGTCTTGTAGACGAGCCCGGCGTCCGCCTCGCCGAGCGAGACCTTGGACAGGACCGCGCGCACGTTGGGCTCCTGGGAGACCGGCTTCACCTCGATCTTCCGGGCGTCGAGGATCTGTGCGCTGTAGCGGCCCACCGGCACCTCGGGGGCGGCCAGGACGACCTTCAGCTTCGGGTCGGCCAGGTCCTTCAGGCTCCCGACCTTCTCCGGGTTGCCCTCGCCGGTGGCGATGACGAGGCGGTTTTTGGCGATGACGGTCGGCTTCCCGGTGTCGCCCGAGAGGCCGTCCATCGTCTTGGTGTCGGCGGTGACCAGGGCGTCGGCGGGGGCGCCCTGCTTGACCTGGGCGGCCAGTTCCTGGGAGCCGGCGAAGGAGAACGTCACCTTCGTGCCGGGGTTCTCCTTCTCGTACGCGGCCCCCGCCGCCTTGAAGACGTCGGTGAGGGAGGAGGCGGCCAGCACGGTCAGGTCGGCCTTCGGGGCGCCCTTCGTGGCCGCCGGGCCGGGGCCCTCGCTCTTGTCCCCGGTCGAGCCGGAACCGTCGCCGCAGGCGGCGAGCGGGATCAGGAGGGCGGTGGTCAGGACGGCGGCGGCCGCACGGCGGGGAGTGATCGCGCGGCGGTGGTTGATCAGCGGGGACATGAGGGTCGGGCTCCTTGGATTCTCGTCGTCGGCCGGTCTCAGACGCGGTCGATGTGCACGCTGGTCGACTTCACCCGGGCGGTCGCCTGCATGCCGACCTCCAGCCCCAGCTCCTCCACCGCTTCCCGGGTCAGGAGCGAGACGAGCCGGTGCGGACCGGCCTGGATCTCGACCTGGGCCGCGACGTCGCCGAGTTTCACCGCGGTGACGATGCCCGGGAACGCGTTGCGGGCCGAGGTGTACACGGCCTCGTCCTCGCCGCCCGCGCCCTGGCCGACCTCGATCGAGAAGGCGGCCAGCGCGCGGCCGTCGATCAGACGGCGGCCGGCCTCGTCGCGATGGGTCGCGACCCGGCCGGCGTCGGCCCAGCGGCGGGCGGTGTCGGGGCTGACCCCGAGAAGTCGAGCTGCCTGACCGATTGTGTAGGACTGCATGTGCGACACGCTAGGCCATTTGGGCTGGCATTTACCATTCTCTGGACGATGATCCATCGCAGGTGCGAGAGGTGTCGGAGGAACGTACGGGCCGGGGAGCGCGGCGAGCGTACGGGCGGCGCGTACGCCGTGCATCGCCCCGCCGGGCGCGCGTTCGCGGGCCGCGCCGGTTCTCCGGTCGCGGCCCGCGCCGTGTGAGGGCCCGTGTCAGGTCGCCGGACTCGTGGCCGGCATCTCGCCCTCGGTGGTGGTCACGTCGATCACGGTGAACGAGGCGCCCTGCGGGTCGCTCAGCGCCGCGAACCGGCCGAACGGGCTGTCCACCGGCCCGTACCGCAGCACCCCGCCGCGCTCGGTCGCCTTCGCCACGGCGGCGTCGCAGTCCGGCACGGCGAAATACACGTTCAGGTACGAGGGCACCTCCGGCGGGAAGTCGTCGCCCATCGCCATCCGGCCCAGGACCGTCTTCCCCCGGACGTCGAACATGGAGAAGTCCATCGTCTCGTCGTCGAACTTCCGCAGGGTGTAGGGGAAGACCGACGGGTAGAACGTGTCCACCTTCTCCGGGTCCCGGGTGAAGACCTCGCCCCAGCAGTACCCGCCGGGAGCGCCCATCTCCGTCTCGAACCCCTCGTGGCTGCCGGCCTGCCAGATGCCGAAGACCGCGCCCCCGGGGTCGCGGGCCAGGGCCATCGTGCCGAATTCACCGACCTTCATCGGCTCCATCAGCACCTCGCCGCCGCTCGCGCGGACCTTCGCCGCGGTGGCCGCCGCGTCGGGCGAGGCGAGGTAGAGGCACCACGCCGACTGGCCCTCCGCGCCCGGCATCGGCGGGACGACGGCGGCGGCGGCCTTCCCGTCCGCGTACGCCTGCGTGTAGTCGCCGAACTCCGACGCGCTGCCGCCGAACGTCCAGCCGAGCACGTCACCGTAGAAGCTCTTGGCACCCTCGACGTCGGCGAACATCGCGTCCGCCCAGCACGGAGTGCCCTCGGGTTGTACAGCCATGGTGCCGGTCCTTCCCTGGAGTCCCTGCCTTCGGCCCCACCCGTGCGGGCCCCCGCCCGCACCGGCAACGCTAGTCAGCCGGGGGCCGGTCCGCGCGTTGGGCCGGTTATGTACTAGTGCATGGAAAATGCGTGCTAGTACGAAAGCGGTCGTGGGTTAGGATCGGTCCGTGTCCGCACTTCCTCCTCGGCCCGTGACGCTGACCGGGCAGCACGTCGAACTGGTCCCGCTGACCTTCGATCACCTCGACGACCTCTTCGCCGCGGGCGGCGGGGACGAGGAGGTGTGGCGCTGGCAGGGCGGCCCGGCGCCGCGGACCCGCGAGGAGCTGCGCGAGCGCATGGAGGGCGTGCTCGGCAACGCGAAGTACGTGCCGTTCGCCGTCGTCCACCGCGCGAGCGGGCGGGCCGTCGGCTGGACCACGTATCTCGACGTGGCGGTGGCGGACGAGCGCCTGGAGATCGGCTGGACCTGGTACGGCCGGGCGTACTGGCGCTCGGCGGTGAACACCGAGACCAAGCTCCTGCTGCTGACGCACGCCTTCGAGGAGCTGGGCATGGGGCGCGTCCAGCTGAAGACCGACCACCGCAACGAGCGCTCCCAGGCGGCCATCGCCCGGCTCGGGGCCCGCCGCGAGGGTGTCCTGCGCAGGCACCGGCGGCGGCCGGACGGGAGCTGGCGGGACAGCGTCTACTTCTCGCTGCTGGCCGACGAGTGGCCCGCGGCGAAGGCGCGGCTCACCGAACGCCTGGCCACCGGCTGAGAAGGGCGGGCGAGAGGAGCCGGACGGGGTGTCCCCGCCGGCCCGGGGGCTCCCGTGTCACCCCCGGGCCCGGTGCCGGGCGGGCCGCCCGGGGGCGGCGTAGTCCGCGCAGTCGGGGTTCGCGCAGGGACCCGCGCGCCACACGGGGACGAAGATCCCGAGGGACTTGTGGCGGTGGATCTCGGAGGGGACGGGCTGTTTGCAGGTCGGGCACATGAAAGCGGCCCGCTGCCGGGTATCACGCTCTTTGCTTGCCATTTATTCACGATAGGCAGGGCGGGATATTTTGGGAAGTCTTTCCCTCCGCATGACCGGGAAGTGGCGTTGCTTTCCGTGACCCTACTCTTTCGTATCGGTGTCGGAGGCGTCCGCGGAGCCCGTGCTTTTCGCCGGACGGCGCAGGCTCAAGGTCACCGAAACGGCCAGGATGACGACGATCACCGCGAGGCTCACCGGCGACGGGATCTCCGGGATCGAGGTGCTGATCATCTTGTGGCAGGCCTGGAGCACGAGCTTCACCGCGATGAAGGCGAGGATGACCGCCAGCCCGTGACTCAGGTAGTGGAAGCGGTCCAGCAGCCCCGCCAGCAGGAAGTAGAGGGCCCGCAGCCCCAGGATCGCGAAGGCGTTGCTGGTGTAGACGATGAAGAGGTCGTCGCTGACCGCGAGCACCGCCGGCACGCTGTCGACCGCGAAGATCAGGTCGGCCGCCTCGATCGCGGCGACCACCGCGAGCAGCGGAGTGGCGACCCGCCGCCCCTCCTCGCGGACCACGAAGTGCGTGCCGGAGTAGTGGTCCTGGACCGGCATCACTTTCCGCAGCATCCGCACCGCGAAGCTTTTCCCCGGGTCGAAATTCTCTTCCTGACCGCTGAGGATCTTGTAGCTGCTGTAGAAAAGGATCGCGGCGAAGAGGAACAGGACGAACGTGAAACGGTTGACCACCGCGACGCCGAGCGTCAGGAACACCGCGCGGAACACGAGTGCGCCGACGACGCCGAAGAACAGCACCCGGTGCTGATACTCCCTGGGCACCTTGAAATACGTAAAGATCAACGCGAAGACGAAGAGGTTGTCGACCGAGAGGCTCTTTTCCAGCAGCCAGGCCGTCGTGTACTCCGTCCCCGCCGTGGATCCGAGCGTCAGGAAGACGACCGCCCCGAAGACCAGCGCGAGGCCCACCCACAGGGCGCTCCACAGCCCGGCTTCCCTGAAGCCGATGACATGCGCCTTGCGGTGTGCCAGGAGGTCGACCGTCAGCGAGACGACGACGGTCACGGCGAACACGATCCAGAGCCACACCGGCACGTCCACGCCGGGCTCCTCCCACTCGATTTTCTCCGAGTGTGACCCGCCCGATCCGTCGCCGCCCGCCGGGGAGCACCGGCCGGCCGCCACGGCCGGTGCCACCGGCTCCGGCCCGAGGAACACGGGATCGGCCAACCGGGTGGCGGCCGGCACCCGGGCCGGGGCGTCCGCGCCGTCGCCCCCGGCTCAGACGCGGAACACGTCGAGGAACGAACTCCACCAGCCCTTCTGCTTCTTGGCCGGCTCCTGGGCGTGACGGGGTGCCGCGGAAGGCGCGGAGGGGGTGTTCCGGAACGGGTCGGGCAGCTGGGCCGAGACCGGGGCCGCGGGCTGCGCCCCGGTCGCCGCACGCCGCGCCGCCGTCGGGGTGAACCGTACGGGCAGCGCGACCAGGGCCCGGTGGAACGGGCCGGGCCGCCAGGCCACCCCCGAGGCGGGGACGGCCAGCGCGAGGTCCGGGACGGTGTTGAGGATCTTCTCGATCGCGGTCAGCGCGATCAGCGTCGCGGGCGACTTGGCCGGGCACACGTGCGGGCCCGCGCCCCAGGCGAGGTGGGCGCCCTTGCTGAGGGTCTGCCGGGCGTCGGTGAGCCCCGGGTCGCTGTTCGCGGCGGCGAAGCTGATCAGCACGGGGGTCTCCGCCTTCAGCACGACCCCGTCCAGCTCGATGTCCTGCACCGGGAAGTGGGTCGCGTAGTTGGCGATCGGCGGGTTGTTCCACAGGACGTCGTCCAGCGCGTCCTCGACGAGCATCCCCGAACCGCGCCGCTCGGGCGCGCCCGGCGCCTCGCCCGCGAGCATCAGCAGCAGGGCGTTGGCGATCAGATTGCGCTCCGGCTCCACGCCCGCGCCCATCAGCACCACCAGCTGGTCCTTCAGCTCCTCGTCCCGCAGCCCCGCCGGGTGCTGGATCAGCCAGGAGGTGATGTCCTCGCCGGGCTGGCGGCGCTTGAGCGCGACCAGCTCCATCAGGCACTCGGTCAGCTCGGCGTTGGCGCGGAGCACGTCCTCGCCGTCGAAGATGGCGGACATCGAACGGGTCAGCCGGTCGCCGATGTCGCCGGGGCAGCCGAACAGCTGGTTGAACAGCAGCAGCGGCAGCAGCTTGGCGTACTCGTTGAGCAGATCGGCCGTGCCGCGCTCGATGAACTGGTCGATCAGGTAGTCGGCTATCCGCTCGACGTCCCGGCTCAGCCGGGAGCTGTTGAGCCGGGACAGCGACTCGGTGACCGCCTTGCGCAGCCGCAGGTGCTCCGCGCCGTCGGTGAAGAGGCAGTTGGGCCGGTACACCATCATCGGCAGGACGGGGCTGTCCATGGGCACGGCGCCCTCGCGCAGCGCGGCCCAGCGCCGCGAGTCCCGGGCGAACAGCGCCGGGTTCTGCAGCACCCGCAGCGCCGCCTCGTGCTGCACGATCAGCGTGGCCTCCACCCCGGGAGACAGCTCGATGGGCGCGGCGGGGCCGTGCGTCCGGGCCGCGTCGTAGAAGCGGTGCGGATCGGCGGCGAACTCCGGCCCGTACAGCGCCGTCCGCTGCTGGTGCATGGGGCACCCGGCGGGGGCGGTGTACGGGGTGGCTCCCGGCTGCGGGTCCATGTCGGCTTCCTCGGTGTGTTCGCGGGGCCCGGTGGGCCCCGGCTCGGGATACGTCTGGGGGTGCGTCAGGCCGCGTGCGCCAGCAGGTGGCGGACCAGGGTGATCAGCGCCTGGGCGGAGGAGTTCTGGTCCCGGGCGTCGCAGAAGACGACCGGGGTGTCCGGCAGCAGGTCGAGCGCCTCGCGCAGTTCGTCCTCGGCGTGCTGCGAGTGCGGGTCGAAGCTGTTGACGGCGACCGCGTACTCCAGCCCGTACGTCTCGACCAGGTCGATGACGGGGAACGTGTCGGCGAGCCGCGCCGGGTCGACCAGGAGCAGCGCCCCCAGCGAACCGCGCGCCATGTCCTCCCACAGCTCGACGAACCGCTGCTGGCCCGGCGTACCGAACAGGTACAGCACCAGTTCGTCGCTGAGCGTCAGGCGCCCGAAGTCCAGGGCGACCGTCGTCGTCGTCTTGTCGGGGGCGCCCCGCAGATCGTCGACCTGGGCCGCGGCCTGGGTCATCCGCTCCTCGGTGCGCAGCGGCGTGATCTCGGACAGTGTGCCGATCAGCGTCGTCTTGCCCACGGCGAAGTGCCCGACGACGAGGATCTTCGCCGCGCGCTGTACCGCGTCCGGGACATAGATGCTCTCAGCCGAACCGGACTTGGAGTCCATGCAACACCTCTTCGAGGATCTTCCTGTCAACGAGCTGGGCCGGCGGCGGCGCCTTCCGGCGCAGCAGGTGTCCCTGCTGGTTTAAATCCTGGAGCAGAAGACGGGCCACCCCGACCGGGAGGCCGAGGTGGCCGGCGACCTCGGCCACCGACAGATAGCCGCCGGAGCACAGCTCCCAGATCGCCCTGACCTCGGGGCTCGCGCTGGGCGGCGGCTGGCGGTCGGGCGCGAGGGTGACCAGGGTGACCAGGGAGAGGTCGTCCGCGTCGGGCAGCCCCCGCCCGCCGGTGATGACGTAGGACCGGACGAACCCGCTGCTGACCTGCTGCTCCTCGCCCGGCGCCGTCATATGTCGCTGCTCGCGTTCTGGCGGGGCGGCGTGGTCATCGCCTTCCCCAGCGCGGTGACCTGCTGCTGCATCCGGAAGGACATCGCCTCCATGTCCACGTCGGCGGCGGCGGTGGCGGCCAGGTAGGCGCCGGTGCCGGCGGCGATGAGGAAGATCCAGCCGTCCTCGTACTCCAGGAGCGTCTGCCGCCAGCGGCCCGGGTCACGGGTGCCGATGAACGGGGCGACGGCCCGGCTGAGGGACTGCATGGAGCTCATCGCCGCGGCGACGGTCTCCGCGTCGTCCCGGCCGATCTCGCTGGAGTTGGCGAGCAGCAGGCCGTCGGCGGACACCAGGATCGCGTGCCGGGCGCCGGGTACCTGGAGCAGGTCGTTGAGCACCCAGGACAGATCGGGGTTCACTGGAACTCGGTTCCTTCCGTCGTCGTCGTGTCGCGTCCGGACCGGGTGCCGCGCTGGAACGCGCCCAGTCGGGATGCGGTCTCCTCGTTGCTGCGCACGGGCTCCGGTTCCGCCGAGGGCACGGCGGAGACCGGGCTCTTACGACGACGCTTCGGCAGTCCCCCGGCGGTGGTGGTGATCTGGGCCAGCGGCTGGGTGGCGGTGTCGGGCTGCTGGGCGGGCGGGAAGAGCGGGGTGGGCGCCGGGGCCGGGGCCTGCCACTGCTCCGGCTGCCGCACCGGCTGCACCTGCGGCGTCTGGGGAAGGGCCGTTTCGGGCGCTTCGGCCGGCGCGGCGGGCGGCGCCTCCGTGGTGAGCAGTTCGTCGGGGATGAGGACCACCGCGCGTACTCCTCCATAGGGGGAAACGGAGTCCACCGAGACCCGGAAGCCGTAGCGGGCGGCGAGCATCCCGGAGACGGCGAACCCGAACTGCGGCGGGATGCCCAGGCTGGAGACGCTGATCGCGGCCTGGGGGGAGAGGAGGGCCGCCGCGCGGTCCTTCTCCTCCTGGCCCATGCCGAGACCCGCGTCGTCGACGATGAGGCAGACGCCCGTCGGCACGGCCTGGATGTTGATCTCGACCGGGGTGCCGGGGGCGGAGTAGTTCGTGGCGTTGGCGAGCAGCTCGGCGAGGACCACGGCGACGGGCTCGACGGCCCGGCTGACGACGGAGAAGTTCACCTGGCCGTTGACCCGGACCCGGTCGAAGTGCCGGATGCGGCCCTGGGCGCTGCGGGCCACGTCGAAGACGGAGGCCACGGTCTCGCGCCGGCCGAGCCAGCCGCCGCAGAGCACCGCGATGCCCTGGGCGCGCCGGCCGAACTGGCTGTTGGCGTGGTCCATGGCCATCAGGTCGGCGAGGATCCCGGGGTCGTCGCCGTACTTGCGCTGGGCCTTCTCGATCACGACCTGCTGTTCGTCCGCGAGGCCCTGGAGGGTGCGGACGGCGGCCTTGAGGACCGCCTTGGTCTCCTCCTCGGCGTCCTTGCGGACCTCGGCCAGCTCGGTGGACTGACGCTGGAGCAGACCGTTGTGGACGACGTGGAGTTCGTCGCGTTGGTGCAGGAGGGCGTCGCGCTCCTGGCGAAGCTCCGCGTGGTGTCTGCGGAGCTTGACGTTGGTCGCGCGAGCCCGCAGGACGGCACCCACGGCGACCAGTGCTACGACAACCAGCGCCCAGGTGACGGGGCCCTGTGGAAATGTCATGAGACTCACTTCAAGTGCCATGGCGGAAACGGCTTGACACCCCGTCAGGCGGCACGCAGCCAGGGCTCGTTCGCCACGACCGTGCGCCGCTTCGGGAGGTGTCCCTCCGAAGGTGGGGCCGAGGATTTCATCCCTCCCGGAATGCCCCCATACGCCATCAGCCCACTGGAAGTAAGATGATCTTACCATCGGCCGTGCGGTGAAATGTCAAGGCCGCCACGCCAGTTGCCAGTCGACTCACAACGTTCACATTGCGGAGACCTGGAGGACGGCAATCGGTCGTCGCTCGCCGGAGGTCGGGCGGACGGCCGGAGGCGCCGGCCGCTACGGGCCCGCGGGCGCCGCCGACGGCCCGGTGGAGGCCCGGATCTCCAGTGACCAGGCGTGGCCCCGGACGGTGTCGGGGGCCGTACGCCCCGCCAGGATGTCGCAGAGCAGCGCGGCGCAGGCGCGCCCGTACGCGGCGGGGCGCAGGTCGACCGCGGTGACGGGCGGTTCGGCGCCCCGGGTCGCGGTGCCGTCGACGCAGGACGCGACGAGCAGGGGGGCGCCCGAGGAGCCGTCGGCGGTCGCCCCGCCCCCGCCGGGCCCGGCGCCCTCGCCGCCGTGTCCGCTTCGGCTCCCGCGGCTCTCGTCGGCCGTGTGGACGGCTCCTTCGCCGCTCCCGCCTCTTCCGCTGCCTCCGTCGCTCCCGCTGGCTCCGTCGCTCCTCCCGACCGGCCGGCCGAGGGCCGCCGCCGCGCGCAGGACGCCGGGGGCGGAGCCGTCGGGGGCGCAGATCACGGCGTCCACGGCGGGGTCGGCGGCGAGCAGTTCCCGGGTGGCCGCCTCGGCCTCGGCCGGGGTCGCGGCGAACGGCACGGTGCGCAGGGTCACCGGCACCCCGCGGGCCCGCCCCCAGGATCCGGCGGTCGCGCGCAGGGCGGTCGCCCAGGCGGAGGAGCCGGACGGGGCGAGGACGGCGGGGCGGCGGGCCCCGCGCTCGGTGACGTGGTCGAGGAGTGCGGTCAGGGAGGCGGCGTTGTCGCAGACCACGGCGCCGCTGGGGCCGCCGGCCGGGCCGAGGTAGCGCTCGCCGGTCACCACGGGGACGCCCGCGTCGAGCAGTCCCGGCACCGCGCTGTCCCCGGACTCGGGGTCGATCACCAGCAGGCCGTCGACGCGTGAGGCGATCCGCCCGCCCGTCGCCCCCGAGGGGCCGAGCAGCATCATGTCGAGCCCGTCCTCCTGGGCGCGCTCCACCGCCCCGAAGGCGAGGTTCATGTAGTAGTCCAGCCGGGTCGCGGTCGCCGGCAGATGCAGACCGACGGCTCCGGTGCTGGCGCGGCGCAGTCGGCGGGCGGCGCTGTTGGGGCGGTAGCCGAGCTCCTCCGCGACCGCGCGGACCCGGTCCCGGGTGGCTTCCGCGACCCGTCCCGAGCCCTGGAGCGCGTCGGAGACGGTGCTCTTGGAGACCCCGGCGGCGCGGGCGACGTCGAGCAGGGTCACGGTCCGGGAGGTCACGGGGGTGAAGTCTAGACGGTGGCCGACGGGCGGGCCGAAGGGTTGCCGGAACGTTCCGGCGGAGTTAGATTCCGACCAGTGCCGGAACGTTCCGGCGCTCCGCTCGGCCCGCTTCGCGCCCGTCGTGCCACCCCCGCCGGCCCCTCCCTCCCCAGGAACCGCTCATGCGTCTGATCACCGCGTACGGCCCGCCCGCCGCCCCGACCCGGACCCGCCCCGCCGAACGCGAACCCCTGCGTGTGGCGGCGGTCCAGCAGCGCTGGCACCGTGACCCCGCCGAGCACCGGGCCGCCCTGCTGGAGGGCATCCGGCTCGCCGCGGCGGAGGGCGCCCGGGTGGTCTGCCTCCAGGAGCTGACGCTCTCGCCGTACTTCGCCGTCGTCCGCCGCGCCGACCACCCCGAGCCGGCCGCGCCGGAGGAGCTGCTGACGGGGCCCACCTTCACGTTCGCGGCCGGGGCGGCCCGTGAGCACGGGGTGTACGTGCACGCCTCGCTGTACGAGAAGGCCCCGGCGCCCGGCGGCGAGGACGACGGCCTCGGCTACAACACCGCGATCCTGGTCGCCCCCGACGGCACCCTCGCCCAGCGGACCCGCAAGACCCACATTCCGGTGACCGAGGGCTATTACGAGGACGACTGGTTCCGGGCCGGCCCCGCGGGCGACGACGCCTTCCCGCTGGTCGAGGTCGACGAGGCCCGCCTCGGCCTGCCGACCTGCTGGGACCAGTGGTTCCCCGAGCTGGCCCGCGCCTACTCGCTGGCCGGGGCCGACGTCCTCGTCTACCCGACCGCCATCGGCTCCGAGCCCGGCTTCCCCGGCTTCGACTCCCAGCCGCTCTGGCAGAAGGTGATCACCGGGAACGCCATCGCCAACGCCACCTTCATGGTCGTGCCGAACCGCATCGGCGCGGAGGGGGGCCTCACCTTCTACGGCAGCTCCTTCATCGTGGACCCGTACGGACGCGTCCTGGCCCAGGCCCCGCGCGACGAGCCCGCCGTGCTGGTCGCCGATCTCGATCTCGACGCCCGCCGCGACTGGCTGGAGCTGTTCCCGTTCCTGACCACCCGCCGCCCGGACGCGTACGGTCCGCTCACGGTGACCGACTGACGCCGGCCGGCCGGCCTCCGGGGCGCCGGCCCCCGCGGACGGGGGCCGGTCACCCGTCCGGCCCGCTCGTGGGCGTCAACCGGCCTTCGCGTACCGGCTGGCGGGACGCTCGAGACCCAGATGGCCGCGCAGGGTGGTGGAGGTGTACTCCGTACGGAACACCCCGCGCCGCTGGAGTTCCGGGACCAGGCCCCGGGTGATCGCCGTGAGGTCGTGCGGCAGGACGGCGGGGCGGAGCCGGAAGCCGTCCAGGCCGGTGGAGTGCCGGTCGGTCAGCAGGTCGGCCAGTTCGGCGGGCGTGCCGGTGAAGATCTCGGCGTCGGAGGCGAGCGGCGCCCCGGCCACCCGGTCCAGCCGGTCCTTGCGACGGGCCGCGGCGCCCGGTTCGTCGTCCAGGAGGACGACCAGGTCCGCGAAGGTCCGCAGCGGGCGCTCGCGCACGTCCCGGCCGGTGCGCTCCACCGCCTCGGCGACCTGGGCGAGGATCGCGGCCGTGCCCGCCCCGTCGTGCGGGGTGACGGCGACGACGTCGGAGGCACGCGCCGCGAACTCGTACGGCGTGGTCGCGTGCGCGAGGCTGACCACCGGGGGCCGGCCCTGGGGGGAGCGCGGGGTGATGGAGGGGCCCTTCACGCTGAAGTCCGTGCCCTGGAAGTCGATGTGGTGGACCTTGTCGCGGTCGATGAAGCGGCCCGTCGCCGCGTCCCGTATCTCCGCGTCGTCCTCCCAGCTGTCCCAGAGCAGCCGTGCCGCCTCGACCACCTCGGCGCCCTCCGTGAAAAGCGCGCGCAGCGGCCTGGAGATCCGCTCCGAGTCCGTCACGTCGTCCTCGGTGAGCTGCGGTGTGGTGCGGCGGCCGAAGTGGGCGGCGTCCGCGGCGCGGGAGGATATCTGCGGGCGCCAGCCGGCCCGGCCCCGGCTCGCGTGGTCGAGGGTGGCGATGCCGATGGCGAGGTGGAACGGCTCGGTGTGGGTGACGTTGGTGGTCGGCACCAGGCCGATGTGCGTGGTCAGCGGGGCGAGATGGGCGGCGAGCAGCACCGCGTCGATGCTGCCCCTGACCTGGTCGGTGCGGTCGTCGGGGAGGTGGAAGACGGCGGACTGGAGGCCGAGGGCGTCCTCGAAGGTGACGAAGTCGAGCAGGCCGCGCTCGGCCTCGGTGACCAGGTCGGCCCAGTAGGCGGCGTCCAGCAGCTCGCCGGGGCGCGCACCCTCCTCGCGCCAGGCGGCCGGGTGCCAGCCCGCCCCGTCGAGGGCGACGGCCAGATGGAGGGGGGCGCCGGCGCCGGGGGCGCGCGTCGTGCCGGTCATGCGGAGGTCTCCTTGTCGTCGCGTCCGGTGCGCAGGGGCTGCCCGGGGCCGCCCCATCCGGCCGGGCGGGGGGCGTCGGACAGGCCCAGGTGCTCGCGGAGCGTGGTGCCGGTGTAGTCGTCGCGGTGGACGCCCTTCTCCTGGAGGATCGGCACCACCCGGTCCACGAAGTCGTCCAGACCGCCCGGGGTGAGGTGGGGCACCAGGACGAAGCCGTCGGCGCCCTCGGTCTGGACGTAGTCGTCGATGGCGTCGGCGACCGTTCGCGGGCTGCCGACGAACGTCTGGCGTCCGCCGACCTCGATGACCAGCTCCCGGATGGAGAGCTTCCGCTCCGCCGCGAGCTCGCGCCACTGCCGGGCCGTCTCCGCCCGGCCCTTGCGGAAGACGGAGTGCCCCTTCAGGAAGTGGGCGTCGTCCTCGGGCTCGATGTCGGGGAGCGGCCCGTCGGGGTCGTACGCGGACAGGTCGCGGCCCCAGACCGCCTCCAGGTGGGCGATCGCGGTCTGCGGGCTGACCAGTTCGCGGCTGATCTCCTCCGCGTAGGCGGCGGCCTCCTCGTCGGTGTCGGCGACGACCGCGTTGGCGGTGGGGAGGATCAGCAGGTCCTCGGGGCGCCTGCCGTACGCGGCGAGGCGTCGTTTCACGTCCCGGTAGAAGTCCCGGGCCACGTCGATGCGGTTGTGCTTGCTGAAGATGACCTCGGCGTCGGACGCGGCGAACTCCCGTCCCGCGTCGGACTCGCCCGACTGGATGATCACCGGGTGGCCCTGCGGGCCCGGCGGGGTGGTGAACCGGCCGGAGATGTCGAAGTGCCGCCCCCGGTGGGCGAAGCGGCCGGCCCCGGGGGCGGTGAACTCGCCCGCCGCCGCGTCGGCCCGCAGATCGTCGCTCGCCCAGCTGTCCCACAGCTCCCGTGCCGTGGTGAGGAATTCGGCGGCGCGGGTGTAGCGGTCGGCCTCGGGGAGGAAGCCGCCGCGGCGGAAGTTCTCACCGGTGAAGGCGTCGTAGCTGGTGACGACGTTCCAGGCGGCCCGCCCGCCGCTGAGCCGGTCCAGGGTGGCGAACCGGCGAGCCGCCTCGTACGGCTCGTTGAAGGTGGCGTTGACCGTGGCGGCGAGGCCCAGACGGGTGGTGACGGCGGCCAGGGCGCTGAGCACGGTCAGGTTTTCCGGGCGTCCCGCGATGTCCAGGTCGTAGACCTGCCCCTTGTGCTCGCGCAGCCGCAGCCCTTCGGCGAGGAAGAAGAAGTCGAACTTGCCGCGTTCGACGGTCTGCGCGAGCCGGATGAAGGAGTCGATCGATATCTGGCTCTCGGAGCGCGGGTCCGACCAGACGGTCACGTTGTGGATGCCGGGCAGCTGCGCTGCGAGATGCACCTGTTTCTTGGGTGTGGCGGGCACGGTGCGGTCTCCTCCTGCGAAGTCCGGCGGTGTCGGGGTGTGTGGGGATGGTGGTGATGAGAGCGTGCCGGTGCCGGACTGCCTCTGCACAGATCGACCGGCCCCGTTTCACGAGGTGTTCATGCCGTCGCGACAGTCGCGGCGGATTCAGCGGTCTCGGTCGCCTCGGCGGCCTCGGGGGAGGGGGCGGCGGCGGGTGTGGTGGACGGCGTCGGCGAGACGTACCGCACCCGGTTCTCGAAGGCGATCCCGTGGCTCTTGACGTCGATGGCGATGCGGTCGCCGTCGGCGATCCGGAACCCGTCGTGGAAGCTGGCCTCGTCGGCGCCCAGCAGGACGTAGTTGACCAGGCCGGGCCGCCGTACCGCCGGGAAGGTGAACAGGTGGTCGGCCATGTCCCGCACCCGGTAGTAGAGGGCGTCGTCGCCGCAGTCGAAGGGGCCCTCCCAGGCCGTCGCGCCGTCCCGCACGATCGTGACCCGGCCGGTGACCGTGCGCGGCGGCGGGCCGAGGAACAGCCACGGGGCGAGGGCGGTGTCGCACAGCTTGCAGTACGGGTTGTAGCCCGGGTCCTGGCGGTGCAGGCCGATGTCGCACAGGTCGTTGCCGAAGGTGTAGCCGGCGTAGTGCGGTGTGCCGTCCGCGTCGTTGACGTAGACGAGGGCGACCTCCGGCTCCTCGATGAGGGCGACCGGCCGTGCGGGCACGTTCAGGTCCTCGCCGGGCAGCTTCACCCAGTCGCCGAACCCCTTGAAGAACCACTTGGGCGGGGTGAACTCGCCGTCCTCCGGCGCTGTTTCGCCGCCCCACTTCTTCTTGTGCGTGCCCATGAAGCCGCTCAGCAGCGCGTTGCCGGACCCCCCGGGCAGCAGCGGCGGCAGCAGCCGCAGCCCCGGATCCCCGGCCGGGACCACGACGCTCGCCGCCCCTTCGGTGAGGGCGGCCCGCAGGGCTTTCGGAGAGCCGTCGGTGGCGATGAAGGCGGCGGCGACCCGGCCGTCCTCCACCCGGTACAGGGTGTGCGGGGCGCCGTCCTCGGGGTGTCCGAAGCCGACGTGGCGTTCGCCGTCGTAGAGGGCCTCGAAGAGGACGGGGAGGTGGGAGTGGGGCATCGGTCTGCTCCTTCGTTACGGGGACGGTCAGGGACGGACGGGAAGGGACGGGGATGGTCGGGAATCGACGGGAAGGGACGGGGATGGTCGGACGGATCGACGTCGGGGATGGACAGGACAGAGGCGGACGGGCGGCGTCAGGCGTGCGGGGAGGGCGTGGGGGCCGGGGCCGGGGCGCCCGCGAGATCGGCCAGCACCTCGCCGATCCGGTCGACCGATCCCCGGATCCACGGCAGGGCGAGCGGATCCGCCGCCCGCGCCGCTTCCAGGGCCGCCGTCCGCTGCTCGGCGGTGTCGCCGTAGAAGTGGCTCGTCGCCGCGCGGATGCGCAGGGGCCGGCCGGGCTCCCCGAACGCGCTCGCCGGCAGTACGCCGACTCCGTACCGCTCCGAGAACAGCCCGGCCAGCCCGTCCCCGTCGTGCACGCCGTGCGCGGCGGCCAGCCGCTCCCGCAGGGGCTCGAAGTCCGGGTAGAGGTAGCAGGTCGCGGCGGTGGGGGCGAGCTCCGCGCCCACGGCGGTGAAGCGGGCGGCGACCGCGCGCACCACGGTCCCGTGCAGCCGCAGGCTCGCCGCGACCCGTTCGACGACCTCCGGCGGCTCCCCGAAGGCGTACGCGGCCGCCGTCTGCACGGGTGCGGGCGGGCTCGACCAGATCTGGCTGGCGACCGCCACGAGCCGGGTGTGCAGGGCGCGTCCGCGCTCGCTGTCGGGCAGCCGGGCCACGCCCGTACGCCAGCCGCCGAGCGCCAGGTTCTTGGTGAGCCCGGTGGTGACGACGGTCCGCTCGGGTGCGTACCGGGCCGGGGAGACGGCCGGTGCGGAGGTGTCGTACACCAGGTCGCCGTAGATCTCGTCGGAGACGACGACCAGGTCCAGCTCGCGGGCCGCCTCCGCCAACCGCCGTACGGTGGCCGCCGATGCGACCGTGCCGGTCGGGTTGTCCGGCACGGTCACGACGACGGCCCGGGGGTGCTGCCCGGCGGCCCGGGCGTCGGCGACCGCCTCGCGCAGCCGGTCCGGGTCGGGCACCCCGCCCTGCCCCGGCAGGATCGGCACGGGTACGGCCCGGGCTCCCGCCAGCCGGGCCTGGGCGGCGTAACTCACCCAGCTGGGCACCGGCACCACCACGTCCCCGCCGATGGCCAGGAGCAGGGCGAACAGCAGCGACTTGCTGCCCGGACCCGCCACGACCAGCCCCGGGTCGATGCCCAGACCGCGCCGCTGCCAGTAGCCGGCGGCGGCGGTGCGCAGGGCGGTGCTCCCGGCCACGGAGCCGTACGCGTTCTCGTCGGCCGCCGCCGCCAGCCGGTCGCGGAGCGCCGGGAGCACGGGCAGGCCGATCTCCCCGCTCGCCATCGACAGGACCCGCTCCCCGGCGCGCCGGCGTCGGGCCAGGGCCTCGTCGGCGGCGAGGGTCGCCGACAGGGTGACCGGCACGGAGGGAGGGGGGTCCGGCACGGGGGCCGGTGGGGACGGGGTGCGTTCGGGCATGGCGACAGCTCCAGCGCTCGGTGGGGAAGGGGCGGGGCGGCGGGGTCAGGCGGGGGCGGTGTCCGCGGCGTACCGCTCGCGCAGTTCGGCCTTGCGGACCTTCCCGGTCAGGGTCTTGGGGAGGGCGGCGAGGAGCTCCACCCGGTCCGGCAGGAAGCGGGCGTCGTGGCCCGCCCCCGTGACCCGGGCCCGGATCTCCTCCAGCGTGGGCCCCCGGCCGCCGCGCGGGACCACGACGGCGACGATCACGTTGCCGGGGCCCTGCCCGCCGGGCGCTTCGAGACCGACCAGCGCGGCTTCCTCCGCCCTGGGGTGGCTCCCGATCACCGCCTCCAGCTCCGTCATCGGCGCGACCCGCCCGTCCCGCACCACCGCGTCCCGGGCCCGGCCGATGATGCGGATGCCGCCGCGCCCGTCGTCCCGGGCGAGGTCGCCGGTGTCGAACCAGCCGTCCTCGTCCAGCTCGGCGGCGAACGCCTCGGGACGCCGGTGGTACCCGAGCGCGAGGGACGCGCCGCGCACCTTGAGCCGGCCCACCGCGCCAGTGGCCCCGGTGCTCCCGTACGCCCGGGACGTCTCGATCCGGGTCTCCATGGCGTCGATCGCGCTGCCGTTGCTCCGCGCCGCCCAACCCTCGGGGTCCTCGGGGCGGGTGGTCGTCACGGGGCCGTTCTCCGACATGCCCCACAGCGAGTGGGCGCGCGCGCCGAGGACCGCGTGCACCTCGTCGGCCAGCTCCTCCAGGACCGGGGCCGAGCCGATCACCACGTGCCGCAGCGTGCTGGTGTCGCGCCGCTCGGCCCGCTGGGACGCGACCACGTCGGCCAGCGTCGCGGGCGGCCCGTACAGCAGGGTCGCCCCGTACCGTTCCACCAGGTCCAGCAGCGCCTCGTTGTGGCGGACGTCCTGGAAGGCGACGGTGCCGCCGAGCATGACCCCGGCCAGGACCCCCTGGGCGAAGCCCGAGTAGTGGACGAGCGGCGTGGAGACCGCCGCCACCCAGCCGCCGCCGTCCCCCGCGTCCTCGCCCGCCCCGTACGCGTCGACGTATCCGCGTACGGCCGAGTGGACGGTGTTCTGGCTGTGCAGCACGCCCTTGGACGGACCGGTGGTGCCGGAGGTGAACAGCACCACGAACGGGTCGTCCGGGCCGAGCGCCAGCCCGTCCAGCCGGGCGGCGGCGCCCTCCCGCTCCTCCCGTTCCTCCGCCACGAAGTGGCCGTGGAAGGGGAGCGCGCCCTCGGGCACCGGCCCGTCCACCACCAGCACGTGTTCCAGCGTGCGCAGTTCGTCCTTCAGCCGGGTCGCGATCTCGGCCAGCGGGGTGTCCGACCACGCGGGGAGGGTGACGCACACCCTGGCCTCGGTGAGGCCGAGGCGGTGGCGCAGCTCCTCCTCCGTGCAGATGGGCGAGATCGGGATGATGACCGCGCCGACCCGGATGGAGGCGAAGATCAGCGGCACCATCTCCCACCGGTTGGGGAGCTGTACGGCGACGAAGTCGCCCTGTCCGACGCCCAGTTCGAGCAGGGCCAGCGCGAAGCGGTCGGTCAGCCGGTTCAGTTCGGCGTAGTCCAGGGTGTCGGTGCGGGACTCCGCCACGCGCCGGCCGGCGACGGCCGGGCGGCGCGGGTGCTCGCGCGCCCGGCGGCGCAGGTCGTCGAGGAAGGTCTCCTCGCGCCACCAGCCCCGGCGGCGGTACTCGGCGGCGCGCTCGGCGGAGACCGTCCCGGCGCCCCCCGCCGCCACGGTCGCCCGCTCCCTCGCCGACGTGCTCATCGGCGCTCCTTCCGGCGGGCCGCGAGCAGCTCGGGCAGCGGATCGCCCGCCCGTGCGGCCGCGATCTCCAGCAGGTCCCGGGTGTTCTGCCGGACCCGGGCGCCGACCCAGTCGAAGACCCAGGCCTTGCGCGCCTCGGCCGCCAGGTCGAAGGGGACGACCCGGGTCACGGCCAGGGCGGCCGAGGCCGCGCCGCCGATGTTGGCGATCACGCCCGGGACCAGCCGGGCCCCCGAGGCGGCCACCTTCTCCTTGGCCGCCGCGCTGGAGGCGAGGTTGGCGCCCTCGACCACCAGGCCGGCCCGCAGCCGGTGGGCGTTCTCGGCGTTGATCGCGTACTTCTGCGCGGCCAGGATCAGGATGTCGGCGTCCACGTCGAGCCAGGCGTCCGGCTCCCCGGAGAGCTTCACGTCCTGCGGCAGCCGGGTGCGGTCGATCGCCCCGAACCGGTCGGTGACGGCGACCAGTTCGGCGACCGGCAGCCGGTCGGCGCTGATCGTTCCCCCGACGTCCGCGATGCCCACGACGGTGTGGCCCCGGTCCTCCAGGAACCGTGCCACCGCCCGCCCCACCGCGCCGAACCCCTGCACCACGACCCGGGCGGGTCCGGTGCGGCCGCTCGCCTCCAGGGCGGTGATCGCGGCGACCCCGACGCCGTGGCCGGTGGCGTCGATCAGGGGCTCGTAGTACGTACGCCAGTCGATCGGCATGTCCGGGGCCCCGAGCCGGTAGCGGGGGTCGTACTTCGCCTCCTCGAAGAAGACGGCCCGGTCGGCGGGGGTGACGCCCATGTCGATGCCGAGGTGGATGCCGCCGTGCAGGAGGGGTTTGACCGTGCGGCCGAAGGTGCGGAAGGTCTCCTCGCGCCCCGCGCCCACGGAGTTGACGGCGTCGGCGACGATTCCCGCCTTGGCGCCGCCGATGCGCAGCCCCGCCAGGGTGAACTTCTCGGTCATGTCCCGGGCCAGGCCCGCGACTTCCTCCTCGGTCACCCCGGTGGTCATCCGGGTGCCGCCCATCGCCAGACCGTCGACGAGGGTGTCGATCACCACCCATCCCTTGATGTCGCCGCCGCTGCCGCCCAGATGCACGGTGAGGGCCGGATCCTGCGGTTCTTCCACTGCTGCTGTACTCATGGTGACGTCCTTGTCCGGTACGAAGGGTCGTTGACGATCGCGGGCGCGGGCGCGGGTCACTGGTAGAGCTGCGCGAAGCCCCGCAGGATCTCCAGGCCGTCCCTGCGGAACTCCAGATGGGCCTGGGATCCGTGGATCCGGCCGTCGTCGGAGCGCAGGAACTCCACGGGCGCGTGCTCGGAGCGGCCGATCGAGCGGTAGCCGGGCGGGGCCTCCTGGAGGTAGAGGGTGTGCCGGTGGAAGACGGTGACCGTGGGCTTCACATGGCTGAAGAGGGGTTCCGCCGTGTCCACCTGCGCCTCGTGGCCGCCGACCCGCTGCGGCCCTTCGACGAGCCGCCCGCCCGCCGCGACGGCGAGGATCTGCATCCCGCCGCAGATGCCAAAGACCGGTACGTCCGCCGTGGTGACCAGGTCGATCAGGGGCCGGTAGTACGTGCTGTCGTACGCGCGCACCTTGGTGCCGCTCAGCACGATCGCCTGGTAGCGGCCGTTCAGCCGGGCGGGTACGGACGCGGCGTCGACGGCCTCGGTGTCCGAGCCCAGCTCCTCGAAGCGGGCGCGGAGCTGTGGGAGGGAGAGCGTTCCGTTGTTGACCACCAGCACGCGGGTGCGGCTCATGCGCTCACTCCGGTCGTAGGGGTGCGGGCACCGGTGATCACCGTGCCGGTGGAGCCGTCCAGCAGCTCGGAGACGGCCGCGCTGCCGATGACGACGCGTTCGACGCCGTGGTCCAGGGCCTCGCCGGCGGCCCGCAGTTTCTTGCGCATGCCGCCCTTGGCCCCCTTGTCGCGGAAGGCCGCCGCGTCCGCCGCGCTGATCCGGCGGACCGGCCGGTCGTCGATCAGCAGGTGGCCGACGTCGGTGACCAGGACCAGGTCCGGTGCGCCGGTGGCCCCGGCGATGGCGGCGGCGGCCCGGTCGGCGTCGGTGTTGACCTCCCGGCCCGCCGCGTTCCGGGCGAGCGGGGTGACGAGGTGGGCGTGGCCCGGCCGGAGGTTCTTGAGCGGGGCCGGATCGACCCCGGTGATCGGGCCGACGAGGTTCTCCAGCTCGACGAGCTGCTTCTGTCGCCACCACCACCGTTCGCCTGGGCCCGCGGCGACCAGCCCGTCGCTGCCGAGGAGCCGCTCCGCGGTGATGCCGCGGCCCGCCAGCCGGGCGAGGACGTCCTCCGCCAGCACGGCGCTGACGGTCTTGATGTCGTCGATGACCTCGGGGGTGGTCCACCGGCTCTGGTTGCCGTACCGGTCGCGGAGGATCGCGGACGGTTCGCTGTAGCGGGCGTCGAGCTTCTTCAGCGGCTTGGACCAGCCGTGGACGAGGATCAGCGGGCGGTCCCGGCCGATCCGGGCCAGGTCGTCCCACCAGGTGCCGTCGAGGTCGTCCAGGCAGCTGCCGCCGAGCTTGACCACCGTGGGGGTGGCGGGCGATGCGCTCATGCCGGCATCACCGGCAGCTGCGTCAGCCCCGTCTCCTCCGGCAGGCCGAACCGCAGGTTCGTCGCCTGCACGGCCTGGCCCGCGGCTCCCTTGACGAGGTTGTCGAGGGCGGCGAGCACGACGATCCGGCCGCCGTCCTCGTCGAGCAGGACCGTCACGTCGGCGTAGTTGGAGCCGAGGACGACCTGCGGGTCGGGCACCGGGACGAGCGTCTCGTCGTGCCGCCGCACCCGGACGAAGGGCCGCCCCTTGTAGAAGCGGAGGTAGGCCCGGTTCAGCTCGCGCTGGTCCACCTTCTCGTCGGTGAAGACGTAGGAACTGGTCAGCAGTCCCCGTACGTTGGGGACTCCGTACGCCGACATCGTCAGGTTCCCGATGGTGCCGGGCTTGCTCCGCTCCAGGAAGTCGCCGACCTCGGCGGCGTGCCGGTGCCCGGTCGGGGAGTACGGGGCGATGGCCCCGGCCCGGAAGGGGTGCAGGTCGGAGGTGCGCAGCTGGATGCCGCCGCCGCTGGACCCGCTCTTGCCGTCCACCACCACCGTCTTCAGGTCGAGCCCGAGGCCGAGGGTGAGCGGGGCCAGACTCAGGGTGATCGCGGTGGCGTAGCAGCCGGGCAGCGAGATCAGCGGGGCGTCCTTCAGCTGGTCGCCGATCAGCTCCGGTACGCCGTAGACGAAGCGGTCCGCCAGGTCGGTGCGCCGCTGGACCTTCGGGTACCAGCGGTCGTGCAGCTCCGGCGTACGGATGCGGAACGCGCCGCTGAGGTCGACGATGGCCGGGACGCGGTCGGCGAACCGTGCGGACAGTTCGGCCGAGACGGGGGCCGGGGTGGCCAGGTAGAGGACGTCGACCTGGTCGGCGACGTCCTCGGTGACCGGCCGGACGGTCAGCCCGTTGCCGAGCCGGAGGCCGGGGTGGAGCTCGGAGGGGCGGCGGCCGATGTGGGAGGAGCCGCCGAGGAAGGCCAGCTCCAGGTCCGGGTGTTGGGTGATGAGGCGGATGAGTTCGCCGCCGGCGAGCCCGGAGGCGCCGACGACTCCTGCGCGGATCATGCGAGCGACTCCTGCAGATAGCGGCCGATGGCCGAGGGGATGTCCGCTCCGGTGGCCGAGGCGACGGCCCGGAAGCCGGGGGCGTGGTTGACCTCGTTGACGACGTGGCCGTCGGGGGTGGCGAAGAGGTCGACCCCGTAGATCCCGGGTCCGAGGACGTCGACCACACCGTCGACGATCTTCACGACGTCCGGGTCGTGGGCGAGGGCGCGGTTCTTGTTGCCGAGGGCCGCGTTGTTGCGCCAGTCGCTGCCGCCGCTCTCGAACTCGGCGGCCCCGACCAGCTCCCGCCCGACGACCAGGCAGCGCACGGAGCTGCCGCCGAGGTACGGCTCCACCACACTGGCCTGCTCGAAGGCGTGGGCCAGGTCCTCGACGTAGTCGTAGACGGAGTGGGCGGTGTCGGCGTGCCGGATGAGCGTGACCCGCTTGCCCATCCCGCCGAAGACGGGTTTGAGGACGAGGGGCAGCGGCAGATCGGCGAGCGCCCGGTCGAAGTCCTTGCGGGAGAGGACGAGCCGGTGGTCGGGGACGGGTACGCCCGCGGTCCGGAGCAGGGCGCGCAGGGCGGCCTTGTTCTCGCAGGCGTGGATGGCCCGGGCGGTGTTGAGGGTGGGGACCCCGGCGGCCTCGGCGAGGGTGGCGATCAGCCCGCCCCGGGTGTAGCTGCGGCTGCGGACGAGGAGGGCGTCGTACCCCTTGATCGACGGGGCGTCCGGGTGGCCCAGGGAGAGGGACTCGTCGTTGACCCAGTCGATCCGCAGACCGAAGGCCGGGGCCGCCTCGATGAGCAGGCGTTCCTCCCAGGCGATCCGGTCCGCGACGAGGGCGACGCGGTGGTCGGCGCCCATCTCACTGGCCCCAGTCGCGCAGCTGCACCTCGACCATCTCCAGCGTCAGCCTGCCGTCCTCGACGGCCTCGACGCGGAGGGTCAGGACGCACTCGGGGCAGGAGAGGGTCTCGCCCGGGGTGACCGGGGGGACGGTCAGATCGGTCTCGCACTCGGGGCATACGCCGGTCAGGGTGGCGGTGGGCATCGTGAACTCCGTATACGGGTCGGGCGGGTTACGCGGGGGCGGATGGGATACGTGGGTGCGGGCAGGGCAGCGCCGGGCGGGGCCGGGCCTCGCGGAAGCGGGGTGAGTCAGGCGCGCGGGCGGGGCCGGGCAGGGCGACGCGGTGCGGGGTGGGTGGGGCACGCGCGGGCCGGGCTGCGCGGGGGCCGGGTGGGCCGGGCGCGTGCGGGCCGGACCACGTGGGGTCGGGCGGGTTGCGCGCGTGCGGGCCGGACCACGCTGGTCGGGCGGGTTGCGCGCGTGCCGGCCGCCGGACCACGCTGGTCGGGCGGGTTGCGCGCGTGCCGGCCGCCGGACCACGCTGGTCGGGCGGGTTGCGCGCGTGCCGGCCGCCGGACCACGCTGGTCGGGCGGGTTGCGCGCGTGCCGGCCGGACTACGCCGGGACCGGGCGGAAGTCCACGGCGGCCTTGCGGATCGTGTCCCGGTCCAGCAGCGGGCGGCCGTCCCGTTCCTGCCGCTCGGCCAGCCACGGAGTGAAGGCGTCGACGTCGACGTCGAGGCCCGAGTCGGTCAGCGCCCAGCGGACCAGGGCGGTGGTGAGGCGGGTCCGGACCCGCAACTCGCGCCTGTTGCCGACGAGTTCGGCGGGCAGCGTCTCGTACGCCTGCGGGTGGCTCAGTTGGCCCGGCAGCTCGTACGCGAAGGCGTGCGGGGTGGTCGGCCCGGACTGGAAGGCGTCCCCGAGCCCGGCGCCCCGCAGGGCGATGCGGGACAGCTCGGTGAGATGGGTGAGGTCGAAGCGGGTGTCGCCGTGGAGGACGCGCAGCGAGGTGAGGAGCTCGGCCAGCGGGGCGTTGCCGCCGCGCTCGCCGATGCCGCCGACGGTCGCGGAGATCCACCGGGCCCCCGCCCGCACGGCGGCCAGGGAGTTGGCGACGGCCAGGCCCAGCATGTTGTGCGAGTGGATCTCGATCTCGGAGCCGTCGATCGCGGTGAGGTCCGCGATGACCTCCTCCATCTGCCAGGGCGAGAGGTAGGCCACGGTCTCCGCGAGCCGGAACCGGTCCGCCCCCGCGGCGAATCCCGCCGCCACGTAGGGGACGAGCCGCTCGCGGGGCGTACGGGCCCCGTCCTCACCGCTGAAGGTGACGTGGAAGCCCCGCTCCTTCGCCTGCTGGATCGCCGAACGGGCCAGCGCCTGGAGGAATTTGGGACTCGCCGAGTCGAGCTTCAGCTGTGCGTGCTCCTCGGAGGTGGGGATGGAGTACATGATGTGGCGCACGCCCAGCCGCTCGGCCTCGTCCAGTGCGCGGGCGACCTGCCGCCGGTCGCGCACGACGACGAGCGTCATGCTGCGCTCGGGGGTGACCGCCTCATGGGTGGCGAGGACGAGTTCGGCGTCCTTCGAGTCCGGTCCGGAGACCATGCCCACCTCGACGAGCTCGACGCCCGTCCGGACCAGCAGATCCGCGATGGCGGCGGCATCGGCGGGGCTGAACTCCACCCCCGCCATGTGCGCGGAATCCCGCAACGTCGCATCCGAAACGAGGGGCGGTCTCTCCTGCTTTTCCGGTTCTTCTGCTGCCATTTCCTTTGCTCCGCTTTCCGTGAAAGGGATGGGCGATCGGGGCTGCATTCGCTGACTCGTATCCTTCGGCTCCTGGCCGAAAAGGGCAATGTCTGTGGTGTCAGAGCTGTGTTGCGGAGTGTCAAGGAGTGTCAAGGGACGTCAGAGAAGGAAAGGGAGTGCCAAATAGCACACACGGGAAGCGCCTTGACGGGCGGTGCGTCCTACCGTGCGGCCATGGACCTTTTCTCGCTGCCCCGCCTGGGGGTCGTCGTGCCGCCGGAGAACCCCACGGCGGAACCCGAGTTCAACCAGCTGCTCGGGGCCGGAATGAATGTGCACACCGCCCGCTTCCCGGTGACGCCCGGGGCCGGCCTCCGGGAGATGCTGGAGACGTACAACGCGGTGCTTCCCGACGTGCTCGGCAGCTTCGGCGCACTGCGGCTGGACGCCACCGTGGTCGCGTGCAGCGCCTCGCACTACCTGCTGGAGCCGGAGGGCGACCGGGCCTTCTGCGAGGAGCTGTCCGAGCGCGCCGGGGCGCCGGTGCACTCCTCCACGCAGGCGATCCTCGCGTGCTGCGAGGCGCTGGGGGTGGACCGGCTGACGCTCGTCTCCCCGTACGAGCCGTGGCTCACCGACACCTCCCGCGCCTTCTGGGAGCAGGCCGGCCTCACGGTCGACGGGGTGGTGCTCGTCCCGGCGGAGGAGGCCGCGACCCCGGGCGGTCAGGCCCGGTTCGACCCCTACGCGGTGACGACCGGGGCGATCCTGCGGCGCATACGGGAGCGGGAGCTGCCCGCGGACACGGCCCTGCTGTTCACAGGGACGGGCATGGGCACCCTCGCCGCCCTCACCGAGCTGGCCCGGCAGGACCCGCCCCGGCCGCTGCTGACCTCGAACCTGGCGTCGGCCTGGTGGGCGCGGCGGGCGGCGGGGGCGAGCGGCGGGGCCCACCACCCGCTGCTGCGGCGGCTGGAGGAAGCGGCGGCCTGACGGCGGCCGGCGTTCGGCGGGCGTCCCGCCGACCGGGCGGACGCCCGCCCGGCCGACGGGCCCCAGGCCCGGAGGTGGGCGTCTTCCCGTCCGACGGGACCCACGGCCGGCCGGCGGTTTCCTCTCGGCCGACGGACGCCCGCTCGGGCGGTGGGCGTCCTCTCAGCCGGCGGAGGTCTCCGGCATCCGCCAGGCGTGGCCCATGCGGTAGCCGACGCCCCTGACCGTGATGATCCAGCCGCCGGAGCCGAGCTTCGCGCGGAGGCTGCTCACATGCGTGTCGATCGTGCGGCTGGTGTGCCCCCAGTCGCTTCCCCAGACCCGGGCCATGAGTTCTTTCCGCGTCACGACCGTCTCCGGAGTGGCCGCGAGGGTGTACAGCAGCTCGAATTCCTTCGACGTGACATCGATGAGGCGTTCGTGCAGCCGCACTTCCCGCAGATCCGGATCGATATGCAGATCGTGCAGGGAAATAGCGGCGGGAAGGGCCTGCCGGGGCCGGGTGCGGCGCAGAACCGCTTCGATGCGGGCCCCGATCTCCCGGAATCCCCAGGATTTCATCACGCAGTCGTCCGCGCCCGCATGCAGTACCAGGACCCGTTCGCATTCCGCTTCGGCGTCGCTGACCGCTATCAATGCCGTGTCCCCGCCGTTCCGCAGGGCCCGGCACAATTCCAGGCCGTCGATGTCGGGCAGATCCAGGGAGAACAGCACCAGATCCGCGGAGCCGTACGCCCGTAACGCCCGTTCCCCGCTGGAGACACCGTGGGCGGTGAACCCCTGCCGTCGTAGATCGCCGACCACGGCCGCGGCTGCGGAGGCGTCCGGCTCCACCACGAGTACCCGTCTCATCTGCCCCACCTCTCTCCTCGGTCCCACGTCAGTGGGAGGCGCCGGTCAGCGCGGCGGCCGGGACCCGGCGCGTCGGTGCCCCGGGCGACGCGGTCGCGGCACCCGCACCGGCACCCGCACCGGCACCGGCACCGGCGCCAGGACCTGAACCCGGACCGGAACCAGGGCCCGGATACAGGCGCTGGTGGACGTAGGCGGCCGACGCCATGGTCATGTGGTGGTGCCAGCCGGGGAAGGAACGGCCCTCGAAGTCGAGGACCCCGAACCGCTGGCCCAGCACGGCCACGGCCGACAGCGCCGAGGTGTGGCTGCGCGCCAGCCGCAGGATCTCCTCCACCCGGTGCTCGGTGAGCGTGGTGAGCCAGTAACGGGACGGCTGCCGGCCGTCCGGGTCGGGTCTCTCCAGCACACGGTAGGCGCGTCCGCCCCCGTCGTCGCCGTGGGCGCTCCGGGGTGTGGTCACCGTGCCCGCGTAGGTGTGGACCGGTACGGCACGGACCCGGCCGTCGGGGGCACGCCCGAGCAGGACATGGGTCTGCCGGGCGTGCCGCGTCTCCATGAGCGCGCTGACACCTGTCACAACGGGCGAGTGAGCTCCCGCGGAGAGCACGTGATGATCGGGCGGGACCTCGCACACCACGTCCGCCCGCTGCCGGGCGAGACCCGCGAGGACCCCGGCCGCCTCGGGGCACCGGGTGAGGTCCAGCACCCAGGGGACGCGCGGCAGCCGGGGCTGTGCCGCGATCTCGGCGGCGTACCCGGTGACGTGGTCGGCGGGGGTGCGTCCGGCCTCGGAGCCGGGGATGCGCGCACGGCGCCGGCGCTCCCGGTCCGAGTCCCACGTACGGTCGAGCAGCAGGCTCCAGCCGACCGGATAGCTCCGGCCGCCCGAGACGAGGAAGAAGACCAGCGCGCGCTGGCAGTTGACGGTGCGTCCGGTCGCCGGGTCCACGCGGCGGTGCACGCCCACCGAGTGCTCGCCGCGCTTGGGGATGATGAGCTCGGCGACGGTCCAGGCGTGCGGGGCCGTCCGCTCGGCGACCAGCCCGGTGAGCCGGTGGCGTACCGGATTCCAGTCCCACGGGCTGGCGTTGATGAACTGGTGGAGACCGTGTGCCGCGGCCGGGGGCAAGGGCTTCGTCAGCGCCATGCGGCGGGGCGTCTTCTTGCCCGACGCGTGGATCAGGGCCCACAGGTACGCCTGGGCCCAACGGCGCTGCTCCGGCCGCCGGAACGCCCGGAAGATCTCGTCCATGAACGTCCGCATGCACGCGCCCTCGCCCGGCATCGCCGCGCGCACCTCAGTTGACGACATGAAACGCTACGCCCCCTCGATACTCGTCATCGCTCGCACCCGAGTGGATACATGGCACATCAGTACGGGGTGAAAGTACCGTCCGTGGCGGAATTTGCCCGGGTCGGCCGCCGATTTTGCAAGTTCGCTGTCTGACCTGCGTAAACGCGCTGCGTAGGGGCGAGGGCGGGGGTCATGTCTGGGCGGAAAACCCGCTTTTACCCGGGTGGAACCCTGCCCGGCGGGCGTCCGGTGAAGTGTCAACAAATCATGAACATGCCCCGGGGACGGTCCCCGGGAGCGTTTCCCGGGACCGTCCGCGAGGGGAGGGGGACCGCCGGAGTACGGGGGAGGGGTGTCCTCCGGCGGTCGGTCTTCAGGCTGCCGCGACCGGGGCTCCCTCCGCCCCGGAGGCGGTCTCGGACTCCGTCCCGGACGAGGACTCGGCCACCGGCCGGCGGGCGGGGAAGCCCGCCCGGCGGGCGTAGAGCACGACCGCGATCACCGGCAGCAGGAGCAGCAGGACCGCCCAGGGGAAGGACTCGCTGCCGAGGGTGTCCAGGAGGATGCCGCCGACGATGCCGCCGCCCGCCATCGCGACGTTCCAGAGGGTGACGAGCATCGCCTGCGCGGCGTCGGCGGAAGCGCCGCCCGCGTCGCCGACGGCGGTCTGGAGCAGGGTCGGCACCCCGCCCCAGCCCAGTCCCCACAGCACCGCGGCGACGTAGACGAGGGCGGTGGTGTCGGAGAGGACGGCCAGGACCAGCGAGGCGACGGCGACCAGCAGCGCGCCGCCGACGGTGAGACCGCGCAGCCGCCGGTTGATCTGCGCGCCGACGATCCAGATGCTCGCCAGCGAGGCGGCTCCGAAGACCAGCAGGATCAGGCCGGTGGAACCGCCCAGGCCCAGGTCTTCGAGGTAGGTGGCGATGTAGGCGTACAGGATCGTGTGGGCCAGGACGAAGACCAGCGTGACGAAGAGGACCGGGGAGACCCCCGGGATCTTCAGGGTCGGCAGCAGCTTCGGCCGCGCGCCGCGCTCCTGGCCCGGGAAGTCCGGTACGGCCGCGAAGATCCACACCAGCAGGACGACGGTGAGCGCCGTCATCGACAGGAACGCCACGCGCCAGCCGAGCCAGTCGCCGAGGAACGTACCGGCGGGCACGCCGAGGGAGAGCGCTACGGGGATACCGGCCATGGCGACGGCCATCGCCTTGCCCTGGAGGTGCACGGGGGCCATGCGGCGGGCGTACCCGGCGAGCAGGGCCCAGGCGAGGCCGGCCGCGACACCGGCGACGAACCGGGCCACCATCGTCAGCTCGTAGACGGACGAGACGGCCGTCACGGTGTTGGCGAGGGCGAACCCGCCCATGGCCGTGAGCAGCAGCTTCTTGCGCCGCCAGCCCGCGGTGGCGGCGGTGAGCGGGATCGCGGTCAGCGCGGTGCCGATCGCGTAGACGGTGACCGTCTGGCCGGTCGCGGACTCGCTCACCCGCAGGTTCCCGCTCATCGCGGGCAGCAGCCCGGCCGGGAGGGTCTCGGTGAGGCTGGTGATGAAGACGGCGGTGGCGAGGGCCAGCAGCGCGAAGAGCGGAAGCTTCTGCTGATCCTCGCCCGCGTTCGTCGGGTCCGGTGCCGCGGGGGCGGCGGACGCCGTGTCGGGTGCGGTGCTCATGAGGTGTGCTCCTGGTTTCCGGATGGGTGGTGGAGGACGGACGCGGGGACGGTGGCTGGACGGAGGGACGGAGGGAGGGGGAGGCGGAACGGCGGCGGGAGAGCGGGACGGAGAGGCCGCGGGCCGGTGTGCGGCGGCGGGCGCGGGTTCACGGGCGGCCGAGGCCGCCGTCGACGGGGAGCCGGGCCCCCGTGGTGAACGTCGCCTCCGTGGCGAGGAACAGCGCGGCACGCGCCACCTCCTCGGCCGCCCCGAGCCGCCCCAGCGGCGGCAGGGGCACGGCGGCCGAGCCCGGCGACTCGATACAGCCCGGAGCCACCGCGTTGACGCGGATGCCCCGCGAGGCGAGTTCCGCGGCGAGCGCCCGCACGGCGTCGGGACACGGGGTGGGCGCGGTCAGCACGATCGAGCCGCCGTCCGCGAGGTGCGGCAGCAGGGGGCGCGCGGTGGGGATCGCGTCGGCGAAGAGGAGATCGACGCCACCGGCGGGGAAGCCGGACCCGCCGCCCCCCGCCAGGGCGGCCGACACGGCCGACGGTGTGACGACGCGGGCGGCGGAGCCGAGTTCGGCGACCGCGTGTACGCGCTCCTCCTCGGTGCGGGCGGTCAGCAGGACCGTCGCCCCGCCCTCCACGAGGCGCTTGGCGATGGCCAGCCCGATGCCGGTCGCCTCACCGGCGACCAGGGCCTTTCTGCGCGCGTACTTGGTCATGGTCGCCGCTCCCTCCGGGCCGCCCGTTCCCCGCCGGTGGAACAGGGCCACCGGCGGGGACGACTCTGCGCCCGGGCACTTCGGGAAACCTTCGGGAAAGCTTCGGACGACCGACGGACCGGGCGGTGCGGCCGGGCGCGACCGGGCAGGGCCGGGTGGGAACGGGCGGCGGGACCACGCGCGATGGTGGCCGATCCGGTGCCGGGGCGGCCGATGGGCCGGAGCGCCGGTCCGAGGGCCCTGTACGGTGGCCACCATGCGGTTTGGGGTGCTCGGGCCACTGGTGGTGTGGGACGGCGAGGGACGGGAAGTCAGGGTCCCCGAAGCCAAGGTCCGGGCCCTGCTGGCCGATCTGCTCGCGCACGACGGGGCCCCGGTCTCCACCGACCGCCTCATCGACGACCTGTGGGGCGACGCGCCCCCGGGCAGGCCGTCGGGCGCTCTCCAGGCCAAGGTCTCCCAACTGCGCCGGGTCATCGGGCGTGACCGGGTGGTCCGCCAGCCCCCCGGCTACCGGCTGCGGCTCGACGGGGACGGCGACGAGGTGGACGCCGAACGGTTCCGGGCCCTGGTGAGGCGGGCCCGCCCGGTCCGCGACCCGCGCGCACGGGCCGCACTGCTCACCGAGGCCCTGGAGCTGTGGCGAGGACCGGCGTACGCGGACTTCGCGGACGGCCTCTTCCTACGGGCGGCTGCCCAACGCCTCGCGGAGCAGCGGCTCTCGGTGCTGGAGGAGCAGGCGGAGGCGCGCGTGGAGGCGGGGGACCACGCACTCCTCGCCGGGGAGCTCGCCGACCTCGTGGCGCTCCACCCGCTGCGGGAACGCCTGCGCGCCGTCCAGATGAGAGCCCTGTACGCGGCGGGCCGCCAGAGCGAGGCGCTCGCGTCGTACGAGGAGCTGCGCACCCGGCTGGTGGGGGAGCTGGGCGTCGACCCGAGCCCCGAACTGGCCGCCCTGCACGGGGCGGTGCTGCGCCAGGAGCCGGGGCTGAGCGCGGGTTCGTACCCGGCGGTCACCGGCCCCGCCTCAGCCCTGGCTGCCGGTTCTGGGCCGTCTCCCTCCCCGGCCGCCGGTCCTGCCCCCGCGCCGGTCCGGGCTTCATCCCCGGCCGCCGCCCCGGCTGCCGGCTCCGTGTCGGCTCCCTCCTCGGACGCCGCCCCGGCCCCGACGCCACACCCGGCCGCCTCTCCTGCGCCTACCTCTGCCCCGGCTCCGACGCCGTCCTCGGCCGCCGCTCCTGATCCTGCTCCGACGCCGTCCTCGGCCGCCGCTCCGGGTCGGCTTCCCACCTCGGGCCCCGCTTCAGCCCCGGCCCCCGACGCGACACGCGCCCCGGCCCCCGACGCGACACGCGCCCCGGCCTCCGGCCCGGCCCCTGTCCCGGCCCCCGCACCCGTCCCTTCCAACCTCCCCGTCCCCCTCACCCCCCTCGTCGGCCGTCGGCAGGCGCTCGCCGACCTGGCCCGACTCCTCGCGGACGCACGACTGGTGACCCTCACCGGGCCCGGCGGTGTGGGCAAGACCCGGCTGGCCGTGGCGGCGGCCACCACCGAGCGGGACGGAGCCCGCCCCGGTGAACTGGCCGACGGCGCCTGGCTCGTGGAGTTCTCCGGCATCCGCGCCGGGACCCCCGCCGACCTCGCCCAGGTGGTCGCCGCCACCCTCGGCATCCGCGACGACGCCCCGAGCTCGCTGCCCGGCACCGGGTCCGCCACGCCCTCCCTCCCGCACCGCCTAGCCGCCGCCCTGCGCGACCGGCGCACCCTCCTCGTCCTGGACAACTGCGAGCAGGTCGTCGACGCGGCTGCCGAACTCGCCGAGCTGCTCCTGCGCACCGCCCCCGGCCTGCGGGTCCTCGCCACCGGACAGGAGGCGCTCGGCCTGGCGGGCGAGGCGATGTTCCTGGTCGAGCCCCTGCCGCCCGCCGACGCCGTCCGGATGTTCATGGAGCGCGCTGCCGCCGCCACCCCGGGCTTCCCCCGCGACCCGGAAGCACCGGCCGAGCCCGAACGCCGGGCCGTCGCCGAGATCTGCCGCCGCCTCGACGGCATCCCGCTGGCGCTGGAGCTCGCCGCCACCCGCGTACGGGCCCTGGGAGTGCGGGAGCTGGCCGGGCGACTCAACGACCGCTTCCGGGTGCTCACCTTCGGACAGCGCGGCGCTCCGGCCCGCCAGCAGACGCTGCGGGCGGTGATCGACTGGAGTTGGGAGCTGCTCAGCGCGCCCGAACGCATCGTGCTGCGCCGCCTGGCCGCCCACAGCGACGGCTGCGACCTGGCCGCCGCCGAAGCGGTCTGCGCGGGGGACGGCGTGGCCCGGGACGAGGTGCTCGACCTCGTCACCCGGCTGGTCGACCGGTCCCTGGTGGTCGTGGTGGACGGGCCCGTCGGCCCCCGCTACCGGCTCCTGGAGTCCGTCGCCGCGTACGCGACCGAGCGGCTCCACGAGATGGAGGACCTCACCGCCGTACGGGACCGCCATCTGCGCCACTACCGGGCGCTGGCCGAGGAGGCCGAGCCGCGGTTGCGCGGGGCCGGGCAGCGGCCCTGGCTGGCCCGGCTGGACGCCGAGGCCGGCAACCTGCGGACGGCGCTCGACGAAGGGGTGCGCAGGGCGGCGGCGGGGGAGCCGGCGGAGGCGGTCCGGCTGGCCACGGCACTCGCGCGGTGGTGGCTGCTGCGCGGCCGGCTGACCGAGGCCCGCCGGAGCCTGGGCGCGGTGCTGGCCGTGACGGACGGCCCACCCGAACTCGCCCTCCTGCACACCGCGTTCGCGCTGCTCACGGGAGATCCCGCGGCAGTGGCGGCCACGGCGGCCGGCCCCGGACCCGGCCCCGGTACGGACACGGCCCTCGTCGCCGCGGCGATCCCCGACCCCGTGCGCCGGGCCCGGGCGCTCTGGCTCTGCGCGTACGGCCTGTTCAGCGCGGGTGACGCGGCGGGGAGCGGGGAGCTGAACGCCCGGGCCCTGTCCCTGTTCACCACGGCGGAGGACTCGTGGGGCATCGCAGCCGCCCTCGGCCTGCGCGCGATGCTCGCGCTGGGCTCCGGCGACCTCGACGGTCTCGGTCGCGACGGTACGCGCAGCGCCCTGATCTTCCGCGAACTGGGCGACCGGTGGGGCGAGTTGCAGACCGTGTCCCCGCTCGCCGCGCTGGCCGAGATCAAGGGAGCGTACGAGGACGCCGAGCGCCGCCAGCACGAAGGGCTGCGCCTGGCCCGGGAGTGGGGGCTGGAGGCGGAAGTGTCCGCGCGGCTCTCCGGGCTCGGCCGGCTCGCCCTGCTCGCCCGCGCCTGGGACCGGGCCCGTGAGCTGCACGAACAGGCACGCCGGATCGCCGCCGAACAGGGGTACAAGTACGGCGAGATCCACTCCGAGATGGGCCTCGCCCTCGGGGCCCGCCGCTCGGGCGACCTCGACGGGGCCGAGCGGCACCTGCTGCGCATCCGCGACGGCCACGCCGATGTCTCCTCGCGGGCGGGCGACCATCTGCTCCGGGCCGAGCTCGGCTTCGTCGCCGAGCTGCGGGGCGACGCGCACGGGGCGGCCGCCCACCACCTGGCCGGCCTGGAGATCGCCCGCGCCCTCGCGGAGCCCCGCGCCCTGGCCCTCTCCCTGGAGGGCCTGGCAGGCGCGGCCGCGCTGCTCGGCGACGCCCCCGCCGCCACCCGGGCGGCCGTCCTGCTGGGCGCGGCGGCGGCGGCCCGGCGACGGGCCGGGGCCCCGCTGCCGCCCGCCGAACGCGCCGACGTCGACCGTGTCACCGCCGGGGTCAGGGCCACGCTGGGAGCGGACGCGTTCACGGAGGCGTACGGGAGGGGGGCCCGGCTGGACCCGGAGGAGGCCGTGCGCCGGGCCGGCGGATCCCTTCCGGGACGCTGACCGACACACGACCGAAACAGACCCGCGCGGTCCCCGAAGCAGTGCGCTGACCGGTTGGAAGCACGGCTCGCGGACGCTGGGGGCGTACCCGACCTCCGGTGTACATGAGGTGGGGAGACCCGTGCTGTGCAGAGCACCCGGAAGGGCGGCCCGGGCCCGCGTGAGGCGTCGGCCCCCGGCGAGGCGTCGGGCCGCCGTGAGGCGATGGGCCCCGGTGAAGCATCGGGCCGCCGTGAGGCGGTGGGCCCCGGAGAAACGGTGAGCGCCTACGAGGCGGTGGCGGGCCAGGAGCCCCCGGGCGTCCACGGCCCGACGGTGGACGCCGGCCCGCGCGGCCTCCGCCGACCGGGCCGGCTGCTCGCCGTCGTCGCCGTGCTGTGGGCCGTACCGATGGCGCTGCACGCGTGGGTCCCGAACACGGGGGTCAACGCGGGGAGCCTCCTCCAGACACTCCTGCCCTGGACCGGCCTCGGCGTGCCCCTCCTCCTCGTCCTCGCCGCCGTACGCCGGTCCCGGACCGCGGCCGTCGCGGTGCTCGCGCCCGCCGTCGTCTGGGCCACGATCTTCGGCGGCGCGCTCACCGACAAGCGCTCGGGCGGCGGCGGCCTGACGGTGGTCAGCCACAACGTGAACGAGGGCAACACCGACCCGGCCGGCACCGCCCGCTCACTCGTCGGGGCGGGCGCGGACATCCTGGCGCTGGAGGAGCTGTCCGACGCGTCGGCGACCGTCTACTCCCGCGAACTGGCCGCCGCCTTCCCGCACCACGCGGTGATCGGCGGGGTCGGCATCTGGAGCAGGTACCCGCTGTCGGACGTGGAGGCGGTGCCGATCATGCCGTGGACCCGCGCGCTGCGCGCCACGGCCCGGACCCCCGACGGGCCCGTCGCCGTGTACGCGGCCCATCTGGCGTCGGTACGGGTCTCGGCGGCCGGGTTCACCACGGACCGGCGCGACGCGGCGGCCCGGGAGCTCGCCGCCGCGCTCCGGGCGGAGCCCGCGCCCCGGGTCGTACTGCTGGGCGACTTCAACGGAACGTACCTGGACGGCGCGCTGGCCCCCGTGACCTCGCAGCTGCGCTCCGCGCAGCGGGAGGCGGGCGACGGCCTCGGGTTCACCTGGCCCGCCGCGTTCCCCGTGGTCCGCATCGACGACGTGCTGGTACGGGGGATGACCCCGCGCGCCGCCTGGACCCTGCCCGCCACCGGCAGCGACCACCTTCCGGTGGCGGCCACGCTGGGCCCGTGACCCGCTACGCCGCCCGCCCCCGACTACGATGCGAGCGACCGATGACCTCGAACGCCCAGGTAGGCAGCGTGTCCGAAGCCCGGGGCCCGGCCCCTGTCAGCGTGCTCGTGGTCGAGGACGACGCCACGATCCGCCGCGCCGTCCAACTGGCCCTGGAACGCTACGGCTACCGGGTCGACGTGGCCGCCGACGGGCTCGACGGCCTGGAGGCCTTCCGGGCAGGCGCGCACGACCTGCTGATCCTCGATGTGATGCTGCCCGAGCTGGACGGCATCGGCCTGTGCCGGCGGATCCGCGAGGAGAGCCCCGTCCCGGTCCTGATGATGTCCGCGCGGGGCGACGCCCTCGACGTGGTCGCGGGCCTGGAGGCGGGCGCCGACGACTACGTGATCAAGCCCGTCGACACCGGCGTCATGGTCGCCCGGATCCGCGCCCTGCTGCGCCGCGCCACCTTCCGCCCGGACCCGGAGGGCCCCGCGGCCGCCGGCAGTTCCGGCCGGGCCGACCACGTGCTGGTCTTCGGCGACCTCAGCGTGGACACCCTCGGCATGGAGGTGAGCCGGGCCGGCGAGCCCGTGTCGCTGACACCGACCGAGCTGCGCCTGCTGCTGGAGTTCGCCGCCGCGCCCGGCTCGGTGCTCGACCGCCGCCGCCTCCTGCGTGAGGTGTGGGACTACGGCTGGGAGGGCGACACCCGGGTGGTGGACCTGTGCGTGCTCCGGCTGCGCAAGAAGATCGGCAGCGGACGGATCGAGACCGTCCGCGGCTTCGGCTACAAGCTCGTCCGCGGCTGAGCGGCCGACGCACCCGATGGGCTTCCTCAACCCCCGCGCCCTGCGCTGGAAGATCGCCGCACTGGCAGCCGCCGCGTGCTGCGCGGTCGCGGCCGTGGTCGGGTTCCTCGTGCACGACGCGACGCGGGAGCGCGGGCTGCGCCTCGGCCACGACCGGACCCTCACCCGGCTGATCGCGGCCGAGCGGGAGTTCGACCGTACGGGGAAGGCGCCGGCCGACATCGACGTACGGACCAGGGCCGAGCTGCCGGAGGCGCTGGCGCGCGACCTCGCCGAACGCCGCCCCGCCACCGACGGCGGGTACGCCACCTGGTACGACGTGGACCCGCCCAACTGGTACTGGATGTGGGGCGCCGCGGCCGTCGGCGACGACCGGATCCTCGTCGTCCGGGAGGACATGAGCGCCGAGGTCCGGAGCCTCCAACTGCTCGACCGCAGCATCGCGAAATCCGTTCTCGCCGCCCTCGTCTTCGTCGTCCCGCTCGCCGCCCTCGCCACCGAACCGATCAACCGGCGGCTGCGCCACGGAGCCCGTACCGCCCGCCGGATCGCCGACGGCGACCTGGACGCGCGGATCGGCTCCGCCGGGCGGGCCCGCGACGAGATCACCGAGATGTCGGCGGCCGTCGACGACATGGCCGGCGCCCTCCAGCAGAAGCTGGAGACCGAGCGGCGCTTCACCGCCGACGTCGCGCACGAACTGCGCACCCCGCTCATGGGCCTGGTCACCGCCGCCGGGCTGCTGCCCGACGACGACGAGGCGACCGGTCTCGTACGGGACCGGCTGCGGGCCCTGAACGCCCTGGTCGAGGACCTGCTGGAGATCTCCCGCCTCGACGCGGGCGTCGAACTGGCCCGCCTCGACCCGGTTCCGCTGGGCGAGCTGGTCGCCGACGTGGTGCGGCGTACGGGCACGGACACCCGGGTCGACGTCGGGGCCGCCGAGGAGGTGGAGACCGATCCGCGCCGGGTCGAGCGGATCGTGGTCAACCTCGTCGCCAACGCCCACCGGCACGGCGCGGGCCCCGTCGAGGTGACCGTGACCGGGGCGCGGATCGCCGTACGCGACCACGGGCCCGGCTTCCCGTCCGACCTGCTGGAGCGGGGCCCGCAGCGCTTCCGCACCGGCGCGAGCGAACGCGGCCGGGGCCACGGTCTCGGCCTGACGGTCGCCCAGGGCCAGTCCGAGGTGCTCGGAGCGCGGCTGGCCTTCACGAACGCCCCGGACGGCGGGGCACTCGCGACCCTCGACCTGGCCCCGCGCCCGACCGCCTGATACGGAACCGATACGCACTCTCGCGGGAGCGGAAACGGTGCCGCACGGGTGCGGAAGAACGACTCCTCGAAGGTGACAGACGTACGGGAAACCGCACCGGTCACCTGGAGGAGCCCATGCCCGACACCCCAGCCGAACGTGCCCCAGCCGAACGTGCCCCCGCCGAACCTGTCCCCTCCCCGGCCGCCAGGAGCAGCTTCCGGATCCTCTCCCCTTCCCCTTCCCCTTCCCCTTCCCGCTCCCGCTTCCGACTCCGCCGCTCGGTCCTCGTACCGCTGACCGCGGCCGTGGCCCTCCTGGTCGGTACGGGCGGGTGGTACGCGGCCGGCGGCGGCAGCTCCACGGTCGGGCCGGCCCCCGCCGACGCCCCGGGCGAGAAGGTGGCGCCGCTCGCCAGGTCGCTGCACCTGCCCTGGCCGCGCGAGGGCCAGGCGAGCGTGACGGTCGAGGGGATCGGCAGCCTCGGCACCCGGGGCGAGCAGAAGCCGGTCCCGATCGCCAGCGTCACCAAGGTCATGACGGCCTACGTGATCCTCAAGGGCCACCCGATGCGGGCGGACTCCCACGGCGCCACCGTGGTCGCCGACCGGCGGGCGGCCGACGAGTCGTACTCCTCCGTCGAGACGACCGCCCCCGTGCTCGCGGGGAAGGAGTACACCCAACGACGGCTGCTGGAGCTGATGATGGTGCCCTCGGGCAACAACGTAGCCCGCCTGCTTGCCCGTTGGGACGCGGGCGACGAGGAGGCGTTCGTCGCGAAGATGAACCGGGCCGCCGCCGGCCTCGGGATGCGCGCCACCACGTACACCGGGGTGAGCGGCATGGAGACGAGTACGAGGAGCACGGCGGACGACCAGCTGCGACTGGCCCGCGCCGCGATGAAGGACCCGGTCTTCCGGCAGGTCGTGGCGACGGCCTCCGTCACGGCCCCGGGCGCCGGGGCGACCTTCCGCAACACCAACAAGCTGCTCGGGCGCGACGGGGTCATCGGCCTGAAGACGGGCTCCTCCACCCCGGCGGGCGGCAACCTCGTCTGGGCCACCACGCAGAAGGTCGCCGGAGCCTCCCGCCTGATCCTCGGAGTCGTCCTGCACCAGCGCGCCGGCACCGACCCCACCGAGGGCAGCGCCGCCGCCCACGAGGCCAGCCGCGCCCTGATCGCCGCGATCCGCGCGGACCTCCCGGCGGCGGCGGACCGGGCACGGGCGCCGGGGCGGGACCCACAATTCAGCGCAGGGTCTTCAGCATCTCCGCGGTGAACGGGGTGATGTCCGAGGTCCGCCCGCGCAGGGTCTTCGCCGCCCACTCGGGATCGGCGATCAGCGCCCGCCCGACCGCGACCATGTCGAACTCGTCGCGCTCCATCCGGTCCAGCAGCTGCTCGATGCCGGTGACCTTGGAGTCGTTGCCCTGGAAGGCGCTGAAGAAGTCGCCGTCCAGGCCGACCGAGCCGACCGTGAGGGTCGGCCGGCCGCTGATCTTCCTCACCCACCCGGCCAGGTTCAGGTCGGAGTCCTCGAACTCCGGCAGCCAGTACCGGCGGGTCGACGCGTGGAAGACGTCGACACCGGCCTCGGCCAGCGGAGTGAGCAGGGCGTCCAGCTCCTGCGGGGTCCGGGCGAGCTTCGCCTCGTAGTTGTCCGCCTTCCACTGGGACATCCGGAAGAAGAGGGGGAAGGCGTCGGAGACGGCGGCGCGGCAGGCCGCCACGATCTCGGCCGCGAAACGGGTCCGGGCGACCAGGTCGCCACCGTAGGCGTCGGTACGCCGGTTGCTGCCGGACCACAGGAACTGGTCGATCAAGTAACCGTGCGCGCCGTGCAGTTCGATGCCGTCGAAGCCGAGGCGCTCGGCGTTCGCCGCCGCGTCGGCGAAGGCGGCGATGACGTCGTCGAGGTCCTGCTGCGTCATGGCGCGCCCCTTGGGCTCGCCGCTCAGGGACAGACCCGAGGGGCCGACCGGCTCGGCGGCCGGTACGGGCCCGGCGCCTTCGGTGCGGGTGACGCCCACGTGCCACAGCTGCGGGATGATCGTCCCGCCCGCGCGGTGCACGGAGTCCGCGACGCCCGCCCAGCCCGCGAGCGCCGCCTCGCCGTGGAAGCGCGGGACGGCGTCGCTGGTTCCCGCGGACGCGTGGTCGACGTAGGTGCCCTCGGTGATGATCAGCCCGACGTCACCGGCGGCTCGCCGGGCGTAGTAGTCGGCCACGTCCTGTCCCGGAACGCCGTCCGGGGAGAACTGCCGGGTCATGGGGGCCATCGCGATCCGGTTGCGGCTGCTGAGCCCGCGGACGGTGAACGGGCGGGAGAGGATGTCCGCCGCGCGGGCTGCCGCGCCTGTCGGCGCGTCGTGGGCCGTCACGCCTGCACGTTCTGTCACTTCTGTCACGTCGGTTTCCTGTCGATAGCCGGGGGTGTCCACCCGGCCCCAACACGCCCGAGCCGCCCCGGCATCCCGGCACCGACCCCGACCCGGGCAAAGTCTGAGTAAAGAACGGAGTCTGCCTCCGGTGGTTCGGGCCCTCATCCGCGCGCCGCGCGGGGGTGGGTCTGTGACCCGAACCACTCGCGGGAGCCGATGAATTCACCGCTCGCCGCCGGTCATACCCCCGACGCCTTCCGGACGGGAAGGGCACGACAGACGGGACACCCCATGACCGACGCCGTGAAGGGCCCTGCCAGCTACTTCCCCTCGATCGAGAAGAAGTACGGCCGCCCGGTCTCCGAGTGGAAGGACCTCATCCGGACCTCTCCGCTGACCAGGCACATGGAGCTGGTGGCCTGGCTCAAGTCCGAACACGGACTGGGCCACGGGCACGCCAACGCCCTGGTCGCCCACACCCTCGCGGAGGGCGCGGGCGGTCCCCGCTGACCAGGTCTCCCGACGGCCCCGTTTGTCGCTGACAGCCTGCAACCGTGTCCCCGGACGGTAACCGAGGCATCCCACCGGGAGGTTCGCCTGTCTGGATGGGTGCACAGCAGGCGTGCACAGCAGGGGTGCGCGGCATCGGTGGAGACGGCAGAAGGGGCGGGCGGAGATGGCGAAGCACAAGGGAAGGGCATGGCACAGCCGGCTCCTCGCGGCGGCGCTCGGCGTGACGGCGCTGGCCGCCGCCACCTCCGTGTGGACCGCGCAGGCCGACACGACCGGGGGGCGTCCGACGGGCGGGGTCGCCTCGCCGGACGAGCGGGACCGGCCCGCCGCCAAGGTGGCGGCGGACATCGCGCACGCCTCGGACGCCGGGGACCGGGGCGTCAACATCACCATCGACGACGGACCGGACCCGGTCTGGACGCCTCAGGTGCTGCGCCTGCTGAAGGACGAGGGCGTGAAGGCCACGTTCTGCATGGTGGGCACCCAGGCCCGGGCGTATCCGGACCTGGTCAAGCAGGTCGTGGCGGACGGCCACCGGCTGTGCAACCACACCGTCTCGCACGACACCGCCATGGACACCAAGTCCGAGGCCTACCAGGCGCAGCAGATCCTGGACGCCGAGGCCATGATCGTCAAGGCGTCCGGGGGCGTCCGGTCGCAGTACTACCGCGCCCCGGGCGGCGCCTTCACCCCGTACAGCCGGCAGCTCGCCGCGTCCCACGGGATGCGACCGCTGGGCTGGAACGTCGACACCAAGGACTTCGAGCACCCCGGTGCGGACACCATGGTCGCCACCGTCAAGCGCGAGATCGCGGGCGGGCCGACCGTCCTCTTCCACGACGCGGGCGGGGAACGCTCCCAGACGCTGGCCGCTCTGCGCGAGGTCCTGCCCTGGCTGGCGGATCAGGGCTACTCCTTCGGGTTCCCCGTGCGCTGACCGAGCCCCCGCCCCTACCTGCCCCGGCCGTCATCGCCACGGTGGTGGGGCTGCTGCCCCGGAATCCGCGCCCACCAGTAGAGTTCGATGCTTGTTCGAATCGACGCGAGGTGGGGGGATGGATGGTGGGCGCACAACTGAGAGAGACGGCCCAGGAGTTGGCGGTCCTGCTGTGGCGGGAGCACACCGTGTACCGGGAGCGGTCCGGGGGGATGGTCATCCGGGGTGAGCACGTACGGCGGTGGATCAGCCTCGCTCCGGCGGGCGGCCGGGACGAGATTCTCGTACGCGCCGGTCGCATCCTGGACGGCGGCACCACCGCTCCGGCGCGTTCGGAGGCCGTGGTGCCTCTCTCCGCCGGTACGGGCGTGCTCGCCGCGGCCTGCCGGCGCCTGCTGGCCGACGCGGCGGCCGACGCGGCCCGTCCCGCCCCGGACCGGGCGGCCTCGGGGCGGACCCGGCGCCCCCGCCGATCCCGCGGATCCGCGCGACGGAACGGGCGGGGGAGGCACACCGGTCTCGGCTCGTGCGTGATCATCGTGTTCGTCGCCGGTCTGATCGCCCTGTTCGCGTACACCTCCGCCATGCACGGCTGACGGCGTACGGCCGGGGCCCCGTGCCAGGACGGCGCCGATCGGAGAGGTGGCGAAGCCCATCGAGAACCGGCCGCCGGCCGCCCGCCGACGGCGTCGGCCCGCGGCCGGTGCCGGCGCGGAGTCCCACACGTTCCTGACGCTGAGCTCGCTCGGGTCATCCGGCGGCGGTGGAGCGGACCCTCCTCGCGGCGGGGCACCCGCGGCGCCAAGGCGGCGGGGACAGGCCGGCCCGGGAGCCGTGACACCGGGAGAGCGGGCGGCCCCGGGCGACGGAGCACCGCCGGAGCGGCCGGCCCGGGCGACGTAACAACGCCGGAGCAGCCGGCCCGCTCTGACGGGAGCACCGTCAGAGCGGGCGGTCCGCGGTGAACCGCACATAGCGGAGGTAGGCGTCGCGGCTGTCCGACACGAACGTCCAGCCGGCCATCGCCTCCCTCAACCCCGCGGCCGACAGCCAGCCGTGCCAGGCCACTTCGGCCGGCTGCGGGCGGATCTCCTCCTGGCCCACGGTGGCTTCGTGCACCGCGAACCAGTACGGACCCAGCTCGCCCCGGCACAGGAACGTGAACAGCGGGCGGACGGCGGCCCGGACCCCCATCTCCTCCCGGAGCTCACGGACGGCCGCCTCCCCGTACGACTCACCCGCCCCCACCGCGCCGGCGACCAACCAGCTGTACTGGCCCGGGAACCGCGAACTCTCCTCGGGCCTCCGGTGCACCAGATAGCGGCCCTCCTCGTCCCGGCACAACACCATGGACATGCGATACAGCCACCCGGCCGCCACCGCCTCACTCCGGTCCACGACGCCGATGACCCGGTCATGCTCGTCGACGCGATCCACGAGTTCTCCCATGTCCCCCTGCTTCCCCTCTCCTGCCGCGTGCAACGTCCCGGCCGACGGACCGAGCGCCGCGGCACCACGCCGAGCGGCCCTTTGAGGAGATCCCCGCGACCGCCGCATCCCGCACATCCTCCAGCGCCGCGAGCGATGACGCGGAGCGGGAGCCAGACAGGGGTCCGCCATCGCCGGATGACAGGATGCCGGCCATGACCGCTTCGATCAGTGAGTCGTGGACGCGCATCGACAACTGGCTGGCCGAGCACGCTCCGGCCACCTACGCCGCACTGGCGCCACCCGCGAACCCGGCGGACATCGCCGCGGCCGAACGCACCGTCGGACGACCGCTCTTGAGGCCCATGGTGACGTCACTGCTGCGGCACGACGGCATCGTCGACCCGTCGTGCTCGCTGCTCCCCGGGTCCTACCGGCCGATGAGCGCACGAGAGGCGGCGGCTGACTGGCAACGCTTCACGCGCTTCCACGACAAGCGAACAGCGGACATGGAGGGAGAGGAGGTGGACCACGACTTCATGAGGACCGGCTCCAGCAGAGTCCTGTACGGCCACCCGCGGCTGATCCCTTTCGCGCGGGAGCCAGGCGGAGGCCACCTGCTCCTGGACCACCGCCCCGAGACCGACCGGGGGCGCGTCCACCAGGCCGAGGCGACGGAAGGTGTTCGGCGCGGATCACACGAGGCGTGGGCGTCCTTGCCGACGCTCATGGAAGCGATCGCCACATCGATCGAGACCAGCCAGCCCCTGGGCAACCACACGCCCGCAGTGGATGAGGAGCAGAGGCTCCACTGGGACGTCAGCCCCACGGGACCATCAGGTCCTTCCTCACCGTCAGCCGCCGCTGACCGCAGGGGGCCGTCCGGACTGCCGCACAACCGCTGAGAGCCTGCCGCGGCCACGGGCTGGCGTCCCACCGGGGCCCTGTCATCGCCGCGTGATCGACTTGGCCGCCCCGAGATCGAGGCGCATGACAGCGCGGAGCGCGGCCACGGCGGCGTCGAGCCGCTCCTCCAATTCCGCATAGGCCACGTCGCCGACCGAGGCACCCGCCGCGACCAGGTCCCGGGTGTCCCTCAGGACCACGAACGCGGATCGTGCGGCGTCCACGATCTCCGGTGGCGCCACGATGGCCAACTGGTGTCGGATCTCGTACGCGCCGGGCGCCAGGAACTCCTCGCGGACTCTCCGCGTCCGCTCGGCGGTCGGGGTGTCCTCCTGCGCGCACTCATGGAGGGCCGAGCGGATCCGTGAGAGGGCAGCGGTGTAGTCGGCGTACAGCTGCCGGCGCACATCGAGGTCCTGGCCGGCGCGGTCCCTGCGCCATCGGGCCCGATCGGCCAACAAGGTGGAGCCGACCCCGATCGCCGCACCAAGTCCCGTACTGACCAGCGGTATCCACTCCATGACAGGAAAGACTAGAACTTCGCCCTGCCGCCCGTCCGGTGGTCGGGGCTGAAGGGCAACGCGCAGTGCAGCCGACGAATGTGGGAGTAGGCGATCCCTCGTCGCAGTCTGGTGCGGTCAAGGGCGGGCTGAGCCGCAGGAGTGCGCATGAGCGACAGCCGGGTCACGATCAAGCGCACGACTGACGAGGCGTTGGTTCCGCCTTCACCGCGACCCTGCCGGTACTCCCCTGGCCGGAATGACTTCGTCCAGTAGACGCGAGCTTGATCGGCGTCGAGCCGGGGCTGCCAGAGGGAGTCGGAACCGGGCTACTCCAGCCGGCAGGCGGCTGGTCCCCTGTCTGGCCGCCGCCGGGTGAGTGGCTGTCGCGACGCGGCGCACGCGACTTCAGGAGCGTCGTGGCGGAGGCGGGCGGCCTGTGGCCTCGGACCGGTCCGGCTCGGCGCAGGGGCCGTCCACCGGGCCCTCAGGCCGGGTCCGCCGCGGTGACGTCAGCCGTACCAGAGTGAGCGTCGCCGCGAGGTACACCATCTGAATGACGGTGCGGGGGAGCAGCTCGTCCCACCACGGGAGGTTCGGCTCCGACAGCGCCCACACGGCGTTGGCGGGGAACACGGCCACGAGCAGGGTGCTCAGCCCCAGCCCCGCCCAGGGGACGAGTCTGCTCGCCAGCATGCCCAGTGCACCGGCGAGTTCGAGGATCCCGCTCACCGTGACCAGCAGCCCGGCGAAGGGCAGTCGGCTCGGGACCATGTCGATGAGCTCCGCGCGCATGCCGACGAAGTGGACGGTTCCCGTCAGCAGGAACAGAGCGCAGAGTCCTGCGCGAAGGGCGAGCTCAAGGCCCCGATCGCGGTGGAACCACATGGCGTTCGCCGCGAGAGTGACGCCGGACACGACGAGCAGGGTGATCAGAGGTTCCATGATGCTCCTCTCGACAGAACGGCCTGCGAGACGTCACAGCAGTGACTGCGCGCGGCGCATGGTGTCGGTATCGATCTCCTGGATCTGGACGACGACGCCGTCCGGATCGGTGACGCGGATGCTGCGCCCGAAGTCCTCCTCGACGAGTTCGTGCGCGTAGCCGGCGGCCGTGAGCCGGGCGGCGACATCCTCCAGCTTCTCGTCGGTGGAGAAGCCGAGTTCCACCGTCCCGGCCGGTCGGCCCTTGGAGACCGAAGCGTCGTGGAGCCCAACCGCACCGGCCCCCGCGGCGAGGTGCGCCCAGACCGGCACGCTTTCCTCGGAACGAAAGATCAGACCGAGCCCGGTGTAGAAGCTGCGGGACGCTTCGATGTCGGCGACATAGCGGATGGGCAGGACAGTGAGCATGCTCTCTCCTCGGCAGACTGCTGAGTGCGGCGGGTGGGCCCAGAGGGATCGCGCCGCGGAACCGAGCTCTCAGCCTCGCGTTCCGGTCAGCTTTCGAACGTAGAATCGGCGCACATCGGTGGAACAGGTCCATGGAAGGGGACATGACGGGGGATCGCGTCACGCTCGACGCCACGGACCGGCGGATCATTCACGCGCTTCAGGTCGACGGGCGGGCTTCGTTCAGCCGCATCGCGGCTGTGCTGGACCTCGGCGAGCGCACGGTGGCCCGGCGCTACCAGCGCCTGCGCTCCCATCTCGCGCTCCGCGTCGTGGGCATTTCCGACGCGCGGCGCCTTGGTCATCTCGACTGGTTCGTCCGGATCCGCTCGATGCCCGAAGCGGTCGACTCGATCGGCGCCGCGCTTGCCGGTCGTGAGGACACCTCCTGGGTCGCCTCCATGGCCCCGGGAACCGAGCTGACCTGCATCGTCCAGGCCGACCCGGCGGACGTCGACAGACCTGGCACCGTCTTCGACCAGCTCGGCCGCAGGAGGAACATCTCCTCCCTCACCGCACAGTGCCTGCTCGCCCCGGTGGCCGGAGTCGGCGGCTGGGCCGGACGTCTCGGCGCACTGACCTTGGACGAGCAGTCCGAACTTGCCCCGAACACCGTCATGTCCCATGAGCGTGACGCCCGGGTCACACCAACTCCGGAGGACCAACGACTCCTGCGCCTGCTCGCCGAGGACGCCCGTACGAGCATCGCTGCCCTGGCGCACCTGACAGCCACTCCCGAGTCCACGGTACGGCGCCGCGTCAACGATCTCACCGAGAACGGCCTGCTGTTGTTCGAGGTCGAGATCGACCCGCGGCTCTACGGCCGCACGGCCGAGGCGATCTGCTGGCTGGATGTCGAACCGGCCCGGCTGGCCGCCGTCGGGAAGCAACTCGCAACCCACGGCGAAGTCGCCTTTGCCTCCACGACGACCGGGCCGACCAACGTTCTCGCCTTCCTCGAACTCAGCAGTCCCGCGGCCCTGCACGACTACCTGACGGACCGGCTGGGAGCGCTGGAGGGAATCCGCCATGTCGAGACCGCGCTGACCGGCCGCAGAATCAAACGCGCCGGCCCACTCCTCGTGCGGCGGCGAACCGCATGACATGTACAGGCGCGCCGAGCCCTGGGGGCTCCGAGGCACTCGGTTGCTGAGAGGGCCCGCCTCGGACATCCACGCGCATTTCGGGGCGACCCCGAATACGCACGCGACGGACCCGCATGGATCTCGGAAGAAGGTGAAGGCCCTGATCACTGACCAGGGCCTTCATCAAAGAGCGGGAGACGAGAATCGAGCTCGCGCTCTGAGCTCGGAATCAGCGGTGCTTGGCTTGCAGAGGAGCCTCTGAGCTGCGCTTTTACCTCGGTCGACGGAGATGGGCATGGTCTGTCTGAGGCTCTGGGCCGGAGCGGGTGTGCTGCAGACGCTCCGGTGGCGCAGACGTCAGGCTCAGAAGGCTTCGGTGACGATGATCTGCGGATCGGCGTGGCGGTGCACGAAGGTGTGGATGAGCCAGCCGCGTCCTGCGGGCAGGTCCACGATGCGGGGGCCACCGGGGCTTGTAGAGGCCAGAGGCCGGAGGTCGGATGGTCATGCAGTGCGGGAGCGAGGCATCGGCGCCGATTTCCTGGAAGCACGGTTCTTCGGCGGTGATCAGTTCCGCACGGGCGCTCATACTCAGGTCACTGCCTTCGGCGGGCATGTTCTGGGACCACGCCACCTCCACGAGATCAACCGCGCATAGGGATACATCCCCGCTTCCGACGGTGTCATCACAGATCGTCAGGGGTTCCGTCGACTGCAGGCCCGCAACCGTCGGGAAGACTGGCGGCGATCAACGCGTAGGCCTCTTCGACGGTGTCGACCACGCCGAGGAGGGACTTGTCGGACCTGCGACGCACTCGGTATCCACCCTCCACCAGCGGGTAGGCCGTACCGACATCGTTCGTCCAAGGCCACCGGGTGCACCGGCTCAGATACAGAACGCCGTGGCTGACCATGGGCCAGAGCTCGCGCAGCGACGGGTGCTGGTAAGCAGCTCGGGGAACGGCCGGATTGATGAGGTCCCTGCCGTAGGACAGGATATCGGACCACTCTGCTGCCACGATCTCTGCCGCGCTTCGGGACTTTTCGTTGCTCGCCATGATTTATTTCCTCAAGTGTGCCGGCAGGTTCGACAGGTCTGGTTGTATCTCGGGAATGTCAGGCTTGGGTACGGTGACTTCTCTGTATCCCCCCTCATCGGTTCGCGTGTACCACGTTATCTCCTCCCACGGTCGCCCAGGACGTTCGTCATCCGGGTCTCCCCAAGCGGCTGCCCCATCGTAATTGCGCACTGCGTAGGCTACTTCGCTCATCTCCCATGCTGTGCCGTGGCCTTGGCCCGGGTAGTTGTCCTCGTGCAGGGTGTTGAACGGAGCTCCATTCCGTGCCGCGTTCTGGAAAGCGTCGACAATATCCTCGGGTGAACTCCAGTTCCCGATCCTGCCGCTGCTGTTGGGCATTCCGTCGAGTGTGATCGACAGAGAGGTGCGGCGATCCCCGATGGCCCCCATCACGTTGGTCATCCAGACCGGCCCACTTTCCTCGACTCCGGCATAGTCGTCTCCGTTATAGGTGTGGGCTCCCGGATCACCGTTTGCGCGGAGATGCTCGGCAAGGGAATTCGAGGCGAAGTCGGGCTTCTTGTTGATGCCCAGTACCACACTGTGCCTGTGCTCCCCGCTCCGGTGCGGGCACCCCGCAAGACCCAGCGGGTCGATCCACCGCGTGGGGTCGTCGACATAGGTGACCGCGTTCGGGGCCGGGGTCAGACCGAGCGGGTCGGGGGAGAGATAGCGGCCCGACTCGGGGTCGTAGTGGCGGTGACGGTTGTAGTGGAGGCCCGATTCCGGGTCGAAGTACTGGCCGGGGAAGCGCAGAGGGGTGTAGGCGCCGGCGTCGCGGTTCCACGACGTGGCGCCCCACAGAGCGGAACGGGTGCGCCACGCCACCTCGCCCTGCTCGTCGACCAGTTCACGAGGTGTGCCGATGAGGTCGGTGATGATCGCGAAGAAGCGGCTGTCGACTTCCGCCTGTTCCACGAGTCGGCGTTCCACCTGGGTCACCGGCTTCACGCCGTCGTGGTCCCAGGTGAGGGCGACGGAGTTCGGGGAGCCCGTCATGGATGTGGTCTGTTCGCAGAGGGTGTCGCCGTCCCAGGTGAACGCCACCTCCTCGACCACCGTCGCCCCGTCCTCGGCCAGGCGTTGCTTGGCCGTGCGCCGCCCCAGGGCGTCGTAGAGGTAGCGCCAACGCGTACCGTCCGGTGTGGTGACCGAGACCAGACGGTCCTCCGCGTCCCAGCCGAAGCGCCAGGTCTCGGGCTTGCGGGAGAGGCGGGTCCTCCGGCGCAGGATCACGCGGCCCTGGGCGTCGTGCTCGTACCGGACACGGCCCGCGCGGGTGATGCGCGTTCCGGCGTACTCGCGCGGCCCGGAGGCATCGCCCGCACCGGGCCAGGATCCACTGGTCTGGTTCCCGGCCTCGTCGTACGCGTACTGCTCCGACCAGTTCTCCGCCGTGACGCCGGTGACCCGGCCGTCACGGGAGACCTCCAGCCGCTTGAGGCCTCCGTTCAGCTCCTCGGCCGAGGAGAGATGGCCGTCGAGGCCGTACGTGTACGTGCGGCGCTGGAGGACCCGGTCATCGGTCGTCCGGACGAGCTGGTCGACCAGGCGCCCTGCCGGGTCGTACGCGAGGTCGACGGTCAGCGCGTCACCGATCCGGCGGCCGGTCTCGCGACCCGTCCCGTCGAAGTGGAAGCCCAGCCGGTGGCCGGAGGCGGTCAGCTCAGCGGTGCGACCGGACGGGAAGGACCAGGAGCTGACCGCACCGGACGGGGTGACACGACGGGTGCGCCGCCCGGTCTCGTCGTAGGTGTTGACCAGTTCGCGGCCGTCGCAGACCTCCCGGAGGACCCTGCCCGAGACGTCGCGTACGTACGACAGCTCGCTGTCCGGGCCCATCGCCGAGACCAGGCGACCGTGGATGTCGTAGGTGAAGCGGCTGACGCTCCCGTCGGCGTCCTTGGCGGTGACCCGGCCCGCGCGGTCGCGTTCGTAGCGGACCGTCTGACCGAGTCCGTTCGTGCGGGAGAGGAGTTGGCCGCAGGAGTCGTGTGAGTAGCGGAGGGTGCGGCCGTCGTAGTCGGTTTCCGAGCTGGTGCGACCTGCCGCGTCGTACGTGTAGTCCCAGCTCAGGCCGTGGGGATTGGTGACCCGGGTCAGGCGCAGCTCGGTGTCGTGGGTGAACTCCTGGCGTGCGCCGCCCGGCGTGGTGCGGGCGGAGACCAGATCGAAGTGGGTGTATTCGAAGCGGGTCTCACCACCCGCTGCGTCGGTGTGCGCAACGCAGTTGCCCTCGCCGTCGTACGTCCACGACTGCTGTGAGCCGTCGGGGTCCGTCCGGCGGGCGAGCTTCCCCTCGACCGTCCACTCCAGCTCGGTGGTGCGGCCTTGGGCATCAGTGATACGGACCGGGCGTCCGAATGCGTCCCGGACGTAGCGGGTGACCGTACCGAGTGGCCCGCGCACCGCCAGCGGCAGACCGGCCGCGTCACAGCGCAGCCGGTCCAGCGCGCCCAGGGAGTCGTCGACTCCGAGGAGCTGGCCCTGCGGGCCGTGGGTGAGCCGGGTGGTGGACCCGTCCGGCCGGGTGAAGAGCGTCGGGTTGCCCCGGTCGTCGTACTCCTGCAGCGAAGTCCCGCCGTCGGGGCCGGTGACGCCGGCGACCTGGTTCAGTTCGTTGTACTCGACCCGGGCGACGGTGCCGTCGGGGTGCTCGACCCGGACCGGGTTTCCACGATCGTCGTAGGTGTACGTGGTGGTACGCCCGAGAGGGTCGGTCAGGGACAGCAGCCGGTCGTACCGGTCGAAGCTGCGGTGGGTGACGCCGCCCAGCGCATCGATCTCCGCGACGGCCTGGAGCCGGTCGTTGAACTGGTGGACCTTGGTCGCCCCGAGGGAGTCCGTGTACCGGGTGACGCGGTCGCCCGTCACCGGATGGACGTCGTAGGCGAACGTCGACGACAGGTAGCCGTCCGGGCCGACCGTGCGGGCCACGCGGCCCGCTTCGTCGTACACATAGCGGAACGTGGAGTCGTTACGGTCGGTCCACGAGGTGATCCGGCCGTCGGGGTCGTACGTGAAACGCAGCGGCAGACCGGACGAGTTGATGACGGCGTCGAGGTTGCCGAGGGGGTCGTAGCCGTAGCGCAGGACGGTGACGGGACCGTCGGGTGTACGCAGGGACAGCTCCCGTACGCGGGAGTCCTCGACTGCCAGCGCGACCCGGTAGCCCCCGGAGTGGACGACGGCGGTCGGACTGCCGTCCTTGAGGCGGGCGAAGTCGATCCGGTTGAGGTTGCGGTCCTCGATCTCCCGGAGCCAGTAGGCGGGGGACGCATTGTAGGGGCCGCCGCGGAAGGAACGCGTCAGCCCTGAACGGGGGTCGGAGACGAGATAGGTGGTTTCGCCGTTGCCCTGGCCTCCGTGCCGGAGCGGCAGCCGTGGGCCTTCCACGGGGAGCACCCCGTCGTCGTCCTCGGGCAGGGGCAGCCGCGGGTAGACGAGGAGCGAACCGTCCTCCCGGGACCACACCGCGCCCCCGCCGAGGGGGTCCAGTTCGATCCGCTCGTCCAGCGTGGAGGCCCAGCTACGCCCGAACCACTGGCCCCAGCGGTAGCCGGACAGGTGGGTCCGGCGAAGGACCAGAGGAAGGACTCCGGGCAGGGCCAGATCGGTCTGCGGGAGGGTCATCTCGCCGGTGGCGACGTCCACCGGGTCGTTCTCGCAGGTCTTCTTCTCCAGCGAGATGGCGTTACGGCGCGGCTCGTCCTTGGCGTTCTTCAGGGCATCGGCCCTGGTGCGTGCGGAGTTCCGGGGCGCATCGGGGCGCGAACCGTCTTCCTTGTCGCCCTTCTGCACCTTGACGCCCTTGGACATCATCTCCTTGATGTCCAGTTCGATCTTCTTCTGGTTGTCGGAGATCTCCTTGACCGCCTTGGGCAGGGCCTTGCCGACGTGGTCGCCCATGGCCTTGTTGGCCTTGCCGAGCGCATTCATGGCCTTGTCGATCACGGGGTCCAGGGCGCCGGCGATGTCGTCCTTGCCGCGGGTGCGTCCGTGGGACGTCCTGGCCTTGGAGAGCTTGCCCGCGGTCCTGCCGTGCACGTTGACGCTGACCAGGTTCAGCTGGGTACCGGCGCGCGTGTGTTCCGCGTGCTCGATGTGCACGCCCTTGCCGGGTGCGGGGCCGGGGCCGGAGCCACCGGCCGAGGCGAGTTGGAGGGAATCCTTGGCCCCCGCCACTCCTTCCGTGAAGCCTTCCTTGCCCGACTGGCCGACCTGGTTCATGTCGACGCCGTCCTGGAGGCCGAGCGCGTTGGCACCGACCTGTACGGCGAGGTCCGCGGCCATGTTCTCCAGCGCGGCGACGGCCGGCTCGGTCAGGGCGGAGACGATGTAACCGACGACCTCCTCCATGCACTCCTTGATGATCCGGCGGATGGCCTGCTGGGCGACGGCGATGGCCGCCCCGCCGATGAGCATGGACAGCCCGCCGGTCACCGGTATCAGCGCCATGGAGATGCCCGCCTTGCCGGCGAGCACGCCCAGGTGGACTATTGCCGCGTACTTCATGGCTTCGATCGCTGTGGCCGCGTTGTCCAGGGCGCCGGCGATCGTGCGAGCGCCACTGGCCAGGTCTTTCACGTGCTTGTTCTTGACCTTGCCCCAGTGACCGTTGAGTGCATCGAGGGCTTCACCGCTACCGGAGGACAGCAGACGTTGCACGTGCTGGTTGGCAAGGTGACCGTCGTCCTCGACATCGTCGGCGAACTCCCGGAGAGCGTCGGCCATGTCCCGGTACGCGTCTTCGTCGACGTTCGGCCAGTTGATCCCGATGAGATCAAGCATGGTGTCGGCCCAATCGGGCACGGTTACAGCCACAGTGCGAAGTCCCCCCGAACAAAGCTGTGTTCACTGAATGCAGATGCGAACAGGATCTCATTCCTGGCTCGTCATACCAAGATCGTTTATAGCGGGCGTGCGCGGGCGGGCAGGCAGCTGCGAGGTGAAGCGGTTGACGTCTGGCACCCGGATTCTCGCGGCGGAGCTCGGCGGCGCGAGGCGACGGAAGGGAAGCCCGGACCTTGAGGGGGCGCCCCGGCGGAGGACGGGTGTCGGAGGGGCGCGACCGCTGGTTGGCCGGTCGGTCCGTACTGAGGGCGCGCTGCCTGGTCCGGATCTGGTGCGCGACGCCTGAAGTGGTCCGGACAACTAACAATGCCCGGGTCGATGACCTAGGCCTAGGTGGTGGAGCGGGTGACGAGAATCGAACTCGCGCTCTGAGCTTGGGAATCAGCGGGACTTGGGTTGCTGCAGAGGCTCTGACATGCGATTTCGGGGTGGGCAGATCAATGGCTCCCGGTCTCTGGGAGCCACATCCGACCGCTGTTGTCCGCTCCGCTGGTCACGGATGGGGCACGAGCAGAGGCCCAAGGGGGTCCTCATGACCAAGCCGAGCAGTCCTCCAGCGAGATCTCCGCGATGGCCGCGCCCGTCACAGTCTCCAGGTTCGGGATGTAAGGGCGAACATCAGGAAGAGGGGTGCAGAAGGTGACGTTCGAGGTGAGCAGGGCCTCCTCGGTATCGGCGAAGGAGAGGGAGACATACGCCTTGACCTGAGTGTCGCGGAACTCCTCCTGTGCCTTCCTGAGGCAGGCGCACGCATACGCCAGGCATCTCCGGACGAGAAGGGGCGTGCGCTCACCCGGTGCGGCCGGGAGGTCGTAGTCGGTCATTCCCCTCCCGTTGATCGTTGTCTCCTCCGCGAGCCGGTCGACGTAGGTGCCAGATGTTTCCGGACGGAGATCGGTCAGTACGCGCCCACCGGCGGCTGTGACGGACCACCCGCGCTCCGCGACCTCACGGAACATGGGGGGGACGTCCTGATCGCTCAGGTTGGTGATCTCTGCCGTCCGCAGGATCTCCCGCATCCGAGGGTTACTCCGCATGCTTATCCCTCGCCGAGTGCGGCGAGCCCCTTTCTGATCCCTGCGATGAAGCCCGGATTGTTTCCGACGGCTTTCTCGACGCTGCGTGGAAGCCCTTCGAATTTTCCGGTCTCGAAGTCGTACTGGTACTTCGCGGCCTTGTTGCTCTGGTCCTGGAAGTGGAGCTGTCCCGGTCGTCCGCCGGGGTCCGGATTTTCCACGTCGATCCGGTACGGTCCATGGTTCCACAACGTCTTGCTGGTGATCTGCGTGCCGTTGGCCCCGATCATCCCCTTGGCGTCAGGGTCCTTGACGCCGTAAAGCTCGCGATTCCCCTCGATTCGCCTCTCGACGACGTCAGGGTGATAGGGGTCCCTCTCAAAGCCCGGTGACGAGGTGTAGCCCTCGCGGAGAGGGTCGTACGGGGCGAGGCCGAGCGGGTCGCACCACCTATAGGGGTTGTGGACGTAGGCGACCGGGTTGGGAGCGGGTCCGAGACCGAGCGGGTCCGGAGTGAGGTAGCGGGCGGTTTCCGGGTCGTAGTGGCGGTTGACGTTGTAATGCAGACCCGTTTCCGGATCGTGGTACTGGCCGGGAAGGCGCAGTGGGGTGTGAGCGGTGCTGTCCCTCGCCCAGGTGGTCGTTCCCCAGAGAGAGCTCCGCGTGCGCCAGGCGAGATCGCCGGACTCGTCGATCAGCTCCGTCGGTGCGCCGATCAGATCGGTGACGATGGCGAAGTACCGTTGATCGATGGTCGACTGGGCGGCGTCCCCGGCCAGGATGCGCTCGCTCTGTGCCAGTGGCCGCACTCCTTGGTGGTCCCACGTGAGGGCGACGGTGTGGGGCATGTCCGCCGAGGTGGTGGTCTGCTCGCAGAGGGTGAAGCCGTCCCAGGTGAACCTGGTCTCCTCGACCACGGTTTGCCCGTCGTCGCCCAGTCGCTGCTTGCGGGTACGCCGCCCCAACGCGTCGTATGCGTAGCGCCAGCGAGTGCCGTCCGGGGTGATGGCCTCCGTGAGGCGGTCCTCGGCGTCCCAGGTGTACCGCCACGTGTCGGGTTTCCGGGACAGCCTGGTCCTCTGCCGCAGGGTGATGCGGCCGAGCGCGTCGTGTTCGTAACGGGTGTCTCCCGCACGTGTGACGACAGTGCCCTCGTAGGAGCGGGAGCCGTTGGCTGCGCCGCCCGATTGGGACGGCGGCCACGAAGCCGCCGTCTGGTTGCCGGCCGAGTCGTACGCGTACGTCTCTCTCCAGTCCGCCGCGGTGACTGCGGTTACTCGGCCTGCGGCGTCCAGCCGGAACGACCTCGCGCCACGTGCGGTGTCGTCCAGACCTAGGAGATGTCCGTCCGGCCGGTAGCTGTAAGTGCGACTGATGAGCGTTCGGGTGGCGTTGACGAAACGCTCGGCACAGAGACGGCCTGCTTCGTCGAAGCTCGACGTGAGCGTCACCATGTCACCGAAGGAACGCTCGCGTTCGCGGCCGTTCGCGTCGTAGTCGAAGGCGATCCGATGACCGTCTGTTGTGAGATGGGCGAGACGGTCCGCGTCGGTGTACCCATAGGTCGTGAGCCGCCCCGTGGGAGTGACGCGGCGGCTGCGGCGGCCCCGGGCGTCGTAGGCGTACGTCATGACCTGACCGTCGACCATTTCTGTCTTGACCCGGCCCGATCGGTCGTACTGGTAGATCAGCTCGCTCTGCGGGGCGGCGGCCCGGATCATGCGCCCGGCCTTGTCATAGGCGTACGTCGTGATCTCTCCCGCCACGTTCTTGCGGATCACGCGGCCCAGCAGATCGTGCTCGTAATCCACTCTGTCACCCAGCACGTCGGTCCGGCTGGTCACCTGACCGGCCGGGTCGACGCCGTACGCAAGGGTGCGACCGTCGAAGTCCGTCTCGGCTATCAGCCGCCCAGCCGGATCGTAGGTGTACGACCAGGCCATGCCCAGCGGGTTGACGACCGTTGTCAGACGCAGATCGGCGTCGTGGACGAACGTGTGGCGGGCGCCGTCCGGTCCTGTGCGGGCGGAAAGCAGGTCGAAGTGGGTGTACTCGAAACGGCTTGTACCGCCCGCGGGGTCGGTGTGGGTGAGACGGTTGCCCTCACCGTCATAGCTCCAGTTCTCCACCACACCGCCGGGGCCCGTGCGTCGAGACAACTCGCCGTTGGCCGTCCACTCGAACTCCGTGACGGCTCCCAGCGGATCCTCCATCCGTACGGGACGGCCGAACGCATCCAACTCAAAGCAGGTCGTGGCCCCGAGCGGATCGGTCAGACGGAGGGGGGATCCCGCGGAATCACACTGGACCTCCGTCACGGCCCCCAGCGCGTCCGTGACGGAGACGTACCGGCCGTGGTTGTCGTACGAGTAGCGCGTGGTGTGACCGGACGGGCCGGTGAGCGCGACGCGGTTGCCTCGGTCGTCGAACTGCTGTTGCCAACGGGTGCCGTCCGCAAGGGTGTAGGTGGACCGAAAGCCCGTCGCGTCCCGCTCGCTGTGGTGTTCGCTGCCGTCGGGGCGGACGACGGTGGTGAGGCGCCCTTCGCTGTTATGGACGAAGGAGGTGGTACGGCCCAGCGGATCGGTACGGGACACCAGATTGCCGTGCGTGTCGTACGCGAAGCGGGTGGTGTGCCCGAGCGGGTCCGTGGAGGCCACGACGCGGCAGTGGCCGTCGATGAAGTAGCGGGTGGTGTGCCCCTGCACGTTGGTCAGCATGGTCACGCGGTGGCCGGTGGCCGGATCCGGTTCGCTGTAATCGATGACGACCTGCAGATGCCCGTGCTCGCCGCCTTCAGCGATGACGCGGTCGCGGTCGTCGTATGCATAGTCGTAGCGACGACGGTTGGAGTCGATCCAGGCCGTGATCCGGCGGTGGTCGTCGTACGTGAACGTGAGGGTGGCGCCGGAGGGCTTGGTGACGGTCGTGAGGTTGCCCTCTGTGTAGCCGTAGGACCTGACGGGGAGCGCCGCCCCGTCCTTGTCCCGAAGGGACACCCCGGTGACCCGCGCTTCGACGGTGGCCAGGACGAGGTGGTAGCCGGCGGAATGTACCAGCGCCAGCGGTGTGCCGTCGTCGGCCCGATCGAAGCTGATGGTGTTGCTGTTACGGTCGCCGATCTGGATGAGCCAGGCGGTTCCGTCCTGACCGGGCTCTGCCCCGTGAGGGGCGGCGAAGTGCTTGGTCAGACGGTTGTCGGGGTCGGTGAGGGTGTAGTCGCCGGCCTCGTCGCGGCTCAGGGTGCTCCGTGAGGTCCCGGAGTCCGGCAGCGTGGTCGTCCCCGGCACGGGGTGCGGGTAGGTGACCAGCAGCCCGTCGTCGGTGACGTGGATGACTCCGCCGGCATCGACCTCCAGGCGCTCGTCGACGGTGGAGGACCAGGAGGGGCCGAAGAAGCGTCCCACGGTGTACCCGGACTCGAAGCGGCGCGTGAACGTCAGGGGCAGTACACCGGGGAGCACCACATCGGTCTGGGGGAGGAACATGCGACCGGAGGCGAGGTCGACGGGGTCGGTGTCCCCGCTGGCGCGCTCGCTGTCGGGTCGGTTGTGGGTTCCTTCGGGTGAGCGGTTCTCCAGCTTGCGGGCGTCGGAGGCGATGTCGGCGGCCTCCTTCACCACCCGGGCACCCTTGACGCCCGCCCCGGCGCCGCCGGTGGCAAGCGTGAGGGCGGCGTCGGGGAGAAGCCGGCCGAATCCTTCGGCCGGGTCCCTCATGAAGTCGCTGACCATCTGCTTGCCGGTGCCCCAGGGGTCGTTGGCGACCCGGACGAGCCCGGCGGCGGTGTTGTTGAGCGCGAGCCCGTACTCGGCGGGGTGGGTGATGTTGTACAGATCCATCGGGTTGACGCTGCGCGCGAAGGTCAGGATGCCCGCCGCGCCCTTGACGACGCCGCCCGCGAGATGGGTCTTGATCACCTGGTACTCGGCGAGCCCGTCCGTGGCCTGCTCGGCGTAGCGCGGCTTCTGAGGGGCGGCGTCCCGGGCCGCGGTCACGGCCTTGCGGGCAGTCTCGGCGGCGGTGTTGCGCTGTTTGCGTGCCTCGGCGAGCAACTCCTGGGCTTCCTTCATCCGCCCGGTGCCCGGATCGCTGAAGGTGCCCGGCTTGGACGGCAGGGTGGAGGGGTCGCGCTCGTCGGCGGGTTTGGCGTTGTAGGCGTCGACGGCCTTGTTGTACGTGGTCGTCTTCTCGTTGTACGCGTCCCGGGCCTCCTCCGACGCCTTGGTCCCGGCCTTCCACTTGTCGATCGCGGTCTGCGCCTGCCCCTGGGCCCACTCCACGGTCCCCGCGAAGGCGTCGAGCGCGGCGGCCGCCTTCTCGAAGGCGTCGGCGGCCTTGAACCACTTGGGCGGCTCGACCGACACCGATGATCGGAAGGCGTCCGCCGCCTGGCCCTTGAGTGCAGAGGCATCGACTCCCTTGAGCCCACCGCCGACCTTGTCGAACGCGCCTTGGAGCTTGCGCAGGTGGGTAGCGGTGGAACGGATCTCGGACGGGCTGCCGTAGATGAGCTTGCTCTTGTCCTCGGTCTGCCCGAGGTCCATTTCGTCGACCTCGGCACCCATCCGGTTCGCGACGGACCGGGACTTCTCCCGGACCCAGTCCGCCCCGGACTCCCAGCCGGCGTCCTCCAGCCGGTCGCCGGTCCAGTTCCCGGCGTCCTCGACCCGGTCACCGACCCACTCGACACCGTCCTCGACCGTGTCCTCGACGACGTCGGGCGTGATGTCCCGGACGAAATCCCCGATCCCCATGACCTAGTTCCCCCCGTCCTGCCCCTGCTGTCCCGCCCGCTCCTCCGGTGAAGGCCCGAACGCCTCGTCCACGGACCGGTCGAACGTGTCCTGGTCCAGGCCGAACATCTCGTTCAGCTGGTCCGCCTGACGTCCTCCGTTCCCCTCGGTGACGAGCGCCCGCCCGGTGTCCTTCCAGGTCTGACCGGCCTCGTCGGCAGTCCGGTCGAACGACTCGCGGCTGTAATCCGGACTCAGGTAGTCCGGAGTGAACACATCGCCCCAGTCCTGCTTGACGATCTCGTCCTCGGACGCATGCGGATTCCCCACGCCCGCGTTCACGGCGATCTTGAACGTCCCGTGGACGTACTGGTCTTCCTCCCACACGATCCCCGCCGCGAGCCCCAGCTTCGCCGCGATGGCGTTGGCGTCCTGGACCAGCGCGCGGACGCCCCACTCCCACCGCTCGCAGAAGTCCTCGAAGTCCACCGACAGCCCGTGGTGACCGGCTTCCATCCCGGTCATCGACAGGTCCGAGAGCCCCTTGCCGAGCACGGCGCCAGTACCGGTACCGATCTCCCTCAACTCGGCAACGGCCTCACGCAGCCCGCTGGTGATCTGCTGAACACTGACCGGATCGACGTTGAGGTCTTCCGCCCCCGTACCGCTCACCGCTGCTGCCCCCCGCCCGGGACGTCCGCGTCGACGGCGACAGCATCCGGCACGATCCCCACCACCGGCGGAAACAGCATCGACCCGTCCGGGTCGGCCACGTTCACCGCGACGCCGGCCGGCACCCCCATGGCCGGGATGACCTCATCCAGCAACCGAGCCCCCCGGAACACGGCATACTCCCAACTCCGCGAGGCGGCCCCGGCCCCCTCCACCACAGCCCGCTCCGCCGCGAACCGGGCCAACGCCGCCTCATCGGTGAACCCGCACACCCACCGGATCCCCCCGAACTCGGCGGTCCACAGCCCACCACGGTCGAACGGCACCAGCACGAGGACCCGCCGCAGCTCACCCACCAAGGCCCGCGGATCACCGACCCCGGCCCGGCGCTCGGCTATCCGATCCGCCAGAGCTGCCCCGTCACCCACTGGAAGCCTCCCCACCCGTGAGCTGTGATCCTTCACGTCTGCACACGCTAGAACACCACGCTCGCCGCCAACCCCGTAGTTCCAGCCGTCCTCAGAGCCTCCACAGTCGGGCCGATCCCGAACGCAAGAAAGGCCCTGGTCTCCGACCAGGGCCTTCCAACAAAGAGCGGGTGACGAGAATCGAACTCGCGCTCTGAGCTTGGGAATCAGCGGTGCTTGAGTGTCGGGAAGTGCTCTGACCTGCTTCTTCCTGAGGGGAAGCTGGGGTGGTCATGGTCTCTGGAGGCTGTACCTGACCGCTGTTGTCCGTTCTGCTGGGCACGGATGGGGCATGAGGGGGCACGAGGGCGGCGGTGCGGCGGACCCTGGCAGGGGCACCTCGGCGACCGTGGCGTCGATGGCGTACATCCTGCTCCCGAGGATCGCGTACGCTTTTCGAATTTTCGTCATGACCGTTCCGACGTGGGCGTGTGTGCGGCAAGGAGGTCGACGGCCCCGCGGAAGTGTCGATGAGCCGTCATGGTTCCGACGCTGAAGCCCGAGGCCAGGCACGCGTCGGCGTCGCCGTGGCGCGGGCGCATCAGCAGGTGCAGGGTCTGCCGGTCCGGAGCCGGACGAGTCAGCCTGCCGACTTGCCGGCGTACTCAACAGAGGCGAAGAAGGGAACGAACATTCGATTATTGGCGCCTCGCCGTAAGGCCGTCCGGCCGCGCGCTGACCGTCTCCTTGGATCGTCCTGGGCGACGCCGCGTCCTGCGCTGGACATCTCGGCACCGCACCTAGCTGGGATATCACGGTCTTTTCATTTTATATTCTGATAATGCGCTCGACAGAGGTCACGCCTCCCCCCGCCAGGTCGACGGAGGTCGCAGGATGAAGGGACCCGGAAGGCTGGAGGCGCTGCGGCTGGCGGGGCTGACCGCGGCGGCCGACCTCGGCATGGACCGCTTCGCCCGGTTGGTCACGCGCGTTCTGCGCGTTCCGGTGTCCCTGGTCTCGCTGCTGGAGGCCGACCGGCAGGTGTTTCCCGGGATGGTCGGGTTGTCCGGGGTCTGGGCGGCCCGTCGCGAAACCCCCTTGAGCCACTCCTTCTGCCAGCACGTCGTCGCGGACGGCAAGCCGCTGATCCTCAGCGACACCCGGTCGTCTCCCCGCACCTGCGACAGCCTCGCCATCCCCGACCTCCGGGTGGTCGCGTACGCCGGTATGCCGCTCACCGACGCGGACGGGCACGTCCTCGGATCGCTCTGTGCCATCGATCACGAGCCTCGCGAGTGGACAGCGGAAGAGATGCGCGATCTTGAGGATCTGGCTGCGGCCTGCTCGATGGAGCTGAGGCTGAGGATCGCCTCGGAGCTGATCCAGCGGGACCGCGATCACGCCGGCCTCCTTCTGCGCGCGTCCATCGAGCTCGCCCACGCCCGCGATCTCACAGATCTGACCCGGCGCCTGCGCCACCTGTTCCAGGGGCCGGCCGAGCCAACGTTCGTGGGCCTGCTCCTGGCGGACGGCGGAAAGCTGTGGCGCGTGATCGACCCGGAGGACGTACGGCCGGTGGAGAGCGCCATCGACCATCTGGAGTGGGACGCCTCCTTCCCCAGCACCCTGGCCATGCGCGAGCAACGCGCCGTCTTCGTACCGGACCGCCCCACGCTCCTGCGCGGCTTCGGGCCCGAGGCCGTCGCCGGGTACGACTCGCTGGGCCTCGAGTCCGTGATGTGTGTTCCGCTGCCGGACCGGCGCGGTGTCCTGACGTGGTGCTGGTCCCGACCCCATGTGCTGGCACCGACGGAGGAGGCCGTCCTCACCACGGTGGCGGGGTACGTGAGCCAGGCGGTGGAGCGCACCCGTTTCGTGGCCAACCGGCTGAGCACCGCGGAGCAGCTGCAGGCCGCGATGCTCACTGAGCTGCCGGACGTGCCGGGCCTGGACATGGCGGCCCTGTACCTGCCGGCCGCCGACCAGGACATGGTCGGCGGCGACTGGTACGACGCGTATCCGCTGCCGATGGTGCCGCCCGCGACCCGGCCCGCCCTGATGGTCTCGATCGGCGATGTCATCGGGCACGACGTCCAGGCCGCCACAGTGATGGGCCAGATCCGCAGCATGCTCCGACAGGCGAGCCTCGACGACCCGACCCACTCTCCGTCCGCCGCCCTCGACGCGATCGACCGGGCCATCGGCACCCTGCCCCTGGGGCTGGGTGCCACAGCGGTCCACGCCCGCCTCGACCTCTACGACGGTCAGTGGCGGCTGACGTGGTCCAACGCCGGACACCCGCCGCCGCTGCTGCATACCCGGGAGGAGGGTGTCTTGCCCCTGGTCGACCACGATCTGCTCCTCCTCGGCACGTCGGAGGACGACCTGCCCCGCCACGACCACGCGCGCGACCTCCCGCCGGGCAGCGTGCTCCTCCTTTACACCGACGGCCTGGTCGAACGCCGCGACGCGGACATCGACGTCAGTACCGCCCGCACGGCTGCGGTGCTCGCCCGCCACCACGACAGACCCCTGCCCCTCCTTCTGGAAGCCCTCTCAGAGGGCCTGGCGGACATCCCGCAACGGGACGACGTGGCGGTCCTCGCCGTCCGGGTCACTCGGACGGAGCTATGACGGACCACCGGCTCTTACACAAACGCGGACCTCACGCGCCGTCACCCGTGCCATAGCCATCCGCAGCTGGAAAACGTTGCGCCTCTCTGCGCCACGGCTTCGGCCACGGCATTCGGGCCGGCGAGCGTGACAGCGTCGGCGCCCTCAGGGAAAGCCGAAAGTCGGCCAGCGGCAGCGTCGAGAGCTTCCTGCCCGGAGAGCCCTGGGGCCGGGCGCCATCAACCGTGATGGCGCCAACATTCTCGTGCAGCTCCGCCGGGTGGCCGACAGTATTCGTTCCGGGTGAGTTACACGGGCCCGCCACCCCGACACGCCCCGGCCCCAGACGGGCGGACCTTCATGATCGATAATCACTGGACAGCCGGGGCACGCCCTCGCCGACGCCCCCTGAGCCGGGAATCAACTCACAGCCGAAGCCGAGATCCTGATCTGCGCGATCCTCTCCGGTCCGGAGTGCGTACCGAGGGTGCCAAGCCGGGCCCGGCGCTGGGCGCCCGAGACGGCAGAAGTCGCCGATACGCTCCGCGCCGCGGACCTGCCTCCGGAGACTGCCGAGGCTAAGGCCCAGGTGCTCGCTTTCTGGGAGCAGGTAAGAGCCAGTGCGACTTCCCGGTCAAAGATGTCCTTGCCCAGTTCCGGTCAGGGCAGAGCATGTGGACGAGTCCGGACAACAAACAAGGCCCGGGTCGATGACCTGGGCCTCAGTCGTGGAGCGGATGACGAGAATCGAACTCGCGCTCTGAGCTTGGGAATCAGCGGTGTTTGAGCTTCAGGGAGGGCCCTGACCTGCGCTTTCCTGCGAGGAAACAGGGGGCGCCATGGTCTCTGGAGGCTTTACCTGACCGCTGTTGTCCGCTCTGCTGGGCACGGATGGGGCACGAGGGCGGCGGTGCGGCGGACCCTGCCATGGGGGCGTGCTCGGCGTGGGCCGGCGCGTCAGAGAGGGATGATGCGGACTTGGTTTCCGCAGAGTTTGGTCATGTCGTCGCTGTCGGAGGTGAGGAGGGCGACGGGTTTCGGCTGGCGGAGGGCGACCTCGGCGACTGTGGCGTCGATGGCGTACTTGTGCCCGTGAAGTCCGGCCCCTTTGAGAAGCTCAGCCGCCGCCTTCGCCGCCTGTTCAGTGACTGGCTCCACCTTGACGCGGGACAGGGCCCAGTTCAGACGAGGCATGTTGGTGCGGGAGTGGCTGACTTCCACGATGGTGTTGGCCCCGATGACCAGATCGGCTCCCATGTCGTGGAAGACCTGAAGCATCGCGAGAAGCTTGCGGTCCTGCGCGACCCAGGCGGAGAGCCCTTCCGAGTCCAGGACGACGGTCTCGACACGCTCACTCACGCGGCGTCCGCGCCCGTGGAGGAGCCGGCGGAGCCGAAGATCTTCGCGCGGGCTTCGGTGAGCTCCTCATCGCTAAACGGCCCGTGCTCCTCCTCGTAACGGCGAAGGTCCGCGCCCAAGAGCTGGTGCCGGATCTGACGGGCTACGGCCTCCGCCACGTACCCGGAGACGTTGTCCGTGAGCTTGCGGAGCTCCGCCACCTGGTCGCTGGGGAGCGTGACGGTGATGCGAGTCGTTGAGGACATAAGTCCAAGCATACTTGAGTATGCACACGCTGGCTCGGGTTTCTGGTCCCCAGCTCTGACGCCTGTGGTCGCAGGTTCCGGGGGACATGGGCGCGATCACTCACACGTTGTCTCTGGCGAGTGACGCTCCGAGCCGGTGCCGTTGGACGGCAAGCAAAAGGCCTGAGTCATTGACCAGGGCCTTCGTCGTGGAGCGGGTGACGAGAATCGAAATGGTGCTCTCAGCTTGGGAATCACCCGGCCTTCGACCATTCGCATGGGCTCCGACCTGCTGAAATGTGCTCCGATGGTGAGGTCCTGACTGGTTTCGGTTCCTTTGGTGACCGCTGTTTACCGTTCCTCCTGGTACGTTCTAGCACGGCTTCCTGCGCGGTGGCATGGGGAGAGTTGGCAGGGGGCCTGCGTTGCGCAGAGGTACGGCAGGTGCTCAGGTGGAGGCCGAGAGCACCTTGATCGCAAAGGGCCGATAGTCGTCATCGCTTGGCTCCGCGACGTATCCAAGTGCCCCCAGCATGGAGAGGATCGTCGATGCCATCCGCTCGTGAATGCGGCCCGCGGACGCGATCACCGGGTCATCGAACCGCTGTCCCCGTGGAGCCTCGCTCGTCGCTTTCCGGAGGGAAGGGTGTACCTCCCAGTGGAGCCAGATGCCGCCTGCGGCGTCGTCGAATTCATCCACTTCGACTCTCAGGCAGCCGGCCGAAGTCTCCCGGTACTGATTCTGCTGGCCGGATATGACGAGCCCGGATCGGGCCAGGTCCGCCGCAACTGCTGCGGCGAGTCCCCGGAGGCGGCTGACCTCGCTCGGCCCGAGTGGCCGCAGCCCCCATTCGTTCTCCTCCGCCATGGCGGACACGGTACAGCCGAGGTTGGTGGGGGGCGCGGAGCCGGACCACTCAGCCGCATGCCGACCGTCTTGCCTCGGTTGGTGCGCACCGAGCGCGTCCGACGGCCGGGCGAGGTCGGGCGGAGACAGCTCTCTGATGCCGGACCCCTGAACTGGTCCGGACAACAGAGAGCCCCGGGCCGCTGGCCCGGGGCTTTCATGTGGAGCCGGTGAAGAGAATCGAACTCGTGCTCTGAGCTGGGGAATCAACGCCGCTCGTCGGGACCATCGGCTGTCTGATCTGCGGGAACAGGAGGCAGCGGTGGCGCGGTGTTCGAGGGCCGCAATCCGTTCATCGGTTCTGCCACCACATCAGGCCACACGCGACGATGGCCGAGCCCGTCGCTGTCGCACCCCCTCGTACGAGACCGAAGAGGACGGTGCGTCCCCATCGGCGGGTGGTGTGCTGTCGCCGCCGCCGAGTCGTCTTCCCCATCACGGTCCCTTTGTCGATTGCGCCCGGAGCTGCCCCGAGTCGTCGTCCCCGAGTCTTCTGCCGTCTGGGGAGAGAGACCCGGAATAGCGGGAGCACCGGGCGGATTGGTTCTACGCTGCAGGTCGGTGCGTTGCCCGTTGTGCCTGCTGCGGGCAGAGAGAGGGAGGCCTGTTGCGGTCCCAGGAGTCCCGGGAACTCTATGAGCGCTTGCGCGCCCTGGAGCGAAGAGCGGAGGGCGTGCTCAGCCGGGCCGGCGACCGGTACTCACGGAGGAAGGTGAGCCAGGAACTCGGCAAGCCCCCGTACAACAGAGGGATCGAGAGCCAGCGGATCAGCGCCTGGGTGCCCATCCGCGGTGAAGGAGTTCCCCAGGTCCCGAGTGACAGGAGCAGCGACGACGTTCTGGCACTCGTACGGCTGTGGAGCGCCTGGGCCGGAGAGAAGGTTGATGAACGCGACTGGCGAAACCTGCTGGAGAGGGCGCAGCCGATACGGGCATCACGTGCGTCAACGGCTCACCCCGGGAGGCTTATCAGTGAGTTCGCGGATCCGTTCGCCCTGGAGGTGCACGAGGCCATCGACGGGGGGTGCGCCGACTCCGAGCTGCAGCTTCTGCCTCCGTATGTCGAACGGGAGCACGACCGGCAGCTCGCCGACGTGGTGGAAAGTGCCGCTCGGCCGTGCGCAGAAGGGCTGACCAGCGCCCTCGCGGTCCTCGTCGGCAACTCCTTTACGGGGAAGACCAGGTCGTGCTGGGAGGCGCTCAGTCTTCTTCCTCCGGACTGGCGGCTTGTGCATCCCCTCGCACCGACCCCCACCGAGGCGCTGATCGCAGTGTTGGACGACGCCGCTCCCCGTACCGTCCTGTGGCTCGACGAGATCCACCGCTTCCTGGGCGACGATCGGGGTGAGCAGGCAGCCGCCCGGCTGCACGAGGTGCTCAACGACCCGCGACGCGGCCCCCTGCTCGTCCTCGGCACGACCTGGCCCGAACAGTGGTCTGATCTCGTCAGCCCGCGTAGGCAGGGCGACCGCAAGGATCCGCATGCGCGAGCCCGTGCTCTGCTCACCGGCAAGTACCTCCGAGTGCCGGACTCCTTCGAGGGGCCGGACATGCTGGAGTTGAGACGCCTTGCCGTGACGGACCCCCGGCTCCAAGAGGCCCTGGACCGTGGTGAGGAGGGGCAGGTCACCCAGTATCTTGCCGGTGGCCGGGCGCTGGTCGACCGGTACGAGACCGCCACGGCCTTGGAGAGGGCTCTGGTCGAGTCGGCCATGGACGCCCGTCGTCTCGGGCATGGCGTGGCTCTCCCGAAACTGCTGCTGGAAGCGTCGATCCCCTCCTACCTCACCGCCCATCAGTACGAGGCGGTGGAGGACGGTGACATCGAGCAGGCTCTTGCGGAACTGAGGAAACGGTTGCGTGGTGCCCGCGGCCCCCTCACGCCCGTGACCATCCGCGAACCTGCCGCTCCCCTCGTCGTCACGGACAAGGTCAGACTCGCGGACTACTTGGATCAGCACGGCAGGGAGGAGCAGCACGGCAAGGTTCCACCGGCGCGTCTTTGGGACACCCTGAACGACTATGCGGCACGAGAGTCCCTGATCGCCCTGGCCGGATCGGCACGGGAAAGAGGGCACCTCCGGATCGCTGTGCGTCTCCTCAGGGCCGCAGCCGCGGCGGGGGTGCCGGGCGCCGTCGCCGCGGCGTCCCAGATGCTGGAGGAAGAGGGCAGATACGACGAGGCACTGCTGTGGTGTCTGCCCCTCGCCGAAAGGGGAGATCCCGCTGCCATGAACCAGGTCGCTGGGATCATGGAGATGACTCACCAGCCGGTCATGGCCGTCGCTTGGCACAGGAGAGCTGCCGAAGCAGGGCATTCCAGCAGCTGGTTCTCCGCAGGCATGATTCTGCGGCAGGCCGGCGACCTCCCGGAAGCGGAGACCTGCTTCAGGCGAGCGGCCGATGCGGGCGTCTACGGTGCGTACGGAGCCCTGGCCGACCTGCTGAAGTCGACGAGCCGTACGGAAGAAGCTCTGGCTTGCTACCAGCAGGAGGCCGAGAGCCACGGCGGGTACGCCGTGGTGCAGACGGTCTACCGGATGCGGGAGCGAGGCGACAGCGGGGCCACCGTACTGTCCTGGCTGTTGCCGCGGGTATGGGAAGAGGAAAGCAGGAACAGGGAAGGGGGTGTGTGGATTTCCTGGGCGTCGGATGCGTTGCTCGAGCACTTGGCCCAGGACGCGGCACTTCGATCCAACTTGCGGAGCCTTCTCGACCCGGGCGGAAAAGCCGATGAGGCACAGCGCTGGCTAGCCGCTGTGCTGGATTGGTCGGAGGAGATCGCCAGCGGTGCCCACCTCAGGAAGAGCGCGAGTGCTCCCGAGGCGCTGAGGAAGAAAGGCCGTCTGGAAGAAGCGCTCGCGCTCTACGAACAGGAGGCAGCCGGCGGACCGAGGGGTGCGGCGGCGAACGCCGCCGCTGTGCACGAGCAACTCGGCAAGGCCTCGGAGGCTGTCATCTGGTACCAGCGGGCTGCTGAGGAAGGGGACCTGGGTGCCCTGGGGCAGACCGCGCGACTGATGACGGAGCTCATGGGGCCGGATGAGTCCTTCGCCTGGCTGAGGTCGTGCGCAGACCGCCATGCAGAGGACGGCTATCCGGATCAGAGGTCCGTCGTCGCCGAGCTGCTCCAAGACGCAGGGCGTACCGACGAGGCCCTGGACTGGCTCCGCCATGCTTCGCGAACCGGCGACCCGTACGCTTGGAGCCAGTACGCGAAGGTGCTGGAGTCCGCGGGCCGTACGGCGGAAGCGCAGCAGATGCGACGGCACGGCTGGGAGCCGGACGGAGAGATCTCGACACCGTGGAGCGCGGCTCCTTAGCGGTCCGGCCAACATAATGAGGCCCCAGGTGGCTTACACGGGGCCTCATTTGAAGAGCGGGTGACGAGAATCGAACTCGCGCTCTGAGCTTGGGAAGCTCATGTTCTACCATTAAACTACACCCGCGAAGCGTGCCGATCACCGGCAATGCATCGGTCCACACTCTACCCCATGCCAGGCCCCCGGCGGATGCGCCGTGGGGCCTTCGTGTCGTGCGTGCGGGGAGGGGTGGGGTGTGGACGGGGGTGTGATGGGCGGGAGTTGGGGGCGTAGCGTGGGTGGTCGGAGTGCCGCGTGCGGTGGCGTCCTGTTCATCCCCTAATGTGGCTTTCTCGTCCATATGTGGTTGGGGAAGGGACTTGATGGATCCGATGGAGCGCACCGTTGTCCGCTGTGCCGAAGGGCACGTTTTCGCTACCTCGTCGTTCCCGATGCAGCAGCTCGGGGCCGACCGGATCGGGCCCGGGCGGTTGATCCGGTGTCCCCGGTGTGCGCGGTTGCGGCAGGCCGTGCCCGTGGCGTTCGAGAAGCGGTAGGACGGCTTCGGCGGACACGTGGGGCAGTCGGCTCGGGACGTCGCGGTGAGGGTGGATGTCGGGGTGGCTGTCGGCCCGTGTGTCAGGGGCGGCAGCCGTGGCCGCGGGTGTGAGCGGGGGCGTGGATAGCGGGGCGGAGGTGTTCTGCAGGCGCGCGGGTGGTCCGGTTGGGGCGGGCTCGCGCGTTCTGCGTATCCTCGGGACGTGCTTCTCTCAGACAAGGACATCCGGGCCGAGATCGACGCCGGCCGAGTCCGTATTGATCCGTACGACCCTTCGATGGTGCAGCCGTCGAGCATCGACGTGCGGCTGGACCGCTACTTCCGGGTGTTCGAGAACCACCGGTACCCGCACATCGACCCGGCCGTCGAGCAGCCCGACCTGACGCGGACCGTCGAGCCCGAGGGGGACGAGGCCTTCATCCTCCACCCGGGGGAGTTCGTGCTGGCGTCCACGTACGAGGTGATCTCGCTCCCCGACGACCTGGCCTCGCGGCTGGAGGGCAAGAGTTCGCTCGGGCGGCTCGGGCTGGTGACGCACTCGACGGCGGGGTTCATCGACCCCGGGTTCTCCGGGCACGTGACCCTGGAGCTGTCGAATCTCGCGACGCTGCCGATAAAGCTCTGGCCGGGCATGAAGATCGGGCAGCTCTGCCTGTTCAAGCTGACCTCGTCCGCCGAGTTCCCGTACGGCTCCGAGCGGTACGAGTCGCGGTACCAGGGGCAGCGGGGGCCGACGGCCTCGCGGTCGTTCCAGAACTTCCATCGGACCCAGGTGTGATCAACCATGACCAGTGACGTGCGGGAAAACCTGTCCTACGAGGGCTTCGGGCGGGCGGTGCGCGAGTTGGCGCAGGCCGTGGCCGACGACGGGTACGAGCCCGACGTGGTGCTGAGTATCGCCCGGGGCGGGGTGTTCGTCGCCGGTGGGCTCGCCTACGCGCTCGACTGCAAGAACATCCATCTCGTCAACGTGGAGTTCTACACCGGGGTCGGAACGACCCTGGAGATGCCCGTCATGCTGGCGCCCGTGCCCAACGCGATCGACTTCTCGGACAAGAAGGTCCTGATCGCCGACGACGTCGCCGACACGGGCAAGACGCTCAAGCTCGTCCACGACTTCTGCGTCGACCATGTCGCCGAGGTGCGCAGCGCCGTCATCTACGAGAAGTCGCACTCCCTCGTGAAGTGCGAGTACGTGTGGAAGAAGACCGATCAGTGGATCAACTTCCCGTGGAGCGTGGAGAAGCCCGTCGTACGGCGGGACGGGCAGGTCCTCGACTCCTGATCCCCTCTCACGGGTGATGTGCCCAGGCCCAGGCACGGGCACAGGTCCAGGCCTGTGCCCGTGCCTGGGCCTGGGCCCGTGTGCGCGAAAGGGCCCCGGAGTGCGTGTTCCGCGCTCCGGGGGCCCTTTCGTGTTCCTGCGGGGCTGTCAGATGGTGCCCAGCTTGATGATCGACAGCAGCGCGATCAGCTGGATCGCCGACGCTCCCAGCGCCTTCGGCCACGGTAGGTCGTGCGACTTGCTGACCATCGACGTGAACAGCGCCCCGGCCGCCAGCCAGGTCAGCCAGCCCACGATCTGGACGAGGGAGTTCTCGCCGCCCAGGAACAGGGCGAAGAGGAGGCGCGGGGCGTCGGTCATCGACATGATCAGCATCGACAGGCCCACGGTCGGCTGCCACGAGCCCGTGCCGCCGAGCTGGCGGGCCAGGGTGTGGGTCACCGCCCCGAGGACCAGGCCGCCGATGACGAATCCGACGCCGGTGAACAGGACGTACGGGATGGCCGTCGAGATCGTCGCGTTGATCGCCTCGTCGCGGGCCTGGTCGAAGCCGAACAGCGCGAGCAGGCCGTAGACGAACGTGACGACCAGTGCCGGGCCCCAGACCGGGTAGTCGCGCATCTGCCAGAACGTCGGTCCCGGGCGCGCCACGATGCCGGTCAGCAGTTCCTTCCAGCGCAGGCGCGGGCCCGTCGGCTGGGCGGGGGCGGAACCGGCCTGGTAGGTGTTGCCGCCGTTGTACGGGTCCTCGTCGACGCGGAACGCCTGCGTGTGACCCGGGTTGTTGGCGTACGGGTCGTGGGGCGCGGGCTCGGCGTACGGGTCGCCGTAGTACTCCGGCTCGCCGTGGCCGCCGTGGCCGTGATGGCCCTGGCCGTGTCCGGCCTGTCCGCCGTGTCCGCCCGGTCCGGGGCCCCCGTAGCCGCCGCCCGTGTTGTACGGGGCGCCCTGCGGCGGCCCGTACGGCGGTGGCGCTCCGCCGTTGCCGGGGCCTCCTGCCGAGGGCCACGGCTGAGCGCCGTACGGCGGCTGTGGTGCCTGCCCTCCGTACGGCTGCTGCCGCTGCTGCTGCGGTTGTTGCGGGGTGCGGTTGTCCCGGCCGCGTCCGATCCTGAATCCAGCCACCTGTTGAACGTACCTGGTCCCCGGGGGCGGGCGGTGGGGGCCGGGGGAACCCGTCCGCCTTTGCGGCCGAGCTGTGACATCCCCTAGGGGCCGTACCCCGGGCCTCGGGCGGGGGAGTTCAGGGGAGGAACAGCGCCGTGGAGAAGGTGAGGAGCGGCCGGTCCGTGTTACCCGCCGGGTAGAGGGCGATCAGGTCCTGGCGCTCGCCCCGGTACGTGCGGACCACGGTGTCCGGCTTCTTGTCGGCGTCGTAGTCGCCGTGGTCCAGGAGGGCGGTGCGGGTGGCGCCCGTCGCCTTCAGCGGCGCGCTGGGGAGCTTCTCGGCGGCGAACGCGTACGCGCCGCCCGGCCGGGCCGGGCCCTTCGGGGAGCCGAGGAGGAGGGTGCCCCTGCCGGGCCGGCCGGGGGCGTGCGGGCTGGTGGCGGCGACGAGGTCGTCGTAGCCGTCCCCGTCGGTGTCCCGTCCGGGCTCGGGGGCGTAGAGGTACGGGCCGCCGTCGGGCAGCAGGTCAGCGCTGCGCGGGGCCCCGGTGCGGGTGAAGGGGCCGTGCAGGAAGGTGACCCGGCCGGCGCTGGCGGTGACCGCGAGGTCGGCCCTGCCGTCGCCGTCGAAGTCGCCGCAGACCGGCTGCTCGGGCCACTCGTTGCCGAATCGGGCCTGTTGCGGGATGCGCACGGTGACCGCTCTGCCCGTCAGGCCCCGCGGGGAGCCGAAGAGGATCTGGAGGGGGACGGGCGGGGCGCCGATGCCGTTGTACGGGGGGTCGGTGGAGACGATCAGGTCGGTGAAACCGTCCCGGTCCAGGTCGCAGGCCGACTCGGCCTCGAACGCGGCGGGCAGGGTGTCGCCGGACTTCGCCGCGTTCGCCCGCGCGCTCAGCAGTTGCCGGGTGGCCGGGTCCAGAGGGCGGGCACGGTCGTCGGTGCCGTAGACGACGCCGATGCCCGCGTCGTCTCCGTGGCTGTCCTGGGGGGCCTTCACCAGTTCGTTGACGACCAGGTCACGGTGGCCGTCGCCGTTGAAGTCGTACGGGACGCGGCTGCCGGTGCCGCGGGGGACGGGGGTGCCCGCGGTCCCCGCCTGGGTGCGCGCCCGAGCCGGGGGCGGGGTGTCGCCGTTCTTGCCGCCGGACGCGGAGGAGGGGCCCGTGCAGGCCGTGAGCGCCAGCAGCAGGGCCGTACAGCCGGCGGCGGCGAGGGCGGGCGTCCTCCTGCTGGTGACCGCTGCCTTCGGGTGCTCGGTGCGGGTGCGTGGGCGCACGGGGGCCTCGTTCGTCGGTCGTCGTTCGTCAGTCATCGTTCGTCGGTCGTCGTCCTGGGCGTCCGCCGGCGGACGCGGAGGTCTCCCGGGTCTTCCGGGTCTCCCGAGGTCCCCGGGCGTCCCGGGTCTCCGGAGGTCCCCGGGCCCCCTGGCCCCCGGTCGTCCCGAAGGCTTCCGGGTCTCCCGAAATCTCCCGAAGCCTCCAGTCCCTCCGGTGTCTCCCGGTTTCCCCCGGGAGGGGGCGGGAGCCGTGGCGGGCGGCTCAGGGGCACATGATGCTCCAGATACGTCGTCGCGTACATGCCCGGGTTCACGGTCCGCCCGCGGCGTTCGTCACGTCCGGCGGTCGTCACGGGCGGCGGTCGTCACGGGCGGAGGACGGGGCCCCGCCGGTCCGGCGGGCGGAGCCCCGCACCCCACGAAGAAGCGGCCGGTCCTGCCCCCGAGGCAGGTCCGGCCGCTCATCGCTTTGACGCGTTACGTCACTTTGCCGGTTCGGGCTCCGGCGCGTCCACCCGCTCCGGCTCGCCGGTCGGGTCCATGGGCGTCTTCACGGACTCCAGGAGGAGCTGGGAGACGTCCACGACCTGGATGGACTCCTTGGCCTGGCCGTCGTTCTTCTTGCCGTTGACCGAGTCGGTCAGCATGACGAGGCAGAACGGGCAGGCGGTGGAGACGATGTCCGGGTTGAGGGCGAGGGCCTCGTCGACGCGCTCGTTGTTGACGCGCTTGCCGATCCGCTCCTCCATCCACATCCGGGCTCCACCGGCGCCGCAGCAGAAGCCGCGCTCCTTGTGGCGGTGCATCTCCTCGTTCCGCAGCCCCGGGACCTTCGCGATGATCTCGCGCGGCGGGGTGTAGATCTTGTTGTGACGGCCCAGGTAGCAGGGGTCGTGGTACGTGATCAGACCCTCGACCGGGGTCACCGGGATCAGCTTGCCCTCGTCGATGAGGTGCTGGAGCAGCTGCGTGTGGTGGATGACCTCGTACTCGCCGCCGAGCTGCGGGTACTCGTTCGCGATCGTGTTGAAGCAGTGCGGGCAGGTCGCGACGATCTTCTTGGACGACTTGGGCTTCTTCGTCGTCTCGTCTTCGTCGTCCTCGCCGTACGCCATGTTCAGCATGGCCACGTTCTCCTGGCCGAGCTGCTGGAACAGCGGCTCGTTGCCCAGGCGGCGGGCGGAGTCACCGGTGCACTTCTCGTCGCCGCCCATGATCGCGAACTTGACGCCCGCCATGTGCAGCAGCTCCGCGAAGGCCTTGGTGGTCTTCTTGGCCCGGTCCTCCAGGGCGCCCGCGCAGCCGACCCAGTACAGGTAGTCGACCTCGGTGAGGTCCTCGACGTCCTTGCCGACGATCGGGACCTCGAAGTCGACCTCCTTGGTCCACTCGACGCGGGCCTTCTTGGCCAGCCCCCAGGGGTTGCCCTTCTTCTCCAGGTTCTTGAGCATCGTGCCCGCCTCGGACGGGAACGCGGACTCGATCATCACCTGGTAGCGGCGCATGTCGACGATGTGGTCGATGTGCTCGATGTCGACCGGGCACTGCTCAACGCAGGCGCCGCAGGTGGTGCAGGACCACAGGACGTCCGGGTCGATGACGCCGTTCTCCTCGGCGGTGCCGATGAGAGGGCGCTCGGCCTCGGCGAGGGCGGCCGCGGGGACGTCCTTGAGCTTCTCCTCGGTGGCCTTCTCGTTGCCTTCCATGTCCTTGCCGCCGCCGGCCAGGAGGTAGGGGGCCTTGGCGTGCGCGTGGTCGCGCAGCGACATGATCAGGAGCTTGGGGGAGAGGGGCTTGCCGGTGTTCCAGGCGGGGCACTGCGACTGGCAGCGGCCGCACTCGGTGCAGGTGGAGAAGTCGAGGATGCCCTTCCAGGAGAACTGCTCGACCTGGGAGACGCCAAAGACCGCGTCGTCGGCCGGGTCCTCCCAGTCGATCTCCTTGCCGCCCGAGGTCATCGGCTGGAGCGCGCCGAGTGCGACGTCGCCGTCGGCGTTCCGCTTGAACCAGATGTTCGGGAAGCCGAGGAAGCGGTGCCAGGCGACGCCCATGTTGGTGTTCAGCCCGACCGTGATCGCCCAGATCATCGTCGTACCGAGCTTGATCATCGCGAACAGGTAGACCAGGTTCTGCAGTGTCTCGGTGCTCAGTCCCCTGAAGGCCAGGACCAGGGGGTACGAGGCGAAGTAGGCGGGCCCGTAGCTGTCGACGTGGTGCAGCGCGCCCTCAAGGCCGCGGAGCAGCATGATCGCGGCGCCGATGATCAGGATGATCGCCTCGACGAAGTACGCCTGGCCCATCTTCGAACCGGTGAAGCGCGACTTGCGGCCGGCCCGGGAGGGCAGGTTCAGCTGGCGGATCGCGATCAGGACGAGGATGCCGAGGGTCGTGCCGAGCGCGATGAACTCGATGTAGACCTCGTACGGCAGGAAGGTGCCGATGTAGGGCAGCACCCAGTCGGCCTTGAACAGCTGGCCGTACGCCGTGACGATCGTCAGGCCGAGGGTCAGAAAGCCGACCGCGACGAACCAGTGGGCGACGCCCACGATTCCCCAGCGGTTCATGCGGGTATGGCCGACGAACTCCTTGATCAGGGTGATCGTCCGCTGCTTGGGGTCGTCGGTGCGGCTGCCTGCTGGTACCGACTGTCCGAGACGGACGAAGCGGTAGATCTGCGCGACGGCTCGGGTGATGAGCGCAACGCCGACGACCGTCAGCACCAGCGACACGATGATCGCGGCGAGTTGCATTTCTGGGCTCCTCGGGCCTGCGAGAGCGGGATCCGGTTACTACTACCCGCTACTACTAAGCAGTAACTTAATTAGTCTGTGCTGACACTATCCACTTATTCCACCGTGCTGTAGCCGGGTCGTCGGTGATCTGCGTCGCTCAGGTGTGCCTTGGTTCGACGCGCCTTCCGGAGCCGCTTCCGCAGGGGGTCGCGGGCGGCTTCGGCGAGGATCGCCAGGTCGAGCACCACTCCATGGTGCTCTGCGTAGTGCTGGTCGAGCAGAGCGGGGTCGTCCCACGGCATGCCGGAGCGGGCGCGCACCTGTGCGAGACCGGTCAGTCCCGGCCGCAGCTCCCGCCGCCACCGCCGGCCGCCGGGCCCCGTGGCCCGCGGGTGGCCCGGGGCCAGTGGGGCGGGGCCGACCAGGGAGAGGTCGCCGCGTACGACGTGGGGCAGGCGGGAGAACACGTCCAGCCGGAACCGGCGGGTCCGCAGGGTCCGCAGCTCGAAGACCCGGCCGCCCAGGCCGGCCCGGGGGCGACGGTCCCAGACGCCGCCCGGGGTGTGCCGCACGCGCAGGGCGAGGGCCGCCACGGCGACGGCGGGGGCGGTCAGGACCAGCAGGGCGGTGCCGAGGGCCAGGTCGAGGACGCGTTCGGCGGGCGTGCGCGGGAGGAGGCGGTCCGCGAGCCGCCCGGCCCGGTCGCTGAGGCCGGCCAGCCGCGCCATGGGACGCGAGGGGAACTGGCCCCGGACCGTCCCCGTGCCCGTGCCCGCGCCTGTCGCTGTCCTGTGCGAGGACGGGTACGGGGGCGGCTGCTGATCCGGGTACGGGTGCGAGGGCGGGGGGCGGCGAGGGTGCGGGGTCGCGTGCGACTCCGGGCGCGGCTCCGTCCCGCCCGGTGCCGGTGCCGGTGGCGGTGCCGGTGGCGGTGACGGCGCGGGGTGGGGCTGGAGGGGGAGCGGTGGCGTCTGTCGCGGCTGCGGGTGCTTCAGGCCCCGCTCGCCCCGCTCGTCCCGCTCGTTCCGCTCGTCCGGCCCGTTCCGCCGGCTCTGCTCGTCCTGGCGGCCCCGCTCGTCCTGGCGACTCTGTTCGTCCTGCCGGTCCTGTTCGCTTCTCTGCGTCTTCGGACGGCGGTTCTTCTGGTTCTTCCGCCGTGCACGCGGCTTCCTCGCGTTCTGCATCGCGCCCGCCCGGGGTTCGAGGTCCGATGGTGTGACGATCCACGGTGAAACCTGCCGGTCGGTGACGGTTGCGACCGTCTCACGGCATTTTGTGACAGAACGATCCCACGGTGAGACGGTGGGGTGGGGGGTGCGTGAGGGGCGTGGCGTGCGTGGGTGCGGTCCCGGGGCGGCCGGAGGGGGCGGATGGGGGGTGCGTGGGCCCCGGGTGTGCTCCGCGTAAGCACTTAAGTTGAGCGTAAGGGACTCAGGTCTGTTGACTCCGGCGTCGGCGTCATGCATTCTTGAGTCAGATCCACTCAAGTAGTCAGTTGGAGGAATTGAAATGGCACGTGCGGTCGGCATCGACCTGGGCACGACTAACTCCGTCGTCAGCGTTCTCGAAGGCGGCGAGCCCACCGTCATCACCAACGCAGAGGGCGCCAGGACCACGCCGTCCGTCGTCGCCTTCGCCAAGAACGGCGAGGTGCTCGTCGGCGAGGTCGCGAAGCGCCAGGCGGTCACCAACGTCGACAGGACCATCCGCTCGGTCAAGCGCCACATGGGCACTGACTGGAAGATCGACCTGGACGGCAAGAGCTTCAACCCGCAGCAGATGAGCGCCTTCATCCTGCAGAAGCTGAAGCGCGACGCCGAGTCCTACCTGGGCGAGAAGGTGACCGACGCGGTCATCACCGTCCCGGCGTACTTCAACGACTCCGAGCGTCAGGCGACGAAGGAGGCCGGCGAGATCGCGGGCCTGAACGTCCTGCGCATCGTCAACGAGCCGACCGCCGCCGCGCTGGCGTACGGCCTCGACAAGGACGACCAGACGATCCTCGTCTTCGACCTCGGTGGCGGCACCTTCGACGTGTCCCTCCTGGAGATCGGCGACGGCGTCGTCGAGGTGAAGGCCACCAACGGTGACAACCACCTCGGTGGTGACGACTGGGACCAGCGCGTCGTCGACTACCTGGTGAAGCAGTTCGCCAACGGGCACGGCGTGGACCTGTCCAAGGACAAGATGGCTCTCCAGCGTCTCCGCGAGGCCGCGGAGAAGGCGAAGATCGAGCTCTCGTCCTCGACCGAGACCACGATCAACCTGCCCTACATCACGGCGTCCGCCGAGGGCCCGCTGCACCTGGACGAGAAGCTCACGCGCTCGCAGTTCCAGCAGCTGACCGCGGACCTCCTGGACCGCTGCAAGACCCCGTTCCACAACGTCATCAAGGACGCGGGCATCCAGCTCTCCGAGATCGACCACGTCGTTCTCGTCGGTGGCTCCACCCGTATGCCCGCCGTCGCCGAGCTCGTCAAGGAGCTGACCGGCGGCCAGGAGGCCAACAAGGGTGTGAACCCGGACGAGGTCGTCGCCATCGGCGCCTCGCTCCAGGCCGGTGTCCTCAAGGGCGAGGTCAAGGACGTCCTGCTCCTCGACGTCACCCCGCTGTCCCTCGGCATCGAGACCAAGGGAGGGATCATGACCAAGCTCATCGAGCGCAACACCACGATCCCGACCAAGCGTTCCGAGATCTTCACGACGGCCGAGGACAACCAGCCGTCCGTGCAGATCCAGGTCTACCAGGGCGAGCGCGAGATCGCGGCGTACAACAAGAAGCTCGGGATGTTCGAGCTGACCGGTCTGCCGCCGGCCCCGCGCGGTGTGCCGCAGATCGAGGTCGCCTTCGACATCGACGCCAACGGCATCATGCACGTCGCCGCCAAGGACCTCGGCACCGGCAAGGAGCAGAAGATGACCGTCACCGGCGGCTCCTCGCTGCCGAAGGACGAGGTCAACCGGATGCGTGAAGAGGCCGAGAAGTACGCGGAGGAGGACCACGCCCGCCGCGAGGCCGCCGAGTCGCGCAACCAGGGCGAGCAGCTCGTCTACCAGACGGAGAAGTTCCTCAAGGACAACGAGGACAAGGTCCCGGCGGACGTGAAGACGGAGGTGGAGACCGCTGTCGGCGAGCTGAAGGAGAAGCTCAAGGGCGAGGACTCCGCCGAGATCCGCACGGCCACCGAGAAGGTCGCGGCCGTCTCCCAGAAGCTGGGCCAGGCGATGTACGCCAACGCCCAGGCCGAGGGCGCGGCCCCCGGCGCCGACGCCCCGGGCGACGCCCAGGCGAAGGCCGATGACGACGTCGTCGACGCCGAGATCGTGGACGACGAGAAGGACACCAAGGGCGGTGCGGCGTGACCGAGGAGACTCCGGGCTTCGAGGAGAAGCCCGACGTCCCCTCCGGCGCCACCCCTGATGACGCCGAGCCGAAGGCGGCCGACTCCTCCGAGGAGGAGACGGCGGCCCCGGCCGGGGACCTCGACCCGACCGTCGGTCTGACCGCGCAGCTGGACCAGGCACGCACCGCGCTCGGTGAGCGCACCGCGGACCTCCAGCGGCTCCAGGCCGAGTACCAGAACTACCGCCGCCGCGTCGAGCGGGACCGGGTCACGGTCAAGGAGATCGCTGTCGCGAACCTCCTGTCCGAGCTCCTGCCCGTCCTCGACGACGTCGGCCGCGCGCGGGACCACGGCGAGCTGGTCGGCGGCTTCAAGTCGGTCGCCGAATCGCTGGAGACCACCGTCGCGAAGCTGGGCCTCCAGCAGTTCGGCAAGGAGGGCGAGCCCTTCGACCCGACGATCCACGAGGCCCTGATGCACAGCTACGCGCCGGACGTCACCGAGACGACCTGCGTGGCGATCCTGCAGCCGGGGTATCGCATCGGCGAGCGCACCATCCGCCCCGCGCGGGTGGCCGTCGCCGAGCCGCAGCCGGGCGCCACGCCCGCCGCGGCCAAGGAAGAGAAGACAGACGACGAGGAGAGCGGTGGCACCGAGGAGGTCTGACGGCGACGCGTCCGACCACCACGGTGTCCACCGACCGGCCCGGCGGCCGGCCCACGGGCCGGCCGCTCGGTCGATCGTCCGGAAGGAGGGACGTCGATGAGCACGAAGGACTTCGTCGAGAAGGACTACTACAAGGTCCTCGGCGTCCCCAAGGACGCCACCGACGCCGAGGTCAAGAAGGCGTACCGGAAGCTCGCCCGCGAGTTCCACCCGGACGCCAACAAGGGCGACGCCAAGGCGGAGGAGCGCTTCAAGGAGATCTCCGAGGCGAACGACGTCCTCGGTGACCCCAAGAAGCGCAAGGAGTACGACGAGGCGCGCGCCCTCTTCGGCAACGGCGGCTTCCGCCCCGGCCCCGGTGGTGCCGGCGGCAACTTCAACTTCGACCTGGGCGACCTCTTCGGGGGCGGCGCCCCGGGCGGCGGACAGGGCGGCGCGGGCGGCGGCTTCGGCGGCGGGGGCGGTCTCGGCGACGTCTTCGGCGGGCTGTTCAACCGCGGCGGCACGGGCACCCGTGTCCAGCCGAAGCGCGGCCAGGACATCGAGTCCGAGGTGACGCTCAGCTTCACCGAGGCGGTCGACGGGGCCACGGTCCCGCTGCGGATGTCCAGCCAGGCGCCCTGCAAGGCGTGTTCCGGCACCGGCGACAAGAACGGCACCCCCAGGGTCTGCCCGACCTGCGTCGGCACCGGTCAGGTCTCGCGCGGCAGCGGCGGCGGCTTCTCGCTCACCGACCCCTGTGTGGACTGCAAGGGCCGGGGCCTCATCGCCCAGGACCCCTGCGACGTCTGCAAGGGCAGCGGCCGGGCGAAGTCGGCCCACACCATGCAGGTGAGGATTCCGGCGGGCGTCTCCGACGGCCAGCGGATCCGGCTGCGCGGCAAGGGCGGCGCGGGCGAGCGCGGCGGTCCGGCCGGCGATCTGTACGTCGTCGTCCACGTCGACGCCCACCCGGTCTTCGGCCGCAAGGGCGACAACCTCACGGTCACCGTGCCCGTCACCTATCCGGAGGCGACGCTCGGCGGCGAGGTCAAGGTCCCCACGCTCGGCGGCCCCCCGGTCACCCTGAAGCTCCCCGCCGGCACCCCCAACGGGCGTACGATGCGCGCCCGGGGCAAGGGCGCGGTGCGCAAGGACGGCACCCGCGGCGACCTGCTGGTCACCGTGGAGGTCGCGGTCCCCAGGGACCTGGGCCAGGAGGCCCGGGACGCCCTGGAGGCCTACCGGAAGGCGACCGCGGACGAGGACCCGCGGGCGGAACTGTTCCAGGCTGCGAAGGGAGCTTGAGATGGACGGCCGTCGACGCAATCCGTACCAGCTGACCGACGAGACCCCGGTGTACGTGATCTCGATCGCGGCCCAGCTCTCGGGCCTGCACCCGCAGACACTGCGCCAGTACGACCGTCTCGGCCTGGTCTCCCCGGACCGTACGGCCGGGCGCGGCCGGCGCTACTCCGCCCGTGACATCGAGCTGCTGCGCACCGTGCAGCAGCTGTCGCAGGACGAGGGCATCAACCTCGCGGGCATCAAGCGGATCATCGAGCTGGAGAACCAGGTCGCGGCCCTCCAGCAGCGCGTCGCCGAACTCTCGGCGGCGGTGGACGGCGCGGCGGTCGCCATGCGGCAGCGCGAGGCCCAGGTGCACGCCTCGTACCGTCGGGACCTCGTGCCGTACCAGGACGTGCAGCAGACCGGTGCGCTGGTGGTCTGGCGGCCGAAGCCGAAGCGGCCGACGGACTAGCAACACGTCCCGGCGGGACCCTTCAGTACGCCCGAGGGGCCGGGAGAGCGGAGGAACGCTCTCCCGGCCCCTCGGCGTGTGCGGGGCGCGCATCTACGGCAGGAACTCGCTGACCGTTTCGACCGCCATCATCCACATGGGCTGGCCGCCGGTGCCGAACGCGGCGGCCAGGGCGTAGCCGATCGCCGCGTCGCGCGGCTCCACGGCGGCCTCCGCCCGCCACTCGGCGAGCACCCGCCGGTCGCCGCCCGAGGAGAAGTCGCCGAGGCGCTTGCCGTTCCGGGTCAGCCGGCTGCTCGGGATCGAGTCGGGCACGAGCCGGTAGGACGTGCCCGCGCAGCGGACGTCGACCCGGTAGGAGCGGCGGCTGAGCCTCCCCCTGCCCGGTTTGATCGTCGCTTCCCGGCCGTCCACGGTGAGCGTGAGGTGGCGGGGGTCGCGGGTGCCGATGGCGATGTGGTCGTCGATCTCCGCGCCGGGGGCGCGGGTGAGGACGACGCGGGGGATCCGCTCGCCGCTCACCACGAGCGTCTCACCCTGCTCGCCCGTGAGTTCGACCAGGATCTCCCCGTGGTGGTCGTCCTCGACGGCGGCGGGTACGGCGGTGGTGTCGTGCATCCGGTCTTCGTGCATCCGGTCTTCGTGGTCCTTCTGTCGCGTGGCGGGAACCCGTCGGGTCGGTCAGGCCCGACGTACGGAATTCTCGCAGGCGGCCCCGGAACGGAATTCCGGCGGGCGGCCGGGGAGTTGAGGGGCCCGTCGGCCGGCCGCCGGGTCACGGTCGTCCGCCGCCGGGCTCGGTCACGCCCGGGGCTCGGTGTTGAGCGCGTGATCGGGGCCCGATTCCAGGATTCCGGACCGCGCGATCAAATAGCCGAGCTGGGCCCTGCTGTTGCTGCCCAGCGCGACGCTGAGTTTGGCGATGTGCGACCGGCAGGTGCGTACGTTCATGCCGAGGCGACGGGCGATCGCCTCGTCGACATGGCCCTCGACGAGCAGTTTGGCGATCGAATGCCGCACCCCGGAAATCCCGTCCGTCGTGGAGTCGTACGGAATCTGTTCCTGAAGGGGCACCGCACGGTGCCAGAACTGCTCGAAGACCTTGGCGAGGTACTCCACGATGCCGGGGTGCCGCAGCTCAAGGGCTACGGTGCGGTCGTCGGTGGCCGGTATGAAGGCGACGGTGCGGTCGAAAATCATGAGCCGCTCTATCAGCTCCTCGAGGGTGCGGATCTCCACCTTGCTCTCGGCCATTCGGGCCGCGTAATTGAGGGTTCCATGGCTGTGGCGGACGGTGTGCTGATACAGGGTGCGCATGCCGACGCCGCGTTCCGTGAGCATCTGGCCGCGTTCCATGGCGGTGGTGAGCGCGTTCTCGCTGCGCCCGCCGCCCGGCTGAATGGTGAGGACTTCCGAACGGCACTCGGCGAGGGCGAGTTCGATCGAGGCGTTGATGCGGCCGATGCCTTCGAGCACCGTGATCGCGTGTGTGGTCGGCGGAGCCTGGGCACTGATCGCCATGAAGGGCTCGAAGACCTCGGTGAGCTCCACCGAGAGCCGCCTCCGCTCCTGGATCTCCCGCTCGATCGGGTGGAGGCGCTGCGTGAGCGCCGCGGACGGCGGCACCGGGCGCAGCCAGGTGGGGTCGTCGGGATCGGGATGGAGCAGGGCGAATTCCAGCAGACACGGCGCGTCTTCGGCCTCGACGCGAGCTATTTTTCCCACACTCAGCGCACTGGCGTAGAGCCGTGCTCCCTCGTCACACAAGGCACTAACCGAGTGGGGATGTACCGCTTTGGTGCTGTCTGTGGTCAATTCTCCACCCCCCAGGAACATGAATCAGCAGGAACATGATGCATCGCTTCTGTGGCGTTGACGTGCCTGGATGGGCCATCGTCTTGTTCTGCGGGGGAGAGGAAACCTTGGAAGTGAGGACGAAGCCCATCATGAGTAACAAAACGCTTCGCTCGGTGCTTGCTGTTGCCTTCTCCGTTGGGCTGACGACCGGGGCGCTGAGTGTTCTTGACCTCGTTGAGGGCGGCGTGACCCACGGTTCGGCCGGCGCGCAGGTGCAGGCCGCTCCGCCTCCGGACCTGGCCTGGGACTCGGTGCCCGCACGGGCGACGGGGGCCGACGCGGCCCCGGTGTCGCTGTCGGAGAACGGCCCTGCCGCACGGGGCCGGGTATGAGTACCCCGCCGGACGACCGCACCTTCCGGCGCGAGATGGCGACCGCCTATCGCTCAGGGTGGCATTTCATCGATCTGCTCACGGCACTCCCCCGCCGTGGCGACTCGTTGATGGTCACCCTGTTCGGAGAGCCGATCGTCGTGGTGATGGAAGAGGACGAGGACGTCCGCGCCTATCGCTGTCTCCGCCGGCCGCGCGGTGCGCCGCAGCCGGTCCGCTGTGCCGTCCGGTACGGCATGATCTTCGTCAATCTCGATCAGCGGGACCACGAGCTGTTCGACGCAGAACCACTTTCCGCCACCCCCCGCAGTGCCTGAGCGATTCCCCCGTCGTCACCTATCGCTCCGGCGCTTCCCCCACACAGCGGCGCCACCGTGACCTGAACACGGTGGCGCCGTTGTGCTGTTCCCGCGCGGGACGCGGGTGGGGCCGAGGGGCTGGGGGTCAGACCTTGCCGAGCGCCCGGTCGAGGGTGATCTCGATGACGACCCGGGTCGGATTGATCCGCGGGGCGCGGCCGTAGCGCGCCTCGTGACGGGCTTCCGCGTCCGCGACGGCCTCCGGCTCCGTGCGGATCACCGCGAGGCCCTCCAGGGTCGCCCAGCGGGCCCTGTCGATCTGGCAGACGGCCACGCGTGCCCCGCCGGGGCCGGCCGCCCGGATGTTGGCGACCTTGCGGCTGCCGCCGTCGGTGATCACCCGCGCCACCCCGGCCTCCGGGTCGTAGGTCACGCACACCGGCACCACGTGCGGTGTGCCGTCCGGGCGGGGGGTCGTCAGGGTGGACAGGTGGCTCTCGCGCCAGAACGCGACGTAGGCGGGAGCGGGGTCGTGTACGTCTGCCATGGGGGCAGCGTACGAGGGGCGCCGCCGGGAGGCCGCGGCGCGTGCGCAGCACCCCGGGCCGGTCCGCGGCGCGCAGGCGCCCGGGGTCGATCCGCCACCCGCGGGCGCCCGGGTCCGCGTTCCGTGGCCCAACCGAAGGGCCCCACCGCGTGCGCTTCCTGCCTTGAGTGGAATAGACTCAACTTTGTGTACGTTGATCGAGTCAACGGTCAACAGCAGGAATCGGGCGCGAGGAGGAGCAACCAGACGTGGACGCCGAACTGACCAACAAGAGCCGGGACGCCATCAACGCGGCCACCAGCAGGGCCGTGAAGGACGGGCACGCCGATCTCACCCCGGGGCACCTGCTCCTCGCGCTCCTGGAGGGCCAGGACAACGAGAACGTCATCGACCTGCTCGCCGCCGTCGAGGCCGACCAGGCAGCGGTGCGGGGCGGGACCGAGCGGCTGCTCGGGGGCCTGCCCAGCGTCACCGGCTCCACCGTCGCCCCGCCGGCGCCCAACCGTGAGCTGCTGGCCGTCATCCAGGACGCCGCCCAGCGGGCGAAGGAGCTGGGCGACGACTACATCTCCACCGAGCACCTGCTCATCGGCATCGCGGCCAAGGGCGGCCGTGCCGGTGAGATCCTCGACGGGCAGGGCGCCAGTGCGAAGAAGCTGCTGGCCGCGTTCGAGACGAGCAGGGGAGGGCGCCGGGTGACCACACCCGACCCGGAGGGCCAGTACAAGGCCCTGGAGAAGTTCGGCACCGACTTCACGGCCGCCGCGCGCGAGGGCAAGCTGGACCCGGTCATCGGCCGCGACCAGGAGATCCGCCGCGTCGTGCAGGTGCTGTCCCGCCGGACGAAGAACAACCCCGTCCTCATCGGCGAGCCCGGCGTCGGCAAGACCGCCGTCGTCGAGGGCCTCGCCCAGCGCATCGTCAAGGGTGACGTGCCGGAGAGCCTCAAGGACAAGCGGCTCGTCTCGCTCGACCTCGGCGCGATGGTCGCGGGCGCGAAGTACCGCGGCGAGTTCGAGGAGCGCCTCAAGACCGTCCTCTCCGAGATCAAGGAGAGCGACGGCCGGATCATCACGTTCATCGACGAGCTGCACACCGTCGTCGGCGCGGGCGCGGGCGGCGACTCCGCCATGGACGCGGGCAACATGCTCAAGCCGATGCTGGCCCGCGGCGAGCTGCGCATGGTCGGCGCGACGACGCTCGACGAGTACCGCGAGCGCATCGAGAAGGACCCCGCCCTGGAGCGGCGCTTCCAGCAGGTGCTGGTCGCCGAGCCCTCCGTCGAGGACACCATCGCGATCCTGCGCGGGCTCAAGGGCCGCTACGAGGCCCACCACAAGGTGCAGATCGCGGACTCGGCGCTGGTGGCCGCCGCCACCCTCTCCGACCGTTACATCACCTCCCGCTTCCTCCCCGACAAGGCCATCGACCTGGTCGACGAGGCCGCTTCCCGGCTCCGTATGGAGATCGACTCCTCGCCGCTGGAGATCGACGAACTCCAGCGCTCCGTCGACCGGCTGCGCATGGAGGAGCTGGCCCTCAAGAACGAGTCCGACCCCGCCTCCAAGCAGCGGCTGGAGAAGCTGCGCCGCGACCTCGCCGACAAGGAGGAGGAGCTGCGCGGTCTCAACGCCCGCTGGGAGAAGGAGAAGCAGGGCCTCAACCGGGTCGGTGAGCTCAAGGAGCGCCTCGACGAGCTGCGCGGACAGGCCGAACGCGCCCAGCGCGACGGCGACTTCGACGCCGCCTCCAAGCTGCTGTACGGGGAGATCCCGGGACTGGAGCGGGAGTTGGAGGAGGCCGCCGAGGCGGAACAGGAAGCCTCCAAGGACACCATGGTCAAGGAGGAGGTCGGCCCGGACGACATCGCGGACGTCGTCGGCGCCTGGACCGGCATCCCGGCCGGGCGGCTGCTGGAGGGCGAGACGCAGAAGCTGCTGCGGATGGAGTCCGAGCTGGGCAAGCGGCTGATCGGGCAGAGCGAGGCCGTGCAGGCCGTCTCCGACGCCGTACGCCGCACCAGGGCCGGGATCGCCGACCCGGACCGGCCCACCGGTTCGTTCCTCTTCCTGGGGCCCACCGGCGTCGGCAAGACCGAGCTGGCCAAGGCGCTCGCGGACTTCCTGTTCGACGACGAGCGGGCCATGATCCGCATCGACATGAGCGAGTACGGGGAGAAGCACAGCGTCGCCCGCCTGGTCGGCGCCCCGCCCGGCTACGTCGGATACGAGGAGGGCGGCCAGCTCACCGAGGCCGTCCGCCGCCGCCCGTACAGCGTCGTGCTGCTGGACGAGGTGGAGAAGGCCCACCCCGAGGTCTTCGACGTCCTGCTCCAGGTCCTCGACGACGGCCGGCTCACCGACGGCCAGGGCCGCACGGTCGACTTCCGCAACACCATCCTCGTCCTCACCTCCAACCTCGGCTCCCAGTTCCTGATGGACCCGCTGGTCAAGCCCGAGGTCAAGAAGGAGCAGGTGCTGGACGTGGTGCGGGCCTCCTTCAAGCCGGAGTTCATCAACCGGCTCGACGACCTGGTGGTCTTCTCCGCGCTGTCCGGGGACGAGCTGGCGCACATCGCCGGGCTCCAGATCGACCGTCTCGCGGCCCGGCTGGCCGACCGGCGGCTCACCCTCGACGTCACCCCCGAGGCGCTGGCCTGGCTCGCCCAGGAGGGCAACGATCCGGCGTACGGGGCGCGACCGCTGCGCCGGCTCATCCAGAGCGCGATCGGCGACCGGCTCGCCAAGGAGATCCTGTCCGGCGAGGTCCGCGACGGTGACACCGTACGGGTGGAGCGGACCGAGGACGGGCTGATCGTCGGCCCCGCCTCGTAACCGCCGGTCACGGAGGTTCGCGTTCCGTCGCCGCGCGCCCGCCCGACGCCCGGCCGGTCCCGTCCCCACGCACTGTCTGTCAGCTTGTGGCGGATCGGGACCGTCCGGGCTTGCCATGCCCCGCCCGCCATGGGGGAGGATGGCCGCAACCGCACGAAGGGAAATAACGGTGAGCATCGATCCGTCCTCGATTCCTAATTTCGGGGGCCAGCCCGAACCGCAGGCGGCAGGACCGGAGGGCCCCGTCGTCCCTGACCAGGACCTCGTCAAGCAGCTCCTCGACCAGATGGAGCTGAAGTACGTCGTCGACGACGAGGGCGACCTCGCGGCGCCGTGGGAAGAGTTCCGGACGTACTTCATGTTCCGGGGCGAGGCCGAGCAGCAGGTCTTCTCGGTCCGCACGTTCTACGACCGCCCCCACGACCTCGACCAGCGTCCCGTCCTGCTGGACGCCATCGACGACTGGAACCGCCGCACCCTGTGGCCCAAGGTCTACACCCACGCCCACGAGGGCGAGGAGGGCGAGGCGGGCTCCGTCCGGCTGATCGGTGAGGCGCAGATGCTCATCGGCACCGGCGTCAGCCTGGAGCACTTCGTCTCCTCGACGGTGAGCTGGGTCCGCGCCTCGATCGAGTTCGACAAGTGGCTCGTCGAGCGTCTCGGCCTCGAGCCCGCCGAGGACAAGACGGAGGGCGAGGAGCCCGCGGGCGCCTAGCGGCACCCTGACGGGCACGGCCCGGGAGGCGGTCATCGCGACCGTGTCCCGGGCCGTTCCCGTGCTCAGCCCAGCCGTGCCAGGCGCTCCACCGCCTCCTCCAGGACCTCGTCCTTCTTGCAGAAGGTGAAGCGGACCTGGCTGCGGCCCGCCTCCGGGTCGTCGTAGAAGACCGAGTTCGGCACGGCCGCCACGCCGCAGCGTTCCGGGAGCGCGCGGCAGAAGGCGCCCGCGTCCTCGTCGCCGAACGGGGAGATGTCGGTGGTGATGAAGTACGTGCCCTCCGGCTCGTACACCTGGAAGCCCGCCGCGCGCAGCCCCTTCGCCAGCAGGTCCCGCTTGCGGCGCATGCCCTCCCGGAAGTCGGTGAAGAAGGCGTCGGGCAGGGTGAGGGCCTCGGCGATCGCGTACTGGAACGGGCCCCCGCTGACGAAGGTCAGATACTGCTTCGCCGCCCGCACGGCGGCCACCAGCGGCGCGTCCCCGGTGACCCAGCCGATCTTCCACCCGGTGTACGAGAACGTCTTGCCCGAGGACGAGATCGACACCGTGCGCCCGCGCATCCCGGGGAGCGCGGCGATCGGGTGGTGCGCCCCGGTGAAGACGAGGTGCTCGTACACCTCGTCGGTGACGACCAGCAGATCGTGCTCCACCGCGAGGGCCGCGATCCCGGACAGTTCTTCGGGGGTGAGGACCGCGCCGGTCGGGTTGTGCGGGGTGTTCAGCAGCAGGAGGCGGGTGCGCGGGGTGATCAGGGCGCGCAGTTCGTCGAGGTCCGGGCGGAATGCCGGGGCGCGCAGGGTCAGCGGTACGCGCTGGGCGCCGGCCAGGGCGATGCAGGCGGCGTACGAGTCGTAGTACGGCTCGAACGCGATGACCTCGTCGCCCGGTTCGAGGAGGGCGAGCAGCGAGGCGGCGATCGCCTCGGTGGCGCCGGTCGTCACCAGGACCTCGGTCTCCGGGGACCAGGTCAGCCCGTAGAAGCGCTCCTGGTGGGCGGCGACGGCGGCGCGCAGCTCCGGGACGCCGGGGCCCGGCGGGTACTGGTTGCCCTTGCCCTCCCGCAGGGCGCGCACGGCCGCCTCGCGGATCTCCTCGGGGCCGTCGGTGTCGGGGAAGCCCTGGCCGAGGTTGATGGAGCCGGTCCGCACGGCCAGCGCGGACATCTCCGCGAAGATCGTCGTGCCGAACGCGGCGAGGCGGCGGTTGAGCAGCGGCCGTTCCCGCGCCGGGGTTCCCTGTGTGGCTCGTCCCTGTGTCATGGGCGTCATCCTGGGCCGAAGCTCTGGAGTTGCTCAAGTCCGCTTTGGCGCGCCGAGGGTCTGGGAATCCCCCTGTCACACAACAACGGGGAAGCGACGGGGGACCTCGCTTCGGGGGAGAGAAGGGCGGGTGGGGGCATGAGCGTCTTCATCGCTGTGCTGGTTTCCGTGATCGTCGTCGGAGCGCTGCTGGCCGGTCTGCGGGTCACCGGCGGGCGCGGGCCGTCGAAGCCGCGCGCCGGACGCCGGCGTTCGGCGAGCGGGGCCTCCGCCGACGGCGGCGGCAGCTCCGGCGGCTGGTGGTCGGGGGGCGATTCCGGCGGCGACGGCTCCGGCGGGCACTCCTGCGGCGGCGGCTCGTCGTGCGGGGGCGGCGGGGGCGGCTGCGGCGGTGGCGGCAGCTGACCGGGCCGCCGCCGCACGGTCACCGCAGGTGACGTGAGACCGGGCGTCCGGAGGGTGAACTCCCTCCGGACGCTCTTTCGTTGAGCGACGCGGACGTTTCTGGTTGAACAAGTGAACCGGTGGGCCCCCGGGGGGATGGAAACCACGGCAAGTTGGGCGAAAACGCTGTGAGTAGGCGTACTTCGTGATTCCCTCGTTGAAGAGAACAATCAGCCCTCGGACCCCAGTCGGACCAGATCGGGCGCTCCCCACCTCCCACGTGCGGCAACTCGGGGGCGTCCTGCTGTCCATGTGTCCATGCGTGTTTGCGGAGCCCACCCATGCTCACCACCCTCCAGACGGCCTATTCCGATACCCGCGCCGCCGACCTGGCCTGGATGCTGGGGCGGGAGCCGCTGCCCGCCCTGGCGGTCCTCGATCTCCAGCTCGACGGCGCCGAACTCCAGTTGAGGCTGCTCGGCGCCTCCCATCAGGTCCTCCTCCAGGAGGACCGCGGAGTCTGCTCCGAGACCGTGGCCTGTATGCCCGGCAGCAGCACCCCTCTGCCCCTCGGCGTCTCGAAGCGGCTCGGCGACTGGGAGTACGAGTTCGCGGCGCGCGTCGAGACCCTGACGCAGGGGCAGTTCGCGGGTCGGGCGCAGGAGTTGCTCGCCCTGGTGAGCGACCACCCGCACGGGCTGGCGGGCACCTTCCCCGGCAGCCCGTACGCCTTCACCGCGATGCTCGCCCAGCGCACCGAGGGCCAGGTGCGGTGGCGCACCTGGCACGCGTACCCGCAGGAGGGGCAGTTGGTGGTGACCCGGACCAGGGTGGGGGTGCGGATTCCCGCGCCCGCGGCCTGACCGGCAGGGGGACTTGCACCCGTGTGGGTGACAGGTCGCGATCGTGCAGTGACGTAGCGTTCGCGTCATGATCGACCAGCAGACGTCGCTGCGAGGGGGCGCGGCGCGGCTTCCCGTCCGGCCGAGGACCGGCCGGTTCCTCGTGCTGGCCGCGGTCTTCGTCTGCGCCGCCTGCGGTCTCGTCTACGAGCTCGAACTGGTCGCGCTCGCCTCCTACTTGATCGGCGATTCGGTCACCCAGGCGTCCGTGGTGCTCTCCGTGATGGTGTTCGCCATGGGGATCGGCTCCCTTCTCGCGAAACGTTTGCGCTGCCGCGCCGCCGTCGGTTTCGGGATGGTCGAGGCGGCCCTCGCGCTGATCGGCGGCTCCTCGGCGCTGGTGCTCTACGCCTCGTTCGCCTGGCTCGGCGATTCGCAGTACGCGCTGGTCGGGTTCTCGCTGGCGATCGGGGTGCTGATCGGCGCGGAGATCCCGCTGCTGATGACGCTGATCCAGCGCGTCGACCGGCAGGACGCGGGCGGGGCCGTCGCCGACCTCTTCGCCGCCGACTACGTGGGCGCCCTGGTCGGCGGGCTCGCGTTCCCGTTCCTGCTGCTGCCGTTGCTGGGGCAGTTGACCGGTGCGCTGTTCACCGGCGCGGTCAACGCGGCGGCGGGCGGCGCGCTGGTCCTGTGGGTGTTCCGGCGAGATCTCACCCCGCGTTCCCGGTGGCTCCTGGTCCTGGCCAACGGCTCGGTGATCGCGGTGCTGGCCACGGCCACGGTGCTGGTCGACGACTTCGAGCGGGCCGCGCGGCGGGCGGTGTACGGGGACCGGGTGCGGGTCGCCGTGCGGACCGGGGTGCAGGAGATCGTCCTGACGGGCGCCGACCGCGATTCCCTCGGCCTCTATCTGGACGGCCGGCTGCGGGTCAGCGCCCGTGACGAGTACCGCTACCACGAGGCGCTGGTGCACCCCGCGATGAACGGGCCCCGCGCCCGGGTGCTCATCCTGGGCGGCGGCGACGGGCTGGCCGCCCGGGAGATGCTGCGCTACGCGGACGTCCGCTCGGTCACCGTCGTCGAGCTGGACCCCGCCGTCACCCGACTGGCCCGCACGGACCCCGCCCTCTCCGGGCTGAACGGCCACGCCTACCGCGACCCCCGGGTCTCCGTGGTCGAGGCGGACGCGTTCACCTGGCTCCGGGCCGACCGGGGGCGCTACGACGTGGTGGTCTCCGACCTTCCGGACCCGGGCATCACCGCCAGCACGAAGCTGTACTCCGCCGAGTTCTACGGTCTGGTCGCGGAGGCCCTGGCCCCGGGCGGGCGGCTCGTGGTGCACGCCGGGCCGCTGGGCGCCCGGCCGCAGACCTTCTGGACGGTGGAGGCCTCGATGCGAGCGGTCGGCCTCGGGACCCGCCCGTACCGCGTCACCGGCCGCTACACGGGTCTCGCGGCGAGTCCGGACCGGGGCGGCGGCGAGGACCGGGAGCGGGAGGACTGGGGGTTCCTCCTCGCGGGCCCGGGTGCGGCGCCGCGGCTCGCGCCGGCCGCGGGCGGGCCCGTACCGCGGTCGCTGGGCGACCGGGAGCTGCGCGAGGGGGCGCGGGCGGCGGACGAGGCCCGGCTCCCCGGGCTGATCCCGTCGACGCTGGTCCATCCGCGGTACCGGGAGGACGTGTGAGCGGGCCCGGGGCCCGTGCGGGGGCGCGGTCGGGCGCCTTCCCGGCGCGCGGTCCGGCCTTCGGCGGGCGGAAGCGCTGACGTCGGGGCCGGAGCCGATTAGGCTCGGTTTCCATGGAGCATGAGGTGTTCGTTCCGGTTCCCGTCCCGACCCTGCTGCGCACGCTGGGCGATCCCGCCCGGGTCGCCCGCTGCGTCCCCGGCCTCCAGCAGGACGCCGACGCCTCGGCGTCGCCCCTGGCGGGCCGGCTGAAGCTGCGGGCCGGCGGGCACACCATCACCTACCGGGGCGAGCTGCTGCTCACCGGCCCGGAGGGAGACGGCTTCTCCGTCACCGGGAAGGGGGCGGAGGCCCGGGGCACCGGTGCGGTCGAGGTGGCCCTGACCATCGGCCTCACGGCGGCGGACGGCGGGACCACGATCGCCTACAGCGGTACGGCCGACGGGGACGGGCGGTTGGCCGAGCTGGAGGAGGGCGCGGCGCTCGCGGCCGCCCGCCGGCTCCTGGACCGCTTCACCCAGCAGTTGGTGACGGAGTCGCTGGCGGCGCGGGGCGAGGACGCTCAGGCCGGTGAGGGCGCGGACGGCGACGGCGGGAGCGGCGACGGCGACGGCGACGGTGCGGTGGGCGCCGAGGGGCTCGCGGGCGACGAGGACACCGCCGGCGGTGTCGGGGGCGCGGAGGCGGGCGAGACCGGCGGACGGGGGAACGGGTCCGTGTTCGACTCGCCGGTGCCGCCGCCCTCGCTCGACCCCGTCGCCGGTGTGGAGTTCAGCGTTCCGGACGAGCCGCCCGCCGAGGCCGCGCACGCCCGCCGCACCATGATCGGGCGCAGCGCCGAGGAGGTCGACCACGCGCCGCCGCGGGGCCGCTACGCCCCCGTGCCCTCCCCGGAGGCGGGCGGCGCGAGCACCACCCTGCGGTGGGTCGCCCCCGCCGCCGCCCTCGCGCTCGCCTCCGCCGTGGTGCTGGGCCGGGCGCTGCGACGCCGGAGGTGACGGGCGCCGAAGGTCCCGGGCGTCGTGGGCGGCGGGCGGCGGGGGCGGCGTCGGGCCAGTAGGGTCGTCGGGTGAGCAGGAGCGAAGAGAACGTCAGGCTGTCCGTCGGCGAAGCCGAGTTGACCGTCGATCCCGGGCACGGCTGCCGGATCAGCAGTCTGCGGATCGGGGGCGCCGAGCTGCTCCGCCAGGGCGAGCGCTACGGCTGCTTCCCGATGGTTCCCTGGTGCGGGCGGACCGGGAACGGGGAGTTCCGCAACGGCGACGTGCTCCACCGGCTGCCGCTGAACTCCCCGCCGCACGCCATCCACGGCACCGGCCGCGACACCTCCTGGCAGCCGGCGTCCACGGCCGCCGAGCTGGCGGAGGGGCGGGTCGCGTTCTACTACGACCTCGCCGACCCCTGGCCGTACCGGGGCCGGGTGACGCAGACCTTCGAGCTGACCGGGGAGGCGCTGACGTTGGGCCTCGCCGTCGAGACGTACGGCGACTCCTTCCCGGCCCAGGCCGGCTGGCACCCCTGGTTCCGCCGCACCCTCGACGGTGCGGCGGCCGAGCTCTCCTTCGACGCCGCCTGGCAGGAGGAGCGCGGCGCGGACCACCTGCCCACGGGCCGCCGCGTCGACCCGCTGCCCGGTCCGTGGGACGACTGCTTCGGCATGCCCGACGGCGTGGACGTGAAGCTCACCTGGCCGGGGCGGCTGGAGCTGACGGTGAGAAGCCGCAGCGAGTGGGTGGTGGTCTACGACGAGCAGGACGAGGCCGTCTGCGTCGAGCCGCAGTCCGGGCCGCCGAACGGGCTGAACACCGCGCCCCGGCTGGTGACCCCGATCGACCCGCTGGAGATGACGACGACCTGGAGCTGGACGCGGCCCTGAGCCGGTCCCCGGCCGTGGGCCCGGCCCGCACCGCTTACCCTCGTGGTCATGACTGACGTACGCGCTGACCTGCTCCAGCAGATCAAGGACAAGGCCGTGGTGCACGGCAAGGTGACCCTCTCCTCGGGTCTGGAAGCCGACTGGTACATCGACCTGCGCCGGATCACGCTGGACGGCACGGCCGCGCCGCTGGTCGGCCAGGTCATGCTCGACGCGACCGCCGAGCTGGACTACGACTGCGTCGGCGGGCTGACGCTCGGCGCCGACCCGGTCGCCACCTCGATGCTGCACGCCTCCGCCGCCCGCGGTGAGAGCCTCGACGCGTTCGTCGTCCGCAAGGCGCAGAAGGCGCACGGGATGCAGCGCCGTATCGAGGGCACCGACGTGAAGGGCCGTCGCTGCCTGGTCGTCGAGGACACCTCGACGACGGGCGGCTCGCCGCTGACCGCCGTCGAGGCGGTGCGCGAGGCGGGCGGCGAGGTCGTCGCCGTCGCCGTGATCGTCGAGCGCGGCGCCGCCCCGGCCATCGCCGAGGCCGGCCTGCCGTACGTACACGTCTACTCGGTGGCCGACCTCGACCTCGGCTGAGCAGCCGCCGGGCGCCCCGGGCCGGGCGGTTTCACGTGAAACCGGGTCCGCCGGGTGGAGCCGGATGAGGAGTCTGGGAAGATGGGGGCGACGATGACGTCGCCCCCAGGTCAGGGACTCACAGCCTGCACACCCGCACATCCCAAGGAGCGGTCAGATGCCCATCGCAACCCCCGAGGCGTACGCCGAGATGCTCGACCGGGCAAAGGCGGGCAAGTTCGCCTACCCGGCCATCAACGTCACCTCGTCCCAGACCCTGCACGCCGCCCTGCGCGGCTTCGCGGAGGCCGAGAGCGACGGCATCGTCCAGATCTCCACCGGCGGTGCGGAGTTCCTGGGCGGCCAGTACAGCAAGGACATGGTCACGGGTGCGGTCGCCCTGGCCGAGTTCGCGCACATCGTCGCCGCGAAGTACGACGTCACCATCGCGCTGCACACCGACCACTGCCCCAAGGACAAGCTGGACGGCTACGTACGCCCGCTGCTCGACGTCTCCGCGGAGCGCGTCGCCAAGGGGCTGAACCCGCTGTTCCAGTCCCACATGTGGGACGGCTCGGCCGAGACCCTCGCCGACAACCTGGCCATCGGCCAGGAGCTGCTGGCCAAGGCCGCCGCCGCCAAGATCATCCTTGAGGTCGAGATCACCCCGACCGGCGGTGAGGAGGACGGCGTCACGCACGAGATCAACGACGAGCTGTACACGACCGTCGACGACGCGCTGCGCACCGCCGAGGCGCTCGGCCTGGGCGAGAAGGGCCGCTACCTGCTGGCCGCCTCCTTCGGCAACGTCCACGGCGTCTACAAGCCGGGCAACGTCGTGCTCCGCCCCGAGCTGCTGAAGGACCTCCAGTCCGGCGTCTCGGAGAAGTACGGCAAGCCGGCCGGCAGCCAGCCGTTCGACTTCGTCTTCCACGGCGGCTCCGGCTCCACCGCCGAGGAGATCGCCACCGCGCTGGAGAACGGCGTCGTGAAGATGAACCTCGACACCGACACCCAGTACGCCTTCACCCGCCCGGTCGTGGACCACATGTTCCGCAACTACGACGGTGTCCTGAAGGTGGACGGCGAGGTCGGCAACAAGAAGACCTACGACCCGCGCACCTGGGGCAAGGCCGCCGAGGCGGGCATGGCCAAGCGCGTCACCGAGGCGTGCGGCCACCTGCGCTCCACGGGTACGAAGCTGAAGTAGTCACCGTCCGCACGGACGTACGGCAACGGGCCCGGTCCTCCTTTCAGGGGGCCGGGCCCGTTGCCGTACCGGGAGAGAAAGAGGCCCCGCTGTGGGTGCGACTTACGATTTCGACACCGTCGTCGACCGCCGGGGCACCTGGTGCGTCCAGTGGGACGGGGTCGCGGACCGGTTCGGGGTCGACGGGCTGCTGCCGTTCACCATCTCCGACATGGACTTCGCCACCGCCCCCGAGGTCCTGGCGGCGCTCCGGGACCGTCTGGAGCACGGGGTGTTCGGCTACACCACCTGGCAGCAGGACGACTTCCGCTCGGCGATAGCCCACTGGTACGCGACCCGGTACGGCACCACGATCGACACCGGGCAGCTGGTCTACGGCCCGTCCGTGCTCAACCAGCTCTCCCAGCTGCTCCGGATGTGGTCGGGGGAGGGGGACGGCGTCGTCGTCCACACCCCCACCTACGACGGCTTCCGCAAGGCGATCACCGGGCTCGGGCGCGAGCTGCGGGGGGTGCCGGTGGGGGACGAGGAGGCGCTGGAGCGCGAGCTGGCGCGGGCGGACGCGAAGGTGCTGGTGCTGTGCTCGCCGCACAACCCGACGGGCCGGGTGTGGACGGCCGACGAGCTGGCCCGGACGGCCGCACTGGCCGAGCGGCACGGGGTGGCGGTCATCAGCGACGAGATCCACGCGGACTTCGTGCACGAGGAGTACGCGGGGCGCGGCCACGTGCCGTGGACGCGGGTGGCGGGCGCCGGGCGCTGGGCGCTGATCTCGTCCGGGTCGAAGGCGTTCAACTTCCCGGCCCTGACCGGCTCGTACGGGCTGATCGGCGATCCGGCGGACCGGGCCGCGTACGTGCGGCGCATGGAGACGGGGGAGGGGCTGGCGTCGCCGGCCGTTCTGTCGTTGACCGCGCACATCGCCGCGTACCGGGAGGGGGCGGGGTGGCTGGACGCGGTCCGGGCGTACGTGGCGGGGAACCTGGGATACGTCGCGGAGCGGCTGGGCGAGGCCTTCCCCGAGCTGGGATGGGCGCCGCCGCAGGCCGGGTACCTCGCCTGGATCGACCTGCGGCCGCTGGGGGTGGACGATGCCGCGCTGCAGCGGGTGCTGGTGGAACGGGAGGGGGTGGCGATCATGGGAGGTGCCGTCTACGGGGCGCCCGGGTTCGTCCGGCTGAACGTGGGGTGCCCCCGGGGGAAGGTCGAGCTGGGTGTGGCGGCGTTGATCCGGGCGGTGGAGAGCCTGGCGGCGAGCCCCGCCGGCGACTGAGGGCGGGACAGCCCTCAGGGCGCTGTCCGGCCGTTCCCGTCGGCCGGGCGACCGCGTCCGGGGCAACGCCCCGCCGCACTGCCCGGGGGTGCGGGGAGGAACGCCCCGGGGGACGCTGGCTCCATGGCTGCTGCCCCCGCACCCGGGGAGATCCGGGTCGTCTCGCCCGTCGGGCGGTGGGTCGTGCTGACCACCGTGCTCGGCTCCAGCATGGCGATGCTGGACTCCACGGTCATCAACGTGGCCCTGCCCCGCATCGGCGAGGACCTCGGCACCGACCTGGCCGCGCTCCAGTGGACCGTCAACGCGTACATGCTCACGCTCGCCGGGCTGATCCTCCTCGGCGGGGCGCTCGGGGACCGGTACGGGCGGCGGCGGGTGTTCGTGGTGGGGGTGGTGTGGTTCGCGCTGGCCTCGCTGCTCTGCGGGATCGCGCCGAACGCCGGGGTCCTCATCGCCGCGCGGGCCCTCCAGGGCATCGGCGGGGCGCTGCTCACACCGGGATCGCTGGCGATCATCCAGGCGAGTTTCCATCCCGACGACCGGGCCCGGGCCGTGGGGCTCTGGTCCGGGTTCGGCGGGGTCGGGGCGGCCGTGGGGCCCTTCCTGGGCGGGTGGCTCGTCGACGGGCCCGGATGGCGGTGGGTGTTCCTGCTGAATCTGCCGCTCGCGGCCATCTGCGTGCCCATCGCGCTGCGGCACGTACCGGAGTCGCGGGATCCGGCGGCGCACGGCCGGTTCGACGTGCTTGGGGCGGCCCTCGGGGCGCTGGCGCTCGCCGGGGTGACGTACGCGCTGATCGAGGCCCCGGGGCGGGGCGCGTCGCCCCTGGTGATCGGGTCGGCGCTCGGCGGGGTGGCCCTCGGAGTGGCGTTCGTCCTGGTGGAGCGCCGACGGGCGGATCCCATGCTGCCGCCGTCGATCTTCCGCTCCCGCCTGTTCACCTCCGTGAACCTGGTGACCTTCTGCGTCTACGCGGCCCTCGGCGGCTTCTTCTTCCTCTCCGCCATCCAGCTCCAGGTGGTGGCCGGCTACTCGGCGCTGGGGGCCGGGACCGCGCTGCTGCCGACCACGGTCCTCATGCTGCTGTTCTCCGCCCGGTCGGGCGAGCTCGGGCGGCGGATCGGGCCGCGTATCCCGCTCACCGCGGGGCCGCTGCTGGCCGCCGCCGGGATGCTCCTGATGCTGCGGGTGGGGCCCGGCACCCCGTCCGCCGGTTCCTACGTCACCGAGGTGCTGCCGGCCGTCCTCGTGCTCGGCGCCGGGCTCGTCGTGGTCGTCGCACCGCTCACCGCGACCGTCCTGGCCGCCGTGGACGCCGGGCGGGCGGGGCTGGCCAGCGGCATCAACAACGCCGCCGCGCGGGCCGCCGGACTCATCGCGGTGGCCGCCCTGCCGCTGCTCGCCGGAATGGGGCCCGAGGCCTACCGGGACGCGGGCGAGTTCGCGGCGACCTTCCGGCGGGCGATGCCGATGTGCGCCGGGCTGCTGGTGGCGGGCGCGGTCCTCGCCTGGTGGACGGTGCGCACCCCGGCCGCCGCCGTACGCGCTGAGCGCCCCGAGTGCGCGGTGCACTGCGGGGTCGTCGCCCCGCCGCTGGAGCCGGAACGCGCCGCCCGCGCCGAGCCGTGACCCGCGCCCCGGGGGACCGGAGCGCGCACCGCACGCCGAGCCGCGCCCCGCACCCCGGCACGATCCGGACGAGGGGCCCGACGCCCGGGCGAACGGGCTGTGCCGCGAGTCCGGGGCACGGTGCCGCCGGGGCTCCGCGGCAGGCACACTTGAGCCATGTCCATCCACGAGAACCTGCTCGGGGGCCCCGCCCCGACCCACCTCCCCGACGACCCGGAGCCGCGCGAGCTGCTCGCCGCGGGCACCCCGCCCGCCGAGGTCGCCGCGAAGTACCCCACCTCCTCGCTCGCCTGGGCGCAGCTCGCCGACGAGGCGTTCGAGGGCGGCCGGGTCGTCGAGTCGTACGCGTACGCCCGTACCGGCTACCACCGCGGCCTCGACTCCCTGCGCCGGGCCGGCTGGAAGGGCCACGGCCCCGTCCCGTTCGAGCACGAGCCGAACCGCGGCTTCCTGCGCGCCCTGCACGCCCTGGCGCGGGCCGCCGGGGCGATCGGGGAGACCGAGGAGCACGAGCGCTGCTCGACGTTCCTGCGGGACTCCTCGCCGACCGCCGCCGACATCCTCAGCTGACTCCCGGGGCCTCCCCTCGGACCGGGCCGGGCTCGCGGGGCCCGGTCCGGGGGGAGGCTCTAGTATGCGAGCAGGGGACCGGAGCTCCACCACCTCACGGAAGGGGCGGACCGCTACCCGGAAGCTCGTGTCGAGGAGACAGCGATGTCGACCAACCACCCCGACCCCGAAGCCACCGGTGCGGACACCCCGTACCTCGACTTCGCGGGAACGACTCCGTACGAGGACTACGTCCAGGCGGACGTCCTGACCCACCTCCAGCACCTGCGCTCGGACGATCCCGGCGAGATGGTCTTCCTGGTCACCACCCAGGTCATGGAGCTGTGGTTCACGGTCATCGTCCATGAGTGGGAGACCGCCACCCGCGCCCTGCGCGAGGACCGCATACCCGTCGCGCGCGACGCCCTGAAGCGTTCGCTGCGCGAGCTGGAGGCGCTCAACGAGTCCTGGCGCCCGCTGGCCGGACTCACCCCCGCCCAGTTCAACTCCTACCGGGGCTCCCTCGGCGAGGGGTCCGGGTTCCAGTCCGCGATGTACCGGCGGATGGAGTTCCTGCTCGGCGACAAGTCCGCCTCCATGCTGGTGCCGCACCGGGGCGCGCCCCGGGTGCACGCCGAGCTGGAGAAGGCGCTCGGGGAGCCCAGCCTGTACGACGAGACCCTCGCCCTGCTGGCCCGGCGCGGATACGCCGTTCCCGAGTCGGTCACCGGCCGGGACCTGACCCAGCGGTACGAGCCGTCGCCCGAGGTCGAGGCGGTGTGGGCGGAGATCTACGCCTCCGACGACCAGAACGACGAGCTGGTGCGCCTCGGCGAGCTGCTCACCGACGTCGGCGAGCTGGTGTGGCGCTGGCGCAACGACCACCTCGTCGCCACCCGGCGCGCGATGGGCTCCAAGACCGGCACCGGCGGTTCCGCCGGGGTGGCCTGGCTGGAGAAGCGCGCCACGAAGAACGTGTTCCCCGAGCTGTGGACGGCGCGCAGCCATGTCTGAGACCACGACCACGGCGCGGGACCTCCGCGAGCGCGCCGCCGTCCTCGACGCCGCCGATCCGCTCGCCGCCCGCCGCGAACTCTTCGCGCTCGACGACGGCGTCTACCTGGACGGCAACTCGCTGGGCGCGCTCCCCGTCCACGTCCCCGCCCGGGTGCAGGACGTCCTCACCCGCCAGTGGGGCCAACTGCGCATCCGGTCCTGGGACGAGAGCGGCTGGTGGACCGCGCCCGAGCGGATCGGCGACCGGATCGCCCCGCTGGTGGGGGCCGCCGCGGGGCAGATCGTCGTGGGCGACTCGACCAGCGTGAACGTCTTCAAGGCCGTCGTCGCGGCGGGCCGGCTCGCGGGGGAGGGACGCGACGAGATCCTGGTTGACGCGACGACCTTTCCCACGGACGGGTACATCGCGTCCGCCGCCGCCCGGCTCACCGGTCACCGGATCGTGCCCGTCGCGCCCGCCGACGTCCCGGCCGCGCTCGGGCCGCGTACCGCCGCCGTGCTGCTCAACCACGTCGACTACCGCTCCGGGCGGCTGCACGACCTGCCCGGACTGACCGCCGCCGTCCACGCGGCGGGGGCGGTCGTGGTGTGGGACCTCTGCCACAGTGCCGGCGCGCTGCCCGTCGGACTGGACGAGCACCGCGTGGACCTCGCGGTCGGCTGCACCTACAAGTACCTGAACGGCGGCCCCGGTTCGCCCGCGTACCTGTATGTCGCCGAGCGTCACCAGGCCGCCTTCGACTCGCCGCTGCCGGGCTGGAACTCGCACGCCGACCCGTTCGGCATGACCTCCGGCTACGCGCCCGCGGACGGGTCCGTACGGGGCCGGGTCGGGACCCCCGACATCGTCTCCATGCTGACGCTGGAGGCGGCGCTGGACGTGTGGGACGGGGTGCCGGTGGACGCGGTGCGGGCCAAGTCGCTGGCCCTGACGGACTTCTTCCTGGAGTGCGTCGAGGCGTACGTCCCGGCGGGCCGGGTCACCTCCGTCACCCCGGCCGCGCACGCCGAACGCGGCAGCCAGGTCGCCCTGCGCTGCGCGGAGGCGGAGCCCGTGATGCGCCGGCTGATCGAGCGGGGCGTCGTGGGCGATCTGCGGCGTCCCGACGTGCTGCGGTTCGGCTTCACCCCGCTGTACGTGGGGTTCGCCGACGCGGAACGGGCGGCACGGATCCTCGCCGAGGTGCTCGCCGAGGTGTCCGCCGGGGACACCGTCGGCTGACGGGCCGTCACGGTCTGTTCGACCGGGCGGGGACGGTGCCGAGTGCTGGTACCGTCCCCGCAGGTCAGCCCAGTTGGGCGGGGACACAGGCACGGGACACAGGCATAGGACGGTTGAGCAGCATGTCGGATTCTGCCGCGCGTGATCAGGACGTCGCCGAGATGGAGTCGGCGCTCGCGCATCCGGAGGTCGCGCCCGACCGGTCCGCCGCCTACGGGGACCACCCCGACCAGGTCGTCGACTTCTACGCGCCGCGCGACGGCCGCACCGGCGCCCCGCTCGTCGTCCTCCTGCACGGCGGCGCCTGGCGGGCCCCGTACGACCGGGCCCATGTCTCACCGTTCGCCGACTTCCTGGCCCGCCGGGGTTTCGCCGTGGCGAGCGTGGAATACCGGCGCGGCGGCGACATCCCGCAGCAGCGCGGCGGGAACACCCGGCCGGGCGGCGCCGACCCGGTGGCGGGGCGCTGGCCGGAGACCTTCGACGACGTGGCCGCGGCGATGGACGCGATGCCGGCCCTGGCCGGCCGCGAGCTGCCCGGGGCCGACGTGCGGCGGATCGTGGTCACCGGGCATTCGGCGGGCGGCCACCTCGCCCTGTGGGCGGCGGCGCGGCACGTCCTGCCCGAGGGGTCGCCGTGGCGGCTGCCCGCCCCGCCGCCACTGCGCGGGGTCGTCGCCCTGGCCCCGATCGCGGACTTCACGGTGGCTGCCGAGCTGGAGGTGTGCGGCGGAGCGGTCGGTCAACTCCTGGGCGGACAAGCCGACTTCGAGGTGCGGGCGGCGCAGGCCGACCCCGGGGTGCTGCTGCCGACCGGGATCGCCACCGCGATCGTGCAGGGCGTCGAGGACATCGTCGTCCCGCAGGCCGTCTCCGAGGCGTACGTCGACGCGGCTGCCAGGTCCGGCGAGATGGTGGGGCTGACGCTGCTCGGCGGCGTCGGACACTTCCCGCTGATCGACCCGGCCGCCGACGCCTGCGCCGTCGTGGCCGAGGAGATCACCCAGCTCGCCTGGTGACCGCCCCCGGGGCCCGTCCGATTGCGGACGGAAGGTGTCCGCAAGGGTCTCTACGTTGGTCCTGTCGCCGCTCGGACGGAGTCGGCACCGACGAAGGGGAACCCCATGACGATCCTGGTGACCGGAGCCACGGGAACGGTCGGCCGCCGCGTGGTCGAGCAACTGCTGGAGCGCGGCGAGCACGTCCGGGCCCTGACCCGCGACCCGGCGCGGGCGGAGTTCCCGGACGGGGTCGACGTCGTCGCCGGCGACCTCACCGACCCGGCGTCCCTGGGCCCCGCCCTGGAGGGGGCGGTCGGGCTGCACCTCATCACCTTCGGCGGCGAATTCTTCGCCCCGCTGGGGACCGGTGAGGAGATCCTCGCCCTGGCCGCGAAGGCGGGCGTACGCCGGGTGACCGTGCTGCACGGCGGCGGCCCGACCCCGATGGAGTCGGCGGTGCGCGCCGGCGAGCTCGCGTGGACCGTCGTGATGCCGGTGGAGTTCATGGCGAACGCCCTGGAGTGGGCGCCCGGCATCAGGAGCGAGGGCGTGGTGCGCGAGCCCTTCGTCGGCCGGCTGAGCGCGATGGTCCACGAGGCGGACATCGGGGCGGTGGCGGCGGTGGCGCTCACGGAGGACGGTCACGGCGGCCGGGAGTACCTGGTCACCGGTCCCGAGGCGCTGACCGTCGGCGACAAGGTGACGGCCCTCGCCGCGGCGCGGGGCGCGGACGTGGAGCTGGTCGAGCTGACCGAGGAGCAGGCGCTGGAGAACTGGCGGGCCCAGGGCATGGCGGAGGACGTGATGGCCTTCCTCATCAGCGTCTACCGGGACACCCCGCCCGAGGGCCGGACCGTGACCGACACCGTGGAGAAGGTCACCGGGCGGCCGGCCCGCACCTTCGCCCAGTGGGCCGGGGAGCACGCGGACCACTTCCGCGCGGGAGCCTGAGGAACCGGGCGCCGGGGCCGCCGCCAGGGCTGCCACCTGGAGGTTTCCGGCGCCCGGCGCGGTACGGCGGAGGCGGGTAGTCCTTGAGAGGGACGCCCCGGAATCCGTAGCGATGCTGACGACCCGCCGTCCGCCGCCGCCTACCGTGGAAGCGTGACCGAAACCCAGACAAAGACCAGTAGCCCGGAATTCCGGGCCGCCGCAGGGGCGATAGACGGCCTGCGGGAGGACCTCCTGCGCAATGTGTTCGCCTACCGGCCTCTGCCGCCGCTGAACCCCGACGGACGGCTGGTCCGACGACTGCCCGAGGGGATGCGCGGGATCGTCGTCTGGGCCCCGCACGCCCTGGTGCTGTTCGCCGCCTTCCTCGTGATGATGGCCGGGTTCTCCGAGTGGCGGTTCCGCCTCCTGGTGGGCCTGGTCCCGGCGATCGCGGTGGCGATGACCCTCGTCAGGCCGGTCGCCGCGTTCTGGACGTCGATGCTGGCGGCCGTCTTCTGCGCGGTCCTGGGCAGCGAGGGACTGTGGGGGCCGAGCGCCTTCGGGGCCCAGGTGGTGGTGATGGTGGTCGTGGCCGCCCGGACCCGGCCCCGCACGGCCGCCTGGATGTGGCTGCTGACCCTCCTGTTCGGGGTGGCGCTGGAGGGCGGTGACCCGTCGATCACCGCGCCCCTGGCGACGCTCTCCGCCTTCGCGCTGCTCATCGTCGCCGTGGTCCAGATCCGGCGCGACGCCGAGCGCGAGGTCACCGTGCAGCGCACCGTCACCGCCGTCGAGCGGGACCGGCGCACCCTGCTGGAGGAGCGCACCACCATCGCCCGGGAGCTGCACGACGTGGTGGCCCACCACATGTCCGTCGTCGCGATCCAGGCCGAGGCCGCCCCCTATCGGGTCGAGAACCCGCCCCCGGAGCTGGAGCAGGCCTTCGTCACCATCCGCGAGAACGCCGTGGCCGCCCTCACCGAGCTGCGCCGCGTCCTCGGGGTGGTCCGGGCGGAGGACTACGAGGCCCCGGACGCCCCGCAGCCGACCCTCGCCGCGCTCGACGGGCTCCTGGACAACGTCCGCGAGACGGGCCTGGAGACCGAGAAGGTGATCACCGGGGCCGTCCGCGAACTCCCGCAGGGCGTCGAGCTGTCGGCGTACCGGATCGTCCAGGAGGCCCTGAGCAACAGCCTGCGGCACGCGCCGGGCGCCTCCGCCCGGGTCGAGCTCGGCTATGTCCTCGGCGGGCTCGGTCTGCGCGTGGTCAACGGACCCCCGCGCGGGCTGGTCAAGCCGTCGCCGGGGGCCGGGCACGGCATCACCGGGATGCGGGAGCGGGTCGCGATGCTGAACGGCGAGATGACGGCCGGGACGACGGCCGACGGCGGGTACGAGGTCGCCGTGTTCCTCCCCGTACCGCTGTCGGCCGGGCCGGAGCCGCGGGAGACGGCCGGCGGCGCGGTGGACGACGCGGACACGGTGGTCGTCGAGCGGGGCGGCGGCGCATGAGCGACACCGACATCCGGGTGCTGATCGTCGACGACCAGATGATGGTCCGCGAGGGCTTCTCGGTCCTGCTCAACGCGATGCCGGGGATCAGCGTCGTGGGCGAGGCGGTCGACGGGCGCCAGGCCCTCGCCCAGGTCACCGCCCTCCGCCCGGACGTGGTCCTGATGGACATCCGCATGCCGGAGATGAACGGCATCGAGGCGACCCGCGAGATCGTCGCGCGGGACGCCGAGGCGAAGGTGCTGGTGCTGACGACCTTCGACCTCGACGAGTACGTCTACCAGGCGCTGCGGGCCGGGGCCTCGGGCTTCCTCCTCAAGGACGCCTCCGCCCGGCAGCTCGCCGACGGGGTACGGGTGGTGGCCTCGGGCGAGGCGCTGCTCGCCCCGACGGTGACCCGGCGGCTGATCACCGAGTTCTCCAAGCTCGCGGAGGCCCCGCGCCCGCCCGCCCTGGCCCGGATCGGCGATCTCACCGAACGGGAGACGGAGGTGCTCGTCCTGATCGCGCAGGGGCTCTCGAACGCGGAGATCGCCTCGCACCTGATCGTCGCCGAGTCCACGATCAAGACGCACGTCAGCCGCATCCTGGTGAAGCTGGGGCTGCGCGACCGCACGCAGGCGGCGGTGTTCGCGTACGAGGCGCGGCTGGTCACGCCGGGGTAGCACCCCCGTACGGCCGGGGCGGGCGGTCCGGGGACGGACGCGGGCGGTCCGGGGACGGAGGCGGGCGGTCCGGGGACGGAGGCGGGCGGTCCGGGGACGGAGGCGGGCGGGGACACCCCTTGCGCCGGCGGCGGGCGCGGGTAGCGTCGGGTCATGCACGTGTCCTTCGATCCCTGGTCGCCCGCGTTCGTCGCCGATCCCTATCCCGCCTACACCGCGCTGCGCGCCGCCGGCCGGGCGCACTGGTTCGAGCCGACGGGGCAGTGGCTGATCCCGCACCACTCCGACGTGTCGGCCCTGCTGCGCGACCGCCGCCTCGGCCGGACGTATCTGCACCGCTTCAGCCACGAGGAGTTCGGCCGGACCCCGCCGCCCGCCGCGCACGAGCCGTTCACCACGCTCAACGGGCAGGGCATCCTCGATCTGGAGGCCCCGGACCATCCCCGGATCCGGCGGCTGATCTCCAGGGCGTTCACCCCGCGTACGGTCGAGAACCTCGCCCCGACCGTGCGGCGGCTGGCGGCCGAGCTGGTCGACGCGTTCGTGGCGAAGGGTGGCGGGGACCTGCTGGCGGAGGTCGCGGAGCCGCTGCCGGTCGCCGTGATCGCGGAGATGCTGGGCGTCCCGGAGGCGGACCGGGGGCTGCTGCGGCCCTGGTCGGCGGCGATCTGCGGGATGTTCGAGCTGAACCCCTCCGAGGAGACGGCCGAGGCCGCCGTCCGCGCCTCCGTCGACTTCTCCGCGTATCTGCGCGGCCTCATCGCCGAGCGGCGCGCGGACCCCGGCGAGGACCTGGTCTCGGCGCTCATCGCCGCCCACGACGAGGGCGAGCGGCTGACCGAGCAGGAGATGATCTCCACCTGTGTGCTCCTGCTGAACGCGGGCCACGAGGCGACGGTGAACACCACCGTCAACGGGTGGCGGACCCTCTTCCACCACCCGGAGCAGCTGGCCGCGCTCCGCGCCGACCCCGCGCTGCTGCCGAGCGCGGTCGAGGAGCTGCTGCGCTACGACACCCCGTTGCAGATGTTCGAGCGCTGGGTGCTCGACGACATCGAGCTCGACGGCCAGGTGATCGAGCGGGGCGCGGAGGTGGCGCTGCTGTTCGGCTCGGCCAACCGGGACCCGGAGCGGTTCGCCCGCCCGGACACGCTGGACCTGTCCCGGCAGGACAACCCGCACCTCACCTTCGGCGCGGGCATCCACTTCTGCCTGGGCGCCCCGCTGGCCCGGCTGGAGCTGGCCGCCTCCTTCGGGGAACTGCTGCGCAAGGCGCCGGCCCTGCGGATGACGGCCGAGCCGGAGTGGCACCCGGGGTACGTGATCCGGGGGCTGAAGGAGCTGCGGGCCGAGGTGTAGCGCGTCCCCGCGGCGACGGCGGGCCCGGTCTCAGCAGGGGTCGTAGCACTCCGGCCTCGGGGCCCCGGCCAGCGCGTCCACGCCGACGCCGATCGCGAAGAGGACGGCGATGGACGCGACAAGGCCAAGTGCCCGCTTCCAGTCGCCCCGGACCAGGAAGAACACGGCCAGGGCCGCCGCCGCGCCGCCGAGGATCATGAGGGGCAGGCCGACCCAGAGCACGTTCCAGTTGGAGGCGCCCTCGAAGCCGTCGAGGAGGCCGCCCTTGCCGTGCGGGGCCCAGAGCACGATGCCCGCGAGCGCTCCGGCGAAGGCGGTCGCGCAGCCGGCCGTTCCGACGACGGCTTCCCGCCGCGAGTTCTGGATCTCCATGGTCAGGGGGACGCGGCGGGGCGCGGAAACGGTTCCGCTTCCGGAGGCGGGCCCCGGTCGGGTCGGGACGGCCCCGGTCTGGGGCGGCCCCGGTCTCAGGTCGGGTCGGGCTCCGGTCTCGGGCCGGCGGGTACGAGGTCGGGGCGGGCTTTGGTCTCAGGTCAGCGGGTACGAGGTCCGCCCGGACGCCTCGTCGATCTCGTCGTGCGCCTTGGTCAGCAGTTTCATCGCCAGTTCGTTGAGCGCCCTGGCCCCCGCGATCTCCTCGCCGACCCGCTGCTGGTCGGAGTCCGAGGGGTGGCGGCTGGCGTAGCCGTGGGCGCGTACCTCTGTTCCGTCGGAGAGGCGGACGAGCGCCGCCGCGCGGGTGCGGTGGGTGTCCTCCTCGAATGCGAGGTCGATGTGCCATCCGACAGCGATCCTGGTCATGACGGTCACCTCCGGGACGTCTCGGGCCGTCTTCTACCAGCGTGCGCCCCCTGCCGGGTCCGCGCTCGCCGGACCGGGCAGCATCAGCCCCCACGCGCCCGCCCGGACCGTCCAGGTCCGGGTGCGCACCGGCCCCCCGGTCTGTATGTCCGCCCGGTAGCGGAAGTCGGCGCCGGAGACCGTGACGGCCTTGGCCTCCGCCGTGACGTCGTCGCCCGACGCGGTGCGCACGACGACGTCGGCCAGGCCCCCGCCGCCCTGGGAGGTCACCGAGATGCCCCGTACCGGCGTGTCCAGGTCGCTCAGCAGCACCCCGTCCGCCTCGATGCGCAGCCGGTGCGTGCCCGGGTGCGCGGCGGCGGCGACCGGGGCCGGGCGGACCAGGGACGTCACCAGCGAACGGCAGGTGTCCCAGACGGCCGTGACGCCCGTGTGCGGGCTCCCCGAGCCGGACGGCGGGGCCGGAGCGGGGATGCGCAGGCGGCCGAGGACCACGCCGTCGCTGTCGTCGACCAGGAGGTCCAGGCGGCGGACCGCGCCGTCCAGCGCGGTGCGGGCGGCCGCCACCGCGCCCCGGGGGACGCCGAGGGCGTGGGCCACCTCCAGGGCGTGCGCCGCGCCGACGGGGATCAGGGCGAGGACGCCGGCGGCCAGCTCCCGTTCGCGGTGGAGGTGGGCGACCGCCCGCAGCAGCGCGTGATCGTCGCCGACCACCACGGGCCGGCGCGCACCCCGCCGGGACAGCGCCCGGGCGAACTCCTCGGGGGTGTCCGGAAGGCAGATCTTGGCGTGCGATCCGGCGCTCAGCACGTCCTTCGCGATACGGACGGACTCGCCGTCGGTCCGGCGGGCGGCCGGGTCGATGACCACCAGGAGCTGGTCGTCGCCGTCGCCGGGGGGCTCTGCAGCCGACACCTCGGTCCTTCCTCGGGTAGCATCTTGGTGCAAGAGCCCCTTGCGCTATTGCGCCAGGGGCTTCGTCTATTCCGGGGCACCCGGTTCGACGGCTCAGGCTTTGCCGTACATCGTCGTGCGGCAGGTACGACCTTTACGTACGCCCCCTGACCTTGGACATGCCCCGCCCGGAAGGGGTGTACGCCTGTGCCCGCACTTGTGCTGCTCGGTGCTCAGTGGGGTGACGAGGGCAAGGGGAAGGCCACCGACCTCCTCGGTGGATCCGTGGACTATGTCGTGCGATACCAAGGCGGGAACAACGCCGGTCACACGGTCGTCGTGGGCGACCAGAAGTACGCACTGCATCTCCTCCCCTCCGGAATCCTGTCGCCGGGATGTACCCCGGTCATCGGGAACGGTGTCGTGGTCGACCCGGCGGTCCTGCTCTCCGAGCTGAGCGGTCTGAACGAGCGAGGCGTCGACACGTCCAAGCTTCTGATCAGCGGCAACGCTCATTTGATCACTCCGTACAACGTCACGCTCGACAAGGTGACCGAGCGCTTCCTGGGGAAGCGCAAGATCGGCACGACGGGCCGGGGCATCGGTCCGACGTACGCCGACAAGATCAACCGGGTGGGGATCCGGGTCCAGGACCTCTACGACGAGTCGATCCTGGAGCAGAAGGTGGAGGCGGCCCTGGAGCAGAAGAACCAGCTCCTGGCCAAGGTCTTCAACCGCCGGGCCATCGAGGCCGGCAAGGTCGTCGAGGACATGCTCCAGTACGCGGAGCAGATCAAGCCGTTCGTCGCCGACACGACCCTGATCCTGAACGATGCCATCGACGAGGGCAAGGTCGTCCTCTTCGAGGGCGGCCAGGGCACCCTGCTCGACGTCGACCACGGCACGTATCCCTTCGTCACCTCGTCGAACCCGACCGCGGGCGGCGCCTGCACCGGTGCCGGCGTGGGCCCGACGAAGATCAGCCGGGTCATCGGCATCCTCAAGGCCTATACGACGCGTGTCGGCGCCGGTCCGTTCCCGACGGAACTGCACGACGAGGACGGCGAGGCGCTGCGGCGCATCGGCGGCGAGCGCGGTGTCACCACCGGCCGTGACCGCCGCTGCGGCTGGTTCGACGCCCCGATCGCGCGGTACGCGACCCGGGTCAACGGCCTGACCGACTTCTTCCTCACCAAGCTCGACGTCCTCACCGGCTGGGAGCGGATCCCGGTGTGCGTGGCGTACGAGATCGACGGCAAGCGCGTCGAGGAACTCCCGTACAACCAGACCGACTTCCACCACGCGAAGCCGATCTACGAGAACCTGCCGGGCTGGTCCGAGGACATCACCAAGGCCAAGACCTTCTCCGACCTGCCGAAGAACGCGCAGGCGTACGTGAAGGCCCTGGAGGAGATGTCGGGCGCTCCGATCTCCGCGATCGGCGTCGGCCCCGGCCGGACCGAGACGATCGAGATCAACTCGTTCCTGTAGGGGACGGGCGGGCGAACACCGCGACGGCGGCGGACGGCGGGGAGACCCGGCGCCCGCCGCCGCGCGCGTTCACGCCCGCACCCGCGCCGCCGCCCTCACCGCCGCACCGGTTTCGGCGCGGGCTCCCGCGCGGTGGGCTCGGGCCGCGCCGCGCTGTCCCGGGCGAGCAGTACGGCGATGAGCGCGGCGCCGAGGACGAGCAGCCCGGCGGCGACGGTGAGCGTCAGGGAGAACCCCTGCGTCGCCGCCCGCGACGGGCCGACGGAGCCGGTCAGCTCCTCGGTGCGCCGGGTCGCCACGGAGACCAGGACGGCCAGTCCCACGGCGCCGCCGATCTGCTGCACCGAGTTGAGGATCGCCGAGCCGAGGCCGGCGTTCTCCTCGTCGGTGCCGGAGACTCCGGCCATGGCGAGGGCGGGAAAGCCGAGGCCGGAGCCGAAGCCCACCACCAGCATGCCGGGCAGCACGCCGGTCGCGTAGCCGTCGCTCGGCGACACCCCGGAGAGCAGCAGGAGTCCGACCGCGCTGATCAGGAACGCCAGCACCAGGGCCCACCGCAGCCCTAGCCCGACGGCCAGGCGGGAGGAGCACCAGACACCGGTGAGGATGCCCGCGCCGTACGGCAGAAAGGCGAGGCCGGCCTTGAGCGGGCCGTATCCCAGCACCGCCTGCAGATGCAGCATCAGCAGGAAGGACAGGGCGAAGAAGACGGCGGCGAAGATCAGGCCCGCGGCGTTGGAGACCAGGCGGATCCTGACGGAGAGGAAGGCCGGCGGGATGAGCGGATCCGCCGTGCGCGCCTCGACCAGGAGGAAGAGGGCCCCCAGGGCGACGCCGAGCAGCAGGGGCGCCAGGACCGACACCTCGCCCCAGTCCGCCTTCTCCGTCCGGAGCAGGGCGTAGACCAGGGAGACGACGGCGCCGGTGCCCAGCAGCGCGCCCGGGACGTCCGGCCGGGCGGGGCGGTCGGTGCGGCTCTCGCCGACCAGGCGCGGCAGGAGCACCAGGGCGAGGACGGCGACCGGCAGATTGATCAGGAAGATCCAGCGCCAGGACGCCAGCCCGGTGAGCGCACCGGAGATCACCACCCCGGTGGTGCCGCCCAGACCGGCGATGGCGCCCCAGATGCCGAGCGCCTTGGCGCGTTCCGCGCGGCCGGGGAAGATCAGGGTGATCAGTGCCAGGGCCGCCGGGCTGGCCATGGCCGCGCCCGCCCCCTGGGCAAACCGTCCGGCCACGAGCTGCCAGGGCTCCTGGGCGAGCCCGCAGAGCAGGCTCGCGGCGCCGAACAGGCTCACGCCCCAGAGGAAGACCCGGCGGCGGCCGATCAGGTCGCCGAGGCGGCCGAAGAGGAGCAGCAGTCCGCCGAAGGCGAGGAAGTAGGCGTTGGCGACCCAGGTCAGGTCCGTGGTACTGAAGCCGAGGTCGCTCCTGATGCTGGAGAGAGCGACGTTGACCACCGTGTCGTCCAGAACCAGCATGAACTGGACGAAGCACAGGACGACGAGGGTGGCCTGTCGGCGGCCGGGGAGCGCGGGGCCCGCGGGGGTGGGGGCGGCCGTCATGCGGTATGGCCCCGCCGGCCGCGTATCTGACGACTGGATACCTGACGACCGCATACCTGACGACCGGACACCTGACGAACGGACACCTGGCGATCGGACGCCTGGCGGCCCGGGGTCCGGCGGCCTGGGCTCCGGCGGCCGGGGGGCCGGTGGCCGGGGGGTCGAAGACCGGAGGCCCGGGGGCCGTGGTCCTGGTCGCTGCTCGTGGTGGTGGGGGTTCTCGTGCGGTCGGGGCGCCTGCGGTGGAGCTGAGTGGTCATCACCCGTTGACGCTAGGGAGGGGCTGTCATCGGCCGCAATACGCTCCCCGGCCAATATACCGGGGGTGGGTATCCGGCCCCGAGGGGAGGGAGCGGCTGCGGAGGGCGTCGCGGAGGTGTGGCCGCGCGCGGCCACACGTTGGTGCGGAGGGGGCGGCGCGGTCGACGGGCCGGCCGGGCCGGGTGGCCGACCGCCGCCGGCCATCGTTTTCGGCCAGTCGGTGCCCGGCGGGCCCGGCCTCCGCGCCCTCGCGGCGGTGCGGGGAAGCCCGTCGGCGCGAGGGCCCCCCGCGGGGGTGTTCCTACTATGGGTGCGGACTCGACAGAAGGGATCTCCGGCCATGAGCGCGCGGGACACCGGGGCAAGCACCAGGAGCTCACGTCCGCGGCGCATGGGCCGGCCGCCCATGGCCGACCGGGAGGCGATCATCGCCGCGGCGCTCGGCATCGGGTTCGCCCGGCTGACGATGCCGGCCGTCGCCGAACGGCTGGGCATCTCCCACTCGACGCTCTACCGGTACTTCCCCAGCCGTGACGCGCTCGCCGCCGCCGCGGCCGACCGTGCCGTGGACGCCATCGAGTGGCCGGAACCCGACGACGACTGGCGCGCCTTCCTCACGGCGACCGCGTGGGCGCACTGGCGGTTGTTCGCCGCCCACCCCGGGCTGGCGCAGGAGGTCACCGCGCTCCGGCTCACCGGCCCCGGGCTGGTGGGGCGGGAGAACCGGACGGGGGTCGCGCTCCTCGGCTACGGGTTCTCCGCCGAGGACTCGGTGCTCATCATGGACATGCTGGCGGAGTTGGTCACCCAGGCGTTCCTCGCCGTCCTTCCGCAGGGGAGCGACGACGGTGAGCCCGGTGGCGACCCCGGTTCGAGCGGCGGCTCCGGGCCGGGCGGTGAGTCCGGGCCGGACGACGGCTCCGACGGCGGGGCCGGCGCGGCGATCGAGGCGGCCCGCAGGCGCCGTCGTGAGCTGATCGGCCCGTGGATGCACACCTTCGACCCGCGGCTGCGCGGGGTGCTGGCCGACGCCGTCGCGGGCTCGCCCGCGGCCTGGTTCGAGCGCAAGCTCGGCCTCTTCCTGGACGGGGTCGCCGGCCGCCGTCGCTGAGCCGGCCCCCGGTCGCCACCGCGCGGCGTCGGCCCGGACCGCCCGGACCGCCCGGCAGCCCGGCCGTCTGGTCGTCTGGTCGTCTGGTCTAGACCTTGACAGGTTCAGACCATGCGGGCTTGGCTGGTGGCCCGTCATGTCGGCCTGCCGGGGTGCTCGGTGTGCCGTGCCGAAGGAGTGAGCAGCCCTGAACCGCATCGATCGCATCGCTCGTGCCAAGAGGTTCCTGACCGTCCCGGCGGCCCTCGCCGTCCTCGCCGCCGCCCTCGTGACGGCGGCCCCGGCCGCGACGGCCGCCGCCCCCGCCGCCGGGCCCTGCGCGCCGCTCCACAGCGCCTCGGCCGACTACCGGGCCGGGGACACGGTCTCCCACCACGGGCGCAACTGGAGCGCCAAGTGGTGGACGCGGGGCGAGAATCCGGGCGCCGGCTCCGCGTGGTCGGACCGGGGCGCCTGTACGGGAGGGGTCTCCGACTTCGTCATCGGCGAGGAGGAGTTCGACGCGATCTTCCCGGACCGCGACCCCTTCTACACGTACCAGGGCCTGATCGACGCGCTGCACGCCTACCCGCGCTTCGCCAACGTCGGTACGCCGCAGACGCGGGCCCGCGAGGCGGCGGCGTTCCTGACGCACGCGGACTTCGAGTCGGTGGGGCTGAAGTACGTCAAGGAGATCAACGAGGCCAACTACTGGCGCAAGTGCGACGACACCCAGCCCTTCGGCTGCCCGGCGGGGCGCGAGGCGTACTACGGGCGCGGCCCGATCATGTTCAGCTGGAACTTCAACTACAAGGCGGCCGGGGACGCCCTCGGGCTCGACCTGCTCAACGATCCCTGGCTGGTCGAGCGGGATCCGTCCGTCGCCTGGGCCACGGCCCTCTGGTACTGGAACACCCAGAACGGCCCCGGCACCATGACGTCCCACGACGCGATGGTGGGCGGCGCCGGCTTCGGCGAGACGATCCGTTCGCTCAACGGGGCCCTGGAGTGCGACGGCGGCAACCCGGGCTCGGTGACCGCGCGGGTGGAGCGGTACGAGCGCATCACCGGCATCGTCGGGGTGGCCCCGGGAGCCGGGCTCACCTGCTGAGCGGCGCCCCCGGGTCGCCGGGTCGCCGGGGTCGTCCGCATGCTGGGCGGGCCGGAAGATTTTACCTTCGGTTCCCCCTCCGTTCGCGGGCGATCCGGATGGACTCCCTCCGGAATAGGCGCTGTTGAGGGCCCTCTTGACGTGATCCTCCCGGGCCGCGATGGCCGAAACTGGTGGCACCGGCACCTTCTTCGAGGATGGTCTAGACCTTGACAGGTCCAGACCATCCTCGCTTGAGTATCGGCACCCCCACCGGCGGCGCAGGCCGGACGTCGCGCCGCGTCCAAGGAGTGTGATCACGTGTATCGACGTGTCATGAGTCTGCTGGTCGCGCTCGGCGCGATCGTCGCGGCGCTCATCGTTCTTCCCGCCACCACCGCGCAGGCGGCCACCTGCGCCACGGCCTGGAGCTCCTCCTCCGTCTACACGAACGGCGGCACGGTCTCGTACAACGGCCGTAACTACACCGCCAAGTGGTGGACCCAGAACGAGCGTCCCGGCACGTCGGACGTCTGGGCCGACAAGGGTGCGTGTGGCACCGGCGGTGAGGGCCCGGGCGGCAACAACGGCTTCGTCGTCAGCGAGGCCCAGTTCAACCAGATGTTCCCGAACCGGAACGCCTTCTACACCTACAAGGGCCTCACCGACGCCCTGAGCGCCTACCCGGCCTTCGCCAAGACCGGCAGCGACGAGGTGAAGAAGCGCGAGGCCGCGGCCTTCCTCGCCAACGTCAGCCACGAGACCGGCGGACTGTTCTACATCAAGGAAGTCAACGAGGCGAACTACCCGCACTACTGCGACACCACGCAGTCGTACGGCTGCCCGGCCGGCCAGGCCGCCTACTACGGCCGCGGCCCGATCCAGCTGAGCTGGAACTTCAACTACAAGGCGGCCGGTGACGCCCTGGGCATCAACCTGCTCGCCAACCCCTACCTGGTGGAGCAGGACCCGGCCGTGGCGTGGAAGACCGGCCTCTGGTACTGGAACTCCCAGAACGGCCCCGGCACCATGACCCCGCACAACGCCATCGTCAACAACGCCGGCTTCGGCGAGACGATCCGCTCGATCAACGGCGCTCTGGAGTGCAACGGCGGCAACCCGGCGCAGGTCCAGAGCCGCATCAACAAGTTCACGCAGTTCACCCAGATCCTCGGCACCACCACGGGTCCGAACCTGAGCTGCTGATGTCGTACCGCCCCTCACCGGCCCGCGAGGGCCGCTGAGGATCCCCGAGGACCCCACCCGAAACGGGGGTGTGTCCGGCTCACGCCGGGCGCACCCCCGTTTCGGCGTCGAGGCCCGGGCGGCGCGGCACGACCGTCCGACGTGGACCGGGTTCCGCGCGGGCGTCGGGGGCGCCTCTACGGCGGGCCCAGGAACCGTACGTCCCCCTCCGCGGCCGGATGGTCCCGCTGAGTCCAGCACAGAACCCCCTCTCCGAGTTGTCCTGTTTCTCCTCCCCGCCGCCCGGGCGCGCGTAGCTTGTCGTGTGGTCGCGTTCGGGCGGGAGCGAGGGGAATCTGATGGGCCAGCAGTTGGCACGGGTGCAACTGGACGGCGGAGGCTCGATCCTGGTCGAGGCCGCGGACGGTGCGGCCGGGCCGGTGAAGGCGGGCCGGGTCGGTGAGGCGATCCGGGAGCTGCCGACGGGACTGAGCGCGGCCTTGGAGCCGGTCACGGACATGGCCCGCAGCGTGCTGACCCGGTTGCGCGACGCGGGGCCGACGGAGCTGGAGGTCGAGTTCGGGGTCGACCTCGGTACCGAGGCCGGTGTGGTGATCACCAAGACGGCTGTCAACTGCCATCTGACCGTGAAGATGACCTGGAACAGGGAAGACGCCGGCTCCGGTACCGCGCAAGCGCCGGACGCCGCGGCGGAGTGACCTCGTGGGAACCACCCGGGACGCGCGCACGGCCGATGTGCTGACTGCCGCGGTCGCCCAGGTCCGCGACGGGGACGGATCCGTGCTGGGGACGGGCTTCCTGATCGGCGAGAACCTGCTGATCAGTTGCGCACACGTCCTGGCCGACGGCGGTTACGGGCCCGGGGACGCGGTGCAGTTGGTCTTCCCGCGCGTGTCCGGCGTCCCGTCGCCCCGGGGACGGGTGCTGGAGGAAGGATGGCGCGCCCCGGACGAGCAGGACATCGCGCTGGTCCTGCTGGACGAGGTGCCGGCGGGCGTGGTCCCGCTGTCGCTGGGATCGTCGGCGGGCTGCGCCGGACGCCAGGTGCGCTCGCTCGGCTTCCCCGTCCAGGCACCGCCGGACGGGCACTTCGGTTCCGCCGAGGTTCTCGGACTGCTACCGGCCCCGGACAGCGCCGACGACATGCTGCAGCTGACCGGCGCCAACGATCTGACCACCGGGTTCAGCGGCGGACCCGTGCTCGACGAGGTGGCCGGCCGGGTGGTCGGCATGGTCAGCGCCATCACGGCCCCCGACGGTCACGACCGGGGACACGGCATCGCCTACGCCACGCCGGCCGAGGTTCTGCGCGATGCCTGGCCCGCGCTCCGGGTGCTCGACGTCTCGCCCTACCAGGCGTTGGCGCCGTTCACGAGCGAGCAGGCCCGCTGGTTCCACGGCCGCGAGGACGCGGTGCGCCGGCTCGTGGACGCACTCGCGGGCGGGGAGCGGACCGTGCTGTTGCTCGGACCCTCCGGAGCGGGAAAGTCCTCGCTGGTTCAGGCCGGTCTCCTGCCCGCGCTGGCGCGCGGGGAAGTGCCGGGCAGCGACCGCTGGCGTCAGGTGGTCGCGCGGCCCGGCCCGGACCTGCCGGCCGTCCTCGAACAAGCGGGTCTGCCCGCGACCGCCCCCTCGGGAGTCCGGCCGGCAGCGACCGGTTCACCGGGGGACGGCCCGGACCCCGTGCGCACGGTGCTGGTCATCGACCAGTTCGAAGAGATCCTCGCACCCTCCACCGAACCCCTGACGGCGGCCCTCGCCACGATCACCGGCGCGATCCGGTCCCTTGAGGCCGCCGATGTGGTGCTCGTCATCGTCATGCGCGACGACTTCTATCCGCGGCTGTCCGCCCTGGCTCCCGAACTGCTGCGGGCGGCGCTGAAAACACGCGGTGTGCTCAATGTGCCCGCCACGCTCACCAGCGCGGACCTCAACGCGATCGTCACCGGACCGGCCGCCGACTTGAAGGTCGCCTTCGAGGCGGGTCTGGCACCGCAGATCGTTTCCGACGTCCTGGCACTCAACCCGCGCACCGCGGGGGCCCGCGAGGCGCCGGTCACCGTGCTGCCGATGCTCGAAGTCGCGCTCAGCCAGCTGTGGGATCGCCGCCTGGACCACGACGGCATGCTCACCCACGACGCCTACCGCCGTATCGGCGCCGTGACCGGGGCCCTCGCCGACTGGTGCGGGGCCGCTCTGCGCGAACTGGACGACCCACAGCGGCTCATCGCCCAACGCGCCCTCACAGCGCTGGTGCGCCCCGCTGACGAGGCTCTGAACATCCCCGCGGCACGCCAGCGGTTTCCGCTTCTCGAACTGCGGGAACTCTCAGCCGCCGACGGTACGCCCGAGGCACTGGAAGCCGTCGACGCGGTGCTGGAGGTTCTCTCCCGGCATCGCATCATCACCACCGACCGGGTGCACGAGCCGAGGGCCGCCGACGGATCGGTCGGGACACCGATGGCCGAACTGATCCACGACACGCTGATCCGTGACTGGCCCGAGCTGCGCCGCTGGGCCGAGCAGGACGCCCGGTTCCACGGCTGGCTGCACCGCGCCCGCACGTCGCACGCCCGCTGGCAGAAGCACCGGGAACTGGAGGACCTGCCCGCCGGAACACTCCTCGCCGAGGGTACGGACTGGGAGCGACACCGCCGTCTGCCGACCGAGCTGGCGCGATTCCTCGACGCGGGCCGGCACCGCGAGCAGGCCGCCATGCGGCGGAGCAGGCGGCTCAACACCGTGCTGGCGACCATGCTCGCTCTCGCCCTGATCGCGTCGGGCGTGGCGATCTTCCAGTGGCGGGCCGCCGTCGAGGCCAAGCAGGCCGTTCAGGAACAGCAACTGATGTCCCGGTCAAGGCAGTTCAGCGCTGAATCCACATCCTTGCTCGGCACCGAACCGAACCTCGCCTCGCGCCTCGCGATCGCGGCCTACCGCACCAGCCCGACCTCTGAGGCCGCCGACGCCCTCAGAGCCGCTGCCGCCGTTCCCCTGCGGCGCAGCATCAACGACTCAAGGCCCGTGAAGTCGGTGGTGTTCAGCCCCGACGGCCGCACCCTCGCCGCAGGCGCTTTCGACGGCGTCGGGTTGTGGGACATGGCCACGGGCAGGAAGACCGCGACTTTCGCCGCGCCCGTGACGTCGGTGGCGTTCAGTCCCGACAGCGCCGTCCTGGCCATGGGGGGCGGCCATGGGACCGTCCGGCTGTGGGACGTGACCGTCGGCCGGGACGTCGCCACTTTTGCCGGCCACACGAAGCCCGTGAACGCGGTGGCGTTCAGCCCTGACGGAGACACCCTCGCCACCGGTGGGGAGGACGGGACCGTCCGGTTGTGGGATGTGGCCACCGGCAGGGACACCGCTACGCTCACCGGCCATACCGAGGGCGTGGACGCGGTGGTGTTCAGTCCCGACGGAGACGCTCTCGCGACCGCCGGCTCCGCCTCCGTGCCCGAGACGGGAGGCGGCCCCGGGAATTCCGTCGGGAGCGTCCGCCTGTGGGATGTGGCCACCGGCGAGAGCGCCGCCACTCTCCCCGTCCCCAGCCGTGCGCCGGTGTTCAGTCCCGACGGGGACACCCTCGCCACCGCTACCGCCGGGCTCGTACGGTTGTGGGACACGGACACCGGCAGGAACAAGGCCACCCTCTCCGGCGGCGACGGCGACGCGGTGGTGTTCAGTCCTGACGGGGAGACTCTCGCCACCGCCGGCAGCGACAGGACCGCCCGGTTGTGGGACGCGGACACCGGTAGGATCACGGCCACCTTCGCCGGCCACAGCGACCGGCTGACATCGGTCGTGTTCAGTCCTGACGGGGAGACTCTCGCCACCGCCGGCAGCGACAGCACCGCCCGGTTGTGGGACGTGAGCACCCGTGAAGTCACCGCCACCCTCACCGGGCACAGCGCGTGGGTGAACGCGGTGGTGTTCAGTCCTGACGGGGAGACTCTCGCCACCGCCGGCAACGACGCGACCGTCCAGGTCTGGGACGTGAGCGCCGCCGCCTTCGCCGCTCACCTGGGATCGGTGGGCTCGGTGGCGTTCAGCCCTGACGGAGCCGCTGTCGCTACCGGCAGCGAGGACGGGACCGCACGGCTGTGGGAGGCGGACACCAGCACGAACACCGCTACCCTCACCGGCCATGACGGGGCGGTGGACGCGGTGGTGTTCAGCCCGGACGGGGAGACTCTCGCCACCAGGGGGAAAGACCGGACCGCCCGCTTGTGGGAGGCGGACACCGGCAGGATGATCGCCTCCCTGACCGGGCCCGTGGACGAGATGGTGTTCAGCCCGGACGGGGAGGTTCTCGCCACTGCGGCCGAGTCCGAGTCCGAGTCCGGTGTTCACCTGTGGGAGGCGGACACCGGCAGGATGATTGCCTCCCTGACCGGGCCCGTGGACGAGATGGTGTTCAGCCCGGACGGAGAGGTTCTCGCCACTGCGGCCGAGTCCGAGTCCGGTGTTCACCTGTGGGAGGCGGACACCGGCAGGAAGACCGCCTCCCTGACCGGCGACCCGCAGTTCGTGAACGCGGTGGTGTTCAGCCCCGACGGTGAGACTCTCGCCACCGCTGGGAACCACGGGACCGTTCGCCTGTGGGACGTAGGCACGGGCAGGAACACCGCCACCCTCACCGGGCACACCGCGCCCGTGGCCTCGGTGGTGTTCAGTCCGGGAGGTGACACGCTTGCCAGCGCCGGGGAGGACGGCACCGCCCGGTTGTGGGACGCGGACACCGGCAGGAACACGGCCACCCTCACCGGTCACGTCGGCCACTACGAGGGCGACCGGGAAGACTCCGGCCCGGCCCCCGCGTCCGTGGACGCGGTGGTGTTCAGCCCGGACGGAGGCACCCTCGCCACCACCGCCCTCACCGACAGGACCGTCCGGCTGTGGGACGTACGCACGGGCGGGCACACCGCCACCCTCACCGGTCACACCTCCAGCGTGGACCTGGTGGCGTTCAGCCCCAGCGGGGAGACCCTCGCCACCGCCGGCGCCGAAGGGACCGTCCGGTTGTGGGATGTGGCAACCGCCAGGAGCACGGCTACCATCACCGGCCATGACGGGGCCGTGCATTCCCTGGTGTTCAGTCCCGACGGAGACTCCCTCGCCACCGTCAGCGCCAACGTACGGCTGTGGCACCACATCGCCCCGGCCACCGCGATCAGCGCCCTCTGCGGCACCGTCGCCCGCGACCTCACCCGCAAGGAGGAGGGAAGCCTCCCACCCGATCTGACCGCCTGCCCGGGAGACCCCGAAATCCGCTAGGCCCTGTCGTCGAACTGCCGCCTGCCCCGCGCGGCCGTGCACGTGCTCTCGCCGGACCGGGCACCGGCCCGGGTACGTCCCGTACGAGGACCCGCCCCCGGCACACCGGGAGCACGCACCTGACCCCGCAGGGCCGCCCTTCGGGCGACGACGGCAGTGTGACGACAGGACCCAGTACCGAGCC